>JAKGSH010000009.1 GCA_021568835.1 Streptomyces sp. Tue 6430
CGCGCCGGACGGCATCGGTGTCCAGACCGCCCCGGACGGTCCTGCCGGTGCCGTGGGGGCGGACGCCCGGCCGCCGGCAAGTCGTTCTCTCCCGCTCGCCTCATCCCAAAATCCGCTGCTTGGCCTGTGTGTCGGGTCGCGCCGGAAGATGACGTTCTCGCTGGTGAGGCGGGCCATGAGGCCGGTCACGGCAAGGTGGATCATGGCTTCGGAGCGGGCGGGCAGGGTCTCGTGGTCGCGGGCCGGGCGGCGGTGGGTGCGCCCGTCAACGGTCCGCAGGCGCGCAGTCAGGCGGGACAGGAGGGGCAATGCCGTTGCCAGTACCTGGCGCTCCTCCGAGCCGAGGACATCGGCGATGGCCGTGCCGAGCAGCGCTGCACGCCTTCGGCGTTCCTCGTTCAAGCGGTCGCTTCCCGCCGGCGTGATGTGCAGGAGATTCTTGCGTCCGTCACTGGGGTGCGCCTCGGCGCGGACAAGACCTTGCCGAAGGAGTTCCTTCACCGCCTTGAAGCCGACTGATGGCTGACCCCCCGCTCGTGCGCGACGTCCGCCGTGGTCATCGGGCCGCCGCGATCGAGGTAGCCCAGGACGGCGGCTTCGCCGGGAGTCATCTCGTCGATGGCGCGCACGGCTCGGACGAGCTGTCCCACGGTCGCGCGGAGCTCTTCGGCCAGCTGCGTCTCGTCCATGGAGCAAGCCTACCCCTCACCCAAGCTGTACACCTCGGTTGCATGGTTACGGCCGGCCGCGACCGCTCCTGCCGAGCATCAGGGGCCGCAACGGCACGCCCGCCCCGAAGGGCATCGCAGCCCTGTCGGGCAGGGTGCCCGCTCCTGCCGGCGCGGCGCACGTTCGCCTTCCGGGCCTCCGGCGACCTTCCTGCCCCGCCGAGAACCCCAGGAGCCCCGGGACGCCGAGGGAGTCGCCCGGAAGCGGAGCAGGAAAATATACAACCAAGGTGTACAGTGCGGGTGGAGAAATGATGATCTGGAGGATCCGCCGTGAAGCTCACCAAGCACGCCCATGCCTGCGTCACCGTCGAGAAGGACGGCACACGCGTGGTCATCGACCCCGGCACCTTCACCCCGGACGCGGCGGAAGCCGTCAGCCAGGCCCAGGCCGTCCTGATCACTCACGAGCACTTCGACCACTTCGACGAGGACCTGGTCGCCGGGGCTCTGGCGGCCCGGCCCGAGCTGCAGGTCTACTGCACGGCAGCCGTCACCGCCGCCCTGGGCGACCAGGACGCCCGTGTCCACACCGTCACCGCGGGCGACACCTTCGCTGTCGGCTCCCTCGACGTCACCGTCCACGGCCGGCGCCACGCGCTGATCCACGCCGACGTTCCCTGCCCCGACAACGTCGGCTACCTCCTCGACGACGGAGCCCTCTACCACCCCGGCGACGCCTACTTCGCCCCCGATGTCCCCGTGCACACCCTGCTGCTCCCGACCAGCGGCCCGTGGACCAATCTCGGCGAAGCCGCCGACTACGTGCGGGCCGTCAAGCCCAAGCGCATCATCCAGATCCACGAACTCATGCTCAGCGATTTCGGCCAGCAGTCCACCGCCAACCTCCTCGGCGAGAACGGCCTGACCGGCATCCCCGTCACCCGGCTCAAGCCCGGCACCACCGTCCAGCTGTAAACCTGTCCCTTGGCCTCCGAGGCTGTCGCGCTCGATGACGCTCTCGGGCCGCCCGGTCGCTTTCCCGACGTCACAGCGGGTCGCGGGGCGGCGATTCTTGGAGCCAAACGGCCTTCTAGTGCTCTGACCGCATAGGTTCGCCGGGTCGATGGTGGTGGCGGTTGGATGGGCGGTGACGTCCGATCCGAACCGCTGGAGGTGTGGTGGCCGAGCCTGTCCGTGTGCGCAGACTGACCGACCAGGAAGGTCAGAAGCTGCAGCAGATCGTGCGCCGGGGCAGCACCAGCTCGGTGCGCTACCGGCGCGCGATGATGCTGCTGGCCTCGGCCGGCGGGAACCGGGTGCCCGTGATCGCGCAGCTGGTCCAGGCCGACGAGGACACCGTGCGCGATGTGATCCACCGGTTCAACGAGATCGGCCTGGCCTGCCTGGACCCTCGGTGGGCGGGAGGCCGTCCCCGCCTGCTCAGCCCTGACGAGGAAGACTTCGTCGTCCAGACGGCCACCACCCGCCCCACCAAACTCGGCCAGCCCTTCACCCGCTGGTCGTTGCGCAAGCTCGTCGCCTACCTGCGGAAAGTCCACGGCCGGATGATCCTCATCGGCCGCGAGGCGTTACGCGGCCTGCTCGCCCGCCGTGGCATCACCTTCCAGCGCACCAAGACGTGGAAGGAGTCGCCGGACCCCGACCGTGAGGCAAAGCTGGACCGGATCGAGGAGGTCCTTCACCGCTTCCCCGACCGGGTCTTCGCCTTCGACGAATTCGGCCCGCTCGGGATCAGACCCACCGCGGGCTCGGGCTGGGCCGCACGCAAACGCCCGACCGGCTGCCCGCCACCTACCACCGCACCCACGGAGTGCGCTACTTCCACGGCTGCTACTCGGTCGGCGACGACCGCCTGTGGGGCGTCAACCACCGCAGAAAGGGAGCCGTGAACACGCTGGCCGCCCTGAAGTCGATCCGCGCCGCCCGACCCGACGGCGCCCCGATCTACGTCATCCTGGACAACCTGTCCGCCCACAAGGGCAGCGACATCCGACGCTGGGCGAAGAAACACAAGGTCGAGCTGTGTTTCACCCCGACCTACGCCTCGTGGGCGAACCCCATCGAGGCCCACTTCGGGCCGCTGCGGCAGTTCACCATCGCCAACTCGAACTACCCCAACCACACGGTTCAGACCCGGGCCCTGCACGCCTACCTGCGCTGGCGCAACGCCAACGCCCGCCATCGCGATGTCCTGGCCGCCGAACGCAAGGAACGCGCCCGCGTCCGCAGCGAGAAAGGCATCCGCTGGGGCGGACGCCCCCTCGCCACCGCGGCCTGACCAACCCGGCGAACCTACGCGGTCAGAGCACTAGCCACGGGTCACCGAAGCCGACTGCCGCGCCACCTGGCTTTGTTCACGGGTTTGGGTGCTGGCACGCCTTCTGTGGACCTGGCGCGAGGCGGCAGGTCCGTGCGCTGTACTACGTCCTGGTCGGCTGCGGTGCCGACGGGATTTGAACCCGCGAGACAGATGGGAGCAGGTCCGCCCCGTCTCCGTCAGTCGCCGTGGAGGGACCTCGCCCACGGCGATCGCAATGGACCGCTCTGCCACGGCACCGCAACCTGCGGAAATGCGCGCACTCCCGCTCTGACCAAGCGTAGAGACACCGTTGTCTGCGGACGAATCTTTATCCGGTCGCCGGCAACCGCTGCCACGGGCTCACAGAAGTTGCGCCAGAGCCCGAGAAACGACGGCACTCGAACGCAAGCCACGGCTGAGCCACTCGAACGGCGCAGCCCAGGGGGAGCGGACGCCCTCAAGGCGGGTGCGCTGGTCATGGCCGAGCGGCCTACTGGATGCTCCAGCGGTGCGGGTGGCTGGGCTCTTCGGGACAGGCGAAGATGTTGAGTTCGCCCCAGCGGCCCACGGTGACCTCGGTCGGACGGGCCGACAGGTGTGTGGGTAGGTCCGGTTCTTCCAGCGGCTTCCAGCTGCCGCTGCCGCCGTCCCATTCCGAGCTGTCGATGGTCAGCAGCAGGCGCATCGGCGTCTTGCAGGTCCGGCAGTTCATGGGGGCCGGGTCGGTGGTGTGCCAGGAGGCGAAACCGCCCACGCGCCAGCCCGGTGGGATGGACAGGTCGTGCTGGTAGCCCACCGGCGTTGCGGCATCGTCATCCTCCGACTGCTCGGCCTCCTCCTCCAGAGCCTCTTCCCAGGCGTCGATCCGAGCGCACAGGTCTTCCGGGAGGAGGCCGGCGAACGGGTAGGTGGCCACCTGCTCCGGGTGCAGCACGCACGGCTCGGGCACGTATCCCTCGAAGCCGACGACCTGCGGCTGCGGCGGTGCAGTCACCGCCTCGGCGACCTCCCACGAGCGGCGCCAGCGCAGGTCGAGCAGCATGTCGTAGTCGCTCGGGCCATGGGCGTCGAAGGGGCACCAGAACACCTGGAGCAGATCGCAGTCGTCCGGCCCGGCCAGCAGGTCGGGATGTCCCTGCGGTACAGCTGGGCAAGGCCGATCAGCGGCAGCGGACCGTTCGCAGCAACCTCTTCAACGCGGTGTTCCCGGCCCAGTTGCTCCAGCAGCCGCCGTTCCTCGTCCGTGGGTCCGGGGCTCGGTTCACGGCGCCAGGCGGAAGCCATGATCTGTCGCTGCCGGTGGATGTCCGCCGGGCGTCGGCCACGCGCGCGGCCGTGGGGCTCGGTGCACACCGGCCAGGGTTCGTCCGCCGGCCACAGCAGCGGACCGCCCACGGAACTGTCCGCCACGTCCGGTCGGCCCGGGCGCGGATGGAGCCGGGTGGTGGTGCCCCGGTAGGCCGCCAACTCCGGGAACAGCGTCTCGACAACGAGCGGGCGCGGCGGTGTGGTCCTCGACATGCATGTGACCTTAGACAGCCGCCGACCGCCATGATGCAGCGCCCCGAAGGCAACCACCCCGACACCGGTGCTGTCGGAACCCGTGAACATTTCGATTCATACATGGGCATTGGCTGCCTCCCAAACCGGCACACAGCTGCCCTCCGCTCTCGCGAACAGAGCCAACCACCCGATGGCCAAGACCGGGTGCTGTGCTCTCCCTGACCGCCGGCGACACCGAACGCCCGGGCCTGCTCTCCTCCATCAAGGGGCTGCGGTTCATCCGTCTCGAGGCGTTCGACACCGACGCCGCGGTCACCACCACCGAACTGCTGCGCTTCGGGCACTCCTGGGCCGCCGTCCACGCCATCCACGCCGCCCGCCCCTCCCCGCCCACCCCGCCGGGCGGTTCCTGCTCACCCTGACGCCGAAGGCCTACGCAGACACCGGCGTCCAGGCCGTCCACCCCTGTCGGTGCACGCCTGAACGTGCTCAACCCCGTGCAGGTGAACGTGCTCAGTTGATGATGCGCCGGCCACGGGTTCTCGTCGGTCCGCAAGGGGCGGCCGGCAGCGTCGGACGGCCGGGCACTTCTCATGCCGCCTTGATGACGACCTTGCCCGAGGCGTGACCGTTCTCGACGGTGGCGAGGGCGGCCGGGGCGTCGGAGAGCGCATGGACCGCGGTGATCACGGGTGCGAGGAGTCCGTCGAGGGCCAGCCGGGCCGACCGCTCCAGGTTTTCGCGGTCGACGCGCCGCTCGACGAAACGCCCACCGAGATCGGGCACAGACATGTCACCCACGGCGATGACGTTGCGGAGATCCTGGGCCAGCGGAGCGACCGTCCGCAGCGAAGTACCTCCGGCCAGGTCGACGATCCCGTCGAAGCCGTCCGGAACCAGTTCGCGTGCCGCGGCGGCGACGTCCTCGGCGGTGTAGTCGATGAACCGCACCCCGATGGCCTCGGCGTGTTCGCGCTTGGCGGTACTCCCGGTGCCGATCACCCGCAGCTCGCGCCCGACGGCCAGCCGGGCGACGGCGAGGCCGACCCCGCCTCCGACTCCGTTGACCAGGACCGTGGCACCGGCCGGGAGGCCGAGCTGGTCGAACACGTCCACCGCGGTCGTCCCGGCCACCGGCAGCGTTGCCGCCACGGTCGCGGACAGACCCTGCGGGATGCGCGCGGTGTTCGGCGCGGACAGCACCGTCGTCTCGGCGTAGGGGTCGCCAGGTGAGTGAGACGGTGAGGAGCACTACTTGCGGAGGGTGCACAGCGGGACGGCCACAGCGGCCAGGCTCGGTTTCCCCGCCGCAGCGGGAGCCGACCGGGCGGGTGTGCGTGCGCGGCGCAGAAGGGCGCAGCCGCCGGCCGCGACGATGGTGGCTGCGACGGCGTACATCGTCGTTGGTGTGCTCGGCTGTATCCAGGAGACCTGCTTGGCCTGGTCCCGGCTGGCCAGGATGAGAGGCGTGGCACCGACGATGGCGGTGCTCACGGCGAGGAGCCAGCGCGCCCAGACGGCACGGTGGGGCCGGGCGAGGGCGAGTGTGGCGGCGTGTGCGAGCAGCGCGAGCAGGGAGAACCAGTTGAGCAGCGCGCCCAGTAGGACGACGAGTGCGTACGCGCTCCAGAGGCGGGCGTGCGGGCGGTGCAGGGCGGCCACCAGCAGCCAGGAGGCGAGCGTGACGGTGGCGGTCACCATCGCATACGGGCGGCCTTCTTGCGCGTACGTCTGGAGGGTGGGCAGCAGCGCGAAGGCCAGCCCAGCGCCGAGCCCGCTCCATCGGTCCGCGAGCCGGGCGCCGAGGTCGGTGGCCAGCGAGGCCGCCACCGCCATGGCGAGGAGGGAGGGTATCCGCAGCGTCAGGAGGCTGTCACCGAAGACCTCGAAGAGGATGTGCATGAGGGCGTAGTACAGGCCGTGGACGACGTCTGCGTGTCCGAGCAGGTGCCAGATCTCGTGCAGGCCGCGGTGGGCGACCTGCCAGGTGGCGGCTTCGTCGCGCCACATGCTGTTCTGGCGGGTGATCCCCCACAGGCCCAGGGCGAGTACGAGGCTCGCGGGCACGGCTGCCGTGAGTATCCGGTTCGGGCCGTGCCAGGTGGTGTGCGGCGGCACGGGCGGCCGGGGCGGCGGAGTGACGGCGGGCGGGTCGAGCAGGGTGCCCGGGTCGCTGTGGGGGTGGCATGTCAGGTCCCTGGCCTTGTCAGGCGGTGGGCAGGGGGGAGCGGCTGACGCGGATCTTCGACTGACCGTGCGGGCGCTGCTCCCAGTCGTCCATGAAGCGGGCGTGCAGGCCGTGCTTGCGGGCCAGGGCCAGGAGGGTCTCGGTGCGGTAGTAGAAGTCTTCGCGTAGTACCTGGTGTTCGGTGCCCTCGGTGCGGTCGAAGGTGAAGTCGAAGAAGCCGGTCTCGGTCAGCACGCGGCCGACGTGTGCGAGGCACTCCTCGATGACGTTCAGCGGAGAGTGGGAGAAGACGCTGTGTGCGTGGATGACGTTGAAGTGGTCGCTGGGCAGGAAGTCCAGGGTGAGGTCGCCGGTGATGGTCAGGTGCGGGAGTTTGTCCTGGAGGTGGCGCTCGGCGAGTGTCTTCTTGGCGGCCGTCAGGATGTCGGGGAGATGTCGATGCCGTAGTAGTTGCCGGGATTCAGGTGGTTGATGAAGTGCAGCCGCCGCGCAGGTTGCCGCAGCCGATGTCGAGCATGCGGTGCTCTGGGCGCAGTCCGTGTTCGATGAGGTAGTCGAACTGCATCTGGCCGAGCGCCAGCCAGCGGTCGTGGGTCTGGCTGCCGACCGCGGCCTCCGGGTTGCGGCGGGTGTCCGAGGCCATCACTGCCCGGTAGTAGCCGACGTGGTCGGGTGGATCAGGCTCAGCCAGGCGTCCCGGCCCGCCCGACGGAGGTACGGGGTGACACGTCCGGGGTGGCGAAGGGCGTAACCGATCTTGTGGGCGAGGGCTGCGCGGTTGTTGCGCAGCTTCTTCGGTGACTTGGCGTCGGCGGGCATGGCGAGGTGACCTCCGTGCAGAAAGGGTCCGGGCAGAGGGGACCTTCGAAATGAAGGGGGATGAAACGAAGGGAGGGTGAAAGGGTGTGACGGATGCCAGCGTGCGGCGCGTCAGACGCGGCGGCGCAGGAGCAGCACGGTGACGAGTGTGAGCAGGAGGGCGAGGCCGCCCAGGATGGCAGTGTCGGCCCACTGGAAGGTCCAGTAGTCGTCGGCCGGGTTTGCCTCGTAGAAGCGGGCGATGTACCCGTGCCCGTCCATGCATTCCTTCAGCTGGGTGCCGGACGGCATGGGCAGTTCATCACGTCGTCGCGGCGGCCGGAGGCGGTCACCAGGCCGTAGTGGCCGGCCGACCACTTCTCGCCCATCGGCGGCTTGGGGATGCTGCCGGTGCTGAGGTAGGTGTGCGGCGGGACCAGCAGGCGCGTGCGGTGCGCCCACTCCAGCAGGAGCGTCATCGCCCCGGTCAGCAGGAGGGTCAGGCCCATCGCCTCCAGGATCCGGCGGGCCAGCAGGCCCAGGAGCGTGCCGGCCGCCAGGCCGAAGAGGGCGGCGGCGAGGACGCGTGGGCCGGAGCCGCTCAGCACCGTGTTCTCGTACCAGAAGAGGCCGTAGCTCCGGTTCGCGGCTGGCTCCCACCACCATGCGAACAGCCATGTGAGCAGGCCGGAGAGGGTCACTGTGGTTGCTGCGGCGAGGGCGTACCGGGAGGCGAACCACTGGCCGCGGCTCACTCCCTGGGCGAGCACCATGCGGTGCGTGCCCAGTTCCCGGTCGCGGCCCAGCAGAGGGGCGCCCCAGAAGACGCCGATCAGGATGGGCAGGGCCATGTTCAGCGCCCCGAGGTAGCGCAGCGGCTCCACGTCCAGAAGCAGGGGAACGCCGGTGTCGGGTCGTGTGCAGAACAGCGGCCCGGTGCCGCAGTGGCCGAACAGTCCGCTGTTGAGGTCGTCCGCCATGGCCGAGCGGGAATACACGGCGATCGCCACGGCGGCGGCCAGGACGGCAGCGCCGATACCGACCAGCACCCGCTGGTGGCGCCATGCGAGCCAGAGGGAGCCGTTCCACAGAGAGCCGTTCGAGCGGGAGCCGCTCATGCTGCCGTCCCCGTCCGCTCGGCGGCCGCGGGGGCATCGTGTCATCGGCCTGGAGGTGGCCGACCAGGACGTCCTCCAGCCTGGGCCGCTCGACGTGCCAGTCGCCGCGCAGCGGTCCGCGCCGGCGTATCAGGGCGGTCATCTGTCTGGCGTTGGTGCGGCGCTGTACGACCGTGTGGGACCCGGCCAGGGCGGCGGCCTGGTCGGCGTGCCCGGTCAGCACGGCATGGCTCTCGCGCAGCGCTTCGGTGTCCTCGCTCAGCTCGATGCGGCCGTCCCGCAGCAGCAGTACCCAGTCGCAGGTGTGCTCCAGCTCGGGCAGGACGTGGGAGGACAGCACGATGCTTGTGCCGCGCTCGGCGGCCTCGGCCATCAGCGCCGTCATGATCTCGCCTCGCGCCACGGGGTCGAGGTCGGCCATCGGCTCATCCAGCAGCAGCAGTTCGGGCCGCTTGCCGAGCGAGAGGGCGAGAGCGACGCGGGTGCGCTGTCCGGGGACAGTTCGCCTATGCGGGCGGCAAGCGGGATGCCGCCCTCGTGGACGGTCCGCTCGGCGGCCGCCCGGTCCCACGAGGAGTTCAGTTTCTCGCCCATCAGCAGAGTGTCCGCCACGGTGAAGCGGGGATAGAGCGGCTTGCCCTGGGTGAGCAGGGCGACCCGGGCACGGGCTTGCGGTGCGCCCGGCACGGCGTCCAGTACGCGCAGTTCTCCGGTGTCGGCGCGCAGCAGGCCGCCTGCCAGGTGCAGCAGGGTGCTCTTGCCGGCACCATTGCGTCCCACGAGGGCGGTAACGCGGCCGTTGGGCACGGTGAATTCGCAGTCCCGCAGGGCCCAGTCGCCCCGCGTCCGGTACCGGAATCCGAGTCCCGTGGCGCGTAGCGCGGCCGGCGCGTCAAGCCCGGTCATGCGTCCTCCTCTTTCGCTCCCGGTCGTCCGGGGTGTGCTCGTGTTGCTCGTGCTGTTCGTTGTCGTGGGCGTCCAGGGCGGCGGTGACCAGGGCGAGGATGTCGGCCGTTCCAGCCCAGCCGTCCGTGCGCGTGCCGTCCAGTCGGCGAGTTCCATACGCAGGGGGAGTCGTCCTCCGCGCCGGGCCGCGCGAGCGACCGCGTCACGAAGGTCCCCAGCCCGCGCCGCAGTTCGACCAGCCCGGCCTGCTCCATGTCGCGGTAGGCCCGCAGCACGGTGTTGGGGTTGATGGCGGTCGCCGCCACCACCTCTTTCGCGGTGGGCAGTTTGTCACCGACCCTCAGCATGCCCATCCGGAGCGCCCGTTCGGTCTGCTCGACGATCTGCACGTAGGCCGGGACGCCGCTGCCACGGTCGATCCGGTACTCGACCACGTCACCTTCTCTGATTCCAGTGGAGTTCCATTAATGAATTAATACAAGCATGATGGAGGGGTGCTGGGGATGTCAAACGGGAGCACGCAGAGGCAGTCCATGTGAGAGGGCCACGCCGGGCGAAGACCCGCTGTCCAGGCCGAGCGGCGCCATGGTCCTTCCTCGTCCTGGACCCCGTCGACGGGATGCACCGCCCGATCGCCCGGTTGCTCGCCGAGGACATCGAACACGTCCTGCGCCCCTCGCATCCAGGCCGGCCTCTGCGCCTCCTGGGCCGACGCCGAGGGCTTCGGCGCCCCCCTCACGCCCGTCGTCCGGTTCGACGCCGGCAAGCACCGGCGGTGGCACGGCACCACCCGCCCGCACTCGCTCCACCACGGCATCGACCAGCCCGCAAAGGGAGGACACCGACCCGTTGAAGGAGCTGCTCCGGCCCGCGATCGAGGCCATGCCGCTCAGTGGGTGCCACCCAACCACCCCGGCTGCACCGCCCGTCCGACAGACGGACAAGCTCGCCATCGCCTGCCAGATCGCACCCCACATCGCGGCCATCCTCATCCGGACTCGGTCTTGATCGGCGAGGAACCTATCCGGAGGCGCTCGCCAGCCATCCGGTGGCGTTCACGACCTCGCGCGCTATGTCGACCACGGTCCGTCCGTCGGTCGCCACCCGCACCGTGTCCGGGGGCATCTGCTCATCCAGAATCCGCGCTTTGCGGGCGCTGCCCTCCAACTCCCGCTCCAGCTCCGAGCCCAGTTCCCGACCGGTCAGCCGCTCACGGGCGGTGGCGTCGGACGCGGTGAGTATCACCCGTACGATCCTGACATTCGCACCCATGGCGCGTAGGAACATGCCCTCGTTATCGGCCAGGACGCTCACCGTGTTCGTGTAGATCAGGCGGCGGTACCCGAGCTCGGCATAGTTCGACCAGAGCGCAGTCAGATTGCGCTCGGCAATCTTCCTACGGCGCGGGTCCCCCTCCGGGGCGGGGTGGGCCTGGCCCATGAAGTCGCCTTCGATCACACAGTGAGCAACCGTCGCAGCACGCAAACGTGCCGAGACCTCCCACCCCACCGTCGTCTTGCCGACGCCGGCACGCCCTCCGATGAGCAATACCTCTGCTTGATCCATAACGGCACCCTGCCACCGAGCAGTCGAGCCGCGCGAACCAGATGTGCACGGACCAGGGAGACAGGCCCTGCCCGTCAGCTCATCGATGTGCAGCTCGTGGTGGTCGTCGGCGTCTGGCCGTAGTTTGAGCGCGTTGTCCGGTGGGCAGGCCCGGCTCGGAGGGGCGGGGCGGTCTGGTTCGCCTCTTCCAGGGCAAGGTGGCCGTCAGGAGCCATGCGACCCGGTCGGCGAAGCGCGGCTCCGGCACGAGGATCTCGATGCCGGCGTGGCGGGTGTAGTGCTGGGTGACGGTGTCGGCGACGTAGTTACTGATCGTTTCAGAATGCCGTCCTGCGGAGACGCTGGCGACCCCATGGAACAATCCCTTCAGCCGCGGGCTCAGGGGGGATGACGCTGTATGGAACGGGTTGGGGCTGCACGGGAGCTCGTGCTCGGTTATGTCCAGGCTCTGAACACAATTGACGAGGTCATGAAGGTGGCGATCCCCTCGCTGGAGAGACTGGGAGATGTCCTCGGCCTGGTCCGTTCGCGCCGGATCATCAGCCGGAGTGGGCACGTCGGCACCTACTCCTACACGGTTCATGGGGCAGGGTGCCGCTTCGTCAGCGACGACGGCACTGAGGTCGATGTGGACTTCGCAGCCGACGGGAGCGAAGTCTTCGACCTCTGGCGGCTGCGCTGGTATGGGCTGAGCCTGCCGGAGCCTCTTGACGTCACGGATGAGGACCTTCGCTCCGCGGTGCGGTCGCTGCAACCACTTTTGGGCGAGGTGCGGCCGGGGTGGTTCAGCGTAGCCAACTGATCGCTCAGGATGAGGTGCGCAGGCGGCGCAGGCATATGAGGCTGCAGGCCAGTTCGAGCAGGCCCTGATGGAGATCGGCGCGTCGCTCGTAGCGGGTGCGAAGCCGTTTGAACTGGTGCAGCCAGGCGAAGGCGCGCTCGACGACCCAGCGCACCTTGCCCAGTCCGGAGCCGTGGGCGGCGCCGCGTCGGGCGATCAGCGGTTTGATGCCGCGCTTCCACAGCAGGCGGCGGTACTTGTCGAAGTCGTAGCCCCGGTCGGCGTACAGGCGTCGAGGCTTGCGGCGGGGGCGTCCACGCCGGCCCCGGATCGGCGGGACGGCGTCGAGCAGGGGCAGGAGCTGGGTGACGTCGTGGCGGTTGCCGCCGGTGAGCGTGACGGCGAGCGGGGTTCCGTGCCGGTCGACGATCAGGTGGTGCTTGGAGCCGGGACGGGCGCGGTCGACGGGCGAGGGACCGACGTGATCCCCCCTTTGAGGGCACGGACGTGGGAGCCGTCCACGGCACAGTCGTCCAGGTCCAACGAGTCCGCGCGGCGCAGTTCGGCCAGCAGGGCGGCGTGCAGGCGTGGCCAGACGCCGGCATCGGTCCAGTCCCGCAGCCGGCGCCAGGCTGTGACTCCGGAGCAGCCCACGGTCTCGGCCGGGACGTCCCGCCAGGCGACACCGGTCCGCAGGACGTACAAGATGCCGGCGAGAGCCGCCCGGTCCGGAACGCGAAGCCGCCCGGGATACCGGCGGCGCCGTTCGGGAGCGGGCGGCAGCAGCGGGGCCACCCGCTCCCACAGGTCGTCAGGAACAAGATCAGCACGCACCCGGACACCCTGCCGACCAAGATCGACAAGTGCAAGACCCGCAGCTCAACTCATTGAGCTCTTTCCAACCTGTCCGGCTGGAGGGGCAGTTGGGGTGACAGACAGGTGAAGCCCCTGGTAGATGGGTTTTCGACCAAGAAATCCGTCTCCACCAGAGGCTTCGTGTGCTTGTCTACCCGTCGGGCGTCGACGTGTCCAGTTCTGCCCTGCGCTTCCTGTCCGCCAGGCTCCGTCAGCGCCGCCAAGAGCTCGGTACCCGCTGGCGGCGCCTGAGTGCCGGCCGTCAGGCCCTGCTCGCTCTTGCCCATCTCCGCAACGGCCACCCGTATGCCCAGCTCGCGGCCGGGTTCGGCATCGGGACCACGACCGCGTACCGGTACATCACCGAGGCCGTCGAGGTCCTGGCCGCTCTCGCGCCGACCCTTGCGGAGGCGGTCCGGACAGCATCGTCGAAGGCGTTCGTGCTGCTGGACGGGACCCTGCTGCCGATCGACCGGATCGCCGCGGACCGGCCCTATTACTCGGGGAAGCACAAGAGGCACGGAATGAACGTGCAGGTCCTCGCCGATCCCTTCGGCCGGATGCTGTGGGCCTCACCGGCCTTGCCCGGCGCTGTCCACGACGTCCGCGCGGCTCGCGAACACGGCATCGTCGATGCCCTCGCCGAGGCCGACATCACGTGCTGGGCCGACAAGGGCTACCGAGGTGCCGGCGGCACGGTCCGCATCCCGTACCGGGGCGGTGGGAGATCCTTTCCACCGGTCAGCAGGCGGTGAACCGGTCCCACGCGAAGATCCGCGCCCTCGTCGAGCAGGCCATGGCCACCCTCAAAGCCTGGCGGCTCCTTCGCAAGCTCCGGTGCTCGACCACCCGGATCACCAGCCTCGTCCAGGCCGTCCTCACCCTGCATCTGACCAGCTCAGAGTGAGGACGGAAAAGGCTCACTGGTCACACGTGTGATGACTTCGAGGTCTGCCGCAGACCACCAATGGCCTCGTCCGGTTTCTTCGCCTCTTCGGCAGGCCCTCACGAACGACCGGAAACAGAGCTGCAAAGGTCGAGGTGCCCATCGGACGCGTGCGACGTCATCGGCACACCGTTTTGCCGAACCAGCAACAGGAGTGGCGGTGCAGGACCCGTTGGACGACGGTGGGCCCGTGACCGACAACATCGCAGCGGGACCGCCCGCGTCCCCCACCCCCTCACCTGCCGACGGCTACCTCGGAGACCCTGCGGTACGGGCGGAATGGGACAACCGCTACGCCGACCGACACCAGCTGTGGAGCGGCCGGCCCAACGGCGCGCTCGTGGCGGAGGTCGCCGGGCTCGCACCTGGGCGAGTGCTCGATGTCGGCTGCGGCGAGGGCGCGGACGCCGTCTGGCTCGCGCGCGGCGGCTGGGACGTGACCGCGCTCGAAGTCTCGGGCGTGGCACTGGAGCGGGCGGCCGGGCACGCGCGGGACGCCGGCCTGGCCATTCACTGGGTACACGCCGCACTCACCGAGGCGGCACTCCCGCCGGTTTCCTTCGACCTGGTGTCCGCGCAGTACCCGGCCTTGCTCCGCACCCCCGATGCTGCGGCCGAGCGAGCCCTGCTCGCGGCCGTCGCGCCCGGCGGCGTCCTGCTGGTCGTACACCACGCGGGGATGGACATCCAGCAGGTACACGACGGCGGATTCGACCCAGCCGACTACGTGTGGCCCTCGATGATCGCTGATCTGCTCGACGACGACTGGGAGGTGGAGGTGGACGAGCAACGGCCCCGCGTGGCACCGGACGGCGGCGCAGGCGCGCACCACACCGACGACCTGGTGCTGCGCGTACGCCGACTGCGCTGAGACTTGCGAAGAACCGGTGCCGGTTCGACCGTGCAGACCTTCGGTCCGCGGATCTCGGAGCGTCCGTGACTGGTCGTGCAAGTCCGCTCCTGGAGCGGGAGCTGCTTCCAGGGAAGAGAACTCCATGATCACGGGCGTCCGTGCCCGTTCTGCATCGGATCTCGCCCAACCTGGTCATCCGTCAGGAAGCGGACGTCAGCCGACTACGCCGACGCCCTGCCCCTCCCCGTGGTGGAGGTGCGTCGAGCCTGGTCACGGAGCCTCGAAACTGGTCATTGCCAGCGCCTTGTCCACCTGGGCGGCGGCCAATTCGCCGTGGCGGATCACAAAACTCGTGCAGTACTCCTCGTAGACCCGGGCTTCACTGGCGAGCGATATCCATTCGCTTGTCAGCCGGTGCTTTTCCTCCTCCAGGCGGGAGTGCCATTTCGCGATCGGGATGGCTGGGATCTCGCCTGCCTTCTCGCGTCCCGCGAGGGTCTGCTCCGCAATGCTGTTGATCACCTCGTCATCGGCATACCCGCCGATGACGACGCCGGCGCCGGACGGCCAGAGGTCGCGGGCCAGAGCCCGAAGTTCGTCCAGGTGCGGCAGGTCACGCTCCATGTACCGGAACAACCGCTGCTGGAGGGGCGACATGTCCTCCCCATCGAGATCCTCCCAGAACTCGTGCCAGTCCTCGTCGCCCTCCTGGAGCCAAAGGGGCAGTTCGGCTCTGAGCTCGGCGCTGACGTCGAGCTGCTCGCGGACACACGTGGAGCTGGGAGCTTCCGCGACCGCGGTTTCGGTGCCGTCCGGTACGTACACGACCCGCGCGTACCTCCCGGAACCGTCTTCATGGTCCCTCTCCTGGTTCACGAAGAAGAGCAGCGTCCCGTCCGCCGGCAGGTCGAAGCCCTCGACTCTCGGCAGCACCCCACAATCGACGGAAAGGAGCAACGGCAACGGAATGTCCCCGGCGGACGGCCACTTCATTCCCACCGGCAGCCGGGGCAACCCACCGAACTGCCCGACCGGAGGACCACCGCTCACGGACAATCCGATCGACAAACGAAGGTGCTGGCTGAATCTGCTGATCTCCTCGCCCGGGATGCCCAACTCAAACGCTGCCCGACGAAACTCTCCCTGGTGATCCATGCCCGAGAAGATAAACCCTTTCCAACCCGGCTGTGCCATCAGGGTGTTGGTGGGCATGAGCTGTACGTGATGGAGCGAGCGGCCGGTCACCTTGGATCACCATCACCCCCGCTGCGGGCTCTGTCACCTTGGCTGACCGAGTGGGAGGATTTTCTGGCTGGTCGTGCCGGGAGGGGTTCGCTCCCGCGGGCGGCAGCGGAGCGGCGCGGGTGAAGGGCTCGGCGAGGGCGTGCAGGTGGTCAAGGACGGCCGGCAGGTCACCGCCAAGGTGACCGCCGGCGCGCCACACGAAGCTCAGCAGACCGGACCACGCCCGGCGAGCGAACTCCGCCACGTCGAGAACATGCGGGTCGGCGGGAGCGAACAGGGCGCGGCTCAGTATGAGCGCGGCGAGGACGGCCTCGGCCGAGCCGGCGGGAAAAGCGCCGGGGTGGCCCACGGCGGCCGCGGCGGCAGCGAGGTAGAACGCGGCGAGCTCCGGCAGGACCAGGACGGCGAGCACCCGGGGGACGCCGGCGGTTTAGGCACCGAGGGCCGCTCATACGAGGCGCTGCAGCACGATCGCGTAGCCGGCGGCACCCGAGTCCGGGGCGGAGGCAAGGGCGGCGGCCGCGAGCGGGCCGACCGCGGCGGCCAACTCCAGCAGATCCTCGAGAGCGACGTCGGTGTGATGGCGCGAGTGCGGGCGGGCGGCGGTCCGCGGGGCGGGCTGACCGGCCGGCCCTCGCTGGCGCAGCGCGGCCGGCAGCGGCGCGGGGAGGAGCGGCGACCAGGCCCAGATGCGCAACCAGGAGGCGAGCGGCTCGTCCCGGCGGCCGGCCTCGTACATGCCGGCGGCGGGCAGGACCTGGTTGATCTCCTCGGCGGAAGGGGCTGGACCGAGTGCCGCGTGCGCCCGATGGTGCAGGCTGGTAGCCCGCTCGGGCGGGCAGGCGTCCAGCACGAGGACGGCCGGCCGGGCGCCTTCCGGGGTCGGGCGGCCGGCCAACAGCCGCACCGTGGCCTCGACCGGCCGGCCCCACCACTCCCCTGCGTCCGCGGCAGCGGGGCGGCGGGTGGGCGGTGCCGGAGCCGCTGTTGCCGAAGAGTGCCGGGGATGCGCGTGCGCCTGCGTGCCGTCGTCAGGAGCGCGCGAGCCGGGCCGCGAGATAGGGCGCGGTGGCGCTGCGGCGGGCCCTCGCCACCTTGGCCGGCGGGCCCGCCGCGACCACCCGCCCGCCCGCGTCGCCGCCGCCCGGCCCGAGGTCGATGACCCAGTCGGCGGTGGCGATCGTGTCCAGGTCGTGTTCGACGAGGACGACCGTGTTGCCGACGTCGACGAGCCGGTGCAGCTGCCGCAGCAGCAGCGCGATGTCCGAGGGGTGCAGCCCCGCCGTCGGCTCGTCGAGCAGGTAGAGCGCGTGCCCGCGGCGGGCTCGCTGCAGTTCGGTGGCCAGTTTGATGCGTTGCGCCTCACCCCCGCTGAGTTCCGTCGCGGGCTGGCCCAGCCGCAGGTACCCCAGTCCCACCTCGCGCAACGTCTCCAGACTGCGGGAGGCGGCCGGGACGGCGGACAGGAAGTCGGCAGCGGCGTCGACGGACAGCGCCAGCACTTCCGCGATGTTCTTGCCGCAGTAGGTGACTTCCAGCGTTTCGGCGTTGTACCGTGCGCCTTCGCAGGTCGGGCACGGCGCATAAGTGCCGGGCAGGAACAGCAGTTCGACCGCGACGAATCCTTCACCCTGGCAGGTCTCGCACCGCCCTTCGGGCACATTGAAGGAGAACCGCCCGGCCGAGTAGCCGCACGCCCTGGCCTCGTCCGTCGCCGCGTACAGCTTGCGCACCGCGTCGAACATCCCCGTGTACGTGGCCAGGTTGGACCGGGGAGTCCGGCCGATGGGCCGTTGGTCGACCCGGACCAGCCGGTCGAACGACTCGACCCCCGACGCGTCCTGGACGTCGACCTCCAGCCGCGCCTCGTCGGGCTCCTCGGGCACGAGTCCGAGGTGGCCGCGGACGACCTCGGCGAGCACCTGCGTCACCAGCGTCGACTTCCCGGAACCGGACACGCCCGTCACCGCCGTCAGTACGCAGAGCGGTACGTCGACGGACACGTCGTTCAGATTGTGGCGGGAGACCCCGCTCAGGTGCAGCCAGCCGTGCGGTGTGCGCGGGCGGTGATCGAGCGGCTGGGCGCGCCCGAACAGGTACTGGCTCGTGGCCGACTCCGCGACACGCTCAAGGCCGGCGACCGGGCCGCTGTACAGCACGCGTCCGCCGCCCTCGCCCGCGCCGGGGCCGATGTCGACCACCCAGTCCGCCCGCCGTACGACGTCCATGTCGTGCTCCACGACGAACAGCGAGTTGCCCGCCGCCTTGAGGCGGTCCAGCACGTCCAGAAGCGGTTCCGCGTCAGCCGGGTGCAGGCCCGCGGAGGGTTCGTCGAGGACGTAGACGACGCCGAACAGCCCCGAGCGCAGCTGGGTGGCGATCCGCAGGCGCTGCGCCTCGCCGGGCGACAGGGTCGTCGAGCGGCGCCCGAGGCTGAGATATCCAAGGCCCAGGTCGAGCAGTACGTCGACCCGCGCGACCAGATCGCCGCAGATCCGGACCGCGACCTCGGTCGTCTCCCCCGATCGGGCGGTCGACGTGGTGGCGTCGGCCTCGGACCGCCCCGCGACGGGCCGCAGCAGCGCCACGACCTCGGTGAGCGGCATCGCGTTGATCTCGGCGAGGGAACGTCCGGCGAAGGTGACGGCGAGCGCCTCGGGCCGCAGTCCGCTGCCGTGACAGGCGGGGCAGGGCACACTCCTGACGAACCGGAGCGCCCGTTCGCGCATCTTCTCGCTCTTGGAGTCGGCGAGGACGTGCATGACGTGCTTGCGGGCGCTCCAGAACGTGCCCTGGTAGCCGTAGTCGACGCGCTCTGCCTCCGGCTCGATGTACACGGAGGGCTGCTCGTCCGTGTACAGCAGCCAGTCCCGGTCCCTCTTCCTGAGCCTGCGCCACGGCCGGTCGATGTCGATCCCCAGGCCGCTCACGACACTGCGCAGGTTGGCGCCCTGCCAGGCGCCCGGCCAGGCGGCGATCGCCCCCTCCCGGATGCTCAGCGAGGGGTCCGGGACGAGCAGGTCCTCGGCGACGTCGTGCACGACACCCAGTCCGTGGCACTGCGGGCAGGCGCCGGCCGCGGTGTTGGGTGAGAACGACTCGGCTTCCAGCCGTGCGGCCCGGGGCGGATAGGTGCCGGCGCGGGAGTACAGCATGCGCAGCAGATTGGACAGCGTGGTGAGGGTGCCGACCGTCGAGCGCGAGCTGGGCGACCCGCGTCGCTGCTGCAGGGCCACGGCCGGTGGCAGTCCGGTGATCTCCTGTACGTGCGGTGCGCCGACCTGCTGCAACAGCCTTCGGGCGTACGGTGCCACGGACTCGAAGTAGCGCCGCTGGGCCTCCGCGTAGAGCGTGCCGAACGCGAGCGAGGACTTGCCCGAACCGGAGACGCCGGTGAAGGCGACCATCGCGTCCCGCGGGACGTCGACATCGATGTTCCGCAGGTTGTTCTCACTGGCGCCCCGGACATGCACGAAGGGGTCGGTCGCGTCCTTGTCCACCGTGTCCACCGTTCCTGATTACCCGATCGCACCGGGAACCGCGCGGCAGGCGCCGTCACCGGGCCCCGCTCACACAAGCATCGGGAGTATCCCGGATCCACTCTCGACACACGGCCACGGCCCCGGGCGGCACACACTCCGCTGTCGGCGGATACCGACAAGGCGGCGTTGCTGCTGGAGACCACCCGTCCCGGGGTTCTCGTCAAGCAGCCGCCTACGAGCACTTCGACGCCCGTGACGAGCGCTGGACCAAGGTGGCCCTGCACCCCGACGGACACGGCAACGGCCACAAGCGGTAAGAGACCTGGGGCCGCCGCCGTCCCCCGGACGGGTCCAGGGAACGGGCGGCGATCTGCCCGTCCTCCGGCCGGAGCTGGGGCAATCACCCGCCCACGCTCCAGGAGGTTTCCTTGCCGACGGCTGTCGCACCTCGACCAGACCGGCGGCGCCGAGATCGCCCGCTACGGCCTCTCGGAAGACGCGGCCACGGAGACCGCCATGGTCTTCGGCGAGCTCTACCGCAACGGCGCCGAGTGGACGTTCCGCGTGGTCGGCCAGGGCTGCGCGTCCGGTCTCGTCGGCATCGCCCAGGACTTCGGCGTCAACGTCTGACCGTCGCGGACGTCACAAGGCCTCACCACCACCCGAGGCAACCTCGCACGACCGCCCGCCCTCCTACCAGGAGGGCGGGCGGTCTTCGTACCGACCAGCGGCACGACCAGTCGCTCGACCGTCACGCCCAGACCACGCAGTGCGGCGCAAGCCGCGCCGCGGCAGCAGGGTTCGACAGTCACACGGCCGCGCGGCCACCTCAACAGCGCGTGCGCGGACCGTGTGCCGGTACCAGGGGCCAGTTCCACATGTCCGTCGTCAGTCGTCGCAAGGTCATGGGCACGTTCGGAGCGGGGCGGTGACCGCCGCCGGGATCGGGGCGGCCTACGCCTACCGCGAGGCGCCTGCGGGGTCCCCGCCCACGCCCACGCCCCCGTCGACCGTCCGCGGGCCGCCGCCGGCGCCAACCCGGTGGTGAGCGAGAACGCGCACGCGGGAACGGCCGACTGGGAGGTGCCGGCGGGCGCCCGTCTGAGCACCAAGGACCGTGTGGGACAGATCCAGGGCTATGCCTCGACGACCTCCGTCGCCCCCGGCGAAGCCCTCTCGTTCCACGTGTCCGTCCGCAACCCGCAGCCCTTCCGCGTCGCCCTGTACCGGCTCGGCCACTACGACGGCGCGGGCGGCCGTCTGATGACCACCGGCCCGTGGCTCGCCGGTTTCCGGCTGCCCGTCCCACCCCGCACCCGGAAACCGGCGCCATCGTGTGCGACTGGCGCCGGTCCTGGACCTACGGGGTTCCGACCGGCTGGGTGTCGGGCGTCTACATGGCCGTCTTCCAGGCCCGGGACGGCCACCGCAGCTGCACCCCGTTCGTCGTCCGCGAGCCGGACCGCGAGGCGGACTTCCTCGTGGTCCTCCCCTTCACCACCTACCAGGCCTACAACCAGTGGCCCCTGGACGGCCGTACCGGCAAGAACCTCTACCGGGCTACTCCCGCCCGGCGTGGCCGGGGACAGCGCCCACCGCGCGTTCGAGGTGTCGTTCGACCGCCCCTATTCCGACCACGGCCTTCCGCGGTGGGCGAAGCTGGATTTCGGCTTCACCCGCTGGGTGGAGGCCGAGGGCCACGACGTGACGTACGCGACGAGCGTCGACCTGCACGAGGGCCGGATCGACCCGCGGCGCTACACGGCGATGATCTTTCCGGCCACGACGAGTACTGGTCACAGCCCATGCGGGACGTCCTGGACAGGGCCGTGGAGGCCGGCACGCACCTGGCCTTCCTCGCCGCCAACAACATCTACTTCCACATCCGGCTCACCGGCGCCGCCGACGGGACATCCGCCCGCACGGTCGCCTGCTACAAGCAGGCCGCGGACCCGGCCCCGATGCGAGCGGTCCCACCGAGCGCTGGCGCGACCTGGCGGACGAGCACGGCAAGAAGTGCGGGCGCGCCGAACAGGGCGTGCTGGGCGTCCAGTACAACGGCATCCTGGCCGAACCGGCGCCCCTCGTCGTACGCCGGCCGGACCACTGGTTCTGGGACGGCACCGGACTCAAGGACGGCGAGGAGATACCCGGCCTGGTGGCCGTCGAGGCCGACGGTTACGACAGCAAGATGCCGTACCCGAGGGCGCCGCCCGCACCCTCCTCTCGGAATCCCCTTACAGGGTCAAGGCACCAAGGGCAGCGGGCGCCGTCGGCGCATCCAGAACACCGGGCTCACCGAGCACGAGGACGGCACCCTCGTCTTCGTCGCCGGCACCTTCCACTGGCCCCTCGCCCTGCAGCACCCGGCGCACCACGACCCCGCATCGAACGCGCGACCCGCAACCTCCTCGAGCGAATGCTGTCGTCACGCGGCAGAGCGAGAGCGAATCGGTCTGAACCGATCCGGCTCCCCCGTCCGCCGCGGCAGACGGGGGTGAACCGGCAGGACCGCCGGTTCACCGACCGGTGGGATCTCCCGGACAGGGCC
>JAKGSH010000001.1 GCA_021568835.1 Streptomyces sp. Tue 6430
GCACCACCCCCGAGGGCCAGGCGCACATCGACGACGTGCCCGCCCTCGGCGACTGGAAGACCGCCTGGGACCACATCGCCTTCGACGGCTTCCTCGGCGCCCGGATGGTCCTCCAGACCACCTGGCAGGGCTGCGACTCGGCCCTCGCGGCCCCGCTCGTCCTGGACCTGGCCCGGCTGACCGCCCGCGCCCGGCAGAAGGGCCTGACCGGCGCCCTGGGCGAACTGGGCTTCTACTTCAAGGACCCGGTCGGCGACGGCCCGCGTCCCTGGCCGAGCAGTACACGGAGCTGAGGCGTTTCGCCGAGCGGCTGCGGGACGGCGCCGACGACCGCGAGGCCCGGCGGTGAGCCGCACGACCGCCTCGGCGAAGGCCACACCCGCGCCGACCGGGCCGACGGCGACAGCCGGTCCGACCTGCGCGGGCAGGTGGGCCGGACCGCTGCGGCTGCCCGTGCTGTTCACCGTCGCCGGGTCCGCCCTGGTGGGCACGGCGACGGGCGGGACGGTCCCCGGGGACGAGGTCGCGTCCCGCACCCCGCGCCCGCACGCGGGCCGCGCGGGCGCCTGGGCCGAACTGCTCCGGCTGCCCGCCTCTTCACCGTCCCCGGCGACGCCCTGGCCGGCGCGGCGGCGGCCGGTGCGCGCCCGGGCCGCGGACCCTGCTCGCGATCGGCTCCTCCGTGTGCCTGTACGAGGCCGGCATGGCCCTGAACGACTGGGCGGACCGCGCCGAGGACGCCGTGGAGCGCCCGCACCGCCGCTGCCGTCCGGCCGCATCCGCCCGGCCGCCGCCTCACCGCCGCCGGTGCCCTCACCGGCGCGGCTGGCGCTCGCCGCCGGCGCGGGACGGCCCGCCCTCGCGGTGGCCGCGTCCCTGGCGGCGACCGTCTGGGCCTACGACCTCGCCCTGAAGCACACGCCCGCCGGTCCCGCGGCCATGGCCGCCGCCCGTGGACTCGACCTGCTCCTGGGCGCCGCGGCCACCGGCGCGGAACCCGCGCCGCACTGCCCTCCGCCGCGCTGCTCGGCAGCCACACCCTCGCGGTCACGGCGTGTCCCGCCGGGAGACCACCGGCGGCTCGGCCCTGGCCCGCTGGCGGCCCTCGCGACGACGGGGGCGCTGACCCGGCTGGTCACCCACCGCCGCACCCGACCCCCGGCAGGCCGGCGGCAGCAGCCGCCCCGGCCTGCCGGGCCCCGGCCCGGCCGAGGCCACGCACCGGCCGCCGCTCCTTCACGGGCAAACGTTGCCTGCCACGGCACTGGCCACCGCCCTGGGCGCCGCCTACGCCGCCACGGCCGCCCGGCCCTACGTCCACGCCGCGCTCAACCCTCACCCCCGCTCATCCAGCGCGCCGTCGGCGGCGGCATCCGCGCCACGATCCCGCTCCAGGCCGCACTCGCCGCCCGTTCCGGCGCGACCGCCACGTCCCTCCTGGTCGCGGCCCTGGCCCGGCCGGCCGGATGTTCGCGAAGAGGGCCGGCATGAGGAAGGTGAGCATCACGTGAGCCGGAACCCGAACCGGGGCACGAGCCAGGACGTCACCGGGGACGGCCGTGCCCCGGCCCCGGAGGCGGGCCGGGACGCGACCGGGGCCGGCCGTGTCCCGGCCCGAAGGCGGGTCAGGACGTGACGGGTCGCCCGGTCCGGCACGTGAGCCGGGAGGGGAGCGGTGACGGTCACGGCCCGGGCGGGGACACGGCCCGGGACACGAGCCGAGCCGCACGCGCGGACGGGACCCGGGACGTGAACCGGCGCGCCGGCACCCCCTCCGCTTCGGCTACGGCACCAACGGCCTCGCCGACCTCCGCCTCGACGACGCCCTCGCCCTCCTCGCCGACCTCGGCTACGACGGCGTGGGCCTGACCCTCGACCACATGCACCTCGACCCGCTCGCCCCGCACCTCGCCGCCCGCACCCGCCGGGTGGCGCACCGGCTGGACGGGCTCGGTCTCGGTGTGACCGTGGAGACCGGCGCCCGCTACGTGCTCGACCCCGCGCAAGCACGGCCCTCGCTGCTGGACGCCGACCCGGACGACCGCGCCCGCCGCGTCGACCTCCTCCTGCGGGCGGTCCGCGTCGCCGCCGACCTCGGCGCGCACGCCGTGCACTGCTTCAGCGGCACCGTCCCCGCCGGCACCGACGAGGACACCGCCTGGAAACGCCTCGCCGAGACCCTCACCCCGTCCTGGACGCCGCCGCCACCGCCGGCGTCCCCTCGCCGTCGAACCCGAACCCGGCCACCTCCTCGCCACCCTCGCCGACTTCCACCACCTGCGCCGCACGCTCGGCGACCCCGAGCCCTCGGCCTCACCCTGGACCTCGGCCACTGCCAGTGCCTCGAGCCCCGTCCGCCCGCCGACTGCGTACGCGAGGCCGCCCCCTGGCTGCGCCACGTCCAGATCGAGGACATGCGCCGAGGCGTCCACGAACACCTCCCCTCGGCGACGGCGAGATCGACTTCCCGCCCGTCCTCGCGGCCCTCGCCGCCACCGGCTACCAGGGCCTGACGGTCGTCGAACTGCCCCGCCACTCCCACGCGGGCCCCCACTTCGCCGCCCGCTCCCTCCCGTTCCTCCGCCACGCCACCCCTTCCGTCCCGTCCCACCGCACGGTGATCCCTCCGCCACCCCGAAGGGAGCAGAACCCCATGACCCGCCCGCATGCCGCACCGGCCACCCGGAGGCAGACACCACCGGCGGACCGGCGACCCCCGGCGACGGCACCACCCCGCCCTCACCCGCCCGCCGAACTGCGCCGCCGCCTCGACGACCGGCTGGGCGGAGCCGCCCGCGCCTGGCTCGACCAGGCCCTGGACGAGGCCGCCGCCCACCCGGCGCCCACGGCCCCTCTCCGTGTGGGAGCTGCGCCTGGCCGAGGCCGGCCGCCGCTGCGGCCCCGCCCACGCCGACGCCGCCCGCGTCCTCATCCTGCACGCGGCCCACGCCGACGCCGACGCGCTGAGCCGGGTCTACCTCCAGGGCACCGCCGACGAACGCCGCGCCGTCCTGCACGCCCTGCCGCACCTCGTGCCCGACGGCCCCGCCGCCCTCCCGCTCGTCGAGGACGCCCTGCGCACCAACGACACCCGGCTCGTCGCCGCCGCCCTCGGCCCCTACGCCGCCCGGCACCTCGACGCCCACGCCTGGCGGCACGCGGTCCTGAAGTGCCTGTTCACCGGCGTCGGCCTCGACCACGTGGCGGACCTGGACCGGCGCGCCCGGGGCGACGACGAACTCGCCCGCATGCTCGGCGACCACGCCGCGGAACGCACCGCCGCCGGCCGCCCCGTCCCCGAGGACCTGCACCGCGTCCTGGCCCTGACCGAGTCCGCCCCCGCCACTCCGCCGCACGGCACGGACGACCCCCACGGCACGGACGACCCCCACGGCAAGGAGTCCTGATGCGCATCTTCGACCCCCACATCCACATGACGTCGCGCACCACCGACGACTACGAGGCCATGTACGCCGCGGGCGTCCGCGCCGTCGTCGAGCCCTCCTTCTGGCTCGGCCAGCCCCGCACCTCCCCGGCCTCCTTCCTCGACTACTTCGACGCCCTCCTCGGCTGGGAACCCTTCCGCGCCGCCCAGTACGGCATCGCCCACCACTGCACCCTCGCCCTCAACCCAAGGAGGCCAACGACCCGCGTTGCACGCCCGTCCTCGACGCGCTGCCCCGGTATCTCGTCAAGGACGACGTGGTGGCCGTCGGCGAGATCGGCTACGACTCCATGACTCCCGCCGAGGACACCGCCCTCGCCGCCCAGCTCCAGCTCGCCGCCGACCACGGACTGCCCGCGCTGGTGCACACTCCGCACCGCGACAAACTCGCGGGACTGCGCCGCACCCTGGACGTCGTCCGGGAGTCCGCCCTGCCCACCGACCGGGTCCTGGTCGACCACCTCAACGAGACCACCGTCAAGGAGGCCAAGGACAGCGGCGCCTGGCTCGGCTTCTCCGTCTACCCGGACACCAAGATGGACGAGGAACGGATGGTCGCGCTCCTGCGCGCCTACGGCCCGAGCAGGTCCTGGTGAACTCCGCCGCCGACTGGGGGAGGAGCGACCCCCTCAAGACCCGCAAGGTCGCCGACCTGATGCTCGCCGAGGGCTTCACCGAGGACGACGTCGACCTGGTCCTGTGGCGCAACCCCGTCGCCTTCTACGGGCTCAGCGGCCGCCTGAACCTCGACGTCGACGCCACCGGCGCCACCCACGAGGGCAACTCCGTCCTGCGCGGCGCCCCGAAGGACGAGCCCCGGTCGGCCGGCGCCCCCGCCACGGAGGCGTGAGCCATGCGCTTCCGCCACCCCGACGGCACCACCGTCCACCTCGCCTACTGCACCAACGTGCACCCCGCCGAAACCCTGGACGGCGTCCTCGCCCAGCTCCGCGACCACTGCGAACCGGTCCGCCGCCGCCTCGGCCGGGACAGGCTCGGCATCGGCCTGTGGCTCGCCAAGGACGCCGCGCACGCCCTCGTCACCGACCCCGCCGCCCTGCGCGGACTGCGCTGCGAACTCGACCGGCGCGGCCTGGAGGTCGTCACCCTCAACGGCTTCCCCTACGAGGGCTTCGGCGCCGAAGAGGTCAAGTACCTGGTCTACAAACCCGACTGGGCCGACCCCGAGCGCCTGGAACACACCACCTCCCTGGCCCGCGTCCTCGCCGGACTCCTCCCCGACGACGTCACCGACGGCAGCATCTCCACCCTGCCACTGGCCTGGCGCACCGCCCACGACGAGCAGCGGGCGGAGACGGCCCGCACCGCCCTGCGCACCCTCGCCGAACGCCTCGACGCCCTCGAGGAGCTGACCGGACGCTCCATCCGGGTCGCCCTGGAACCGGAACCCGGCTGCGTCGTCGAGACCACCCGCGACGCCATCGCCCCGCTCACCGCGATCGCCCACGACCGCGTCGGCATCTGCGTCGACACCTGCCACCTCGCCACCTCCTTCGAAGACCCGCACACCGCCCTGGACGACCTCACCCGGGCCGGCGTGCCCGTGGTCAAGTCCCAGCTCTCCGCCGCCCTGCACGCCGAACAGCCCCACCTCCCCGAGGTCCGCAAGGCCTTGGCCGCCTTCGCCGAACCCCGCTTCCTGCACCAGACCCGCACCTCCACCCCGCCGGCCTGCGCGGCACCGACGACCTCGACGAGGCCCTGGCCGGCGACGCCCTGCCCGACGCGGCTCCCTGGCGCTCCCACTTCCACGTCCCGCTGCACGCGGCCCCCGCCGCGCCCCTCACCTCCACGCTGCCCGTCCTGAAATCGGTCCTGACCCGGCTCGTCGGCGGCCCGCACCCCCTCACCCGCCACCTCGAGGTCGAGACCTACACCTGGCAGGCCCTCCCGCCCGGGCTGCGCCCCCGCGGCCGCACCCAGCTCGCCGACGGCATCGCCGCCGAACTCGCCCTGGCCCGCGACCTGCTGACGGACCTCGGCCTGAAGGAGCTTCCATGACCGACCCCACCCCCCTCCTCGTCCTCGACGTCGTCGGTCTCACCCCCGTCTCCTCGACCACATGCCCCACCTCAAGTCCCTGGCGCAGAGGGGCTCCCTGGCCCCCTCGGCACCGTCCTGCCCGCCGTCACCTGCGCCGCCCAGTCCACCTTCCTCACCGGCACCCTCCCGTCGGAACACGGCATCGTCGGCAACGGCTGGTACTTCCGCGAACTCGGCGACGTCCTGCTGTGGCGCCAGCACAACGGACTCGTCACCGGCGACAAGCTGTGGGACGCCGCCCGCCGGGCCCACCCCGGCTACACGGTCGCCAACATCTGCTGGTGGTACGCCATGGGCGCCGACACCGACATCACCGTCACCCCCGCCCCGTCTACTACGCCGACGGCCGCAAGGAACCCGACTGCTACACCCGGCCACCGGCCCTGCACGACGAACTCACCCGAGAGCTCGGCACCTTCCCCCTCTTCCACTTCTGGGGCCCCGGCGCCGACCTCGTCTCCAGCCGCTGGATCATCGACGCCACCCGGCACGTCCTGCGCACCCGCCGGCCCGACCTGGCCCTGTGCTACCTCCCTCACCTCGACTACGACCTCCAGCGCTTCGGCCCCGACGACCCGCGCTCCCTGCGGGCGGCCGCCGACCTCGACGCCGCCGTGGCCCCGCTGCTGGACGAGGCGCGCGCGGAGGGCCGTACCGTCGTCGCGCTGTCCGAGTACGGCATCACCCCGGTGAGCCGGCCCGTCGACATCAACCGCGCCCTGCGCCGCGCCGGACTGCTGGAGGTGCACACCCAGGACGGCATGGAGTACCTCGACCCGATGGTGTCCCGTGCCTTCGCGGTCGCGGACCACCAGATCGCCCACGTCTACGTGCGCCGCCCCGAGGACCTGGACGCCACCCGGGCCGCCCTCGCCGGCCTGCCCGGCATCGGCGAACTCCTCGACGACGAGGGCAAGAAGGCACACCACCTGGACCATCCGCGCTCCGGCGAGCTGGTCGCCGTCGCGGAGCCGGATTCCTGGTTCACGTACTACTACTGGCTCGACGACGCCCGCGCGCCCGACTTCGCACGGCTCGTCGAGATCCACCGCAAACCCGGCTACGACCCGGTCGAGCTGTTCATGGACCCGCTCGACCCCTATGTGAAGGTCAAGGCGGCCACCGCCCTGGCGCGCAAGAAACTCGGCATGCGCTACCGCATGGCGGTCGTGCCCCTCGACCCGTCACCTGTTCGGGGCAGCCACGGCCGTCTTCCGGCGAGCGACGACGACGGTCCGATTCTCATCTGCTCCACCTCCCGCGCTGTCGGTGACCGGGTCGCGGCCACCGATGTGAAGTCCCTGCTGCTGCACCTGGCCGGTCTCTCCTGACCGGTCACAAGTGGAGCACTCACCACTGACAACGCCCTCCGACCACGAGGAGTTCCAGGCATGAGCCGCATCTCCCAGCCCGACCCCGAGCTCACCCACCGACTCACCAGACGAGGCATGCTCGGCGTGGCCGCGGGCGCCACCGCCGCCGCCCTGCTGGGTGCCGCCGCCCCGCGACCGCCGCCCCCGCGGCCGGGCCGACGGCCACGACGACGCCCGCGACGGCTACCGGCGCGGCGTCCGGCGGCCGCGGCCGGCCGGTCCTGCCCCCGGCCGGCTCGGCATCCAGCTCTACAGCCTGCGGGACAAGGTCTCCACCCTCGGCTTCGCGCCCGTCTTCGCCGAACTGGAGAAGTACGGCTACGACGAGGTGGAGTTCGCCGGATACACGCAGGGCTCCGCCGGCCCCTCACCCTGGCGCAGCTCAAGCGGCTGGCCCGCGACCACGGCCTGACGCCCGTCGGCAGCCACGTCGGCTACCACTCCGACGACCCGAACGCCTACACCTTCGCCCAGAACCTCACCAAGGTCCTCGACGACGCCCAGGCCCTCGGCCTCAAACACATCGGCACCGCCTCCGGCCCGTTCCGCTACGGCTCCACCGTCGACGCGTGGAAGCGCGCGGCCGAGGAGTTCAACACCTACGGCGCGGCGGCCAGGGCCCGGGGCATGAAGTTCTACCAGCACAACCACTCCGAGGAGTTCTCCTTCGCCACCGACGACCCCGCGGTCCGCCTCTACGACGTCCTGCTCGCCGAGACCGACCCCGACCTGGTGTTCCTCGAGATGGACATCTTCTGGGCGTACTCGGGCCAGTTCCGCTTCTCCCGGCGGCCCGACGGCACGCCCGCACCGTTCGAACCGCTCGACTACGTCCTCCGGCAGCCGCACCGCTACCCGCTCTTCCACGTCAAGGACGGGGTGAGCGACCCGGCGAACACCTACGGCTACCGCATGACCGACGTGGGCGACGGCGACATCGACTACCAGCGGTTCATCTCCGCCGTGACCCGGCTGCGGGGCGAGCGGCTCGCCCACCACTGGCAGGCGGAGCACGACAACCCGGCCGACTCCCTCACCTTCGCCCGGCGTTCGAGTGAGCACCTGCACTCGCTGCGCGAGAGGTGCTGACGTCCCCGCGCGCCTGAGGCGGCCCTCCCCGGCCCGGACCGGGGAGGCGCTGTCGCGGCCGGCGCCGCGGATCGGCGCCGAGGGCCGATGCCGAGAGCCGACGCCGCAGGTCGGCGTCGCGCGGGCCGACGCCGCGGGCCGCGGAGCGTCCCGCGGGCGCCCGTGACGCCCGCGGACGCCGTGAGGGCCCGGACACGCTCCGTGACGCGGTGGAGCGTGCGCCGCCCGGATGCCCCGCAGGCCCCCGGCCAGCGAATACTCGGGTGAGAGGCACTCCGAAAGCTTGGTATTGTTGTCCATGTCGCCGCGGGGAGCACCCACAGCGGCAGACACCTGGTCCGGGTGGCGGAATGGCAGACGCGCTAGCTTGAGGTGCTAGTGCCCTTTATCGGGCGTGGGGGTTCAAGTCCCCCCTCGGACACGTATCACCCTCCTCGTCGAGTGCGTTCCACTCGGTGAGGGGAAGGTCGCGGAGAGTGTCCGCGCAGAAGTCGCCCGCCTCCGGGATTCCCGGAGGCGGGTTTTCTCGTCTCCGGGCGTGCCCGCTTCCGGGAAAATCCTCCCAACACCTTGATTGCCTCCCGAATGCCGCGGAAGCCCGTTTATCGGTTGTGCGCGGAGCGGCCTGTCTCCCGTTCCCTGACGGTCCGTCAATGTTCATCCGCACCGCCCATGTTGGCGGTCTGTGACCGCTTCGCGTGGTGATACGATCACGGCGTTTGTAGAGCGGGCGGATGGGTGAAGGACGACATCCCCGACTACGGGGACAGTCCGGGCGGTGGTCTCGATGCGGGCGGTCCCGCCGGTCCACCCGCATTGACGGGAATTCAGCAACTGGCCGTCAGTCGCCTGAAGAGAGTCTTATGACTGATTACATACAGAACCCGGTACTCTGGGCTCTCCTCGTCGCCGTGCTCGTCGCCGTGGCCCTCATCGTTCGTCAGCGGAGGGCGGCGCGGGCCTTAAGGCGGGAGTTCGCAGATCTCAGGGCTCGGCACAGTGAGCTCGAGAACGGGTACGCGAAATCCGTCGAGGCGGCGCAGGAAAGAGCCGAAGAGGCAACGAAAACAGTCCTGAAGTCCGCCATGCGGACCCTTCAGGGTCTCGCCGCGGAACAGCAGTTGATCGTCTCCCGGCTCCAGACCAAATACGGCGAGTCGGTCATCCTCCAGGACCTTCTGGAGATCGACCACACGAACTCCCAGTTCGGCCGTCGGGCCCAGTCCATCGCCGTCCTCTGCGACGGCTGGCTGGGACGTCAGCGCGAAGTGGCGTCGGTCTACGACGTGGTCCGCAGCGCCCAGGGCAGGATCCGCCACTACCGGCGGGTGGAAATCCTCTCGCAGGTCGATTTCGGCATCACCAGCCGCGCCGTGGAACCGGTCGCGCTGGCCCTCGCCGAAATGCTCGACAACGCGACCAGCTATTCGAGCCCGGACACCGTCGTCGAAATCAACATTCGCACCGTGCCCAAGGGCATTTGCATCGTCGTGGACGATGCCGGTGTCGGCATGAACGACGAGGAGCGGGCCCGCGCGGAGAAACTCCTCTCCAGCGACCGCGTCTCCGGCGTCTCCGGACTCGGCAACCCGCCGCAGTTCGGGTTCGCGGTGATCGGTGTCCTCGCCGAGCGGTTCGGCTTCGAGGTCTCGGTGGACTCCAGCTCGCCCTACGGCGGCGTCCGCGCGGTCCTGCTCCTGCCGCACGACCTGCTCACCAACGCACCGGAGCAGAAGGAACCGGCGCCGGTCGTTCCCGCCGTCGCCGTGGCCGCACCCACCCGCGGCGGCCCCGAAGTCGCGCCGGCCCCGAGCACCACCGCCGACGGCCTGCCCAAGCGGCGCCGCAAGCGGCCGATGGCCATCGTGCCCGGCAGCGCACCGGCCGCCGCCGCCCCCTCCCGCTCCGGCGCGGAGACGGCGGCGATCATGGGCGCCTTCCAGCGCGGTACCCAGTCCGGCCGGCGGGCCACCCCTGCGGACCCCGCGGAACAGTCCAGCAGCGCACGTGGCGCAAGCAGCGAAGGGCATGAGTTCTCGTGAACGACGATCTGTCATGGATGCTTGACAGCGCCCTGGAGATACCCGGGGCCCTGCACGCCGTCCTGATATCCGCCGACGGCCTGCTGATGGCCCGGACGCAGGACTTCGGAAAGGACGACGCCGACCGGGTGGCCGCCGCCATGAGCGGCGTCCAGTCGCTCAGCCGCTCCCTGGCCTTCTTCTGCGAGGACGCCCAGCAGCGGTGGCGACAGACACTGGTCGAGTTCGACGGCGGCTGGGTCTTCCTGATCTCCGCCGGAGAGGGCGCCTACCTCGGCGTCTCCGCCTCGCCCGAGGTCGACATGGCGGACATCACCTTCCGGATGCAGCAGCTCGTCGGCCAGCTCGGCAAGGCGCTGACGACACCGCCGCGCGAGAACCTCGGCGCGCGCTCATGACCGGTTTCGACGAACTGGAACCGCAGACACCGGAGTTAGTGCGTCCGTACGTCATCACCAAGGGCCGCGGACTGCCCGACGAGGAGCAGCTCTCCCTCATCACCCTGGTGACGGCGGCAGCCGACCACCAGCAGCGGCCGACCCGGCTGTCCCCGGAGGAGCAGAGCCTGCTCGAGCTGTGCTCGGCGGGCTACCTGTCGGTCGCCGAGATCGCCGGGCACACCCAACTGCCCCTCGGCGTGGTGAAGATCCTCCTCGCCGCCCTCACCGAGGGCGGCTACCTCATCACCCGCCCGCCCGTGCAGCGGGCACCCCTCGCCGACCGGGAGATCCTGGAGGAGGTGCTGAATGGTCTCAGGGCCAAGTTTGGATGAACAGGCGTACGTCCGTGAGGGCGCGTCGCAGACGGCGGTGAAGATCCTCGTCGTCGGCCACTTCGCGGTGGGCAAGACCACGTTCATCGGGGCGATCTCCGAGATCACCCCGCTGTCCACCGAGGAGACGATGACGCGGGCCGCCGAGTCCGTCGACGACCTCAAGGGGGTCCAGGGCAAGGTCACCACCACGGTCGCCATGGACTTCGGCCGCCTGACCATCAGCGACCGGGTCGTGCTCTACCTGTTCGGGACGCCCGGACAGCAGCGTTTCGTGCAGATGTGGGAGGACATGGCCCGCGGCGCGCTCGGCGCCCTCGTCCTCGTCGACCCCGAACGGCTCGCGGACTCGTTCGCCGTGATCGACCTGATCGAGCAGTACGGGCTGGACTACGCCATCGCCGTCAACCACTTCGACGGCTCCCCCCTGCGGGACGAGACCGCCCTGCGTGACGCGCTGGACCTGCTCGACGACACCCCCGTCGTCACCTGCGACGCGCGGGACGAGCGGTCGTCGGCCGAAGCGCTCATCACCCTCGTCCGCCACCTGCAGGACCGTGCCCACTAGGAGCATCAATGGACCAACCCACCGCTCCCGTGCCCCCGCCCGGGTGCCCGGCGCACCACAGCGGCGCCCGAGTGCCGCTCCACGGCCCCGAGTTCGCCGCTGACCCGCAGGCCTACTACAGCTACCTGCGCCACTACGGGCCGACCGCCCCGGTCGAACTCGCCCCCGGAGTCGAGGCCACCCTCGTCACGGACTACGCCACCGCCCTGCACCTTCTGCAGGACTCGGGCTCGTTCCGCAAGGACGCGCGCCGCTGGCGGCACTTCAACGAGGGCAAGATCTCCCCCGACAGCCCCGTCGCACCCGTCCTGGCCTACCGGCCCAACTGCATGTTCAGCGACGGCGCCGAGCACCTCAGGCTGCGCCAGGCCGTGACGGACAGCATGGCCCGCATCGACACGCGCAAGCTGAGCCACACCACCGAACAGGTCTCCAACTACCTGATCTCCCAGTTCGGTTCGCGTGGCTCGGCGGACCTGCTCGCGGACTACGCCAAGCAGCTTCCGCTGTTCGTGTTCAACGAACTCTTCGGCTGCCCGCCGGACATCGGCGACCGCGTCGTCTACGGCATCAGCGGCATGTTCGACGGTGTCAACGCCGAGCGCGCGATGGGCGTGCTGTTCGGCGCCGTGGGCGAACTCGTCACGCTCAAGCGCGTCAAGCCCGGCGACGACGTCACCTCCTGGCTCATGGAGCACCAGGCCGCCCTCACCGACGAGGAGATGGTCCACCAGCTGGCCCTCCTGCTGGTCGGGGGCAACGAGCCGCTGCGCAACCTGATCGGCAACACCCTGCACCGGCTGCTCACCCACGACGCGTACGCCAACCAGGGCGGTCTGATCGACGAGGCGATCGACGACACGCTGTGGGAGAACCCGCCCATGCAGAACCTCGCCCCGCACTACCCGGCCGCCGACATGGAGTTCGCCGGCCAGAGGTTCCAGGCCGGCGACCTGGTCCTGGTCAGCTTCGCCGCCGCCAACACCGGCCCCGCGCTGACGGCCGCCCGTCAGGCGGGCAGCAACCGCGCCCACCTGGCCTGGAGCGCCGGCCCGCACGCCTGCCCCTCCAAGGACCCCGCCCGGCAGATCACCGTCACGGCGCTGGAGAACCTCCTCAACCAGCTCCCCGACGTCGAACTCGCCGTCCCCGAGGAGAGCCTGACCTGGCGCCCCGGCCCCTTCAACCGCGGACTCAACGCGCTGCCCGCACGGTTCACCCCGGTGGCCGCGCGCAAGCCCGCCGCCCCGGCGCACACCGACGCCCCCGCCCGCCCGCAGCAGCCCCAGCCGGGCGCCCGGTCCGAACGCGGGGTGTGGAGCCAGTTCCTCAACTGGCTGACGAGGTGATTCACACAACACCGACCAATTCTTCACTCCTGTATGACGGTTCAACCTCAGGGGTAGTGAGCCATGCGGTAATGCGCATGTCCCACCAGCCCGAGGAGTTGCCGTGGACCACATATCCACCAACACCGTTCCCCCTCAACACCCCGCGGTGTTGAACCTCGAGATACCCGCCCTCACCGGCGGGTATCTTCATGTCGGCTCCGGCCCGTGGCGGGAGGGCCGGTGACCGCCACCCGGCCCGGCGCGCCGGGACCCGCCGGCACGGACACGCTCGGCGGCCACACCGCCCGCCAACTGCTCGGCCTGTGCGAGGTCGTGGGGCTCTCCGCCCACGACGCCGGGGTCTACGCGCGTACCCTCACCGCCATGCTGGGTGCGGCCGCCGAACGGCCGCTGGACCTGCCGCCCCCGAACCCGACGTTCCTCTCCGACGACCACACCCCGGTGGAGTTCTCGCTCTCCTTCGTGCCCGGCGCGGCGCCCGCGCTCCGGGTGCTGCTGGAGCCGGGCTGCGCGGCCGGCGGCCCGGCACGGAACGGGCCTGCGGGGCTGCGGGCCGTCCGCGAGGCGGCGGCGCGCTGGGGCTTCGCCACCGACCGGCTCGACGAACTCGAGGACCTGTTCCTGCCGGCGTCGCCCGAGGGGCCGTTCGCCCTGTGGTGCGCGCTCGAACTGCGCCCCGGCGGCGTCCCCAAGGTCAAGGTCTACCTCAACCCCGCTGCCAACGGCCGCGGGCACGCCGCCGCCACGGTGCGCGAGGCGCTGCGGCGGCTCGGCCACCACGACGCGTTCGCGGCACTGCCGCCGCACGACCGCCACCTGTTCTTCGCCCTGGACCTGGGCGACTGGGCGGAACCCCGGGTGAAGGTCTACCTCGCCCACCAGGACCTGTCGGCCGCGGAGGCCGGCGCGTTGTCCCGCACCGGCGGCCTTCCCCGGGCCGCGGAGGCCGAGAGGGCCGAGCAGAACGAGGAGTTCTTCCGCATCGCGGCGGGCCAGGACGACGCGGACGGCGGCGGCTCGGAGACGGCCCTGGCCCCGGCTCCGGCGGTGCGGCGTCCCGTGCAGTCCTGCCACGCCTTCACCGAGAGCGCCTCCGGCCTGCCCAGCGGCTTCACCCTCTACGTCCCGGTCCGGGACTACGCGCCGCACGACGGCGAGGCTCTCACCCGCGCCACCGTCCTGCTCGGCCGCTACGGGCAGGACCCCGCCCCGCTGTCGGCGGCCGTGTCCGCGCTCACCGACCGCGGCCCGGAGGAGGGGGTGGGACTCGTCGCCTACCTGGCGCTCGCCCACCAGCAGGGGCAGCCGCCCCGGGTCACGACGTACCTCTCCTCGGAGGCGTACGCCGTGCGTCCGCCCGTCGGCCTGCTGTCCGCCCAGCCCGTGGCCGTGCGGTAACGGCGGTAACGGCGGTGACGGAGGGACACCTCCTGGGGAGCCGTACGCCGATGACGTCGGACCGCTCCCCTCCCACCGCCGCGCCCCGCAGCCACGGCGACGTGACGTGACGGGGCGACGTGACCGGGCCCCGTGGCGCGGCGGCGCGACGCGGCGGCGGAACGCGCGAGCCGAGGGCCGCGACACGGCGAAGTGCGGCGAAGCACGGCGAAGGGGCCGGCCCGCGGGGGAGCCCCCGCCGCTTGCCGACCCCTCACCGACGGTCCGTCACACCGCTTGCAGCTCCTGGAGATACGGCACCACGTTCACCTGGATCGAGGCGCCCTCCGCCTGGCCGTACTGGCCCGCGATGCCGCTGAGGTGGTCGGCGACCTCCTTGCGCATGACCTCCGGCTCCGGCAGCACCGCCTCTCCCGTGACGATCCGCGCGATCCAGCGCGACTGCGCCTCCACGAGCCGGGTGATGGAGCCGTGCGGCCGGACCAGGCCGACGAAGTACAGACCGGCGTGGCCGGGCGCGACGACCCGCTTGTACAACTCGACCGAGCCCCGCGGTCCGATCGGGCAACCGGGCGGCAGGAACGGGAACGCCATGCGGTAGCCGGTGCAGTGCACGATCGCGTCGGCCCGCGCGGACGTCCCGTCGGTGAAGACCACCCGGTCCCCGGCGAGGGAGGCGATGGCGGGTTTGGGGACGACCCCGCCGTGCCGGATGCGGGTGAGTATCTCGTCCGAGATGGTCACGGCCGAGGCGAACAGCGGATGGTCCGGCTCGGGCAGGCCGTAGTCCGAGAGCCTGCCGCGGGCCACGAGCAGGGCCTGCTCGATGAAACCGCGCTGCTCCTCCAGCGACATGCTCGTCCACCACGGCGCCTCGGCCACCTCGTCGAGCGGTGTGCCGTACAACTGCTTGGGCAGGATGTGCAGGCCCCGGCGCACCGAGAGCAGGGTGGTCGCCGCGTACCGGGAGAGGTCCGCCGCGATGTCCACCGCCGAGGCGCCGAGCCCGACGACGACCACCTCCCGACCCGCGTAGTCACTGCCGTCGCGGTAGTCCAGGGCGTGCAGGATCGTTCCGGTGAAGGTGTCCGCTCCGGGCGGCGGAGTGGGCAGCAGGGGCTCGGTGTTGTGCCCCGACGCGACGACGACATGGGTGAAGCTCCGTGTGCCGCGCACGCCCGCGGCGTCCACGACGGCGACCGTCCAGGAACCGTCGGCCTCCTGCCGCACGGACTCCACGGCCGTCTCCAGCTCGACGTGGTCCAGGACGCCGGCCCACTCGGCGAACGACCGCAGGTAGGCGGCCATCTGGCTGTGCCGGGGATAGACCGGGTAGGAGGCCGGCATCGGGTAGTCGGCGTAACCGGTCAGCTTCTTGGTCGTGTTGAGGTGCAGCGACAGGTAACCCGGTCCGCGCTCCCCGGCCCCGGGGCGGCGCCAGATGCCGCCCACGTCGGCCGACCTCTCCAGGCACACGAAGTCGACACCGGCCGTCTTGAGGGCCCGTGCCGTGGCCAGCCCCGACAGGCCCGCACCGATCACACACACACTCACGGTTTCCCCCACAGGAAGGACAGCACCTTTACGAACACCCGCAGTGCATGCCCATCGGGCACTCCGCCCAACCAGCGACAAAGATCACAGACGCCTGCCGTATGGCATGGCACCGGCCCGACCCTGATCGTTTTTCGCCCTGCGTCCGACGTCCCTGAGCGGTCCCCGACCCGACCCGGAAAAGCCCCTGACAGGGGCACCACTTGGGCGGCAGCGCACCTAACGTGACGACTGTGCCCCGGCCGGGTCCGCACGCCTGACACAACCGCTCTCTCCACGAGGAGGATCCATGCCGTTCAGGGGCAGATCCGCACTGCGGCGCATCGCCATGCGGGGCACGGCCATGGCCATGGGAGCCGCCATGGCCGTCATCACCGGCCTCGCCGCCGCTCCCGCGGTCCACGCGTCGCCGTCTGCCACCGGGGTCCTGCGGTGGGCACCGTGTGACGACCCGGAGAAGCCGGGAGCCGAGTGTGCCACTCTTTCGGTGCCGGTCGACTGGGCCCGCTCGGACGGGCCGGGACTCGACCTGGCCGTGGCCCGCCGCAAGGCCACCGACCCCGGCGCACGCGTCGGCTCGATGGTGTTCGGCCCCGGCGGGCCGGGCGATTCGGGTGTGGAGATGGTGGTGGGCCGTATCAGCCGGTTCAGCCCAGAGGTCCGCCGCAGGTTCGACATCGTCAGCTTCGACCCACGCGGCGTGGGCGGCAGCAACCCGGTGACCTGCTCCGGCGGCCTGCTTGCCGAGCGGCCGTCACCGGAGCTGAAGAGCCAGGCGGACTTCGACGCCACCATGGCGTACAACAAGCGGCTCCGTGCCGACTGCCGGGCCCGTACCGGCCCGGTGTTCGACCACCTCGACACCGCCCGGACGGTCCGGGACCTGGACGCCCTCCGGGCCGCCCTCGGCGAGCGGAAACTGACCTTCCACGGCAGCTCGTACGGCACACTGCTCGGGGCGCAGTACGCCGAGACCTACCCGCGCCGCGTGCGCGCGATGGTGCTGGAGAGCGTCATGGACCACAGCGTCCCGACCACCCGTGACTTCCTGCAGGCCGAGGCGGCCACGGCACAGGATTCATTCCAGGAGTTCGTGAAGTGGTGCGACGGTGCCGCGGACTGCGCGCTGCACGGCCGCGACGTCCGCGCCGTCTGGCAGGGCCTGTTGGCCCGGGCCGGGCGCGGCGAGCTGGCGGACCCGGCGAAGCCGGGCACCTCGCTGTCGTCTTCGGACCTGGTCAACAAGATCGCGTTCAAGAAGTTCTACGAGGCCGACTACGCGGGCCTGGCCACGGCGATCGCGGGGATGGACGCGAGCAAGCCGCTGCCCGCGTCGCCCACCTCGACAGCGCCGCTGCATCCGGCCACCCCGGTCTTCTGCTCGGACTGGCACCTGCCAGTGCGCGACTACCAGGAGTACGCCTCGCTCGTCGCCATGATGAACATGACCGCGCCCGACCTGCCTTACCTGCTGCCGATCCACATGGCAGCGGCGTGTCTGGGCGCGCCGACCGCCAACCCACAGCACCGCCTGGACGCACACGGTGCCCCGCCGATCCTGGTGTCCAACGCGCTGCACGACCCCGCCACCGGCTACCCGTGGGCGGTCTCGGTGGCCCGGCAGCTCCGCCGCAGCGGCGTGCTCCTCACCTACGAGGGCCACGGCCACGGCAGCGTCACCAGCGGCCCGTGCATGGAGGACGCCGTGGACGGCTACCTCACCGACCTGGCAGTCCCACCACGGGGCACCAGTTGCCCCGCCGCCCGCCCGCACGGGCAGCGTGAGCGCGGCGGGGCAGGGACTGCTGCTGCGCGGGGTGACGGCCGGGTTCGGGGGTCGGGTTCTGTCGGGGATCAGTCGAGCATGCTCGGCGTCGGGGTCGGCGTACGGCCCGCCTGGACCTCCTTGAGCCGCTTGGTGCCCTGCTCCACGGCGGCCTTGGTGGTGTCCTCGTCGGCGCCGTCGAGCCCGCCGTTGGTGATCGTGATGGCGTCGTCGCCGACCCGGACGACGGCGACGTCCAGGGTGAGCGTCACGGGGTCGCCGTTCGAGGTGCCCTTCACCGTCACGGTGAGGCCCTGCCGGGCGTCGCCCTCCTTGGGCAGCGAGGTCTCCACGACCTGGACGGTACGGTCGCCGCTGTCGCCGCCGGTCAGGGTGAACTGGTCGCAGGTCTCGGGCAGCTTCCCCAGCCAGTCCATCGACTTGTCCAGCGTGGCCTTCTGGTAGGCGGCGACCTGGTACAGCAGCCGGGAGTCGCCCTCCTGGAAGCCGTTCAGCGCCGACGCCCCGGACGGGCTGCCGAGCAGGGTCTCGTCGTAGAGCGCGTCGACCAGGCGCTGGCAGTCGGCCGCGTCGGTCTTCCCGGTGACGAACTGGGCCGCGTCCACCTGGCCGATGAGCAGTTTGTCGCTCCAGGACTGCGGGTTCTTCACCTGGACCCAGTCGTCCTCGATGTCCGCCGCGGTGATCAGCGCGTTCCGGGCGCCCGTCTCCGAGAGGGTGGCGGAGGGCGACGGGGTGGCACTGGCCGAACCACTGGCGGCCGACGACGAGGCGCTCGGCGAGGCGGCGGTCGACGACGGGGTGGTGGTCCGCGCGGCGAGGGGCCGCTCGGCGACGGCGGCGGCGGTCTCCGACTCGGCCGACGTGCTGTCGTCCCCGCCGGCACAGGCCGCCGTGGCGAGCAGCGTCCCGGTGGCCATCGCGGCGGCCAGGACACGGACCGGTCGGGCCGTGCGGGCCCGGCGGCCCGTCGTGCGGGGTACCGCTGCCACGGGCGTGGTCGTACGCGGCACGGCCGGGTCCGGCGCGGCAGCGGTCTGCGCCGGTCGCGACGGGCGGCCGGTCGGGCGAGGGGTGATCACGTTTGCCTCCAGAGGGCGGACGGGGCGGGACGGAGCGGACGGGGGACGGCCGGGACGGGGCGGGTGAGGGCGGAACGGGTTCCCGGCGCACCTGTGCCCGGGCGGCTCCCCTCGCCCCACCGCACCACCGGCCCGGCCGCCCGACCAACGCAGGGGGTCATACGGGTGAGGGCGCACGCCTGGTGGGTGCGGGGGCGGAGGGGGAGGGCGCGGCAGCGCGCGGGGGTGAGGCAGTGCGCCCCAGTCGCGGCGCGATCGGGCCGCGCTGCCGGTCGGCGTCCCGGCGTCCCGGCGTCCCGCACCCCGGCGTCCTGGCGTCCTCGCAGCCCGGCGCCCCGCACCCCTGCGTCCTCGCAGCCCGGCGCCCCGCACCCCTGCGTCCTCGCAGCCCGGCGCCCCGGCGTCCCCGCACCCCCCACCCCACCCCGCCCCCCGTCGGCCGAACAGGCCCGAGACCGGCCCCGGGCGCCCTGCGGGCCGGAAAATGCGAGGTGGCGAGGCCGGGCGCCGGGGCATGATGACGACTCCCGCCGCCTTCTCGCGGCGTCGGCCGATCACCACCGGGGGAGTCCGTGGCCGTCCAGAACATCCTGCTGTCCGGCGTGGTCGGCTCGACCGCCTACGGGCTCGCGCATGCCGGGTCCGACGTGGACCGGCTCGGCCTGTTCGCGGCGCCCACCGAGGAACTGCACGGCCTGCACCCGCCGAAGGAGTCGCACGTCAGCACGGCACCCGACCGGACCCTGCACGAGGCCGCCAAGTGGTGCCGGCTCGCGCTCGGCGGCAACCCCACCGTCATGGAACTCGTCTGGCTGCCGGACGAGTTGTACGAGGTGCGCACTCCGCTCGGTGACGAACTCGTCGGCATCCGTACGACCTTCCTGAGCGCCCGGCGCGTCCGGGAGGCCTACCTCGGTTACGCCACCCAGCAGTTCCGCAGGCTGCTCGGCCGCGGCGACGGCTCGTTCTCCGCGGACACGCGCAAGCGGACCGCCAAGCACGCCCGGCACCTCAAGCGGCTGTGCGAACAGGGCTACGAGCTGTACACCACGGGCAGGTTGAGCATCCGCGTCGACGACCCGGAGAGCTTCCACCGCTTCGGCGAGCAGGTGGCGGCCGATCCCGAGGCCGCCCTTCCGCTGCTGCGCCGGTACGAGGCGGCGTTCGACGAGTCCCGCGGTGTGCTGCCCGAACAGCCCGACGAGAGGGCTGCCGACGCCTGGCTGCGAAAGGTGCGGCGGCACTTCTACCCGTCCTGACCGCCCGGTTCGACCCGGGTCTCCCGGGGACCGGGAAAAGCACGTGCCCCGCCGGCCCCTCCCTCCCTACACTCACTCCATCGAGCGCCGTCCACGAACAGGGCCGACGCCGCACCGCGACGAACGAGGGGAGCCCGGCCATGCGTGACCACACCGCCGCCGCGGCTCCCCGTTCCCGCTACGAGGTGATCCTCGTGTCCTTGTCCGTCCGGTGCCCGCGGCGCGGCCGGCACCGGATGGTCTGACGGCACGTCAGTCATCGCCACAGAGGCACCCCTTGGCACACCGTGCCCCGGGGTGGCGGCTCTGTCGTCACAACGACTGTGGTCACAACGACTGGCGTCCCGTCAGCAATCGCGCTGCCCCTTTCACGAGACACACCTCGAAAGGCCATGGGCCGTGCGCAACAACCTCGACCGTCACCTCGCCGCCGTACGCAACCTGGGCGTCCTCGCCCACGTCGACGCGGGCAAGACCACCGTCACCGAGCGGATCCTCTTCGCCACCGGCACCACGCACAAGCGCGGTGAGGTCCACGACGGCACCACCGTCACCGACTTCGACCCCCAGGAACGCGACCGTGGGATCACCATCTTCGCCGCGGCCGTCACCTGTGACTGGGACGGCCACCGCGTCAACCTGATCGACACCCCGGGCACGTCGACTTCGCCGACGAGGTGGAGCGCTCACTGCGGGTGCTGGACGGGGCGGTCGCGGTGTTCGACGCCGTCGCGGGCGTGGAGCCGCAGAGCGAGTCCGTGTGGCGGCAGGCCGACCGGCACGGCGTACCCAGGATCGCGTTCGTCAACAAGCTGGACCGCACGGGCGCCGACCTCGACGCGGCGGTGGCGTCGATCCGGGAACGGCTGCACCCCGTCCCGCTCGTCGTCCAGCTGCCGATCGGCGCCGAGGACGCCTTCACCGGCGTCGTCGACCTGCTCCGGATGCGGGCGCTGACCTGGGACGACGACGGCGGGGCGGCCGTGGCGGGACCCGTGCCCGACGAACTGCGGGAGGAGGCCTCGCGGCGCCGCCGACTGCTGGAGGAGGCGGTCGCGGAACGGCATCCGGCCGCGCTGGAGGAGTTCTGCGAACGGGAGACGCTGTCGGCCGGGACGCTCGCCGCGGCGCTGCGCGACCTGACCCGCACCGGCGACGGTGTGGTCGTGCTGTGCGGCTCTGCCTACCGCAACCGCGGGATCGAGCCGTTGCTCGACGCCGTGGTCGCCTATCTGCCGTCGCCACTGGACGTGCCGGCCGTGCGCGGTGTGCGGGACGGTGCCGACGAGCGACGGCCGGCCGACCCCGCCGCACCGTTCGCGGCCCTCGCGTTCAAGGTCGACGCCACCCCCACCGGCAGGCTCACCTACCTGCGGGTGTACTCCGGGACGATCGGGAAGGGAGACACGCTGTGGGACGCGACCGCCGGCCGGAGCGAGCGCGTCGGCCGCATCCTGCGGGTCCAGGCCGACCGGCACGCCCAGCTGGAACGGGCGGTCGCCGGGGACATCGTGGCCGTGATCGGGCTGAAGGCGGCCCGCGCGGGCTCGACCCTGTGCGCGCCGGACGCCCCGCTGGTCCTCGAACCGCCCGGGGTCGCCGATCCCGTCGTCTCCGTCGCGGTCGAGCCGCGGCGCGGCACCGACGCCGGCCGGCTGGCCTCGGCGCTCGCCCGGCTGGCCGAGGAGGACCCGTCGCTCACGGTGCGCACCGACGCCGAGACCGGACAGACCGTGCTCTCGGGCATGGGCGAGCTGCACCTGGAGGTCGCGGTGGAGAAGATCCGGCTCGCCCACGGGCTGGAGGCCAACGTCGGCCGGCCGCGCGTCACCTACCGGGAGACGGTCGGCCGCGGCGTGACCCAGCTGGTCTTCCGGCACGTCAAACAGGACGGCGGGGCCGGTCAGTTCGCGCACGTCGTGCTCGACGTGGAGCCGCTGGAGGACGGGTTCGACTTCCGGTCCGCCGTGGTCGGCGGGCGGGTGCCGCAGGAGTACGTCCGTGCCGTCGAGGCCGGCTGCCGGGACGCCCTCGCCGAGGGTCCCCTCGGCGGGCACGCGGTGACCGGCCTGCGGGTCACGCTGACCGACGGGTCGACCCACGTGAAGGACTCCTCCGAGACGGCCTTCCGCACGGCGGGCCGGCTCGGCCTCCGCGAGGCACTGCGGGCGTGCGCGATGGTGCTGCTGGAACCGGTCGTCGAGGTCACGGTCACCGTGCCCGAGGAAGCCGTGGGCGGGGTCCTCGGTGACCTCGCCGCCCGGCGCGGCCGGGTGACCGGTTCCCAGGTGCGCGGCGGCGCGGCGGTGGTGACCGCCACCGTGCCGCTCGCGGAACTGTTCGGCTACGCGACCCGGCTGCGCAGCCGCACCCAGGGCCGCGGCACCTTCACGGCCCGGCCGACGGGGTACGCCCCGGCGCCGACCCAGGTCCCGGCGCCGTAGGACCCGTACGGGCCGTAGGACCCGTACGGGCCGTAGGACCGGTACGCCCCGGAGGCCCACTCCTCCGGGGCGTACGCGCGAAGGCTGCGGGGCGGACGGCGACAAGGATTCCCGCCGTCAGCCCCGCAGCACCACGGCGGCGCCGGTGCCGGACCTGCCCCCGCCTCGGCGCCGGTGCCGGACCTGCCCCCGTACCGGCGTCGCGCCGGACTCGTCCCGGACGGGCGTCGCGCCGCGCCCTGCCTACCCCCGCACCGCCCCGTCGTCAGGCCCGCCACGAAGTGGCGCTGCAGCAGGACGTAGACGACGACCACGGGGGCCGAGGCGATGACGACGCCCGCGAACAGCAGGGGGTACTGCGTGAGGAACTCGCCCTGGAAGTCGAGCAGGGCCAGCGGCAGGGTGCGGTGCTCCCGGGAGCGGATGAACAGCAGCGGGTAGAGCAGGTCGTTCCAGTCCATCACGAACAGGAAGATGCCGGTGGTGGCGAGGGCCGGCCGGGTCAGCGGCAGCGCGATCGAACGGAACGCCCGCAGCGGCGAGGCCCCGTCCAGCTCGGCGGCCTCGTACAGCTCCTCCGGGATCGTGCGCAGGAAACCACCCAGGATGAACACGGCCGTCGGCAGGGTCGTCACCGCGTCGACGAGGACCAGCCCGAGCAGGCTGTCGGTCAGCCCGAGACGGTCGAAGAGGACGTACTGCGGGACGATCGCCGCCTGCGCGGGCACCGCGAGCCCGGCGACCAGCACGCCGAAGACGGCCCAGCCCACCCGGCCGGGAATCCGGGCGCAGAAGAACGCGGCCAGGCTCGCCACCACCAGGGTCAGCGCCACCGCGCCCGCCGTGACGACCGCGCTGTTGGCGAACGCGGCGCCGAGACCGCCCTCCTCCACCGCCCGCCGGTAGTTGTCCAGGGTCGGCGACGACGGCGGCGCCAGCGGCGCGTCGAACAGCTGCGGAAGCGTCTTGAACGTGCCGAACACCACCACCAGCAGCGGCAGTACGACGACGGCGGCGCCCGCCAGCAGCGCGACCGGGCGTACGGTCCTGGTCATCGGCTCGCCCCTCCCGTCGCCCGCCGCTGCACCCGGGTGAGCAGCGCGACGAGCGCCATGAACACCACCGACTGGGCGGCCGCGTAGCCGAACTGGTTGTTGGAGAACGTCGTGTAGATGCGGGTCGAGAGGATGTCCAGGGCCGGACCCGGCGGATTGCCCGACAGACCGAGGACGAGGTCGAACGCCTTGAAGGACTGGACGGTGGTGTACGCGACGACGATCGCGGTCGCCGGGGCGACGAGCGGCCAGGTCACGTACCGGAACCGGGCGAGGCGGCCGGCGCCGTCCAGCTCCGCCGCCTCGTACAGCTCCTCGGGTATCGCCTGGAGCCCGGCGATGAAGACGACCATCATCTGGCCCGCGTGGAACCACACCTGGGTCAGCGCCAGCCAGAACACGGCCGTGTCCGGGTTGCCCAGGTACACCGACTGGAAGGAGTCCAGACCCACCGCGCGCAGCGCCGAGTTGAGCAGACCGCCGTCGGGGTCGTAGACGAACCGCCACACGAACGCGACCGACACCGACGACAGGACCGTCGGCAGGAAGAAGACGGCCCGCAGCAGCGTCGAGGCGCGGGTGGTGCGCACCAGCCACAGGGCCAGCGCCAGCGCCAGCGCGGTCTGCGCGACGACGACGGTGAGGGTGAGCTTGAGGTTGTTCTCCGCCGCGTTCCTGAACATGTCGTCGCCGCCGGCGAGTTCGGTGAAGTTGCGCAGGCCGACGTCGTGGTAGCCGGTGCTGTAGCCGTCCCAGTCGGTCAGCGCGTACTGCACGCCCTGGACGACCGGGTAGGCGAAGAGGAACAGGTAGAGGGCGAGGGCGGGCACCGGGAACAGCCACAGTGCCCGCGCCGCGCGCCGCCGCCTACGACCGCTTCTGGTCGATGACACGCTGCGCCTCCTCGGCGGCCCGCTCCGGCTTCCTGCCGCCGACGACCGCCACGGTCGCGTTCTCCACGGCCGTGCGGATGTCGAGGTCGAGGAACTGGAAGCGCGGCGCGAGCAGCGTCTTCCGGGTCAGCCAGGGCGCGACCGTCTTCAGGTCGGCGTTGGTGTACTCGACGCCCTCGACGGTGACGTGCTGACCGGTGCCGTTGGCGTAGGCGCCGGCGTTCTGGGGGTCGCTGAGGAACTCCAGGAAGGCGTAGGCGGCGGGCTGCACCGTGGAGGCGCTGTTGACGCCGAGGATGAAGGTGGTGTTGAAGACGCCCTCGTACTTCGCCTTTTCGGCGGTGGTGGTGATGGGGGCGACGAGGTCGAAGGGGAACTTCGCCCCCAGCGCGCGCACGCCCGCCATCTGGAAGGAGCCGGTGGCCAGCAGACCGGCCCTGCCCTCGGCGAACAGCCGGGTGACGGCGTCGGTGCTCGACCCGGTGGCCCGCTCCTGGAGGTAGGGGCGCAGGGCGGCGTACTGCTCCAGCGTGCCGAGGAACCAGTCGTCGGTGACCTTCAGGGCGCCGGACTCGATCCGGGCGAACGCGTCGTCGCTCGGCGCGTTGTTCATCACCATCACGTTCAGCAGCTGACCCGCGTTGGCCGAGTCGCCGCCCGGCCAGGCCAGCGGCGTGTAGCCCTTGGCCTTCAGGTCGTCCAGGAGTTGCAGGAAGCCGTCCCAGTCCTTGGGCGCGGCGGTGTGGCCGGCCTTGTCGAGGGCGTCGGTGTTGGCGAGCGGCATGTTGAACACGAGCTGGTAGGGCAGGCCGTACTGCGTGCCGTCCTGCGCGCCGGGGCCTATGAGGTTCCGCTGGTATCTGCCGACGACGTCGGTGCCGGTCAGCGGCGCGTACACCCCCGCCTTGACGATCTGCTGGAACTGGGCTCCCCGGAACGCGGTGAACACGTCACCCGTCCTGGAACCCTGGATGCGGCGCAGGGCGGTGGACTGGTAGTCGGCGGACGGGGCGATGTCCTGCTCGACGCCCGCGTCCGGGTGCTCCTTCACGAACGCCTCGACCAGGCCGGCGAGCACCGCCTTGTCCTCGGCCCGCCAGTGTGCGAAGGAGACGGTGCCCTTCACGGCCCGGAGGTGGCGAGGCCGGAGGGGGAGGCGCCGCTCGCGGCACCGGAGGAGCCGCCGCCGGGTCCGGCGCAGGCGGCGAGCCCCAGGCCGAGGCCCGCGGCGCCGAACAGACGCAGGGCGGACCTTCTGTCGAGGGAACGGGTCATGGCGAAGTCCTTGTTCAAGTGAGGGAAGAAGTGAGAAGGCGTCAAAAAACTTCAGGCGTGGCTGAGTTGCCGGGTCAGCAGTGGCCGGACGCACTCGCCGAACCGGATCGCCTCCTCCAGGTGCGGCTGCCCGGAGAGGACGAAGTGCTCGATGCCGAGGGCGGCGTACTCCTCGATCCGCTCGGCGACCTGCTCGTGGCTGCCGACGAGCGCGGTGCCCGCGCCGGGGCGCACCAGCCCGAAGCCGGCCCACAGGTTGGGGTGGATCTCCAGCCGGTCGGTGCGTCCGCCGCTCAGCGCGGCCATCGCCCGCTGCCCCTCCGACTCCGAGCGGCTGAAGCGTTCGTGGGCGGCCCGGATCGCGACCGGGTCGAGGGCGTCGAGGATGCGGTCGGCCTCCGCCCACGCCTCGGCCTCGGTGTCCCGGCTGATGACGTGCAGCCGGATGCCGTAGGACAGCTTCCGGCCCTGCTCGGCGGCCAGTTCGCGCACCCGGCCGATCTTCCGCGCGACGGCCGCCGGGGGCTCGCCCCAGGTGAGGTAGGTGTCGGCGTACCGGGCGGCGACCGGGAGGGCGGCCTCGGAGGAGCCGCCGAAGAAGACCGGCGGCCGGACCTGCGGCGGCCTGCGCAGCCGCCCGCCCGCGACCCGGTAGTGGGCGCCCTCGAAGTCGTACGTCTCCCCGCGCCAGGCGGTGTGCAGCAGGTGCAGGAACTCGCCGGTGCGGGCGTAACGCTCGTCGTGCGCGAGGAAGTCGCCGTAGGAGCGCTGCTCGTCGGCGTCGGAGCCGGTGACGACGTTGAGCAGCAGGCGCCCGCCGGACAGCCGCTGGTAGGTGGCGGTCATCTGGGCGGCCAGCGGGGGCGCGATGACGCCGGGCCGGAAGGCGACCAGGAACTTCAGCCGGCTGGTCTGCGGGATCAGCGCGGCCGTCGTCAGCCAGGAGTCCTCGCAGTCGCTGCCGGTGGGGGTCAGCACCGCCTCGAACCCGGCGGACTCGGCGGCACGGGCCACCTGGGCGAGGTAGTCGAGGGTGGGCGGACGGGTGGTGGCGCGGGACTGGAGGGAGTCGCGGGCGGTCACGCCCACCACGTCACGGTCGTCGCCCGTGGTGGGCAGGAACCAGTGCAGGCGCACGGTCATGAGATCTCCAAGAGGTGCCGGTGCCACGGTGGTCGGGCACGGGAGGGGAGCGCCGGGGCGGAACACGAGGGCGAACCGCGGGCGCGTCGGAGAGGGCGGGCGAACGGGGAAACCCCGGCGGTCACGTGGAGCCGACGACGGAGGGCCGGACGGCGGGTGCGGACGCGATGTCGAACCACACCGGACGTGCCGGCCGCGCCGGGAGTACGTGAGACGAGGGAGGCGGCCCCTGACGGGCGCGGGCCCCTGAGGGGCGCGGCCACCGACGGGCGTGCGCCGCCCGAGGGGGCGTGCGGAATCAGCTACAGAGTGCCGTGGCTACCCTGAGCAGGTCGATGTGCGCGCGCTTGACGAGCTCGACGCCGGATTCCATGGGGCGGGACTATACACACCGCGCATGAGGGCCGAGACGCCGGTTCCACGGAGTGGACAACGGGGCGGCTTCGGGGGATGCCGCCCGGCGGCAGCGAGGGGAAGGGGAGGGAGGGGCGGAGCGGTGGAGAGCCGGAGAGGCGGTGGGCGCACCGGACGCGGAGCCCCCACCGCCTCGGCGGTCGCAGGAACGGCTGTCGGTACCGGGACCGCCGGCCCGACCGGGTCAGGAGTCCTTCCGGGCCACTCCGCCGTACATGCCGATCAGCGGTGCGTCGGGCCGCGGCGGCTCCTCGGGGCGCCAGTCGGTGACGCGGACCAGGCCGGGGTCGAGCAGGGTGAAGTCGCCGAAGAAGTCCAGGATCCGGGCGTGCGGGCGGAGGTTCATGGACGCGGTGGCCCTGCCGTAGACGGCGGCGGCGTCCTCCCGCCGGTCCTCGTGGACGTCGCCCGTGGCGTGCGACAGGACGAGGTAGGAGCCGACGGGGAGCGCGTCGCGGAGGGTGGCGAGGATGCCGTCCGGGTCCTCCGCCTCGGCGATGAAGTGCACGACGGCCACCAGCAGCAGCGCCACCGGCCGGTCGAGGTCGATGAGTTCGCGCACCTCGGGGTGGTCGAGGATCGCCCGGGGATCCCGCAGGTCGGCCAGGACGACCGAGGTGTCGGGCTCGTCGAGGAGCGCCATCGAGTGGGTGCTGACGAGGGGATCGTTGTCGACGTAGGCGACCCGGGTCTCCGGCGCGAGGGCCCGCGCGATCTGATGGACGTTGGGCTCGGTGGGCAGGCCCGTGCCCACGTCGAGGATCTGCCGGATCCCGCCCTCGGCGACCACGTGCTCGACGGCGCGCCGCAGGAAGCGCCGGTTGGCGCGGACGGCCTCCCGCACCTCGGGCGCCACCTTGATGAACTCCTCCGCGGCCTCCTGGTCGACCTCGTAGTTGTCCTTCCCACCGAGGAAGTAGTCGTACATCCGGGCCGGATGGGGCTTGCTCGTGTCGATCACGTGGGCGGGGGCACCGCCCTGGTCACCGCTGCCGGGGAGGACATGTGGCCTGGCTCCGTCCTGAACTCGTTCGACTTGTTCACCGCCGAGGTGGAAAGCCGTGGTGAAGGTCCGTCAACTCGCTTTGCAGACAAGCATCTTGGCATGTCCGAGGAGCTCACTGAGGCCCGGGCTCCCGGCGGCCGGATCGGTGTCCGGCAACCGCGGTCACGCCGTGCTCACGCCGTGCTCACCGCGTCGACCAGGTTCGCGAGCGCGCCGGCGAGGGCGTCCAGCCCGGGGGCGGCCGTCCCGGTCGTCGCCGGTACGGCGCCGGCGGCTTCGCTGCTGACGGCGACGGACGGATTCCGTACGACACTGCTGTGCGGGGCCGGCCTGATGGCGCCGGCCCCGCCGATGGCGGCGCGGCTGCCGAAGCGCCCCGGCCGTGAACGCCGATGTCGGGCGGGAGCGGAACGGACGGCGCGACCGGGTGGCCGGGGTGACCGGGGTGGCCGGGGAACAGTGAAGCGGCAGCCGGTCCCGGCCCGCCGGAGCGGATGCCGTTCCGAACGGTCCTGTCGGCGGTGCCGGGAGGAGGGGCACCGCCGCAACCGCTCGGACGCCGCTCGGACGCCGCTCGGGCGGGAAAGAGAACGGCTCCTCGTCCCAGGGGACGAGGAGCCGTTCGGTGTGGTGTGAGCGTCGGATCAGGCGTGGCGGTGGTGGGCGTGGCGGTTACCGGTGACCAGGCGGTAGAGGGCGAGGAGGATGACGGAGCCGACGATGGCGGCGATCCAGGTGGACAGGTCGAAGAAGCCGTCGATGGAGTCGACACCGAAGATCACCTTGCCGAGCCAGCCGCCGAGGAGGCCGCCCGCGATGCCGATGAGCATGGTGATGATGGCGCCACCGGGGTCCTTGCCCGGCATCAGCGCCTTGGCGATGAAGCCCGCGAGCAGGCCGATGAGGATCCAAGCGATGATTCCCATGACGCGTCTCCTGCCTCGTTGTATAAAGTTTCTGTTAGTGCATCGTGTTTACCGTCGGGCCACTTCCAAACACCGCGTACGTGATCATCTGCCGGGCCGGGTCCCGGACTGTTCCGTCATGCCCTTCACCGTCCGGCGGGAAGGCCACGGGAAGGCCACCGGTCCTCCGGGCCCGGAACGGCTTCTTCCCCCTGTCGGTCGGATGATCCCGGGTGGCGGCACCGGGCCTGAGGGGCCGTCACGGACGCGGACGAGAGGTCCGGCCACCGCCGGGCCGGGCGCGACGCGGGGCCGTTCGCGGGCGGCAGGCCCGCACGACGCGGATGTGCGCGAACGGTTCCGATGCTCCCGCGTCACACCGGATGATCGGTGCCATGGTGCTTTCCCCGCTGTCCGGCTCTGGCTGCTCCCCAACGCCGTCCTCCTCGCCGCAATGGGCGTCTGGGGCACGATCCGCTACTCCCACCTGCCGGAGCGGATACCGAAGCACATCGGTGTCGACGGAGTGGACGCCTGGACGGACCGGTCGATCGGCAGCGCGTTCGTCCTGGTCTTCGTGTACACCGGCATGACGGTGCTGTTGACCGGCTGCGCCGAACTGACCCTGCGCATGACACCACGCGACGAACTGCCGGACACGAACAGGTCGTCGTTCGCCACCGGGCCGTCCTCGTCCGTGCTCAACAGACCCGGCAGTCGTGCGTCGGCACGCCGGATCGCCCGGGCCCTGTTGCTGTTCAACACGTGTATCGGCCTCACCCTGCTCACGGGCTGCGGAATACTGTGGCGTTCCACGCCCGAACCGGACGTGCCCGGGTGGCTGTTCGCCGCGATGACGACGCCGCTTCTCGCCGGCACCGCTCTGACGGTCGCCGCGGCCCTGGGTGACCGGAAGCGCTGAAACTCCTGCGGACCCGCCTTCTCCCGGCGCGTCAAGTGCCGGTGGACCGCCTGCCGGGCCGAGCGCGTGAACCGGTGCTGCGACCGGAGGGTTAGCCGGACCGGCGGAGCACGCCGAGGCCGGCGCGTCCTGGCGGTACCTGGAGACGGTGGGCGTATTGGGCGCCTGGGCGGCCGCCGGGCTGCTCCTCGCGCCGTCCGTCCTGCGCAGGACGGCCCGCCGGGAGTCCGGAGCCACGATGGCGGAACGGCAGCGGAAGGCGATGCAGCGGGTCGGTTAGAGCGCGGCTCCGACGCCTCCCTGCGCCAGTCCGTCGAGAACGCCGCCCGGCGCGAGGCCGCGGTGCTGGGCCGCTTCAAGCACCCGGGCGTCGTCCAGCTCAAGCAGTACTTCCCCTCCGGGCACGCCGCCGGCCCGCGCTGATCTTCGACTACCACCCGGACACCCTGAAACTGGACGAGTACCTGGTCCAGTACGGCGAGAAGCTGGACATCCTCGGCCGGATGGCGCTGGTGCGCCAGCTCGCCGAGACGATGCGCTCCGCGCACGCCAGCCGCATCCACCACCGCGCGCTCGCCGCCGGCTCCGTCCACGTCGTCCCCCGGCCGCGCGGCCGGAAGGGGCAGGCCGTCGGGAGGAGGCCGCCTGGCTCACCCCGCAGCTGCAGATCTCCGACTGGCAGATCGCCACCCAGCGCAGCGCCGACTCCTCCCAGGGCCAGGGCATGACCCGGTTCGCGCCGACCGCCCTGTCCGCCATGCACCTGTCCAATGACGCCGACGCCTACCTCGCGCCGGAACTCACCGCCCTCAGCCCCGACCCCGTCTACCTCGACGTGTACGGGCTCGGCGTCCTCACCTACCTGCTCGTCACCGGCAAGGGCCCCGGCCGCCAGCCAGGCCGAGCTGCTGGCCCGCCTGGAGGCGGGCGAGGGCCTGCGCCCCAGCTCGCTGGTCGACGGTCTCTCCGAGGACGTGGACTTCCTGGTGCAGGCCGCCACCGCCTACCGGCCCGGCCAGCGCCTCTCCAGCGTCGACGAGTTCCTGGAGCTGCTGGAGGTCGTCGAGGACTCCCTCACCGCCCCCGCCGCGACCCTCCTCGACGGGCACGCCGAGGACGAGACCGGGCAGAGCGCCGACAAGGACCCGCTGGAGGCCGTCGCCGGCGATGTGCTCGCCGGCCGGTGGGAGGTCCGCCGCCGTCTCGGCACCGGCTCCACCAGCCGCGCCTTCCTCGTCCGCGACCTGGAGGCGGAGACCCGCAGGACGCGCCCGCTGGCCGTGCTGAAGGTCGCCCTGTCCGACAGCCGCGGCGAGATCCTCGTCCACGAGGCCGAGGCCATGCGCCGCCTGCGCCCCCACTCCGGCATCATCCGCCTCGTCGAGCCCGAGCCGCTGCACATCGCCGGCCGCACCGTCCTGGCACTGGAGTACGTCGGCGACGAACGCGACGACGCCGGCCAGGGCGCCGAGGGCACCTCCCGCCCGCGCCGCCGCGAGGAGACCGTCGCCCGCCAGCTCCGCGACCACGGCCGCCTCCCGGTCGACCAGTTGGAGGCGTACGGCGACTACCTCTTCGGCGCCGTCGACTTCCTGGAGGGCGAGGGCGTCTGGCACCGCGACATCAAGCCCGACAACATCGCCGTCCGCATCCGCCCCAACCGCACCCGCGAACTCGTCCTCATCGACTTCTCGCTGGCCGGCTACCCGGCGAAGAACACCGACGCGGGCACCGACGGCTACCTCGACCCCTTCGTCGACGTCATCACGCGCGGCTCCTACGACTCGCACGCCGAGCGGTACGCCGTCGCCGTCACCCTGCACCAGATGGCCTCCGGCGAGCTGCCCAACCTGATGCGCAGACCCCGAAGCCCGCCAGCCCGCCACCACGGTCGACCGCTGGTGGCCCGAGAACGCCGCGTTCGTCGACACTGGACACAGCAACGGCGAGAGCGAGGGATCAACCGCACGATCAAGTTCGTTGCCCACAACGCGTTCGGCTTCCGCAACACCGACAACCAGCGGCTGCGGATATGCTGCGTCACCACTCGCCGAGCCCGCGGACACCCCCGTACCGCTCAACTTTGAAGACACCCGTAACGTGGCTCGACAAGGGCTGTGACATCACAGAGGTGTACACGGCGGTCTTCAAGTACGGGATGTCGGAAGGCTGGAGCCTTTGCCGGCTTGTTACGGCTGAGAGCCTGCCCGACAGTTGTCGTCAAAGGCTCGGCAGAACGGCCCCGATGATCATATGATCGGATGATGGGGCTTGCCGATATCACTCGCGAGGACGTACTCAAGGCGATACAAGAGCATGACGCTCTCGGAGAGGAATCGTTCCTCCTGCGTTACGGCTTCGAGCCCGTTCGCCGCTTGTTGCTCGTACACGAGGGGCGACGATACGAGCTTGGCGCAATTGCTGGCGCCGCACATCGGTACGCGCTCGGCCAGCTCCTTCCTCCGGACGTGCTCGCCGGAGACCGTGAGAGCCCGATCCGCGCACTGACGGAGCTCGGCTTCGAAGTGCAGCGGTCCAAGACCGCTGCCGCACCCCGTCTGCTGATTTCACCCTCCTACGGCAGTGCCGAGTCTCGGCAGCACTGGAAGGACACGCTCGATCGGACTGTTCCGTTCACCGATGAGAAGTACAGCCGCCATCTGACCGGGAGCCAGCGTCAACAGCTCCTGAGTCTCCATCCGGAGGGATGCTCCCGCTTCTGGGTGCCACACCAGGACACGACAGCAAGATGGCGGCCGTCACCACCGGGGACGTGGTTCTGTTCACCGGCAAGAATCGTGTCCGAGCCATCGGCGAGGTTGGAGTGATCTTCCGCAACCGTGAGTTCGCGGACACGATGTGGCCACCCGAGCAAGGTGGTGACAGCTGGCACACGGTATACAGTCTGCGCGAGTTCCAAACCACTGAACTCCCCTACGCAGTTCTGAACGCCCTCCTCGGCTACAAGCCCAACTTCCAGTACCCGGGGCAGCTGGTTCTCTCGGGTGAGCGGGCAGCAGCGGGGATCGACGGGCTGCTCATCACCACACGTACTGCCCTTGAAAGGGCTGGTGCGGTACCGCCGCCCGGTGATGTGCGCATGATGCAGGTGGAACAACAGCACACTCGCACCGTCACCGTTGAGCAGCCCGCACGTCAGCTCCTGTTCGACCGTACCGAGGCGGAGTTGGTGAGTGCCTACTGCTCCTCACTCACTGAAGTGCAGGCCAAGCGTTTCGCCACAGTGGCTGGAATCTGCGATCTGTATGTCGACGGACCCGACGGCCGAGAACTGATTGAAGCCAAGAGTCGCGTCGAGCGGTCCCACGTGCGTGCCGCGCTCGCGCAGCTGCTCGACTACGCGCGCTACGCCCCTGCGCCGGTTGACCGACTCGCTGCTCTCTTTCCGGCACCGTTGACATTGAACGCGCTCGGTCTCCTGCACCACTACGGAATCGACAGTATTCACCGCACCGCTGAGGGAACTTTTGAGCGCCTCCCTGCTCCCGAGCCCCGACGTCGGTTTATTCGGGATCTTGTCGGGTCCGGAAACCATTGAGCGGTGGTGATGACCGGCTCGACGCGCAGGCCCTGCTGCACCAGGGAACCGGTGGAGAACAAATTCGGAATTTGATCTTGGCCGGGCGGACTGTCTCGCGAGGTCATCGAGTGGAGCGGCGCTTCGGTGGCCGTGAATCATTTTCCAAAAGCTCCTCGGCCGCGCAGCAGTGAAGAAGTAGCCGGAACCGTCTCGGCGTTGTGCCCCTGCATCGACGCCGAGTCTGCCGGAGGAGAGGCCCCCGGATGGGCGTGTGCGTGGCCGCCGGTCGGTACGCGCAACCGCGCCCATACGGTCTTGCCGGGGGCGACCGGGCGAGGCGTGATGCCCCAATCGTCCGCGAGGGCAGCCACGAGGAGCAGCCCGCGGCCGGACTCGGACAGGGGGTTCGGGGGCGGGGGAGTGGGCGAGGGCTGCTTCTCGGCGCGGGTGTCGGTCACTTCAATACGGAAGGTGCCCTCAGCGAGGGTGAGTTGGACGTGGAAGTCCCGGCCGGGGACGTGACCGTGGCGTACGGCGTTGGCGGTGAGTTCCGCCGTGATGAGGGTGAGCGTCTCGTTGACCGGGGTCGTGTAGGGGTGGCCCCAGTCGTTCAGGCGGTGCGAGACGAGTCGGCGGGCGAGGCGGGCACCGCGCGGCGTTGAGGTGAAGCGCATGGTGAACCCGCGTTCGGGTGCGGGGTGCTGCGGCATATGCCCGTTCGGGGGAGTTGCTGACTTCATAGGGTCAACGGTGTCGGACTCTGCGTAGCGTTGACCAGGAGCGATGTGCTGACGGGTGCGGGCTGTACACGCGGGCGGTGCGCTTGTACCTGGTGTTGGGCGTGACCGTTTCCCAGGCCCCGAGTTGGCTGACTGGGCGGTTGTACGAGAGGAGCTGTGGCGTGGACGACGAGGTTCAGCAGCCGGAGTACGAGGTCGGGACGGGCATGCTGTGCGTGTTCGGGCGGCAGTTGAAGCTGTTCCGGGAGCGGGCGGGCCTGGACCGCGCGAGGCTCGGGTCCCTGACCGGGTACTCGGCTTCGACGATCGCGTCGTTCGAGCAGGGGAGACGCATCCCGCCGCCGCAGTTCATCGACCGAGCCGATGAACTGCTCGACTCCGGTGGGGTATTGAGTGTGGGCAAGGGCGAGGTGGCTCGGGCTCAGTATCCGGCGTTCTTCCGGGATGCGGCCAAGTTGGAGGCCGAGGCGGTGGTACTGCACGTGTACGCCACCCAGGCTGTGCCAGGGCTCTTGCAGACCGGGGAGTACGCGCGGGCGGTGTTCGCCATGTGGCGTCCACAGCTGGACGAAGAGGTCATCGAGCAGCGGCTGGCGGCCCGGTTGGCGCGACAGGGGATCTTTGAGCTGCGGCCCGCTCCGCACCTGAGCTTTGTGATCGAGGAGGCTGTACTTCTGCGTCCACTCGGTGGTGAGGCTGTATGGCGGGGGCAGTTGGAGCAACTTCTGCTCATTGGGGAGAAGCGGAACGTAGAGGTCCAGGTGATGCCCCTCTCCCGTCAGGAGCACGCGGGATTGGCTGGCCCCTTCACCTTGATGGAGATGAAGGATGGGCGCAGGATCGCCTATGCGGAGGTGCAGGGTGACAGCCGGGTCCACACGGAGCGTCAGAGGGTCAGAGAGCTTGAACGTACGTATGGGTCCCTGCGTGCTCAGGCGCACACTCCGGCAGAATCACGTGCGTTGATCGAGAAGCTGTTGGGAGAGAGATGAGCGGGGATAACCCAAGGCTCGGCCTGGACAGGCTTGCCTGGTTCAAGAGCAGTTACAGCGCGGGTGATGGCGGAGAGTGTGTCGAAGTCGCCGTCCGCCCCGCCACGGTCCACGTCCGCGACTCGAAGGACACAACCCGCGCCGCCCTCGCCGTAGAACCCACGGCGTGGGCCGCCTTCGTAGAGTTCGCGGCACTCTGACCGGACAGGGCCCTCGGCGGGCGAGTGCTTGCCGAGGGCCCTGTGTGGAGGTGACAGCCCCCACCGGCTCTGAGCGGTGATGCCGGAAGTCAGGCCGCTGCCGCGGGCGTACCCCCGAGGTGCCGGCCGGATCAGGCGAAGAGGAGCGTGGGCTCCGCGAGGATGTCACGCCCCGCTTCGCTCTTGTAGATCAGGTCGATGCTGCCGAAGCGGGCCTGGTCGTAGTCCAGGCCGAGTCCCGCCACCGCCTCCTTCACGGCAGCCTCGGAAGAGCCTTCGATCTCCAGGAAGGTCGGGAGGTCCGGCCAGGTGTCGAAGTCGTAGGTGACACCGTCCAGGTGCCATTCCTCGCGGTAGTTCTGCTGGTAGCGGACCTGCCGCAGGCCGAGCGCCGCGAGGAGTTCCGCGGTCCTGGCCAGGTCGTCGACCTCGACCTCGATCTCGGTGGTCCCGTTGATGTGCGTCGCGTCGGTGACCTGCTTCAGGGTGAGCGTCGTCCTGCCGCCCTCGTCGCGCAACCGCAGCCACTGCTCGCCCTGCACGGCGTCGTTCTCGAAGATCAGGCGCGTGAACATGGTCCTGGGGAAGACCTGTTCCGCCCCGGCAGCGCGCAGAGCGTCGAGGGTGGCCTCCACGTCGATCTCCAGGAACTTCGCTTCGTACTCGTTCTGCGCCATGGTTCTCCTTGTCATGTGACGGTCTGAGCGGTCAGGGCGTGGAACTCCTGCTCGCGCATCGTGTTGATCTCCCTGCACACGGCGCTGTCCAGGAACTCGTCGATGGGCAGACAGAGGTCCATGCGCTGAATGCAGACGCCTACGTGGAAGGTCCCCCTGGGGTCGCGGTAGAGACGGACCCCGTAGTAACCCTCATGGCAGTCGGTCGTGTTGTTGAAGCGGCAGCTCGCGCAGGTCTCGGGCAGGCGCAGGGGCCGAATGTGCTTGACCTTGATCACGCGTCCGCCGGGCAGGGTGTAGGAGATGCGGAAGCCGGAGCTTCCAGCGATGACGTGGACTTCCTGAGGCACTGCGCCGAGGCCGCCGAGAAGCTCGTCGATGGCGTCCAGTGACTTGTCCCCGTCGGCCAGCGACGACAGGATCCTCAACGACACCTGCGGAGAGTACCGGTCCAGGAGCCGGTGGACGCGCTCGATGTGGCTGTGGTCCGGGATGACCACGTTCGCGCTCACGCCGACTCCCTCGTCGGTCGCCACCTGGATCGATCGCTCCAGGGCCTCGATCTTCCGCGCCGCCAGGGAAGCCGTCCGGAACCGGACGTTCTGCACCTGCGCCAGTTCCTCGGGTGTGGTGCCGAAGATCGAGAAGTTGACGCGGCCCAGGCCCGCCTTCGCGCACGCGGGGAGGACTCCGGCGCCGTTCTCACCGTTGGAGGTGACGCCCACCTCGTACCCCTCCTCCCTGGCCACGGCGACGATCGCCGCGAGCTCGGGGTGCAGGGTCGGTTCCCCTCCCGTGAGGTGAACCTCCTCGAAGCCCAGGGCGTCACGCAGCCTCGCCAAGGCGGCGCGAAAGGCGTCATCAGGGAACATGGGAGCTGCCACGAAGCGCGCTCCGTTGGTCGCCAGGTAGAGGGAGACCCGTCCCGACCGGCCGACAGCACCGAATTCGCCGGCGGTCCGAGCGTGGTTGTCGCCGCTGACGGGTGTGCCTTCGTTGTGGCAGAAGGTGCAGGTCATTCCGCAGGCATCGATGACCTTGACCCGGAGTGTGCGGTCCATCGTGACCCGGACCGGAGCCTGGTTGCCGACACTCCTCAACGCTCGGTGCTCGAACACGATACGGGTGCGGGGTGCTGCGGCAGATGCCCGTTCGGGGGGAGTTGCTGACTTCACAGGGTCAACGGTTTCGGACTCTGCGTAGCGTTGACCAGGAGTGATGGACTGACGGGTACGGGCTGTACACGCGGGCGGTCTGCTTGTACCTGGTGTCGGGCGTGACCGTTTCCCGGGCCCCGGGTTGGCTGACTGGGCGGTTGTACGAGAGGAGCCGGCGTGGACGACGAGGTTCAGCAGCCGGAGGAGTACGAGGTCGGGACGGGCATGCTGTGCGTGTTCGGGAGGCAGTTGAAGCTGTTCCGGGAGCGGGCGGGCCTGGACCGCGCGAGGCTCGGGTCGCTGACCGGGTACTCGGCCTCGACGATCGCGTCGTACGAGCAGGCAAGACGTATTCCGCGTATCCGCCCCGGATCGGGTGCCGTGCTCGGCTGGGACCGAGGTCAGAACGCCTTCAGATAGACCCTGGCCCGATCGTCCTTGAGCGCCTGGACGTAGATGTCGATCCACTGCACCTTCTTGCGGCGATCGTCCTTCACGCACGGGGGCAGACCCCGGCCGAGCGGGCTCCCTCCAGCGTCTGCGGCTCGGCCAGTCCAAGGTGCTCGAAGAGCTCGCCGTCCGGGGCGAAGTCGACCTTCTTCACCTTCAGCGGTTCTTCGGGAAGAAGGTCCGCCGCGACGCCTTCGGCGTTCTTCTCGCTGGTGACGAACGAGAGGAGGTAGATGTCCTCCTGGGGGTTGATCTGTACGGCTCCCTTGACCTCGGTCGCGCCCTTGGGCGCCGTCACGTTCATGAACGCTGACGCCTCGGGCGCACCGGCGTTCTCGTCCCACCGCGAGGTGCGCCCGTCGGTCGCACGGCGATCGTCCGTGTCCGGGCTGGAGCAGGCGAAAAGCAAAAAAATGGCTGCCACTGCCGCGCTGAGGAGGGCACCTCGTCTGATCGTCACCGGTTCTCCTCGTCGCCGCGTGAGACGTCGCCGCGGGATCCTTCTCGTCCTTGGTCCGGCGGGTTCACCGTCGGTTTCGCATCGCTGCCCAGGTCGTACGTGTACGTGGAGCTATTGCCTCGCATGTCGAACTCCTGAGCAAGTCCAGTCCTGTGCAACCGTCCCCTTGATCTTCGCGGGGAATCCCGGCCTTCAGGCCGGGCGGGAATGCGGTCCTTGGTCCGGTGGCGCGAAGCGCCGGAGTTCTCTGCGTTTTCGTTCTGACGGTCAGGCCGGCCGCTTCTGGTTGTCGATGTAGTCCTTGACGATGCTCAGCGGTGCGCCTCCGCAGGATCCCGCGAAGTACGACGGGGACCAGAAGACGGATCCGGTGCCGATCCGGTTGATCCGGCCGGTGTACTCCGCGCGCAAATATCGGGAGCTGACGCCCTTGAGGGAGTTGACGAGCTTGGACAGGGTGACCTTGGGCGGGTAGTGCACGAGCAGGTGGACGTGATCGCCTTCGCCGTCGAACTCGCGCAGTTCGGCCTCGAAGGACTGGCAGACGTCCCGCATGATCTCCTCGCAGCGCGTCAGCATGTCGTCGTTGAAGACCTCTCGCCGGTACTTCGTGACAAACACCAAGTGTGCGTGGAGGTTGTGGATGACGTGGTTTCCCCGTCTGATGTCGGGATCTGGTTCCCAGCGCGGTGACATGCACCAAGTGTAGTAGGGTTGGGTGAACGTGACCGGAGGGGGTGCGCTGGGTGATCCGTGCGTACAAGTTCCTCCTGCGGCCCACCGTCCGTCAGGCCCAGGCACTTGCCGAGATGCTGCGGGATCACTGCTCCCTCTACAACGGGGCCTTGCAGGAACGGCGTGATGCCTACCGCCACAGCTCGAAGGCGAGCGTCACGTACGGGATGCAGTCCGCGCAGCTCAAAGAGATCCGGGCGTTCGACCCGGAGTGCCAGGGCCGCTGGTCGTTCTCCTCGCAGCAGGCGACGCTGCGCCGGCTGGACAAGGCGTTCGCGGCGTTCTTCCGCCGTGTCAAGTCCGGTGACACGCCCGGTTACCCGCGCTTTCGCGGGGTGAACTGGTTCGACACGGTGGACTTCCCGAAGGACGGCGACGGCTGCCGGTGGGACTGCGCCCCGCACGATCCCGTTACCCGCGTCCGCTTCCAGGGCGTCGGGCATGTGAAGGTCAACCGGCACCGTGCCGTGGCCGGCCGGGTCAAGACGGTCTCGGTCAAGCGTGAGGGACGTAAATGGTTCGTCGTGCTGACCGCCGAGCAGGAGCACCCCGAGCCGCTGTCGGCGACTGGCAGTGTGGTCGGCATCGACCTGGGGATCGCGAATTTCCTCGCCGATTCGGACGGCGGCTTCGTGCCCAACCCGCGCCACGGGCGTAAGGCCGCCGCGAAACTCGAAGCCGCGCAGCAGGACCTGTCCCGGTTCCCGCGCCGCAAGGCCAAGGACCGCACCGCCAATCACCAGCGGGCCGTGGACAAGGTTGCCCAGCTGCACGGCAAGGTGCGGCGCCGGCGGCTCGACCACGCACACAAGACCGCCCTGGGCCTGGTCCGCGCGCACGACTTCATCGCGCACGAAGATCTCAGGATCCGCAACATGAGCAAGGCCCCCGCGCCGAAGCCCGACCCCGACCGGGCAGGCGCGTTCCTGCCCAACGGGGCAGCGGCGAAGGCCGGGCTCAACAAGTCGATCAACGATGCCGGCTGGGGGGTGTTCCTGACGATCCTGCACGCCAAGGCTGAAAGCGCCGGACGGGAAGTGATCGCCGTGGACCCCCGCAACACCTCCCGCACCTGCCCCGAATGCGGGCACACCGCGAAGGAGAACCGGCCCACACAGGAAAAGTTCCACTGCGTCGCCTGCGGCCACACCGCGCACGCCGACACAGTGGGAGCCACCAACGTACTACGGGCCGGGCTGGTCCGTCGCAACGCCAACCCGGCGTAACGAGAAGCTCCCGGCTCCAGCCGGGGGAGGAGTCACGAAAAAGGGTAAAGAGGTCGAGAACCCCGAATCGCGTTTCTTCACGGTGCTGTTGGCGGCGGCGAAGTTTCCGGGTGTGCGGATCCACAGGGAGGCGTACCTCCGGAGTGCGCTGGCTCGGCACTGCTCCGAGGACGAGATCCGACGGGCGATAGAAGAGACGCCCGCTGCGGCGGGTATCGCTGTCGAGGTTCTCGACAAGGTGGCCAACGACTCCATCCGCTTCGAAACCGGCAAGGTCAGCGCCCTCTCCGCCGCCGCCGGGATACCCGGCATCTTCGCCCTTCCCGCCACGGTGCCCGCCGACACGGCACAGTACGTCGGCCACATGCTGCGCATCGCGCAGAAGCTCGCCTACCTCTACAGCTGGCCCGATCTGTTCTCCGACGAGGGCGACGACGTCGACGACGCGACCAAGGGGGTGCTCACGCTGTTCTTCGGCGTGATGTTCGGCACCCAGTCGGCGAACGCTGCCGTGGGGAAGGTCGCCGGGATGATGTCGAAGCAGGTCGCCAAGAAGCTGCCCCAGAAGGCACTCACCCATGGAGTCGTCTACCCCATGGTGAAGAAGGTCGCGGGCTACCTCGGTGTCAGGATGACGACGCAGTCCTTCGCGACGACCGTCTCGAAGGCCATCCCCCTCATAGGGGCCGCCGTCTCCGGCGGACTCACCTTCGCGACCTACCTTCCGATGGCCAAGAGGCTCAAGAAGCACCTCGCCGGCCTGCCGCTGGCGGACCCGTCGCACCGGGTGAGGGAGGGGGACGTCGTGGACGGCGAAGTCCTGGAGGAGTACGAGACCTTCGCCCAGCGGACGCCGAACTGCACGACGTGGACACCACTGTTCCCAAGCTGGAGGAACCCAGACCCTGACGCCGCGAGCGCCCTCCTGGCTGCCCAAGGGAGCGGCCTTCCGTCTTCGACTGAGGCTCGGGCCAGGGTTCGCCGGCGCTACGCCTGCTCGTCATGCGATGTGTCCCGGACGCACGCCCGCAGCGCCATCACCGTGGGTTCAGGGATCGGCGGGCCGATGCGATGACGTTGGGGGCGTCGGCCCCGTACACGGCCGACTCGCTGAGTGTCTTCCAGACCTTCTTGTACAAGGCGATGTTGTCGGCGTCGTCCAGCCACAGCTCGGCGTGCCAGTCCTCGGCGACGACCAGTCGGTCCTCGAGGGCCCAGAAGCCGTTGGCGGGCACGATCTTGACGGACGCCGTGAAGGGGGTGACTCCCAGCTCGACCGTGTCCATACCGATCATGCTGTTGAGGCGGTCGCCCTGTCCGGCTTCCTGGATCTGGTGCCCGACCCGCGAGGCGTCCGCGACCGCCGAAGACCCCTGACCGTCCTCGGTCTCACCGGATTGATCCGGACGGATCTCGATCGTGCGAGAGACCCTGGGCGGTACCGGGGAGCTGTTTCAGCTTTGCCGGGCTTCGACGGCAGGGTCGGTTGTGCGGACTGCTGGTGAAGACGCCACTTGGGGCAGGAAACCGAGTGCCAGGCGGGCACAATGACGGCTCGTCACGCGGGAAAGCATGCCTGCGCGAATCCGGATCACTGGCCGGAAATCACCCTCTCACGATCCGATCGCAGATGCCAGAATGTCTGTTCGATTACCGTCCCGTGTAAGGGGACTGAATCACAGGGGGTGGGAGAGTGGCTGGACGCCGTCCAGGACTCGTAGGCAGAACCAGCGTGGCGTTCGCGTTGGCCGCATCGCTCGCTGTCGCCGGGGGCAACGCACAGGCCGGCACAAGCGCAATACCGATATGTCCGACCACGGACGAGTTATCGGTATACGAATTGCCGACTGGTCTGAACGTGCACACCTGCGATGTGGAGGGTCTCGTCGTCACCTACGACGGCACCGGAATAGAGATGCCGGAGGCCGACACCGCGGTAAGTATCGACATGCTGGCCGAAGACGGTACGGAGCACGGATTCACGCTGATCGTCACCTCGGACGGCAAGGTCTCCTACGACCTGTCCGAGGCCAACACGGAGTCGCCCACCGCAGGCGAGGACCGTGCCGATGTCGTGAGCCCGCGGCTGACGGCGGGTGATCTGACAGAGGAATCGGACTCGCCGGTGTCCGAGCCGCCCGCACCCGACGGCCTCGAAGTGGCCGAGGTGGACGCCGCGAGCTCCCCGGCGAGTGCCAGGACGGCGCCTACTCGACAATGGACCGGAAAGAGTACGGCATCTACAACTGGTACCTGGGGGACGGGGCCTATCCCGCAGGCATGACACGCTCTCAAGCGCTGGAGTACTTCGAAGGCTCGATCGGACGGATCACGGCCAGCACCAACAACTGTGGCCTGACCGACCAGGTGCCCGCCAAGAGTCACTACGCGGGTACGACCACGTATGAAGCGGACGTGAGCGCCAACGGGACGTGCACCGCCCGGGATGGCAAGAGCACGTGGGACGCCGGTGACCTGGCCGCCGGGGCCGTCGCCTCGACATGCGCGTGGACATGGCCCAACCCGGTTGGCAAGAACGACCTCCGGGAAGCGGACGTGAGGTTCAACACCGCGGACTTCGACTTCACGAGGAATCCGACGAGCACCTGCAACGGCAGGTACCACGATGTACTCAACACCGGTACGCACGAGGCCGGTCACATCTTCGGGCTGGGCCACGTGGGTTCCGGGCACTCGAATCTCACCATGTACACCAAGGCGGACCGCTGCGAGGTGAAGAAGAGGACACTCGGTAAGGGCGACGTCATGGGGCTTCGCAGCATCTATTAGGAGGACTCCGTGAGCTGGGTCGGATCACGTGTGATTGCGGTGGGATTGGCAGCCGTGGCGTTCACCGCGGTCGGGTGTGGATCAAAGGGGTCCGAAGGTGCCGGCGCGAACAGCGAGAGTGTGTGCGCGAGCGACGTCATCTACGAAGGTCGCACGTACATAAGGCTCTCGAATGTCGAGTTCAAGGCCGGACAGAAGCTCGGTACCGCCACGAGTCCGCCGTGCCGTGACACCAATGACGAAGGCGCCGAAGTGCCGGAGACCTCGGAGAACGCCTATGCGGTGAGCGGCATCTCTCCGGACCTGGCCATAGCGATCGGGCCATCTCCTGAACAGGCGGAAGCCTTCAGGGTCCTCCGCTCCGACAAGAAGATTCCCCCGAGGTGCAAGAGTTGATCGACGGATCGTGAGGTGAGGCGTGGAGACGGGCTTCGCCCGGTCCGCGCCTCCCTGTCACGGCTCCCCCGTGAAGAGCGCCAGGTCGACCTCCACAACGACGCCCGACCCGTCGCGCCGATCACCGCTACCCGCGAAAACCCGTTGAAGTACCGGCTCCCCGCGGCGGGGCCAGGGGAACGATCTCCCGGTCGAAGAAATCGTGGAACCCCTCCCCACGCTCATACAGGGCATCGAACCCCGCGTTCGTTTTCCGGATCAGTGAGCTGTCCGTATAGCGGTTGGCTCCCGCCGCGTTTCCTTCCTCGTCGTACACGACCTCGTACATGACCACGTCACCGAGAATCACTACCTCTGGAACCAGGCGATTCCGCTCGATGCCGGCAATGTCACGAGCGTCGATGACCTTGATCGCGTCACCCACGTCCACACGCACGCGCAGGACGAACAACTCCCATTGCACATAGGGCGTGACCGGGAATTCCACGACGCGGAGGCGGCGGTGCGTGACACCCGTTTCCGATGCCCGCCGGATTTCCCGGGCGTATTCCTCGCGCCTCTCGTCGGCCAGGGACAGTGCCCTCCCCCAGTCGCCTTCGGCAAAGGCCTCCCAGCTCGGGAAGCCGCGTTCCTGGAAGTGCTGGCCGCGCTCGAGCTTGTTGAGGAAGCCGATCCCGCTGGAGTAGACCCGGTTCAGGTCCGCGTGGTACGCCGCGCGGTCCAGGCGTTCGGAGGTGCCGCCGGGGAAGGAGTCAAACACTGGGGATGTCCGGCTTCGCCGCGATGAGCATGTTCCTGGGGATGACCACGAGGCGTTCGTCCGAACCGATCGAGACCCCGTCGGGGAGGTTCCTGCCGAGTGACCGGGTGAGGTCCCGGCCGATGACGGCGATGTCGCCGTTGGCGAGTTCCCAGATGTCCGGGCAGTCAGGAGTTCCGGTGGTGTTTCCCAGTTCCTGGGGTGTTTTTCCCAGGCGTTTCTTGAAACTCGTGTCCGGATCCGCTTCCCACGGTCTGGTCATTTATTTCTCCCCCTCGATCGGTCGGGATGTCTCACTGTAGCGTGCGAATCACCTGCCTGACCACGTGTCAGGCCTGGTCCACGGGGTATTGGCGAGGATTGATTCCTCCTTGTTCCCTGCCGCTCGGAGGTGGAATGATATTGATCGCCATGAAGATCACGCCAACGCCCGACGGGTGACACTTTCCATCCGTACTGTCGGAAAATCGAGTGAATGGAGGGGCGGCTGTGGATCCAGAAGTGACCGTGCTCGCGCAGAGCGCGGGGACCACCCTGGTCGCGTTGATGGCGACCGATGCCTGGCACCATGTGCGTGACGGGATCACACAGCTCTGGCGCCGGACGCAACCCGAGCGCGCCGAGACCGTCGCCGCCGAGTTGGAGGCCGGCCGCGAGGACGTGCTGACCGCCGCGGCGGCGGGCGACCAGGAGACCCTGGACGAACTACGGCTTCAGTGGCAGGGGATGGTGCGGCGACTGCTCGTCGCCCGGCCCGCCGCCGTCGAGGAACTGCGCGCACTGCTGGACCGACTCGATCCCGATGGCGCGGCCGCCCGGCGGATCACCCAGCACGCCACCGCGTCCGGTCAGGCCCGGGTCTACCAGGCGGGACGAGACCAGCACATCGCCGAGCGATGACGGGCGGGACGGACGGCCACGCCGAGGACCACGGACGCGTCTACCAGGCGCGGGGCGACCAGCACATCAGCGAGCACCACCACTACGGCGGGGACGGGCCCGCGCACGGCGGACCGGACTCGGTGCGACGCCCGGCGGTCGGCCGGCCACCCGTCGCGCTGCGCGACCGCGGTGAGGTGATGGAACGCCTGCGGGCGAGCGTCGAGGGGGAGCGCGGCGGCCAGGTCTACGTCCTGTACGGCATGGGCGGCTCGGGCAAGACGGCGGTCGCCTGCGCCCTGTTCCAGGAGGCCACCGGAGAACAGGGCCGGGTGGGCCTGTGGGTCAACGCCTCCGACCGCGCGAGCCTGCGCGCCGGCATGCTCGCCGTCGCCGCCGACCGAGGGGCGGGCGACGGCGAACTGCTCGCCGCGCGCAACGGCCTCAGACCCGCCGCCGATCTCGCCTGGACGTATCTCGACCGTTCCGCCGAACCCTGGTTACTGGTCCTGGACAACACCGACGAGCCGGAGATCCTGCGGGACGGCGACTGGCTGCGCACCAGCCCCCGCGGCACCGTCCTGGTGACCACACGGCGCGCGGCGGCCCGGTGGTGGCCGGGCGCCGAGCTGCAGTACATCGGCGTACTGCCACGGGAGGACGCCGCGCTCGTGCTGTGTGATCTCGCACCGCACAGCGGTACGGCGGAGCAGGCGGCGCGGGTCGCGGACCGGCTCGGGCGGCTGCCCCTCGCCCTCACCCTGGCGGGCGGCTTCCTCTCCCGGCAGGTCATCGACCCCTGGACGATGGACACCTACGGGGACCGGCTCGACTCGGACGAACGGGTCCAGCTGATAGACCGGGGAGCCGACGCGCTGTCCGAGGCGGACCCCCGGCATCTGGTCGGCCTGACCTGGCAGCTGACCCTCGACGCGTTCGAAGCGCGCGGGCTGCCCGAAGCGGCGGCCCTGCTCAGGCTGCTGGCCCGGTTCGCCGCCGAGCCGCTGCCGCTGACCCTGCTCAACCACGCCGGTATCGGCGCCGTACTGCCCCGTGCCCGGACCGAGACGGCCCTCAGAGCCCTCCTCGACCAGTCGCTGTCCGAGCTGGTCGACGCCGCCGGCGCACGCTGCGTACAGAGTCACGGCATCCTGCTCGACAGCGTCTCGGCGGCGACCCCCACGGACCTGGTGCCCGCCCTCGACACGACAGCCGTCCGGCTGCTCGACGCGGTCGTGCCCGGCGTACCCGACGCCGGTCCGCACGATCCCCGACTGCGCCTGCTGGTACCTCACGCGCTGGCCCTGCTGGGGCACATCGGCGAACCGTCCGCCGCCGACGCCCTGGCCGTCGCGACGCGGCTGTCCACCGCCCTGCACCGGACCGGTGACTACCTCTCCGCCTGGGAGACCGCCCGGAACGCCACCGACCTCGCACAGCGGCACCTCGGCGCGGACCACCGTGCGGTCCTCGCCGCCCGCTCCAGGGCGGGGCGGGCACTGTTCCGGCTGGGCGGACCTCGCCCTGGAGCACATCGAGGCCGGCGGCGACCCGGACCCCGTCCTCAAGGCCGCCTACGACACCCTCGGCACCCGCGTCCGGGACCGGCGCCGGCAGATCGACGCGTCCTTCGCCCGCTCCCTGGCGGCCTGGACCCAGGCCGGCACCCAGCCCGGCTCCCTGCTCACCGTCGAGACCTCGGCGACCTGGACCGTGTCATCCAGATCGACTCACCGGCCTCCGTCGCCTCGTTCCTGCAGCGCATCGGCCGCACCGGCCGGCGCTCCGGCACCGTACGCAACTGCCTGTTCCTCACCACCCGCAAGGACACCCTGCTGCAGGCGGCGGGACTGCTGCTGCTGTGGTCGCGCGGCTGGGTCGAACCGGTCCTCCCGCCGCCCGAACCGCGCCACCTCGTGGCCCAGCAGCTCCTCGCCGTCACCCTGCAACAGCACAAGCTCGGCGACAAGTTGTGGGACCGGCAGTGGAACGGCCTCGTCCCCTTCGACCGGTCAGCCGCCCCGATCCTGCGCTTCCTCACCGAGGAGGGGTTCCTCGACAGCGACGGCGGCCTGCTGTTCGTCGGACCCGAGGCGGAACGCCGCTTCGGCAAGCGGCACTTCATCGAGCTCACCGCCTCCTTCACCGCACCACCGCAGTTCACCGTCCTGTCCGGGCGCACGGAGATCGGCCGCACCGACCCGAGCGTGCTCACCGAGGAACGGCCCGGCCCGCGGCGTCTGCTGCTCGGCGGACGAAGCTGGCAGGTCACCTACATCGACTGGACGCGCAAACGCGTCTTCGTCGAACCCGCCGACGGCGGCGGCATCGCCAAGTGGATGAACGGCGGCATCGCCGGACTGTCCTACGCCCTGACCCGCGCCATGCGCGAGGTCCTGCTCGGTGAGGACCCTCCCGTGTCGCTCACCCGCCGTGCCGAGGCGCGCCTGGCCGAGCAACGCGAGACCGACGCACCCGACACCGTGCACCCGGGCGGCACACTGATCACGCGCGTCGGCAGCGACGTGCGCTGGTGGACCTGGGCCGGCTACCGCGCCAACGCCACCCTCGGAGCCACCCTCTCGTCGGTCGCCGACCCCCTGCAACGCCCCACCGACTGCTGGCTGCGCCTGCGCGAGGACCTCACCCCGGCCGACTGGCGCGCGGCCCGCGAGAGCGTCGGCGAGAGCCTGGTCCTGCCCGACGTGGACCCCCGTGCGGTACGCGGCCTGAAGTTCTCCGCCGCCCTCCCGGAGCGCCTCGCCGTCGCCACGGTCGCAGCCCGTCTGGCCGACTTCGAGAGTGCCCGCGCGGTGCTCGGCGAACCCGTTCGCTTCCAGCACGACGGCTGAACCGGATGATTCGGTGTGAACAGGGCCGCGATGCTGCGTCCGCCGTGTACACCGTCATGCATGGATGTGCTGCCAGTCACGGGCCATCGACAACCTCCGGCCCTCTGCAAGGAGTTCACCGTGCCACCCCGCTTCGAGACAGCCCGCTTCCACGTCGAGTCAGGCCCCGACTCCCTCTTCACGCGGGTCCGGCACATCCTGAGCGAACCAGTGCGGCTGAAAGCCCACGGCGCACACGTGACCGAACGACTGGAGCAGCGAGGCGCGCCTTTGGAAACGTTGGTCCGCTTCGACCCGGGAAACTGGGAGCTGATCTCGGCAGAGGTGCGTACGGACACCGGAAAGTGGGTGAAGTCGACCTGGCGGGTGCGGGCGGAAGAGCGGCTCTGGTGGGTGGTGGTCGGACTCGGTAACGCGCTCGTCACCGTGATCGACGTGGATCCGCAACGCCGGGGCATGGGGGAGGGCATCGTCACCGGAGGCCCCCTGTACGCACAGGTCGATGCCGTCAACACGGAGCTCATGCGCGGTATGTGAGAGCTGTGCAGAGGGACCACCACTTCCCGTTTCCCTCCGTGAACTCCGACGAAGGGAAACGGCGGCCGACTGATCGTCAGCGGGTCCCTGTGGGCCCTTCCAAAGGCACCAGTCCCGAAGGTCCTTCTTCGACCGATTTCCTGGCGAGCAGTTCCTCGAGCGGTGGAGCCCCAGCGCGCCGGTGATGCCTGTGCGGGCCGCCGTCGAGGCGAGGGCCCCGGTGACCCCGGCTCGTCGTCAGGGCTGTGCCGGGCGGCATGGTGACTGTGTGGCGCCGCCCAGTGCGGCCCGTGCCGCAACGGATGGGCGGTTACGGACCGCCACCGGTGAACATCTGTGGTGAGAGCCCGTCAACTCGCGCCGCGGACATGCACCTCGGCGTGTCCCGGGAGCCCGTCGGGGCTCGGGCTCCCGGCGCTCGGCTCAGTGCCCGGCCACCGCGCTCACGCCGTGCTCACCGCGTCGACCAGTTCCGCGAGCGCGTCGGCGAGGGTGTCCAGGCCGGGGCCGGCCGGGCCGCCCGGTTCGGTCATGTAGACGTCCCGGCGGATCTCGACCATCAGGGCGCCGACCCGTGGGTCCTTCCCGTAGTGCGCCAGCGGGACGTACGTGCCGGCGAAGGGGCTGTTGATCCCCGTGCCGCCGAAGCCGGCGAACGCCCGCTCGGCGGCGAGCCGCAGCTTCTCGGGGGTGTGGAAACCGTCGCTGCCCAGGCAGATGGGTGGGCGCGGGCCGTCTCCGTGCAGTTCGTAGGGCAGGGGCGCGGTCGGGTACGAGTGCACGTCGACGATCACCGCCCGCCCCACGGCCGCCAGCCGCTCCGTCACCGCGGCGGTCATGGCGGCGGCGTACGGCTCGAAGTACTCCTCCACGAGCGCCCGCCCGTCGTACCCGGCCGGGCGCAGCTCCTCCCGGTGCGTGGTCCGCGTGTACACCGCGCCCATGCCGACCGACAGCATCTCCTCCCGCTCGTCCGGGAACCGCTCGGGGTCGACGACCAGCCGGGACAGCCGGTTGACGAACCGCCAGGGCGCGGTGGCGCAGCGCGCCGCGGCGGCCGCCGCGATCTCCGCCGTGTGCGAGTCGGTGATGTGGTCCAGCTCCCGCTCCAGCGCGGCGTCGTCGAGGACGATGCCCTGCCGCACCGGCGCCGGTACCGCCCGCGAGGAGTGCGGGACGTGGAGGATCACGGGGGAGTCCGGGGCTCCGGGGAGGAGCTGGTAGGAGGCTGTCGTGTCGTTCATCTGGAGTGCCCTCGCTGCGAGTTGCCGTGGATCGTGCGTCGGGGGGCAAGCGCGCCTCCCGCCAGGTCGGCCGGACGCGGGAACCGCGCCGACCGATCGCACATGATCATCGTGTACGCATCCTCTTCGCGTCAAGCTGTTAACCAATGCTTTCGTTTGCGGCTGGTCTTCCGGGCCCCCGCCGCCCGCGGAACCGCCTCCGGGTACGGTGCCCGATGTATGGCACACGTACGTGGTGGGCCACGGCGGGGACTCACCGGAGGACGTGAACGTGGAGCAGTTCGCTGCGGGCAGGATTCTGCGCGGCAGGTACCGGCTGGAACGGATCCTGGGCCGAGGGTCGATGGGGCACGTCTGGCAGGGGACGGACACCTATCTGGAGCGCCCCGTCGCGGTCAAGACCGTCGCCGCGGACCTGCTGGCCCTGCCCGACTGGCGCGGCACCGCCCTGGCGCGCTTCGAGCGGGAGGCCAAGGCCGCCGCCCGCCTGGACCACGCCAACATCACCACCGTGTACGACGCGGCCGTCACCGAGGACGTCTGCTGCCTGGTGATGCAGCTCGTCGACGGAACGACCCTCGACAACGTCGTCGACGGCGCCGACGACGGACGCCTGTCCGTGCCGGCCGCGGTCTCCGTGGCCGCGCAACTGTGCTCGGGACTGTCCGCTGCCCACGCGGCCGGCCTCGTGCACCGCGACCTCAAGCCCCAGAACGTCATGGTGTCCGCCGGCGGTCTGGTGAAGATCCTCGACTTCGGTCTGGTGAAGGTGCTCTCGGACACCGACCCGCGGCTCACCATGACGGGGGAGACCCTCGGCAACGTCTCCTGCGCCTCGCCCGAACTCCTGGCCGGTGACCAGCCGTTGGACGGCCGCAGCGACCTGTACGCGGTGGGGTGCCTGCTGCACCACATGCTCACCGGCCACCCTCCCTTCCGCGGCGAGGGGCCCGCCGAGCTCGTGACCCGGCACCTCACCGCACCCCCGCCCCGGCTCGCCGACAGCGGGGTCGAGGTCCCGGCCGCCCTTCAGGCCCTGTCGCACGCGCTGCTCGCCAAGCGTCCCGAGGACCGTCCCGGCGACGCGGTGGAGGTGTACGCGGCCCTCGCCCCGTACCTGCCCGCCCCCGATCCGGTGCTCGCGACCCGCAGGATGCCGCCGGAGGATCCCCGGCGGCCGTTCCTCGTGCCTCAGGGGCCTGTCGTGCCCCGAGGGCCTGTCGTGCCGCGGTAACCGCGGGAGCCGCGGGAGCTGCGGCGCACCGCGGCGCGACCCGTGGGCGCGGTCACGCCGCGGCCGGCGGCCGGACCCTGATCAGCTCTTCGAGGAACGGGCTCGGCTCCCCGTGCCAGAAGACGTCCAGGCTGTCCCGGGCGCGCGTGGCCGCGACGAAGAGCAGCGAGCGGGCGCGCTGCATCTCCGTCCGGTAGCGCGCCGGGTCGGTGGCGCGCCGCTGCCGGACGCTCGCACGCGGCACCAGCCCGTCGGTCACCCCGGCGATGATCATGTGCTGGTACTCGAGCCCCTTGAACCGGAACATCGTGCCGATGTGGACGCCGCTGTCGCCGAGGGGCCCGTCCGGACCTATCTCCAGCGCCCGGATGCCGTGCCGGCCCAGGGTGTGCCCGACCTCGCGCGCCATGTCGTTGGTCGGCACGGCGACGGCGATCTGTTCGTGCGGCACCTGCCCCCAGGACTCGATCAGCGCGGCGATCGCCTCGCGCTCGTCCTCCCAGTCGTCGAGCCGGTGCAGGTCCGGGACGGCGCCGCTGAGCACGGACCGGTACCCGGCCAGGGTCTCGCCGCCGCCGTCGAGGTCGTCGTACCTCTCGTCGCCGAGCACGTTCAGCGCGGAGCGCAGGATCTGCCGGGTGGTGCGGTAGCTCAGCGAGAGTTTCGACGACCGGCCGCGGATGTTGACGCCGAGGCTGCCGAGGGTCACCTGGTTCTTGTAGATGCGCTGGTGGGTGTCACCGACCAGGAAGAGGTCGTTGCGGTCCGGGGCGGTCATGGCGCGCAGCATCTTCCAGTGCGCGGGCCGCAGGTCCTGGGCCTCGTCGACCACGATGTGCCGGTACCGGTAGCGCAGCCAGCCCCCCGAGCCGTCGGCGACGTGGATGTTGTCCAGGCCGCCCGCCTCCTCCCGCCGGCGGTCGACGGCCTGGATGCGCCGGGCGCGTTCCGCCTCCAACTGGGCGGCCCGTTCCGCGACCTGGTCCCAGGTCTGGACGCCCAGTCGGTCCAGGCGCTGGGCGAAGCGCTCGGTGAGCTGCCAGATCCCGGCGCGCTCGGCACGGGTGACCGTGCGTCCGCGTCCGGCCCGGCGCGCCCGGAAGTAGTCCGTGCGGGAGGTGACGGCCTGGCCGAGGATCACCTGTGTCCACTCGTCGTTGAGGAACTCCGCGTCCCACCCGTCCTCGCCGAGTTCGTCCAGGAGCGAGCGCCATTCGCGGACCGCCTGCGCCTCGTCGACGATCCTCTTGCGGTTGCCCGGTTCGGCCTCCCGGACGGTGCGCAGCGCCAGTTGGTCGACGTGGCTGATCTCGACGCGGGACAGCAGCGCCTCGCCGCCGAGCGCCAGCAGCCGGGACCGCAGGTCGGCCGCGAGGTTCTTGTTGTACGTCGTCAGCAGGACCGGCTTGTCGCGGCCGGCCGGGAGCCGCTCGACCAGGTGCCTGACCCGGTGCAGTGCCACGATCGTCTTGCCCGTGCCGGGCCCGCCGCCCACCCGCGCCGGACCGCTGTAGTCCCGTGCGACCAGCTTGGCCTGGGTGGGGTGCAGGAACACCTTCCAGCGCCCGAAGTCCTCGCCCTCCAGCGCCTCGCGCAGCGCGTCGTCGGTCGTGGTGACGATGGTGGCGGGGCGCTCGGCGGCGGCCCGGAAGTCCTCGGTGTCGACCGGTTCCGGGGCCGCGACGGGGGCGGTGACCTGCTCCAGGACGTCGTCGTACGCCTTGCCGTCGTACAGCGCCAGCAGCACCTCGCCGGTGAGCTGCGGCGCGTACTCGACGAGGCCGAGGAGCTGGTCCTCGGTGGTCAGCGCGGCGACGAGCGGGATCAGGGGCGGGGCCACACCCAGGTCGGTGAGCTGCTGCTCCGACCAGGCGGCGAACAGCGGCCCCGGAGCGGCCGGCCCGGCGGGACGCGCGGGCCCGGCGGAGTCGGCGGGCGCGGCGGAGTCGGCGGGCCTGGCGGGCGCGGTCGGCGCGGCGGGCCGCTGCGCCGTGGGGCTGAGCACCTCCTCCTGCACGACCTGCAGGTCCACGTACTCGATGCCGCCGGTGACGCGGTTCACCGAGTACGTGAGCCGGTCCAGGTGCGCGTACACGTCCTTGCGGTGCTTGACCGAGACGATCAGCCAGTCGTCGTCGGCCAGGCGCAGCAGCAGCGCGCGGTACTCGTCGTTGACGCGTGCCGAGTGCAGCTTGTCGTGCCCCTGCAACTGCTTGAGGCGCAGGCCCGCGGAGTCGGGGTTGGTCTTGAACTTGTGCTGGAAGTCGTAGATGGCGCCCTTGACCGGGCGGGGGAGCTTGAGGATCTCCCGGTCCGCCTTGTCGAGCAGGCGCAGTGTCACGTTCTTGCCGGTCACTGCTGTTCGTTCTCCCCGGTGTCCGTGGTGGTGCCGTCTGGCTGGTCGCGACCCGTCCGGTCGCCGGATGGTGGTGGCGGGTCGCCGAGGCGGCCCGCGAGGTCGTCGGCGGTCCAGTCGGCGGCGGGCCGCACCACCCAGCCGGCCGCCGCGAACGCGCGGTCGCGGTCGACGGCCTCCGGGTCCTCCTCCTCGCCCTCCGGCGGGCGCGGGGCGAGGACGACACCGACGCGTGCGGCGGGCCAGGCCAGCTCGGCCTGCCAGCCGTTCCCGTCGAGTTCGTGGCCGTCCTCGGCGACCGGGACGCCGCGCGCGGCGAGGGCCTCGGCGAGCGCGAGCAGGCCGGGCTCGTCCGGGTCGAGGTACTCGACGACCCGGTCCCAGGCCGGGTCCCGGACCGGGGGAACGGCGCCCGGGGGAACGGCGCCCGCGGCGGGCGGCGCCTCCGGGGCGGGCGGAACCCGCGGCGAAGGCGCGGCGGCCCCGGCCGGCGCGGGCGGGCCGTCGGCGGCCGCGGCCCGGGTCCCGGCCCCGGTCCCGGCCCCGATCCTGGCCCCGGCCCCGGCCCCGGCCCCGATCCCGGTCCCGGTCCCGGCGAGCGTGACGCGAACGCTCTCCAGGACGCCGCCCCCGCCCGTGACGGCCAGGGCCTCGACGGGGAACCCGTCCAGGCGGCCGGTGGTGAGCTGGACGGCGTCGCCGCCGCCGGTGTCCAGGAACTGCAGCAGGTTGGACCAGTACAGCCAGGCCCGCCAGCGGCGCTTGTGCGCGTCCTCCCGGGCGTGGACGCCGGGCCCGTCGTCGAGGAGGACGATGCCGGTCCACGCGGGCGGCTTCGCACGGCCGTCCGCCGCGAGGACCAGCGGCAGCCCGGACCGGTCGGTGACCGTGAACAGCCGCACCGGCCCGCGCGGCCCGGCCGGCGTCGTGCCGCGCAGTGCCGCCGTGATCCGCTCGCCGAGCCCGTCCGGCGCCAGCGCGACGGGGTGGGCCCCGGCGCCCATGAAACCCGCCAGGGCGGCCTCGGCCCGCCACCGCCAGCGCCGCGCGTCCGGCCGGCGCAGGTACTCCACGAGCTGCACGGCCGGATTGACCCACACCGTCTCCGCGAGTTCGCCGGGCAGGGCGCCCCACACCTTGGCGTAGTAGTCACGGGCACTGCCGCGGGCCCGGTCGCCGTACGGCTCCCACACCGGGTCGGCCGGGCCGGCGCCCGCACGGCCGGTGTCCCGGACGCGGCGCTGCCACTCCCGCACGTCGCCGTAGGCGAGCTGGAAGACCCTGAGCCCTTCCGCGCGCAGCCGCGTGCGCTTGTCGGCGTCGTCGCCGACCCGGTTGTGCTCCCGGCCGGCGTGGAACTCGTAGCCGTCCAGGTAGAGGGCCACGCGCGGGCCGGGCGCGTCGACGCGTTCGAAGAGGACGTCGGGGCGGGTGCCGTCGAGGACCCGCTGCTGCGACACCCGCCAGCTCAGCGTGGTGCCGTCGGCGGCGGTCAGCCGCAGGTCCAGCGCGTGGGTGCCGGCGGGCGTGACGTAGGCGTCGCCGCTGGCACGGTTCTCGGGCAGCGCGGCCCACTCGCGCAGCGTGTCGATGAACAGGACCTCGAGGTCGCTCTCGGCCTGCCGGTGCATCGGGATGTGCTGGGTGGTGGCGACGGGCGAGGTGTGCCAGCGCTCGCCGTCGGCGCCGAGCAGTTCGTCCAGCATCTGCCGGACCTCGTTGCGGCTGACCTTGTCGTAGTCGGCGGGCGGCACGCGGCGCAGCAGGCAGCGGTGGCAGCCGTCGAGCCCCTTCCGCAGGCAGTCGCAGTCCTCGATGACCTCGCGGGCCTTCAGCAGGACCTCGCGGAAACCGTCGGAGGTCGCCAGGCGGTGCAGGTAGCCGGTGCCGCCGGGCAGCCGGTCGTACACCACCAGGAACCGGCGCGGCCAGTCGCGGTCCTCGCCGTCCGGCATGGACGCGGCGGTGATGTCGATGTGGTCGGGGTCGCCGCCGTAGCGGGCGGCTATGCCCGCGAACAGGGCCGCGGTGAACGAGGCGAGCCGCTCCTTGGCCCGCGCCACGGACGCCGGCAGCAGGATGCGCACGGCCTCCGTCGTCAGCTCGTGCGCCAGCAGCAGCGGCACGTCGAGACCGGCGCCCTGCTCCTCCCCGCCGCCGCGCAGCCGCCGGCGCGGGCACCACAGCTGGTGGTGGGCGCTCGCGCGGGTGGAGCGGGCGAGGGAGGCGGTGAGCGCGTGCTGCGACTGGTCGACGACCGGCCGCCCGTCGGCGGTCGCACCGCCGCAACTCGTGCACACGTGGAACGGGTTGAGACGTACGTCGTCCCCGGCCAGCGGGACCGTGCTGCTGCCGTCCTGCCGGTCGATCCCGAGGTTCAGGGTGCGCACGACGGCCCTGCGGGTGAAGTCGGCGCCGAACACCGCGGTGTCGTGCCGCCATGATCCGGCCGCCAGGTGCGCCGGGTCGATGTCGACGGTGGTGAGGACCGCGTACCGCCTGCGGTCCCGCTCGTCGCGGTCGTCTCGCACCCGGGCGTCGTCCCGCTTGTCCCGGGACATCACCCGCCGGGGCTCCAGCACGTGGTGCACGCAGCCCGCGTCGGCGATCTCCCGCGAACCGCACCGCGGGCACGGCGAGGTGTCGCTCTTCGGGTCGCCGTGCGTGCGCGCGTATCCGCAGGCCGGGCACAGGCGCCACACCGCCCAGGCGCGCCGCTCCGGGCTGCCGATGTCGAGGGCGCGCACGACGTGCCGGTAGCCGTTGACGTAGAAGCTGTTGCCGGGCGCGAGTTCGGTCAGGGCCAGTTTGCGGGACCGCTCGTAGTCGCGCGTCTCGCTGTGGTAGATCCGGGCGCGGCGCTCGTCGTCGCCCTCCGGGGCCTCCGCGCCCTCGTCGTCCCCGGACGCCTCCTTCCAGTAGAGCGTGGCCTCCAGCGACGTGGTCGTGTCGGTGAGGCTGTAGTTGGGCAGCAGGCCCAGTTCGACGAGGGCGCCGTGCGCGCCGGTCTGGCTCAGCCGGCGCAGCAGTTCGCCCGTGGCACGCCGTTCGGCGAGCAGCTCGCGCCGCTCGGCGCCCTGCTCCCGGTCCTCGGCGAGCAGCCCCTCCATGGCGGTGTCGATGGCGGCTATGCGGCGGCGCAGTTCCTCACGGCGCGCCGTCCACTCCTCCTCGGCCTCCGCCAGGGCGCGCGCGATGCCGCCGCCGGCGTACGCGCGCAGCTCGTCCGCGGCGTGCGCGGACACCCCCGGTCGTCGTCGGGGCCGCCGGGCGCCTGCGGGAACAGCGCCAGGAACTCCTCCACCAGCCGCGCCCCGTGGGTGAGCGCCGCGTCCGACAGGTCCTGGCACCAGCCGGTCGTGCCGAACAGCGCGGACGACAGGCGCGGCACCGGCATGAGCGGTTCACCGTCCGCGGTGGTCAGTTCGCCGCGCGCGGCCCGGTCCAGCAGGTGTGCCGTGTACTGGCGGCGCAGGATCTCGACGGCCGACAGGTAGCAGCCCGGCGGCACGATGTCACCGGCGATCATCTCGGTCGGGTCGTCCAGGTAGTACCGGTCGCGGGCCCGGCGTCCGCCGAAGGCGACCACCAGGGCGTTGCCGGTGCGGCGGCCGGCCCGTCCGGCGCGCTGCACGTAGTTCGCCGGGCCGCCGGGCAGCGAGCCGAGCAGCACCGCCGACAGGTCGCCGATGTCGATGCCCAGTTCCAGCGTGGGCGTGCAGGAGAGCACGTTGGGGTCGGTGTAGTGGGTGCCCTGCCGGAACGTGCGCTCCACGCGCTCGCGTTCGGGCCGGGTCAGCATGCCGGTGTGCTCGGCCGTGACGACCCGGTAGGTGCCGCCGGTCAGGTACAGGCGGCGGTAGTAGTCGGCCCGGTAGTCGCGCTCCAGCTTCCCGCCGAAGCCGCCGCTGCCCGCCGCGGCCGACGCCGTGCCGTGCTGCGGCGGGGTGAGGATGCCGGTGCAGCGCCAGCGCGGGCAGGGGTGGCCGTACCAGCGGGTGCGCCGCTCGGGCGGCACCACCTGCTGCCAGCCGCACTCCTCGCAGGACACGAACGCCTTGTTGACCAGGTCGTCCGTCAGCAGCCGCACGTGGATGTGGCCCGGCTGGAGCCCGTAGACGCGGCTCGTGCGGTCCTTGGCGGTGCGCACCGACAGCACGCCCTCGTCCGCGAGGACCGGCAGCAGCCTGCGCAGGTACTCGGTCGCCTGCGAGGCGTCCAGGCCGAGGCAGCGCCGCGTCCAGTCCTGGTACCAGTTGCCCCGGCCGGTGATCGTGTCGAACTTCGTCTTCTCCTTGGGGCCGTCGAGCAGGAACCTCGGCGGTGCCACGTACCCCTCGGGAAGGCGGGCATCCCCTCCGGCCGCTGCCCGGAGATCAGGTACTGGTTGACGCCGGCTTCCCTGATCCAGGTGTCCAGCCACCGGTGCCGTACGCCGCCGCGCAGCCGCATCCGCTCCAGCAGCCCCCGCACGTACGCCAGGTACCGGTCGGGCGTGGGCAGCCCGCCGTCCAGCCCCAGCTGGCCCGGCAGCGCGAGGTGGAGGTCGCGGGCGAGCGCGACGATCCGCTCCGGGTCGGCGACGACCACCTCGGCGGCCGTGGTCCGGGTCAGTTCCAGGGTGCGCCCGAGCCGGGAGCGCAGCCCGAACTCCATGACGGTCGCGAACGCGAGCCGTTCCCCGACGAGCTTCCAGGTCCGCGCGTCCCCGGTGCCGCGCCCCGACAGCAGCCGGTCCACGCCGGGTTCGTCGTGCAGGTCCGGCGGGACGACGGCGGCCAGCGCCTGCGGGTCGTCCACGGAGTCCAGGACGTCGCCGATCAGGTCGTTGAGCGGGAGCGGCGCGCCGGTGTCGTCCAGCCGGTGCGCGAGCAGCGACCGCAGCGAGAACTTGTACGAGGCGTTGGCGACGTACCCGGCGCGGTGTGCCGCGTCCTGCGTGGAGTCGTTGAACAGCAGCGTCTTGCGCTCCTCCGGGGCCAGCGCGATCTCCTGCCCGCCGGTGAACAGCTGGGTGACCGTGGCGGAGGCGAGCGCGGCGAGCGCGGTGCCGAGGAACCGGATGCCGTTGTCGGTGTCGCACGCCGGGCAGGTGTCGTCCCTGGCGGCCTGGTCGGCGGTCTTCTTGTCGAGGATCGCCCGCGCGAACCAGGCGTCCTGCAAGCCCTCCGCGTCCTCGGCGACGGGCAGGCGGTAGGTGCCCTGTGCCCCGTCCAGCACCACCACGGACTGCGGATCCACGCCGCCCGCCCGCCGGGGCGCGGTGCCGGTGAGCGCCGCGAGGGCGTCCCGGGCCTCGGCCGGCGTCGCCGAGACGAAGTACCGCAGTCGTCGCTTGTCGCGCCCCAGGCCCGCCGACCAGATCCGCTGCGGGCTCATCTCCAGCTTCTGCGGATCGGCCTCCGGGGACAGCGCCGCCCAGCCCGAACGGCCGCACACCCGGCAGTAGACGGCGGGCAGGTGCGCCTGGGCCGGCCGCCGCACGGTGTCCGAGCCGGGCAGCGCCTCGGGCCGCCGCGAGTCCGCCGTCGGCCACTCGTCGCCGTCGGACGACTCCTCGGACGCGGACGACGCGGTGAGCGCGGAGCGCCGCGCGAGGGTCCGCTCGTCCTCGTACCAGCGGAACTCCGGCCGGGCGCCCACGCCGCTCAGCACCCGTCCCACCGGCCGGACCCACAGGTGCGCCTCGACGTGCAGCAGCGGACGCGGCCGGCGTTCGTCGGACCCAGGGTCCCGCGCGGACGACAGCAGCGCCACGAACCGCGACAGCGCCTCCAGCGCCAGCCGCGGGTTCTCGCGCGCGGTGCGCGCCCACGCGTACCCGAAGCGGGCCATGCGGTCCCGCAGCCCCCACTCGTCGAGCGGCTCGCCGTTCAGCAGCGCGAGCACGCCGTGGGTGAAGTCGTGCTTCTTCAGCAGCCGCCCGATCTGGAAGGCGTCCAGGCCGCGCCGCCCCAGCAGCCGCGCGGCGAGCCCGTCCAGGTCGAGCCGGTCCGGGTCGGACTCCACGCCCGGCCCGCCGGAGACCTCGATGACCTCCTTGGGGTCGGGCGGCTCGGGCAGTTCGTAGTCGATGTCGCCGACGAACTCGTCGGCGCTCAGCCGCTCCTCACCGATCACCGCGTCCGGACCGAACGGCACGCCGAACACCTGCTCGGCGACGCCGAGGATGCCGCCGGTGTCGCCCCCGCCCTCCCCGAGGGTCGCCGAGGTCGCCACCGGGCAGATCGAACCGAGGGGCCGCTCCGGCTTCGAGGCGCCCACGGCGGACGCCAGCCGCCGCAGCAGCATCGCCACGTCGGTGCCCTGCGCGCCGTCGTAGGTGTGGAACTCGTCCAGCACCACGTACGCCGGGTCCGCGCCCTCCCACAGCGGCCGGTCCTCGGCCCGCTGGAGCAGCAGGTCGAGCATCTTGTAGTTGGTGATCAGCACGTCCGGCGGGGACAGCCGCATCTCCTCGCGCCGGGTCATCACCCGCCGGAAGTCGGTGTCCGGCTTGTCGCCGATGTAGAGACCGGCCGTCACCTGGGCCAGTTCGGGCTGCGCGAGGTAGTCGCCGACGCGGCCGGCCTGGTCGGTGGCGAGCGCGTTCATCGGGTACAGCAGGACGGCCTTCACCCCGCGCCGGCCCAGCGCCTTCTGCCGCCGGCAGTGGTCGAGCACGGGGATCAGGAACGACTCGGTCTTGCCGGACCCGGTGCCGGTGGTCACGAGCGTCGGCTCGGCGGCCCCCCGGTAGGTGCTCAGCCGCTGCCACGCCCTCGCCTGGTGCCGCCACGGCGTGAACGACGGCTGCCACTCCAGCGCCGACCGCCACGCGTCGTCGGCGGGATGGAACGGCGTCCTGATCCGCAGGTACGGCCCCCGGAAGATGCCCGTCTCCGGGTCCCCGAGGAACCGCTCCAGCGCGAGCCGCGTGTCCTCGTCGGCCAGCGCGTACGTCGTCGTGAGGTACTGCGTCAGACTGCCGCGGAGCTGAGCGGCGGCCAGGGTGGGCTTCACGAGGACCTTTCGGACGGGACGGTTACCGCGACCGCCGGGTGCGCCGCGCCGTGACAGGCGGCGAGGGCATCGTGACGATCAGCGTCAAAAATAACGCCCACCTCGGACATCGGTACCCGCCTGGTCGAATCCCGGACGCCGGACGCCGGACGCCGGACGCCGGACGCCGGACGCCGGACGCGGACCCGGCCGCGGCACGGCGGGACGCGGGTGTCGGACCTCGGGGAAACGCGGGTCGGAATCACGACGTCACGACGATGCCGTCGGCTCTCACCGCCTTCAACTGGTTCGCGAGCTTCTGGAAGGAGAGGATCTTCGTGCCCTGGCTGTCGAAGAACAGAGGTCGAGCCGGCGGAGGCCCTGCCATCGCCGCATCGCCGCATCGCTCGCTGTTCAGGTCCCGTTTTCCGTCCACTCCCACACCCGGGCCGGGACCGGGACCCTGTCCGGGGACGATCGACCAGCCCGGACTGGGTATCGTGCCCCAGGCGACGGACGGAGTGAATCAGTGGCCGTCGCTGGTACCCGTCGTCATCGTGGCAGTGCCGGTGGTCGTCGAGGGAGGCGGTGCGGCGGCCACGGTATCGGTGAGGGCGACCGTCGCCGCGAGTCTCTTCGAAGTGGCGGCGTGAGCAGGAAGCGGCGGACATGAATCCCCTGGACACCCTCATCGAACAGCATGTGGTTCCGGTCATGAAGACGGCCGGATTCACCAGGAAGGGCAGAGCCTTCCGGCTCGCGGCCGAGAACGGCGATCACCTGTTCCTGCAGTTCGACACGCACGCGGTCGACCCGGGCCGGTACGTCTTCGACGTCACCTTCTGGGTCGTACCCCTGCCGTACTGGCAATTCCTCAAGCGGCAGTACGCCGAGCCGCCGGCGCCCGATGCCAGCGGTGCCCTGGCCAACTGCCCGGTGATGCCGCCGGCATCGGTCGCCCACGAGCCGGACGAGGAGATGCCGTTCAGGTCGCGGTGGGCGTTCACGGAGCCGACGACGCGGGATCTGTGCGGGCGCGAACTGGCCCGCGTCCTCGTCGAGGACGACCTTCCGCGGATGACGCGGCTGCTCGACCGCCGGACCCTCCTGGCGGAGACCCGGACCAACCCGAACGGCGACCTGGTCAGGATGTGGGGCGCCGTACAGAGCGAGATCGTGCTCCGTGTCGACGGCGACCCGGTCGAGGACGTGGCCGCTCTGGTCGACAAGGCGGAGGCGGACGGGGTCTTCCCGGCCTTCGTCGTCTGGGCGCGACAGCGGTTGCGGGAGCGCGTGGCGGGGGAGGCCTGACAGGGGCTTCTGGGGCTCCTACGTCGTGTGCCGCAGCCGAACCCCGCTCGACGAGCTCCAGGCCCTCGTCGAACGGCACGACGCCACCGCCGGGCCAGAACGGCACCATCGACGTCAAGCCGGCCGACCTCCACCGCGTCTCCGCAGGTGTGGCGAGCCAGCAGACGGTGGTGGACAAAGGCGCCAAGACCCTGCTCGACGATCTGCACAAATACCCGGACACCGGCGGTTACGGCACTTCGCCCCAGGCTTTCGCGACGTCGTACGTCAAGGTGGGCAACCGCTTCCTCGAGGTATGGGCCAAGAGCGTCGTCAGCATCGGCGGTGCCGCGGTCGGCTTCACCACGACGGCCAACACCTACGCGAAAGCCGAGGCGGCCAACGACCCCACCGGGAAGGCGAAACCGGTCGTCCAGCCGTTGCCGAAGGTCATCGAGAAGCCGCCCGCCTACGGCTCCGTGCCGAATCTGAAGTGGGGCGACGACGACGGCGGCGACGACTTCATCCGCAGGGTCCTCGAGTGGGTGCCGGGTCCGGTCCGGGACGTGTTGAGGCCGGTGGTCGAGCACGCGTTCCGAATGGGCAAGGTCGCCGAGGTCTATCCGTTTCCCCAGCAGCACTACCTGAACTCGCTGTCGAAGGCGTGGATGGCTACGACCACCTCGCTCTCCACGGCGGAGAGCGGGCTGACCGGGAACGTCAGCAGCATCACGCAGCAGACCAACAGCGAGTGGCACGACGCGATGCGTCATTTCTGCAGTTCGCTGTGGGGCACGACGGCGTGGGGCAAAAGCCGTGAGGGGTACGAGTGGAAACACGACAGCTCCTCCTCGCAGACCGCCACCCACCCCGTGATGACCGTGCTGTTCGACACGGCTCAGAAAGTCAGCGACCTCCTCTACGAGTTCGCCGAGGCGGCCGTCTACCTCAACCGCGAGGTGTGGGACGTCTACATCGAGGCCGTACGCGACGCGATCCCCAAGGTCGAGGTCAACCTCAAGGACGGCGTCGGCATGGACGACGTCAAGGGTTTCCTCAAAGGCGTGGCCAAGGGTGTCGCCAAGGGCGCGAGCCAGTTGGGCCAGGGCATCGTCCTGAACATGGACACCGCCAAGCTGAACGCGATCGTCACCGAGTACAACCGACGGGTCGACGCGCTCGTTCCGAAACTCGACGCGCTCATGGGCCCCTTGGACGAAGCGCACCGAAGTGCCCCGAAGTTCGAGGCTCAGGAGGCGCGGGCACAGGGCTTCGGGATGCGGGCCCTGGAGGAGTTCAAGGACTCGCAGGTCTGGCTGAAGATCGACTCGGCAGGCAAGTACGACCTCGACCTCGCCGCCAACGAGTACATGGCGGACGGCCACACCCTGGACAAGCACGTCGGCAAGACGGACGAGCAGCTGGCGCAGCGCCTGCGTGACCAGCCGGCGAACCCGAACCAGGATCCGACCCCGGCCTGGCCGTACCGAAAGCCGAAAATCAAAGCCTCTTCGGCCTTCCCGAACTACCAGCGGGCAGAGGAGCTGACGGAGTACAACCTCAACCAGAACAAGGCCGCCATCGAGGCGTGGATCAAGGGCCCGCCGCCGCCGGCCGACGGCACGGTCGAGCCGTTCTACTCGACTGCGCCCAACGGCGAGATCACCGGCCGCAGCGTGTTCAAGCAGCCGGTGGACCTCAACGACCCGCTGTCCGGGTACAAGCAGGGCGGCCTGGATGCCAAGGCGTACGACGTGACGGGCATCGACACGCGCATCAGGTACGACAGCACTCGCACACCGCCGTTCACCGTCATGACGTCGATGCCCTACAAACCCTAGGGTGCCCTGCCCTGCCGAGCCGACCGAGAAAGGCCAGCACCACATGTCCGTCGACCAGGCTTCCTGGGAAGCCGCGGTGCGTCACCTCTACGAGGACGCGTACCCGTACGACGCCACAGGCCCGCGCCGCCACGAGGACTGGGTCCTCGACGTCCTCGCGCTGATGGCGCGGGTCCCGGACCCACGGGGTTGGACCGGTCTCGACGACGCGGCGCAGGCCCCGGAGCGTGAGACCTCACCCACGTATCCCTTCGTCGCCCATCCCCCGGAGTACATCGCGCCGCGTCTTCAGGAGATCGACCGTGTCGGCGCCGAGAATCTGCTCCTGGCCCTCACGGACGACGGGTGCACCCTGTCCAACCTGAGACGCTTCACGGAGAGCGAGGAGGAACTGCGGGAGATGGCACGCACGATCCTCGCGCGTTACGGGGACGGGGCCGGCTATCACACCAACATCAACAGGCCGGGTCATGTGCGTGGCACGCTCGACTTCACGTCGTCGAGCTGGGCGTACAGCCCGCTCAGCGTTTACTCGGAGGACTGCGGCCTGATCGTCGTCTCCGACACCGAGGTGGGCATGTTCTGGAACTTCGCCGACTACTGACCCATCGGAACGCAGCCCCTGACCAGGTCGTTTGAGAGGATGCCCCCCGTGCTGACCCGTTCCGCCTCCTACCCCGACCGGGAGACCGCCCACTGGGCCACCCAGCAGGTGGTGACCGCCAACGAGCAGGTCGTCCACCGCTGGCTCGCCCAGGGCACCCGGGCCCGCCTGACCATCGAAGCCGCCTGGCCGTCCCGTGAGGAGCCCGTGGGGCGGGTCCAGCTGGAGGGCGACCTGCTGGCCGGGCATGGGCCCGTCGGCGTCCGCGCGGCGCGCGTGGTGCTGCGCCGCGAGCCGTCGAGCCCCCACGGCTTCGTCGTCCGCACGACCGTTCCGTTCTACCTGTAAGGGCTGCCCGCACATGTCCATGAAGCCCCTCGAACACGACCGCCGGTACGGCGAGCTGGGCCAGGTGATGCGCGCGTACCTGGGGCAGCCGGCCGACGACACCCCGGAGCGGCGCAGCCGCGCGCTGGACGCGTACCTCCGTCACACCTGGCACACCCGCCCCTGGGCCGTCGCGGAGGCGGAGCGCCAGCTGCGCGAGTACAGCCGCAACCCTCCCGGTCGCGTCCGGCAGAGGCTGGGTGAGTTCTACGCGATCCCGGACATCGGGATGGCAGAGTCCGAGATCGGTGACTGGCTGGTGGTGCTGGCCGATCACCTGAAGAGGAGCGTCGAGGAAGGCGACGTCCCCGAACCGTCGTCCCCGCAGACGCACTGGGAGTGGCACGTGCGTTTCCCGGAGACCGCACAGCTGCTCGGCGGCTGGTTCTCGCAGGACGTCGTGGACGAGTTCCCCGACCATGACGCCGCCGTCGCCGACTACGCCGCCACCACCGACCCCCACCTGGTCGGACGCCTGGTGGCGAACTCCACGAGCTGCTCGCCCTCCCCCTGGACGAGGGTGACTACGCTTTGGCGGCCGCCGAACTCGGCATGGAGGTCGGTCCGCCGGAGCCGTTTTCCTACGGGGCCTGGTTCCAGTCGGTGGCGACAGTCCTGTCCGGCGTCTGATCCGGCCCGCGGGCTTCCCGCACCGGTGGACCGGAGGCGGACCAGAGGTCAGTTCCAGCCCGTGAGGTCCCCGACGAAGTCCGCGTAGGGGCGGTTGCCGCCGCGCGACGAGGTCAGCCCCGGCGGCACCGCTCACGAAGCTCAGTGAGGACCGCCTTCTCACGGGAGTTGACGTCACCGTCCACGGTGGCCGCGCGCTCGGCCGCGTCGAGGACGTCGCCGAGATCGCCCGGCTCGGCGTCCACACGCTTCCACACCTCGGCCGGGTCGATGGCGATGACGTGCGCGAGCTGTTCGTCGACCACCTCGTGCCGCTCCCGGACCAGCCGCACCAGATGCCGCATCAGCAGCGCCTCGTCGTCCGCGATCTTGGAGTTGGCTCCGATGACGAGCCATGCGACCCACAGCATCAACTGCGGGTGCCGGCTGTTCCTGCTCATTCCCTCGGCGAGTTCGATCACCCGAGCCTCGTTCCGGAGGACGGCCCGAGCGTGCCGGCCGGCGAGCAGAGTCGTGTAGCGGTTCAGCAGGACGGCGAGGGGGACGCCGACCAAGGGGATGCCGATCTTGATGACGTTGCGCTGAAGGAGGTGCTTCCCGACGACGGGAGCGCCCTCCCCGCAGTGAGTGCCGATCCGGAGTAGAAGCGCTTGACCAACGGTCGCACCAGGGCCGGGACCGCTTTGACCACGGTCTTGTTGGCCGCTTGTTCGCGTCACGGGCGGTAGCACTCGCGGGCTGTGCCGTCGGCCGGCAGGAAACAGAGGCGCAGATCGGTTCGGTGGTCCCCGCCCAGCATCGGGGTGAAGCGGTAGACGCCCGTGTCGGCCGTGGTCCGCACGACGACCCGGCGCGGCGGTGCGCCGGGAGCCGAGACCTCGACCGCGTCCCCGACCCGCGCGTGCCAGACCCGCCCCCACGCCGCGGCGCACACCGTGCTGTACCGGATCTCCACGTGTGCGCCGGTACGGGTGCGGTGGGGCGGCCCGAGCGCGTCGGCCCGGCCGGGCAGTCCGCAGACATGCGGGCGGGGTCCTTCCCGTCGCACGCCTCGCCCCGGCAGCCGGGGGCCGGATCCAGTGTCGGGGAGTCCGGTGTCGAGGAGTCCGGCGTCGTCGGACGGCCGGAGGTCTGGTGCGGCAGCCACAGGGCGGCCGTCATCGCGGCGGCCGCCACCGCGGCTCCGGCGCCGAGGACCGGCAGGCGCCGCCACCGGGCCTGCCGGACCTGCAGGGCGTGGGGGGCCGTCCGCCCGGCGTCCGGTGCCCCCGGCCCCGGGGTGACCGGCCCCGGTGTCCCCGGTCCCGGTGTCCCCGGTCCCGGGATGGCCGGCGCCGGAGCCGGGGAGCGGGCGCGTCCGCTCCACTCGGCGTCGGCCAGCTCCCAGAGCGCGAGCAGCCGCCCGGGATGCTCGCCCGCCATCGCGCAGAGCGCCTCGACGGCCTGCCGGGGGACCGGCAGCTTGCCGTTGAGATAGCGCTCCCAGGAGGACTTGCTGTACGGGGTGCGCTCGGCCAGGGCCGCCAGGCTCAGGCCCGTGCGGGCCCGCACCGCGCGGAGTCCCTCGGCCAGGGCCGCGCATTCGGGTGCGGGGGTGGTCATCCGCGCAGCACCTGCCAGGTGTGGGGGCCCACGATGCCGTCCGCCGGCAACCCCGCCGCCTTCTGCAGCCGCATGACGGCCGCGATCGTCTGCTGTCCGTAGACCCCGTCGACGATGCCCGGGTCCATCTTGCGGTGCCTCAGCAGGCACTGGGCCTCCACCACGTCCCAGCCCGGTCCGGCGAGGACGGCGGTGCGCGTCGTGCTGTATCCCGCGACCAGGACACCGCCGTCCGGGCCGCCGGCCCTGTGGACCTCGCAGGGGTAGGACCTGCCCGGCTTGAAGACGTACCCTGCCGGACCGTGCGCGGCGGGCGTGGCGGACATGGCCCGGGCACGGGAACTCTGCTGTGCGGTCGGCGTGCCGAGCACCGCGCCCGCTCTCTCGCTGCCGGGGTCGCCGTCCAGCACCTCGCCTGTCAGCAGCCCCGCGCACAGCCCGGCGACCGCGGCGGCCGCGACGGCGACGGCGACGACGGGCCCGGGGACTCCCGGCCGGCGCCCGCCGCTCACCGGCGCGGGCTCCTCGCGGGGCGGCCCCGCCGGTACGGCCGTGCCGGCCTCGCCGTACCGCTCCTCTCCCTGCCGCTCCCCGTCCTCCACGTCGGCCGGCGCAGACGGCACGGACGACCGCTGCTGCCACGCCTTCTCGGCCACCTCGTGCAGGACCAGCAGCCGGGTCGGTTCCGTCCCCGTGATCCGTGCCAGCTTCTCCACCGCGTGACGCGGTGGCAGCGCCTTTCCGTTCAGGCAGCGCTCCCACGACGACCGGCTGTACTCCGTCCTGGCCGCGAGGGCGGTGAGGCTCAGCCCGCTGCGGTCCTTCAGTCTTCTCAGCTGGACGACCAGTTGCCGGACTCTCCGGTCCAGCGGATCCGGCAGTTCCTTCCAACGCGGCATGGGGCGCTCCGTAAGGGTCAGGGCCCGGGGGTCTTCACCTTCTTCATGTTCCGACTGTGGGCAACCCCGGCGCAGGCTCCTGGTTACTGGCCTTACCTCGCGCCCATGCCGTGTCGGCCACCCCTCACGGCGTCCCGGCGTCCCGCCGATCCGGCGTCCCGTCCCACGTCTTCGCAGGTCAACGCATGGGACGTCCACGGTGTCCCAGCCGGCCCGACACCGCTGGCCCCGTTCCAGATTGGCCAGCAATCTCGGTAGGGCCGAGCCGGACGGTGCGGAACGGTCCACCGCTCGCACCGTCCGCCGGCCACCACACCACCACCGACAACCATCACCACCGACAAGGGGAAGTCATGCGCAGGATCACATCGGCCGTCGCCACATCGGTCGCGGCAGCCGCTCTCACCGTCGGCCTCACCGGCGGCGCCACGGCCGCCGACCGGGCCGACGCCGGGCAGGGCGGCAGGGCCGGGCAGGTCGCCGCCGCCGGAACCGCGCCCGCCTGCATCGAACGCACGAGCGTCACGAACAACCCCGAGGGGGGAGTCCGGGTCTACCTCCGCAACTTCTGCGGCAGGACCATGCACGTCAAGGTGGTCGTCAAGAGCTGGTCGGACAGCGGGTGCAAGTCCATGCCCAAGGGATCCGGCTGGCTCTTCCAGACCTTCGGCGGCCGGTACGACCGGACCGTGGTGTGCTGAGCGGGAACGGGAGAGGACTCATGAACATCGTCACCAGGACGTTCCTCGTCGCGACGGTGGCCCTGGCGGACTGGCGGGCACGGCGCTGCCGGCCGCGTCGGCCGCCACCGGCGCGCCCGCGGCAGTCGCGGCGGCCCCGGAGCGGTGCCCGGTCAAGGCCTGGGGCCACCAGGGCTACTACAAGTGCGGCACGGACCTGAAGGCCGGCTACATCGACTGGAACCGGGACGGGCGGACCGACGAGGTCTTCGTGGTCGCCCCGAACCGCACGATCTGGCACACGTGGAAGAACGCCGGCGGCTGGAAGCTGATGCCGGGCAACGGCCGTGCCGACGACATGGAGGGGGACAACAGCACCGGCCCATCGCGCCGTTGCATCGTCGTCCGCGTGAACGGCGACCATCCCTACTGGCAGAACTGCCACTACAACGGCAAGTGGCACCGCTGGACCACGACCGGCTGAGGCGCCTTCGCCTCTGCCGCGTTGCGCGAAATGCCGGGCCCCGGGGACGCCATGACGGCCGCCCAGGGGCCCGGCCACCTGCCCGAGCACCTGGAGTGCGGGCCGTCAGGACGGCCGCAGGCCGTGCCGGGCGGCTGCCCCGGGCCCCGACCGGCCTCCGTCGGGTCGCTCCGGCTCCCGGGTCCGGTCCGGCCGGCCGTCGCCGCGCGTGGGGACCCGTACGTGGTCACCGGCTCGGCGGCGGACCGGCACCCCGGCAGGACGATCCGTCGGGTGCCTGCCGAGCAGTGCCCGGCCGGCCGCTCGACGCGCTGTCGGTGTCCACCACCGCCCACACGGTCTTGCCGGGGCCGCTGCGGCGGTCGGTGACGCCCCAGTCGTCGGCGAGGGCGGTGACCAGGAGCAGGCCGCGGCCGGACTCGGCGTCGGGGTCGGGGGCCGTGGGGGTGGCGGTGACGGCGGGCCGGTGTTCCGTGCGGGTGTCGGAGACCTCGACGCGCAGCCGTCCGCCGTCCGCCTCGGCGGTCAGCCGGACGTGGAAGTCCCGGCCGGGGACGCGCCCGTGCCGTACGGCGTTGGCGCACAGCTCGGCGGTGATGAGTGTCAGCGTCTCGTTGACGTGGCCGTCGTAGGGGTGGCCCCAGGAGTCCAGGCAGTGCGCGACGAACAGCCGGGCCAGGCGGGCGCCTCGCGGGGTCGAGGTGAAGGAGAGGGCGAGCTCGGTGGCCGCCGTGGCACCGGGGGAGGGCCGGTGCCGCTGGGAGGAGGGGCTGTGCATGCCGTCAGCGTGACGGCCGCGACGGGCGTGCCACCAGCAGCGACACCTGTACGGGAGGGGGCTGTACAGGAGGCGGTGCGCCGGTGCGGAGCTGGGGCGGGAGCTGTCAACTCTGCGGACAGGCAAAGCTGTTGTCCCTATCGTGGAACATGAGGGACGGTCGGTGCTCGATGGGGGTCCGTACGGGGCTCCGCGTCGGGCCGCCGAGAGGGAACACCACCTATTTACGTCGTGAGGGGACGGCATGACGGCGACAGCGCCGACGGGCGGGACACCGGAACCCCGGCCGAACACCGCCGGGAACACCGGGGAAGGCCCCGCTCCGGGGCCGGCAGGGCGGAGCGGAACCCCGGACGGAACCTCACCGCCCGCCCCCGTGCCGCCCCCGCCGACGCGACCCCTGACGTGCCGCCTCCGCCTCCGCCCCCGGTTTCCCCCGGTGCGGGGAGCGGGGCCGACGACGGTCTCCGGACGGTCCTCCCCGAGGTGCTCGGAGTGCCTGCCGAAGCCTCCCGGCGCAAGAGGAGGCTGTGGTTGTCGGTGGCGGCGGTGAGCGGTGTGCTGGGTGCCCTGGGCGGGGCGCTGCTCGCTTACGTCATGATCGGGCCGAGCGTCACCAAGGAGAACGACTCCAACAAGGAGTACGACGCCTCCCAGACGCCCTTCACGGTGTCCGTGCAGGCCGAGCAGAGCGAGCCCCAGGAGTGGGCGATGGTGCTCGACCGGACGCTGACCGACGACGAGGTCCGGAAGATGAAGAGCAGTCCGGACGTCTTCTCCTACCTGAAGTCGCTGGGCGGCCGTCCGCTCGCCTACGCGCCGCTGCTGGAGCACGCTCCGCAGCGGTACAACGAGGCGCAGACCTCCAGCGGGGGCATGGAGTTCTCGGACACGTTCAAGATGACCGTGATGAGTACACGCCAGTACGCGGTGACCATCAACGACTGGAAGGTCACCGACCTCGCGTGCAGGAAGAGCACCGCGCAGGCCGTCGTCGGCCGTCCGCCGCAGGGTGGGGCCGCCTACGAGGGGATCCGGCTCCACCTTCCGCCCCGCGCCGACGAACCGGTGCTGACCGACGACACCGAGGGACAGGGCGAGCCCTACTTCGGCAATCGCTTCGTGGAGGTCGGCAACGGGCAGTCGTCGGGAGGACTCCGGGCGGAGGTGATCGCGCCGCGGGGACAGATCTGCGAGTGGGGCGTCCAGGTCCACTACAACGACACCTATCGGCCGGAAGGGCGGTGGGTCCAGCTGAAGGACGACAAGGGCGAGCCGCTCCGCATCCGCACGGAGTCCGTCCCGGAGAACCCCCGGCAGAGCTGGGTCTTCGGGGCCATGCCCTGGACGTCGTGTGACGACATGCCCGAGGAGGGACAGTGTTACGGGCTCTGACGGGCAGGGTCGCGGTCCTGGTCGCCGTGCTGACCGTTCTGTGCGTCCAGGGGTGCGGCTCCCCGCAGTCCGAGGAGGAGGAAAAGCCGGAGCCGGGTCCCTCGGCGCCCTACCGGGGCAACCGCGGATACCCCCTTGCGGACAGCCCGTTCACCCGTAAGGGCACGGTCGTCACCGCGACGTGCAGCATGGGCGCGCGCTACGCCGGGGTCAACGTGCAGGCCTGGGATCCCGAGCGGTGGGAACTGCGCGCCACCCGGAACTTCTTCCTCCCGGTCGACGCCGCGTTCACCAACTACCCGGACGTCAAGGACGTCAACAGCCCTCTCGTGGACCTATGCGGAGTGAGTTCGGACAGCCCCTCGCCCTACGCCGTGGACGATCTGGAGTACGTGACTCCCCGGGGCCGTGCCCTGTTCGACCTGGCGTTCACGCGCATGGCGGTGGTGCTCCGGGACCCCGACGGCAGAACGACGCACGCCGGCTTCGTGGAGAGCGAAGGCAACGCCGACGACTTCGTGCGGCTGAGCGACGCGCGGGGCGACGACGAGCAGAACGCCGTGATGGCACCCGACGGACGGAGCGTGTGGTTCACGTACATCACCCCCGACGGTGAGCGCAGGATCGGTTCGCGGTCCACGGAGGGGGACCACCGGCTGTCGGACGAGGGACCGGCGATCGGGCACGACCTCCCCCTGACCGTCACCGGGAAGCCTCCGCACGCCGTCCAGGCGAACATGGTCCACCTCGCTCCCGACGGCCGCCGCCTCACCGCGACCGCACCGAAGATCTACGGCAACGTCTTCCCCACCCTGGACTCCTCGGGACCGCTCACCGCGGCGTCGGGCCGCTCCGCCACCCTGCTCAGCGGGTGCGTCGGCATCGTCGGCTGGGTCGGAGACGAACGGGTGCTGTGCCGCACCCAGTCCGGCACCTTCCGGACCGTGGACGCTCGTAGCGGCCGTGCCGAGGGGAACGCCGTCGCCGTGGTCCGCGAGGACGACGGGAGGGTCGCCGAGGGGATGGTGGTCTCGGCGGACGGCGAGAAGTTCATCGCCTCCGTCCACTCGCCCAACGACCGTTCGGGGCAGCCGGTGGGCCTGGGCGACTTCAGGGTGGTGTCGACCTCGGGGGAGGGGGCCGCGATTCCCGTCTCCGCCGAGTCCTTGACCAACGACACGGTGTTCCTGGAGTGGCGGTGAAGCACGCGGGTGCGGGCGTACAGGCGGGGGCTGTACGCGGTGAGGGCGGGCGCTCGTACGCGGTACGGGGGGAGTGGCGCCGAGTGGCGCGAAAGTCACGTTCCGTGTCCCTAGAGTGAGTGGTGAGTGACGGTGGGGTGCCTGCGGCGGGACGCGGGGCGGGCGCCTCTGTACGGGCGGACGGGGTGAGGTGACCGGTGACGGCTCAGAGCGGCAGTGAGGGTGAGACGGGCGTCCTGCGGTGTTTCGGGCGGCAGTTGCAGCTGTTGCGGACGAGCCGGGGGCTGACGCGGGCGGAGTTGGGCGCGAAGCTCGGGTACGGCGAGGACATGGTGGCGTCGGTGGAGTTGGGGCGGCGCATTCCGAGGCCGGAGTTCATCGAGCGGGCGGATGTGGTGCTGGAGGCCGGCGGTCTGCTGGCGGTGATGAGGGAGGAGGTGGCGCGGGCGCGGTATCCGGCGTTCTTCCGGGATGCGGCGAAGTTGGAGGCGGGGGCGGTTGAGCTGCATGTGTACGCCAACCAGGCTGTGCCGGGGTTGTTGCAGACGGAGGAGTACGCGCGGGCGGTGTTCGGGGTGCTGCGGCCACCGCTGGACGACGCGGTTGTCGACGAGCGGGTTGCCGCGAGGCTGGCGCGACAGGAGATCTATTACCGCAAGCCACCTCCGCTGATGAGCTTCGTCATCGACGAGTCGGTGCTGCGCCGTCCCCTCGGTGGACGGGACGTGATGCGTGGGCAGTTGGAGCAGGTGTTGCTCGTCGCTCTCATGCGGCACGTCGAGGTGCAAGTCATGCCGCTGGCCCGTGAGGAGAACGCCGGGATGGCTGGTCCGTTCACCTTGATCGAGACGAAGAATGAGCGCAGGATCGCGTACGTGGAGGTGCAGAACGTCAGCCGGGTCCACAGCGACCGTGAGCCCGTCCGTGCCTTGGAGGCCAAGTACGGGACGCTGCGTGCCCAGGCGCTGACGCCTCGCGAATCACTCGCGTACGTCGAGAAGTTGTTGGGAGAGCTGTGAGCACCGACAAGGCAACGCTGGGGACGGATGAGCCCCTGCGCTGGTTCAAGAGCAGCTACAGCAGTGAGGAAGGCGGGGAGTGCGTCGAGGTCGCCGTCGACGCTGTCGCCGTCCACGTGCGTGACTCGAAGCAGGTGCTGGAGTGTGGGCCTGTGCTGAGGGTCGGCTCGGCGGCGTGGTCGGCGTTGCTTGAGGCGGTGTGAGTCGGGTGCCTCCGTGAGCCGTAAAACCGTGCGGCGTCAAGGAAGCCGGTGCAACCGTGCGTCGTCGGCCATCTGGCAAGTCAACCGGATGCCTCCGGACGAGGTCACCTGAGCACCGTCCAAGTTGCACTTCCGATGGGGTTCGTTGCAGCTGCTCTTCTTATGGCCTGGCACATCGGCGTAGTTCATTCGCCTTCGCCAGGACCGTCACCCTGGCATCAGGGACTCCACGAATCTCAGTCCAGCTCAATTCGGCTGCGAACACCGGGCTTGGTCTGAATGAACGGGGAGTGACGGGCGGCATGACGCCGGGGTACGCGAGTGTCCCCTTGCAGAGTTCAGGCCGAGTGCGGGCCCGTGCGAGAGGACGACTCGCGAGGGGCGCGGACGGAGTCGCCGCCGTCCGCGCCCGGGTGTCATCCCGCCGCTGCTCGCTCCTTGGACGGTGTCCGGCTCGCTGCCGGGGTGTCCAGGTGGACGACGACGCCGGTGTAGAAGCGGTGCACGGCGTCGTCGACGCTGCGGATGAAGCCGGTCTCGGCATTGCCGCGGCCGCTTCCCATGCTCTTGAGCAGGGACAGGCGGAACCCGGTGATCCTGGTGTTGTTGTCCTTGGGGAGCAGGTCCGCCGGTTCGGGGCGGAGCCGCTCCAGTGTTCCGCGCGGACCTCCGGCTTCGCTGTCGACGAGGGTCTCGACGTGCAGGTCCGCCGGTGCCTCGGCCAGGCGTCGGACGAGCCGCTTGGCCCAGCTCAGGGGATAGCCCTGCGCGGGGGCCGGTACGTCGATGCCGGTGCGCAGTTTGCCGGTGCGCAGGTCGGCGCCGAGGGTCAGGACGCCGGGGGTGCCGTCGATGCGCAGCTCCGCCTGGAGTCGCCCGTCGAGGCAGAGCTGGTCGGCGAGGCGGTTCCGGCGTTCCCTGGGATCCGTTCCGCGCTTGGCGCGCTGGACGGGGAGGACCTTCTGTCCGAGCTCGCCGCCCAGCCTGAGACAGACCTGGCGGATGAGCCGCTCCCAGCTCTCCACCACCTCCAGTGCCCGCGCGTCACCCTGGCAGAGGGTTTCCTCGTCGATCCCGTTGCGTACGGGGACCCAGGCCGGGCCCATGTTCTGGAAGCCGTGGCAGCCCGAGTTCTCGTGTTGCAGGTAGTGCAGCAGTTCCTGGAGCAGCCAGGCGTGTGCCGCGTTGCCCACTCCCTCGTGCCTGATCAGCATCTGCGCCTGGTACGCGACTTCCGCCCAGGACAGGTGCCAGAGGGCCACCTTGTGCTTGCGCCGCTTGTCGATCTTGACGTCGACGAGGGGACTGCCTTCCAACGCGACGTCGTTCGTCAGCGTGATCACGGCCTCGTAGCCGCGGCGCGCGGCGATGTCCATGTACGCCTGCACCTGGTCGGCCTTGAGCGCGTTGCCGTTGGTCTTCGTCTCGACCAGTGCGGTCCACAGCTTGCCGGCCCGCTCCACGCGGATCACCCCGTCCGGGCGCCGCGGACTCTCACCGTGGGGGAGGGAGACCTCCGTGAACGTCTCCATGCGACCGGCCGGAGCCCCGAACCCGGCGGTCAGTCTCCTGCTGAACTCCGGGACCTGCGCCATCACCGCCAGGAGCACCGAGGTCGCGCGCGTCTCGCGGTCCCGGTCGGTCTTGAGCACCGAGACCGGGAAGAGCCGGGCCTGCCTCCAGGAGTCGTTCTCCGCCAGGGACTTCTTCGCCGTCCTGGGAAGGACGACCTTCTTCTTCGCGGTGCGAGGACGAGCGGCCGGCTTCCGCGGCTCACCGGCCTCGCCCTCCGGCAGGCGAGGAGCGGGAACGGCCCCCAGCGGTGCCCGCCCGGCCGGCTCCTCGGCCGGCGCCGGGATCGTCGCCTCCGCCTGCTCGTCGGCCTCGGCGGCCTTGAGCGCCGCTTCCGTCTCCGCGGCTGCGTCGTCCTCGACGTCGACGCCGAAGTCCGACGCCAGTCCCGCGAGACCGGTCTCGTAGCCCTGTCCGACGGCGCGGAACTTCCATCCCTCGCCCCGTCTGTACAGCTCGCCGAAGATGACCGCCGACACGGAACCGGCGGCATCGACGGCGAACCGCAGGAGGCTCTCACCGGCCGCGTCGGCCAGCGTGATCCGCACGTCCTCCAGCTCACCGAAACGGGCCCCGTCGTACCGGCTCGCGGCGACGACGATCCGGTCGATCCCGACCGGCACCGCGGTGAGGTCGAAACTGATCCGGTCCTCACTGCCGTCCGCCGTCGGCGTCTTGCCCAGAAGCTGCACGCTCCCGTCGGCGGCCACCGGATGGTTGTAGAAGTAGAAGTCGCCGTCGCTGCGCACCTTGCCGCTCGAGTCCAGCAGCAGGACCGACACGTCCGCGTCGCCCTCGCCGGTAGGGCTGACCCAGCCCAGACTGACGATCACCGAACCGACGTCGTCGCTCAGATCCGCCAGGGCCACGTTCGAACCCATGATCATTTCCTGCACAAAGCCCCCGACGGCACCCTCTGGGCATGCGGAAGATTCCGCCCCATCTGTCTCTTGCGCGACACAAGATGACGAGCCGCGCGGAGAAGACTGTAATACGCACCGAGCTCGATCGTGGAGGTTCTGTGAAGTGGGTGTGTAACAGTGGCGTCCGGCGTTGAACCACGCCTGCTTCCCCGCGCGGTCTGCCGTGCCCGTATGTGCGGAAGGCCTCGCGCCGAAGTGTCGGGCGGGGCCGTCGTCATGCGGGGAGTTGCGCGTCGGTCCGGGCAGGGCTGAGGCGACAACTCGTCCGTCACGACATCGCGAACCTCGGCCGGGGTGAGGCGGCGGCAGGCATCCTCGACCACACCCGCCTCACCGCACAGGACACGGTGGGAACCGGTCCAGGACGCGTCACGTGTCGGCAACCGTCTCGGCGAACCGTGACCGGTCGGTGAACTCCCGGTCCCAGCGGCGGCGGACGCGCTCCACGGTGTTCCCGGAGTGGTGGTGGGTCACGCGGGTGCGGGTGTACAGGCGGGTGCTGTACGCGGTGAGGGCGGGCGCTGGTACGCGGTACGGGGGAGTGGCGCCGAGTGGCGGGAAAGTCGCGTTCCGTGTCCCTGGAGTGAGCCTGGAGTGACGGTGGTGTGCCTGCGGCGGGACGCGGGGCGGGCGCCTGTGTACGGCGGACGGGGTGAGGTGACCGGTGACGGCTCAGGGCGGCAGTGAGGGTGGCACGGGCATCCTGCGGTGTTTCGGGCGGCAGTTGCAACTGTTGCGGACCGGTCGGGGGCTGACGCTGACGGGGCTCCTTGAAAATCCCCGACCCCTGCTCGGGGTGCCATCGGACCTGCTCGACGGATCTCCCCACCCGTTCCGGGCCTGTCCTGGGACGGGACACCAATGGCGAGGGGCCGCCCGACAGCCCGCCAGGGTCCGGGTGGTGTGTAGTTGCACATGCCGTAGCGGCATGTGGTGTCGTCGAGGGCACCACAGCACGAAAGGCCCTGTCTGCGATGTACCCCTCCGCCACGCCTCCCCGCGAGGTCAAGATCGGCGATGCCGCCGCCTTCGCCGGAACCACCCCGCGCGCCATTCGTCACTACCACCAGATCGGTCTGCTGCCGGAGCCCGAGCGAGGCGGAGACGGACGCCGCCGCTACGGCTACGACGACATGATCCGCCTGCTGTGGATCCGCAAGATGTCCGAAGCCGGCATCAGCCTGGACGACATGCGGGCCGCCTTCGACGAAGCCCGGGACGTCGAGGACGTCCTGGGCCGGCTGGAGGAGACCCTGGCCGCCCAGGAGGCCGACATCAAGCGTCAGCGCGCGGCACTCCAGCGCCTGCGAGCCGTGGGCAGCCCACTGGGCCTGCTCTCCCCGTTGGTCACGGACCGGCTCAGCCACCTGCCCTCTGGCGCACTGCGCCCCTCCGACCTGGACGCCCTGCTGGTCACGGAACGGATCTTCGGGCCGCTGGGCGCCGCGATTCAGGCCAGCGTGTTCATCATCCTGGCGGCCCATCCCGGCCTGCGGGCCGAGGCAGACCGCCTCGACGCGGCCGACGCCGCCCTCGATGACACCGTCGACCCCCACGACCCGCAGGTCGAAGAACTCGCCGCGCAGCACTGCGCCCACCTCAAGGCCCTGGAACAGGCCATTGAAGCGGCCGGAATGCACGAGGCCGAGGAGAAGCTCTTCGAGATCTACGACGCCGACCTGACGGGCGACGAGGAGGACACCCGGATGAGTGCCTTCGAAGCGGTGACCAAGATGCCCTACGGCTTCTCCCCGGCCCGGACACGGTGCATAGAACTCACGGGCCGGCTCCTTGGCGAGGACCTCTCCGCAGGCAGCTGATCGCTGGTGCGGCCGTGCGTGAGGATCCCGGATCGGCCACCGACATGAAGCCGGCGTCTCGACGTCTCGACACGGCCGGCACACTCCACGAGCGGGAAACCCAAGCCGACGACCCGGGCCGGCTCCTTGAAACTCCCCACTTCGTTGAACACCAGAGCGAGTGATGCGAGGAGCATCCCTGGCCGTTTTCAAGAATCCCCATCAACGCGGGCGGAGTTGGGCGCGAAGCTCGGGTACGGCGAGGACATGGTCGCGTCGGTGGAGCTGGGGCGGCGCATCCCGAGGCCGGAGTTCATCGAGCGGGCGGACGCGGTGCTGCAGGCCGGCGGCCGACGGCGATCTCTTTGTCGAAGAGTGGTGGTCAGTCACGCGGGTGCGGGTGTACAGGCGGGTGCTGTACGGGGTGAGGGCGGGCGCTGGTACGCGGTACGGGGGGAGTGGCGCCAAGTGGCGCGAAAGTCACGTTCCGTGTCCCTAGAGTGAGTGGTGAGTGACGGTGGGGTGCCTGCGGCGGGACGCGGGGCGGGCGCCTCGGTACGGCGGACGGGGTGAGGTGACCGGTGACGACTCAGGGCGGCAGCGAGGGCGAGACGGGCATCCTGCGGTGTTTCGGGCGGCAGTTGCAGCTGCTGCGGACGAGCAGGGGACTGACGCGGGCGGAGCTGGGAGCGAAACTCGGGTACGGCGAGGACATGGTCACGTCGGTGGAGCTGGGGCGGCGCATTCCCAGGCCGGAGTTCATCGAGCGGGCGGACGCGGTGCTGGAGGCCGGCGGGCTGCTGGCGGTGATGAAGGAGGAGGTGGCGCGGGCGCGGTATCCGGCGTTCTTCCGGGATGCGGCGAAGTTGGAGGCGGGGGCGGTCGAGCTGCATGTTTATGCCAACCAGGCTGTGCCGGGGCTGTTGCAGGTCGAGGAGTACGCGCGGGTGGTGTTCGAGATGTGGCGTCCTCTTCTGGACGAGGACACCGTGAATCAGCGCGTAGCCGCCCGGCTGGCCCGCCAGGAAGTGTTCTCGCGCAGGTCCATGCCGACGATCAGCTTCGTCATCGAGGAGAGCACACTGCGGCGGCCCTTGGGAGGCAAGGCGGTGATGCGGGCTCAGTTGGAGCAGATCCTCCTCTACGGCCAGCAGCGCAACGTCGAAATCCAGGTCATGCCGACCGATCGGCGTCAACATGCCGGGATGGGCGGTCCGTTCACCTTGATGGAGACGAGCAAGGCACAGAGGATCGCCTATGTGGAGGTGAACGAACACAGTCACCTCTACAGTGAGCGGCCGGTGGTCCGGGGGTACGAGGAGCGGTACGGCATCCTGCGAGCCCAGGGCCTCACACCCTCGGAGTCACTGGCCTTCATCCAGAAGCTGTTGGGAGACCTATGAACACGGAAGACGTGAGCCGCCAGCCCTGCTCGGAACTGCGTTGGTTCACGAGTAGCTACAGCAGTGGGGCGGGAGGCGAGTGCGTTGAGGTTGCTGTGGAGGTCGCCGCTGTCCACGTGCGTGACTCGAAGCAGGTGGCGCAGGGTGGGCCTGTGTTGAAGGTCGGCTCGGCGGCGTGGACAGCGTTGCTTGAGACGATGTGAGCTTGTTGCCGCCGCGAGTTGGCCGTCCATGGCCGGTCGAGCGGAGGCGTACGACGGCTTGCGAGGTGGGCGCTTCTCTCAAGGAAGCGCCCACCTTCGCTATGAGGAGCGGTACTCAGGCCTCGCGGCTCCCAGGCGGAGTCCAGCGGCCAGCAGCGATTTCCTTGTCCAAGCGAGCTTGGAAGTGCGCGTGCGCGGCGCGCATCTCGGCCTCGCGGTCGGCCTTGTAGAAGGGGGCGGTGTAGCCGGCCGGGGGCGGCGTACTTTCTGGTTTCTCCAGGTGAGCCAAGAGGTCGAGGTAGTCCTGCTTGGTTTGACCGTAGCCGTATGTGTTGTGATTCGCAGCAATCTTGCGGCCCTTCGCATCGAAGTACATCTCCGACTCGTAGTCGGAAAGAACCGGGTAGCGGGACTTGTAAATTGCTGCAAGTTGATCAGCGGTGACGCCAAGCCAGACAGAGACAATGGCATCGAGTTCGACGAGTCCGGCGCGACGCTCGTAGTCCGTGCGGAGGGGTGTGTCGTATTCCCAAGTTTGCTTTAGGTGTGTGGCGAGCGGCTTGAGGTTCGACCAGTTGGGGTTAGCCCAGCCCTCGTAGCCTGGCCAGGTTGGGTGGTACAGCTCAGTCCAGAGGGCGGCGTAGTGGTTGGTAAGGCAGTTGAGGCGAAGGGTTCGGAGGAGGAGAGGTGCTGCCAAAGGGTGGTTTGCGGTGGGGGCAGGCATCTTGCGTGCTTCAGACACGTCGAGATGGCCGCGTCCTGTTATACGTAGCAAATAATCGAGTGGAAGGGCTGCCCAGAAACCAGCATTGAGTACAGTAATTCTATTGTTCTCAAATGCCATACTGCGAACGGAGTTGATGTGTGTGGGGCCAGGCGGGATTAGAGCGGCGAAGAGACTTCGTTCGTTGCTCGGTGGGACCATTTCGCGCCAAGCCAGGCGGAAGTACTCCGTGTAGCGGTGGCCATCCCAGGTGTCTTGGGCGGAGTAGTAGCGATCTTCGTCGCAGGCGCGGATGTAATTGGTGCGGGCAACGGCGTCTTCGGGGAGGGTGCGGAGGTCGAACGACGCCCAGTCGCGATTGGTCTTGCAGGGATTGTTAGGCTGCTTGTTGACGGGGGTGGCGCCGATGAAATGCGGTCCCTGGAGAATGAGCTGGTTAGGTGAATTGATATCGCTGGTGGACCAGCGAATGTAACCGTTCTCCTTGCCCATCGTCTCATGGTATCCGGAGCTGATCTTGGGGTTGGATTCGCCAACTCGATCGGATGTGCGCGACAAGGCTGCAATGGCACCTTGCTCGTGAACTGTCGCTGGGTATAGAAGTGCGGCCTCTTTGGCGTCGGTGGTGGAATCTCCAGAGAGGGCGTTCCACTCCTCGAGGCGGCCGGAATTTACTGTAACCATTCGCGACTTGTGTGGGCGAACATCCCAATCGCCGCAGAATTTAATTCCAGGCGATTTCCCTCGCCGTCATTGGCGAAAGATTGATGGATGGTGTCGGCGATGAATAGCCAGCTCATGTTAGTGAAACTAACATCCTGAGAGTGGCCGTAGATGTGGATTCCAAATTGCGCGTTCCTGTCGATTTCCGGGAATGCCTCACGCTTATTGATGAAGTGGCCGTGGAATCGAAGATGTTGATATGCTGTGGCGCGAAGTTTCTTTTCTTCGCTCCCGCTGAAGTGTGTGTCCGGATGGATCAGCCCAGTAATTCCATGCGTGTTCGCCTTTTGCCATGTGTGACACATGAAGGCCCTGTACAGATTGAGCTGAGTGCCGCTCAATAGCGGATAGGTCGTTACGTGGCCGAGTGCGGCAACTGTCCCAGCATTTGTGGCGAGTTCGTCAAGGAAGTACCAGTGATCATTGTCGGATTTGCTAAGCGCTTCAGATTTTCTTAGGCGCCACTCCGACGCGCTCGGTTTGTCACTGAGCGTGAACCAGGGCTCCAGCTCTGCTAGAACCAGGTCCTCCTGCCACCGAGGCCGAACCCACGGCGGATTCCCCACCTGCAAGTCATACCCACCCTGGGCAAACACCTGCCCGAACTCCAACTCCCAATGAAAGAACCCCTGCCGCTCAGCCACATCCCGAGCAACCCCCGCCCACGGATACCGCGACTCCAGCGAGAAGAACCGCTCCATGCCCATCCACTCGGGCAACTCGTCCTCGTACCGCTCCAGTTCGTCCAGCGTGTCGAAGTGGGCCACCAGGGAGTCTCCGGCCACGTCCTGCGTGCCCAGCAGCGACTCCGCGAAGTCCAGCCAGTCGTCCAGCGAGGCCAGCGGGATCACCGCCCGCCGCTCGCCACGGATCTGCTCCTTGCGGCTGCCGCCCCGTACCGCTTTCGACTTGACCTCGACGACCTGGACGTCACCGAACAGGTCCTCCGACTCGTACGTCTCCCGTACGGGCGCCCCGCCTGACCCGGGACCGAGGCCGGTGCCGGGGCCGTCGACACGACCCACTCGCCCGACTGCGAGGCGACCTCCGCCGCCCGCGCGTACGCCTCGTGCGAACCGTCCAGCAGCGCGGCCTCCTGCACCGGCCAGAACCACAGCGCGCACCACGCGTCCATCAGCGTCTTCAGGCGCCAGTACGGGGTGTCGACCGCCTCCAGGTCGGCCTTGACCTTCTCCCTCGGTACCGCGACCTCGGGCGAGCGCAGCCAGCCGTCCTCCGCGCCCCACACGTCGATGCGCCGCGAGATCTCCCGCTCGGAGATCTCCAGCCGGCGCACGACCAGCCCCCACAGGTACTCCGCTCGCCGCGCCAGACCCTGCAACCGCTTGGTCTGCGCGGGGCTCGGGGACTTGGTGATCGCCTTGCGCCAGGAGGCCAGTGCCTTCGCCTCCGCCGGGGCCAGTGCCTTGGCCTCCTTCTCGGCGGCGACCGCGCCCCACTCCTTCGCCGGGAGCAGGAAGTGGTGCACGGCGCCCTCGGGCAGCGTCGCCCCCGCCAGCGCCTCCGACAGCGGGAAGCGTTCCGGGGTCGTACCGAGCCAGCCGCCCTTCTTCAGGCGTTCGGCGGAGTAGACCTCCCTGCGGCCTCCGATGAGGGAGTTGCCGCGCCGCAGGTGCAGGCCGAACCACGGGGCCTCCATGCCGGGGTGCATGGTGTTCAGCCACAGCGACACCTCCGCCAGCTCCACCGCCGTGTCGTTGAGGTCGACGCCGTAGGAGTTGTGCAGGGCGATGTACGCCTTGGCCTTCTGGAGCTCGACCGCGTACTTCTCCGTGTCGATGGCGGAGCCCAGCTCGTCCTGGCGGCGCCGCAGGTACTCCGTCGCGACCTGGTTGATCGCCTCGTTGAGGAACGCGCCCGAGCCGAGCGCCGGCTCGCAGATCTTCCAGTCGAGGAGCTCGCGCGCCTCCGTCACCGTGTCGTCCTGGTCCAGGCGGTGCTGCAACGCCAGTTGGACCGTCACGCGGGTCAGGGACTCGGGCGTGTAGTACGAGGCCGACGTCTGGCGGTCGCGCCCCGACAGGCGGTACACGAACGCGCCCGGCGCGTACCGCACCCGCTCCTCCACGCCGGTGTCCTCGTCCTTGTGGCGGACGAACACCTCGTCGGGGTACTCGTCGGCCTTCGTCGCCGGGACCAGCCAGGAACCGTCCTTCGGGTCGCCGTTCTTCGCGACCTCGTACAGCTCCTCGCCCGCGACGAAGCCCGAGTACGACATCAGGCCCTCGTACACGGCGCCGAGCTGGTTGATGCCGAGCTGGGCGTAGGAGATGAAGCCGCCGCGCTCGCGCCGCCTGCCGCGCGTCAGCATCAGCAGGCGCAGCACCCGGTACAGGGTCTCGTTGCGCAGGCGGGTGTCGAGGAAGCGTTCGCCGCCCGGCTCGCCGCCCCGTCACCGGCGGCCCCGGCCCCGGCCTCGGTGTCGACGCGCGGGTCCGGGACGGCGTACCGGCCGATCAGCCGGATCGAGCCCGGCTCGAACAGCTTGGAGTGCAGCGGCTCGAAGCGCAGGCCCACGTCCTCGGACGTCTTCGCCGTCACGGAGTCGGCCCGCTCCGCGTCCACGCCGTGGGTGCGGCGCGGGCGGTGGCCCTCCTGCACCTTGCGGAAGAGCAGGTCCAGCGACTCGTAGAGGTAGAAGCCCTTGCGGGACTTCTCGTCGACGAGGTCGCGTTCGGCGATCAGTTCGCCGAGGCGGCCGAGGCCGTAGCCCAGCTGGTACTCGGGGTAGTCCGAGGGGAGGATGCCCAGTTCGGGGCGGGCCTCCGCGTACAGCAGGAACAGCACCCGGTACAGGTAGCGCAGCGACTCACGGGTCAACTGCTTTCCCAGCTCGGGGAGTTCCTTGACCTCCTCGGGGCGGACGCCGGCCTCGCGGAGCCGGTCCAGGACCTCGTTGGCGATCAGTTCGACGCTCAGCCGCAGGCCGTCGCGCAGCTCGCTGGAGACGCCCACCGCGTGCTTCGTCGACTTGTCGAGGAGTGTGGCGAGGGGGTTCTCGCCGCCCTCCTCCGGGGTGCGCAGCGAGTCGGCGCCGAACAGGGCGGCCACCGTGTCGAGTTCGCCGCCCGCCTTGGTGTCGTTGCGCTCCAGCACCCGGTCCAGCGACACCGCCAGGTAGCGGCCCTCGCCCCACGCGGCCCGGTCGGCGAGCACGACGACGCCGCCGACCAGCAGCAGCACGTACCGCGGGGCGTCCTCGCAGGCGAACAGGAAGGACGCCAGCTTGGAGCCGGTGGCGACGGTGTGCCGGCCGTCCAGGCGCAGCGCCTCCAGGAGACGTCCCGGCCCCTCCGGGTCCAGGGCGTCGTCGGGCTCGGCCGACCAGCCGCAGTCCAGGGCGACCAGGTCCTTCTCCGCGTGCGCGACCGTCACCTCGTACGACTGCTCGGCGCGGACGACGGTGAGCGTGCCCGGCTTGGCGTCGTAGCCGAGGGCGCGCAGCACCTCCGCGTTCAGCGCGCGGACGTGGTCGCGCCAGTCGGGGGCGTCGTACGTCACGGCGTCGTCGCCGGTCGCCGCCCGCTCCTCGTCCGTCGTGAAGTAGGAGCGGGCCGCGAAGTACGGGCGGCGCAGGGTCCGCAGGCCCGCGCGCGGCGTGACGGGCAGGGCCTCCTCGGGGCGCTCGGCGCCGGCGGCGTCCTCCTCGCGCTGCTTCCACTCGGCGAGCAGACCGGACTTCAGGTCCTTCGGGAGGACCTCGGCGAGGTAGTGCGCGGAGAAGTAGTCGCCGCGGTTGACCAGGCTGTCGTACGTCATCTTCGTGTACCTCTGCGGGATCAGGTCAGGCGGCGGGGCGGTGGCGGGCGCCAGGACGGCGAGCACGCGCAGCATCGGACGGCCGGTGGTCAGGAGGGAGTCCGCCAGGGAGGCGAGGCGTTCGCGGGTGCCGGTGGGCGCGGCGGCGCCGCCCGCCAGGGTCGGCTGCTCCCACGCGCCCAGGCGGGTCTTGTACTCCTCGACGGGCGCCCGCAGCGGTTCGTCCCACGCCGTGCGGTGCCGCTCCAGGAACGCCTCCGCGGTGTCCAGGACGCCGGGGATCGCCTCCGCGAGGCGGGCCGGGTCGTGGGCGAGGCCCGGGTTCGCCATCGTCGGGCCGACCTGCGCGCGGCGCAGCACCGCCACCATGTCGTCGTCGACGTCGCCGTCCTCGGTGACCGCCATCCACTTGACGACGGTCGGCCGGCCGAGCGCGTTGGAGTAGATGCCCTGCACGAGGTACGTGGGCCGGGAGACGTCGGCGGTCAGCACCGGCGCCTCCTGGCGGTCCAGGCGGACCAGGACCTTGTCGGTGAGCCACTCCATGACCGGGTGCAGGTCGGTCAGCAGGGAGATGTCGGGCCAGCTCGACGTCGCCGAGGCGCGGGCACGGGTGAGGCTGCTGTCCGCGAGCCGCCGGTTGAAGGTGACCTTCAGGCGGTCCCGCAGGCCCTGCTCGCGCACGTACTCCGGGGGCAGCGCCTTGAGGCGGTGGACCAGGTCGGAGGGCGGCACGAAGGACAGCAGGCCGGTCTCGGGGTCGGCGGACAGGTCGAGGCGGTCGTGGGCGTCCGGGTAGACCTCGCGCAGCGCCTCGTCGAGGAACTCGCGGGCGGAGGCGAACAGCCGGGGCACGTGCGCCGTGGGCACCGAGCCGCCGACGTGGTCGCCGTCGGCGGCGCCCTCGTCCTCCCCCTCCGGTTCGTCGTTCACGGCGCCGAAGAAGTCCGCGAGGAAGTCGTCCACCCCGTCGTCGGCGCCGTCGCCGTCGCCGGAGGCGCGGTCGGCGTCCAGGGACTCGTCCACGGTGCGGCCCCGCAGCAGATCCTGGATGAGGGACTTCTCCTCGGCCTCCGCCCGGTACAGGCCCGACACCGCCTCCGCCGTGCCCAGCGCCTGATGGGCCTGCGCCTCGCGCTCCAGGAGGCGTTCCGAGACGAGGGTGTCGTCCTTGGCGCCGTCGACGGAACTGGTGAGGATCAGCGCCCGGAACTGCGGCCGGTGCGGCTGCCCGTAACGGTCGATGCGGCCGTTGCGCTGCTCGATGCGGATCAGCGACCACGGCACGTCGTAGTGGACGAGCTGGTGGCACTGGCGGTGCAGGTTGACACCCTCGGAGGCCACGTCGCCGGTGAACAGGATGCGCACGGGCGTGTCCGCGAGGCCGAAGTCCTCCACGCACTGCATCTGCTGCTCGTCCGACAGCCCGCCGTGCATGACCCGCGCCGCCTCCTGGGCGGCCTTCCCCCTGAAGCCGAGGGCCCCCGGCACGGTCCGCGCCAGCCACTCCAACGTCTGCACGCGCTCGGAGAACACCACGACACGGGTGTCGGACTTCGGGCCGACCCCGATCTCCCGCAACTGCTCAAGGAGCGCCCCGAACTTGCCCGAGTCCGCCTCCGTCATGCCCGAGGACAGCTCCAGGAGCCGGTGCAGGGCCGCGCGTTCGGCGGCCGTCGACTCGGGGGCGTTCTTCTTCTCCAGCGTCCTGATGCGCGTGCTGACCGTTGCCTTCAGCGCCGTGTGGGAGGAGAGGAACGACTTCAGCAGCGTGTACGGGAACAGGGGGACGTCGCTGACCGACTTCGCGCCGTCGGACGGCAGCCAGACCGCCGCCAGCTCCTCGAAGATCCGCTCCTCGGCCGGCGTCGCCGTCACCCGGACCGAACGGGAGGGCCCGCGGTCCGCCCACTGGCCCTTCATCTGCTCCCGCACCTCCGGGCTGACCTTGGTGCGCCGGATGAACAGGTGCTTGATGTCGTCGGCCCGGTAGTGCTCCGGATCGCGGATCGCGGCCGGGTCCAGCAGGGAGATCAGCTCGGCGAAGGACCGGGCGTCACCGTTGTGCGGGGTCGCGGACGCCAGCAGCAGGGCGTCCGTGTGCGGGGCCAGCGTGCGGGCCAACTGGTTGCGCAGCGAGCCCTTGTTGATCAGGTTGTGCGACTCGTCGATGACGACCGCGTCCCAGGTGATCCGCTCCAGGTGATGCTTGTACTGGTCGGTGTTCTTGAGCGTGTCGATGGAGACGATGACCCGCTTGAAGTACGTGAACGGGTTGCGGCCCGCCGGGATCTCCCGCTGGATCCGCTCGATGCCCACCGAGTCCAGGCGCACCAGCGGGATCGCGAACCGCGTCCACAGCTCGTGCTGGAACTGCTCCAGGACGTGCTGCGGGGTGACGACCAGGATGCGCTCGCCGCGGCCCCGGCGGATCAGCTCGGCGAGGGTGAGGCCGATCTCCAAGGTCTTGCCGAGACCGACGACGTCCGCGATGAGCATGCGGGGCGCAGGTTGCGGCCCGACAGGGCCAGCTGCGCCGGCCGCTGCTGGTAGGGGAGGGCGTCCAGGAGGAAGGAGTCCGCGAGCGCCAGGCCCCGCTCGGCCTGCGGCAGCGGCGTCTTGCGCAGCACCGCCTCCAGGAACAGGCGCGAGCGGCGGAAGTTCGGCGAGTCGTCCCGCACCAGCCGGGTCCGGCGCGGGTCGAGCAGCTCGATCCGGTCGAGCCCGGTGAAGAACACCGCCTCCTGGTCGCGCACGAAGTCCGACGCGCCCACCGCCTCCACCCGGGCGCCGTCGTGCTCCGTCCGCGTCGCGTTGCGCACCAGCCAGACCTCGTCCCGTACGAGGATCTGCGCGCCCGGCGGGAAGAGGGCGTCCTCGCCGCTCGTCGCGGGGGGCGTGGTGAGGTCGGCGGTCACTCGGGTGCCTCCTGGGGCGTCGTGTCGTCGTGTCGTCGTGTCGGGGTGTCAGGGTGTCGGGGTGCTGGGGTGGGGGGCTGTGCGGGGTGCGGCGGTTGTGCGGGTGTGTGGTCGTGCGGGGTGGTGCGTTCGTGTGGGTGGTGCGGGTGGTGCGTTCGTGCGGGTGGCGGTCACGGGCGGCGCGGGAGGTGTCGTACCGCGTCCGGCGGTTCGGTGGCCCGGCAGTCCGGGGGCCAGGCGGCCCGGCAGTCCTGCGGTCCGGCAGTCCTGGGGTCCGGGGTCAGGCGGTCCGGCTCGGGGCGAAGGGCGCGCCCGCCGCGTAGGCCGCCCGGATGCGCTCCGCCGTTCTGCGCGCCTGCGCCGAGTGGCGCGGGGCGCGCGACGGCTCCGCGCGGTGGGGGAGCGGCTTCACGGGGCGGGCCGGTGCCGGCGGGTGACCGTGGGCGCCTTCCGGGGTGCCGCCGTGCGGGGCGCTGAAGGACACCCGGGGGTCGGGTGTCCCCGGGACCGAGGGCGGGACCGAGGGTGGGACCGGGAGCGCGGGAGGCGTCGAGGCCGAGGGTGAGGGCGGGACCGGGAGCACGGGGGGCGCCGAGGGGGAGAGTGAGGGCGGCGCCGGGAGCGTGGGCGCGGGCACCACCGTGTCGGCCGGGGGTGCCGGTTCCCGGGCGGCCGGGGCGGTCGCCGTGGACAGGTCCGCGAAGGGGACGGCGGGCGGCGGGGCGGGCGCGGGCGGGGGACGGCCGGGCTGTGCTGCCGGGCGGTGAGGGCGGTGAGCCGGCGGCGCGCCTGGGCGATCTTCAGGCCGTGGGCCTCGACGACCGCGCGGCACCGCCGCACCACCTCGGCCAGCGACGGACGGTCCTGCGCGCGGTGGGCCAGCATGTCCGTCAGCAGCGGCACCAGGTCGGCGGGCACGCCGGACAGGTCCGGGGCCGTGCCGGGGTCGGTGACCAGGTGGAAGACCATGTAGGGCGTCGCCGCCTGGTGCGGGTAGTGGCCGGTCGAGGCGAACAGCAGCACCGCGCCGAGCGCGTACACGTCCACGGCGGGCGTCAGCGGCTTCTCACCTGCCGCCTGCTCCGGTGCCATGCAGACCGGGGTGCCGACGACCTGGTGGGGCGCGGTGAGGGACACGCTCGACTCGGTGAAGGCGGCCAGGCCGAAGTCGATGATCTTCGGGCCGTTCGGGCCGAGGAGGATGTTCGCCGGTTTGAGGTCGCGGTGCAGCAGACCCTGGGTGTGCACGGTCGACACGGCCTCGGCGAGGACCGCGCCGAGCGCGGCCGTGAGGGCCGACGTCAGCGGCCCGTGGGACTCCACGTGCCGGGCGAGGTCGGGACCCGCCACGTACTCGGTGGCCAGCCACGGCCGCTCCGCCTCCGCGTCGGCCCCCAGGAACGCCGCGAGGCGCGCACCCCAGATGGTCTTGAGGATCTCGATCTCCTGCGCGAACCGCCGACGGGACTCGGAGTCCACGACCGACGGTTTGATCACCTTCACCGCGGCGGGCTCACCGCCGGGCGACTCCCCGAGGAAGACCTGCCCCATGCCTCCCTGGCCGATCCGGCCGAGGAGGTCGAAGTCGCCCAGCGAGAGCGGGTCCTCCGGGTTCAGGGGCGTGATCTGCACGGGTGTCCTCGGAATTCGATCATGGCGAGCGTCTGATCAGCGGCGATGCGCGCCTGAGACACGGTAGTGGATGCGGTGGGGGCCGGGAGCGGGGATTGCGGGACGGCGACGGCGCCCCCTCGGAGCGCGTGAGCCGTGGACGTCACGAGGACGGACCGCCACCCGGCGTCCGTCGCGCCCCGTCCCGGTCCGGGAGCAGCTGCCCCCCGGTCAGTCCGCCCGCCAGCAGCCGTGCCGTCTCCTCCGCCAGCCGCGTCGCCCGCCGGGCCTCGGCCCGCAGCTCGTGCACGTGCCGGAACGCCTCCCCGTACCGCCGCTGCTCCTCCAGCGGCAGCAGCGGCACGCGCAGCCGGCCCGGACTGACGGTGAGGACCGTGCTGCCCGTCGACGCGCCCGCGATGTTCTCCTCCGCGCCCAGGAACCCGGCGAGGAACCAGGGGTCCAGGCGGGCCGGGTCCGGCCGGAAGAGGTGGACGTGCGGACCGAGCGGCGCGCCGGCGTCCTCCTCGCCCGCGACCCGCGCCATCGGGCCGTCCCCGCCCGCCACCGCCCGTACGAGGACGTCCCCGGCGGCGACCGGCGGCGCCACGGCGCCGCGCAGCTCCGCCGGGTCGCCCGTGGGGCCCGAACCGTGCGCGATGTCGGAGCCGGTCAGGACCGCGCGGGCCTCGCTCTTCCCGCCCCCACTCTTCCCGCCCCACTCTTCCCGCCCCCACTCTTCCCGCCCCGGCTCTTCGCGCCCCCGCTCTCCGCGTCCCGGTTCTCCGCGCGGCTGCCCCGCGCGCCCTCCGGCACCGTCCGCAGCAGGGTGAGCGCCCCGCCGCGCGAGAGGTCGGCCGCCGTCGCCGTCCGCCACTCGCGGGCCGCGGCGCCCGCGCTGCTCCACCCCTCGTGACCGGCCGCCCGCGCGAGGACTTCGCGGCCCCGACGAGATCCCGGCGCGTGGCGTCGACCTCCGCCGACAGCTCCGCCGGATCGACCTCGGCCCGCGACGCCCGTACGAGACGCGCCGGGGTCAGGTCCACCACGTCGTCCAGCAGGTCCAGCACCCCGACCGCGTGCGCGACACCTGGCTCGCCCTCGAAGGTGTCCGGGCTCTCCGTGAACGCCCGCCACGCCCCAGGACCCGCGCCGTGAGCTCGGCCCAGTCCAGAGAGGCGGACCGGGTCCCGCCGCCTCGGGCGCGGCCGGCTCCGGCGGTACCGCCTCCCCCTCCCGCGGACGTCTCCGCCGTGTCCACGAACAGCACCGACCTGCGCTCCGGGCCGCCCGGCTCGGGCCGTTGCAGCACCCAGATCTGGAGACCGACGTGCAACGGCACCGACGCGCCGGCCGGCAGGGCGATCACCGCGCGCAGCGCCCCGCCGCGCACCAGCTCCGTCCGTACGCGGCGGCCCGACGCGCGGCCGGCCGTGGCCGGCGGCAGGATCAGGGCCGCGTGACCGCCGGGGGCCAGGTGCGCGAGCGCGTGCTGCACCCACGCCAGCTCCGACTCGGCGCGGGGCGGGACGCCGTACGCCCAGCGCGGGTCGTACGCCAGCTCGTCGTGACCCCAGTCGCGCACGCCGAACGGCGGGTTGCACAGCACCGCGTCGGCGACCAGGCCGGGGAAGGCGTCCGCGCGCAGGCTGTCGGCGGCGCGCACGGTGACCGCGGCCTCCGGCGCCGTCAGCATCAGACTCACCGCGCTGCGCCGGGCCTGCACGGGGAGCGTGTCCTGTCCGTACAGCTCGCGTGCGCCCCGCCGGGCGGCGGCCGCCAGGAGGGTGCCGCTGCCGCAGGCCGGGTCGAGGACGCGGGCCGGGGAGCCGGGGATCAGGTGCGCGATGAGGTCCGCGAGCTGCGCGGGGGTCCGGTACGCGCCGGAGGCGGCGCTGTCCTCCAGCTCCCGCTCCGCGAGCACGCCCAGCGCGGCCTGGCCGCCCTCGTCGCGTACACACGCGTACAGGGCGCGCAGCACCGCCGCGTCGTCCGCCGCGAAACGGACCGCGTCCGCGCCCGGCACGGCGTCCGTGGCGGTGACTCCGGCCACGTCGTGCTCCGCGCGGGCGACGAGGTCCGGGTCCGGCAGCCCGGCGGCGGCCGACAGCTCCTCCGGGGAGCGGCGCGCCGCCGCGAGGACGAGGAGCAGCAGGTCCGCCGTGCCCCGCCGCCCTGCGCGTGCAGGCGCAGGACCGTCCGCAGCTCCTCCGACGGACTCGCCGCCGAGACGTGGCCGCGCGAGGCGAGCCACGAACGCACCGCCTCCAGGTCGTACAGCGGACTGCTGTCCGTGCCACCGGACGGCACCGGGAAGTCGTCATGCCGACGGCGCCAGTTGCTGACCGTGGCGCGCGTGACCCCCGCGATGCGGGAGATCTCGGCGGCGGTCACCTGGGCGGAGGACTGGGGCATGGGGGAGTCCTGGCTCTCTGGCGGTCGGCTGGGGACGTCAACAACCTACAGCACCCGTCAAATCTGTGGGCGTGATTGACGACGCTTTCAGTTGCATGCTTATCTGGAGGCGCTTCCGAGGGAAGCGGCCGTCCGGCAGGTCTGCTGCCGGGGGGTGTCCTGATGCCGTGCCGCTCGGCACGCCGGGCCGTGCCGCAGTGGGCACCGTCCGTGCCCGCTGCGACGGGCGGCACCGCACGCAGGACGGCACCGACCCACTGGCTCACCGCCCCCGCCCGCGTCGCCGGGTCAGGTCCGGCGACACCGAACGGAGTACTCCATGACCACCCCGAACCCCACCCCGCAGCCCGGCCCCACCCCGCAGCCCGGCCCCGTCGCCCCGCAGTCGGGATCCGCCTCGCAGCCCGGCCCCGTCGCCCCGCAGCCGGGCTGGGGCCCGATGCCGCCGGCCCCGCCCGTCCCGCCGGCTCCCGTGGCGCTCGCGGCCCGCCGCAAGCAGCGGATCAAGTACGGAGCCACCGCCGCCGTCGCCCTGTTCGTCGGGGTCGGGATCGGGGCCGGCGGTGGCGGCGAGCCGGCGGCCGACGCCACCACCGACGCGAAGGCCGGGCCCCGCCCGACGGTGACCGTCACCGAGACCGCCGCGGGCAAGGCGGCCCCCGCCCCCACGGTCACCGAGACGGTCACCGCCCGGCCGAAGAAGACCGAGCCGGCCGGTCCCGCGACCACCTTCTCGGGTGAGGGCGAGTACCTCGTCGGCGAGGACGTCAAGCCGGGGACGTACAAGACGGCCGGCTCCGAGGGCGCGTTCGGCTGCTACTGGGAGCGGGCCAAGGACGCCAGCGGCGAGTTCGGCTCGATCATCGCCAACAACAACCTCGAAGGGCCGGGACGGGTGACCCTCAACAAAGGGGAGTACTTCAAGACGAACCGGTGCCAGGAGTGGAAGAGGGTCGGCTGAGCCGCCCGGGGATTTCCGGAGGTGGCGGTCGTGCTTCGACGAGGTGAGGGCGTGCCGGATCCGTGGGATCCCTCAAGAGCGCGGCGGTGGAGCACTGATCGGCCGGCTCGGACGAGCCGACGGCCCTCGGTTCGTGAAAGCAGGGTCGCCTGAGCGGTTCACGGTTGTCGACCGGCGAACTCCCTTCTTTCCTGGCGTAGTTGTACGTGTTCACGTCCGCTCCGGGCGGCGAGACCAGCGGCCACGGCGTCCCGTACCGTCCGGATCGCCCGGCAACCCCGCCGCGTCAGGGGTTTGGCCACACGTTCGGGTGAGGCTTTTCGGGGCGGGCACGCCGCGGACCGGTGGCCCGTTTGATTCAGCGACGAGGACATCTCGGTCGCGTTCGTCGCGCTCGTCGCGTGCAACGCGTCCATCGATGACAGCTGACAGCTGACGAACGGGGGCACACATGAGTCTGGTCTTCCATCGCAACCCGGACGGCACGACCACCGGTCGGAACGAGGGGTCGGGTCTCACCGTGACCCACGCCGACGCGGAAGAGGTCGAGCGGCGGCTGTACGAGGACGCCGGGTGGGAGTACACGCCTCCGCCGCCCCCGGTTCCGCCCGGCTTCCACCGTTTCTCCCTGGTGCACGAGGAGTTCGAGGCCGTCGGATTCGCGGACGAGCGGTACGCGGACCTGCGGGCGCGTCCGCCGGAGGGGTGCGTACCGGTCGACCGCGGCTGCTTCGCCCTGGAGTGCGAGCGTCCGGGGCGGACGCTCCTGGACGCGGTCGCGGGGACCGTCGCGGAGATCCGCCGCGCGCACGGACTGGTGATGAACAGCCTGGGCGTCGAGAAACCGCAGGAGTGGCTCGGCGACGACCGGGACGGGCACCCCGGCGCGACCGTCGCGCACCTGCTGCTGACGGCCACTCACCGCGCCCGCCTGCTCGGGTACGGACGCAGAGACCTGGTCCGGCTCGTCGACGCGACGGGAGTCGAGTAGCCGAGTAGCCGGGGAGGTGGACGGGCGGGCGGACGTGCGGACAGGTCGGGGGTGCCGTGCCGCGCTCCGGGTGCAGCTCCAGGAGGTTCCGTTCGCGCCGTCGTCCGATGCCGCGGGCGAGCTGGACGTCTCGGCGGGGTGGGACGACGAGCGGCTGATCGCGGGCCATGTGGAGCGGGTGTTCGGCCGGATCGAGGCGCATGCCCCGGGCCTGCGCGCCCTGGTGACCCGGTGGAGTGCGGTCAGTCCGGCGGGGGTCGCCGCGGCCGACCGCAACACCGTCCGCGGCGGCCCCCACGGCGGCTCCGCCGAGCTCGACCACCACCTGATCCGGCGGCCGGGGCCGGGTTCCGGACACCTGGTCGCCCGGCAGCTGCTCGCCGTGCCGCACAGCTCCGTGGCCTGCTCGCCGCAGGGTGAACGGTCCTGCGGCGATCCCTCGCCCGGGCGCGGTTCGACCGGTCGGCGGCAAGGGCCCGGGGCTGCTCGAAGGGCCACCCCGGGAACGGGGCGTGCGGACGCTACCGTCCGGTGTAGGTGAACTCGTCGGCCGGGCTGGTGGGAGAGGTGGCCTTGCCGACCGTCACGGTGAGGTTCACCGTCTGGTGGTCGTCGAGCTGACCGGGCGCGGTTGCGGTGATCTGTCCGGTGGAGACGAACTCGACCGAATCGGATGCCTTGTCCTTGAAGTGCACGGTGGCGCCATCGGCGAAGCCCGAGCCGCTGATGGTGACCAGGGTGCCGGCCTTTCCGCTGGTCGGGCTGACGGCACTGACCACCACGGGTGCGGGTCCGCCATAGGCGAACTGCCCCATCGCGACGGCCGGGGAGGTGCCGAGGGTGTTGGTGACGCGGACGTGGACGACGCCGGTTCCGTCGGGGACCTTGGCGGTGATCCTGCTGTCGGAGTCGATGTTGCGCGTGGGGCAGGCGAAGTGGCCGAAGTCGACCATGCTGTCCTTGCTGAAACCGGTGCCGTTGATGGTCACCGTGGTGCCTGGTTCGCCGAAGGCGGGGGTCACGCCGGTCACCACCGGTGCGGAAGGGACGGCAGGCGCTCCCACCAGGTCCAGGTAGGTGGAGTTGGCGTGCTGGAAGGCGACCTGGCCGAGGAAGTCCTGGGCGGTCTTGTTGACCAGGTTCTTGGCAAGGCTCGTGTAGCTGGTGTTCATCGGGCAGAGCGTGCCGGGCTGGACGTAGACGTTGCCCTTGGTGCGCTGGGAGATCGCCCCGATGAGCAGCTTCACTTCTTCGGTCGCCTGCGGTCCCGGGCTCGGTACCAGCCGGCGGTGGTGTCGAGATCGGCCCACGCGTGCGGTACCAGGTCGTAGGCGTTGTTGTGGCGCTCGTCGATGACCCACGGCACGGAGTCGAAGTAGTCGACGAAGCTCTGTACGCCGGCGGTGGAGCGGCATAGGTGATCACCGCGAACTTCGGCTGTTTCGGCCAGGTCTGTGCCTGCAGGTACGGCGCGAGCATGGTGGCGATGCAACCGCCCAGGCTGTGACCGGTCAGATAGACGGTCGGCTGCGGCGAGGAGGGCGCCGAGCCGAGTGCGGCGGTGAGCGCCTGGGCGAGCGTGACGTTCGGGGAGGGTGAGGCGATCGAGCGGGCGTTGACAACCCGTTCGAACGCATCCATCGCCCCCTTGGAAACGGCGATGGGCTTCGGCGATCCGCTTTCGGGGAACGGGACGACTGTGCCGACATCGAGGTCCTCGAGGATGTCGGTCAGATCGGCGTCCGTTCCGCGAGCGACCACGGCGAACTCGTTCGAGCCGTTGGTGCTCCGTGCGATGTAGGCCATGTTCGCGTTGGCCTCGCTCAGGGCGAGCCACACCAGCCTCCACGCGCCCTGCGTCGCAAGGCTGGGGTCGCTCAGTTGCGCGTTGATGCCGGTGATGATTCGTTCGGTCTGTTGTTGCGGGGTTTCCCGGACGGACGCGGGGTGGCCCCGGTGGCTGCAAGGGCAGCCAGGGTCATGGTCACCTGGGCGGTTGTCGGATCGGGTGCCATCGTCGTTCCTGCTCCTCGGATGTTTTGCCGGTGCGGAGACGGGCTGGCCTTTCGGCAGCATCAGGGCAGATCAGTGCCGAACCGGCCGTCAGAGTGGATCGCGCCCCATCAGACCTCCCCTCTGCGTCGTCCGGTGCTTTTCCTGCCTGCAGGTTGGCCAGGTTCACCTTGTTGGCCGTTCGGCGTACGTACGTGCGTGCGTGCGGTTCGCCGAGCCAGGTGCGTGGCGCGGTCGCCAGAGTTGAGGTGTCTGCGGGCAGGCCCGGGGCGGCGGCCCAGGCGACGATGCCGTCGGGGCGGAGGGGCGCGGCCGAGAGATCGCCGCGGTCGGCAGGGGCGGCCGCCACGGTCGACAGGCGCTCCCGCCGTCCGGCCGCATCCTCGAAGCGCGGGCACAGGTCTCCCCGGTGATCACAGAGCGTCGCAACTGCATGATCACCGAGACCTGCGCCCGTCCTGTTGCCGACGTCCCCGACCGCGCCCATCCGCGCGACCTCTTGATGGATCAAGGTGCTCGGCTTAATGCATATGATGTGCAAGTGCATGAGTACTGCGTGAGGCCCGCGGGCCCCGACGACCTCGACGGTGCCCGAGCCGTCATGCTCGACACCGTCTACCGCGACTTCGGCACCGGCTATGTGCCCCGCTGGCACGGGGACATCGTCGACCCGGCCGCCGCCTATCTGGTGCCCGCCCGGCACACGCTGCTGGTCGCCGTGGACGGCGAGGGGCACGTCGTCGGCACCGGCGCGCTCGACTCCCGCGGCCCCCTGCACCCGCCGAACCCGCGCCACGTCGCCGAGCGCTACCCCTCGGGCGCGACCGCCCAACTGCGCCGCGTCTACGTCCGCCCCGAGCACCGGCGCCGCGGCCTCGCCCGGCGACTGGTCGCCGAACTGCTCGCCTTCGCCGCCGCCGACGGCGGATACCGGGCCGCCTACCTGCACACGGACCCGTCCGTCGAAGGTGCCGAAGCCTTCTGGCGGTCCCTCGGCCACGTCGTGCACGACGAGCGCCAGGAACCGGAAGGGGGTCAGGGCATCGTGCACTTCGCCATCCCCCTGAACGCCCTCACCCTCCACATCACAGGCCGGTGACCCCCATGCGCTTCCCCCGCCGCCCACGGCGTCTCGCCGCCCTCCTGCTCACCCCGCTGCTCGTCCCGCCCCTCGCCGGCTGCTTCGCCTCCGGCGGTGACGGCGGCGGCACGGCCGACGCGAAGGACGGCTCCCGGCTGCGCGTCGCCCTCGCCTTCCCGCCCGCCGAGAACCTCTCCCCGTACGGCGCCGACGCCACGATCCTCAGCCGGCTCGGCGTCACCGAAGGGCTCACCGGGCTCGACGCCAACGGCGCCGCCGCCCCCGCGCTCGCCGCGTCCTGGCGGCGCGAGAACGACCGCACCTGGCTGTTCACCCTGCGCGAGGCCGTCTTCCAGGACGGCACCGGCGTCACCCCGGCCGCCGTCGCCGCCTCCCTCGCCCACGCCGCCCAGGCCAGGCCCGCCCCGGCCGCCCTCTCCGGCGTCACCCTCACCGCCGAGGCCGACACCGAGGCCGAGGGCGCGGGCGCCGTCCGCGTCACCACGAAAGCGCCCGACCCCGTCCTCCCGCTGCGCCTGTCCAGTCCCAGCCTGGCGATCCTCTCCCCGAAGGCGTACGACGCGAAGGGCGCCGCCGACCCGGCCGGCACCGCCACCGGACCCTTCGAACTCACCGACGTCGAGGGCACCACCAGCGCCCGACTCGACCGCTTCGACGACTACTGGGGCGGCCGCGCCCAGGCCTCCGGCATCGACGCCCGCTTCATCGCCGACGGCACCGCCCGCGCCAACGCCCTGCGCACCGGCCAGGTGGACGTCGCCGAGGCGATCCCCGTCGCCCAGGCCGCCGGCCTCGACGCGGACACGCGCCGCGAGACCGCCACCACCCGCACCACGAGCCTCCTCCTCAACGCCCGGTCCGGGGCCTTCGAGGACGCGTCGCTGCGTGCCGCCGCCCGCGAGGCCGTCGACACCTCCGTCCTGGCGAAGAACGTCTACGAAGGCCACGCCGACGCCGGCACCGGCATCTACGGCCCCGCCGTCACCTGGGCCGCGAGCAAGCGCACACCCCCCGCCGGGGCCGCCCGCCCCGGCAGGCCCGCCGGCACCTCCATCACCCTCGCCACCTACGACAACCGGCCCGAACTGCCCGAAGTCGCCCAGGTGCTGAAGCAGCAGCTGGAGAAGGCCGGGTTCACGGTGAAGCTGACGGTGGGCGAGTACTCGCGGCTGGAGAGCGACGCACTCGCCGGGAAGTTCGACGCCTTCGTGCTCGCCCGCAACACCCTCGTCGACACCGGCGATCCCGTCGCCGTCCTCGCCGGTGATCACACCTGCGGCGGTGGGTACAACCTCGCACAGCTCTGCGACAAGGCCGTCGACGCGGCGGTGGCCGGGGCCGAGCGCGCCGACGGCACCGCCGAGCGGCAGGACGCCGTCATGGCCGCCGAGGCCGCGATCCTGCGCACCGACGCCGTCGTCCCCCTGGTGCACCAGCGCGTCATCACCGGCGTCGGCCCCCGGGTGAGCGGCGTACTCCTCGACCCGTACGAGCGCGGCCTCGTCGGCACCGGGACCCGGCGCTGATCCATGAGCGGCAAGGGGAGCGGGGCGAGCGGGGGAAACAGGGGAAGCCGGGCGGGCGCGCTGCTGTGGCGCGCCGCACTGGCCGCGCTGCTGGTGTGCGGGATCGGGCTGCTGCCCTGGCTCTCGCGCACCGACCCGGCGCTCACGGTGCTCAGGGCCCGGTCCGCCGACCGTGACCCCGCCCCTCAGGTGCTCGCCGACATTCGAGCCCAACTCGGTCTCGAACAGGGGCCTTTGCGCCTGCTCGGTCAGTGGCTCGCCGGGCTGCCGCGCGGGGACGCCGGGCACTCGTGGATCTCCGGTTCCGCGGTCGCGCCCGAGGTGCTCAGGGCGCTCGGCGTCTCCCTGCTGCTGATGGCGGTGGCCCTGTTCGTCGCCCTCGTCACGGCCGCCGCCGTGTGCGCCCGCACCCTCCGCCTCGGCGCCCGTCGCCGCCTCGACGGACGGCCGGCCGGAGGCTCGGGTTCGGCGGTGCTCGCCGCGCTGCCCGAGTTCCTCACCGCCTCCGTGCTCGCCACCGTCGTCGGCGTGCAGTGGGGCTGGCTGCCGGCCCTCGGCTGGTACGGCCCGCAGTGGACGGTGCTGCCCGCGCTCGCCCTCGGCCTGCCCGCGGGCGCGGTCCTCGGCCGCCTCCTCGACGACCAGCTCCCCGGCGCCTTCGCCGAACCCTGGGCGCTGGCCGCCGCCGCCCGCGGACTGCCCGGCCACGCCGTCGCCCGCCAGGCGCTGCGGCGCTGCGTGCCCGGACTGCTGCCCAACCTCGGACTGTTCGTCGTCGGCCTCACCGGCGGCTCGGTCGCCGTGGAGCAGATCTTCGACATCCCCGGCCTCGGCCGCACCACCCTCCGGGCGGCCATCGCCCAGGACCTGCCCGTCCTCCAGGCCGGCACCCTCCTGCTGGTCGCCCTCGCGGCCGTCACCACGGCCGCCGCGCGCCTGACCGCCTGTCGGCTCACCGGTCCCGCGCCGCACGACGGAGCCCTCCAGAGCCTGCACCGGCCGCCCTCCGCACGGCCGTCGACCGCCCGCAGGATCCTGCTCCTCGCCTACGGCCTCCTGCTGACCGGCGTCATCATGGTCGGACTGCCCCGCGACCCCCTCGCCCTCGACACCGCCGCCCGCCTGCGAGCACCCTCCCTCACCCACCCCTTCGGCACCGACGCCCTCGGCCGGGACGTCCTCGCGCGGGTCGCCCACGGGGCCCTCGACACCCTGCTGCTCGCCCTCGCCGTCAGCGCGCTCGCCTGGCTCACCGGCGTTCTGCTCGGCTGCCTGCCCGCGCTGTCCGGGCCGCTCGTCGACACCGTCAACGCCGTCCCAACCGTCCTCGCCGCGCTCCTCGTCACCGCCGTCCAGGGCGGCGGCGCCGGCACGCCCGTCCTCGCCGTCGCCGCCGTGGCCTGGGCGCCCCTGGCCGCACACACCTCCGCACTGCTGCGGCAGGAGCGCGCCACCCTCCACCTGACCGCGACCCGCGCCCTGGGCGCCGGCCGCGTGTACCTGTTGAGAAGCGAACTCCTGCCCGCCGTCCTCCCGTCCGTCACCCGCCACGCCCTGCTGCGGCTGCCCGGCATCGCCCTCGCGCTGGCCTCCCTCGGCTTCCTCGGCCTCGGCGCCCAGCCGCCGTCCCCGAGTGGGGGCTGCTCCTCGCCGAGAACCAGCCCTACGCCGAACGCGCCCCCTGGGCCGTCCTCGCCCCCGCCGCCGTCCTCGCACTGCTGGGCGCGCTCGCGGTGACGGCGGCGGGGCAGGCGGGACGCGGGGGACGCGGCGCCGTACGGCTGCGACGGCTCGGGCGCGCGTCGACCAGCCGGCCGTCGCGTCCGCCCAGCCGGCCGCCGCGCCGGACCAGCCGGCAGGTGTCGCGTGATCTCGCCGCCGCTCCTGCGCGGTGCTCGGGACCGCACTCGGCTCCCGCCGTTCCCGCCGCTCCTGCGGCTCCTCGTCCTCACGCAACTCGCCTTCAACGTCGGCTTCTTCGCCGTGCTGCCCTTCCTCGCCGAACACCTCGGCGGGACGGTCGGGATGGCCGGCTGGACGGTCGGGTTGGTGCTGGGGCTGCGGACCTTCAGCCAGCAGGGGCTGTTCGTGGTGGGCGGTGCGCTCGCCGACCGGTACGGCGTCCGGCCCGTGGTGCTCGCCGGCTGCGCACTGCGTATCGCCGGGTTCTGGTGGCTCGGGTACGCCGAGCGGGCCTGGGCGGTCGTCGGGGCGGTGCTCCTCATCGGGTTCGCCGCCGCGCTGTTCTCGCCCGCCGTCGAGTCGGAGGTGGTGCGGCAGGCCGTCGCGTGGGAGGAGTCGGGGGCGGGTCCCGGACGAGGGTACTGGCGTTGTTCACCGTCGCCGGGCAGGCCGGCGCGTTCGTCGGGCCCCTGCTCGGCGCGCTGCTGCTGTCGGTCGACTTCCGCGCGGTGTGCCTGGCCGGAGCCGGCGTCTTCGTCCTGGTCCTCGCGGGCCACGCGCGGCTGCTGCCCCGGCACGTTCCCGGCCGTGCCCGCGTCCGGGTGCGCGGAGGCGTCGGACCGTTGCTGCGCAACCGACGCTTCCTGGCGCTGTGCTGCGCGTACGGTGCCCACCTCCTCGCCTACAACCAGCTCTATCTCGCGCTGCCCGCCGAGGTGGAGCGCGCCGCCGGTTCACAGACGCCGCTGGCCTGGCTGTTCGCGCTGTCGTCCCTGCTGGTGGTGACCGCGCAGCTGCCGGTCGCACGGTGGGCGGGGGAGCGGCTCACCCCGCGCCGCGCCATGACGGCCGGGCTGACAGTGATCTCCGCCGGGTTCGGCGTCGTCGCCCTCACGGTGCCCTCCGGGGCGACCGGGACGACGGGGCTGCTGCCCGCCGCCGGGTTCGTCGTCCTCCTCACCCTCGGCCAGATGCTGGTGGCACCCGCCGCGCGGGCCTGGCTTCCCGACCTCGCGGAGGAGGGGCGGCTCGGGCTGTACACGGGCGCGTTGTCGTCCGTCTCCGGCCTGATCGTGCTGGCCGGCAGCGCGGTCACGGGCGTCCTGCTCGACGGGGGCCTGCCGGCGGCCGCGCCGTGGGCCGTGCTGGCGGCCGTACCGGCGGGGCGGTGCTGTTGCTGCCACGGCGGGGTAGGGGCTCCCGTCGGCTGCCCACCTTCCAGTTCCAGGGTTCCGCCCTCCCTGAAGCAGGCCCTCCCCGAGGGAAGACTGACGGCCGTGGCGCACCGCAGGTGTTCCGGCGTCCCGGACGTCCTCAGCGCGCCGCCAGCTCCAGCACCATCGGCTCGGTGGCCGGCTGCTCGGCGACGACGGCCCGCGACTCCCGCCACAGCCACACCACATCCCGCCCGAAGGACCACAGCAGCAGGGCCAGGGCCAGCAGGGCCACCGCGAAGTTGCCGGCGTACGGGAGCAGGTCCGCGCCCGCCAGCAGCAGGCAGACGCCCTGCAGCGCGGCGACCGTCTTGCGGGCGAAGGACGGGGGCAGCGGGGCGTTCAGCCACGGGGCCACGCGGGCCGCGGCGACGAAGGCGTAGCGCATGCCGCCGATCAGGAGGACCCAGGGGCCCAGCTCCAGGGAGACGTACACGCTGAGCACCAGGATCAGGAACGCGTCGACCTCCATGTCGAAGCGCGCGCCCAGGGCCGTCGAGGTGCCCGTGCGGCGGGCCACCTTGCCGTCCACACCGTCCAGCAGCAGGGCCACGGCCGTCAGGCCGACCAGCAGGGACACCGGCGGCGCGCTCACGAAGGAGTCCGCCACCAGGGCCGTCACCCCGCCGACCAGGGTGGCCCGGCCGAGGGTGACCCGGTTCGCCGGGCCGAAGGTGCGCAGACCCGAGCGGTGCAGCGCCCGTGAGAGCACCGCCCAGGTGGCCACGGCGAAGACGAGGCCGGTCACCCAGCCCGCCGGGCCCAGGCCGATCGCCGTGCCGAGCAGGGCCAGCACCAGGATCTGCACGCCCGCTCCCACAGCGGTCTCCTGCTGGACCAGCCTCGCGTCGTAAATGTCGTTCAGGGCCACCGCACATCCTCCGGCCAGGTGACAGAGTCGATCAAGGCCGCGTACTGTGCGCGACCTGTGCACACCTCGGTACGTGAGCAAGTTCCCGAACGTTCAGGAGGACGCCGATGAACCGCACCGCACGTGCGTTCTGGATCGGTTCGCCCGGTCGCGGCGAGATCCGCGACGTGGCCCTGCCGGACCCGGCGGAGGGCGAGGTCGTCGTCCGTTCGCTGTACTCCGGGGTCAGCCGCGGCACGGAGACGCTCGTCTTCCGCGGCGGGGTCCCGGAGAGCCAGCACGCGGTGATGCGGGCGCCGTTCCAGGAGGGCGACTTCCCGGCGCCCGTGAAGTACGGCTACCTCAACGTGGGGGTGGTGGAGGAGGGGCCCCGAGAGCTGACCGGACGCACCGTCTTCTCCCTGTTCCCGCACCAGACCCGCTTCGTCGTCCCGGCGAGCGCCGTCACCGTCGTACCGGACCCGGTGCCCGCCGGACGGGCCGTCCTGGCCGGCACCGTCGAGACGGCCGTGAACGCCCTGTGGGACGCGGCGCCCCTGGTCGGCGACCGGATCGCGGTGGTCGGCGGCGGCATGGTCGGCTGCTCGGTGGCCGCGCTGCTGCGCCGCTTCCCGGGCGTGCGCGTGCAGTTGGTGGACGCCGATCCGGCACGGGCGAGGACCGCCGAGGCGCTGGGCGTCGGCTTCGCCTCCCCGAGGAGGCGTTGGGCGGTTGCGACCTGGTCGTGCACGCCAGCGCCACCGAGCAAGGGCTCACCCGGTCCCTGGAACTGCTGAGCGCCGAGGGCACCGTCCTCGAACTGAGCTGGTACGGCGACCGGACGGTCTCCCTCCCGCTCGGCGAGGCCTTCCACTCCCGGCGGCTGGTGATCCGCAGCAGCCAGGTCGGCACCGTCTCCCCGCGCCGCGCGAACCGCGGTTATGCCGACCGGCTCGCCCTCGCGCTCGACCTGCTCGCCGATCCGGCGCTCGACGCCCTCGTCACCGGAGAGAGCGCGTTCGAGGAGCTGCCCGAGGTGATGCCGGCGCTCGCCGACGGCCGGATTCCGGCGCTGTGCCACCGCGTCAGGTACGACGCGAGCGCCTGACCTGAGAAAAGAGTGGGATCCGGCTGAACACGGGGAAGCGATGAGCCGTACTACACGGCATCCCCCGGCGGCCGATGGCCGGGGACCAGACGCGCCGCACCTGGAGGGTCGTCCGTTGTTCAGTGTCACCGTTCGCGATCACATCATGATCGCCCACAGCTTCCGCGGTGAGGTCTTCGGACCCGCTCAGCGCCTGCACGGAGCGACGTTCCTCGTGGACGCCACCTTCCGCCGCGAGCAGCTCGACGACGACAACATCGTCGTCGACATCGGCCTGGCGACCCAGGAACTCGGCGCCGTGGTCAGCGAGTTGAACTACCGGAACCTCGACAACGAGCCCGACTTCGCCGGAGTCAACACCTCCACCGAGTTCCTCGCCAAGGTGATCGCCGACCGGCTCGCCGAGCGGATCCACCGGGGCGCGCTCGGCGAGGGCGCCCGGGGCATCGCCGCCCTCTCCGTCACCCTGCACGAGTCGCACGTCGCCTGGGCGAGTTACGAGCGTGCGCTGTGACCGACGTGACGATGGAAAAGGCCCCGCTCGCCTATCTGCCCGCCCAGCCGGCGGCCTCGAAGACCGGGCCGGCGGCCCCGAAGACCGCGCCGGCGGCCCTGAAGACCGGGGGGATCATCCCATGTCCCTGCGTTCCGTGCACTTCGTCATGCCGGGCGGCGTCGACGACCCGGCGAACCCCAGCGGCGGCAACGCCTACGACCGCCGCGTCTGCCTGGACCTCCCCGGCTTCGGCTGGCAGGTCCACCAGCACCGGGTCGCCGGCGAGTGGCCCCGCCCGGGAGTCGCCGCCCGCACCGAACTGGCCCGCACGCTCAGGGAGTTGCCCGACGGCACGGTCGTCCTGCTGGACGGTCTGGTGGCCTGCGGCGTCCCGGAGATCGTCGTACCGGAGGCGGAACGGCTGCGGCTCGCCGTCCTGGTGCACCTGCCCCTCGGTGACGAGACCGGACTCGACCCGGTGCTCGCCGCCGAACTCGACGCCGGGGAACGGGCCGTGCTGCGCGCCGTCCCCGCGGTGATCGCCACCAGCGACTGGGCGGTCCGCCGTCTCGTCTCGCACCACGGCCTCGCCCCGGACAAGGTGCACGAGGCCGCACCGGGCGCCGACATCGCCCCCCTCGCCTCCGGCACCGACGGCGTCTCCCGCCTGCTGTGCGTGGCCGCGGTGACCCCCCGCAAGGGCCAGCACCGGCTGATCGAGGCGCTGGCCTCGGTGACCGAACTGCCGTGGACCTGCTCCTGCGTCGGCGGCCTCGGCCAGGACCCGGAGTACGTCGCCCACCTGCGCGGCCTCATCCGCGAGCACGGCCTCCAGGACCGGCTGGAGCTGGCGGGCCCCAAGGCGGGCGCCCAGCTCGACGCCGCGTACGCCACCGCCGACCTGATGGTCCTCACCTCCTACGCCGAGACCTACGGCATGGCGGTCACCGAGGCCCTCGCCCGCGGCATCCCCGTCCTCGCGACCGACGTGGGCGGCGTGCCCGAGGCGGTCGGCCGCGCCCCCGACGGCGGCGTCCCCGGCATCCTCGTGCCGCCGGAGGACCCGGCCGCCTTCGCCGCCGAACTGCGCGGCTGGTTCGGCGAGGCGGACGTGCGGCGCCGGCTGAAGGCGGCCGCACGGAGCCGGCGGGCGGCTCTGGGCGGCTGGGCGAGCACCGCCCAGCGCCTCGCCGGCGTCCTCGGCCGGCTGCCCGGCGAACCCCGGAGGGCGGCATGAGGGAGACCACGGTGACCCCGGCCGACCTGGCCGACCCGGCAGGGCAGAGCGGGCAGGGCGGACAGGGCGTGCAGGGCGTGCAGGACGGGCAGAGCGGGCAGGACGAGTGGGGACCGGCCCGGCCCGGCCCCCGCGGGACGCCCTCGGACGGGGAGACGCGGACCTCCGGCGTCATCGCGGGCGCCGGCCCGGTGACCCGCCCCGGTGAACGGCCGACCGTACGGCTGCGGGAGGGCGACGGGGACGACACGGCCCAGGAGCCGCCCCGCTACGCCCCCGAGTGGCTGCGGCTGCGCGAGCCCGCCGACGCCGCCGCGCGGGCGGCCGGCCTGCTGGACCCGCTGCGGATCCGGCTGGCCGACCTGCCCGGCCGCACCGGCGGACTCGTCGTGCACGACCTGGGCTGCGGCACCGGCTCGATGGGCCGCTGGCTCGCCCCCCGCCTGGACGGCCCCCAGCACTGGATCCTGCACGACCGCGACCCCTACCTGCTGCACTTCGCGGCCGTCGGCGCCGCGCGGGCCGCCGCCGACGGCAGCCGGGTCACCGTCGAGACCCGGCGCGGCGACGTCGCCCGGCTGACCCCGGACGCCCTGGCCGGCGCCTCGCTGGTGACCGCGTCGGCGCTGCTGGACGTCCTCACCCGCGAGGAGGTCGACACCCTCGCCGCGGCCTGCGCGGGCGCCGGCTGCCCCGCCCTGCTGACCCTCTCCGTGGCCGGGCGCGTCGAACTGACCGCCCCCGACCCGATGGACGAGGAGATCGCCGCCGCCTTCAACGACCACCAGCGACGCGGCGGCCTCCTCGGCCCCGACGCGGTCACCGCGGCCTGCGAGGCGTTCGCCGGCCACGGCGCGACCGTGAAGGTGCACCCCAGCGCCTGGCGGCTCGGCCCCGACGAGGCCGCGCTCACCGCCCAGTGGCTGCGCGGCTGGGTCGGCGCCGCCGTCGAGGAGCGCCCCGGCCTCGCGGCCCGCGCCGAGACCTACCTCGCGGCCCGGCTGGCGGCCTGTGCGGCCGGTGAACTCCACGTCACCGTCCACCACAGCGACCTCCTCGCCCTGGCCCGGCCCACGGACGGCGTCCGATGAACGCGGAGACGGCGGGCGCGCGCGTCCCGGCGCCGGCACCACCGGCGCGGTGCGAGCGGACGCCCCTGCGACGGCCCCGGCGCGACGACGTCGCGCGGGCGGCCGCGCACCTGCTGACGTCCCGCACGGCGGCCGTGGACGCGCCCCCGGTGGGTACGGCGACGGCGCACGCGCCTCTGCTCGGCACGGCGGCCGTGGGCGTGTCCCCGGTGGGTACGGCGGCCGTGGACGCGCCCCCGGTGGGTACGGCGACGGCGCACGCGCCTCTGGTCGGCACGGGCACGGCGACCGGGCGCATCCCCCTGTCCCGTACGCCGACCGGGCACGTTCCCGGGACCGGTGCGGCGGCGGGAACATGCCCGGTGCCTGACGGCCCCACCGGCCCCGACCGCCTTGCCGTCTCCGCAGGCCCCGCCGGCCCCGCCGGCCCCACCGGCCTCGCAGACCCCGCCGGCCCCGAGGATCGCACCGGCGTGATCGTGGCCGAACCGGCCCCGCAGTCGGCCGTGCCCTCCCGCTTCGCGGCACTGCGGGCCCACGGCGGCACCCTCGCCGGGGTCCTGATCCTCGGCGTCCTGCTGTGGCGGATGGGTACCGGCCCCGTCGTGGACGGACTGCGGCGCGTCGACGCCGCCACCCTGCTCCTCGGGCTCGGGATCGGCGCCGTCACCACCGTGTTCAGCGCGTGGCGCTGGGCGCTGGTGGCCCGCGGCCTGCGGATCCGGCTTCCGCTCGGGCCCGCCGTCGCCGACTACTACCGCTCGCTGTTCCTCAACGCCGCCCTGCCCGGCGGCATCCTCGGCGACGTGCACCGCGCCGTGCGCCACGGGCGGAGCGCCGGCGACGTCGGACGCGGCGTGCGGGCCGTCGTCCTGGAGCGCACGGCGGGGCAACTCGTGCTGGCCCTGGCCGGAGTGACGATCCTGCTGACCCTGCCGTCCCCGGTTATGGCGGACGTACGGCACTTCGCGCCGGCCGTCGGCCTCGGCGCGGTCGGCGCGCTCGCCGTCGTCCTCGCCGTGCGGATGAACTCCCCGGCGGGCCGCCGGGGCGGCCGGATGCGCAGGGCGCTCGGCGAGGCGCGCGAGGGACTGCTGTCCCGGCGCAACGGACCGGGTGTCGCCCTGTCGTCGGCGATCGTCCTGGCCGGGCACCTGGCCACCTTCGTCGTGGCCGCCCGTGCGGCCGGCTCCGCCGCCCCCGTGCTCACGCTGCTGCCGTTGGCGGTCCTCGCGCTGCTCGCGATGGGCGTGCCGCTGAACGTCGGCGGCTGGGGGCCCCGCGAGGGCGTCACCGCCTGGGCGTTCGGCGCCGCCGGACTCGGCGCGAGCACCGGGCTGGCCGTCGCCGTCGTGTACGGGGTGCTCAGCTTCGCGGCCGCACTGCCCGGCCTCGCCGTCCTCGTCGCCCGCCGGCGCACGGCCTCCGGCGCCGTCGCGCCGGAGGCGGAGCCCGGCGCCGCACGTCACACGGGATCGCCCGCGGAATCCTCCGCCGTGGTCCCGGACGTCAGTATCGAGAAATACGTCCCGAAGGAATCCGTCAGGCTCGACAGGAGTTCCTTCCCCTTTTCCGCGGACCCCAGGGAGGGACGGCCGATGACGCCCGAATCGGTATAGGCGGACATTCCCAGTGTGAGCAGATGGCGACGGTCGTCCGCGGTGAAATCGGCGGACTCGTAACCGGGCCGGACGAGTTCGGGATGGGTGTGCAGCAGGATCGAGGTCTCGATCTCCCCGGCGTGCATGTCGGTGAGCAGCGAGGTCGACACCCCGGACGCGGCCCGGGCCGTCTCCCAGTCCTCCGGGGCCGGGAAGAGCGCCATCCGCTCGCCGCGGGCGGAGGACTCCTGGACCGCGTTGCCCAGGACGTAGTTCCCGCCGTGTCCGTTGACGAGCACCAGGGCCTCGACGCCCGAGCGGCGCAGTGAGGCCGCGATGTCCTGTACCACCGCGTGAAGGGTGACGGCGGAGATGCTGACGGTTCCCGGCCAGTCCGCGTGCTCGTGCGAGCAGGCGATGGTCACCGGGGGAGGAGGTGCACCGGATACGCGGCGGCCAACTCCCGCGCTATCGCGCACGCGACGAGCGTGTCGGTGGCCAACGGCAGGTACGGTCCGTGCTGTTCGAAGCTTCCGACGGGCAGCACCGCCACCTGGACCGGGACGTCCGCGCCGCGCGAGCGCACGTCCTCGGTGGTGTCCGCGGGCACGAGTCCGTACGCCTGTGCCGTCCGCATTCCCGAACCACTCATCTTTTCCCGGCCTTTCGTCTCTGCTTAGGAACCAGATCATGACAGACAAATTTGGCGTGCTCGGCAAGAAGTCCCCCCAGCGCACCGGTGTGGAACGCGTGGTGAATGCACCGCTGCCCACCGTGTACGGCAAATTCCAGGCGATCGGTTACCTCGACCACGACCGCGGCGACGAGCAGGTGGCCCTGGTGTACGGCGATCCCGGCACCGAGAACGTGCTGACCCGGCTGCACTCGGAATGCCTCACCGGTGACGCGTTCGGCTCCCAGCACTGCGAGTGCGGCGACCAGCTCGAGTCGGCGCTGCGGGCCGTCGTCGCCGAGGGCCGGGGCATCGTCGTCTACCTGCGCGGGCACGAGGGCCGGGGCATCGGGCTGCTGGGCAAGCTGCGGGCGATGGCACTCCAGGCGGAGGGCCTGGACACCGTCGAGGCGAACGTGGCGCTGGGCTTCCCGGTGGACGCGCGGGACTACAAGGCGGCCGCCGAGATCCTGCGCGACCTGGGCGTGCGCTCCGTCCGCCTGATGTCGAACAACCCGCGCAAGCGGGAGGCGCTGGTGGACCATGGCATCCAGGTCGCCGAGGAGGTGCCGCTGCTGATCGAGCCGTGCGAGAACAACATCACGTACCTGCGCACCAAGCGCGAGCGGCTGGACCACCGCCTGCCCCACCTGGACGCGGTCGCGCACTGGTCCTGAGCGGGCCGGTCCCGACTACGGCGGCCGTGACCGTGCCGGTCGCGAGCGCGCCGGCCTTGACCGTGCGGGTCATGACCGAGCCGGCGTGACCGCGCGGGCCGTGACCGTGCCGGTCGTGAGCGCCCGCGTCCCGAGCACGTGACGCGGGTCGCCGCGACGCCCGGTGGTCACGGCGGCCCGCTCAGGCCCGCCGGTCGGTCTCAGGCCCGCCGGTCAGTCCCTGACCGCTTCGTGGACCAGCCGCTTGAGGTCGGGGTAGAGCCTCAGCGACTTCCTCGGCCGTACCTGCGTGAGGAACTGGACGGTGAGGTCGCGGCCCGGGTCGACCCAGAACGTCGTCGTGGCCACCCCGCTCCAGCCGTAGGTGCCCAGTCCGGAGGGCGCCTCGGTGCGTTCCGGGTCGATCACCACGGAGACCCCGAGGCCGAAGCCGACGCCGTCGTTGCCGGGCACGTCGTGGGCGGGGCGGCTGCCGACCGTGCGCAGGTCGGCGCCGCCGGGCAGCTGGTTGCGGGTCATCAGGTCCACCGTCGCGGGCTTCAGCAGGCGGGTGCCGTCGAGTTCGCCGCCACGGCGCAGCAACTCCGTGAAGCGGTGGATGTCGTACGCGGTCGCCACCATGCCGCCGCTCCCGGACAGGAAACGGGGCCGCCCGGACAGGGGCAGTCCCGGGATCGGCTCGATCCCGCCGTCCTCGGTGTCGCCGTACAACTCGGCGAGCCGGCCGGCCTGTTCGCCGGTGACCTGGAAACCGGCGTCGGGCATGCCGAGGGGACGGAAGATCCGTTCGGCGAGGAACTCGTCGAGGGCCGGCCGGAGACGACCTCGATGACGCGCCCCAGGACGTTGGTGGCCACCGAGTAGTTCCACTGCGTGCCGGGCTCGAACTGGAGCGGCAGGCGCGCGTACGCCTCGACGGTCCCGGCCAGGTCCGAGCCCGGCAGCACCGCCGACTCCAGCCCGGCCTCGCGGTACAGGGCGTCGACCGGGTGACAGCGGTAGAAGGCGAAGGTCAGGCCCGCGGTGTGGGTCATCAGGTGCCGTACGAGCATCGGCTGCGCGGCCGGGCGGGTCTCGAGGTCCGCGCCGGAGCCCCGGACGTACACGCGCTGGTCGGCGAAGGCCGGCAGGTGCGCGGCGACCGGGTCGTCGAGCGAGAGCCGGCCCTCCTCCACCAGCATCAGCGCGGCGACCGAGGTGACCGGCTTGGTCATCGAGTAGATCCGCCACAGGGTGTCGGACCCGACGGGGAGTCCCGCGGCGACGTCGCGCCGGCCGTGGGTGGTGAGGTGCGCGACCCGGCCGCCGCGGGCGACGGACAGGAGGAAACCGGGCAGGCGCCCCTCGTCGACGTAGCGGGCGACGTGCCGGTCGAGGCGGTCCAGCGCCTTCCCGTCCAGCCCCACCTCGCCCGGGTCGACCTGTTGCCGCAGCTGTGCCATCGCTGTCCTCCGGTGCGTTCGGTCAGAGCGGGTTCCGGCATACCCCGTCGGAACGGCCTCAGACCTCATCGTCGCCCAGGGACGGCTGGAAAGGACCCCTTTCCGCAGCGTGAACGGGACGCCCCGCGTCCCCCGGGCCGGTGGCGGCCGGGCGCGGCCGGCCCGGAAGCGCCCGGCACCAGGGCAGCACCGCCGCGGCCGCGACGGCGAGCACGACGAGGGGGGACCTGGTCCCGCCCGCGTCCATGAGCACGGTCGCCGACGCCACCCCGAGCACCGGCCCGATGTTCATGGCCGTCTGCTGCAGGCCGCCCGCCACCCCGGCCGACTCCGCGGGCGCCTGCCGCACGACGACGTGGGTGGCCACGACCATCACCGTCCCGAACCCGGCGCCACCAGGGCGAAGCCGAGGCAGAAGGCGGCCGTGCCCGGGGCGGCGGCGAGCACGAGGAGACCGGCGGCGAGTACGGCGACGGCCCCCGCGACGCTTCGGACGGCACCGGCCCGGCGCAGCAGGACGGCCGACGCGGGCGCCGCGGCCACCAGGAACGCGGCCAGCGGAAGGCTGACGAGGGCCGTGCCCAGCGGGGTGAGCCCCAGGTCGTCCTGGAGGACGTACACGCAGGCGAACAGGGAGCCGTTGAGGACCGCCGACGCCGTGACCAGCAGGATCAGGGCCGCCCGGACCGGCGGGGAACCGATGAGGGCCGCGGGCACCAGGGGCGCCGGTGCGCGGCGCTCGTGGCGGACGAAGGCGGCACCGGCGACCACGGCCGCCACCGCGCCCGTCGCGCCGGCCGGCCCCCAGGGCGCGACGAGGGTGTGCACCAGACAGGCCAGCGCCACCGCCAGCCAGAGGGCGCCGGCCACGTCGAGAGCCCGTACGGACGCGGCCACCGAGGCCGGAACAGAAGGAGCAGAGGCAGAAGAAGCAGAGGGAGAAGGAGCAGGGGCGGAAGAAGCAGCAACAGCAGCGGAAGAAGGAGTGGAGGAGACCGGGGGCGGGGCCGTCGTCGTCCGGGCCGCAGGCTCCCGGCCACCGGCGGTGAGGGCGAGTGTGCCGAAGACCAGCGCCGGCACCACGTTCAGCAGGAACACGGCCCGCCACCCGAAGCCCGTCGTCAGCGCGCCGCCCAGCATCGGACCGGCGGCGGCCGCCAGCCCGATCGCGGCCGTCCGCACGGCGATCGGCCGCCGCAACCGCTCCGCCGGGTACGCCGAGCGCAGCATGCCGAGCGTGGCCGGCTGCAACAACGCCCCGAACACCCCCTGCACCACCCGCAGGGCGATCACCCAGCCCACGTCCGGCGCCACCGCGATACCGGCGGAGGCCGCCCCGAAGCCCAGCATGCCCACCGCGAACGTACGCCGGTGGCCGTACCGGTCGCCGAGCCGTCCGGCGAACACCAACAGGCCCGCCACGGCGACGAGATACCCGGTGCCGGTCCACTGGACCTGGGCGAGGGAGGCGTCCAGGTCGCGTCGCAGGACGGGCTGGGCGACGGTGAGGACGGTGCCGTCCAGGGCCACGACCACGGCACCGGCCACACTGCTCACCAGGGTCGGCGACCGCTTCACCGGCCGGCCTCCGGCCCCAGGTGCGCGTCGTCCGGCCCCAGGTGCGCGTCGAGCGCCGTCCGCAGCAGCGGCTCGAACTCTTTAGTGTCCGTGGCGAGTTGCAGACTTCCCCAGCTCCACAGCTGGGCGATCCCGTGCAGGTTCGCCCACAGTGCCGCCGTGACCGCACGGGCGTCGGCGCCGGGCCGCACCCGGCCGACCAGGTCCACCAGTGCGCCGAACAGCGGGAGGCTGGTGTCGCGGAGCCCCAGGTGGCCGCTCTCCAGCAGGTCGTGACGGAACATCAGCTCGTACATGCCGGGATTGCCGAGGGCGAACTCCAGGTAGGCGCGGCCCAGTCGGGCGATCTGCTCGCGGGCGGGCGCGGTGCCGTCGCCGCGGGCCACCGCCACCCGGCCGGCCAGGTCGGTGAAGCCCCTGCGGGCGATGGCCGACAGCAGTTCCAGGTGGGTGGGGAAGTGGCGGCGCGGGGCTCCGTGCGAGACGCCCGCCCGGCGGGCGATCTCCCGCAGGGTCAGGGCCCCGACGCCCTCCCGGGCCAGCAGTTCCACACCGACGTCGACCAGCCGGACCCGCAGGTCCGCCCCCGGCTTCTCCTCATCGCTCATAGACAGTGTCTACCAGTCGTGCGTAGACGCTGTCTACTCGAACGTGCGGGTGTCCGCCCGGGAATGCGGACGCGTCCCGCACCGGTTGTGCCGACATGACTCAGGACTCCACGCAGCACGCCCTGCTCGCACTGGTCTCCGACGACCGGGGCGGGGTGCTGGTCACCCTCAAGCGGGACGGGCGCCCGCAGTTGTCGAACGTCAGCCACCACTACGACCCGGACGAGGGCGTCATCCGGATCTCCGTCACCGACGGCCGGGCGAAGACCCGCAACCTGCGCCGCGACCCGCGCGTCTCCTACCACGTCTCCACGCCCGACCGCCGTGCCTACACGGTCGTCGAGGGCACCGCCGAGCTCTCGCCGGTGGCCGGGCACCCCTACGACGACACGGTCGAGGAACTCGTCCGGCTCTACCGCGACGTCCTGGGCGAACACCCCGACTGGGAGGACTACCGCGCCGCCATGGTCCGCGACCGCCGCCTCGTGGTGCGCGTACGCGTGGAGCGGGCCTACGGCATCCCCAGGGGCGGTGACGAGGGATAGCCGGTCCTGACCGCGGGAGCGCCCCGGACCCCCGGAGCCGCTGCCGGCGTCCGGGGGCCCGGGGCGCGGTCGCTCAGGCCGTCACCGTCTCCGTCTCCCGCCGGGCCGCCTCCGGGCGGGTGCGCTCGCCCAGCTCCTCGGTCGGCACCTTCGCCGTCTCGCGGGCGGACAGCGCCGCGATCACCGGGGGCACGCACAGCGCCGCGGTGAACAGCGCCACCGACGACCAGTCGTCGCCGTCCGGGCCGGCGATCCGCGCGGCGAAGGTGACCGCGAAACCGGCCACGGCGAAGCCGATCTGGGTGCCGATCGCCATGCCGGACAGCCGCACGCGGGTGGAGAACATCTCGCCGTAGAAGGAGGGCCACACCCCGTTGGCGGCGCTGTAGACGATGCCGAAGGCGACGATGCCGAGGACCAGGGTCAGCGGGTAGGAGCCGGTGGAGATCGCCCACAGGTAGAGGAACATCGCCCCGGCGCTGCCGGCCGCGCCGACCAGGAACACCGGACGGCGGCCGATGCGGTCGGACAGCGTGGCCCACAGGGGGATCGCCGCCAGCGCGACCAGGTTCGCCAGCGCGCCCACCCACAGCATCGAGGAGCGGCTCATCCCCACCGAGTCGCCGGTGGCGTACGCCAGTGCCCACACCGTGAAGATGGTGGAGACGGAGGCGACGAGCGCGCCCGCGACGACCCGCAGCACGTCCGCCCAGTGCTCGCGCAGCAGCACCGCGAGCGGCAGCTTGACGACCCCCTCGCTCTCCGCCTGCCGGGCGAAGGCCGGCGTCTCCTCCAGCCTGCGGCGGATGACGTACCCGACGACGGCGACCCCGATGCTCAGCCAGAACGGCACCCGCCAGCCCCACGCCAGCAACTGGTCCTCGGGCAGGGCGGCGATGGGCAGGAAGACCAGCGTGGCCAGGAGCTGGCCGCCCTGCGTGCCGCTGAGGGTGAAGCTGGTGAAGAAGCCGCGGCGGTGGGGTGGCGCGTGCTCCAGCGTCATGGAGTTGGCGCTGGCCTGCTCACCGGCCGCGGAGATGCCCTGGAGCACCCGGCACAGCACCAGCAGCACCGGGGCGAGGGTGCCGACCTGGGCCCGGGTGGGCAGGCAGCCGATGAGGAACGTCGACACCCCCATGAGGATCAGCGTGAACACCATGATCTTCTTGCGGCCCATCCGGTCCCCGAAGTGGCCGAGGAACAGCGCGCCGACCGGGCGGGCGGCGTAGGCGACGCCGAAGGTGGCCAGCGAGAGCAGCGTCGCCGTGGCCGGGTCGGACTCGTCGAAGAAGACCTCGGGGAAGATCAGCGCCGCCGCGCTGCCGTAGATGAAGAAGTCGTAGTACTCCAGGGCGCTGCCGATCCAGGCGGCGGTCGCGGCCTTCTTCGGCTGGCCGGGCGGGGCGGCGTCGTGGGGTGCTGCGGCGACGGACACGGCGTGCTCCTTCGGGGAAACTCCGGCGTACGCGGAGTGAGGGAGGGCGAGGGAGGGGCGAAGGGGGCCGGTTCCCTGGGGTGGCGGGGCGGCACGGCCGGGCGCTACCCGGCTAATTAACGCACTGGATAGTTAGTGGCGGTTGGGTAGGGATGTTGCGCCCGTGTTTCGCCGCTGTCAAGAGGTCGCGCCGGGCGGAACCGGTCCGCCGCGCGCCCTGCCGCCGGTCCGTCGTGCCCTCGCACGCGCCCTGCCGCCGGTCCGTCGTACGCCCGGCGGGGGCCCCGGCCCGCGCCCCCTGGCGGTCCGCCGCGCGGACCCGGGTCAGTCCGCCGCACGCTCCGCCGTCAGGTAGGCGATCACCATGTCGCCGAGCATGGCGCGGTAGTGCTCGCGCTGCGCCGGGTCCACCAGGTCGCGCCCGAACAGGGCGCCGAAGGTGTGCCGGTTGGCCACCCGGAAGAAGCAGAACGAACTGATCATCGCGTGCAGGTCGACGGCGTCGACGTCGGCCGTGAACAGGCCGGACTCCTGCCCGGAGGCCAGGATGCGGCGGATCACGTCGAGGGCCGGGGAGCCGATCCTCCCGAGCTTCTCGGAGGCGGCGATGTGCTCGGCGCCGTGGATGTTCTCGATGCTGACCAGGCGGATGAAGTCGGGATGCCGCTCATGGTGGTCGAAGGTCAGCTCCGCCAGCCGGCGGATGGCCGCGACCGGGTCCAGGTGCTCCACGTCGAGCTGCTGCTCGGCGTCCCGGATCACGCCGTACGCCCGCTCCAGGACGGCGGTGAACAGCTGCTCCTTGCCGCCGAAGTAGTAATAGATCATGCGCTTGGTGGTGCGGGTGCGGGCCGCGATCTCGTCGACGCGGGCGCCGTCGTACCCGGCCCGCGCGAACTCCTGGGTGGCCACGTCGAGGATCTCGGCCTGGGTGCGGGCGGCGTCGCGGATCCGCCCGTGGGGTCGTGCCGGTTCGTCGACGCTGGTCATCAAGTTCCTTCGGGCGTAGGACGTAGAGCGTAGGGCGTAGGGCGTAGGGCGTAGGGCGTGGAGCTGGGCACGCGGCGTGAGGTGCGGGGTACGGGGTGCGGGGGCGTGCCCGGCGTGCCTCCTCCGGTGTGTCGTGATTCTAGAAGCCGGTGTGTCCCTCGTTCGGCGGGAGGTCTTCCCCCGTGACCCGGCCCGGTGTTATGACTAACTCACCAGTTCGTACATTAGTCGGCCGCTCAGGAGGTCCGCCGTGACCAAGGACGTGTCCCCCACGACCCAGGACTCGTATCTCGTCGGACTGATCGGTTCCGGCATCGGTCCCTCGCTCAGCCCGGCGCTGCACGAGCGCGAGGCGGACCGGCAGGGGCTGCGCTACCTGTACCGGCTGCTCGACCTCGACGTCCTCGGGGTGCCGCCGGAGGCGGTGGGCGACCTGGTGCGGGCCGCGCGTCGGCTCGGCTTCGACGGCCTGAACGTCACGCACCCCTGCAAGCAGCTCGTCGTCCCGCACCTCGACGGCCTCGCGCCGCAGGCCGAGGCGCTGGGGGCGGTCAACACGGTCGTCCTCGAGGACGGCCGGGCCGTCGGCCACAACACGGACGTCACCGGGTTCGCCGCCTCTTTCGCGCGCGGTCTGCCGGACGTGCCGCTGGACCGGGTGGTGCAGCTGGGCGCGGGCGGCGCGGGCGCGGCCGTCGCGCACGCCGCGCTCACTCTCGGCGCCGGCCGGGTGACCGTCGTGGACGCGCTGCCCGAGCGGGCCGCCGCCCTCGCCGCCTCCCTGAACCGGCACTTCGGCGCGGGCCGGGCGGACTCCGCGGCCCCGGACCGCCTCGCCGGTCTGCTCGCGCGGGCCGACGGCATCGTGCACGCCACTCCGACCGGCATGGCCGCCCACCCGGGCCTGCCCTTCCCGGCCCGGCTGCTGCACCCCGGACTGTGGGTCGCCGAGGTCGTCTACCGGCCCCTGGAGACCGAGCTGCTGCGCACCGCCCGCGCGGCCGGCTGCGCCACCCTCGACGGCGGCGGCATGGCCGTCTTCCAGGCCGCGGACGCGTTCCGGCTCTTCACCGGCCGGGAACCCGACACCTCGCGCATGCTCGCCGACATCGCGGAGCTGGCCGGCGCGGTCCCGGTACCGGAGTAGCAGGAAGGGCACGCGGTTCCCGATACCCGGCCCCCGGCCGCCCGACTCCCGGCCCCCGACCGCAGCCCACCCGGCTCCTCGAAGCCCCGCACCGGCCCGCCCCTACCGCCCGCACCCGGCCCTCGCCACCCCGCCGCCCCCACCGCGCGGCACGACGAAGCCACGACGCAGACACGACGAAGCCACGACGAAGCCACGACGAAGAGAGGCACCCAGGTGCGTACGTCCATCGCCACCGTCTCCCTCAGCGGATCCCTCACCGAGAAGCTCACGGCCGCGGCCCGGGCGGGCTTCGACGGCGTCGAGATCTTCGAGAACGACCTGCTCGCCAGCCCCCTCACCCCCGAGGAGATCCGCGCCCGCTGCGCCGACCTCGGCCTCACCATCGACCTCTACCAGCCGATGCGGGACATCGAGGCGGTGCCCGCCGACGCCTTCGCCCGCAACCTGCGCCGCGCCCGCGCCAAGTTCTCGCTGATGAACCGGCTCGGCACCGACACCGTCCTGGTCTGCTCCAGCGTCTCCCCGCTCGCGGAGGACGACGACGCCCTCGCCGCCGAACAGCTCGCCCGGCTCGCGGACCTCGCCCAGGACTTCGGCGTCCGCGTCGCCTACGAGGCGCTCGCCTGGGGACGGCACGTCAGCACGTACGACCACGCCTGGCGCATCGTCGAGAGCGCCGGACACCCCGCGCTCGGCACCTGTCTGGACAGCTTCCACATCCTGTCCCGCGGCTCCGACCCGAAGCCGATCGAGGACATCCCCGGCGAGAAGATCTTCTTCCTCCAGCTCGCCGACGCCCCGCTGCCCGCGATGGACGTCCTCCAGTGGTCCCGCCACCACCGCCGGTTCCCCGGCCAGGGCGGCTTCGACGTGGCGGGCCTCCTGCGGCACGTGCTGCGCACCGGATACGACGGCCCGCTCTCCCTGGAGGTCTTCAACGACGTGTTCCGGCAGGCCGAGGCCGGTCCGACCGCGGTGGACGCCCGCCGCTCCCTGCTCCTGCTCCAGGAGCGGACCGGCCTCGGCGGCCTGCCCGCGCCGGTCGTCCCCACCGGCGTCGCCTTCGCCGAACTGGTCACCCCCGACGCCGAGCCCGTCACCGCCCTCCTCGGCGCCCTCGGCTTCGCCCGCACCGCCCGCCACCGCGGCAAACCCGTCGAACTGTGGGAGCGCGGCGAGGCCCGCGTCCTGGTCAACACCGGCCCGGCCGCCCCCTCCCGCTCCCGGCACCGCCCGAGCGGGGCGACCCCCGCCGACGGCACCCGCCTGGCCGCCGTCGGACTGGAGTCGCCGGACCCGGCCGGCGCCGCCCGCCGCGCCGAGGCTCTCCTCGCCCCCGTCCTGCCGCGCCGCCGCGCCCCCGAGGACGCCCCCCTGGACGCCGTGGCCGCCCCCGACGGCACCGAACTCTTCTTCTGCGCGACGGACCGGCCCCGGCTCCCGGACTGGCGGGCCGACTTCGCGGACCTGCCGGGCGCCGCCGCCCCGCGGGACGGCGTGCGCATCGACCACCTCTCCCTCACCCAGCCCTGGCACCACTTCGACGAGGCGGTCCTCTTCCACCGCGGCGTGCTCGGCCTCGACGCCCAGGACAGCGTCGACGTCGCCGACCCCTACGGGCTGCTGCGCAGCCGCGCCGTCAGCACTGCCGACGGCGCCGTCCGCATCCCCCTCACGGTCGGTGCCGCGCCCGGCGACGACACCGCGCACGTCCGGCACATCGCCCTGGCCGTCCCCGACGTGGTCGCGGCGGCCCGCCGCTTCAGCGAGGCCGGCGGCCGCCTCCTGCCGATCCCCGCGAACTACCACGACGACCTCGCGGCCCGGTACGAGTTCGCCGACGGCGAGCTGGAGACGTACCGCGAGCTGGGCATCCTCTACGACCGGGACGCGCACGGCGTCTTCCGGCACTGCTACACCCGCACCGTCGGCCGCGTCTTCCTCGAACTCGTCCAGCGCGACGGCGGCTACCGGGGCTACGGCGCCGTGAACGCGCCGGTGCGGCTGGCGGCCCAGCACGCCGGGCGCTGACCGGCCCGGGCGCCGACCGGCGGGCAACGCCCCGGCGCCGACCGGCGGGCAACGCCCCGCTCTACTGACGGCTGACCGTCCTCGTCACACCGGCGACGACGGTCGTGGCGAGGATCCAGCCGGTGAGGATCAGGACGTACGACAGGCTCTGGTGCCAGCCGGACGGGGCGAACGCGGACTCCTGACCGAACGAGACGACCGGCAGGAGCAGGTCGAGCGTGTAGAAGACCGGGTCGAAGTCGGGGGCCTCGGACGCCTTCAGCGCCCGCGGGTGCTCCAGCGCGAACGCCACCGACCCGGCCGCCAGCAGCGACAGCAGCCAGCCGGCGGCCCGCAGCGGGCGGAAGCCGTAGCCGACGGCCGCGTCCTGCAGGTGCCCCCACAGCCGGCCGTACCAGGGGAGCGTGCCCCGGTGCCGGCGCAGCTTGGCGAGCTGCACCAGCCGGGCGGCCCGGTCGTCGCCGGTGTGGCGGTAGGCGGCGGTGAGCTGCTCGTAGGCGTGCGGGTCGAACGCGCCGTCGTCGCGCTCCAGCATGGGCAGCCGGCGTTCGACGGGCTCGTGCGGGGTGAGGAAGGTGTAGGTGAGGTCGAGCAGGCGCACCTGGCCGGGCAGCATCTCCGGCTCGACGTGGAGCTGGCTGATCTCGGCGCGCCGCAGGTTGAGCCTGCCCTCGATCGGCGGGCCCCGCGCAGCCACAGCTCGCCGACCGCACAGCTGCTGGCCCGCAGGGCGGTGCCGCCGGGGCAGGAGAGCGTCGCGTACAGCAGGTCGATCCGGCCGGGTACGCGTGCGCCGCGCAGATCGATCCGGCCGTGGGCGCGCAGCCGGCGGCCGATGAGGTTGGCGCCGACCTCGAGGGACTCCCCGTCCAGGACGTGCGCCCCCGGGTTGCTCAGCTCGGCTTCCTCCAGGTCGATCGAGCCGGCCACGCTCGCGCCGTCGAGCCGGATCAGGCCATGGGTGCGCAGGCCGCGGGCGCAGAGGTCGTCGTCGACGGAGATCCGGTTGAGCTGGAGCACGGTCCGTGCCGGGCCGTCGGCGCCCGTCTCCACGCCCGCTTCCGCGCCGATCTCCGCGTCGTCGAGGTACAGGGCCCCCGAGATCTGGGCCCCGACGAGGCTCACCACGCCGTCGACACGACAGCCGGTCATGCGCAGTCCGCCGTCGATCCGGGAGTGCGCCGCCGACAGGCCCGGCAGTACGGAGTCGCGCAGGGTGACGTAGCCGAGCTGGGCGCCGGAGAGGCGCGGTGCCTCGTCGAAGCGGCAGTGGTGGAGGCGGATGACGCTGTCGACGGTCGCGTACCGCAGGTCGAGCACGCCGGTGATGCGGGCACCCGCCACCCTGAGTGCCGCCACTTCGCCCGGTTCCCTGGGCCCGTTGAGGAGCAGCGTCCGCAACACGGCTGCCCGCAGGGTCCGTTCGGGTCCGTCCTCGGTGCCGTCGGTGCCGTCGGTCCGGAAGTCCACGGTCTGCGCCGTGGCGAAGGCCCGCCAGACGCGCTGTTCGGCCGGTGTCAGATCGTTGATCTCCATCAGCCGCGACTCTGGCGGGCCCTCCGCGCGGTGTCAACCAGCATCCGACGGGCCGTCAGCACCGGTGGCGTGCCCGGTGAGTGGCGGGCGGTCCGGCCGGGGGTGCCGACCGGACCCGCTCCGCCTTCTCCCGGGAGTGCCCCGCGACCGGACCTACTGCTCAGCCGACTCGACGGCGTGGCCGCCGAACTGGTTGCGCAGGGCGGCGATCATCTTCATCTGCGGCGAGTCCTCCTGGCGGGAGGCGAACCGCGCGAACAGCGAGGCCGTGATGGCCGGGAGCGGCACCGCGTTGTCGATGGCCGCCTCGACGGTCCAGCGGCCCTCGCCGGAGTCCTGGGCGTAGCCGCGCAGCTTGTCCAGGTGCTCGTCCTCGTCGAGGGCGTCGACCGCGAGGTCGAGCAGCCAGGACCGGATGACCGTGCCCTCCTGCCAGGAGCGGAAGACCTCGCGGACGTCGGTGACCGAGTCGACCTTCTCCAGCAGCTCCCAGCCCTCGGCGTAGGCCTGCATCATGGCGTACTCGATGCCGTTGTGGACCATCTTGGCGAAGTGCCCGGCGCCGACCTTGCCGGCGTGCACCGCGCCGAAGTCGCCCTCGGGCTTGAGCGCCTCGAAGACCGGCTGCACCTTGGCGACGTGCTCCGGGTCGCCGCCGTACATCAGCGCGTAGCCGTTCTCCAGGCCCCACACCCCGCCCGAGACGCCGCAGTCGACGAAGCCGATGCCCTTGGCCGCCAGTTCCGCGGCGTGCTTCTCGTCGTCCGTCCAGCGGGAGTTGCCGCCGTCGACGACGACGTCGCCCGGCTCCAGCAGCTCGCCCAGCTCGTCGACGGTCGACTGGGTGGCGGCACCGGCCGGGACCATCACCCAGACCGTGCGCGGCGCTTCGAGGCTCCGCACGAGTTCGGCGAGGTCGCTCACGTCGGACAGGTCGGGGTTGCGGTCGTATCCGACGACGGTGTGGCCCGCGCGGCGGATCCGCTCGCGCATGTTGCCGCCCATCTTGCCGAGACCGATCAGACCCAGCTGCATGTCAGTGCACTTCCTTCAGTTCGCGGTAGGCGGCCACGAGGGCCTTCGTGGAGGTGTCCAGGCCGGGGACGTCGGTGCCCTCGGTCAGTGCGGGTTCGACGCGCTTGGCGAGGACCTTGCCCAGTTCCACGCCCCACTGGTCGAAGGAGTCGATGTCCCAGACCGCGCCCTGGACGAACACCTTGTGCTCGTACAGGGCGATGAGCTGACCGAGCACCGACGGCGTCAGCTCGGCCGCCAGGATCGTGGTGGTGGGGTGGTTGCCGCGGAACGTCTTGTGCGCCACCAACTCCTCCGGGACCCCCTCGGCACGCACCTCGTCGGGCGTCTTGCCGAAGGCCAGCGCCTGGGTCTGCGCGAAGAAGTTCGCCATCAACAGATCGTGCTGGGCAGCGAGTTCCGCGCCCAGCTCGCCCACCGGACGGGCGAAACCGATGAAGTCCGCCGGGATCAGCTTCGTACCCTGGTGGATCAACTGGTAGTAGGCGTGCTGCCCGTTGGTCCCCGGCGTGCCCCACACCACCGGACCCGTCTGCCACCCCACCGGCCGACCGTCACGGGTGACGGACTTGCCGTTGGACTCCATGTCCAGCTGCTGCAGATACGCCGTGAACTTCGACAGGTAGTGGCTGTAGGGCAGCACCGCGTGCGACTGCGCGTCATGGAAGTTGCCGTACCAGATGCCCAGCAGAGCCAGCAGCAGCGGCGCGTTCGCCTCCGCCGGAGCCGTGCGGAAGTGCTCGTCGACCAGGCGGAAGCCGTCCAGCATCTCGCGGAAACGGTCCGCACCGACGGCGATCATCAACGACAGGCCGATCGCCGAGTCGAAGGAGTAACGGCCTCCCACCCAGTCCCAGAACGCGAACATGTTCGCCGGGTCGATGCCGAAGGCGGCGACCTTCTCCGCGTTCGTCGACAGCGCCACGAAGTGCTTCGCGACCGCCTTCTCGTCGCCGCCCAGGCCCTCCAGGAGCCAGGACCGGGCCGAGGTCGCGTTGGTGACCGTCTCGATCGTGGTGAACGTCTTCGACGCCACGACGAACAGCGTCTCCGCCGGATCCAGGTCCCGCACCGCCTCGTGCAGGTCCGCCCCGTCCACGTTGGACACGAACCGCACCGTCAACGACCGGTCGGTGAACGCCCGCAGCGCCTCGTACGCCATCGCCGGACCCAGATCCGAACCACCGATACCGATGTTGACGACAGTGCGGATCCGCCGCCCGGTGTGACCGGTCCACTCACCCGACCGCACCCGCCCGGCGAAATCAGCCATCTTGTCGAGCACGGCGTGCACCTTGGGCACCACGTTCTCGCCGTCCACCTCGACCACCGCGTCCCGCGGAGCACGCAACGCGGTGTGCAGCACCGCCCGGTCCTCGGTGACGTTGATCCTCTCACCGCGCAACATCGCGTCCCGCAGACCGAACACACCGGTCGCGGCGGCGAGTTCCTGCAACAGCGCGAGGGTCTCGTCGGTGATCAGGTGCTTGGAGTAGTCGATGCGCAGGTCGCCGACGCGCACGACGTACCGTTCGGCGCGCCCGGGGTCGGCGGCGAACAGCTCGCGCAGATCCGCGCGTTGCCGGGCGCGGTGGTCCTCCAGCGCGGCCCACTCGGGCCGCCGGGTGAGCACGGGGGTGTCAGACATGGGCGGGGGTCTCCTCGGTGGCCTCGCCCGCAGGGCGACGGCGTACATCTCGTCCGCGTCGAGGCGCCGCAGCTCCTCGGCGATCAGTTCGGAGGTGGGGCGGACCTTCAGCGCGAGGGTCCGCGAGGGCTGGCCCGGCAGGGACATCGTGGCCAGCGGGCCCTCGGGCCGGTCGATGACGATCTCGCCGTCGCCGGTGCCGAGCCGGACGGCCGTCACGACCGGACCGGCGGTCTCCACCCGGTCCACGGACACCTTCAGCCGGGCCTCCAGCCAGCGCGCGAGCAGTTCGGCGCTCGGGTTGTCCGCCTCGCTCTCCACGGCCGCCGAGACGATCGGCACCCGTGCCTGGTCCAGCGCCGCCGCCAGCATCGAACGCCACGGCGTCAGCCGGGTCCACGCCAGGTCGGTGTCGCCGGGCGCGTACGACTGCACGCGCGCCTCCAGTGCCCGCAGGGGCCGCTCGACGGCGTACATGTCGGTGATCCGGCGCTGGGCCAGCGCGCCCAGCGGGTCCTTGACCGGGTTCTGCGGCGCGTCCACCGGCCACCACACGACGACCGGGGCGTCCGGCAGCAGCAGCGGCAGCACCACGGAGTCGGCGTGCTCGGACACCTCGCCGTAGGTCCGCAGGATCACCGTCTCCCCGGTGCCGGCCTCGGAACCCACCCGGACCTCGGCGTCGAGCCGCGAATGCGTGCGCTCGCGGGGGGTGCGGGGGTGCCGCTTGATGACGACCAGGGTGCGCGAGGGATGCTCGTGCGAGGCCTCCTCGGCCGCCTTGATCGAGTCGTAGGCGTTCTCCTCGTCCGTGACGATCACCATCGTCAGGACCATGCCCACGGCCGGTGTGCCGATGGCGCGGCGGCCCTTCACCAACGCCTTGTTGATCTTGCTTGCCGTGGTGTCGGTCAGGTCGATCTTCATGGCCTGCGCCAGCTCCGTCCGTCTCGTGCGAGCATCTCGTCGGCTTCCTCGGGTCCCCAGCTGCCCGAGGCGTACTGGGCGGGCCTGCCGTGCCGTGCCCAGTGCTCCTCGATCGGGTCGAGGATCCTCCAGGACTCTTCCACTTCCTGGTGGCGCGGGAACAGGTTGGCGTCGCCGAGCAGCACGTCCAGGATGAGGCGCTCGTACGCCTCCGGGCTGGACTCCGTGAAGGACTCGCCGTACGCGAAGTCCATCGTGACGTCCCGGATCTCCATCGACGTGCCCGGCACCTTGGAGCCGAAGCGGACGGTGACGCCCTCGTCGGGCTGGACCCGGATGACGATCGCGTTGGCGCCGAGTTCCTCGGTGGCGCTGGAGTCGAAGGGGGAGTGCGGCGCCCGCTGGAAGACCACCGCGATCTCGGTGACGCGGCGGCCCAGGCGCTTGCCGGTGCGCAGGTAGAACGGCACGCCCGCCCAGCGGCGGTTGTCGACGTTCAGCCGGACGGCGGCGTAGGTGTCCGTGGTCGACGCCGGGTCGATGCCGTCCTCCTTCAGGTAGCCGCGCACCTTCTCGCCGCCCTGCCAGGCGCCCGCGTACTGCGCCCGCACCGTGTGCCGGCCGAGGTCCTCGGGCAGCTTCACGGCGTTGAGGACCTTCAGCTTCTCGGTCAGCAGCGCGTCCGCGTCGAAGGAGGCGGGCTCCTCCATCGCGGTCAGCGCCATCAGCTGCAGGAGGTGGTTCTGGATGACGTCCCGGGCGGCGCCGATGCCGTCGTAGTAGCCGGCCCGGCCGCCGATGCCGATGTCCTCGGCCATGGTGATCTGCACGTGGTCCACGAAGGACCGGTTCCAGATCGGCTCGAACATCTGGTTGGCGAAGCGCAGCGCCAGGATGTTCTGGACGGTCTCCTTGCCCAGGTAGTGGTCGATGCGGAACACCTGGTCCGGGGCGAACACGTCGTGCACGATCGCGTTCAGCTCCCGCGCGCTCGCCAGGTCGTGCCCGAACGGCTTCTCGATGACGCCCCGCCGCCACGACCCGTCCGGCGCGTTCGCCAGCCCGTGCTTCTTGAGCTGCTCGACGACCTTGGGGAAGAACTTCGGCGGGACCGACAGGTAGAAGGCGAAGTTGCCGCCGGTGCCGCGGGACCGGTCCAGCTCCTCGACGGCGTCGCGCAGCTGCTTGAACGCCGCGTCGTCGTCGAAGTCGCCCGGGACGAACCGCATGCCCTCGGCGAGCTGCTGCCAGACCTCCTCGCGGAACGGCGTCCGCGCGTGCTCGCGCACCGCGTCGTGGACGACCTGCGCGAAGTCCTGGTCCTCCCAGTCGCGGCGCGCGAAGCCGACGAGCGAGAAGCCCGGCGGGAGCAGGCCGCGGTTGGCGAGGTCGTAGACGGCGGGCATCAGCTTCTTGCGGGACAGGTCGCCGGTCACGCCGAAGATGACGAGTCCGGACGGGCCGGCGATACGGGGCAGGCGCCGGTCGCGGGGATCCCGCAACGGGTTCTCCCAGGCGGCGTCGGTGCCGGCAGTGCTCATTCCGCGTCAACTCCCTCGGTGTCCAGTGCCTCGGTCGTCTCGGCCGCCCCGACCGCCTCGGTGTCGAGTGCCTCGGTGTTCAGCGACTTCGCGACCGCGTCCAGCAGGTCCTGCCACGCCACCGCGAACTTGGCGACGCCCTCCTCCTCCAACCGGGTGACCACCTCGTCGTAGGAGATGCCGAGCGCCGCCACGGCGGCGAGGTCCGCACGGGCCTGCGCGTAGCCGCCGGTGACCGTGTCACCGGTGACGGCGCCGTGGTCGGCGGTGGCCCTCAGCGTGGCCTCCGGCATCGTGTTGACGGTGCCGGGCGCCACGAGCTCGTCGACGTACAGCGTGTCCTTGTACGCAGGATCCTTCACACCGGTGGATGCCCACAGCGGACGCTGCTTGTTCGCCTTCGCCCCGGCGAGGGCGGTCCAGCGGTCCCCCGCGAAGACCTCCTCGTACGCCTGGTAGGCCAGCCGCGCGTTGGCGAGCGCCGCCCGGCCCCGGAGCGCGAGGGCCTCGTCGGTGCCGAGGACGGTGAGGCGCTTGTCGATCTCGGCGTCGACGCGGGAGACGAAGAAGGAGGCGACGGAGTGGATCGCGGAGAGGTCGAGGCCCCGCGCGGCGGCCTTCTCCAGGCCCGCCAGGTAGGCGTCCATGACCTCGCGGTAGCGCTCCAGGGAGAAGATCAGCGTGACGTTGACGCTGATGCCGAGGCCGACGACCTCGGTGATCGCGGGGAGACCGGCCTTCGTCGCCGGGATCTTGATCATGACGTTGGGGCGGTCCACGAGCCAGGCCAGCTGCTTCGCCTCGGCGATCGTGGCCGCGGTCTCGTGGGCGAGACGCGGATCGACCTCGATGGAGACCCGGCCGTCACGGCCGGCCGTGGCCGTGTAAACGGAGTGCAGGACGTCGGCGGCCGCGCGCACGTCCGCGGTCGTCATCATCCGTACCGCCTCGTCGACCGTGACACCCCGTACGGCGAGGTCGGCGAGCTGCTCCTGGTAGCCCTCGCCGGAGCCGATGGCGGCCTGGAAGATCGACGGGTTGGTGGTGACGCCCACGACGTGCTGCCGGTCGATCAGCTCGGCGAGGTTGCCGGACGTGATCCGCTCGCGGGACAGGTCGTCCAGCCAGATCGAGACGCCCTCGTCGGAGAGGCGCCGCAGGGGGCCCGCGGGGGCGGTTGCTTCGGTCACTGTGATCATCTTCTTTCTGGCGATCGGATCAACCGCGGGCGGCGGTCGAGCCCGCGGTCGAGTGCAAAGAGGCCCGGGCCGCGGCGGCCACGTTCTCGGGAGTGAAGCCGAACTCGGCGAACAGGGTCGCGGCGTCGGCGGAGGCGCCGAAGTGCTCCAGGGAGACGATGCGGCCGGCGTCCCCGACGTACCGGTGCCAGGTCAGGCCGATGCCCGCCTCGACGGCGACCCGGGCCCGCACCGACGGCGGCAGGACGGCGTCGCGGTACTCGCGCGGCTGCTCCTCGAACCACTCCACGGACGGCATCGACACCACCCGGGTCCCGATCCCCCGGCCTCCAGCGCCTCCCGCGCCTCGACGGCCAGGTGCACCTCGGAACCGGTGGCGATCAGGATCACGTCCGGGGTGTCCTTCGAGGACTCCCGCAGGACGTAACCGCCCTTCGCCGCATCCGGGTTCGGCGCGTACACGGGTACGCCCTGCCGGGTGAGGGCCAGTCCGTGCGGCGCCGGGCGGGTGCCGTGCCGGCGGAGGATCTCGCGCCAGGCGATCGCGGTCTCGTTGGCGTCGGCGGGGCGGACCACGTTCAGGCCGGGGATCGCGCGCAGCGAGGCCAGGTGCTCGACCGGCTGGTGGGTGGGGCCGTCCTCGCCGAGACCGACGGAGTCGTGCGTCCACACGTACGTCACCGGCAGCTGCATCAGCGCCGACATGCGCACGGCGTTGCGCATGTAGTCGGAGAACACCAGGAACGTGCCGCCGTAGACGCGGGTGTTGCCGTGCAGGGCGATGCCGTTCATCTCCGCGGCCATCGAGAACTCGCGGATGCCGAAGTGCACCGTGCGGCCGTACGGGTTCGCCTCCGGCAGCGGGTTGCCCGCCGGCAGGAACGACGACGTCTTGTCGATGGTGGTGTTGTTGGAACCGGCCAGGTCGGCGGAACCGCCCCACAGTTCGGGGATCACCGCGCCGAGCGCCTGGAGCACCTTGCCCGACGCGGCACGGGTGGCGACCGCCCTGCCCTCCTCGAAGACGGGCAGGTGCTCCTCCCAGCCCTCGGGGAGCCGGCCGGCGAGGACCCGGTCGAGCAGCCTCGCCCGTTCCGGCCGCGCGCCGCGCCACGCGTCGAGCCGCTTGTCCCAGGCGGCGTGCGCCTCGGCGCCCCGGTCCAGGGCGGCGCGAGTGTGGGCGAGGACGTCGTCCGGGACCTCGAAGGTCCGCTCCGGGTCGAAGCCCAGGACGCGCTTGGTGGCGGCCACCTCGTCGTCGCCGAGGGCGGAGCCGTGGGAGGCCTCGGTGTTCCGCGCGTTCGGGGCGGGCCAGGCGATGACCGTGCGCATCGCGATGATCGAGGGGCGGCCCGTCTCGGCCCGCGCCGCGGTCAGGGCGGCGTACAGGGCGTGCACGTCGACGTCGCCGTTCTCCTGCGGCTCGATCCGCTGCACGTGCCAGCCGTAGGCCTCGTACCGCTTCAGGACGTCCTCGGAGAAGGCGGTCGCGGTGTCGCCCTCGATGGAGATGTGGTTGTCGTCGTAGAGGAAGACCAGGTTGCCGAGCCTCTGGTGGCCGGCCAGCGAGGAGGCCTCGGCGGAGACGCCCTCCTGGAGGTCGCCGTCGGAGACGATCGCCCAGACGGTGTGGTCGAACGGCGAGTCGCCCTCGGGGGCCTCGGGGTCGAACAGACCGCGCTCGTAGCGGGCCGCCATCGCCATGCCGACCGCGTTGGCGGCGCCCTGGCCGAGCGGCCCGGTGGTGGTCTCCACGCCGGCGGTGTGCCCGTACTCGGGGTGGCCCGGAGTCTTCGAACCGTGCGTGCGGAACGCCTCGAGGTCGTCCAGCCCCAGCTCGTAGCCGGCCAGGAACAGCTGGGTGTACAGGGTCAGCGAGGTGTGGCCGGGGGAGAGCACGAAGCGGTCACGCCCGGTCCACTCCGGGTCCGCCGGGTCGTGCCGCATCACCTTCTGAAAGATCGTGTACGCGGCAGGCGCGAGACTCATCGCGGTGCCGGGGTGCCCGTTGCCCACCTTCTGCACGGCATCCGCCGCCAGCAGGCGCGCGGTGTCGACGGCACGCCGGTCGAGTTCGGTCCATTCGAAACTGTCCGGTGACTGCGTGCTCATCTTCAAGAAATCCTCGATCCGAGCGGGGTGGTTGGTCTGGCGCGTTCAAAAGTAAAAGTCTGACTTTTTCGAAGGAAGGTCGGCGTGTGTCACGCTGTGGTGAAAGTGGGACACCCCGGCGGCGCCGGGCGGGCACGAGGCGGCACGAGAGCGACATGGCGGACACCGGCGTCGGAGACGGCGACGCGATCAGGACGTTCCCCTTCCCGGCGGGCCTCAGCGTCGGCGGCGTCGGCATGCAGGTCGGACCCATGGGCGCCGGCCGCGCCTGGCACGCCGACGCGCCGCTGGAACGCGTCCACCGCATCGACTTCCACACCGTCCTGCTGTTCACCGGCGGTCCCGTCCGTCACATGGTCGACTTCGCCGAGTACGAGGCCACGGCCGGCGACGTCCTGTGGATCCGCCCGGGCCAGGTCCACCGCTTCTCGAAGACCAGCGGGTACCGCGGAACCGTCCTGACCATGCAGCCCGGTTTCCTGCCCCGGGCCACCGTCGAGGCCACCGGCCTGTACCGCTACGACCTGCCGCCGCTGCTCCACCCCGACGAGGCCGGGTCGGCCGGCCTGCGCGCGGCCCTGGCGCACCTGCAACGGGAGTACGAGGACACCGAGACCCTGCCCCCGGCCTGCACACCTCGGTGCTGCGGCACTGCCTGACGGCGTTTCTGCTGCGCCTCGCGCACCTCGCCGCCAGCTCGGCGGAGGCGGCCGGCCGGCAGGCCGACACCACCTTCACCCTCTTCCGGGAGGCCGTGGAACGGGACTTCGCCACCAACCACAGCGTCAGCGCGTACGCCGACGCGCTCGGTTACTCCCGCCGCACCCTCGTGCGCGCGGTGCGCGCCGCGACCGGCCGGACGCCCAAGGGCTTCATCGACAGGCGGGTCGTCCTGGAGGCGAAGCGGCTCCTCGCCCACACCGAACTGCCGATCGGCCGGGTCGGCGCGGCGGTGGGCTTCCCCGACCCGGCGAACTTCTCCAAGTTCTTCCAGCAGCACACGGACATGACACCGGCGGCGTTCCGCGCGGAACTGCGCTGAAACGCCGCCGGGTCGGCGGTCCCGCCCTGCGGGCCCTCAGTGGCCCCAGTGACCTCGGTGACCTCGGTGACCTCGGTGGCCTGGGCGGCCTCAGTGGCCGAAGCTGAACCAGTTCACGTTCACGAAGTCGGCGGGCCGGCCGCTGGTGATGGTCGGGTGGACGTCGCGGCCGCCGGTCGGGGGAGGCGTGGTGCCGCCCCGCCTCCGGCGGGCCCGCGCGGGGGCGACCGGCTCCCCGCGCGGGCGCATGACTCACGCGTCGGTGAGCGGGCCGGTACCGAGGCGGACGTTGTCGATCGCCCAGAACCAGTTGTTCCCCGCGTTGTGGAGCCGGAAGTTCACCTTGACCGACGTCGCTCCGGACGGGACCGCGAAGGAGAGATCGACCAGGCGGTTCTGCTGGTCCTCGCCGTTGTTGGTGTTCCCCGAGGCCGCGCTGGAGTAGTGCAGCACGCGGGTTGCCGGGCCGGAGTCGAACTCGACCGTGACCTCGGCCTCCTGCGGGCTCTCCTGACGGTAGTGGGAGTCGAAGCCCAGACGGAGGGTCGAGGTGCCCGGCGGGATGGCGACCGCGGGACTGGTCAGCGTCGAGTCGAACCGTCCGCGGCTCGCCGGGTTGCCGGTGTCGTCCCAGTCGTCGGGGTCGGCGACCGCGACGATCCCGAGGCCCCGGCCGAAGCCCGGCCGGTCCTGCCCGGCCGGGAACCAGAACTGCTTGGAGAGGAAGGACCAGCCCTGCAGCTCCCTGGTGCCCTGCGGCATCGTCGGCGCGTTGGTGACCGTCCAGCCCTCGGGCGCGGTCCGCGTCCAGCCCGTCAGCCCGGGACGACTGAGGTCGACGGCCGTCGCCAGCGACGGGGCGACGGACTCGAAGTCCTCGGCGAGCAGGTAACCGGTCATGACGGGGCCGACCCCGGCGGTCAGCGACGCCGTCTGCTTCTTGGCCCGCCCGCCCAGGCTCGCGGTGACGGTGGCCTCGACGGTGGCGGAGGTGCGGGCGGCCGACGCGGGCGCGACGACGTCCCAGGTGAGTGCGGCGGAGGAACGGGCCGCGACCGTGGTCGGCGCGTGGGCCGACGGGGTGGCGGTCCAGCCGTCCGGCAGGGTGAGCGCGCCCGCCATGCCGGTGAGCGGAGCGCCGCCGGCGTTGGTGACGGTCGCGGTCACGGTGAGCGGTCTGCCCGGGGACAGCACCGTGCCGTCGGTCCTCGGCGAGGCCGACGGACCGGTCAGGGCCACGCTCATCGCGGCGGCGACCCCGGTCCGCACGCGCGCGTCGGCGATCTTCAGCAGACCGCCGCCGTCGGCGTGCGCGGCCACGATCAGGCTCCCGACGGTGGCGTCCGCGGCCGGCGTGACCGTGAAGCGGACGTCGGCGGAATCCCCGGCGGCCAGTGACCGCGGCGCGGACCCGGACCGCTCGACCGTCCAGCCGGAGGGGGTGAGCAGGGTGGCTGCGAGGCGGTCCAGCCGGGCCGCGCTCCGGTTCGTCAGGGTGACGACGACCTCGGCCGGGCTGCCCTGGGCGAGCGGGGTGTCCAGGGGCGGCAGCGGTTCGGGCAGGGTGACCGAAGCGGCCAGCGCCGGGAGCACGCCGGTGGCCGGGTCGGTGACACCCCGCCTGCCGTCGGCCAGGCGGCCGGTCATACGGCGCAGAAAGCCCGGGTCGCGCTGGTCGACCACGACGATGTCGTACCAGCCGTGGCGGGAGAGACCGACCGGCACGATCCGCTTCTGTCCGGGCGCGAGGGTGACGGTCCGGACGTGGTCGCCGGCGGCGCGCGGGTAGACCGACTCGCCGACGAGGAGCGTCCGGGTCGTCGAGGAGGGATTGGCGCAGTGGACCATGACCTGGCCCTGCGCGGCGTGCTCGACCAGGTGGGCCTCGGCGCCGGGGCCGGTGCCGCGCAGCTCCCACGTCGACCAGCCGGGGCCGCGCACCTGGAGGTCGTAGCCGTCGGACCCGTGGGCGACCGTGTCCACGGTGCTCCTGCCCGCGGCGACCGTCCAGGTCCGCGGCTCGCCACCGTCGCCGGGGTACGCGGTGACCGTGGCGGCCGCGGTGCCGGTGTTGCCGAGCCGCAGCCGGACCCCGCCGTCGGTGACGTCGGCACGCAGCGACAGGCGGTACGGCAGCGGACGGGTGGGGCGGGTGCCCGCCTCCTGCTCCGGGAGCGCCTGCTCCTTCGGCGGAACGGGGTTCCAGCGGCCGACCGGCGCCGGTACCGGGCCGGGCTGCTCCACCCCGGGCTGCCGATGGGTGCGGTGGAAGTCGAAGACGGAGGTGAGGTCGCCGAAGACGCTGCGGCGCCAGGCGCTGATGTTGGGCTCCCGGACCCCGGTCCACTGCTCCAGGAAGCGGATCACGGAGGTGTGGTCGAACGCCTCGGAGGAGACGAAGCCGCCCACCGTCCACGGCGAGACGACCGTCATCGGCACGCGCGGGCCGGGGCCGACCGGGCGGCCGTCCAACCAGTCGTCGCTGTTGCCGGAGGCGGGCTTGGGCGCGACCGGGGCGGGCACGTGGTCGAAGTAGCCGTCGTTCTCGTCGAAGTTGATGAACAGCACCGTCTTCGACCAGGTCTCGGGGTCGCTCGCGAGGGCGTCGAGCAGATCGTAGACGAGGTTGGCGCTGCCGACCGGGGTGGAGGAGCCGGGGTGCTCGGAGAGCGCCGCCGTGGGTACCACCCAACTCACCTTGGGCAGGGTGCCGTTCTTGATGTCCGCCGTCAGCCGGGAGATCAGGGTGTCCGGCTCGGAGCGGTAGGCGCCGCGCAGGAAGAGGCGGCGCTCGGCCCCGGTCAGGGAGTCCACGCCCTGCTGGAACCGGGCGAGGGCCTCCTGCCGCTGCGCGGAGGTCTTGCCCCAGAGGCTGTCGTAGAACTGCTCGGTGGTGGAGTACTGTCCGTCGACCTTGGAAAGGATCTTCCGGCCGATCTGCTTCCACGGCCGGAAGTATTCGACCGCGTTGTCGGTGAAGTTGTCCCACTCCTGGTAGATCTGCCACGGGATCCCGGCCTTCTCCAGGCGCTCGGGGTAGGTGGTCCAGTCGTATCCGGCGTGGGTGTAGGAGTAGGCGGCGTTGGTGACGGCTCTGTTCACGCCGTCCGGCTCGAAGCCCGTGGTGCCGGTCCACAGGTAGTTGCGGTTGGGGTTGGTCGAGCCGTACACGGAGCAGAAGTAGGAGTCGCAGATGGTGAAGCGGTCGGCCAGTTCGTACTGCAGGGGTATGTCCCGCCGGTCGTAGAAGGCCATGGTGCTCTGCCCCTTGGCGGCGATCCAGTCGTCCCACCAGCCGTTCGCCCGCGCCTGGACGCCGTCCGGGAAGCCGTGCGGGAGCGAGCCCAGGTACTGGATGTCACTCTCCGGGCGGCCGGCGTCGACCGCCGCCTGCCGGGCCGAGAAGGGGAGGACGTCGCCACCTGGCCGCGGCTGCCGGAAGACGTCGGCGCCGCCGGGCAGGCGCAGGGGGGTGCGGTCGCCGAAGCCGCGCACACCCTTGAGGGTGCCGAAGTAGTTGTCGAAGGAACGGTTCTCCTGCATCAGCACGATGACATGCTCGATCGCGTTCATGCCGCCGCGCGGCATCGGCGCGGCCATGGCCTTGAGGAGCGAGGGGGGCAGGAGGGACAGTGCGGTGCCGCCGGCGAGAGCGCCGAGGAGCCTGCGGCGGGAGGTGTCGGACATGGTGTGGAGGCTATGGCTCCGGCACGGTGACCAAGAAGCCTCCGTGACAGGGCTTCGCCCACTGTTCATGCGGAGGCATGCGGCGTTCGTACCGGTCACACCGCCGGGGTCGGGCAGACGGTGCGCAGGACGGCGGTCACGCGGCCGCGGTGGAGCGGCGCCCCGCACCTACGGACGCGGGGACCGCCGCGGGATCGTCCGCGCGACTGAGCTTGTCGGCCTACCAGTTCTTTGACCTCAGTCGCTGCGGAGTGCTTGCTGGTAGGCCGAATTGCGGTGCGTGCGGGCACCACGCTGGTCAGACTCGCGTGCATGACTGAGAAGATCACCCGTATCAACCCGAGCAGCTGCATGAGACGCCCGGCTACCACCACATCACGGTGGTGGAGGCAGGGCGTACGGCCTACCTGGCGGGACAGTGCCCGCTTGATCGGAACGGTGACCTCGTCGGTGCCGGTTCCCTCGAGACGCAGGTCGACCAGGTGGTCGCGAACGCGCTCGCTGCCCTGGCAGCGGTCAGTGCCCAGCCGCAGCACGTGGTGCGGTCGGTGATCTACGTGCGGAGCGACGAGAGGGACATTCTCGGAGCCGTATGGCGTCGGCTCACCGAGTCTGCCCTCGGCCCGGCGTTCACCACCGCCAGCACGCTCTTGGGCGTCGCCCAGCTGGGCTTTCCCGGACAGCTCGTCGAGGTGGATCTCACTGTGGCGCTGCCGGACTGAGTTTTCTCGCCGACTGTTTCGAACGGCGTCTCGAACTGGGTGGCTCGCCTGGGCATTCGCCGGACGCGGAGGCGGCCTTCGTCCGGAAGGTCCGCCGGGACTCCGGACGGGTGAAGCCTCGTTCGGCAGGAGGGCGGGCCTGGCGGGTGGCCGGTCCTGCCTGCATGAACCGGGCGCGTGAACGGCTTGCCGAACTGGACCTCCGTGACGCTCCTGGCCCTCGGGGTGGAGTGGCCAGGCGGCATCCGGCCGGCGGGGCGCGACCGGTTCCGGCGCTCTGCCGGGAGCGTGGAGACGCGCCTTCGGGTGAGGGGCCGACAGACGTGGAGGGAGATCGCGACCGCGTCCGAAGAAAGGCGCTCAAGTGGTGAACGGGAGCGCCTTTTCCCACGTTGCGCTGATGGGACGCGCGTGCGTCCCTGCGATGCCGCCGTGCGCTGTGGCCCTCGGCGGCACCACGCCACCATGGAAGGAACAACTCACCAGTGAAGCGCTTCATCACACGCCTCGCGGTAGTCGCGGCGGCCGGAGCCATGGCCGTTGTGCTGCCTGCTTCGTCGGCGTCCGCCATCAACCGCACTGATTGCAATGGATTGGGTCTCCTGTCGCTTCACAACGCAGGCGGCTCCCTCTGCTTCGCCAACGCGGGCGTGCAGAGCGTGGCGATCTACGGCGTGGACCGGATCTGGACCGGAGACAACAAGGTCACGTTGGAGTACGTGCCGAGGCTGGGCGCGCCGGCGACCAGCGCGACCGTGGACAAGTGGCATTTCGGTAACATCCCCGGTGAGCCCATCCACAAGATCACGAAGATCAGGATCTGGTAGCGCCCGTCGCCGCGAATGAGGTGACAGCGGGTCCTCGTCAGCGAGGGCGCAGGCACTCGGTTCTGGAACCCACCGTGTCGCGGAGGTGGGGGCGCGGCCGGGCCGCAGCTGCAGTTGTCCACACGGCTGCATGACGTCGCTGCGATGGGTTCATTGAGCGTTCTCAGAGTGGTCACCGATGGGGTGACGCCGTCGAGGGCGCAACGCACGAGGCACCTGTGCCGTTGAGGGAGATGTTCGAAGTCTCGACTCATCAGCTCAGGTGCCTCGTTGGTCCACTGTCCTGCCGCACTCGACCTGCCCCATGCGCTGGTGGAGTGGGTGACCATGCTCATCGTCACCCGCGAGGGTGACCGCCGCTGCAAGCTCCCGCCGCACCAACGCGCGCTCGTCGCTCTGGTGTACCTGCGCAAGCACGACACCCCGGCCCAGACAGCCGCCGGCTTCGAAATCCCGAAGCGCGGCGGCAAAGCCCGCCAGGCACAGCCGCTCACCAGCACGTAGATGATCGCCGCGAACAGCGTCTCATCAGGCGTGTCCTGCGTCCCTCCGCCCTGCGGCCGCACCACCGCTGGACCTGGCTCCTGATCGTCGCCCACGCCCAGCTCCGGCTCACCCGGCCGCTCGCCGCGGACCTCCGCCGCCCCTGGGAGAAACCCACCACCTCCGACCGGCTCACCCCGGCCCGGGTCCGCCGAGGGTTCAGGAACATCCGCGCTCACCTCGCCTGCCCGGCCCGTGTTCCCAAACCCCGAGGAGCCGGCCCCGGAAGGCCACCCGGCTCCAAGAACAAGCACCGGGCATCCCGCTACGACGTCGGCAAGACCGTCAAACGCCCCGAGACCCTCAAGGCCATCGGCAAGCCCGGAAGATCCTGGTAGATGAAGAACAAGCTGAGGACCGGTTCTCGAACCGGTGGGCGGGAGCTGAGATTCCCTGAGGGGAGAAGGCGGTAAGGCGCTCGGGGTGCGGGACTGCAGCCGGTGTGCCGGGTGTGGGGGAGGGGGTCGCCCGGGGGCCGCTGCCACCGGGCCGGGCGCGGAACAGAAACGCCTCCTGAAGTGTTGTTCCCCAGCGGGTAAGATACCCACTGGGGTATATAGGAGGAGGAAGCGTGCAACTCGACATGTCGGCCGAGGAGCTGAAGTCGGCGCTCAACCGTCTGCGGCGGGCGCAGGGCCAGCTCGCGGAGTGATCCGGATGATCGAGGAGGGCCGGGACTGCGAGGACGTGGTCACCCAGCTCGCGGCGGTCTCCCGGGCCCTGGACCGGGCCGGCTTCTCGATCATCGCGACCGGGCTGGAGCAGTGCATGACCAGCGAGGACCCCGAGGTGCGCGACTCCACGCAGATGCGGGCCCGGCTGGAGAAGCTCTTCCTGTCCCTGGCCTGACCGCTTCGTCCGGTACGGCCGGGACGGCGTTCACTTTCGGCAGCACGAGGGCCGGAAGCGGCGTGCCGCCGGCACCGGGGCGGTCACCGGGGCGACGTCTGGGTGACGCGCCACAGACGGCGGGGCAGGCCGCCCTCCTCGAAGGCGTGGACCTCCCGCAGCAGCCAGCCGTCGGCGAGGGAGTCGACCAGGTCGCGGGGGAAGAAGTGCACCGCGAAGCCGCCGTGCTCCCAGATGTCGTCACCGTGCCCGGTGCCCGCACCGTAGTGCGCGTCGCCGGTGTGCCGCACGGTGTAGACGAAGACCCCGCCGGGCCGCAGCACCCGGCGGACCTCGGCGACCAGGGCGTGCAGCTCCCCGGTGGACAGGGCCATGCACAGGAGCATGTGCGCGAACACCGCGTCCACAGAGGCGTCCGGCAGCGGCAGCGGCTCACGGACGTCGTGCACCGCTGTCGTCACCCGCTCCTCGACACCCTGCGCCCGGGCGGTCTCCCGCAACTGGTCGAGGCCGGCCGGGCTGAAGTCGGTGGCCCGGACGGTGAAGCCCTCGCGGGCGAAGTACAGGGCGTCGCGGCCGTGCCCGGCCCCCAGCTCCAGCACGTCGACCGCTCCGGCCGCGCGAAACACCTCGGCAGCGTGGACGGCCGGCTCGGACGGCTCCTCGCCGTACATGCCGGGATGCTCGCCGTGCGTCCGCTGCCAGTGCTCCCGCTGGGCCTCGGCCAGCTCCCGCTCGTGCTCCGACATGGGGACGTCCTTTCCCACCGCCCGGCCGGTACCGGGCCCTTCCGTGGGCCAGCCTAGATCCACACCGTGCGGCCGCGGTGCGCGCACCTCACCGTCGGCCGTGGTCCGCGCGGAGCGGAGGCCGGCCGCCCCGCGGTCAGTGACCGCGGGGCGCGTACATGATCACGGCCATGCCCGCGAGGCACACCAGGGCGCCGACGACGTCGAAGCGGTCGGGCCGGTAGCCGTCGGCGACCACGCCCCAGGCGATCGACCCGGCCACGAAGATCCCGCCGTACGCGGCCAGGACGCGCCCGAAGTCGTCGTCCGACTGCCAGGTGGCCACGACGCCGTGGACGCCGTAGATGCCGAGGGCGACGACGCCGGCGCCGATCCAGATCCAGCCCCTGTGCTCGCGGATGCCCTGCCACACCGGCCAGGCGCCACCGATCTCGAAGAGGGCGGCGACGACGAACAGGGCGACGGAACGAGCGACGGTCACACCGGCCGACCCCACCGGCGGCCCGCGCCGGTGATCTCCAGCGGGTTCTCGGAGGCGTGGCAGCCGCACCCACCCTCGCCGGCGCTCTCCGGCACGCAGGAGCAGGCGCGACGGCGGCGGCCGGGCCACCGGGTCCCGGCGGCGCGCACGGCCGGGACGACGGCGACGGCGGGCGGCCGGTCCACCACCGCTCCGGCTCCGGATTCCTCCCGGGCCCGGCAGTGGTTACGGTTACCGGGCAGGGGCCGGCCGACAACGACGACCGGGCGCGTGCCCGCGCCGGCGACCTGGCGGTCGGCGGACCCGCGGTCCGCCGGAACCGGACGTGGCGGTGACCGACGCGCCGGGGGATCCGGCGACCCGGTCCTCCCTGGAGGAGACGGGCGTCGAGGTGGTCCCGGCAGGAGAGGTGCGAGCGTGAGACTGACGATTCTGGGCGGCGGCGGGTTCCGGGTGCCGCTGGTGTACGGGGCGCTGTTGACGGACCATGCCGAGGGGCGGGTCACCGAGGTCGTCCTGCACGACCTGGACGGCAGCCGACTGCACGCGGTCGCCCGGGTACTGGCCGAACAGGCGTCGACGGTGGCCGACGCCCCCACCGTGACCACGACCACCGACCTCGACGAGGCCCTGCGCGGCGCCGACTTCGTCTTCTCCGCGATCCGCGTCGGCGGCCTGGAGGGCCGGGCGAACGACGAACGGGTGGCCCTGGCGGAGGGCGTCCTCGGCCAGGAGACGGTCGGCGCGGGCGGCATCGCCTACGGTCTGCGCACGCTGCCCGTCGCGTCCGACATCGCCCGGCGGGTGGCCCGCCTCGCCCCCGACGCCTGGGTCATCAACTTCACCAACCCGGCCGGCCTGGTCACCGAGGCCATGTCCCGCCACCTCGGCGACCGCGTCATCGGCATCTGCGACTCGCCCGTCGGCCTCGGCCGCCGCATCGCGCGCGTCCTCGGCGCGAACCCGGACGAGGCGTTCGTCGACTACGTCGGCCTCAACCACCTCGGCTGGGTACGGGGGCTGCGGATCGCCGGCCGCGACGAACTCCCGCGCCTGCTCGCCGACCCCGAGCTGCTGGGCTCGTTCGAGGAGGGCAAGCTGTTCGGCGCCGACTGGCTCCGCTCGCTCGGCGCGATCCCCAACGAATACCTGCACTACTACTACTTCAACCGCGAGACCGTGCAGGCCTACCAGCGGGCCGACAAGACCCGCGGCGCCTTCCTGCGCGACCAGCAGGCCCGCTTCTACGAGGAGATGCGCCGGCCCGACGCGCCGGCACTGAGCGTCTGGGACCGCACCCGCGCCGAGCGCGAGGCGACCTACATGGCCGAGAACCGCGAGACGGCCGGCGCCGGCGAACGCGACGCCGACGACCTCTCCGGCGGCTACGAGAAGGTGGCCCTCGCCCTGATGCGGGCCATCGCCCGCGACGAACGCACCACCCTGATCCTCAACGTCCGCAACCGGGGAACGCTCTCGGTGCTCGACGGGGACGCGGTCGTCGAGGTGCCCTGCCTCGTCGACGCCAACGGAGCCCACCCCATGGCGGCGGCCCCGCTGCCGGAGCACGCGACCGGCCTGGTCTGCGCGGTGAAGGGGTCGAGCGGGAGGTGCTGGCCGCCGCCGGGTCCGGCTCGCGCACCGGCGCGGTGAAGGCCTTCGCCCTGCACCCGCTGGTCGACTCCGTGAACGTGGCCCGCCGACTGGTCGAGGGCTACACCGCCGTCCACCCCGGCCTGGCGTACCTCAGGTAGGGCATCACGGGCGGGCCTGCCTCACGCAGGGAACCGCGGGCGGGCGGACCCGCCTCGCGCAGCGCGCCCGGGGCACGCGCGCCGGCACGTACACCCCGGGTACGCACCCCTCGGGCACGTCCCCCCGCCGGGGTGTACCTCCGGCAAGTCACCCGGGGTAAGCGCTTTCCCTGTTCTTCTCCTTGCCGTAGGTTCCAGCCATCCGCCTTCCCGGTTCCCTGGAGACCTCCCATGCACGACGAACGCCGCCGGATCGAGGAGCGTGTCGAGCGCGTCCACACCCAGCGCATCAAGCCCGCCGTCTACGCGGCCACCGTGCCCCTCGACGTCGAGGCCTGGCAGGCGCCGGGCGAGCCCGTCCCGTTCGCGGAGGCCGCGGCCGCCCCGTACGAGCCCTTCGTGATGGGCACGCCCTGGGGCCCGCCGTGGGGGACCACCTGGTTCCGGATGCGCGGCCGGGTGCCCGCCGAGTGGGCCGGCCGGCGGGTCGAGGCGGTCGTCGACCTCGGCTTCACCGAGGACTGGCCCGGCAACCAGGCCGAGGCCCTGGTCCACCTGACCGACGGCACCCCGCTGAAGGCGGTCAACCCGCTCAACCAGTACGTGCCGATCGGCAACCCGGCGGCCGGCGGCGAGGTGGTCGACTACCTGGTCGAGGCGGCCTCCAACCCCGACATCCTGGCGAACGGCTTCGCGGCCCCGACACCGCTCGGCGACGTCCTGACGGCAGGCGACCGTCCGCTGTACACCTTCCGCAGCGCCGACATCGCCGTCCTCGACGAGCAGGTCTGGCACCTCGACCTCGACCTCCAGGTCCTGCGCGAACTCATGGTCCACCTCGGTGAGCACGAGCCGCGCCGGCACGAGATCCTGCACGCCCTGGACCGGTCCATGGACGCCCTCGACCTGGACGACGTCTCCGGCAGTGCCACGGCCGTCCGCGAGGTCCTCGCCCCCGTCCTGGCCAGGCCCGCCCACGCCAGCGCGCACACCGTCTCGGGCGTCGGCCACGCGCACATCGACTCGGCCTGGCTGTGGCCGATCCGCGAGACCAAGCGCAAGACGTCCCGCACCTTCTCCAACGTCACCGCGCTCGCCGACGAGTACGACGACTTCATCTTCGCCTGCTCGCAGGCCCAGCAGTACGAATGGGTGCGCGACCACCACCCCCAGGTCTGGGCGCGCATCCAGGAGTCGGTGCGCAAGGGGCAGTGGGCGCCGGTCGGCGGCATGTGGGTCGAGTCCGACGGCAACCTGCCCGGCGGCGAGGCCATCGCCCGCCAACTGGTCCACGGCAAGCGGTTCTTCATCGAGCACTTCGGGATCGAGACCAAGGGGGTCTGGCTGCCGGACTCCTTCGGCTACAACGCGGCCTATCCGCAGCTCGCCAAGCTCGCCGGCAACGAGTGGTTCCTCACCCAGAAGATCTCCTGGAACCAGACGAACACCTTCCCCCACCACACCTTCTGGTGGGAGGGCATCGACGGCACCCGCATCTTCACCCACTTCCCGCCGATCGACACCTACAACGCCCGCTTCAGCGGCGTGGAGATGGACCGCGCCGTCCGCAACTACGCCGAGAAGGGCGCCGGCACCCGCTCCCTGGCACCCTTCGGCTGGGGCGACGGCGGTGGCGGCCCCACCCGCGAGATCATGGAACGCGCCCGCCGGCTCGCCGACCTGGAGGGCTCGCCCAAGGTCGTCGTCGAGCACCCCGACGACTTCTTCGCCAAGGCCCGCGCCGAGTACCCGGACGCCCCGGTGTGGAACGGCGAGCTGTACCTGGAGCTGCACCGCGCCACCTACACCTCCCAGGCCCGCACCAAGCAGGGCAACCGCCGCTGCGAACACCGTCTGCGCGAGGCGGAGTTGTGGGCGACGACGGCCGCGCTGCACGCACCGGACTACGCCTACCCCCACGAGAGGCTCGACCGGCTGTGGAAGACGGTCCTGCTCCACCAGTTCCACGACATCCTGCCGGGCTCGTCGATCGCCTGGGTCCACCGCGAGGCGGAGGCCGAGTACGCCCGCGTGGCGGGGGAGCTGGAGGAACTGACGGCACGGGCCGTCGGCGCGCTGGGCGGCGGCGGACCCCGGGTGTTCAACACCAGCCCCTACGACCGCGCCGAGGTGGTCCGCACCGGCGCGGGCACGCCGGTCTTCGTGACGGTCCCGGCGGGCGGCAGCGCACCCCTCACGGCCGACGGGCCCCCGCAGCCGGTCAGGGTCGCCGGGCGCGTCCTCGACAACGGGCTGGTGCGGGTGGAGATCGCCGAGGACGGCACCCTGTCCTCGGTGTTCGACCTGCGGGCCGGCCGCGAGGTCCTCGCCGGCGCCGGCAACCTGCTGCGCCTGCACACCGACCTCCCGAACAGCTGGGACGCCTGGGACATCGACAAGCATTACAAGAACCGGTACACCGACCTCCTGACGGCGGACTCCGTCGAGGTCGTGGAGGACGACCCGCTCGTCGGCGCCGTCCGGGTCACCCGCTCCTTCGGCAAGGGCTCGACGATCACCCAGACCGTCACCCTGCGCGCCGGCAGCCCCCGCGTCGACCTCGAGACCGACATCGACTGGCACGAGGCCGAGAAGATCCTCAAGGCCGCGTTCCCGGTGGACGTGCGCGCCCCGCACTCCTCCGCCGAGATCCAGTTCGGCCACGTCCAGCGCCCCACCCACACCAACACCACGTGGGAGGCGGCGAAGTTCGAGGTGTCCTGCCACCGCTGGGTGCACATCGGCGAGCCCGGCTACGGCGTGGCCGTCCTCAACGACTCCACCTACGGCCACGACGTCTCCCGCACGGTCCGCGAGGACGGCGGCACGACCACCACCGTCCGGCTCAGCCTGGTGCGCGCCCCGCGCGTCCCGGACCCCGGGGCCGACCAGGGCAGGCACCGCCTCACCTACGCGCTGCTGCCCGGCGCGAGCATCGAGGACGCGGTCGCCGAGGGCTACGCCCTCAACCTCCCGCTGCGGGTGGCCGACGCGGCGGGCGCGCCCGCGCCGGTCGTCTCCGTCCAGGGCGAGGGCATCACCGTCGAGGCGGTGAAGCTCGCCGACGACGCGTCCGGCGACGTCGTCGTCCGGCTCTACGAGTCGCGCGGCGGCCGGGCCGCCGGCACCCTGCGCACCGGCTTCCCGCTCGCCGGCGCACAGGTCACGGACCTGCTGGAGCGACCGCTGGAGCCGGCCGTCACCGACGGCGGGGACGGTGTCCCCGTGCGGCTGCGGCCCTTCCAGATCCTGACACTCCGACTGAGCCGCACCCCCACCGCCGCCGGTCCTGACCGACTCTGACTGACTCTGGCCGATCCTGATCGATCCTGACTGTCCGGCGGACGGGCGGGCCCGTGACCGACGGGCCCGCCCTTCGCCGCGAAGCCCCCTGCGCGGCAAGGGTGTTCGACCGTGGTGCCGCCGACGTGCTCGGGCCGGCCGGTCGCTCCCCGTGACAGCGGCCGGCCGGCCCGTTCCCCCGTTCTCCGGGGATCCCCCGTCGATCCCCGGTTCCCCCGTGTCCCCCCGTGCGGTGGCGCTGGTGGTGCCTTCCTGCTCCGACGAAGGTCCCCCGTGACCCCCGTCGTCCCCCTGATCCCCCGTCGTCCCTCCGTGGGCCTTCGGTGTCACACCGATAAGAGCGCGCACCCCGGCCCCTGATACACCCTGAGAAGAAAAAATCCCCCGGACATCGCGTCCGGGGGACTTCGGGGGACTTCGGGGTGCTCGGGGCGGGCGGTTCAGCCGGTGAAACCGGCCGTGACGGAGGTGAACCGCGAGGCCGTCCGACCGGTGGGACCTACAGCGGCAGCGCCTGCGCCGCCTGGCCCACCTCGACGGAGCCGACCGGTGCGGGCACGGCCGGCAGCAGCGCCTCCGTCTCCGCCGCCCGCTGCGCGGTGAGCGGCACCGCACCCAGCGGGCGCGGTCCCGACACCACCGCGTAGTCCTGCCCGAGGAACGGCGGCACGATCTCGCCGGGGTCCTCGCCGAGCGCCAGCTGCACGGCCGCCCACGGCGCGTTGACCCCGCACAGGGACAGCTGGTGCAGCCCGCCGGCCGGACGGGTGTTGACGTCCATCAGGACCGGGACGTCCCCGAACATCCGGAACTGGATGTTGGACAGGTAGTGCAGCCCGAATCCCTCGGCGATCCGCCGGGCCGGCTCCAGCCACTGCTCCTGGAGGGTGAAGCCGCGGCGGCGGCCGTTCTTGGTGCGTCCGACGGCCAGCCGGATCAGGTTGTCCGGGCCGGTCAGGCAGTCCACCGACACCTCCGGCTGCTCCAGCCGCGGCATCACCAGCCAGTCCACCTGCTCCTCGGCCTGCTCCAGCGCCTCGACGACCCTGTCCAGCTGGACGTACGGCGACGGGAAACCGTTGAGCTGCGCCAGCGAGAAGGGGGCACGGGTGATCATCCGGAAGCCCACCCCGCCCGCGCCGGACGCCGGCTTGAAGCACGCCTTGTGGCCGTCGGCCTCCAACGCCTCGACTGCGGCGACGAGTTCGGACGCCGTACGGACCCGCCGCCACGGCGGCACGGGCACACCGATGGCCTGGACCGCCTCGTAGGCGATCACCTTGTCGTGGAAGACCGCGACGGCCTCCGGCGGCGGGGCGAGCAGCGCCGTCCCGGCCGCGGCGAAGTCCGCGCGGTGCGCCACGATCGCCGCCTGGTGCAGCCGGGGCACGAACACGTCGATGCCGCGGCGCCGGCACTGGTCGAGGGCGTACTCGACGTACGCGGCGGGGGACAGGCCCTCCGGCTCCAGGTCGGCGGTGTCGGCGGCGGCCAGCACGGGCGAGTCGACGTCACCGTGGGTGGCGTGGATGTCCACGGCGCGGTCGCTCGGATTTCGCCGCAGCTGATCCATGAAGAACACGTTCTCCGCGTACGTGCGGTTGAGCCAGACGCGTACGCGAGAGACCATGCAGGCCGCCTTTCACGGTTCACGGGCAGGGCGAAGCAGGCCCGGCCCGGGCAGGGGGGAGTGGAGGGACACCAAACCGCCCTGCGCGAAGGCAGGTCGGGGCGGTGGTGTTGGGGCGATCATACGGCTTCCCGAAGGCGCCTCGTGCAACGCGCGTGTTACGGATTTTCCGATCATGCCCGTACCGGGCGCGAACACGGGTAAGGATGGGACGGCCGCGCCGTCGTTCGTGCGCGCGGTGACGGCGAGAGCCGGGGAACGGAGCACAGTGTGACGTCGACGGCCGGTGGAGCCGGGCAGCTGCTGGCCATCAGCGATCTGCACATCGGCTATCCAGAGAACCGGGCCCTGGTCGAGGGCATGGCCCCGGAGACCGACGAGGACTGGCTGCTGGTCGCCGGTGACGTCTCGGAGAGCGTGGCCGACATCCAGTGGACGCTGAAGACCCTCGCGAGCCGTTTCCGCAAGGTCGTCTGGGCCCCCGGCAACCACGAACTGTGGACCCACCCCAAGGACACCGTCACCCTGCGGGGCGTCGCCCGCTACGAACACCTCGTCGAGGTGTGCCGCGAGCTGGGCGTGACCACTCCCGAGGACCCCTATCCCGTGTGGGAGGGCCCCGGCGGCCCCGTCGCCGTCGCCCCGCTGTTCCTGCTGTACGACTACTCGTTCCTCCCGGCCGGCTGCGCCACCAAGGAGGAAGGCCTGGAGTACGCGTACGGGACGGGCGTCGTGTGCAACGACGAGTACCTGCTGCACCCAGACCCCTACCCGACCCGCGAGGACTGGTGCCGGGCCCGCGTCGCCGAGACCGAGCGCCGGCTCGCCGCCCTCCCGGAGGACCTCCCCACGGTCCTCGTCAACCACTACCCGCTGGACCGCCACCCCACCGACGTCCTGTGGTACCCCGAGTTCGCCATGTGGTGCGGCACCCGGCTGACCGCCGACTGGCACCGCCGCTTCCGCGTCGCCGCCATGGTCTACGGCCATCTGCACATCCCGCGGACCACCTGGCACGAGGGCGTCCGCTTCGAGGAGGTGTCGGTGGGCTACCCCCGCGAGTGGCGCAAACGCCCGCAGCCGCCCGGCCGCCCGCGCCGCATCCTGCCCCGGAAGGACGAGAACGCGTGATCGAGGAGCTGCTGCCGGAGACGGTGGTCGCCGTGGAGGCGCACGGCGAGGACGGCGTCCGCGAGTTCGGCGGCGAACCCCTCCACCCGGAGGAGGAGGCACTCGTGGTGCGGGCCGTCGCCAAACGGCGCCGGGAGTTCACCCTCGTACGCTCCTGCGCCCGCCGCGCCATGGACAAGCTCGGCGTGCCCCCGCAGGCCGTGCTGCCCGGCGAACGCGGCGCCCCCCGGTGGCCGGCCGGACTGGCCGGCAGCATGACCCACTGCGACGGCTACGCGGCGGCCGCCCTGGTCCGGGCCGCCGACCTGGCCTCCCTCGGCATCGACGCCGAACCGCACCAGCCGCTCCCCGACGGCGTCCTGTCCGCCGTCGCCCTGCCCGCGGAGCAGGAACGGCTGCGCCGGCTGGCCGCGGACCGGCCCGAGGTGCACTGGGACCGGCTGCTGTTCAGCGCCAAGGAATCCGTCTACAAGGCGTGGTTCCCCCTCACCCGGAAGTGGCTGGACTTCGCCGAGGCCGACATCGAGATCGACCCCGGCCCCGCGGGCGGCTCGCGGGGCACGCTCAGGGCCCGGCTCCTCGTCCCCGGACCGGTGGTCGGCGGCGACCGCCTCGGACACTTCGAGGGCGGCTGGACCGTCGGCGGCGGACTGGTGGCGACGGCGATCACCGTCCCGCACGGCTGAACCCCGCGGACCTGCGGGTCCGCGGGACCACGGGTCCGCGACCCCGCGAGCCCGTGGTCCCGGCGCCCGGTCCTCCCGCCGTCACCGGTCCGGGAACCAGCTGTGCAGCAGCCGGAAGAACTCCTCCTCGCCGCCCGTGAGGCCGGCGGCCGCCAGGGCCTGCTCCGCCTCGGCGAGAACGGCGGGCGGGACCACCGGCGGCAGCCGGTCGTACGGCGGACCGCCCGCGTCGTCCCCGAACGCCGCCCGGACGGTGTGGAGCAGTCGCAGGTAGGCCTGCACGGCGGTGCGCTCGCGGTCGCTCAGTACGGCAGTGGGCATCGGTCGGCTCTCCCCGTGTCGGCGTCGTCTCCCCCGCGCCCGTCCGGCGCGTACGCCCCCGCACGGCGGCGCACCTCCAAGCCTGCCGCCCACCACTGACAATCCGGCCTTCCCGGGCAGGCTTTCGCCCGCTCGGCCGAGGCCGGGGCGTTCGAAGCCCCAGTGGGAGAGTCGACGGCCGGTGGCCGGTGGCCGGTGACCGCTCCGCACCGGCCCCGTCCACGGAACCGGGGCCGGCCGACCCGCTCCGGCCGACCCGCTCCGGCCGACCCGCTCCGGCCGACCCGCTCCGGCCGGATTGCCGCGCCGGACCGCACGATCACGGTCCCGTTCGGCCACGGCCCCGCCGGGCCGCCGGTCCGGTCCTGCGGTCCGAGGGGGCGGTTCCGCTCAGCCGCCGGCCCGGTCCTGCGGTCCGAGGTACCCGAGCGCCGCCTCGATCCGGCCCGCCAGGTGATCGCGCCGCCCACGGCCGCGCGGCGACGAACCGGGCAGCCAGGTACGGCACTTGCTGGCGAGGAGCAGGCCGAAGCTCTCGGCGTCCCGCTCCTCCGCCTGGTCGAACCGGGTGCGCGCGGCGACGCTGCGGACCGTCGCCTGGAGGTCCGCCCCGTCGTGGAGCAGCCGGGCCGCGACCGCGGCGCCCTCCACGTGGTGACCGCAGTGCCCCGCCTTCATGTGCCACAGCTCATGGCCCAGGATCACCAACTGGTGGTCGGGAGCGGTGCGTTCCTCGATCACGACGAGGTCCTGGTCGGCCATGTCGAGCCACAGACCGCTGGCGGTGCCGGGCGGGAACGCGGCCGTACGGAAGACGACCGGGCGGCCGCGGCGGCGGCTCATGCCCTCGCACAGGGCCGCGTACAGGTCGGCGGGGGCGGCGGGGGCGGGAAGGGTCAGTTCCGCGACCAGCTCGCCGCACAGCCGGCGCATGTCCTTGGCGATGCCCACAGTCCTCCCAGCTCTCCTCCGGATCACGACTCCGGCCGCTTCACGCTCTCCAGGAGCATGTCCAGCCACTCGGCGACCTTGTCGCGGTGCTGATCGGTGGGCAGTTGGGCGGCCCGCCACGCGATCCCGCGCACTCCGTGGTCCTGGAGCAGCCGCTCCAGCGGGTCCTCGGCGGCCGCGGCCGCCTCCCGGGCCGCGAGCTTCTGGAGCAGCTCCTGCTCGATGTGCTGGAGGGCGCCCGCCAGGGCCTCGGGGTCCTCGGCCGTGAGGAAGCCGGCGTGCACGCGGAAGAAGCGCTGGAGGGCGTCGCAGTGCTCCATGGTGGGGCGGCGGTCGCCGTTGATGAGGGCGCCTGCCTGCTGCCGCGACATGCCGGCGCCGTCGGCGATCTCCTGCTGGGTGTACTTGCGGCCGTTGGGCTTGAGCCGGGTGCGGCGCAACAGGTCCAGTCGCTGCAGGAACCTGGCCTGCACGTCCGGTTCCCCCGCCGGACGGCCGCTCAGCAGGGCCTTGACCACGGACTCGGGAACACCGGAGGCGACGGACAGCCGTCCGGTGCCGAAGACCTCCGCGTGCGGTACGCCGAGCCGGTCGGCGAGAGCGGTGACGCGGGCGACGACGGCCGACAACAGCACCGTCGCCGTGGCGCCCGGAACCTCGAAGCCATCCGTCACCGACAGGTCTCCTACGTCTCTCACGAGCCTCTCACGGGCACACGCGATCGCCGTGAACTGCCCGGAGAGTAACCGGTCTTTCGAACTCACATCCAGGTCTCGCCACAACTGTGGCCAATTTCAGCCGTCAACGAGCGCCGAATGCCACGATAGTTGACACGCCGCGCGCCGGGCAGCAGGATCGGCACGCCGCGTGAAGGCCGCAGAGGCAAGAGGGGTGACCTCCCGATGGCGTATCAGGCAGGTGGGCAGCGGTCGGTACCGCGGCCCGTCCCCGAGAGTCCCGAGGCCCAGTCCTACCTACGGGACTACGCCGCATACCTGGAGGCCGTGCCCTTTCCTTCCGTCGTTCTCGACCACCGCTGGGACGTCGTCCTCGCCAACGCCGCTTTCGCGTCACTTTTCCGCGACGTGAGCCCGCATCCGACCGCGCTGCCGGACGACAACTTCCTGCGGTTCGTCCTCTTCCACCCGGACGCGGCGTCGGTTCTCGGCGACCACGAGGCCGGCTGGTGCCTGCCCGTGCTCGCCCGGTTCGCCGCGACCCTCGAACGGCACGGCCACGACCCCGTCCTGCAGGCGATCCGCCGCGAGATCGCCCAGGATCCCCTGATGGAGGCCGCCTACCGGCAGGGACTGCCGCACTGGGTGCGTGCCATGGGGGAGGACGCCGTCGAGCACGACGGAGCGGTCCGCACCCTGCTCCACCCCGACCCGCGCCGGCCCGCCACCGAGTGCCGTATCGTCGGTGAGACTCCGCGCACGCTGCGTGAGATGGGGTACACGCGGCTGACGATGGTGCCGCGCGAGGCACCCGCGCCCGCGCCCCGTGGCGGACGGCGTCCGCGCCGCACCGCGGGGCACCTCAGCGTGGTCCCCGCCCCGAGGCCTGACCGGGCACCGTCGGCGTTCAGGTCGCCGACGGCGCCCGGGTCAGCGGGACGCGCGCCGCACCTTCTCGCCCGAGGGCGGTCGGCTGCGCGGTCACGGCTCCGCCGTCCCGGCCGGCGGGGTGCCGTCGCCCCGCGTGCCGTGGTCGGACCCAGAGCCGTGGGGCCGGCGGCGGCCCGGCCGCGCGGCTCGCGCCGGACGCGGGAGCCCGGCCGGCGTCGCGGGAGAAACGCTGCGGCATGCCGACGGGCCCGGTGCGCGTGTGCACCGGGCCCGTCGACCGCGCCTTCCCCGTCCCCACGGGCCGGCGCGGATCACCACATGCCGCTCACATGTGGACGGTGGGGGCGGCGTCCGCGTCCGCCGTCGGGACGCCGCGCCGGTAGAGCAGCGCCGTGACCAGCGCGCCGACCACGAAGAAGCCGGCCGACCACCAGTAGGCGGTGGAGTAGGACTCCAGCGCGGCCCGGGCCTGGGTCAGCTTGTCCGAGGGGTCCTTGCCGACCAGGTACGACGTGGCGGCGCCGGCCGCGAGGGTGTTGAGCAGGGCCGTGCCGATGGAGCCGCCGATCTGCTGCATCGTGTTGACGGAGGCCGAGGCGACCCCGGCGTCCTCGGTGGCCACACCGCTGGTGGCGACGCTCATGGCGGGGGCCATGATCAGGCCGATGCCGAGGCCGGTGACCAGCAGCGGGGGCAGGACGTCGGCCGCGTAGGTGCTGTCCAGGCCGAGGGCGGTCAGCCAGACCATGCCGGCCGCTCCGAGCAGCATGCCGAGCGGGACCACGGTCTTCGGCCCGACGCGCGGCAGCAGGACGCTGGTGGACAGGGTGGCGCTCACCATGAGGGCGCCGACCATCGGGAGGAAGGCCAGGCCCGTCCGGACGGCGGAGAAACCGAGGCTGAGCTGGAGGTAGTAGGTCAGGAAGAGGAACACGCCGAACATTCCGGCGCTGGAGACCAGCATGGCGGTGAAGGACGCGCCGCGGTCGCGGTCCAGGAGCACCCGCAGCGGCAGCAGCGGGTGCGACGCCCTGGTCTGCCACCATGCGAAGAGCGTCAGCAGCACGGTGCCGGCGGCCAGGAAGCCCCAGGACAGCGGCGAGTCCCAGTCGTGGGACTCGGCGTTGGAGAAGCCGTAGACGATGCCGAACAGGCCGGTGGTGACGAGGACCGTGCCGGGGATGTCGAGCCGGGAGCCGGGGTCGCGCGCCGTGCGCCGGAGCAGCAGCGAGCCGCCGACGATGGCGAAGGCCGCGATGAAGAGGTTGACGTAGAGGGTCCAGCGCCAGTCCAGGTACTCGGTGAGGACACCGCCGAGCAGCAGCCCGACGGCCGCTCCGGAGCCGGCGATCGCGCCGAAGATGCCGAAGGCCTTGGCGCGTTCCTTCGGTTCGGTGAAGGTGGTGGTCAGCAAGGAGAGCGCGGCCGGCGCGAGCAGTGCGCCGAACAGGCCCTGGAGGGCGCGGCCCGCCACGAGCATCTCGAAGCCGGTGGCCGCGCCGGCCACGGCGGAGGCGGCCGCGAAGCCGCTCACGCCGACGAGGAAGGCGGGCTTGCGGCCGAAGAGGTCGGCGATCCGGCCGCCGAGCAGCAGCAGGCTGCCGAAGGCCAGCGAGTAGGCGGTGACGATCCAGGTCCGGTTGCCGTCGGAGAAGCCGAGGTCGGCCTGGGCGGACGGCAGGGCGATGTTCACGATGGTCGCGTCCAGGACGACCATCAGCTGGGCGAGCCCGATGACGGCGAGGATCCACCACCGGTGGCGGGGCCCGGCGGCCTCGGCCGGTGAGCCGCTCCTGCCGGGCGACACCGTGTCCGGTGCTGCGGCTGTCTGAGCCATGGGGACGTACTCCAGTCGTGGTGGGGGAGGAAGCCGGTGACAAGCGGGTCACAAACGGATAAAACGAAACCGTTTCGTACACCTAGCCTAGGCGTGCGGCGAGCGAAACGCAAACGTTTCGATCCGGTCCGCCCGTGAGGCGCCGGCTCCGCGCCCCCGGCACCGCGCCCCGGTACCGTTCGTGCCCCGACGGATTCGTGCCCCGGCTCCGCTCGGCAGGGCCCGCGCTCAGCAGGGCCCGCGCTCAGCAGGGCCTGCGCCACACCCCCAGCTCGGGCTTCTTCAGCATCGACGACAGGCGCAGTCTGCGGGACTCGGGGCAGAACTCCCCGGCCGGCTCGGTGTACTCCACGTGGAAGACCGCCTTGCCCGCCGCGACGAACGGGGTGAGGCGGCCGCACTCGTCGTACTGGGCGCACTCCTCGTTCACCGCGAAGTCGAAGTCGGCGACCAGCTCGGGGACCTGGGGGAGGTCGTTCTTCAGCCCCACCGACAGGCCGCGCTCATGGGCGAGCCGGGCGATCATGCGGTTGTAGCGGAGCTGGTCGCGCGCGGTGAGCGGGAAGCCGGTCTCGTTGCCGTACCCCTCCACCAGGTCGGGTTCCACCGCGTCGAAACCCTTGTCGCGGCACATGTCGAAACGCTTCGCCATCAACGGCCGCAGGACGGAGATCCGCCGGATGTCCAGCCACCGTTCGCCCGCCCAGCCGTTGGGCCCGCCGAGCACCGCGCGCGGGAAGGCGTCCCGGTCGGGCCGGAAGCTCTCCCAGGCGCCGACGTTGACGTAACAGATGACCCTGCGGCCGTCCCGGTGCAGCCGGGCCACGTCGGCCGCGGAGTTCTCGAAGCCGTCGATGTCGTACACGGGCACGTCGGCCGACGGGTCGACCCTGCCGTCGAGCTGCCACTGCCAGGCCAGGCCGGGGCGCGGCTGCCACCGGGGCCCCGCCGTCGGGCCCGGGCCGTCGCCGTGGCCGTCCCCGGAACAGCCGCTCAGCGCCGCCACCAGCACGGCGGCCAGCGCCGCCAGGCCCGCCACCACCCGCCTCACGACCGGACCCGCTCAATGCCGGACTCAACTCGGCCCATGGGTTGGGGAGTCCACCGGTGACGGGACCGCAGACCGCCGCGCCGCGCTCGTGCGCGGTGCGCACGGCGAGCGGCACCAGCGCCTCCGGCACCCCGTAGACCAGGTGGCACAGCCGCTCGGGCGCCTGCCGGGCGGTCCACGCCGGTCTGCTGAACGCCGAGACGTACGTCGACCAGTGGCCCTCGAAGGTGACGGTCAGGTCGGCCAGCCGGGCGTACCCGACCGCCGGGTGGACGCCGGGATTCAGCACGACCGTCCCCGCCCCTGCCGCCGCAGCGCCCGCACCAGCCGGCGGCAGGCGGACAGACCGTCCGCGGTCGCCGTCACCCGGTCGAGGAAACAGCCGTCGGCCGCGTACCACTCGCGGTGCCGGCGCACCTCGTCGGCGACCTCCGTGGCGTCCCGGATCCCGTAGTCGGTGTCCACGTACCCCAGCAGCCGCGCCCCCGCCGCGCGCAGCGCCGAGGCCGCCGCCGCGAACGCCGGGTCGGGCGCCTCGCCCGGCCCGTTCGCCGGGTTGAGGACGACCCCGTAGGTACCGGCGGCGGACCTGATCAGCCGGTGCCAGGCGCCCGGGTCCTCGGCCGGGTGGACGTACAGCGGAATCAGCAGGTTCACGGCGTGCCCTCACCTCCCCACAGCGCGGCGAGGGCGTCGTCGAGGGTGTGGACCGGACGCCAGCCCAGGGCCCGCGCGGCGGCGCCGATGTCCGAGCACTGCCAGGACACCCGGGCGGAACGGGCCGAGCCCGCCGCGCCCTCCTCCACCCGGCCCGCGAAACCCGCCTGCCGCACCATCCGCCGCACCAGCTCGCGCACCGGTACCGCCCGCCCGCCGCCGATGTTGAGGACGGGCGGCAGCGGACCGGGCGCCGTGACCGCCAGCGCCACGGCCCGTGCCACGTCGCGCACGTCCACGAAGTCGCGGTACGCCGACAGGTCGCCCAGCCGCAGCACCGCCTCCGGGTCCGGGCCCGCCGCCCGCAGCAGCCCGGCGATCCGGCCCGGCAGCCCCGAGGCGGGCGCCCCCGGCCCCACCGGATTGCCCACCCGCAGCACCACCGCGTCCAGCCCGGACGAGGTCACCGCGACCGTCCCCGCGAGCTTGGTGGCCCCGTACGGACCGGCCGGGCTGGTGGCCGCCGCCTCCGTCACCCGGGTGTCCACGGCGCCGGGCCCGTACTCGGCGGCCGAGCCGAGGTGGACCAGGCGGGCCGCCGGGGCCGCCGCGCGCAGCGCCGCGCACAGCACGGCGGGACCGCGGGCGTTGACCTCCGCGAGGGTCACGGCGTCGCCGCCGGTCGCGCCCGCGCAGTTGACGACGGTGTCGGGCGCGGCCGAGGCCAGGGTCTTCGCCAGCTGCTCCGGCCGGACGGCGGCGAGGTCGACGGGGAACTCGGCGGCGGGCGAACGTCCGCCGCCGAGGACCCGCGTGCCCGGCAGGGCCCGCAGCCGCTCGGCGACGTGGGCGCCCAGATAGCCGGTGTGGCCGAGGACGAGAATGCGCATGTGGCGCTCAGGCTCCCTTGAGCAGCAGCGACCGGCGGCTGGTGAACTCGGCGTTGGCCCGGTCGTAGTCGTCCGGACGGCCGATGTCCAGCCAGTACCCGTCGAAGTCGTAGGCGTGCGGCGCGTCGCCGGCCTTCAGCAGGTCGAGGACCAACTCGTCGAAACCCAGCGGCAGTCCGGCCGTGTACCCGTCCAGTGTCGAACGCGTCAGGCCGTAGACGCCCATCGACACCCGGTAGTCCATGCTCGGCTTCTCGGTGAACGCCACGACCTTGCTGTCGGTGGTGGTCAGCACCCCGAAGTCGATGTGCACCCTGCGGGCGTACGTCGCTATGGTCAGCGGCGCGCCCGACTCGCGGTGCCGGAGCAGGACGTCGGCGTAGTCGAGGTCGGTCAGGACGTCGCCGTTCATCACCAGGAACGTCTCCGGCAGCCGGTCGCGCAGTGTCAGCAGCGGGCCCATGGTGCCCAGCGGGCTCTCCTCGGTGGCGTAGTCGACGGCCAGGCCCCACTGGGTGCCGTCGCCGACGTACGCGCGGATGATCTCGCCGAGGTGGCCGATGGCGATGGTGCAGCTGGTGAAGCCGGCCGTGGCGAGCTGGCGCAGCACGATCTCCAGGATGGCGTGCTGGTCGCCGATGGGGACGAGCGGCTTGGGCAGCGCGGTGGTGTACGGCCGCAGCCGGACGCCCTTGCCTCCGGCCAGGATCACTGCGTGCATGGGGCTCCTCCTTCATGCCTGTGCGGGGACGTGCCGGACGGGTCAGATGTTGTAGATGCCGGTCTTGTAGCGCGCCAGGTTGCCCGGGTCGCGGAAGAACTCCACGGTGTGCGCGAGGCCTTCCTCCAGGGTGTGGGCGGGCTGCCAGCCGGTGGCGGCGGCGAGCCGGCTCGCGTCGGCGACCAGCCGCAGCACCTCGGAGTTCGCCGGCCGGATGCGGGCGGCGTCCTCGCGCACGTCGAGCGCGGTGTCCATCACCTTGCCGATCAGCGCGACCAGGTCCCCGACCGAGATCTCCCCGCCGGTGCCGGCGTTGAAGGTGCGGCCCACGACCCGGTCGGCGGGGGCCGAGCCCACCGCGAGGAACGCCTGCGCGGTGTCCTCGACGAACGTGAAGTCCCGCGTGGGACGCAGGTCGCCGAGGGTGATCGTCCGCTCCCGGCGGCCACCTGCCCGATGACGGTGGGAATGACCGCGCGCATCGACTGGCGGGGCCCGAAGGTGTTGAACGGCCGCAGTGTGACCACGGGGTGTCGAAGCTCGCGTGGTAGCTGTCGGCGAGCCGGTCCCCGCCCGCTTTCGAAGCGGCGTACGGGGACTGGGTGTTGATGGGGTGGTCCTCGGTGATCGGCACGGTCCGCGCGGTGCCGTACGTCTCGCTGGTGGAGGTGTGCACGAGCCGGGGCGTGCCCAGCGCGCGGACCGCCTCCAGCACGTTGAGGGTGCCGGTGACGTTGGTGTCCACGTAACTGTGGGGTGCCTGGTAGGAGTACGGGATCGCGATCAGCGCGGCCAGGTGGTAGGCCACGTCGGCGCCGTCGAGGAGCCCGCGGACCGAGCCGGGATCCCGGACGTCGCCGAGGACGATCTCCACCTGGTCCAGGACGTCCGGGTGCAGTGTCTCCAACCAGCCGTAGGAGGAGAAGGAGTTGTACTGGGCCATGGCTCTCACCCGGTGGCCGGAGGCGACCAGCGCCTCGGTGAGGTGCGAGCCGATGAAACCCTCGGCTCCGGTGACGGCGGCGAGCGGTGCGGAGGTCAACTTGTTTGATCCTTCCGGTCGTTGACGGTCATGGGTGGTGTTGCCGGTGGTCGTCGGGGCGTGGGCGGCGGAGCGGGCGTGCCGTCAGGCGTGCGGGGCCGGACGGCCGAGGAGCCACAGCGCGCACCCGGCCAGACAGAGCGCGGCGGCGCCGCAGCACAGGGGCAGGGCGGCCGGGCCGGGGGCAGCCGGAACAGGGCGGCCGCCGAGGCGCCGGCCGCGGCCGTGAGGCAGATCGCGGCGGACGGCCAGGCCGCCCGAACGCCTGGAGCAGCAGCCCGGTCCACAGCGCGGCGGCGAGCGGCAGCAGGACGGCCGGATCGGCGCCGGTGAGCAGGGCCGCGGGCAGCAGCGGCAGGACGTACGCGAGCAGGCAGAGGGCGAGGACGCCGGCCGAGCGCAGCAGGAAGCCGGCGGGCGTCGCGGCGGCGCGCAGCGCGGCGACGGACAGCCCGCGGTAGCGGTACAGCAACCACTCCGCCGGTCCCATGCTGACGGTCAGCACGATCACGGCGTACGGCTCCTCGTGGCCCTCCAGCAGCACCAGCACCCCGGCCGCCAGCCCGAACAGCCCGTACGGCAGCGACCGCAGCAGCCCCGGCCGGGCCGCGGCCGGCGCCGGCGGGACGGCGAGGACGGTGCGCAGCGCGTGGCCGGTGGCGGCGAGCACGGCGAGCAGCGCCAGCAGCGGCAGCCCGACCCGCAGCGACGGCGCGAGGTCCCACCACGGCAGCACGGCACCACCGGCGATCAGCGGACCGAGCGCGGCCAGCAGCAGCCGCTCCGGCCCAGCACCAGCAGCACGCCGGCCGCCGCCAGGTACACCGACTGCGCGGCCGCGACCAGCGTCACCGGCCCGCCCCGGCGACCGGCGCGGCGGCGGCCGTGGCGACCGCCGCCCCGAGGGGCGCGCCGAGGAGGAGGGTACGGCCGGCCTCGCGGCGCCCGGCCGCCATCCGCAGGTGGGCCCGGTGCCCCAGCGCCTGCCCCCAGGCCCAGGAGAGCAGCGCGGCCACCACCAGCACGGCGGTGTGGCGGCCGGCGTCCCACAGGGGCGCGGTCAGCGGGTAGGCCAGGCCCGGCAGGGCGAACAGGGCGCCCCGCAGCAGACAGCGCACGGTGTCCGGGCGCCAGGGGTCGGGCGCGGGCGCGGGTTCGGGGAAGGTCCGCGGCACCCTCTCGTACAGCGCGGAGGCGAGCGAGAACAGGTCCGGGTGGCCGTACCGCTCCTTGATCACGGAGGCGGACAGGCCCTCCGCCTCCAGCAGCGCGGCCACCTCGTAGGGGTGGACGGCGGGGCCGACGCGGTCGGCGAGTTCGGCGGCCAGGGCGCTGACCGCCTCCTCGTCGGGGCCCGCCGGGGCAGCCGGACGGCGAGGGTGTCCTCGTCCAGGGCCCAGCGCGGGCGGCGGCGGGGCGGGCGGGGCGTCGCCAGCCGCAGCGCCAGCGTGTCCTGTTCGGCGCCGCCGGGTTCGAGGAACATCGGCCCGCTCATCCGGCGAGGCTCCCCGTGCCGGTGACCGCCGGGGCGGGCAGGACGATCCGATCGGGCAACTCCTTTCTCACCGTGGGCAGTTCACGGTAGATGGCGCGGAACGTGTCGATGGTCTGCCGCAGGGTGAACTGCTCGATCACCCGCAGCCGTGCCGCCTCGCCCATCGCCCGGCGCCGCGCCGGGTCGCCCAGCAGTTCCAGCGCGGCGGCGGCCATCGCGGCCGGATCGCGCGGCGGCACCACCAGACCGGTCTCGCCGACCGCCTCCCGGACCCCGCCCACGTCGGTGGAGACGGTGGCCCGTCCGCACGACATGGCCTCGATCAGCGTGAACGGGAAACCCTCGCTGATGCTGGACAGCATCACGACGTTGCCGGCCGCGTAGGCGTCCTTGATGTCGTCGACGCGGCCCTCGAAGGTGACGGCGTCCGCGTGCCCCAGCCCGGCGGCCAGCGCCTCGCACCGCTCCCGGTACGCCTCCCCGCCCCGCGGCGTCCCGCCGAACAGCCGCAGCCGCACGTCCGGCAGCCGGGCCCGCACCAGGGCGAAGGCCCGGATCAGGGTCTCCAGGTCCTTGATCGGATCGACCCGGCCCGCCCAGCTGAGGGTGAGCGCCCGCGGCTCGGGCCCGGCCGGCGGGAACGCGGCGGGGTCCACCCCGTTGTAGACGGTGCGGATCGACTCCGGGGCGGCGCCGCCCTGTTCCTCCCACAGCCGGTTGTACCGGTTTCCCGGGGTGATCAGCGCGGCCCGGCGGTAGGTCTCCTCCGCCAGCAGCCGGAAGAAGCCGAGGACGACCGCCTTCACCGGCCAGCGGTAGGGGGCGGTGCGGTAACCCAGGTAGCGCTCCCGCAGGTAGACGCCGTGCTCGGTCAACAGCAGTGGCACACCGTGCCGTTCGAGGGCGGCGAGGCCGGGCAGGGCCGCGACGCCGCCGCTCACCGCGTGCGCGACCCCGCTCTCCGGCGGCGGTACGGCCAGCGGGCGCAGGGCGTGTTCCAGCAGGGCCGTCGCGGTCAGCGCGTCATGGACGGTCGGCCGGGCCTCGCGGACGGCCAGACCGGGACGGTTCCACACCGAGGTCAGCAGGGCGATCGCCCGGTCGCCCCGCAGGAACGCGCTCAGACCGCCGTCCGCCGCCGCCCTTGCCATGGTGTACAGGGCGGGCGCGAACCCGTCCTGGGCGCAGGGGTCGAGGAGTGCGGTGAGGAACCGTTCGTAGGCGGCGGCGAGCCGGTCGCGGGACCGGCCGCGTGGCGGGCGCCCCTCGGGCGGGGCGCCCCACAGGGGGACGGACCGCACCCGCGTGACGTGCGCGGCAGCTCCCACACCAGGGGTTCGCGTCCCGTGCCGGTGACGGCGAGGACGTCGAAGTCGATGTCGGGCATGCCCTGGACGAGTTGGTCGCACCAGACGCTCACGCCGCCGTGGCTGTGCGGATAGGTGCCTTCGGTGAGCAGGGTGACGCGCGTCGCGCCGGGGCGTCGCGCGCCGTGGGGAACGTGCATCGAGGTGCTCCACGGCCGAGGTGTGGGGTGGTCGTGCCCGGCGGCGGGCCCCGCCGGGGAGCCGTTTCGCCAGTGGCGGTCCCGGCCGCGGGCGGGCGGCCGGGACCTTCGGTGGGGTGCGGTCGGTGCGCCGTTCAGTTCCCGGCGGAGGACGCGACGGGCTCGGTGACGCCCGCCGGGACGCGGGTGTCCGGGGCCGGGGCGGTGACCGCGGCGGCGGGAGCGCCGGTGGCCGGGGCGGAGTCGGCCGGGGCGGGCGTGGAGGCCGGCAGGGTGAGGGTGAGCGGGGTGCCGGCGGAGGGCGTCCAGCCGGACACCAGGCCCGCGTACGGCGCGCCGAACGCGGCGCCGTTCAGCGTGGAGCCGGTGGGCAGGGTCGCGGGGATCCGGAGCCCGGCCGGTGCCTCGACGGTGACCGTGCCGCCGATGCGGTAGGCCGTGGCCTCGCCGCTCCGCAGGGCGCCGCGCCAGGCGGCCCGGCGCGCCAGCTCGGTGCCGATCTCGCTCATCCGCGGGTTCACCACGGGGGCGTCGTCCGCGAACAGCGCCGCGTAGCGGTCGAGGACGCCGCTCAGCACCGGGTAGGCGATGCGGTCCTCGGCGAGGTTCGACTGGTGGATGAAGTGCGGCCTGGGGTCGTTGGACAGCACGTGTCCGAGGGCGATCCGCGTCTCCAGCGGCACGATGTGCCCGGTGTAGCCGGTGGCCGGGTCCAGCGGGGCGCGAGGCAGGTGGTGGTCGCCGGGTTGTCCTCGCAGATGCCGCTGCCGCCCTGGGCGCGGCTCGTGTAGATCCAGTTGTACTCGTCGACCTGCTCGGCGGCGCGGCCCGCGTTGTAGAAGACGTTCATCGGGTAGCGGGGGACGGTGGTCGCCGGGCCGACCGGACGCTGGTCGGGCTCACGGGAGTTGTCCGAACCGAGCCAGGTGACGCCGTTGTCGCCGAGGGCGAGCGCCAGGTTCGGGTTGTCCACCGGCTGCTGCGGCAGCACCTTCATGCCCGAGTGCTCGCCGGTGACCAACTCGTCGTTCTCCAGGGGGAGTCCCGCCCTCTCGCCCCACGCCCGGTTGGCCGCGATCTCGTCCGCGATCTCGTTGCGGCTCACCCACCGCGTGGTGCCGTCGGCGTCGGTGGCGCACTTCCACGGCACCACCGAGATGTCCTGCACACAGCCGAGGAAGGCGTGCGTGTAGGTGTGGTTGATCCAGCGGAACGCGTCGCGTCCGGCGATCAGCCGGTCGGCGAGCGGGTCGGCGCCGGCGTTGTCCTCGCGGTGGTCGACGCTGCCCGCGCCGTTGTAGGCGAAGTCGAGGGTGAGGCCGTGCTCCCGCTGCCAGGAGACGGCGTGGTCGACGTCGGCGGGCGTCATCCGGATCGGGTCCGGGGCGGCGTTCGGGTCGGTGCAGTCGACGTCGCCCGGGGTGCAGTTCAGCGTGGTGTTCCAGCGGTCGTCGGCGGCGAACACGTCGTCCACGTGCACCGCGAAGTAGTTCCGGGAGGAGCCCAGGTGCACACCGCCGGTCATCCACTCCACGATGCCGCGGGCCAGCAGCCGGAACTGCTGCTGGTACCGGTTGTAGACGAACGTGACGACCAGCTCGCGCCGCCCGTCGTGCCGGTACTCGCCCACCAGGGAGCCCCGGGTCGCCCGGCCCGGGATCGGCGCGTCGACGTAGGAGGTGAAGTCGGCGCCCGCGACGGGGGTCGACAGGTAGGCGTAACTCTCCCCGACGGTCGGGTCGTTGTCCTCGAACGGCACGGAGCCGTCCAGGTAGCCGAAGGGTCCGGCCAGTCCGGCGGCGGTCGCCGACGCCCGCACGCCGTCGAGGCTGCCGGAGTAGCCGCCGTACGCCGGATACTGCAGCCCGGCTTCCGGACGCGCGTAGGTGTAGGCGTCGACCTGCGGCACCGCGTACGTCCGCTCGTAGTCCGCGAGGGCCGCCATCTCGGTGGAACCGGCCGGGAACGGGTTGTCGTTCGGCAGCACCACGGCCTGGTACCTGGCGCGCGGCCGGCCGTCCACGGTGTCGGCCAGGAAGCCGCCGTCGATCACGGGCCGGTCCGCCCGCGTCAGGTCGATCTCGGTGTACGGCGTGCCGGCCGTGTCGAGTTCGGCCGCGATGGCGTCGGTGGCCGGGCCCCCGTCGCTGACCACCAGCACCCGCAGGTCGACGCGGGGTGCGGTGGTGTCGGCGTGTGCCGTGCCGGCCGGCAGGCCGAGCGCGGCGATGAGCGCGCCGACCGTGAGCACGGTGGTGCGTATGGTCCGCTTCATGCGGTGAAGTCCCCTCCCCGGGCAGGGGTGAGCACGGCTCCCGTGGAGCGGACGCACCCCCTCGCGCGACGCCGGCGTCCCCCTCAGAAGCCGGTCGTCGACGCATCCGTCGCGTCACATGGTGATGTCTGTGTGTAGCTTTCGTGGTGGTGTTGCGAAACATGACGGAAAAGTGCAGGTGGCCAACGAGGTGCCGGTGGAACCGGAAGGGCCGCGACGTCGTCCGCCGGTACGCCGTGGTGCCTGGTGGCGCGAGGGAAGCGCTTGCTGGTCCGGGGCCCGGAGGGCGTACCGGCGGACCGGACCGGCCCGCCGGGCCCGGGGCCCGCGATCCCGGCCGCGAGGTGGTACCGCTCACGGGCCGGTTTCGGATCACGGGCCGATTTCAGGTCAACCTGGCTTTCCGTGAATCTTTTTGACGAATTGTCAGGCGCACAGGACGCGGGTCTCGGGCGTGTGCACCGGTCCGCCGCTGACGCTCGTGGTGTCGCTGAACTCGGCGTAGAAGTACGAGTAGAAGCCGATGTTGCCGTTGCAGCCCGAGTCGGCGGCGATCTGGAGCGTCAGCGTGACGGTGCGGCTCTGGCCGGGCGGGACGGTGGCCCCGTAGTTGGCGCCGAGGTTCGCCGGTCCGGTCCCGGAACAGGGGGTGGCGCCGGCGGCCGTCGCCAGGGAGCAGCCGGTGAAGGCGTACTTCAGGTCGGGGCGCTGGGTGGTCAGCCAGGTCGGGTCGATCGTCTGGTACACGAACCAGATGTCGTAGGTCTTGTTGTTGGTGATCGTCATCGACAGGTTCACCGTGCCGCCGGGCGTGGTGGTCGCGCTGTCGGTGGCGAACGTCAGCGCGGCCGGGGCCGGGTCCGCGCTCGCGGCGGGCGTCAGGCCGAACACGGCCAGGACGACGGCGAGGACGGTGCTGAGTCCGAGGCGTCTCATCAGTGGTGATCGCATGAGTCGGGAGGCTAGGCAGGCGCGGCCGCCCCGTCTGCTCCGCCGGGCGGCCGCGGGCCCCTGGCGGCCGGAAGTGTGCCCCGTGTGAAGGCGGTGTGGCGAAGGTGTGTCGATGTCGGGAGGTCGGCAAACGCGCACGGTGTTCGCTCTGTGACACAGGGGAGTGGAGGTGCGGGCGGTGGCGCCCGGCCCCGGGGTCGGTCCGGAGGATTTGGCGCGTACGGCCGCGCCCGGCCCGCGCCCGACGCGTGGGCGGGCGGCGGCTTCTCGGCCATCCGCAGGTTTCCGGCCGCCCGCGCGCCGCCCTCCGTGCCGCCCGTGCGCCGCCTTCGGTGCCGTCCGCGTGCCGCCCTCCGCGCGCCCGCGCGTCGTCGCCTTCGGTGCCGCGGCCGGTGTTCCGTCGCGCACCCCCCGTACCGTCGGCCTTCACGTGGGCGCCATCCGTGCCTTCCCCCGCGTTGCGTGCCCTTGGAACACTCCTTGCGCGCGCACTTCCTCAGCGAACGACCGGCCGCCGAACCCGCCCCGCACGAGAGGTTCTTCATCCATGTCCGAAGTCAACCGGCGCAGATTCCTCCAGATCGCGGGTGCCACCACGGCGTTCGGTGCGCTGTCGAGCAGCATCGAGCGCGCCGCCGCACTGCCCGCCCACCACCGCACCGGGACGATCGAGGACGTCGAGCACATCGTCGTGCTGATGCAGGAGAACCGGTCCTTCGACCACTACTTCGGCAAGCTGCGGGGCGTGCGCGGCTTCGGCGACCCGCATCCCGTGACGCTCCCCGGCGGCAAGTCCGTGTGGCACCAGCCGGACGGCGCCGGGCACCTCCTGCCCTTCCACCCGACCGCCGACGACCTCGGCATGCAGTTCCTCGAAGGCCTCCCGCACAGCTGGCCCGACGGGCAGGCGGCCTACAACGGCGGCCGCTACGACGGGTGGGTGCCCGCCAAGGGCACCACGACCATGGCGTACCTCACCCGCGAGGACATCCCCTTCCACTACGCGCTCGCCGACAGGTTCACCGTCTGCGACGCCTACCACTGCTCCTTCATCGGCTCCACCGACCCCAACCGCTACTACCTGTGGACGGGTCACACCGGCAACGACGGCCGCGGCGGCGGCCCCGTCCTGGGCAACGAGGAACTGGGCTACGACTGGACGACGTACCCCGAGCGCCTGGAGGAGGCGGGGGTCTCCTGGAAGATCTACCAGGACATCGGCGACGGCCTCGACGCCCAGGGCTCCTGGGGCTGGATCCAGGACGCCTACCGCGGCAACTACGGCGACAACTCGCTGCTCTACTTCGACAAGTACCGCAATGCCGCCCCCGGCGACCCGCTGTACGACAAGGCCCGCACCGGCACCGACGTCAAGAACGGCGACGGCTACTTCGACCGGCTCCGCGCCGACGTGAAGGCCGGCAAGCTGCCGCAGATCTCCTGGATCGCCGCCCCGGAGGCCTTCTCCGAGCACTCCAACTGGCCCTCCAACTACGGCGCCTGGTACATCTCCCAGGTCCTCGACGCGCTCACCTCCAACCCGGAGGTGTGGGCGAGGACGGCACTGTTCATCACCTACGACGAGAACGACGGCTTCTTCGACCACCTGGTGCCGCCGCTCCCGCCGGCGTCGGACGAGCGGGGCAGGTCCACCGTCGACGTCTCCCTGGACCTGTACCCGGGCGGCGGCAGCCGCGTCGCCGGTCCGTACGGCCTCGGCCCCCGGGTGCCGATGCTCGTCGTCTCCCCCTGGAGCAAGGGCGGTTACGTCTGCTCCGAGACCCTCGACCACACCTCGGTCATCCGTTTCATGGAGCGCCGCTTCGGAGTGCGCGAGCCGAACATCTCGCCCTGGCGGCGGGCCGTGTGCGGTGACCTGACGGCGGCCTTCGACTTCTCCCGCGGGGACGCCGGGCCGGTCGCGCTGCCCGACACCGACGGGTACGAGCCGCAGGACCGCGAGCGCCACCCCGACTACCGGCCCACCCCGCCCGCCGAGGGCACCCTGCCCCGGCAGGAACGCGGCCTGCGACCCGCCCGCCCCCTCAAGTACGCGCCCGCCGTGGACGGTTCGGCCGACCCGGCCACCGGGAAACTCACGCTCACCTTCGCCTCCGGCGCCAAGGCCGGTGCCGCCTTCCTGGTCACCTCCGGCAACCGCGCCGACGGCCCGTGGACCTACACCACCGAGGCCGGCAAGAAGATCTCCGACACCTGGGACCCGGCGCACTCGGGCGGCTCCCACGACCTCACCGTGCACGGGCCGAACGGCTTCCTGCGCGTCTTCAAGGGGACGGGGCGGACCGCGGGACCCGAGGTCGTCGCCCGGCACGTGGGCGACCACGTGGAGCTGACCTTCACCAACAGGGGTTCCGGCACGGTGGAGTTGAAGGTGGCCGACGGCTACCGCGACCGCGCCACGACCGTACGCGTCCGGGTGGGCGCCGTCCTCAAGCGCACGGTCGACCTGAGCGCCAGCCGGCGCTGGTACGACCTCACCGTCACCTCCGCCGCCGACCCGTCGTTCCGGCGCCGGTTCGCCGGCCACGTCGAGAACGGGCGCCCCGGCGTGAGCGACCCGGCCATCGTCACGGAATGAGCCGCCCGCGCGGGTGGAAGCACGCGGGTGGAAGCACGGTGAACACCGCATCGTGGGGGCTGGTCAGGTCCGGGTGGGCTCGGGTAGTGTGCCCCGGTGACCACGCATTCGAACACACCTTCAGGTTGGTACCCGGACCCGCACGGGGCCGACCGGACCCTGCGGTACTGGGACGGCTCCCAGTGGACCGAGCACACCCACGCCGAGCAGCAGCCGGCGCAGGGCCAGCCGCAGGTACCGGCGCAGCCCGCCCAGCAGCCGGTACCGGCCCAGCCCGGCCAGCCGCAGGTGCCCGCGCAGCCGGCCGCCGGCCCCGACCCCCGCGTGCAGCGCCAGGTGCAGCAGCAGGCGGGGGTCGCGGCGGGCGGCCCCGGTGGCGGCACGCTGTTCAGCGAGCCGGTGCTGGTGGTCAACCAGAAGGCCAAGCTGATCGAGCTGACCAACGAGTACAAGGTCATGGACCAGCAGGGCAACCAGCTCGGTTCGGTCGTGCAGGTGGGGCAGAGCGCGCTGCGCAAGGTCCTGCGGTTCGTCGCCAGTATCGACCAGTTCATGACGCACCGGCTGGAGATCCGCGACGCCCACGGCAGGCCGGTCCTGCTGCTGACCCGCCCGCGCAAGTTCCTCAAGTCCCGTGTGGTCGTCACGCGTCCCGACGGTCAGCCGGTCGGCGAGATCGTCCAGCAGAACGTCTTCGGAAAGATCAACTTCGCCATCAACGCCGGTGGCGGACAGGTCGGCGCGATCAAGGCGGAGAACTGGCGGGCCTGGAACTTCGCGATCGTCGACCACGCGGGCAACGAGGTCGCCCGGATCACCAAGACCTGGGAGGGCCTGGCGAAGACCCTCTTCACCACCGCGGACAACTACGTCCTGCAGATCCACTACCAGCTGCCCGAGCCCCTGCTGAGCCTGGTCGTCGCCACCGCCCTGACGGTGGACACGGCCCTGAAGCAGGACTCCCGCGGCCTCGGCTGACGCCGGTCACCGCGCGGTGAGGCGCCCCGGTCCCGCGGCCGGCCGGGGCAGCAGCGCGGGTTCGGCCGAGGCCGTCCCCGGCTCGAGCGCGAGCACCGCGGCCACCGGATGCCCGTCGTGCGCGTCGCCGTGCCCGCCTCCGTGCCCGTGGCGCCCGTCGCCGTGCTCCGCGGCGCGCCTCCCGCCGTACCGCGAACCGTGCCGGGACGGGCGTCCCGGGAAGTACGCGCCGGGGTGTCCCGGCGCCGTTCCCGTCGCCCCTCCCGTCGTCGGTTCGGTCGCCGGTTCCGGCGTCGCGCGGGACAGCAGCACCACGCCCCACGCGGAGAGTCCCGTTCCGGCGAGCGCGAGGAGCGCGCCCGTCGCCCCGCCCTGGAGCCGTTCGCCCAGCAGTGTGAGACCGATCACCGCGGCGGCCACCGGGTTCGCGAGGGTCACCACCGCCAGCGGGGCGCCCAGTCCGTCCCGGTACGCGGTCTGCGACAGCAGCAGCCCGCCCGTGGCGAAGGCGGCCACCAGCAGCGCCACCCCGATCACCTGCACGCCGAGCAGCGGACCGGACCGGTCGGTCGCGGCCACCGTCACGGTCTGGGTGAGCGCGGAGGCCACCCCGGAGGCGAAACCGGACGCGCCCGCGTGCCGCAGGCCCGGCCGGGTGCCGGGCCGGGCCAGCAGCCCGATCAGCGCCGCCGTCAGTCCCGCCACCGCGACCGCCTCGGACCCGCTCAGCACGTCGTCGGGGGCCGGACCGGAGGCCGTGACCAGGATCGCGGTCAGTCCGAGCAGGGTCAGGGCGGTGCCCCGCCACTCGGCCGCGCCGACCCGCCGGCCGGCGATGCGCGCGCCCAGCGGCACCGCCGCGACCAGGGTGAGCGCCCCGAGCGGCTGCACCACGGTCAGCGGGCCGTACGTGAGGGCCACGACGTGCAGCAGGGCGGCCCCGCCGTTGAGTCCCACCGAGGCCCACCAGGCTCCGCTGCCCAGCAACCGGAGGAATCCGGTGCCGGGGGAGCGGGCGGCGAGCCGTTCCTGGGCGACGGCCGCGGCGGCGTAGGCGACCGCGGAGAACAGCGACAGGACGACGGCGACGAGGGCGGCGCTCATCGGCCCACCCCCGCGAGCGCCTTCTCCCCGGCCGCGCCCGCGAGCGCCTTCTCCCCGGCCGTATCCGCCGAGTCCGCCGTATCCGCCGACTCGGCGGACCCGTCCGCGGGCGCAACGCGTCGGGCCGTCGTCACCGCGTGCCGCGGCGCGCGGATCACCGCGAGGGCGACCCCGAGCAGCGCCGAGGCGACGAGCGCGTCCAGCCAGTAGTGGTTCGCCGTGCCCACGATCACCAGCAGGGTGACCAGCGGGTGCAGCAGCCACAGCCACCGCCGGCGCGACCGGGTGGCGGCGATCAGCCCGACGGCGACCATCAGGGCCCAGCCGAAGTGCAGCGAGGGCATCGCCGCGAACTGGTTCGACAGGGTGTCCGTCTGCGGGGGCCCGTACACCGACGGCCCGTACACCCGCGCGGTGTCGACCAGTCCCGTCGCCGTGAGCATCCGGGGCGGCGCGAGGGGGAACGCGAGGTGGACCGCCAGGGCGGCGGCCGTCACGGCGGCCAGCACCCGGCGGGCCCAGACGTAGTGCGCGGGGCGCCGCAGGTGGAGCCAGACCAGGAAGGCCGCGGTGGCGGGGAAGTGGACGGCCGCGTAGTAGGTGTTCGCGGCCTGGACCAGGCCGTCGCCGTGCAGCAGCAGGGACTGCGCCGCGTCCTCGTCCGGCAGCCGCAGCCACCGTTCCGCGTCCCACACGCGGTGCGCGTTGCGGAAGGCCTCGGCGGTGTGGCCCGTGGCCAGCTGCCGGCCGACCTTGTAGACGAGGAAGAGTCCGGCGACGAGCAGGAGCTCGCGGACTATCGGCGGCCGTGCCGGTGTGTCCGGCTCCGCTTCTTCAGGCTCGGTGCGGGCATTCATCCCCCGGCCCCTTCGCTGACGTGGTGCGTGTGAGTGGTGTGTGCGCCGCTGTGCGGGCCGGTGACCCCGTGCGCAGCATCGATACGGCATCGTACCGATACGCCAGTGTACCGATACGTCAGGGTACCGATACGTGCGAGTACCGGTACGTGTGAGTACCGGTACACTGGCGTATCGATGGACATGCGACCCGCTGGAGGCGGCCCGTCCCGGGGCTGCCGGACGGCGGCGCCGCCCGGCAGCAGCGCCGCCGACAGCAGTGAGGAGAAGGGCCGATGACGTCGCAGGCCGCGGACGGACCGGAATCGGTCGCCGCCTCGCGCCGCTCCAAGCTCACGCCCGAGCGTGAGCAGGAGTTCTTCGACGCCGTCCTGGAACAGATCCGCGAGTGCGGGTACGAGGCCGTCACCATGGAGGGCATCGCCACCAGCACCCGGTGCAGCAAGTCCACGCTGTACCGGCAGTGGAAGACCAAACCCCAGTTCGTGGTGGCGGCCCTGCGCTCCCGCCGCCGGTCGCGGCTCGCCGGGATCGATACCGGATCACTCGCGGGCGACCTGCGCGAGGCCGCGCGGGGAGCCGCCCGGTGGTCCATGACCGACACCAAGCTCCTCCAGGCGCTCGGGCACGCCGTCACACAGGACGCGGAGCTGGCGGGCGCGCTGCGCGAGGCCGTCGTCGAACCCGAGATCGCCGCCCTGCGGGAGATCCTGCGACGAGGGGTCGAGCGCGGCGAGGTGGCGGCGGGCCACCCGGCGCTGGAGTACATCCCGGCCCAGATGTTCGGCGTCGTCCGCGCCCGTCCCGTGGTGGACGGGGAGTACGCCGACGAGGAGTACCTGCTGCGCTTCGTGGAGGCCGCCGTGCTGCCGGCCCTCGGCCTCGGAGCGGAAAGACCCAGGCCGCCGTCCGCGGGATGACCGGACGGTGACCTGCTCGCGCCGCACCGTGGGGACGGGGACGGCGCGCACCCCGGCCGGGTGGGGCGCCCCTTGAGCGGAGGGGCGCCCCACCCGGCCGCTCGTGTGCCGGGGGCGGCCCGGCCCGCGCCCGTCGGTCCGGTCCTACTCGTACCGTCACGGTCCGGCATGCACGGTCCCGGTCCTACTCGTACCGTCCCGGTCCGGCGCGCACCGTCCCGGCCGGGCCCGTGCCCAGGCGCACCGTCCCGGCCGGGCCCGTGTTCAGACCCCCTGTCCGCTGCCGCTGCCCGTCGACACCTTGATGCCCTTGGTGATCTCGTCGATGACGGACACCTCCTGGTCGGCGTCGACGCCGAAGCGCAGGACCACGATCCGCTTCGTGTCCGCGGGCGCCGGGAAGGCCAGGGACTCGACGTAACCGTCGGCGCCCTTGCTCGTGACGGCCTTCCAGCGCACCAGGTAGCCCTTCTGGCCGGCCACGGTCACCGCCCGCGAGGCGAGGACCTGGTGCGAGGTGATCTCGCCGTACGTGGTGCCGCCGTACGACTCCTCGGCGTTGACCTCGATGTCCGCCTTGGCGACCGCCTCCGCGGTGGAGCCGGGCACCTGTGCCGGAGCCGAGTACACGCCGCCCTTGGTGCAGGTCTTCGACGTGTCGCCGGGGCACTTGTAGGAGGACTCGGACGTCATCTGGGCGCCCACGTCCAGTTCCTGCCCGCTCCAGCCGTCGGGGATGGGGAGGCTGATGCCGTTGAGCGCGTCGGTCACCGCGCCGCTCTCGATCTTCGGGGCCGCCGACTCCTCGGGGGTCGGCGAGGCGTCGCCCGGGCCGCCCGAGTCGCCCGGACCCCCGGAGCCGCCCGGGTCGTCGAAGGGGTCCTGCCTGCCGGGGCCCTGCGCCGTACCGGACCCGGCGGAGCCGCCGTCGTCCTTGGTCAGCGCGTACACGCCGACCCCGATACTGGCCAGGACCGCCACGGCCGCCACCACGGCCGCACCGGTGCGCAGCCCGCGCCGCGAACCGGTGGGCGGCGCGGACGGATGTGCCGGGTAAGCCGGATGTGCCGGGAAGGCTCCGACCGTCGGGGCCTGCGACGGCGCACCCCACGCGGCGGCCGAGCCCGCGGGACGGGTCTGGTCCGTCCATGCCCCGCCGTCCCACCAGCGCTCGGTGGGCGGGGCGTCATTCGTCTGTCCGGGGTCGGGGTACCACCCGGGGGGAGTCACCTGCGTCATGGTCCCACCGTATGAGGCATCGGTGAAAGTCGTATGAGAGGGATCGCTTCTTCTCCGTCCGTTCTCCCGCCCCTTCCTCGAGGAGGGTCCGGCACGCGGTGCCTCGCTGGCGTAAAATCGACGTCAATTCGCCGCGTGTCCGGCCGCGTTGACGTCCGGGGGCTCTCCCGCAGGCCCGCGGGGCCCCGGCGGGGCGCCGTCCGTCGTCCGCCGGGGCAACAGCTGGGCCGACCATCCTCCGCGCGGACCGCCGGACGGCTACGCTCGAGGTCCGGTACGTCGTTCGGGCGACTTGGGGAGGTAGCGGGATGACGGAGGTACGTCCGGCGGCGGCCGCCTCGGCCTCCCTGTGGGAGCGCGACGAGGAGGTGGCCGTCATCGAGCGGGTGGTGGACCGGCTGTGCGCCGACCGCTCCTCGCCGGGCCGGGTGCACCTGCTGCGCGGCGACGCGGGGTTCGGCAAGACGACGCTGCTGGCCGAGACCCGACGCATCGCCGAGGCCCGCGGCTGCACGGTGTGGTCGGCCCGCGGCGGCGAGACCCTCAGGTCCGTCCCCTTCAACGTCGTACGGCAGCTCCTCCAGCCCGCCCTGCTGTCCCTGCTCCCGGAGGAGGCCCGCGAATACCTCGGTGACTGGTACGACATCGCGGGCCCGGCCCTCGGCATCGCCGAACCGGGCGAAGGCCACGCCGACCCGCAGGGCGTGTGCGACGGCCTCGTCGCCGCCGTGACCCGGCTGGCCCGGCGGGACTGGCCGCTCGTCCTGCTGGTGGACGACGCGCACTGGGCCGACCAGGAGACCCTGCGCTGGCTCGCCGCCTTCGTGGAACGCCTCGACGACCTCTCCGTCCTGGTCGTCGTCGCCCGCAGGACCGGCGAGGCCAAGGGCGAGGGCGCCCAGTACCTCGACGCGGTCGCCGCGGTCGCCGGGCAGTCCGTCACCAGCCTGAGCGCCCTGACCCCGGAGGCGGTCGCCGGCCTCACCCGCGCCACCCTCGGCGAGCACGCCGACGACCCGTTCTGCCGCGAGGTCTGGGCCGTCACCGGCGGCAACCCCTACGACACCGTCGAACTCCTCGCCAAGGTGCAGGACCGGGCTCTCGTGCCCGCCGAGTCCTCCGCCACCGAACTGCGCCCGCTGAACCGCTCCGCGCGCGGCGGCGGTCTCGTCGACCGCCTGGAACAACTGGGCGTCGACGCCACCCGGTTCGCCATGGCGGCCGCCATCCTCGGCGCCGGGATCACCGTCGACCAGGCGGCCCGGCTCGCCGGCATGCGCCACGAGGTCGCGGTCCGCTGCGCCGAACTGCTGCGCACCGCCCGCCTCCTGACCACACCCGACGCGATGGCCGCCCCCGCCGACGACGGCGACCTGGAGTTCGTCCACCCCCTGATCGCCACCGCCGTCTACGACTCCATCCCCGAAGGTCTGCGCAAGGCGATGCACGGCATCGCCGCCCAGGTCGTCATCGACGCCGGCAAGGGCCTCGCGGCGGCCTCCCGGCACCTGCTCCAGGTCCACGCGGACGACGACGAGGAACTCGTGGAGCAACTGCGCGAGGCCGCCCGCGAACACCTCGCCGTCGGCGCCCCGGACGCGGCCCGCCGCTGCCTGGAACGCGCCCTGGCGGAACCGCCCACGCCCGACGCGCACCCGCACGTCCTCTACGAACTCGGCTGCACCACCCTCCTCACCTCGCCCGCCAGGACCATCGAGCACCTGCGGACCGCGCTCGCCCTGCCCGGCCTCGACAACGCCGAACGGGTCGACGCCGTCTACTGCCTCTCCCAGGCCCTCACCCACAACGACCAGTTGGGGGAGGCCGTCCGCACCGTCGAGGCGGAGGCCGCCCGGCAGCCCACCGGACCGGCCCGGATGCGGCTCCAGGCGGTGCAGTTCATGTGGGAGGGCATCCACGCCGGCGAGACCACCTCACCCGACCGCTCCGCGAGACTCAGCAGGCTCGCCGCCACCTGCACCGGCCGCGACAACGCCGAACGGGCCCTGCTCATCCTGCGCGGCTTCGACGCCATGACCCACGGCGAGAACGCGGAAGTGGTCGTCGAACTGTGCGACCGCGCCCTGGTCAACGGCCGCCTCGCGCCCGGCCTCGGCTGGACCGACCCCGAGTGGGGCCTCGAACTGCTGATGATGCTGGCCAGTTCGTACGCCTACACCGACCGGCTCGACCGCGCCGAAGCCCTCTTCAACGAGGCCCTGCGCGCCTACGCCACCGCCGGCTGGAGCGGCGGCCACCTCGCCCTGGCCCACGCCTACCTCGGACTCGGCCTGCGCCGCCGGGGCCGGCTGCGGGAGGCGGAGGAGTCCCTGCGGGAGTCACTGCGCATCGCCGAACGCGTCGGGCGCGGCCTGCCCCTGTACTGGTCGGCCACCTGCAACCTCGTCGACACGCTGCTCGCCCGCGGACACGTCCGGGAGGCCTGGGACGTCGCCGAGCAGTACGGCTTCGCCCCGCCCTACCCCTCCACGATCGTGCTGCCCGACCCGCGGTCGGTGCGCGGCCGGCTGCTGCTGGCCGTCGGCCGCACCCAGGACGGCGTCAACGAGCTGGAGGAGGCCGGGAAGGCGGCCGCCGCCCGCGGTCACCTCAACCCGGTGCTGGTGCCCTGGGCCGCGGACCTGGCCAGGGCCCTCGCCACCGAGGACCCCGCCCGTGCGGCCCAGCTGGCCTCCGACGCCCGCCGCCAGGCCGAACGCTTCGGCACGGACACCGCCATCGGCGAGGCCCTGCGCTGCGCCGCCGCCCTGGAGACCGGCCGGCGCGCGGTCCGTCTCGCCGCCCAGGCGGTCGCCTACCTGGAGGCCTCGCCCTGCCAGTACGAACACGCCGCCGCCCGCGTCGAGTACGGCATCGTCTCCCGTTCGGCCTCCGAACTCCAGCGGGCCTCACCCTCGCCCGCTCCTGCGACGCGGACGGCCTCGCCGCCCGGGCCCGGGCCGCCCTGGACGCCCTCGCCGCCCCGGCGGTCGGCCGGGTACCGGGCCAGACACGCAGGTAGACACCCGGGCGGCCAGGACCTCCGCGAGGTCGGCTCCCCGCCGGGCCCGCAAGCGACGGGTCCGGCAGCAGGGCCTTCTTCCGGCCGTCGCCGTGCCGGGCTCCCGACTGTGGCCTGACGGAGCCCGGGCGGTCGGCCCTCGTCGCCCGGAGGGCGGGGCCCTTGGCGGACGGCGTCCGGCTCAGGCCGTCCCGGGGCTCGCGGGGCCGGGGCCGGGCCGACTCCGGGCTGGGTCCGCAACGCCGGGGCGCCGGCCGAGCCGGGGCGCAGGCCCGGCACGGTCACCCCTCGGCGGTCTCCTCCGCCAGGACGCGCTGGGCCGTCGCGAAGGCGGAGTTCGCCGCGGGGACCCCGCAGTAGACGGCCGTCTGGAGCAGGACCGCGCCGATCTCCTCCGGGGTGAGCCCGTTGCGCCGGGCCGCCCGGACGTGCATGGCCAGCTCGTCGTAGTGGCCGTGGGCGACCAGCGCGGTCAGGGTGATCATGCTGCGCTCGCGGCGGCTGAGCGTCGGGTCGGTCCAGATCTCGCCCCAGGCGTAGCGGGAGATGAAGTCCTGGAAGCGCGCGGTGAACGGCGTCTGGCGGGCCTGCGCCCGGTCCACGTGCGCGTCCCCGAGCACCTCCCGCCGTACCCGCATGCCGCGTCCGGCGCCCTCGCCGAAGTGGGCGCGCAGCGCGGTCAGCACGGCCTGCGGACACTGCGCGGGGGCCAGGTGGGAGGCGCCCGGGATCTCCACGAGCGCGGCGCCCGGCACCGCGTCCGCGATCTCCCGCAGATGCGCCGGCGGCGTCGCGGGGTCCTCGCGCCCGGCGACCAGCAGCGTGGGTACGGTGATCTCCGCGAGCCGCCCGCGCAGGTCGAACGCGGCCAGCGCGTCGCAGCAGGCGGCGTAGCCCGCCGGGTCGGCACGACGGTGGTCGGCGACCAGGGCGGGGACCGTGAAGTCACCGGCGAACCAGCGGGAGTCCGCGCTGTCCGCGACCGGGGCGAGCCCTTCGCTCCGCACGAGCGCGGCCCGGTCCCGCCAGGGCCGGGCGCCGCCGAAGTGGGCCGACGAGCAGATCACCGCGAGGGACGACACCCGCTCGGGGTGGTGCAGCGCCAGGTGCAGGCCGACCGCCCCGCCCAGCGACACGCCCGCGTAGGCGAACCGCTCCAGGCCGAGGGAGTCGGCGAGCGCCAGCACGAGGGCGGACAGGTCGCCGACGGTGGCGCCGGGACCGATCAGACCGGCCGCCGAGCCGCCGTGCCCCGGCAGGTCCCAGCGGATCACCCGGTGCGTGACGGCCAGTTCGGGCGCGACCTCGTCCCACAGCGCGTACGAGGTGCCGAGGGAGGTGCCGAGGATCAGCGGGGGAGCGGAATCCGGCCCCTCGGCCAGGTGGTTGAGCAGCTTCTCGGTCAACGTCGCTCCAGCGCACGGTCGGTGAGGGCTCCGGCGGAGCCGGTGTAGCGGGCGGGATCGGTCGGGCCGTCGAGGTCGACGTCCTTCAACGCCGGTTCCTCGGCGAGGAGTTCGCCCAGCGAGCGGCCTTCGGCGAAGGTGCGGGGCGCGAGCCGGGTCAGCAGCTCCCTGGCGCGGGCCCGGCCGAGCACCGCGGACAGCTCGGCGGAGAGCCGTTCGGAGACGATCAGTCCGTGGGTGAGCCCGAGGTGCCCGCGCATGACGTCCGCGTGCACCCGCAGCCCCTCGGTCAGCTCCGCCGCGTCCCGGGCGGCCCCGCCGACCAGCCGCAGCAGGTCCCGCAGCGGCTCCCACTCCGCGTGCCAGGCCCCGGCCGGCCGCTCGTCCCCCGCCACCAGGGCGCCGTACAGCGTCGCCGCGAGCTGCGGGGCCCGCAGGGCGGCGGCGGTGATCAGTGTGGACCGCACCGGGTTCGCCTTGTGGGGCATGGCCGAGGAACCGCCGCCGCCGCCCTCCGAGACCTCCGCGACCTCGGTGCGGGAGAGGGTGAGCACATCGGCCGCCGTCTTCCCCAGGGCCCCCGCCGTGAAGGCCAGGCACCCGGCCAGGTCGGCGACCGGGGTGCGCAGCGTGTGCCATGGCAACAGCGTTGCGCGCAGGCCCAGTTCCCGCGCGTAGGCGGCGGGCAGCTCGGTGGCGTCCGCGGCGCCGTACGCCGTGAAGGCCGCCAGCGTCCCGGCCGCGCCGCCCAGTTGGGCGGGCAGCGAGTCCCGTACCGCCGACACCCTGTCACGCGCGTCCAGCACCAGCGACCGCCACCCGGCGGCCTTCAGCCCGAACGTCGTCGGTACGGCGTGCTGGGTGAGCGTGCGACCCGGCAGGGGCGTGTCCCGGTGCTCGGCGGCCAGCCGCGCCAGCGCCCGCTGCACACGGTCCAGGTCGGCGAGGACCGCCTCCAGTGCCCGCACCGCGACCAGCATGGTCGCCGTGTCCATGATGTCCTGGCTGGTGGCGCCCCGGTGGACGTACGGCCCGTACTCCGTGCCGACCGCCTCCGTCAGGTCCGCGACCAGGGGGATGACCGGGTTGCCGCCGCTCCTCGCGCGCGCGGCGAGGGACCGTGCGTCGAAGGCGCCCGCGGCGGCCCCGGTGACGGCCCGCCCGGCCGCGGCCGGGGCCAGGCCCAGCGCGGCCTGCGCACGGGTCAGCGCGGCCTCCGCGTCGAGCAGCGCCCGCAGGTAGGCAGCGTCGCTCGTCGCGCGGGCCGCCGGGGAGCCGGTCCACCCGGGGGCGAGCAGACCGGCGTCCGACTCGTCAGCTGTCACTGGAACTCCAGGAAGACCGTCTCGCCCTCGCCCTGAAGGCGGATGTCGAAACGGTAGGCGCCCCGGCCGTCGGCGGCCGCGACCAGCGTGCCGCGGCGCGCCGGGTCGAGTCCGGCCAGCAGCGGGTCGCCGGCGTGCGCGGCCGTGTCCTCGGGCAGGTAGATCCGGGTGAACAGATGCACGAGCAGCCCGCGCGCGAACACGCACACGCTGAGGTACGGGGCGCTGCGCCCGCGCGCGCCGGGCCGCAGGGTCCGCGCGTACCAGTGACCGTTCGCGTCGGTCTGGATACGGCCCCAGCCGGTGAACTCCACGCCGTTGCGGCCCAGATAGCCGCCGGTCGAGGGGTCCCGCCGGATCGAGCCGTCCACGGCGGGCACCCGGCCGTCCGGGTCCGGGCCCCACAGCTCGACGAAGGCGTCCGGCAGCGGCCGGCCCTCGCCGTCGTGCACGTACCCCTGGAGGGTGATCGTGTCGGGGTGGCCGACGGGCGCGATGTCACCGCCGCCCGGGAAGGGCAGCGCGTACCCGTAGAAGGGGCCGACCGTGTGCGACGGGGTGGGCAGCACCTTCTCCGGGCTGCCGGTGTCGATCTTCGTCATGGCGGGTCAGCGTCCTTCTTCGATCCAGGTGGCGTTCGGGCCGTCCAGCACGATGTCCCAGTGGTAGCCGAGCGAGAACTCGGGCACGGACAGGCCGTGGTCGTAGGTGGCGACCAACCGCTGCCGCGCCGCGTCGTCCGTCACCGACTGCAGGATCGGGTCGTAGGGGAACAGCGGGTCGTTCGGGAAGTACATCTGCGTCACCAGCCGTTGGGTGAACGCCGAGCCGAACAGCGAGAAGTGGATGTGCGCGGGCCGCCAGGCGTTGACGTGGTTGCGCCACGGGTACGGGCCCGGCTGGATCGTGGTGAAGCGGTAGAGACCGTCGTCGTCGGTGAGCGTGCGGCCCACCCCGGTGAAGTTCGGGTCCAGCGGGGCGTCGTGCTGCTCGCGCTGATGGGCGTACCGGCCGGCCGAGTTGGCCTGCCAGATCTCCACCAGCTGGCCGCGGACCGGCCGCCCGGAGCGGTCGAGGAGCCGGCCCGAGACGGTGATGCGCTCGCCGATCGGCTCGCCGCGGTGGTGCCGGGTCAGGTCGTTGTCGATCTCGGTGACGTCCCGCTCGCCGAAGGCCGGCGAGGCCAGCTCCACCAGCTCCGGGTCCTTGCGGACGTCGATGGTGACCGGCGGCTGCCGCGGATGGCGCAGGAGCGAGGAACGGTAGGGGGCGTAGTCGCGGCGCGGATGGTGCTCGACGGGGGCGCCGCCGGCGAGCCGCTTCTCGTACGCGGCGTGCTCGGCCGCGATCTCCTGGTCGATGTCGGCTTGCGTGAGAGTCATGAGGAGTCCCGGGTCACTGGGGTCACTGGCGTTCGAGGACGAGGGCGAGGCCTTGGCCCACGCCGATGCAGAGGGTGGCGACACCGACACCGGAGCCGCGGCGGGCGAGCTGGTGGGCGACGGTGCCGGCGAGGCGGGCGCCGGAGGCGCCGAGCGGATGGCCGAGGGCGATGGCGCCGCCCTGCGGGTTGAGGATCGCCGGGTCGAACGCGGGCCACTCGGCCACGCAGCCCAGCACCTGGGCGGCGAAGGCCTCGTTCAGCTCCAGCACGGACAGGTCGTCGAAGCCCCTGCCCGCCTTGGCGAGGGCCCGGTCGACCGCCTCGACGGGGGCGAGTCCGAAGTACTGCGGGTCCAGGGCCGACACCCCGGTGGCGCTGACCCGGGCGAGGGGTTCGCGGCCGACGGCCCTCAGGCCCTCCTCGTCGACGAGGAGCAGGGCCGCGGCGCCGTCGTTGAGCGGCGACGCGTTCCCGGCGGTGACCGTGCCGCCCTCGGTGCGGAACGACGGTCTCAGCTTCGCCATCGCCTCCAGGGAGGCGTCCGGCCGCACCGACTCGTCGGCCGCGAACACCAGCGGGTCGCCCTTGCGGCGGGGGATCGTGACCGGGACCAGCTCGGCGTCGAACAGCCCCTGCTCCCGGGCCCGCGCCGCCTTGCGGTGGCTGTTCAGCGCGAACTCGTCCTGCTGCGCACGGGTGATCCCGTGCTTGTCGGCGATCAGCTCCGCGCTCTCGCCGAGCGGGATCGTCCACTGCGGGTCCATCCGCGGGTTGACCATCCGCCAGCCCAGCGTGGTCGAGTACAGCTCCGCGTGGCCCGCGGGGAACGGCCGGTCGCTCTTGGGCAGCACGTAGGGCGCGCGGGTCATCGACTCGACACCGCCGGCCACGGCGATCGAGGCGTCCCCGACGGCGATCGCGCGGGCCGCCTGGATCACCGCCTCCAGCCCGGAGGCGCACAGCCGGTTGACGGTCACGCCCGGCACGGAGGTCGGCAGGCCCGCCAGCAGGGCGGCCATCCGGCCCACGTTGCGGTTCTCCTCACCGGCGCCGTTGGCGTTGCCGAAATACACGTCCTCGATCCGGGACGGGTCCAACGCGGGCGTACGGGCGAGGAGTTCACGGATCGCGTGGGCGGCGAGGTCGTCGGGGCGCAACGCGGCCAGGGCGCCGCCGTAGCGGCCGACCGGGGTGCGGACGGCGTCGACGACGTAGACGCTCTTCACTGCGGGATCTCCTCGATCTCCCGGGTCTCCTGGGTCTCCCGGGTCTCCTGGGTCTCCCGGATCTCCTGGGTCTCCCGGATCCCCTGCGGGACGCGGACCTCGGCGTCCGTCTTCGCCACGATCTCGTCCACGCCCACGCCGGGCGCGGTCTCGACGAGCACCAGGCCGTCCTCGGTGACGTCGAGGACGCCCAGGTCGGTCACGATGCGGTCGACGCAGCCCTTGCCGGTCAGCGGCAGCGTGCACGCGGCGAGGATCTTCGGGCTGCCGTCCTTCGCGGTGTGCGTCATGACGACGATGACGGTACGGGCGCCGTGGACCAGGTCCATCGCCCCGCCGATGCCGGTGACCAGCTTGCCGGGGACCGCCCAGTTGGCGAGGTCGCCCCGCTCGGACACCTGCATCGCGCCGAGCACGGCGACGTCGATGTGGCCGCCGCGGATCATGCCGAAGGAGAGCGCCGAGTCGAAGAAGGAGGCGCCGGGCAGCACCGTGACGGTCTCCTTGCCGGCGTTGATCAGGTCCGGGTCGACCTGGTCCTCGGTGGGGTAGGGGCCGGTGCCCAGGATGCCGTTCTCGCTCTCCAGGACCACCTCGACGTCCGCGGGGAGGTGGTTGGGGATCAGGGTCGGCAGGCCGATGCCGAGGTTGACGTACTGCCCGTCCTTCAGCTCGCGCGCGGCGCGGGCCGCCATCTGCTCGCGTGTCCAGGCCATCAGCCGTTCACCCGTTCCCTCGTCGCGGGCGCCGAGACGGTCCGCTGCTCGATCTTCTTGTCGGCGGCCTGCTCGGGCGTCAGGGCCACCACCCGCTGCACGAAGATGCCCGGCACGTGCACGGCGTCCGGGTCCAGCCCGCCCGGTTCGACCAGTTCCTCGACCTCGGCGATCGTGATCCGCCCCGCCATCGCCGCGAGCGGGTTGAAGTTGCGGGCGGACCTGTTGAAGACGAGGTTGCCGTGCCGGTCCCCCTTCGCCGCCCTGACCAGGGCGTAGTCGGTGCGGATGCCGCGTTCCAGCACGTACTCGGTGCCGTCGAACTCCCGCACCTCCTTCGGCGGCGAGGCGAGCGCGACGCCGCCCTCGCCGTCGTAGCGCCACGGCAGCCCGCCCTCGGCGATCTGGGTACCCACCCCGGCCGGGGTGTAGAAGGCGGGGATGCCGGCACCGCCGGCCCGCAGGCGCTCGGCGAGCGTGCCCTGCGGGATCATCTCGACCTCCATCTCCCCGGCCAGGTACTGGCGCGCGAACTCCTTGTTCCCCCGATGTACGACCCGGTCACCCGGGCGATCCGCCCCGCGGCCAGCAGGACGGCGAGGCCCGACTCCATCGCCCCGCAGTTGTTGGAGACGACCGAGATCCCGGTGACGCCCCGCTCGTACAGGGCCTCGATGAGCACGCCCGGTACGCCGCTCAGCCCGAAACCGCCCACTGCCAGCGACGCGCCGTCCGGCACGTCGGCCACCGCCTCCAGGGCCGTGGCGACCACCTTGTCCATGCGTGCAGCCACCTCTCTCTGTGCGCCTCAGCCCTCAATTAATCAGGGCACTGACTATTTCGGCGAGGTGTCCTTCACGCTGCCATCGGTCGGCCGGGCCGTCAAGACTTCGGGGAAAGGTGAGGTCAAAGGCTTTTTCCATGGGCAGACAGCGGCCCGCTCTCCGGGTATCGTTCAGTGCACGTACGATTCGACTTCGGGAGCGCGCATGGCCGCGGCGGACCTCAGCACCCATCCCGGGCACCTCGCCCGGCGGCTCCAGCAGGCGCACTACCTGCTGTGGAACGCGATGGTGTCCGAGGAGACCACCTCCCCGCAGTTCGCCGTCCTCAACGCCCTCGTCGCCGAGCCGGGCCTCGACCAGCGCACGGTGGGGGAGCGGGTGGGCCTGGACCGCTCCACCGTCGCCGAGGTGATCGGCCGGCTGATCCGGCGCGGGCTCCTCGACAAGGTCCGCGACCCGCAGGACGGCCGCCGCTTCCTGCTGCACCTGACCGACGACGGCCTGCGCGTCCACCGCAGGCTCGCCGTGCGCGCGGCCCGGATGAGCCAGGTCTTCCTCGCCCCGCTGTCCGGCGAGGAGCAGACGGTGTTCTTCGACCTGATCCGCCGGGTCGCGGACGCGGCGGAGGAGCTGCGCCACCCTGCGGAGCCCCCGGCCGGGCGGGGCGCGGACGGCGGGGAGCCCCGCCGCGCCCTCGCCTGAACCGGTCGGGGCGGTCCCGGGCGTCACGACGCCTGCGCGAACACCACCCACACCTGGCCCTCGGCGAAGGCGACCGGCCGGCCGTCCCGCGTCGTGAACCGGGTCCCGCCCGCCGCCAGCGGACGCTGCCACCGCACGTCGTGGGCCCGCCCGTCGCGCAGCACCAGGGCCGTGCCCGAGCCGGTCGTCCGCGTGTACGGCGTGCGGCTGCCGAGCGAGTCGTGGTAGCCGGACTCGCGCACGTCCACGTACTGCACGACGACCGTCGCCGGGGCGAGCCGCCGGCCGTCGGCGGTCACCGCCGGGACGCCGTCCATGGCGACCTCCCAGCGCCGCGGTTCCCCGGACCAGGTGAAGGTGAAGCGGGCCGCAGGATAGCGCACGGTGCGCGAGGCGGTGGGCGTGCCCCCCTCGGGGGCGGGGCCGTACCGGAACCCGGTGGTCAGCGCGGCCTCGCCCGGTGCGGACGGCAGCACGCGGCCGGGGCGCAGGTAGAGGTTGTGCGGGGCGGCCCGGTCGGTGCCGCGGTAGTAGGCGTCCGCCTCGTCCTCGGGCGTGACGGCCTCCAGCGGCTCCCTGCCGATCAGCGGCAGCAGTTTGCTCTGCGCACCGGAGAAGGCCAGCAGCGGCCGGTCGAACTGGCGCAACAGCTCCAGATCGGACTCGCGGGCGCTGCGCACCGGGCCGACCGTCTCCGGCAACCGGGTCGCGTAGACCGCCAGCAGCCGGCTCAGACCGCCCTCGACCTGTTCGACGTAGACGACGTCCGCGGCGTCGAGACCGGTCTGCGGGCGGGCCGCCGAGACGTTGTCGATCTTCACGGCCAGGACCTGGCCGTGCGCGGCCGTGCTCGTGCCGCTCGGCGGCCGGCCGGTGTCCCGGCCGTCGCCGCCCGGGCCGTCGCCGCCCGTGCAGCCCGCCGCGAGGGACAGCGCGAGCGCCGCGGCGAGCCCGGCCGCCGTCGCCGCACCGCGCCCGCGGCGCGCGCCCCGCCGGTCCCGCCTCCGCTCCCGCCCCGGCTCCCGCGAGAGCCGGGTCCGGAGCCGGAGCCGCCTGCCGGGTCTCGAGCCTGTCGTGCCGTCCGCCGTCGCCATGTCCACCGTCGCCACCCCGTTCCGTGACCCGATTGTGCGCTTGTCGACTTGTTGATGGCCATAGCCGACCGTCCCCGATCGCGCGCGTCCCCCGGGCCGGTCGGCCCACCCGGCGCCACGCGGCCGCGTCCGCCGGTCCGGGCGGCCGGTGCGGGCGGCCGGTGCGGCGCGGTTCGGATCCGGGGTGCCGGGTACCCGGCCCGCACTCCGGGACCCGCCCGGCACGGCGGGCCCCCGAACTCGGTGGAGGGAGCGCGGCACGATGAAGGCAGTGACCTGGCAGGGAAAGCGCGACGTACGGGTGGAGACCGTGCCCGACCCGGTGATCCAGGAGCCGACGGACGCCGTCATCCGCGTCACGTCCACCGGGCTGTGCGGCTCCGACCTGCACCTCTACGAGGTGCTCACCCCGTTCATGACCCCCGGCGACATCCTCGGCCACGAACCCATGGGCATCGTCGAGGAGGTCGGCGCCGGCGTGATCGACCTCAGCGTCGGCGACCGCGTCGTCGTGCCCTTCCAGATCGCCTGCGGCGACTGCTGGATGTGCCTCAACTCCCTGCCCACCCAGTGCGAGACCACCCAGGTCACCGCCGAGGGCATGGGCGCGGCCCTGTTCGGCTACACCCGCCTGTACGGCGCGGTGCCCGGCGGCCAGGCCGAGTACCTGCGCGTCCCGCAGGCCCAGTACGGCCCGATCAAGGTGCCCGAGGGCCCGCCCGACGACCGCTTCGTCTACCTCTCCGACGTCCTGCCCACCGCCTGGCAGGCGGTGGAGTACGCCGACATCCCCGAGGGCGGCAGCGTCGCCGTGCTGGGCCTCGGACCCATCGGTGACATGGCCTGCCGCGTCGCCCAGGTGCGCGGCGCCGGGCGGGTGTTCGGCGTGGACCTCGTCGGCGACCGGCTGCGCCGGGCCCGCGCGCGGGGCGTGGAGACGTACGACCTGCGCAGTTTCGACAGCGAGAAGGAACTGGTCGCCGCGATCCGCGACGAGACCGACGGGCGCGGCCCGGACGCCGTGATCGACGCCGTCGGGACCGAGGCGCACGGCAGCGCGACCGCCCGCCTGATCCAGAACGCCTCCGCCCTGCTGCCGCGCAAGATCAGCGGCCCCTCTCCGAACGGTTCAGCGTCGACCGGCTCGCCGCCCTCCACACGGCCATCGAGCTGGTGCGCCGCGGCGGCACGCTCTCGCTGACCGGCGTCTACGGCGGCATGGCCGACCCGCTGCCGATGCTCACCATGTTCGACAAGCAGATCCAGATCCGGATGGGCCAGGCCAACGTGCGCCGCTGGGTCGACGACATCCTCCCCTACCTCACCGAGGAGGACCCGCTCGGCGTCGACGACTTCGCCACCCACCGCATCCCGCTGGCGGACGCCCCGAAGGCGTACGAGATGTTCCAGCAGAAGCGGGACGGGGCCGTGAAGATCCTGATGACGCCGTGAGACGGGCGATCCGGGCCCGGACGCCCGAGGGCGCCGCCGTGAAAGCGGCGGCGCCCTCGCGCCCGTGCGACGCCTACAGGTCCTTGATCCGGATGTCCCGGTACGACACCACGTCCGTCGTGCCGTGCACCTGGAGGCCCAGATAGCCGGAGGCGAACCGGCGCCCGTCCGTGCCCGGATCGTCCGCCCGCGGCGGGGCGAACTCCTGGCCGCCGGTGTTGTCGAACTCGTTGATCAGCACACCGTTGCGGAACACCGAGTAGTGCTGGCCGACCACCCGGATCTCGTAGTCGTTCCAGGTGCCCTTCTGGGTCACGCCGGCCCCGGCCAGGCCCACCCGGTCGAAGCCGTAGACCGAGCCGGTCTTGTACAGGTCGCCGTCGGGCCGGTCCAGCACCTGCACCTCGTGCCCGTACTTGATGGCCGCCCACTCCGGACGCGGCTCCTCGGCCTGGCCGTGGACCCACGGGAAGCGCACGAACACACCGGAGTTGGCGTTCCCGGTGCCCGGCGCGTCGTCCCGCCACTGCAACCGCAGTGAGAAGTCGCCGTACTTGCGCTGCGGGAACCACAGCATCCCGAGACCGTCCCGCGTGGTGCCCGAGGTGATCGAGCCGTCGCCGTTCGGGGCGAAGGAGCCGCCGCCCACGTGCTCCCACCGGGCGAGGGACTCCGCGCTGCCGTCCATGATCGTGCGGTAGCCCCCGGTCTGCCCCGGCCTGCCGATCCCGGACGCGCGGGCCGCCTCGAGGACGGCGCCGTGCTCCCGCTCGTCGACGACCCCGCCCCGCAGCAGGGCGTCCAGCACGGTCCGCACGTGCTTGAGGAACAGGGCGTGGGACGTCCACTCCCGCTCGTCCTCGATCAGCTCGTTGATCCGGCACCGGTTGTCGGTCACCCGGTTCGGCACCCCGGTGTCGACCGTGCCGACGATCACCGTCGACCGCTCGTCCCACTCGGGGCAGGCGGGCGCGGGCACCCCGCCGCCGGCCGTCACCGCGAAACTCACGTCGCGCGCCGCCGCGGTGTTGCCCGCCTTGTCGCTCGCCCGGTACGCCACCGTGTGGGTGCCGGCCCGGTCGACGACCACCGGCGCGGTGTACGCCAGGTAGGGCCCGCCGTCGAGCGCGTACTCGACGGCCGCGACCCCGGAGCCGCCCTCGTCGCTCGCGCCGACGGTGACGCGGGCGCTGCCGACGTAGGCGCCCGCGGAGTTGCGCGTGCCCTCGACGGTCACGCCGGTGACCGGGGAGTGGTGTCCCGCGGGGGCGCGGCGACCACCGTGAACGTGACGCTTTTCTCGGCCGACGCGTTGCCCGCCCTGTCGACGGCCTGGTAGCGGACGGTGTGGGTGCCGACCTGGTGGATCATGACGGGGCGGTGTACAGGGTCCAGTCGTCCGCCGTGCCGACCGCGTACTGGATGCGGTCGACACCCGAACCCGTGTCGGACGCCGTGACCGTGACGGTCGCCATGTCGACATAGGTCCCGTCGGTGTTCCGCTCCCCGCTCACCGTCGCCGAGGTCTCCGGCGGGGTGGTGTCGTCGGAGGGCGGGGGAGCCACGGTGAACGCCACGCTCTTCTCGGCGGAGACGTTGCCCGCCCTGTCGAAGGCGCGGTGGCGGAGCGTGTGGCCGCCGACCCGGTCGACGATCACGGGCGCCGTGTACGGCAGCCAGTCGCCCGTCGCGTCGACGGCGTACTGGATCCTGTCGATCCCCGACCCGCCGGCGTCGTCGGCCGCCGTGACCGTCACGCTCGCCGACCCGACGTACGCGCCCTCGGCGTTCTGCACCCCGCTCACCCGCGCCGTCGTCTCCGGCGCGGTGGTGTCCTCGCCGCTGCCCTCGGTCACCACCAGGATGCCCTGCATCTGGCCGTGCCCGGGGATCGTGCAGTGGTAGAGGTAGCGGCCCGGGGAGAGCGTGACCTCGGCCGTGTGCCGACCGCCCGCGTCGTCGTTCGGGTTGGCCAGGATGTTGAGCTCGACGTCGTCGTTGAACTCGGGGTCGTTCGTCACGAACGTCAACGTGTGCGGCATTCCCGTGGTGTTGCCGGTCGCCGCGCTGTTCTCGAAGACGACCGTCGCCGGTCCCGCCACCGCCGTCGTCGGCGCCGTCGTGTACCGGGTGATGTCGTCGCCCGCCGTCCAGGTCAGCACCTGCGCGGCCGCGGCCGCGGCGCGCGGCCCGGGGGGCAGGTCCTGCCCGGGCCGCGCGGCGCTCGGCCCGGCCAGCGGACCGAGCACCGTCAGTACGGCGGCCAGCAGCGCCGTCCACACTCTCCGTCGCCCCGTCACCGCGTCCCCCTCACCAGTCGCCCCGCGGCCGGGGTCGGCCCGCCGCCGGTGTACGTGACCCGCCACAGTGCCGACTTGGCGTCGGAGGTGAAGAAGCCGCGCCCGTAGTCGAGGACGTAGAGCGCGCCGTCCGGACCGAACTTCCAGTCCATGAGGTTCTTGATGCCGTCGTTGCCGACCGGCACGATTTTCTTCAACGACTCGGAGTGCACCGGCAGTCCCCCGTCGCCCTGGGTCGCCGGGTTCATCAGCACCGCGTCGCGCGGCTGTTCGCCGTCGTAGAAGTCGCCGACGAACCACTTGCCGTCCCAGTAGGCGGGCCACTTGACCGGGCTCGCGTTCGCCGCGTCGTAGCGGTGGACGGGCCCGTTCATCGCGGCCTGACCGCCGCCCTTCAGCCACGGCAGCAGGTAGCGGGCCTCCTCCTGCTTGTACGACGGGACACCGTTCGCGTCCCGCGGATAGTCCGGGGCGCCGCCCTGGGGCGAGTACCAGATGTTGTTGCCGGTGACCGGAGGCAGGTCGACCAGGCCGTCGTTGTTCGGCGACTCGTTCTTCGGGTGGTCGCAGTCGTACCAGCCGAGCGGCTGCGTCGGGTCCGGCAGGTTGCGGTCGCGGTAGGGCTGCCTGTTGCCCATGCAGTACGGCCAGCCCCGGTTGGAGGCCTCGGTGATGACGGCGAACGTGTCGTACTTGGCGGGGCCCCACGTCGTCGACGGGGCACTCGCGTCCGGGCCCACCCAGCCCGCGTACAGGACGTCGGTGCGCGGGTCGACGGAGATCCGGGCCGGGTTGCGGACCCCCATCACGTAGATCTCGCCGCGTGTCTTGCCGCCGCCCTCGTCGCTCTCCCGGCCGGTGAAGAGGTTGCCCTCGGGGAGCGTGTACGTGCCGTCCGGCTCCGGGTGGACGCGCAGGATCTTGCCGTTGAGGTTGTTGGTGTTCCCGGCGGTGCGGCGCGCGTCGGCGAAGGAGAGGCCCTTGTAGTTCGGCTGCGGGTTGTTGCCGGAGTAACCACCGCTGAAACCGCTGGAGTTGTTGTCGCCGGTCGCGATGTACAGGTTGCCCCTGGAGTCCCAGGCCATCCCGCCGCCGGCGTGGCAGCAACTGTGCACCTGCACCGGCCACTTCAGCAGCACCTTCTCGCTGCCGAGGTCCAGCCGGTTCGTGGCGGGGTCGAGAGTGAAGCGGGAGACGCGCCGCTCGGCCGTCCGCTTGTCGCGGTCGAGGCCCGAGTGGGGCGTGTAGTGCAGGTACACCCAGCCGTTCCGCTCGAACCGCGGGTCCAGCTCGATGCCGAGCAGCCCCTCCTCGACCTTGACCAGCTCGTCGCCGCCGCCCTTGTTGCCGAACACGGTCAACGAGCCCGCCAGGGTCACCTCCTTCGTCGCCGGGTCGTAGACGTGGACCTCGCCCTCGCCCCTGCCGACGTCCGGATCGTTCCAGTCGGTGACCACGGGCCGCGAGGAGTCGGCGCCGCCGCGACCGATGTACAGCACCCGGCCGTCGGGCGCCGTGACCAGGCCGTGCGGCTCACCGATCTGGTCGTTGCGGCCCGGCTGGTTGGGCCGGGTCAGCCGTTCGGCCCGGTAGTTCGCCGCGATGGTCGCCTTGCAGTCGGCCTGCGCCAGCCGGGTCGTCCACAGCAGCGCGCCGCGCAGATGCGCGCGGAAGTCCGTCTCGTCGTACGAGGACGCCGTACCGCCCATGCCCGTGTAGAAGGACCGGCCGCCGTCGTAGTCCCGGCACCAGCTGATCGGGTGGTCGGCGCCGTTGGCGCTCGCGCCCGGCCGGTACGTCGTCTCGCGCACCCGGGCGACGGTGTGCACGGTGCCGGAGGGGTTGCGCGTCCAGTTCGGCCACCGGTCGGGGCGCTTCCACTCGACGGGGAGGTCCTTCCCGGCCGGGTGCCGGCGGTCGCCCACCTCGACGGTGGCCCGCTGCACGGCCGTCGGGCCGTTCGCCGCCGGGCGGGCGCCGATCAGACCGGTGAACCAGTCCGAGTACGGTTCCGCGCGCGCCGCGTCGTGGAGGCCGACGAAACCGCCGCCCGCCTCCATGTAGGTCTCCAGGCCCGCCTCCTGCTCGGGATCGAGCACGTCGCCGCCCCCGGTCAGGAACACGACGGCGTTGTAGCCGCCCAGCCGCGCCCCGTCGGTGAAGACCGAGGCGTCGTCGGTGGCCTCGACCTCGAAGCGCTGGTCCGCCGCGCCGGTGAGGCCGATGTCCTCGATCGCCTCGATGCCGGCGTCGACGACCGGCGACTCCTCCCCGGCGGCCGCGGAGCCGTGGAAGACGAGGACGTTCACCCCCGGACCGCCCGGCGGCGACTTCACGGACATCGTTGTCAGCGGTGGTTCCGGCGCCGGGCGCGCCTGCGCGGCGGGACCCGACAGCAGCCCGGCCGTGACGGCCCCGGCGGCCACGGCGGCCACCCTGGCCCGTCTCCTGCGGCGCCCCGCCTTCGCGCACCGCTCACCCTCGTCGTGCTCAACCCTCGTAAGTGCATGGGCACCTCCCTGGTCACAGCGACAGCGCCAAGGAAGCTAGACCCCTTTGCCCGGCCCGCCAATACCAATGACCGCAATGGCACGAACTTTGTCCTGGGTGTGGATGAACGGCGGAACGACCGGTACCGTCACACGGGCTCAGCGCGCTCGTCACAGGTACGCCTCCGTACATCCCTTGTCAGGAGCGGGAGTTCCGCATGGACAGACGCGGTTTCAACCGGCGGGTGCTGCTCGGCGGCGCCGCGGCGGCGACATCGTTATCACTGGCCTCCTCGCGGGCCGCCGGCGCCGTCGCCCCGGCCGCGACGGCCCGGCCGGCGGCCAGGTGCGGCACCTCAGGCTGTACGCCGAGAAGCTCCCCGACGGGCGGTTCGGCTACGGACTCGAGAAGGGCCGGGCCACGGTCCCGGGCCCGCTGATCGAGGTGAACGAGGGCGACACCGTCCACATCGAGTTCGAGAACACCCTGGACGTGCCGGCGAGCCTGCACGTGCACGGCCTCGACTACGAGATCTCCAGCGACGGCACCGCGATGAACCACAGCGACGTGGCACCGGGCGGCTCGCGCACCTACACCTGGCGCACCCACGTCCCCGGCCGCCGCGCGGACGGCACCTGGCGGTCCGGCAGCGCGGGCTACTGGCACTACCACGACCACGTCGTCGGCACGGAACACGGCACGGGCGGTATCCGCAAGGGCCTCTACGGACCGGTGGTCGTCCGGCGCAAGGGCGACGTCCTGCCCGACGCCACCCATACGATCGTCTTCAACGACATGACGATCAACAACGAACCCGCCCACAGCGGACCGGACTTCGAGGCGACCGTGGGCGACCGCGTCGAGTTCGTGATGATCACGCACGGCGAGTACTACCACACCTTCCACCTGCACGGACACCGCTGGGCCGACAACCGCACCGGCACGCTCACCGGCCCGGACGACCCCAGCCGGGTCGTCGACAACAAGATCGTCGGCCCGGCCGACTCCTTCGGCTTCCAGGTGATCGCGGGCGAGGGCGTGGGCGCCGGCGCGTGGATGTACCACTGCCACGTGCAGAGCCACTCCGACATGGGCATGGTGGGCCTGTTCCTGGTGCGCAGACCGGACGGCACGATCCCCGGGTACGAACCCCACGGCCCCACGGAGCCCGCGCCTCCCACGAACCCCGCGACCCCACGAGCACTGAGGACCCGGGCGGCGGCCTCGCCGTCACAGGCGGCGAGAGCGCTCCCGCCTCCTCCCTCCGGTGCGCGGCTATCCTGAGCCGCACCGCACCGAGGAGGAGCCCCGAAGTGAGCGACACAGCGCCCCGTCCCACACTGGAGGCGGTCGCCGCGCGGGCGGGGGTCTCGCGGGCGACCGTCTCACGGGTCGTCAACGGCGGTGACGGGGTCCGCGAGCCGCTCGTCGAGCGGGTCCGGCGCGCGGTGGACGAACTCGGGTACGTCCCAACCAGGCCGCGCGCAGCCTGGTGACGAGGCGGCACGACGCCGTCGCCGTCGTCATCGCCGAACCCGAGACCCGGGTCTTCGCCGACCCCTTCTTCGCCCTGCAACTGCGCGGCATCAGCAAGGAGCTCACCGCCCACGACAACCAGCTCGTGCTGCTGCTCACCGAGGGCCGCGACGACCACGTCCGGGTCGCCCGCTACCTCGCCGGCGGTCACGTCGACGGCGCCCTCGTCTTCTCCCTCCACGTCGACGACCCGCTCCCCGGACTGATCCGGGGCGCCGGGGTCCCGACGGTGTTCGGCGGCCGCCCCGGCTGGGGCGACGGCACGCACGACGTCAGGTACGTCGACAGCGACAACCGGGGCGGCGCCCGCGAGGCCGTACGGCACCTCGTCGGACTCGGCCGCACCCGCGTCGCGCACATCACCGGGCCGCTGGACCAGACCTCCGCGGCGGACCGGCTCCAGGGCTTCCGGGACGTGCGGGGGACGCCGACCCGCGGCTCGTGGTGGAGAGCGACTTCACCCCCGGCGGCGGGGAACGCGCCATGCGTGAACTCCTCGACCGCTGCCCGGACGTCGACGCCGTGTTCGCCGCCAACGACCTCACCGCCTCGGGCGTCCTGCGCGTGCTGCGGGAACGCGGACTGCGGGTGCCCGAGGACGTCGCCGTGGTCGGCTTCGACGACATGGTGCCGCTGGCCGAACAGACCGACCCGCCCCTGACCACGGTCCGTCAGGACATCGAGGAGATGGGCCGCGCCATGACCCGCCTCCTGCTGCGCGGCCCGCGCGGCCTCCACCGCCGCAACACCGGGGAGCCCGCCCCGGACCCCGGGGAACCCGCCGCCCCGAGGGCCTGGTCCTGCCGACCACCCTGGTGCGCCGCGCCTCCGCCTGAGAGCCGTCCCGTGACGACCAGGAGCGAGCCCGGGAGGCGGCCGTGTCCGGGACGCGGTCGCGTCCGGAACCGGCCCGGGCGGCGACCGGACGGCGCGCGGCCGTCCTGCTCAGCCGCTTCGCGGCCGTCCTGCTCAGCCGCTTCGCGGCCGTCGTGGTCCGCTGCCGGGGAGCACGCGGCCCGGTGCCGGTGCCCTTGACCACCCCGGCGAACGCGGCGTCGAACCGCTCCCCTGCCGGCCTCTCCACGGGTCCGGCAGGGCACTGCGGCCGCGCGGGGGCGGCCGGCCCCGTGGCCGGGCGTCCTCGCGCGAAGACCGGTCCGTGGTGGCGGACCCGCGGCCCCGGTCACGTGCGCGCTGTGATGAACTGACCAGGTCACCGGGGAAGGGGAGGGACGATGGCCGACGCAGAACAGCTCCGCCAGGCCGCGCATCGGGTCGAGAAGTGGTCGGTCGGGTGGACCCTGCTGTCACTGGCGCTGTGGGGGTGGTTCGGCTACCGGCTGCTGAGGGACGACGACCAGGGGTACGGCACACAGGGCGAGGACGGCAACGCGCTGGTCGGCATACTCGCGCTCGCGGTCGTCCCGACGATCATCGCGGCGGCGACCATCGTGTACGCGCAGGTCCTGTTCCGCCTGGCCCGCCAAGCCGGGCCGGTCGTCGAGTGAGGGGACGGCCGACCGGCGGAATCACAGGGTGCCGCACCGGCTGACGGCGTGCCGGTGCGAACGGGTTCAGGCTCCGCGTCGGTGCCACCGCCCCGTCCGGCACGAATCCTTCGCGGAGGAACCACCCGGCGACTCGTGACCGGGCACCGCCATCGACCGGCGGGTGTTCCGAGGGCGCCGACGGTCCGGCGACGGCGCACTCGGCCGGCTCGATGCCCTGCCCCGCGATCTCACCGAGTTCCGCGCAGCCGGGACGCCCGGTTCCGAACCGTCGGAAGCGCGGTCCGGCGAGACCGACCTCCGTCCCCGCCCTCACCCACTCCCCGTCCCCGCCCTCACCCACCCCGCGGTTCGCTCCTGATCACCGCGAAGCGCGCCCCGTCCGGATCGGCCAGCCTGGCGGTCCGGCCCACGCCCGCCACGTCCGCCGGGGCCGTCCGCACGACGCCGCCCAGCTCCCCGGCCCGCGCCGCGACCGCGTCGACGTCCGCCACCTCGACGTACGGCAGCCAGTACGCCGGGTACGGCGCCTCAGCGGGGTCGTCGGCCAGCGGCACGAACCCGCCGAACATGGACTCCTCGCCCGCCCCGGCCGGGTTCACGCTGGTGTACGTGCCGGTGGGGAAGGGGACGCCCGCGGTCTCCAGGCCCAGGGCGGCGTGGTAGAAGGCGGCCGCCGCGGCGATGTCCGGGGTGTACAGCTCGACCCGGCACAGCGAGCCCGGCTCGCCCGCCACGTCCACGCCCTCCAGCCGGCCCGGCTGCCAGACGCCGAAGGGCACCCCCGCCGGGTCGGCGACGAGCGCCATCGTGCCCTGGCCCATGACGTCCAGCGGCGGGAACAGCGTCCTGCCGTGCGCCCGCTCGGCGGCCTTGCAGGTGGCGTCCGCGTCGGCCGTCCGGAAATAGACCGTCCACGACGGCGGGCCCTGCTCGGGAGTGGTCTGCATACCGCCCGCCGCGGTCCTCCCGTCCAGCTGGAAGAAGCCGTAACCGCCGGCGTCGGGTCCCGCCGACCGGAACCGCCAGCCGAAGAGGGCGTGGTAGAAGGCGGCGGCGCGGTCGATGTCGGACGTGCCGATGTCGAGCCAGTTCGGAGCGCCGTCGACGAAACGGGTGGTGAGCATCTTCGCCCTCCTCCTCGGGAGCCCCGCGCTCCCCACTGCTCGCGTGCGCTGCTTCTTCTTTCCCCGCTCTGCCGAGTCTCGCACCGCCTGCCGCCTGCCGCCTGCCGCCTGCCGCCTGCCGCCTGCCGCCTGCCGCCTGCCGCCTGCCGCCCGCCGCCCGCCGCCACTGCCCATCGTCACGGCCCGCCGCCAAGGCTCACGGCCAGGGCTCACCGCCCACCCGTCGTTCACCGGCGACCGCTGCCCGGACCCGGGTGACGGGCCCGGGCCGCGGGCCCGGGTGACGGGCCCGGCGCGCCGCCGTGCGCCGCGGTGTGCTCCGGGGGCACCATCAGTGCGGCCGGAGCCCTGTCGGAGCGCGTATATCCGCCGTTGATGGAACGTTTTTCGCCGCGCGTCACGATGCTGCGCATGGACACCGACACGATTGCCTCCCCCGACCTCGACTGGCAGCGGCAGGCCCTGTGCGCGCAGACCGGGGCGGACTTCTTCTTCCCGGAACCGGGCAGTTCGGTACGCGACGCCAAGCGCATCTGCGGCATGTGCGAGATGCGGTCCGCGTGTCTCGACTACGCCCTCGCCCACGACGAACGCTTCGGCGTGTGGGGCGGCCTGTCCGAGAAGGAACGCCTGCACCTGCGCCGTACCGCGCGCTGAACGGGCGGACGGCGGGGAGCCGGTACCCCCTCCGTACGACCGCATCGCGGGGGTGTGGTCGGGAGGCACGGACCGCGAACGGCCCGCGGCGAGGATCCGATCCCCGGCGCGGGCCGTTCGCGAGGTGCCGCGGTGGCGGTGGGTCAGCCGGCGGCGCGGGCCGCCATGCGGGCCTTGCGGGCCGCCAGCTTCTCGTCGAACTTCAGGGCCTCGGCGTCCAGACCACCCATGAACAGGCCGAGTTCCTCCTGCGCCTTCAGCCCCTCCGGGCCGAGGCCGTCCAGCTCCAGGACCCTCAGGTGGCGCAGGACGGGCTGGAGCACGTCGTCGTGGTGGATGCGCATGTTGTAGACCTCGCCGATCGCCATCTGCGCCGCCGCCCGCTCGAAGCCGGGCATGCCGTGGCCGGGCATGCGGAAGTTCACGACCACGTCGCGCACCGCCTGCATGGTCAGGTCGGGGGCCAGTTCGAAGGCGGCCTTCAGCAGGTTGCGGTAGAAGACCATGTGGAGGTTCTCGTCGGTCGCGATGCGCGCCAGCATGCGGTCGCAGACCGGGTCGCCGGACTGGTGGCCGGTGTTGCGGTGCGAGATGCGGGTCGCCAGCTCCTGGAAGGCGACGTAGGCCACCGAGTGCAGCATCGAGTGGCGGTTGTCCGACTCGAAGCCCTCGCTCATGTGGGCCATCCGGAACGCCTCCAGCTTGTCCGGGTCGACCGCGCGCGAGGCGAGCAGGTAGTCGCGCATCACGATGCCGTGCCGGCCCTCCTCCGCCGTCCAGCGGTGCACCCAGGTGCCCCATGCGCCGTCCCGGCCGAACAGCGAGGCGATCTCGTGGTGGTAGCTGGGGAGGTTGTCCTCGGTGAGCAGGTTCACGACCAGCGCGATCCGGCCGATCTCGGTGACCTTCGACTGCTCCTTGTCCCAGGCCTCGCCGTCCTCGAAGAGACCGGGGAAGTTGCGGCCGTCGCTCCAGGGCACGTACTCGTGCGGCATCCAGTCCTTGGTGACTTTCAGATGCCGGTTCAGTTCCGTCTCGACCACTTCCTCCAGGGCATGCAGCAGCCGGGCGTCGGTCCAGACGGTGGAAGGGCTGCCGAGGTGCGGGGAGGTGAGTGTCACGGATACTCCAGGGGGACGTGATGTGAAGCGGACTGCGTCCGGCGGGCGGTGCCGGAACCTAGAACTTACGGAATCGTAGGCTACGAACCCGTAGGTTACGTAGCCGTAGGTTAAGTCCCGCGTAAAGACTGCTGATCAGCACCTGTTCCGCCGGACGCCCAGGGAGGTTTCCGGGTACCCCGAAGGGCGCCGGGACACGCAGGTCGTGGGGCCGGACCGGTGACACGATCACCCGGTCAGGCGTACAGGTCCCGCAGCCGCACCGAGAGGCACGTCACGCATCCCTCGAGCTTCTCGAACTCGCCGATGTCGACCACCACGGGCTCGTACCCGAGGTCGGAGAGCAGGTCCGCGGTCTTCGGGGCGCTCGCGGCGATGAGCAGTTTCGGGCCACCGAGCAGCACCACGTGGGCACCCGCCTCCTCGGGCACCGACAGGAACCGCGGGAACAGCGCCGGCCGGTCCACCTTCGGGATGTGGCCGATCACCGTGCCGTCGGGCAGCGCGGTGACCGCCGACTTCAGATGCAGCACCTTGCTCACGGGGACCGCCACGACCCGCGCCCCGAGCGGTTCGAAGGCCTCCCGCACCTGCTGGACGCCGGCCGCGTCGGTACGGCCGCTGCGGCCCACGTAGACCGTGTCGCCGCACTTGAGGACGTCGCCGCCGTCCAGCGTGCCCGGTTCCCAGATCCAGTTGACCGAGCAGCCCAGCCGGGCCACGGCCTCCTCGACCCCGGCGGTCTCCGCGCGCCGGGACTCGGCGCCGGACCGCGCGATCAGGGCGACGTTGCGGTACATCACCACCGTGTCCTCGACGAACACGGCGTCCGGGCAGTCGTCGGCGGGGTCGACCTCGACGGTCTCCCAGCCCGCCGACCGCAGGGCCTCGGCGTAGGCCTCCCACTGCTCCAGGGCGAGGTCCACGTCGACCGCCCCGCGCTCGACGTGCGTCACCAGACCTTCGGCGAGGCGCGGGCCGGGGCGGCGGATGAGGGCCTTCTTGCTGGGCACGTCCAGGTCTCCGAATCGGCGGTGGCTGACCGGCGCCGGATGAGGGGCGCCGGTCAGCCATCATGCAGGGCCGGTCCACCGCGGCAAAACCCTCCACGCCGTGCTGTGGCCCTCCTGAGACCCGCCGCGCTACGCCGGGTCCGCCAGCTCCTGTGCCGAGGTCTCCCGCAGTTCCCCGTCCAGCAGCAGCCAGCGGGTGATCCCGATCGACTCCAGGAACGGCAGGTCGTGGCTCGCCACGACCAGGGCGCCCTCGTAGGACTCCAGGGCGGACGTGAGCTGCCGGACGCTCGCCATGTCGAGGTTGTTCGTCGGCTCGTCGAGCATCAGCAGCTGCGGCGCGGGCTCGGCCAGCATCAGCGCCGCGAGCGTCGCCCGGAAGCGTTCGCCGCCGGACAGCGTCGCCGCCCTGCGGTCGGCGCGGGCGCCCCGGAACAGGAAGCGGGCCAGCCGGGCCCGGATCCGGTTGCCGGTGGCGTGCGGCGCGAAGCGGGCCACGTTCTCGACGACCGTCAGCCCGTCGTCGAGGACGTCCAGCCGCTGCGGCAGGAAACGGAGCGGCACGTGCGCGCGAGCCTCGCCCGCCACCGGGTCCAGCTCCCCGGCGATCGTGCGCAGCAGCGTCGTCTTGCCCGCGCCGTTGCGCCCCACCAGCGCCACCCGTTCGGGCCCGCGCAGGTCGAGACCGCCCTGCACCCGCGCGCCGTACGCGAGCCGCAGGTCCAGCAGGGTGAGCACCTCGCGGCCCGGCGGCACGGCCGTGTGCGGCAGGTCGACGCGGATCTCGTCGTCGTCGCGGACCGCCTCGACGGCCTCGTCGAGCCGCTCCCTGGCCTCGGCGAGCTTCTCCTCGTGCAGGATGCGGTGCTTGCCGGCGGACTCCTGCGCCGCCCGCTTGCGCGCCCCCATCACGATCTTCGGCTCGCGTTTCTGGTCCCACATCTTCTGGCCGTACCGCTTGCGCCGGGCCAGTTTCATGTGGGCCTCGGACAGTTCGCGCTTCTGTCTGCGCAGGTCGGACTCCGCGACGCGCACCATGCGCTCGGCGGCCTCCTGCTCGGTGGCGAGGGCCTCCTCGTAGGCCGAGAAGTTGCCCCCGTACCAGGCGACCCCGCCGGCGCGCAGGTCGGCGATCTGGTCGACGAGTTCGAGCAGTTCCCGGTCGTGGCTGACGACGACCAGCACGCCCGGCCAGTCCGCGACGGCCGCGTACAGCCGCCGCCGGGCGTACAGGTCGAGGTTGTTGGTCGGCTCGTCGAGCAGCAGGACGTCCGGCCGGCGCAGCAGCAGCGCGGCCAGGCGCAGCAGGACGGACTCGCCGCCGGACACCTCGCCGACGGTGCGGTCCAGGCCGATGCGGCCGAGCCCGAGCTCACCGAGGGCGGCCAGGGCGCGCTCCTCGACGTCCCAGTCGTCGCCGAGGGCCTCGAAGTGCTCTTCGGCCGCGTCGCCGCCCTCGATGGCGTGCAGCGCGGCCCGGCGGGCGGCGATGCCGAGGACCTCGTCGACGCGGAGGGAGGTGTCGAGCGTGACGTTCTGCGGGAGGTGACCGACCTCGCCGGCCGTGCGGACGGTGCCGTCGGAGGGGGTGAGTTCGCCGGCGATCAGCTTCAGCAGGGTCGACTTGCCGGCGCCGTTGACGCCGACGAGCCCGGTCCGGCCGGGGCCGAAGGCGACGTCGAGCCCGTCGAGGACGGGGGTGCCGTCGGGCCAGGCGAAGGACAGGGACGTACAGGTGATCGAATGTGACAAGGTGGCCTCGCGGTCGCGTGTGCGGTCAGTACGACGCGTGTCGAGACACCGGAGGGCGGCGACCACCGCGGGAGCGGGGGAGCGGGGGCCATGGGAAAGCCCACGGGAAAATCCGCGGGAAAGCCCACGGGAATCCGTGGGAAGGCCCTGCTCCGCAAGGACGGCTCGAACGCCGAGGTCGCACGCGACGCCCACACCCGTGGGGGTGTGCGGCGTGGTGTCTCAGGACCTCAGACGAGCAACGTCCTTCTCCTATCGGCGGCAACAGATGCGTGACCGACCGTAGGAGGGGCCGGGAGGGGCTGTCAACGGATTAAAGGGCGTCCCCCATCAGCTCCGCCAGGTCGCGGTCCAGGTCGAGCTGGAGGTGCTCCAGGCCGGCCGGCACGAGTTCGCCGGTGGCCTCGAGGAAGCGCCGGATCTCCGCCGAGCGCACGTGCACGATCGCCGTGCCCTCCGGCGCGTGGAACTCCAGCACCGTCCGGTCGTACCCGTACGGCCGCACGCGTACGTCCCCGTGGCCCTCGGCGTCGTGCAGACCCGCGGTGAGCAGCTCGCGGGCGAAGGTCCAGCAGACGTCCACGCCCTCCAGCGTGGCCGGGCCGGGAAGGTCATGCGGACGGCGAAGGGGTCACGCCGGTCGTAGTGCAGCGTGGCGGGGATGCTCTGCATCCGCGGCGCGGCGGCGACCAGGCGCGCCTCGACGGGCTGCTCGATGACGATGGACAACGCCTTGCTCCCTTGTGACGGCGGGGCGGACAACCGGTGGATGGGGCCGGACACTGGAAGAGACGCCGGAACCGGCCGGTTCGTGCACACGCAGTCCGAGTGACCTCGGTCACCGCCTTTCATGCACACGAGTGACCCACCTCTCCTGCCGTGCCCGCGCGGACCGGTGAGGCGGGCGAGGGCCTCTGGACGCCACCGGGACGGTGGACTAGCTTCGCCCGCCATGAGGTCCTCGGGGAAGACGCGACACACGATCCGCGCGGTACGCACGGCACCGGCGAGGCGCGCGGGACGCACGGGACGGACAGGACGGACAGGACGGGCGGGGCGGACGGCGGCGGTGGGAGCGGCCTGCGCGGCGGTGCTGGCCGTGCTGACGGCCACACCCGCGCCCGCGCAGGCACCCGCGCTCGCACCCACGCAGGCGCAGGCACCCGCCCCCGCGCAGGCACAGGTGCCGGTACAGGTGAAGACGCACGGGACCGGTTCGGCCGCCCACGCGCCCGCGTGGGCGCTCAAGGACACCGGGACCCCGGCCGTCCGCTTCCGCGGGCTGGCCGCGGTCGACCGGGACACCGCCTGGGTGGCGGGCACGCGGGGCACCGTCCTGCGCACCACCGACGGCGGCGCGAGCTGGCGTGACGTCTCCCCGCCCGGCGCCGCCGACCTCCAGTTCCGCGACGTGGAGGCCTTCGACGCGCGGCACGCCGTGGTGCTGGCCATCGGGGAGGGCGAGGCCTCCCGGGTCTACCGCACCGCCGACGGCGGGGCGACCTGGACGGAGTCCTTCCGCAACACCGACGTGCGGGCCTTCTACGACTGCCTGACCTTCTTCGACCGCCGCCACGGCCTCGCGGTGAGCGACCCGGTGGACGGCAGGTTCCGCATCCTGTCGACCGGCGACGGCGGCCGCTCCTGGACGGTGCTGCCGGACGCGGGCATGCCGCCCGCCCTGCCGGGCGAGGCGGGCTTCGCGGCGAGCGGCCAGTGCCTGGTCCCGGCCGGTCCCCGGGACGTGTGGCTGGCCACCGGCGGCGCCGCACGCGCGCGCGTGCTGCACTCCGCGGACCGGGGCGGACCTGGACGGCCACCGACGCCCCGATCCCGGCGGGCGACCCCGCGCGCGGGGTGTTCGCGCTCGCCTTCCGCGACCGCGCTCACGGCCTCGCGGTCGGCGGCGACTACCGCGCGGACCAGCCCTCTCCGTCGGCCGCCGCCACGACCGGTGACGCGGGCCGGACCTGGCGGCCCGCCGGCACGCCCCCGCCCGCCTACCGCTCCGGCGTCGCCTGGCTGCCGCACAGCCGCACCGCCGCCCTCGCGGTCGGCCCCACCGGCACCGACCTGACCACCGACGCCGGCCGCACCTGGCGCCCCCTCGACACCGGCTCGTACGACACCGTCGACTGCGCCCCGGACCGCGGCTGCTGGGCCGCCGGTGAACAGGGGCGGGTGGCACGGCTGGAGAAGTGAGCCGTTCCGGGGTACCCGGGTGGTGCGGACAGGAGAGGAGTGAGCGCACATGCCACGCGGTTCCAGCCCCAAGCGGGAGCGGCAGTACGAGCACATCAAGGAGAGCGCGCGGGAACGGGGCGAGAGCGCCGGCCGGGCGGAGGAGATCGCCGCCCGCACGGTGAACAAGGAGCGGGCCCGGTCCGGCGAGTCGAAGACCGCGAGCCGCACCTCCACGCAGGACAAGTCGTCCGGCGAGCGGGGCGGACAGCGGTCCGGCAAGGGCTCCGGGGGCCCACCTACGACCAGCTCTACGAGGAGCCAAGCGCCGCAACGTCCACGGCCGTTCGGACATGAACAAGAGTCAGTTGCAGCGCGCCCTGGGCAAGGACTGACGGCGGGCAGGGACGGCCCCGTCCGGCTGACCCGGCCGAACCGGTCCGGCCGGGTCAGCCGGCCCCGCTCCGGTACCGCTCCAGCCCGGGCGCCGTCTTCGTGGCCTCGAACTCCGTGACGCGGTACGCGCACACACCGGCCAGGACGAAGGGGTCGTCCGCGGTGATCGCCTCGATCGCGGCGCGGTCCTCCGCGACGGCCAGGATCACCCCGCCCTCGCGGGGGACCTTGGGGCCGGACGCCAGGAACACCCCGCGCGCGTACTGCTCGTCGAGCCAGAGCACATGGTCCGGCAGGACGGCGTCCACGGCGTCCAGGGGTGCCGTGTAGGTCAGTTCCAGTACGAACATGATCGGGAGCCTACGCCGTCCGGGGGAGCCCGCGTAGGCTCGTCCCCACCATGACGACCGTAAGCGTTCCGGCGGGCTGGCCCGCGACCGAGGAGGAGGCCCGCGCCGTCCAGGACGAGCTGCGGGCCCGCGTGGTGCTCGGCGAGGCGGGGCCGCCGCCCGGCACCGGGCGGGTGACCGGCGTCGACGTCGCCTACGACGACGAGCGGGACGTCGTCGCGGCGGCGGCCGTCGTCCTGGACGCGGCGAGCCTCGACGTGGTCGCCGAGGCCACCGCCGTGGGACGGATCTCCTTCCCCTACGTCCCCGGCCTGCTCGCCTTCCGTGAGATCCCCACCGTGCTCGCCGCCCTGGACGCCCTGCCCCGCGAGCCCGGCCTGGTCGTCTGCGACGGCTACGGCCTCGCCCACCCGCGCCGCTTCGGCCTCGCCAGTCATCTCGGCGTTCTCACCGGCCTGCCCACGATCGGCGTCGCCAAGAACCCCTTCACCTTCGCGTACGCCGACCCGGCCGCCGCGCGCGGATCCGCCGCGCCGCTGCTGGCCGGCGACGAGGAGGTGGGCCGCGCCCTGCGCACGCGCGCGGGCGTCAAGCCGGTCTTCGTCTCGGTCGGCCACCGGGTGAGCCTGGACAACGCCTGTGCCCACGTCCTGGCCCTGACACCGGAGTTCCGCCTGCCGGAGTCGACCCGGCGGGCGGACGCGCTGTGCCGCAGGGCGCTTCAGGAGGCGACCACCCGCCACTGACCGACCTCGCGGTACTCCGAGTCGTACACCGGCGACCCGTCGCCGGGATCCAGGGCGTAGTGACCGAGGTTCCCGCCCCAGTACCTCAGAACGCGGCCCAGTTCACGGGCCCGTTCCTCGGCCGACGCCCCCTCGTCGACGGCGACTTCGAGAACGAACTTCACGCTGCTCACCTCCCTCCGCTCGCGCCCTTCCATCGTTTCATTGAACCGCCCTGTGAAACCTGGCCGCCCGACGGCCCAGGAGGCGATGGGAGGGACGCGCCGGAAGCCTCAACCGGGGGTCGGCGCGGGGTGGTCGGGGTCCACGAGGTCCGTGCGCATCGAACTGAGTACCCGTACGGATGTGAGGTCCGGCGGACTCCGGGCAGTCTGACCATATGACGACGCACCGAGCCCCGAAGCCCCTCGCCGACCCCGACCGGCCCGTCGAGCGCGCCGTGAACGCCGCGCTGGTCCTCGCCGTCCTGGCCGGACTCGGCTGGATCGCCGGGATGATCTACACGCTGGTGGAGTGGCCGGTCTAGCGCACGGCCCGTCGAAAGGCCCGGACCGGAAGGCCCGGACCGAGAAGGCCCGGACCGAAAGGCTCCGGACCAGAAGGCCCGGGAGCGGACGGCCCGGGAGCGGTACCGGAAGGCCGGGGACCGGCCCGCCGTCAGCGGCTCGCCGCCACCCGGAAGCGGATGCCCGCCGCGCGCAGCCGCCCGGTCAGCGCGTCGCCCATCGCCACCGCCGTCGTGACCTGCCCGGCCGTCTCCGGCAGGTCGTCCAGGGCCAGGGCCAGCGCGGACTCGGCGAACATCTTCGCCGTCTCGTCGTAGCCGGGATCCCCGCCGGAGACCTCCGTGCACACCCGCCGGCCGCCGCCCTCGCCCACGAACCGGACGGAGAACCAGCTGCGCGCCCGCTTCTCGGCGCTCGGGCCCTTCCCGGGCTCCAGCCGGTCCGACAGCCACCGCCGGGCGGGCGGCACCTGGGCCGCGGCGAACAGCGCGCCGACGGCCGCGGTCCCGCCCACCGCGACGGGCAGCCGTCGTACGGCCGCGTAGTGGCGGTAGCGGAAGTCGGGGCCGTAGCGCTCCAGGGCCCTCGCCGACCGGCGCACGACCTGCGGGTCGATCGTCGGCAGGGGCAGTGCCAGGCACCGACCTCCGGCGCGAACCGGGGCGCCCCCAGCGGCGCCGTGGCCCGGCGGCCCAGCAGCCGCGGCTCGTGCCGGTGCCGTTCGCGGGCCGCGGCCGCCAGCTGCCGGCCGCGGGCGAACTGGCCGAGCGCGGAGGCGAACGTCCCGCCCGAGAAGGCGGCGTCGACGGTGACGTAGCCGTCCACCGTCAGGGGCACGCCCTCCGGCAGCTGCCGCACGGTGAAGTACGCGCCCAGGTCGTGCGGCACCGAGTCGAACCCGCACGCGTGCACCAGCCGGGCGCCCGTCTCCCGCGCGCGGGCGTCGTGCCGCACGTACGTCAGGTCCACGAACTCCGGCTCGCCGGTGAGGTCGAGGTAGTCGGTGCCGGCGTCCGCGCAGGCGGCCACCAGTTCCCCGCCGTACGTCACGTAGGGCCCGACGGTCGTGGCGACCACGCGCGCGTGGCCGGCGAGCGCGCGCAGCGAGGCCGGATCGGACACGTCCGCCCGCAGCACCCCGGGCTCCGAACCGCCCGGCAGCCGGTCGCGCAGCCGCCGCAGCCGCTCCTCGTCGCGGCCGGCGACGGCCCAGCGCAGGTCCTCGGGCGCGTGGGCGGCCAGGTACTCCGCGGTGAGCGTCCCGACGAAGCCGGTGGCCCCGAAGAGCACGATGTCGTAGGGACGGTCCGTCGTTTTCAGCCTGCTCATGACACTCCTTGGTCCCGCAGCCCGTGCCGCTCTCGCCGGCTGAGGCTAGCGTGAGGACGGCGGAGTCCGCCGACCCGGTACCGAGGACCGGCCCCGGCTCCCACAAACTGGCCAAGCGCTTGCTCGCCACGTCTTGTGCCCGCTGGGACACGTTCTTAGCATCACTGGTGTTACATCGGTTGTGTCACAGCGAGGGAGCCGGATGACGACGACGCCAGACGCGCCAGACGCGCCAGACGCGGCGGACGCGCCAGACGCGGCGGGCCGCGGCCCGCTCGCCGGGGTGCGCGTGGTCGAGCTGGCCGGCATCGGGCCCGGTCCCTTCGCGGCCATGCTGCTGGCCGACCTCGGCGCCGACGTCGTCCGGGTGGACCGCCCCGGCGGACCCTCCCTCGGCATCGACCCGGCCCACGACGTCACCAACCGCAACAAGCGCTCGGTGCTCGTGGACCTCAAGGCACCGGACGGCCCCGCGCGCGTGCTCGACCTCGCCGCCCGCGCCGACGTCCTCCTCGAGGGCAACCGCCCCGGCGTCGCCGAGCGCCTCGGCGTCGGCCCGAGGCCTGCCACGCCCGCAACCCCCGGCTGGTCTACGGTCGGATGACCGGCTGGGGCCAGGGCGGCCCCCTCGCCCGGCGCGCCGGGCACGACATCGACTACATCGCCCTCACCGGCACCCTCGGCATGATCGGCGCCCCCGGCACATCCCCGCCCGTCCCCGCCAACCTCCTCGGCGACTACGCCGGCGGGTCCCTCTACCTCGTCGTCGGCGTCCTCGCCGCGCTGCACCACGCGCGCGCCACCGGCACCGGCCAGGTCGTGGACGCCGCCATCGTCGACGGCACCGCCCACCTCTCCACCATGATCCACGGCATGCTCTCCGCCGGGAGCTGGCAGGACCGCCGCGCCGCCAACCTCCTCGACGGCGGCTGCCCCTACTACGGCACCTACGAGACCGCCGACGGCGGCCACATGGCCGTCGGCGCGCTGGAACCGCGCTTCTACGACGAGTTCGTCCGGCTCCTCGGCCTCGACGGCTTCGCCGACGCCCGCACGGACCGGACCCGCTGGGGCGACCTGCGCGAGGCCGTCGCGGCCCGCTTCGCCTCCCGCACCCGCGCGCAGTGGACGGCCGTCTTCGAGGACACCGACGCCTGCGTGGCGCCCGTGCTGTCGCTGCGCGAGGCCCCGCACCACCCGCACCTGGCCGCCCGCGGCACCTTCACCGACCACGAGGGCCTCACCCAGCCCGCGCCCGCCCCGCGCTTCTCCGCCACCCCGACGGCCGTGCGCGGCGGGCCCGCGCGGCCCGGGGCCGACACCGCCGCCGTGGCCCGCGACTGGGGCGTGCCCCGGCTCGCCGGACCCCGGGAAACCCAGCACCCCGCCCCTCACCGAAAGGCCTCCCCGTGAGCACCGAAGCGTACGTCTACGACGCGATCCGCACCCCGCGCGGGCGCGGCAAGGCAGGCGGCGCCCTGCACGGCACGAAGCCCATCGACCTCGTCGTCGGGCTCGTCCACGAGCTGCGCGGGCGCTTCCCGGACCTGGACCCGGCCGCGATCGACGACATCGTGCTGGGCGTCGTCGGACCGGTCGGCGACCAGGGCTCCGACATCGCGCGGATCGCCGCCATCGCCGCCGGACTGCCCGACACCGTGGCGGGCGTGCAGGAGAACCGCTTCTGCGCGTCCGGTCTCGAGGCCGTCAACCTGGCCGCCATGAAGATCCGGTCCGGTTGGGAGGACCTCGTCCTCGCGGGCGGCGTGGAGTCGATGTCCCGGGTGCCGATGGCCTCCGACGGCGGCGCCTGGTTCAACGACCCGATGACCAACCTCGCCGTGAACTTCGTGCCGCAGGGCATCGGCGCCGACCTGATCGCCACCATCGAGGGCTTCTCCCGCCGGGACGTCGACGAGTACGCGGCGCTCTCCCAGGAGCGGGCCGCCACCGCCGTCAAGGAGGGCCGCTTCGACCGCTCGCTCGTGCCGGTGCGGGACCGCAGCGGCCTCGTCGTCCTCGACCACGACGAACACCCGCGCCCCGGCACCACCGCCGACTCCCTCGCCCGGCTGAAGCCCTCCTTCGCCGACATCGGCGAACTGGGCGGCTTCGACGCCGTGGCGCTGCAGAAGTACCACTGGGTGGAGAAGATCGACCACGTCCACCACGCGGGCAACTCCTCCGGCATCGTCGACGGCGCCTCGCTCGTCGCGGTCGGCAGCAAGGAGGTGGGCGAGCGGTACGGCCTCACCCCGCGCGCCCGGATCGTCTCCGCGGCCGTCTCCGGCTCCGAACCCACGATCATGCTCACCGGCCCCGCGCCCGCCACCCGCAAGGCGCTGGCCAAGGCCGGACTGACCATCGGCGACATCGACCTCGTCGAGATCAACGAGGCCTTCGCCGCCGTCGTCCTGCGCTTCGTCAAGGACATGGGCCTGTCCCTGGACAAGGTCAACGTCAACGGCGGCGCGATCGCCCTCGGCCACCCCCTCGGCGCCACCGGCGCCATGATCCTCGGCACCCTCGTCGACGAACTGGAACGCCAGGACAAGCGCTACGGCCTCGCCACCCTCTGCGTGGGCGGCGGCATGGGCATCGCCACGATCGTCGAACGCGTCTGACCACCCCGGCGGAACCAAGAGACTGCTACGGAGACCCTGTCATGACACAGAGCACCACCATCCGCTGGGAACAGGACCGCACCGGCCTCGTCACCCTCGTCCTCGACGACCCCGACCAGTCCGCCAACACCATGAACCAGGCGTTCCGCGCCTCGCTCGCGGTGGTCGCCGACCGTCTGGAGGCCGAGAAGGACACCGTCCGGGGCGTCATCGTCACCTCCGCGAAGAAGACCTTCTTCGCGGGCGGCGACCTGCGCGACCTGATCCGCGTCACCCCCGACACCGCCCAGGAGCTGTTCGACGGCGGCCTGGAGATCAAGCGCAACCTGCGCCGCATCGAGACCCTCGGCAAGCCCGTCGTCGCCGCCCTCAACGGCGCGGCCCTGGGCGGCGGTTACGAACTCGCCCTCGCCTGCCACCACCGCGTCGCCCTCGACGCGCCCGGCTCGAAGATCGGCTGCCCCGAGGTCACCCTCGGACTGCTCCCCGGCGGTGGCGGCGTCGTCCGCACGGTCCGCCTGCTCGGCATCGCGGACGCCCTCCTCAAGGTCCTGCTCCAGGGCACCCAGTACAGCCCGCGGCGCGCCCTGGAGAACGGCCTGGTCGACGAGGTCGCCGACACCCACGAGGACATGCTCGCCAAGGCCCGCGCCTTCATCGACGCCCACCCCGAGTCGCAGCAGCCCTGGGACCGGCCCGGCTACCGCATCCCCGGCGGCACCCCCGCCCACCCCAAGTTCGCGGCGAACCTGCCCGCCTTCCCCGCCACCCTGCGCAAGCAGACCGGCGGCGCCCCCTATCCGGCGCCGCGCAACATCCTCGCCGCCGCCGTCGAGGGCGCCCAGGTCGACTTCGAGACCGCCCAGGTCATCGAGGCCCGCTACTTCGTGGAACTGGCCGCCGGACAGACGTCGAAGAACATGATCCAGGCGTTCTTCTTCGACCTCCAGGCCGTCAACTCCGGGGTCAGCCGGCCCCGGGGCGTCGAGCCCCGCCAGGTCCGCAGGGCCGCCGTCCTCGGCGCCGGGATGATGGGCGCCGGCATCGCCTACGCGTGCGCCCGCGCGGGCATCGACGTCGTCCTCAAGGACGTCTCCCTCGAAGCGGCCCTCAAGGGCAAGGCGTACTCCGAGAAGCTCTGCGCCAAGGCCGTCTCCCGCGGCCGCACCACCCAGGAGAAGGCGGACGCCCTCCTCGCCCGCATCACGCCCACCGCGGACCCGCAGGATCTGGCCGGCTGCGACGCCGTCATCGAGGCCGTCTTCGAGGACACCTCGCTCAAGCACAAGGTGTTCCAGGAGATCCAGCACGTCGTCGCCCCGGACGCCCTGCTCTGCTCCAACACCTCCACCCTGCCCATCACCGTCCTGGCCGAGGGCGTCGAGCGGCAGGGCGACTTCGTGGGGCTGCACTTCTTCTCGCCCGTCGACAAGATGCCGCTCGTCGAGATCATCAAGGGCGAGCGCACCGGTGACGAGGCCCTCGCCCGCGCCTTCGACCTGGTCCGGCAGATCAACAAGACGCCGATCGTCGTCAACGACTCCCGCGGCTTCTTCACCTCCCGGGTCATCGGCCACTTCATCAACGAGGGCGTCGCCATGGTCGGCGAGGGCATCGAGCCCGCGTCCGTGGAGCAGGCCGCCGCCCAGGCCGGCTACCCGGCCAAGGTCCTGTCCCTCATGGACGAGCTGACCCTCACCCTGCCGCGCAAGATCCGCAACGAGTCGAAGCGGGCCGTCGAGGAGGCCGGCGGCACCTGGCCCGGCCACCCCGCCGAGGCCGTCATCGACCGCATGGTCGACGAGTTCGGCCGCACCGGCCGCAGCGGGGGAGCGGGCTTCTACGACTACGACGAGGACGGGAAGCGGACCGGACTGTGGCCGGGCCTGCGCGAGCACTTCACCCGCGACGACGTACAGCCCGTGCCTTTCGAGGACATGCAGGAACGCATGCTGTTCTCCGAGGCCCTCGACACCGTGCGCCTCCTGGAGGAGGGCGTCCTGACGTCCGTCGCCGACGCCAACATCGGTTCCCTGCTGGGCATCGGCTTCCCCGGCTGGACCGGCGGCGTCCTGCAGTACGTCAACGGCTACGACGGCGGCCTGCCCGGCTTCGTGGCCCGCGCGCGTGAACTCGCCGAACGCTACGGCGACCGCTTCACCCCGCCCGCACTGCTGGTGGCCAAGGCGGAGAAGGGCGAGACCTTCACGGACGCCCGCTGAGCGGTCCGCCCGTCACGGGGAGCCGCACCTCGAGCGGAGCCACCCGTCACGGGGAGCCGTCGGTCTCCGGCGGCTCCCCGAGCCACTCCCGCACCTCCTCGGTCAGCGACCGCTGGAAGGCCGTCAGCAGCGCCTGCACGACCAGCGGCTGCATGTGCGCCGACAGCGACCGCACCGCCCGCGCGTCCCGCTCCGCCACGTCCTCGCGGAGCAGCCGCGACAGCTCGTGGGCCGCCGCCCGCGCATGGTCCACCAGGACGGTGCGGGCCGTGAGGATCGCCTCCTGGGACAGCGGTACGTCGAGGAGGCGGACGCCCAGCCTGAGCAGCCCGGCGTCGACGCGGTACGCGCCGTCGCCGGCCCGCTCGTCCAGCACGCCCATGGCGGTCAGCCGCGCCACGTCCTCGTCGTCCAGCGCCCGCCCCGCCCGCCGCTCGAGCTCCTCCCGCGACACCGTCTCCACGGCGTCCGGCGCCCAGGACGCCACCACCGCCCGGTGCACGGCCAGGTCGCGGGCGTCGAGGCCGGGCGGCAGCCGGTCCAGGTAGCGCTCGATCGCCGCCAGCGTCAGACCCTGCCGCTGCAACTCCTCGATCAGCGCGAGGCGCGCGAGGTGCTCCTGCCCGTAGCGGCCCACCCGGCGCGGACCGATCACCGGCGGCGGCAGCAGCCCCTTGGTGCTGTAGAACCGCACCGTCCGCACGGTGACCCCCGCGCGCGCGGCCAGCTCGTCGACCGTGAGGGCCGGCTCCTCGGTCTCGATCGTCATGCGCAGCAGTATCGCTGTCACACCAGTGCTGTGAAACCCGTGCCCACGCCCCGGAGACCACCTCGTGCGCGGGGACGCTCCGCGACGCGGGCCGTCGAACGGCCGCACCCGGTCCACGGAGCACCACGGCCGCGGGCCCCCGACGGGGTGATCACTCAACCGGCCCCTTCACCCGGCGGAACGCTAGGCTGCGGTCCGGCCGCCGGCAAGCGGTCCCGCGTGGAGCCGCCCGTCGCCGGGCGGCTCCCGGCACGGGGGACCACCGCCACGGTCCACGACCACGGGGAGGGGCGCAAGTGAGCCGGGACAGCCGGGACATCGACGTACTCGTGCTGGGCGGCGCGGGGGTGGACACCATCGTGTACGTGCCGGAGCTGCCGCTCCCGTACGCCGACAGCTACATGATCGACAGCGGGGTCCGCACCCGCGCGGGACAGACGGGGGACTTCGTCGCGCTGGGGCTGAGCAGCCTCGGCCTGCGCACCCATCACCTGGACTTCCTCGGCGACGATCCCGAGGGCGACCTGGTGCGCGCCCTGCACGAGGACCGCGGCATCGCCCTCACCGCGGTCCCGCAGCCCGCCGGCACCAAGCGCGCGGTCAACCTGGTCGGCCCGGACGGCCGGCGCCTCTCCCTGTACGACACGAGCCGCGCCCACCCCGACGACCGGTTCCCCGACGACACCCTGCGGACCCTCGCCGCCGCCGGCCGGCACGCGCACGTGTCCATCACCCAGCCCTGCGCCCACGCCCTGCCCGTCCTGCGCGAGAGCGGCGTGAGCCTCTCCACCGACCTGCACAACTGGGACGGCGAGAACCCTTACCACGAGTCGTTCGCGTACACCGCCGACGTCGTCTTCCTCTCCACGACCGCCCTGGCCGACCCCGAGCGCACCATGCGCCGCATCGCCGAACGGGGCCGCGCCGAGGTGGTCGTCGCCACCGCGGGCGCCGAGGGCGCGTACCTGCTGACCGACGGCGAGCTGACCCACGTCCCGCCGGTGACGCCCCCGGCCCCGGTGGTGGACAGCAACGGCGCCGGTGACGCCTTCGCCGCCGCCTTCCTCTACGGCCGCCTCACCGGCGAACCCCCGCACCGATGCGCCCGGTACGGCGCGGTCGCGGGGGCGTACGCCTGCACGGTCCCCGCCACGGAGGCGGCCGCCATCGGCCGGGACGAACTCCTCGCCGGGGCGGCCTAGGGGGCGTCTCGAAAGTGGCGTCGCCTTCCCGCCGTCCGCCCGGAGGGCGGGCCCCGCGGCGTCGGGTGCGTGCCCCGGGGGTCTCCGGCCGGGGGAGCGCCGGGCACCGATCCCCGTACGGGGGAGGTACCGGAGGTCGGGGCCCGGTGCGGCGAGAGGGCGTGCGCTGCCGCGGGGCGGGCGGGAAGGCGCCGGCAGGGCCCGGGGACGCCGGTCCAGGGGTGCGCCTCAGGAGGGGGTGGCCAGCCCGGCCGCCTCCTCCGCGCAGCCCCACGCCACGGTCACCCCGGCGCCGCCGTGCCCGTAGTGGTGCACCACCACCCGGCCGTCCGGCAGCACCTCCCGCTCCAGCCGCACCGCCGGCCGGACCGGCCGCAGCCCCACCCGGTGCTCCAGGACCCGCGCCCCGGCCACCTCCGGCCGCAGCGCCGCACACCGCCGGACGATCGCCGCCGCCACCGCCGGGTCCGGCTCCAGGGACCACACGCCGTCCTCTGCCGTGCCGCCCAGCAGCAGCCGCCCCGGCTGCGGGAAGAGGTAGGCCATCTCGCCGTCCGGCGCGGTGGAGACGAGCCAGGTGCGCACGCCCGGGTTCGCCACGACGACCAGCTGCCCGCGCACGGGCCGTACCGAGAGGTCCGGAACCAGGTCGCGCGCGCCCAGGCCGGTGCAGTTCACCACCACCGGCGCGTCGGCCTCCGCCAGATCCCGCACCGTGCGCTCCTCGACCGTGCCGCCCGCCCGCCGCAGCCGCTCCCGCAGCCAGGGCAGGTGCACCGCCATGTCGATCAGCGGCAGCCGGGCCCGGACGGCGGTGCCGCCGGGATACTCCGCCGCCGTCGCCCGGCGCAGCCCGGCCAGCCGGCCGACGGCCCAGCCCTCGACGTCGTCCAGGTCCGTCTCGCCCATCACCCCGTCGACCAGGCGCACCCCGGTCGACTCCGGCCGCCGTGCCAGCTCCTCGTACACCTCCAGCGAGCGCAGCGCCCACGTCCGCGCCGACGCCACCGGCTCGATGTGGTACGGCCACCACAGTGCGCCCGCGACCGCCGAGGTGGTCCGCTCCACCGGGTCCCGCGTCCACACCCGGACCCGACGGCCCCCCTCGGCGAGGACGAGGGCCGTCGCCAGCCCGACGACCCCGCCGCCGACCACGATCACATCGCCACCGCGCTCAGTCTCCACGCCCGGACGGTAGCCGATCACCGGCCCGACGGCGACGGCCTGACGGCGACGGCCTGACGGCGACGGCCTGACGGCGACGGCCTGACGGCGACGGCCTGACGGCGACGGCCTGACGGCGACGGCCTGACGGCGACGGCCTGACGGCGACGGCCTGACGGCGACGGCCCGACGGCGACGGCCCGACGGTGACGGCCCGACGGTGACGGTGCGGTGCGCACCCGGTGCCGGCCGCCGACTAGGATCTGGCGTCTGATGACTGCCACCCTCGTCGCCAAGAACCTCGCCGCCGGCCACGCCGACCGCTCCCTCTTCTCCGGGCTCGACCTCGTCGTCGCCCCCGGTGACGTGATCGGGCTGGTCGGAGCCAACGGCGCGGGCAAGTCCACCCTGCTGACGCTCCTCGCCGGGCTCACCGCACCCGAGCAGGGCGAGCTGCGCCTGTCCCCGCCGACCGCGACCGTCGGCCACCTGCCCCAGGAGCCCGAGCGCCGCCCCGGCGAGAGCGTGCGGGAGTTCCTGGCCCGCCGCACCGGCGTCGCCGAGGCCCAGCGGACCATGGACGAGGCCACCCAGGCCCTCGTCGAGGGGGCGCCGGGCTCCGACGACGCGTACGCCACCAGCCTGGAGCGCTGGCTCGACCTCGGCGGCGCCGACCTCGACGAGCGGGCCGAGGAAGTCGCCGACTCCCTCGGCCTCGGCGTCGACCTGGACCAGCCGATGACCTCCCTGTCCGGCGGCCAGGCGGCCCGCGCGGGCCTGGCCTCCCTGCTCCTGTCCCGCTACGACGTCTTCCTCCTCGACGAGCCCACCAACGACCTCGACCTGGACGGCCTGGAGCGCCTCGAACGCTTCGTGACCGGCCTGCGCGCCGGCACCGTCGTCGTCAGCCACGACCGCGAGTTCCTCACCCGCACCGTCACCAAGGTCCTCGAACTCGACCTCGCCCAGCAGCAGATCAGGCTCTACGGCGGCGGCTACGAGGCCTACCTGGAGGAGCGGGAGGTGGACCGCCGGCACGCCCGCGAGGGCTACGAGGAGTTCGCCGACAAGAAGGCCGCCCTCCAGGACCGCGCGCAGACCCAGCGCTCCTGGATGGACAAGGGCGTCAAGAACGCGCGCCGCAAGGCGTCCAACGACAACGACAAGATCGGCCGCAAGTTCCGCAGCGAGGCCAGCGAGAAGCAGGCCGCGAAGGCCCGCCAGACCCAGCGCATGATCGAACGCCTGGAGGTGGTCGAGGAGCCCCGCAAGGAGTGGGAGCTGCGCATGGAGATCGCGTCCGCCCCGCGCTCCGGCGCCGTCGTGGCGACCCTGCGCGACGCCGAGGTGCGGCGCGGCGACTTCGCCTTCGGCCCGGTGACCCTCCAGGTCGACTGGGCCGACCGGGTCGCGGTGACCGGAGCCAACGGCGCGGGCAAGTCGACCCTGCTGGGCGCGCTCCTCGGCCGGGTCCCGCTGGACGCCGGACACGCCGCCCTCGGCTCGGGCGTCCTGGTCGGCGAGGTCGACCAGGCCCGCAAGCTGTTCCACGGACCCGAGGCGCTGCTGGACGCGTTCGGCGCGGCCGTCCCCGACACCGAACCGGCGGAAGTACGCACCCTGCTGGCCAAGTTCGGGCTGAAGGCGGAGCACGTGCTGCGCCCGGCGGCCACCCTGTCACCGGGTGAACGCACCCGCGCGGCTCTCGCGCTCCTCCAGGGCCGAGGGGTGAACCTCCTCGTCCTCGACGAGCCCACCAACCACCTCGACCTGCCGGCCATCGAGCAACTGGAGTCGGCTCTCGACGCCTACCAGGGCACTCTCCTGCTGGTGACCCACGACCGCCGCATGCTGGACGCGGTCCACGTCACCCGGCGCCTGGAGGTCGCCGACGGCAAGGTGACGGAACGCTAGGCCGGTCACGCCAGGGCAGCTCGCGCGACGGGCCCGGTTCCCCGCACTCCGCGGGGAACCGGGCCCGTCGTACGCGTCCTACCGCTTGCCCTTCGGGCCGTCGGTCAGGCCCGCCCGCCGCAGGGCGTCCGCCATCGCGCTGTTGGCCGGCGGCGGCGCCTGACGTGAGCCGTCGGCCCGGCCGCCCCCGCCGCGCTGCCCGCCCTGCTGCCGCTGCTGCCCGCCCTGCCGGCGCTGCTGCGGCGGACGACCGCCGCGCTGCGGCCGGCCCTCGCCCGACGGATCGCCCTTCGGGGCCGCCTCGTCGTCCAGCCGGAGCGTCAGCGAGATCCGCTTGCGCGGGATGTCGACGTCCAGGACCTTCACCTTGACGATGTCGCCGGGCTTGACCACGTCCCGCGGGTCCTTGACGAACGTCCGGGACAACGCGGAGACGTGCGCCAGCCCGTCCTGGTGGACGCCGATGTCGATGAACGCCCCGAAGGCCGCCACGTTCGTGACCACGCCCTCCAGGACCATCCCGGACTCCAGGTCGGAGATCTTCTCCACGCCGTCCTTGAACGAGGCCGTCTTGAAGGCCGGCCGGGGGTCGCGCCCCGGCTTCTCCAGCTCCTTGAGGATGTCGGTCACGGTCGGCAGACCGAACGTCTCGTCCACGAAGTCGGCCGGCCGCAGCGAACGCAGCACCGCGGTGTTGCCCACCAGCGAGGCCACCTCCTCACCGGACGTCTTCACCATCCGGCGCACCACCGGGTAGGCCTCGGGGTGCACGCTGGAGGCGTCCAGCGGGTCGGCGCCGCCGCGGATCCGCAGGAAGCCCGCGCACTGCTCGTACGCCTTCGGACCGAGCCGGGACACCTTCTTCAGCGCCTGCCGGGACGTGAACGGTCCGTTGGCGTCCCGGTGCGCCACGATGTTCTCGGCGAGGCCGGAGGTGATGCCGGAGACGCGGGCGAGCAGCGGGGCCGAGGCGGTGTTGACGTCGACGCCGACGCCGTTCACACAGTCCTCCACCACCGCGTCCAGCGAACGCGACAGCTTCACCTCGGACAGGTCGTGCTGGTACTGCCCGACGCCGATCGACTTGGGGTCGATCTTCACCAGCTCGGCCAGCGGGTCCTGGAGCCGGCGCGCGATCGAGACCGCGCCGCGCAGCGACACGTCCATGTCGGGCAGTTCCTGCGAGGCGAACGCGGACGCCGAGTACACGGAGGCCCGGCCTCGGACACCATCACCTTGGTGAGCTTCAGCTCCGGGTGCCTGGCGATGAGTTCACCGGCGAGCTTGTCGGTCTCGCGGGACGCGGTGCCGTTGCCGATCGCGACCAGCTCGACCGCGTGCTCCTTCGCCAGCCTCGCGAGCCTGGCGATCGCCTCGTCCCACCGGTTGGCCGGGACGTGCGGGTGGATGACGTCGGTGGCCACCACCTTGCCGGTCGCGTCGACGACGGCCACCTTCACGCCGGTGCGGAAGCCGGGGTCCAGGCCGAGCGTCGCGCGCGTGCCCGCCGGGGCGGCGAGCAGCAGGTCGCGCAGGTTCGCCGCGAAGACGTTCACCGCCTCGTCCTCGGCGGCCGTGCGCAGCCTGAGCCGCAGGTCGATGCCGAGGTGCACCAGCAGGCGGGTGCGCCAGGCCCAGCGGACCGTGTCCTTCAGCCACTTGTCGCCCGGCCGCCCCCGGTCGGTGATGCCGAACCGGTGCGCCACGATCCCCTCGTACGACGACGGGCCGTCCGTGGGCTCCTCGGGCTCCAGGACGAGGTCGAGGACCTCCTCCTTCTCCCCGCGCAGCATCGCCAGGACGCGGTGCGAGGGCAGCTCGGTGAACGGCTCGGCGAAGTCGAAGTAGTCGGCGAACTTCGACCCCGTCTCCTCCTTGCCCTCCCGCACCTTCGCGGCGAGCCGGCCCCGCACCCACATGCGCTCGCGCAGTTCGCCGATCAGGTCGGCGTCCTCCGAGAACCGCTCGGTGAGGATCGCCCGCGCCCCGTCCAGGGCGGCCTGCGGGTCGGCGACGCCCTTGCCGGCGTCGACGAAGGCGGCCGCCGCGGCGAGCGGCTCCACGGACGGGTCGCCGAGCAGCCCGTCGGCGAGCGGCGCCAGGCCGGCCTCCCGGGCGATCTGCGCCTTCGTCCGCCGCTTCGGCTTGAACGGCAGGTAGATGTCCTCGAGCCGCGCCTTGGTCTCGGCGCTCCGGATCCGCGCCTCCAGCTCGTCGCTGAGCCTGCCCTGCTCGCGCACGGACTCCAGGATCGCCGTCCGGCGGTCCTCCAGCTCCCGCAGGTAGCGCAGCCGCTCCTCGATCGTGCGCAGCTGCGCGTCGTCGAGCATCTCGGTCGCTTCCTTGCGGTAGCGGGCGATGAAGGGCACCGTGGAGCCGCCGTCGAGCAGCTCCACGGCGGACTTCACCTGCCGCTCCCGTACGCCGAGTTCCCCGGCGATCCTGCCTTCGATGGACCCTGTCTCGATGAACCCGGGTGTCGTCACGATCCCGTACCGCCTTCTCCGCTGAGGTTGCGCGGCAATTGTGGCAGGCGGTGCCGACACCCGGGGATCAGGGCACTCCGGGCGGGCCTCAGGCCCTGCCGTGCCGGGTGCTCGAGGAGGCCCCGCCGAACAGCCGGGCCACGGCCCGGAAGGGCAGCGTCACCACCGTGGCGACGGCTCCACCTATCTGCCGCAGCACGTCTGCGATCGCACGGAACACGGAGGTCTCCTTTCGTCTCCGGCCGCGACGGCCGGACCCTGTCGTCTCCCGGCCGTCGCGGCCGGAACCTCCTTCTACCTCGACCGCGGCCGATCATGCGTGCCCGGCTGCCGCCGCCCCCGCGGCCAGGGTATTCATCCCTTTTAGCAGCTATTGCCCGCTCGCGGTCCACGGGGCGGCGACCGGCCGCCCCGTGGCAGAAAAGGTGGGGAACCCGTCGTTGCGGCCGTCGCGCGGTCCGCGAAGAATCGACCGCATGGCCCAGCGAACCGTCCTCGTCGACCGCTTCACCGCCCTGGACGCCGTCGGCCCCTACGAGACCCTCGGCCGCCTCCCCGACGCGCGGACCGTCTTCGTCGCCGAGCGCACCGGTCCCGTGCGCAACGAAACCGGCGACCTCGCCCTCACCGCCGACCGGACCCTCGCCGAGGTGACGCGCCCCGACATCGTCGTCGTGCCCGGCGGCCCCGGCCAGACCCCGCAGATGGACAACCCCCTGCTGCTGGACTGGCTGCGCACCGCCGACGCCACCAGCACCTGGACGACCTCGGTGTGCACCGGTTCCCTGCTCCTGGCCGCCGCCGGACTCCTCGAGGGCCGCCGGGCCACCTCGCACTGGCTGGCCCTGGAGCAGCTGCGGCGGTACGGCGCCGAACCGACCGGGGAGCGGGTCGTCACCGACGGCAAGTACGTCACCGCGGCCGGCGTCTCCGCGGGCATCGACATGGGCCTCACCCTGCTCGGCCGGATCGCCGGCGACGAACACGCCCAGGCCGTCCAGCTGCTCACCGAGTACGACCCGCAGCCGCCCTACGACGCCGGATCACCGCACAAGGCGCCGGCCCACCTCGTCGAGGAGTTCCGCGCCACGAGCCGGTTCATCCTGACGTAGGCCAGGTGAAGCGCGGCTCCCTGCGCTCCAGGAAGGCGGCGACCCCCTCCGCGGTGTCGCCGCTGCCGCGCGCCTGCGCCGCCCAGTGGGCGTCGCGGTCGGTGCGGCCGTCGGCGAACTCCTTCGCCGCGGCCTGCGTCAGTCGTGAGCGGGACACCAGTGTGCGGGTGAACTCCCCGACCCTGTCGTCGAGTTCGCCGAACGGCAGCACCTCGTCGACCAGGCCCGTGCGCAGCGCCCGCTCCGTGTCGACCAACTCGCCGGAGAACAGGAGGTACTTGGCGGTGGCCGGCCCCACCAGCGTCACCAGCCGCCGGGTGGCCGAGGAGGGGTAGACGATCCCGAGCCTGGCCGGCGTCACCCCGAACAGCGCGCCCTCCTCGGCGAACCGCAGGTCGCAGGCGGCCGCCAACTGCGCGCCCCCGCCCACGCAGTGCCCCTTCACGGCGGCCAGCGTCGGCTTGGGGAAGGCGGCGAGGGCCTCCTCGGCCCGCACGGCCAGCGCCTGGGCCTCGTCCGGCGAGCCCTGGAGCGTGGAGATGTCGGCCCCCGCGCAGAACGTGCCGCCCGCGCCGGTGAGCACCAGCGCCCCCACCGCGGGATCGGCGGCCAGCTTCGCCAGCAGCGGCGGCAGCGCCCGCCACATCGCGGCCGTCATGGCGTTGCGCTTGGCCGGATGGTGCAGGACGACGGTGGCGACAGCGTCGGTGACACCGTGCAGCAGTTCGGGCTCCATGACCCGGATGCTAACCGTGCGGTCGCGCAACCGATTCGGCCCGGTGGGGTGAGCACGGCGGCATCGAGGGAAAAATCGAGGGCAAAGGGGATCAAAGGGAGAAGCGACGCGAGGAGGCGCCCATGGACACGTCCATCCGGCCCGGGGGCGAGACGGCCAGGCTCCGCAGGGGGTTCAGCCGACTCGCCGTGCTCGGGGTGATCCTGGTGGTGGCCGGGCTCGTCGGGCTCGTCTACACCGGTGTCGCCACCCTGACCTCGATGCTGCTGTTCGGCTGGCTGCTCCTGATCGGCGGCGTCGTCGGCCTGCTGCACGCGATCCAGGCCCGGGGCACCGGCTTCTTCTGGCTCGGCGTGATCGTGGCCGCCCTGAACATCGCCGCCGGCGTCGTGATCATCCGCAAGCCCGACGAGGCCGCCGCCGCGCTCACCATGTTCGCCGCCCTGCTGTTCCTCACCGGCGGCCTCTTCCGGCTGGTCGGCAGCATGGTCGTACGGGGCCCGCAGTTCGGCTGGACGCTCCTGCTGGGCGCCTTCTACCTGCTGCTGGGCATCCTGGTGCTGATCGACTGGCCGAGCAGCAGCCAGTACGTCATCGGCTGCTTCTTCTCCCTCGCCCTGCTCTTCGACGGCCTCGGCCTGCTCGCCACCGGCTTCGGCGGCCGGCGCATCGTGGGCATGGTCTCCGAGCGCATGGCCGGGAGGCCGTCGCCGGGGCGGACCGGGCGGGCAGACCGGCAAACCCGTACCGCCCGGGGAGTGAGCGGGGTCCGCACCGCGGGAGTGCTCCCGCCGGCCGGGGGCCGTGCCGGCACGCGCCCCGAGCGACGTCCCTCACCGGGGCTCCCGCCCCGGGCCGGCCTCCTCCGACTCCACCGCGGCGCGGACGGTCGGATACACGCGCCTCAGCTCGGGTGCGGCCCCGGCCGCGCGCAGGACGTCCCGCACCTGGCCCACGTCGCGGGCGAGCAGCAGGCGGACACCGAGGTCCCCGAGGTCGTCCGTGAGTTCGTCGAGCATGCGCACGCCGCTGACGTCGATGAACGGAACCGTCTCGGCGTCGATGACCACCGCCCTGGTCCCTTCCCGCGTGGCGGCCTCCCGCGCCCCGGACCGGACCCGGTCGGCGTTGGCGAAGTAGATCCCGGCCTCCACACGGAGCACGACCACGCCCGGGATCCTGCGGCTCTCGGGGTGTCGGTCGAGCGAGGCGAAGTAGCGGTCGCCGGGGAGCCGGCCGAGTTCGCTGATGTGCGGGCGCGAGGAGCGGTAGAGGAGCAGCAGCAGGGACACGCCGATGCCGATGAACAGACCGGGCAGCGTGTCGAAGACCAGCACCCCGGCCATCGCCGCGACCGCGGCGGTGAAATCGGGGCGCGACGCCACGCCGTACATCTTCCCCAGCGTGCCGGTGTGCACCTGGTAGAGGGCCACCAGGGAGTCGATGTCGACCAGCTCGACGAGTGCCGCGATCACCACCGCGGCCAGCACCGGCTCGGGAAGCTGCTCGAAGAGCCCGGTGAGGAAGAGCAGGGTGATCACCGTCAGGGCGGCCACGAACAGTCCGGAGAGCTGGGTGCGCGCACCGGCGGACCGGTTGACGGCGGTCTTCGAGAGGCTGCCGTTGACGACCATGCCGCTGGAGAGGCCCGCGCCCAGTCCGGCGGCGCCGAGTCCGATCAGCTCGCGGTCGGCGTCGACCTCGTAGTGGTCGCGCGAGGCGTAGGTCTTCGCCGCTCCGAGGCCCTCGGCGAAGGCCACGAGCATCACGCCGACGCTCCCGGACGCGAGGTCCCCGAGATCGCCGAGGGAGACGTCGGGGAAGCCGAACGACGGCAGGCCGGTCGCCACGGTGCCGACGATGCCTACTCCGTGGTCGTCCAGGTCGAAGACCGCGACCGCGGCGATTCCCAGCGCCACCGCGATCAGCGAGCCGGGCACCACCGGAGCGACCTTCTTCAGGACGACGACCAGGGCGAGGGCGGCGACGCCGACCGCCGCGCTGAGGACGCTGATCGAGCCGAGTCCCTCGATCAGCGCCCGCAGCCGCTCGAAGAAGTCGCCCGAGCCGCCCTCGGTCCCGAGCAGCTTCGGCAGCTGCCCCACGATGATCGTCAGTGCCAGGCCGACGACGAACCCCTTGAGCACCGGTTCGGAGACGAAGTTGGCGACGAACCCGAGACGCAGGAGGCCGGCGAGGAGCGCCATGCCGCCCACCATCAGCGCGAGCGCCGCCGTCACGGCGGCGAAGCGCGCGCCGCCGCCGGGGGCCAGCTCGCCGACGACCGCCGCCGACAGCGCCGCGGTCGCCGCCATCGGACCGACGACCAGGTGCCTGGAGCTGCCGAAGGCCGCGTAGAGGACCAGCGCCGCCGGCGCGGCGTACAGACCGGTCACGGGCGGGACGCCGGCGATGGCGGCGTAGGCGAGCGCCTCGGGCACGAGGATCGCCCACACCGTCAGCCCGGCCAGGGCGTCACGCCGCAGCCACTGCGGCCGGTAGCCCCGCAGGGAGGAGAACAGCCAGGTCATGCGCGTGCTCGGGAGAACGGACCCCCCGTGGCCGTCCGCCTCACACGGGCTCGATCTCGCCCGGCTGCCAGCTCTTGTCGAAGAACGGCGGCAGGGGGCTGTAGAACCGCAGGACGGCGAACCATCCCCGGCCCGGCGTGGTCCGGATCCAGTTGCCCTCCGGCACCCCGTCGGGCCGGTCGGGCCCGAAGTGCACTGTGGTCGTGCCGTCGGCGCCGGCGACCGCCGCCGGGGTCGGGTAGTCCTGGCTGCCGGCCCGGGGGAAGCGCTGCGGGGTGTCGAGCATCGAGCGGGTCTGGTTGTCGTACACCGTGCACGACCAGAACCGGGCGGCGGGAATGTCCGGCGGGAGGACCAGGCGGTAGTGCCGGCCGCCGTCGAGGGACTGGTCCTGCCGGTCGGCGAACGCGAAGACGTACTGCGAGCCGATGCCGGGCAGCGGCGCCGTGAACGCCGGGCTGATGCCCACGATCTGGTACCACCACCAGGTCCGCAGGTTGAGCATGCGGGCGCCGTTGCTCGGCCGGGGCTCGACACCCCTGTCGGTGACGTCCGGGGGCGGGGTCAGGAAGTCGTAGCCGGACACGAGCAGGCCGTTGAGCCAGCGGGAGGAGGCGCCGTAGTAGTGCGCCCCCTCGGACGGGCGCGGGCGGGTGGCGAGCGTGCGGGCCGTGGCGTTGCCCACCGCGGCCGCCTCGGTGAGGATCTCCCGCATCCGCGCGTCCGGCTGGAAGGGCTTGTCCTTGACGATCCCGATCGCGGCCAGGGCACCGGCGATCTCGGGATCGAGCGCCTCGGCCGGCTGGTCGTGCACCAGCTCGCTCGCCAGGTCGAAGTACGTCACGTCGGCGGGCGGGATCATGTTCACGGGGAGCCCGGTGCCCTCGACGAAACGCGGCGGATCGGCTTTCCGGAGCGCGGCGGTCCAGGTCTCGGCGGTCCACGGCAGCGGCGGCGCCGTGCCACCGGTGACGATCTCCCGATGCTGGTCCCGTAGAACCCGGGACGTAGCGGTGGATGCGCATCCCCTGCCTGATGCGCTCGACCGCCGGCTTCGGGTCGTCGCCCTCCAGGAACGCCCGCCCGCCCAGGATGAGCCGCGTGGTGCGCGTCCGGCACGTGAAGAACCCGCCCTCGGGAAGAGGGCCCTCGTAGCCGGGTGGCACGAAGAGGTACCTGCCGCCGGCCCCGCGGTCCGGACCGGCCATGCCGGGGTCCGCGACCCAGCGGAACCACATGTCGTTGAGGAAGCAGAGGGAGAGGGGCGGAACTTCCACCACCAGCGGGCCCTCGGTCAGGTCGAGGAACGTCACGAAATAGACGGTGTCCGCGTTCCCGGTCAGCACGAGCGTCTTGGAATCCATGAATTCCGAAAAGATCAGGACGTCGTGGTCCTGGATTCCGGCCTCCAGGAATCCCCTGCGGGCCGCCCACAGGCTGACGCCGGAATACGCGTCGAGGAACGCGCTGACCGCCCGCACGTGGTCCAGGTGGTCGTACAGGCGGTTCGCCGTCTCCTCGGTGGGAACGCCGAGCGGGAAATCGAGGGAGCCCAGTTGCGTCTCGATCCGCTCGGGAGTCGAAATCGATTCCAGGACCTCCAGTGAGATCCGTGCTGTTTTCTGCAAGGCCTGGCTCCCGTCTGCTCGTGGAATCGCACCCTAACGACCGCGATTCCCCACGGCCGCAGGACTCCGCGGTGCTGCGCCGTTCGGCGCAGGCGAATGACCCGGTCGGCGGGAACGGGGCGAAGTCGGCGGGAACGGGGCGAAGGGGAGGCCGCCGGGACCGCCGGCGGGCGCGCGCACGGCCCGGGACCCGGACCCGGGGGCGAACCGGACGAGCGCGCACCGCCGAACCCGTACAACCCGAAGAGTGAGCGATGGCGACGTGAACACAACAAAAACGGTCGGGCTTCCGACGGAAGGGGGCCGGAGCGGTCGAGAACGCTCTATATCGGCTGACTTCTGTTCAGGCGTCCGGGGCGGAGCGTCGCGTTACCAACACTCGACGTGTGGTGACAATCGAGCGCAAGGACGGCGACCGGACGATGGAGAACCAGGGGCGCGGGCCCGGCGCGCGCCCGGAGGACGAGGCGGGGGCGCCTCCCGGAGCGCCGGAGGACCCCCGGCCGGCAGAGTGCCGCAACCGCAACCGCAACCGCTGCCGTACGAAGGCGTCTGGCGGTTCACCGCGTCCGCCGTGGACGCCTCGGTCCCGCAGGCGAGGCACGCCGTGCGGGACCTGCTGTACCGGCAGGGCGTGCCGGCCCCGGACGACCTGGTCCAGGGCCTGCTGCTGATCGTCTCCGAGCTGGTGACCAACGCCGTACGGCACGCGGCACTGCTGTCACCGGTCCTCGCGGTGGAGGTGGCCGTCGGGCCGAGTGGGTGCGGGTGTCCGTCGAGGACAGCCACCCCTACCGCCCGACCGCCCTGGAGACCGACCACGGCCGGACGGGCGGCCGGGGACTGCTGCTGGTGCGGGAGATCGCCCGGGAGGCGGGCGGGGTGTGCGACGTCGAACACACCGCGAGCGGCGGCAAGGTGATCTGGGCCGCCCTGCCGCTCAAGCCCGCGGGAAACCGCTAGCTCACCAGCCGGCCGAGGGGCCCGTCAGCTCCCGCACCGCCGGCCGGGCCGCGTCCAGCACGGTCATGAACCAGGAGGAGAACACGTCCTTCGCATGCCGCTCCGCCAGCTCGGCGGGCGTCACGAAGACCGTGTCGCCGACCTCCTCCGGATCCGGCCGCGGCGTGGACTGCACCATCCCGACGAACAGGTGGTTGTACTCCTGCTCCACCAGGCCCGATGCCGGGTCCGGGTGGTTGTAGCGGACCGTGCCCGCCTCCGCCATCAGCGAGGGGGACACCCCAGCTCCTCGAACGTGCGCCGCGCGGCCGCCGCGAACGGCGCCTCGCCCGGGTAGGGGTGACCGCAGCAGGTGTTGGACCAGACACCGGGGGAGTGGTACTTGCCCAGCGCCCGCTGCTGGAGCAGCAGCCGGCCCCGCTCGTCGAAGAGGAACACCGAGAACGCCCGGTGCAACCGCCCCGGCGCCTGATGGGCCGCGAGCTTCTCCGCGGTGCCGATGGTCACGCCGTCCTCATCGACCAGTTCCAGCAAAATCGCGTCCGCGGTGCCGTTCGACGAGCCGGTCGTCGCGGTGGCAGGTGTGATCGGCATACCCATCCTTAACATCGGTCCTCGCGCCCCCAGTCTGCCGTACGCGCACGGCGCTCCCGGCACTCACCCGCGAACGCCCGCATGTCCTGCCGCACGGCGTGACCACGGCCGCCGCCGCTTCGTCGCCGGAAACGGGGCCCGGTGAGTGATCTTGCCCGGCGCCGCGCGCGCGGAACCGTCCGGACCGGACGTGCGCGGCGCCGGGCCTCAGTGGCAGAGCCGCGCCTCGTGCTGCGCGTGGCCGTGCGGCTCCAGCTGGAAGGTGCAGTGCGCCACGTCGAAGTGGTCGCCCAGGCAGCCCTGGAGCTCGTGCAGCATCTTCTCGTGGCCGATCGCGTCCAGCACGTCCGAGCGCACCACCACGTGCGCCGACAGCACCGGCATCCCCGAGGTGATCGTCCAGGCGTGCAGGTCGTGCACGTCCTCGACCCCGTCCAGGGCGAGCAGGTGGGCGCGCACCTCGGCCATGTCGACGCCCTTCGGGGCCGCCTCCAGCAGCACGTCCAGCGTCTCGCGCAGCAGCTTCACGGTGCGCGGCACGATCATCAGGCCGATGACGAGCGAGGCGACCGGGTCGGCGGCCCGCCAGCCCGTCGTCAGGATCACCACCGCCGACAGCAGCACCGCGACCGAGCCCAGCGCGTCCGCCGCCACCTCCAGGAACGCCCCCCGCACGTTGAGGCTGTCGGCCTGCCCGCGCATCAGCAGCGTCAGCGAGACCATGTTGGCGACCAGGCCGATCCCGCCGAACACGATCATCACGGCGCCCTCGGTGGGGGCCGGCGTGAGGAACCGCTGGACGGCCTCGTACACGACGTACCCGCCCACGCCGAGGAGCAGCAGACAGTTGGCGAGGGCGGCCAGGATCTCGGCACGGGCGTACCCGAAGGTACGGTTCCCGGTCGGCGGGCGGGCCGCGAAGTGGATCGCGAGCAGTGCCATGCCCAGCCCGAGCGCGTCGGTCGCCATGTGTGCCGCGTCGGCGATCAGGGCGAGGGAGTCGGCGAGCACCCCGCCGACGATCTCCACCACCATGACGGTGAGCGTGATCGCCAGCGCGGCGCGCAGCCGGCCGCGGTAGGCCGCCGCGGCCGTGCCCGTGGCGGGCACGTGCGTGTGACCGTGCCCGTGGTCGTGCCCAGCCCCCATGGGAAACAGCCTCCTGCGATCGGCCCGGGCCCCCAGTGAACTACGGGCGGGGGGTATCCGGCAACGCGGCACTGAACACCGTTGTCATCTGCCCTGACCTGCGGAAACGAAGTCCAGGTCAGGCGTCCTGCGACGGCTCGGCCGACCGGCGCAGCTGCCAGCCCCGCCAGGCCGACGCGACCATCTCGCGCATCCCGCGCGAGGCGGTCCAGCCCAGCTCCCGGGCGGCCAGCTCGGCCGAGGCCACCGCGCGCGGCGCGTCCCGGGGCGGCGCCCCTCGACCACGGCCGGCCGGGTGTCGCCGGTGACCTCGCCGATCAGGGTGACCAGCTCGCGCACCGAGACACCCTCGCCGCGGCCGATGTTCACCGTCAGATCGCCGCGCGCGTCCGGCGCGCCGAGCCGGCGGGCCGCCGCGAGATGCGCCTCGGCCAGGTCGGCGACGTGGATGTAGTCCCGTACGCAGGTGCCGTCCGGGGTCGGGTAGTCGTCGCCGAAGATGCGCGGGGCCTCGCCGCGGGTGAGCCGGTCGAAGACCATCGGGACGATGTTGAAGACGCCCGTGTCGGCCAGTGCGGGCTCGGCCGCCCCGGCCACGTTGAAGTAGCGCAGGCACGTCGTCGCCATGCCGTGCGCCTCGCCCGCCGCCCGCACCAGCCACTCCCCGGCGAGCTTGGTCTCGCCGTACGGGTTGACCGGGGCGCAGGGGGTGTCCTCCGTGATGAGGTCCACGTCCGGGTTGCCGTAGACGGCCGCGGACGAGGAGAACAGGAACCGCCGGACACCGGCCCCGGCGGCCGCCTCCAGCAGGGTGGCCAGGCCCCCGACGTTCTCCCGGTAGTAGCGCGTGGGCTCCGCCACCGACTCGGCGACCTGCTTGCGTGCCGCCAGGTGCACCACCCCGGTCACCGCGTGCTCGGCCAGGACCCGCTCGAGCAGGCCGGCGTCGAGCGCCGAACCCGCGACGAGGGGCACGTCCGCCGGGAGCCGCGCGGGCACGCCGGCCGACAGGTCGTCCAGCACGACGACGCGTTCGCCGGCGCCGGTCATGGCCCGCGCCACATGTGCCCCTATGTATCCGGCCCCGCCGGTGATCAGCCACGTCATGGCCGCCCACCCTATGCCGAGGTCCCGGGTCCGCGCGCAATGTCCCGGATGTCTGCCGTGGGGGAACGCGGTTTGTGGGCGGGGCCGTCGATCGCACATGATGATCTCGGCGAAGGCCGGTCCGGGCCGCGTGGATCCGACCTGAACGGCCGGTGAACGCGGCCTTCCCGGCATCCGATAACCTCTGCCGAATGCCGCGCGCCCGGTGCCGTACAGGGGCGCCCGCCATGCAGAGCCCACCATGCAGAAGACCGGCGCACACGCGCCGGACCAGGGAGTGAGTTCGGTTGTCGACCGCCATCCTCACCGGTCAGCCGGTCCCCGGTTCGTCGATCGAGGCCGATCTGCGGTCCCTCGGCTTCGACGTCCGGACCGCCGCCGACGCCGCCGACACGGAGACGCTTCTCGCCGCCGTCCCGGCGGACCAGCGGGTCGCCGTCGTCGACACCCGCTTCGTGGGCCACCGGCACGCGCTGCGCCTCGGCCTGACCGACCCCCGCTTCCCGCTCGCCGCGGTCCCCGGCGCCGTCACCGCCCAGCCGGCCGGCCGCCAGGCCCTGACCCGCGCGATGGCCCGCGAGAACTCCGCGAGCGGCGGCACCGCGCACGGGGGCGCCCTCGCGCGGGCGAAGCCGGGCGTGGGGAACGCAGGGGATGCGGACAGCCTCGCCGACCGCGTCGTCACCGCCCTCGACGCCGACGGCAGCGAGGTCCACCGGCCCGAGCTGGGCAGCCTGGTCGCCGCCGTCCCCGCCGACCCGCAGACCCGCAACGAGGCGCGGCAGGCCGTCGACGCCGTCGACGACGAGGCCGTACGTCTGAAGTCGGCAGTGAAGGCCCGCGACGGCTTCTTCACGACCTTCTGCATCAGCCCCTACTCGCGCTACCTCGCCCGCTGGTGCGCCCGCCGGGGCCTCACCCCGAACCAGGTCACCACCGCTTCGCTGGTCACCGCGCTGATCGCGGCGGGCTCCGCGGCCACCGGCACCCGCGCCGGCTACGTCGCCGCCGGACTGCTGTTGATCTTCTCCTTCGTCCTGGACTGCACCGACGGCCAGCTCGCCCGCTACTCGCTCCAGTACTCCACCCTCGGGGCCTGGCTGGACGCCACCTTCGACCGGGCCAAGGAGTACGCCTACTACGCGGGCCTCGCCCTCGGGGCGGCCCGCGGCGGCGGCCATGACGATGTATGGGCGCTCGCCCTCGGCGCGATGGTGCTGCAGACCTGCCGGCACGTCGTGGACTTCTCCTTCAACGAGGCCAATCACGACGCCACCGCGAACACCAGCCCCACCGCCGCCCTCTCCGGCAAGCTGGACAGCGTCGGCTGGACGGTCTGGGCGCGCCGGATGATAGTGCTGCCCATCGGCGAACGATGGGCCATGATCGCCGTCCTGACCGCGGCCACCACCCCGCGCGTCACCCTCTCCGTCCTGCTCGTCGGCTGCGCCCTGGCCGCGACGTACACGACCGCGGGCCGCGTCCTGCGCTCGCTGACCCGAAGGGCCAGCCGTACCGACCGGGCCGCGCGGGCCCTGGCCGACCTCGCGGACAGCGGGCCGGCGGCCGGCCTGCTCGTCCGCTTCCTGCCCGGCAAGCCCCGTCCCACGGCGCCCCTGAGCGCCGCCGTCGGCGCCGTCCTCGTCACCCTCGGCGCCTGGCTGTGGGGACCGAGCTGGTGGGTCGTGCTGATGGCCGGCGCCTACGTCCTGCTCTCCGCCGAGGCCGTCGCCCACCCCCTCAAGGGCGCCCTCGACTGGCTCGTCCCCCCTCTCTTCCGCGCCGCCGAGTACGGCACGGTGCTGATCCTCGCGGCCAAGGCCGACGTGAACGGGGCGCTACCGGCCGCTTTCGGGCTGGTTGCCGCCGTCGCCTACCATCACTACGACACGGTGTACCGCATCCGCGGCGACGCCGGAGCGCCGCCGGCCTGGCTGGTGCGCGCCGTCGGGGGCAGGAGGGACGGACGCTGCTCGTGGCCGTGCTCGCCGCGGTGCTCACCGCCGGGCAGTTCACGGTCGCGCTCACGGTCCTCGCCGTGGCCGTCGCCCTCGTGGTGCTCGCCGAGAGCATCCGCTTCTGGGTCGCCGCCCACCGGGCAGGCGCCCCGTCCGTACACGACGAAGGAGAACCCGCATGATCGGCCTCGTGCTGGCGGCCGGCGCCGGACGGCGTCTGCGCCCCTACACCGACAGCCTTCCCAAGGCGCTGGTGCCGGTGGGGCCCGCGGGCATAGAGGGCGGACCCGATGCGGTCACCGTGCTGGACCTGACCCTCGGCAACTTCGCCGAGATCGGTCTGACCGAGGCCGCGGTCATCGTCGGCTACCGCAAGGAGGCCGTGTACGAGCGCAAGGCGGCCCTGGAGGCGAAGTACGGCCTGAAGCTCACCCTGATCGACAACGACAAGGCCGAGGAGTGGAACAACGCCTACTCCCTGTGGTGCGGACGTGACGCCCTCAAGGACGGCGTGATCCTCGCCAACGGCGACACCGTGCACCCGGTCTCCGTCGAGAAGACCCTGCTCGCCGCCCGCGGCGACGGCAGGCGGATCATCCTCGCGCTCGACACCGTGAAGTCCCTCGCCGACGAGGAGATGAAGGTCGTCGTCGACCCCGCCAAGGGCATGACGAGGATCACCAAGCTCATGGACCCCGCCGAGGCCACCGGCGAGTACATCGGCGTCACCCTCATCGAGGGCGACGCCGCCCCCGACCTGGTCGACGCGCTGAAGACCGTCTGGGAGAAGGACCCCCAGCAGTTCTACGAGCACGGCTACCAGGAGCTGGTCGACCGCGGCTTCCGCATCGACGTGGCGCCGATCGGCGACGTCAAGTGGGTCGAGATCGACAACCACGACGATCTCGACCGTGGACGGGAGATCGCATGCCACTACTGACCCGGCTGATCCCCTCGCCGGTCGTCGTCGACATCCGTCCGGGTGCCCTCGACGACCTCGTCGGGGTCCTCGCGGACGAACGCATCTCGCACTCGGGCAAGCTCGCCGTCGCCGTCAGCGGCGGCTCGGGAGCCCGGCTGCGCGAGCGCCTCACCCCCGCCCTGTCCGGCGCCACCTGGTACGAGGTGGACGGCGGCACCCTCGACGACGCCGTGCGGCTCGCCGGTGACATAAAGGCCGGCCACTACGACGCCGTCGTGGGCCTGGGCGGCGGCAAGATCATCGACTGTGCCAAGTTCGCCGCGGCACGGGTGGGCCTGCCGCTGGTCGCCGTGCCGACGAACCTCGCGCACGACGGACTGTGCTCCCCGGTCGCCACCCTCGACAACGACGCGGGCCGCGGCTCCTACGGGGTGCCGAACCCGATCGCCGTCGTGATCGACCTGGACGTCATCCGGGACGCGCCGGTGCGCTACGTGCGGGCCGGCATCGGCGACGCCGTCTCCAACATCTCCGCGATCGCGGACTGGGAGCTGGCCCACCGCGTCAAGGGCGAGAAGATCGACGGGCTGGCCGCCGCCATCGCGCGGCAGGCCGGCGAGGCGGTCCTGCGGCACCCGGGGGGCATCGGCGACACCGGCTTCCTCCAGGTGCTCGCCGAGGCGCTCGTCCTCAGCGGCATCGCGATGTCGGTGTCCGGCGACTCCCGCCCGTCGTCCGGCGCCTGCCACGAGATCAACCACGCCTTCGACCTGCTGTACCCCAGACGCGCCGCCGCCCACGGCGAGCAGTGCGGACTGGGCGCGGCCTTCGCGATGTACCTGCGCGGAGCCCACGAGGAGTCGGCGTACATGGCCGAGGTGCTGCGCCGGCACGGACTGCCGGTGCTGCCCGACGAGATCGGCTTCACGACGGAGGAGTTCGTCAAGGTCGTGGAGTACGCCCCGCAGACCCGCCCCGGCCGCTACACCATCCTCGAACACCTCGACCTCAAGACCGACCAGATCAAGGACACCTACGCCGACTATGTCAAGGCCATCAGTAGCTGAACTCAGACCGGTCGTCCACCCCGCGGGGGTGAAGGACCGGCGCAGCGGTGAGCACTGGATGGGACGCCTCTACATGCGTGAGGTGTCCCTGCGGGTCGACCGCTATCTGGTGAACACCAGGGTCACGCCCAACCAGCTCACGTACCTGATGACCGTCTTCGGCGTGCTCGCGGCCCCGGCCCTGCTGGTGCCGGGGATCACGGGCGCGGTGCTCGGCGTGGTCTGCGTCCAGATGTACCTGCTGCTGGACTGCGTCGACGGCGAGGTCGCCCGCTGGAAGAAGCAGTACTCGCTGGGCGGCGTCTACCTGGACCGGGTCGGCGCCTACCTGACCGACGCCGCCGTGCTGGTCGGCTTCGGCCTGCGCGCCGCCGACCTGTGGGGCACCGGGCGCGTCGACTGGCTGTGGGCCTTCCTCGGCACGCTCGCCGCGCTCGGCGCGATCCTGATCAAGGCGGAGACCGACCTCGTCGGCGTCGCCCGCCACCAGACCGGGAAGCCGCCGGTGCAGGAGGCGGCCTCGGAGATGCGCTCCTCCGGCATGGCACTGGCCCGCAGGGCCGCCGCCATGCTGAAGTTCCACCGCCTGATCCTCGGCATCGAGGCCTCCCTGCTCATCCTGGTCCTGGCGATCGTGGACCAGATGCGCGGCGACCTCTTCTTCACCCGGCTCGGGGTCGCCGTCCTCGCGGGCATCGCCCTGCTCCAGACCGTGCTGCACCTGGTGTCCATCCTCGCGTCGAGCAGGCTGCGGTGAGCGCCCCGGTGAAGGTCGGCGCGGTGATCATCACCATGGGCAACCGCCCCGACGAACTGCGCGCCCTGATCGACTCGATCGCCAAGCAGGACGGCGACCGGGTCGAGGTGGTCGTCGTCGGCAACGGCGCGCCCGTCCCGGACGTCCCCGACGGCGTCCGCACGGTCGAGCTGCCCGAGAACCTCGGCATCCCCGGCGGCCGCAACGTGGGCATCGAGGCGTTCGGCCCGAGCGGCCGCGACGTCGACGTGCTGCTCTTCCTCGACGACGACGGCCTCCTCGCCCACCACGACACCGCCGAGCTGTGCCGCCGGGCCTTCGCGGAGGACCCGCGGCTCGGCATCATCAGCTTCCGCATCGCCGACCCGGAGACCGGCGTCACCCAGCGCCGCCACGTGCCCCGGCTGCGCGCCTCCGACCCGATGCGCTCCTCCCGCGTCACCACCTTCCTCGGCGGCGCCAACGCGGTGCGCACCCAGGTCCTCGCCGAGGTCGGCGCCCTCCCGGACGCGTTCTTCTACGCCCACGAGGAGACCGACCTGGCCTGGCGGGCCCTCGACGCGGGCTGGATGATCGACTACCGGTCCGACATGGTGCTGCACCACCCGACGACCGCGCCCTCGCGGCACGCCGTCTACCACCGCATGGTCGCCCGCAACCGGGTCTGGCTGGCCCGGCGCAACCTCCCCGCGCCCCTCGTCCCGGTCTACCTCGGCGTGTGGCTGCTGCTCACCCTGCTGCGCCGCCCCTCGCGCCCGGCCCTGAAAGCGTGGTTCGGTGGTTTCCGGGAAGGGTGGACCACATCGTGCGGACCGCGCCGGCCCATGAAGTGGCGTACGGTGTGGCGGCTGACCCGGCTGGGCCGGCCTCCGGTCATCTGACAAGCTCGTCCCCGAGGGCCCGGCCCGTTCCGCGGCCCCCCGGCACGTGCCGGCCCGGTTCAGGCCGCGCATCCCGAAGACGAAAGTTTCCTACTGGTGAGTGAGACAACGCATGACGGCGGAGTCGCGGTGAGCGCGCCCCCGTCGCCCGACGAGGGCCTCACGGCGGCACAGCTGGCCGCCAGGTACGGGCTGACCGTGAGCGGTGCCCGGCCTCCGCTGCGGGAGTACGTCCGCCAGCTCTGGGGGCGCCGTCACTTCATCCTGGCCTTCTCCCAGGCGAAGGTGACCGCTCAGTACAGCCAGGCCAAGCTGGGGCAGCTGTGGCAGGTGGCCACCCCGCTGCTGAACGCCGCGGTGTACTTCATGATCTTCGGCGTGATCCTCAACGCCAGCAAGGGCATGCCGAAGGAGGTGTACATCCCGTTCCTCGTCACGGGCGTGTTCGTCTTCACCTTCACCCAGTCCTCGGTGATGAGCGGCGTCCGGGCGATCTCCGGCAACCTCGGCCTGGTCCGCGCCCTGCACTTCCCGCGCGCCTCGCTGCCGGTCTCCTTCGCGCTCCAGCAGCTCCAGCAGCTGCTGTACTCGATGATCGTGCTGTTCCTGGTGGTGATCGGCTTCGGCAGCTACCCGGACGCCTCCTGGCTCCTGATCGTCCCGGTGCTGGTGCTCCAGTTCTGCTTCAACACCGGTCTGGCCCTGATCTTCGCGCGGGCCGGCGCGAAGACCCCGGACCTGGCGCAGCTGATGCCGTTCGTCATGCGGACCTGGATGTACGCCTCCGGCGTCATGTTCTCCATCCCCGTCTTCCTCGCCGACAAGCCGCAGTGGGTCGCCACCCTCCTCCAGTGGAACCCGGCGGCCGTCTACATGGACCTGATGCGCTTCGCCCTCATCGACGAGTACGGCGCCGGGAACCTGCCCGAGCACGTGTGGGCGGTCGCCGGCGGCTGGGCCGCGCTGTTCGCGATCGGCGGCTTCGTCTACTTCTGGCAGGCCGAGGAGAGGTACGGCCGTGGCTGAGCAGCCGGCGACCGCCCCGGTCCCCACCGTCATCGCCGACGACGTGCACATCGTCTACCGCGTCAACGGCGCCCGGGCGGGCAAGGGCAGCGCCACCGCCGCCCTCAGCCGGATCGTCAAGCGCGGCGAGGACCGGGGCGTGCGCAAGGTGCACGCGGTGCGCGGCGTCTCCTTCGTCGCCCACCGCGGCGAGGCCATCGGCCTGATCGGCTCCAACGGCTCCGGCAAGTCCACGCTGCTGCGCGCCATCGCCGGCCTGCTGCCGCCGGAGAGCGGCAGGGTCTACACCGACGGCCAGCCCTCCCTGCTCGGGGTGAACGCCGCTCTCATGAACGACCTCACCGGCGAGCGCAACATCGTCCTCGGCGGACTCGCCATGGGCATGTCCCGGGAGCAGATCAAGGAGCGCTACCAGGAGATCGTCGACTTCTCCGGCATCAACGAGAAGGGCGACTTCGTCACCCTGCCCATGCGCACCTACTCCTCCGGCATGCAGGCCCGCCTGCGGTTCTCCATCGCCGCCGCCAAGGACCACGACGTCCTCATGATCGACGAGGCGCTGGCCACCGGCGACGCGAAGTTCCGCAAGCGCTCCGAGGAGCGCATCCGCGAGCTGCGCCGGCAGGCCGGGACGGTGTTCCTGGTCAGCCACAGCAACAAGTCGATCCGCGACACCTGCGACCGCGTGCTGTGGCTGGAACGCGGCGAACTGCGGATGGACGGACCGACCGAAGAGGTCCTCGGGGAGTACGAGAAGTTCACCGGGAAGTGACCCGGTGCCGTCGGGCCCCGCCGGAACCTTCCGGCGGGGCCCCGCGTCTGCAAAGGAAGCGCCAACTTCCGGCAGTCGTAGGAATCTTGACGTCGATCGGTGTGTTGTTGTGATCTGCGGGACACCCGCGCGGACCCCGGTGCGTTGTACAACGTAAGCTGTACCGGTCCCGAAACGCGGCAAGTGGGGCGATAACGCGCGACACCCTCGAGCGCCGACGCCGCGCGGGCGGCCGGGCGGCGTGTCCGAAATAGTGGGTGTCGGGTTGTCGGTGTAGAACGGGAGATGTGACGGCGATGGCTACGGAAACTCCCCTGCTCAACGCAGCACGTGCCGTCCCTGCCCCGGGCAGTCGACGATGACGGCGCCGGGCGCCGCGGACACGGAGCGCTCCACCCTCGCCAAGGCCGCGGACGAGAACTTCCCCGTGGCCCCCTTCTTCCTGCCCCGGGACTGGCGCGAGGACCTGGTCGCCGTGTACGGCTTCGCCCGCCTCGTCGACGACATCGGTGACGGCGACCTCGCGCCCGGTGGCGCCGACGCCCGCCTGCTCGGCGTGCCGGCCGCCGAGGCCGGGGACCGGCTGGTGCTCCTCGACGCCTTCGAGGCCGACCTGCGGCGCGTCTTCGACGGCACGCCCCGCCACCCCCTGCTGCGCCGCCTCCAGCCGGCCGTGCGCCGCCGCTCGCTCACCCCCGAGCCCTTCCTCGCGCTGATCGCCGCCAACCGCCAGGACCAGCTCGTCACCCGGTACGAGACCTACGACGACCTGCTGGCCTACTGCGAGCTGTCCGCCAACCCCGTGGGCCGGCTGGTCCTCGCCGTCACCGGCACCACGACCCCCGAGCGCGTGCGCCGCTCCGACGCGGTCTGCACCGCGCTCCAGATCGTCGAGCACCTCCAGGACGTGGCCGAGGACCTCGGCCGCGACCGGGTCTACCTTCCCGCCACGGACATGAAGCGCTTCCACGTCCAGGAGGCGGACCTCGCCGCGCCGACCGCGGGGGCCTCGGTGCGCGCCCTGGTCGCCTTCGAGGCCCGGCGCGCCGCCGACCTCCTGGACGAGGGCGCCCCCCTCGTGGGCAGCGTCCACGGAAGGCTGAGACTGCTGCTCGCGGGCTTCGTGGCGGGCGGCAGGGCGGCGCTCCACGCGATCGCCGCCGCCCATCACGACGTTCTTCCCGGCCCGCCCAAGCCCGGCAAGCTCCGGCTGCTGCGCGAGGTGGGCACGACCCTGCGAGGAGAGGGGTGATCCCGACCGTGGACTCGCCGCCACCCGTGTCCGCACCGGTACTCGCCGCCTACGGCTACTGCGAGACCGTCACCGGACAGCAGGCGCGCAACTTCGCCTACGGCATCCGGCTGCTGCCCACCGCGAAGCGCCGCGCCATGTCGGCGCTGTACGCGTTCTCGCGCCGCGTCGACGACATCGGCGACGGCGTGCTGGACGGCGAGGTCAAGAGCGCCCGGCTGGAGGACACGCGGGCGCTGCTCACCCGGGTCCGCGCGGGCGAGGTCGAGGAGGACGACACCGACCCCGTCGCGGTCGCCCTCGCGCACGCCGCCAGGACCTTCCCGATCCCGCTCGGCGGCCTGGACGAGCTGATCGACGGCGTCCTGATGGACGTCCGCGGCGAGACCTACGAGACCTGGGACGACCTGAAGACGTACTGCCGCTGCGTGGCGGGCGCCATCGGACGGCTCTCCCTCGGCGTCTTCGGCACCGGACCGGGAGCGCGCGGCGCCGAACGGGCCCCGGAGTACGCCGACACCCTCGGCCTCGCCCTCCAGCTCACCAACATCCTCCGGGACGTCCGCGAGGACGCCGCCGGCGGGCGCACCTACCTGCCCGCCGACGACCTCGCCAAGTTCGGCTGCTCGGCCGGCTTCGACGGGCCGACGCCGCCGGCGGGCTCCGACTTCGCGGGCCTCGTGCACTTCGAGGTGCGGCGCGCCCGCACCCTGTTCGCCGAGGGCTACCGGCTGCTCCCCCTGCTCGACCGGCGCAGCGGCGCCTGCGTCGCCGCCATGGCCGGCATCTACCGCCGCCTGCTGGACCGCATCGAGCGCGACCCCGGGCGGTCCTGCGCGGCCGGGTCTCCCTGCCCGGCCGGGAGAAGGCGTACGTCGCCGTCCGCGGCCTCTCCGGTCTGGACACCCGCCACGTGTCCCGGCTGGCCGGCAGGAGGCAGATCTGATGGACCCTCGGGGCGACCACGCGGGCCCCGGTGACGTCACCGGGGAGGAACGGCACGCAACCCTCCGCCGCGCCGCCGCGTCCCTGACGGCGACGGCCCGCCGTGCGGAGTCCGGCCGTCGGGGCGGGCGCGTAGCAGGGGAGGACGCACGATGAGCGACGAACCGCGCTCCGGAACCCCGGAGACCTCCGGGCGGGACGCCGTCGTGATCGGCGGCGGGCTCGCCGGCGTCACCGCCGCGCTCGCGCTCGCCGACGCCGGCGTCCGCGTCACCCTGCTCGAGGGCCGGCCCCGGCTCGGCGGCCTGGCCTTCTCCTTCCGGCGCGGCGGGCTCACCGTCGACAACGGCCAGCACGTCTACCTGCGCTGCTGCACCGCCTACCGCTGGTTCCTCGACCGCATCGACGGCACCGCGCTGGCGCCGCTCCAGGACCGGCTCGACGTGCCCGTCGTCGACCTCGACAGGCCCGCGGGGCGACGGCTCGGCAGGCTGCGGCGCGACGCGCTGCCGGTCCCCCTCCACCTGGGCCGCAGCCTCGCCACGTACCCGCACCTCTCGCTCGCCGAACGCGCCTCGGTCGGCCGGGCCGCGCTCGCGCTCAAGGGCCTCGACCTCGCCGATCCGGCCCTGGACACGCAGGACTTCGGCAGCTGGCTGGCCGCTCACGGGCAGTCGCCGCGAGCCGTCGAGGCCCTGTGGGACCTGGTCGGGGTCGCCACCCTCAACGCGGTCGCCGGCGACACCTCCCTGGCCCTGGCCGCGATGGTGTTCAAGACCGGCCTGCTGTCCGACCCGGGCGCCGCCGACATCGGCTGGGCCCACGTCCCGCTGGGCGAACTCCACGACCGGCTGGCCCGCGAGGCGCTCGACGCCGCGGGCGTGCGCACCGAGGTCCGCGCCCGCGTCACCGCCGTCTCCGCCGCCGCCGACGGCACGTGGACCGTCCGGTTCCCCGGCGGGACGCTCCGCGCGGACGCCGTCGTGCTCGCCGTCCCGCAGCGCGAGGCCCACGACCTGCTGCCGGACGGGGCGCTCGACGCCCCCGAGCGGCTCCTGGAGATCGGCACGGCCCCGATCCTGAACGTCCACGTCGTCTACGACCGCAAGGTGCTCGGCGTCCCCTTCCTCGCCGCGCTCGGCACCCCCGTGCAGTGGGTGTTCGACCGCACCGGCGCCTCCGGGCTGCGCGAGGGCCAGTACCTCGCCCTGTCGCAGTCCGCCGCGCAGGACGACATCGACGCCCCCGTCGCCGCCCTGCGCGAGCGCTACCTGCCCGAACTGGAGCGGCTGCTGCCGGCCACCCGCGGCGCCACGGTGCGGGACTTCTTCGTGACCCGCGAGCGCACGGCCACCTTCGCTCCCACTCCCGGCGTCGGACGGCTCAGGCCCGGCGCCCGCACCAAGTCACCCGGCCTGTACCTGGCCGGGGCGTGGACCGCCACCGGGTGGCCCGCGACCATGGAGAGTGCGGTCCGCAGCGGCGTCAGTGCGGCGGACGCCGCCCTCGGCGCCCTCGGCCGGCCTCGCCCCCACCGCCTCTTCGCGTTCGAGGAGGCGGTCCACCGCATCGTCCCCGAGGACGATGCGTCCGACGGCGGCCGCGCCGCCGGCCGGACCCCCGGCCGAGAACCGGAGGGCCCCGGTGTTCCCCTGCGAGGTGGGACCCGGTGACGTTCGATCAGCACGGCTCGGCACACCACCGCACCCCCTCCGGTACCGCGACAAGAGGAGAAACTGTGCCCACTGTGCCCCCGGCCGAGAAGGCCGCCAGGAGGACCGCGGTGGACGTGACCGCACTGCTGGAGCGCGGCCGGACCCTGGCCACGCCGGTCCTGCGCGCGGCCGTCGACCGCCTGGCGTCCCCCATGGACACGGTCGCCGCCTACCACTTCGGCTGGATCGACGCCCAGGGCAACCCGACCGACGGGGACGGCGGCAAGGCCGTGCGCCCCGCGCTCGCCGTGCTCTCCGCCGAGGTCACCGGTGCCGCGCCCGAGGTGGGCGTGCCCGGCGCGGTCGCCGTCGAACTGGTCCACAACTTCTCGCTCCTGCACGACGACCTGATGGACGGCGACGAACAGCGCCGCCACCGCGACACCGTCTGGAAGGTCCACGGCCCCGCCCAGGCCATCCTGGTCGGCGACGCCCTGTTCGCCCTGGCAGGCGAGATCCTCCTCGAACTCGACACGGTCGAGGCGGGCCGGGCCGCCCGGCGGCTGACCACCGCCACCCGCGCCCTGATCGACGGCCAGGCCCAGGACATCTCCTACGAGCACCGCGACCGCGTCAGCGTCGCGGAGTGCCTGGAGATGGAGGGCAACAAGACCGGCGCCCTGCTGGCCTGCGCCAGCTCCGTCGGCGCCGTGCTCGGCGGCGCCGACGCGCACACCGCCGACACCCTGGAGCGGTACGGCCACCACCTCGGCCTCGCCTTCCAGGCCGTCGACGACCTCCTCGGCATCTGGGGCGACCCGGAGGCCACCGGCAAGCAGACCTGGAGCGACCTGCGCCAGCGCAAGAAGTCCCTGCCGGTCGTGGCCGCGCTCGACGCCGGCGGCCCCGCCTCCGAACGGCTCGGGAGATGCTCGCCGCCGACGCCAAGCGCAGCGACTTCGCGAACTTCTCCGAGGAGGAGTTCGCGGCCCGTGCCGCGCTCATCGAGGAGGCCGGCGGCCGTGAGTGGACCGCCGAGGAGGCACGCCGTCAGCACACCATCGCCATCGAAGCCCTGAACGCCGTCGACATGCCCGAGCAGGTGCGGGAACGGTTCACGGCGCTCGCCGACTTCGTCGTCGTACGAAAGAGATGATCACTATCGGTCGAATAACCCTCGCGTAGTCGCCGGCCGGTGTCGCGGGAAGAGACGCACCGGCCGACGGCGGACCCACAGCAGACGCAACGCCATGCACACTGCACGAAGGGGAAGCCATGACAGCGACGACCGACGGAAGCACCGGGGCCCTCCCGCCCCGCGCTGCCGCGGCCAGCGAAACCCGTATCGGCATCGACAGCCCCGCGACGGCCGGGGGACCGCAAGCCGCCGCGCGCGAAGCCGCCGTGCGCGCGATGCGGCGCGCGACCGACTTCCTGCTCGCCCGGCAGGACGTCGAGGGCTGGTGGAAGGGCGACCTCGAGACGAACGTCACGATGGACGCCGAGGACCTGCTGCTCCGCCAGTTCCTGGGCATCCGGGACGAGGCGACCACCCGCGCCGCGGCCCTGTTCATCCGCGGCGAGCAGCGCGAGGACGGCACCTGGGCCACCTTCTACGGCGGCCCCGGCGACCTGTCCGCCACCATCGAGGCGTACGTCGCCCTGCGGCTGGCCGGGGACGAGCCCGACGCGCCGCACATGGCGAAGGCCTCCGCCTGGGTGCGCGAGCAGGGCGGGATCGCCGCCGCCCGGGTCTTCACCCGGATCTGGCTGGCGCTGTTCGGCTGGTGGAAGTGGGCGGACCTGCCCGAACTCCCCCGGAACTGCTGTACTTCCCGAAGTGGTTCCCACTCAGCATCTACAACTTCGGCTGCTGGGCCCGGCAGACCATCGTGCCCCTCACCGTCGTCTCGGCGAAGCGCCCGGTGCGTCCGGCGCCCTTCGGGCTCGACGAGCTGCACACCGACCCGGCCGTTCCCGACCCGCCCAGGCCGGCGCCGGTGGCCAGTTGGGACGGGCTGTTCCAGCGGCTGGACAAGGTCGTGCGCGGCTACCGCGCGGTCGCGGTGCGCAGGCTGCGCGAGGCCGCCCTGAACTCGGCCGCGCGCTGGATCATCGAGCGGCAGGAGAACGACGGCTGCTGGGGCGGCATCCAGCCGCCCGCCGTGTACTCGGTCATCGCCCTGTACCTGCTCGGCTACGACCTCGAACACCCGGTGATGCGGGAGGGCCTGAAGTCGCTGGACCGGTACGCGGTGTGGCGCGAGGACGGGGCCCGGATGGTCGAGGCCTGCCAGTCCCCGGTGTGGGACACCTGCCTGGCCACCATCGCGCTGGCCGACGCGGGGGTGCCGGCCGACCACCCCCAACTGGTCAAGGCGGCCGACTGGATGCTGGGCGAGCAGGTCGTGCGGCCCGGCGACTGGTCCGTGCGACGGCCCGGACTCCCGCCCGGGGGATGGGCGTTCGAGTTCCACAACGACAACTACCCCGACATCGACGACACCGCCGAGGTGGTCCTCGCGCTGCGCCGGGTCCGCCACCACGACCCGGAACGGGTGGAGAAGGCGATCGGACGCGGGGTGCGCTGGAACCTCGGCATGCAGTCGAGGAACGGCGCCTGGGGCGCGTTCGACGTCGACAACACCAGCCCCTTCCCCAACCGGCTGCCGTTCTGCGACTTCGGCGAGGTGATCGACCCGCCGTCGGCGGACGTCACCGCGCACGTCGTCGAGATGCTCGCCTTCGAGGGCCTCTCCCACGACCCGCGCACCCGGCGCGGCATCGCCTGGCTGCTCGCCGATCAGGAACCGGACGGCTCCTGGTTCGGGCGCTGGGGCGTCAACTACCTGTACGGCACCGGCTCGGTGGTGCCCGCGCTCACCGCCGCCGGACTGCCCGCCCGGCACCCGGCGATCCGGCGGGCGGTCGCCTGGCTGGAGCGCGTGCAGAACGACGACGGCGGCTGGGGCGAGGACCTGCGCTCCTACGACGACCGGGCGAACTGGAGCGGCCGGGGCACCTCCACCGCCTCGCAGACCGCCTGGGCGCTGATGGCGCTGCTGGCGGCCGGGGAGAAGGACTCCGAGGCCGTCGAGCGGGGCGTCGCCTGGCTCGCCGAGACCCAGCGCGAGGACGGCTCCTGGGACGAACCCCAGTTCACCGGCACCGGCTTCCCCTGGGACTTCTCCATCAACTACCACCTGTACCGGCAGGTCTTCCCGCTGACCGCGCTCGGCCGGTACGTCCACGGCGAGCCCGTCGCCCCGAAGACCCCGGTTCCCGTCGAGGCCGAGGGGAGCTGATGAACCCGCAGCCCGCCTCCGCCCCGCTGCTGATCGCCTGCGCGCTCGGCATCGAGCACCTCGCCCTGCGCATGGGGGACCGCGGCGGGGCCGGCGGGCCGGTGACCGTCCTGCGCACCGGGATGGGGCCGAAGGCGGCCGAGCGCTCCGTCACCCGGGTCCTCACCGACCCGGTGCTCGGCGGGGCGGCCGTGCTCGCCACCGGCTTCTGCGCGGGGCTGGCGCCCGGCATGCACCCCGGCGACCTGGTGGTCGCCGAGGAGACCCGCGACCCGCACGGCACCGTGCCGTGCGTGAACACCGAACTGCTCGTCAAGGAACTCGTTCGCACCCTGCCCGGGCGCACCGTCCACACCGGCCCCCTGACCGGCTCCGACCACGTGGTGCGCGGGCCGGAGCGGTCCGACCTGCTCGCCACGGGCGCGATCGCGGTCGACATGGAGTCGGCGGCCACGCTCCTGAGCGCCGTCCGCACGGGCGCGCGCCCGGTTGCGGCCGTCCGGGTGGTCGTGGACGCTCCTGAACACGAACTCGTCCGGATCGGCACGGTGCGCGGTGGAATATCGGCTTTCCGCGTCCTTCGTTCCGTCCTGCCCGCATTCTTCGAATGGCACCGCAATGTGCTGCTCCCCCGGAGGTGAGCCAGATGGCCATGCCGCTGCGCCAGTCCATCAAGGTCGCTACTTACTTGGCTGAACAAAAGCTCCGCAAGCGGGAGAAGTTCCCGCTCATCGTCGAACTGGAACCCCTCTTCGCCTGCAACCTCAAGTGCGAGGGCTGCGGCAAGATCCAGCATCCGGCGGGAGTGCTCAAGCAGCGCATGCCGGTCGCCCAGGCCGTGGGCGCGGTGCTCGAATCCGGTGCGCCCATGGTGTCGATCGCCGGCGGCGAACCGCTGATGCACCCTCAGATCCACGAGATCGTGCGCCAGTTGGTGGCGAGGAGAAAGTTCGTCTTCCTGTGCACCAACGCCCTGCTGATGCGCAAGAAGATGGACAGGTTCACGCCCTCGCCCTACTTCGCGTTCGCCGTGCACATCGACGGGCTGCGCGAACGGCACGACGAGTCGGTGGCCAAGGAGGGCGTGTTCGACGAGGCCGTGGAGGCGATCAAGGAGGCCAAGCGGCGCGGCTTCCGGGTCACCACCAACTCGACCTTCTTCAACACCGACACCCCGCAGACCATCGTCGAGGTGCTCGACTTCCTCAACGACGACCTCAAGGTCGACGAGATGATGATCTCGCCCGCCTACGCCTACGAGAAGGCCCCCGACCAGGAGCACTTCCTCGGCGTGGAACAGACCCGCGAGCTGTTCAGGAAGGCCTTCTCCGGCGGCAACCGGCGCCGCTGGCGGCTCAACCACTCGCCGCTCTTCCTGGACTTCCTGGAGGGCAAGGTCGACTTCCCGTGCACGGCCTGGGCGATCCCGAACTACTCCCTCTTCGGCTGGCAGCGCCCCTGCTACCTGATGAGCGACGGCTACGTGCCGACGTACCGCGAACTGATCGAGGAGACCGACTGGGACAAGTACGGCCGCGGCAAGGACCCGCGCTGCGCCAACTGCATGGCGCACTGCGGCTACGAGCCCACCGCGGTCCTCGCCACCATGGGCTCGCTCAAGGAGTCGCTGCGCGCCCTGCGCGAGACGGTCTCCGGGAACAGGGAGTGACGTCGTGACCGCCGTCTCCCTGGGCGTCCCCGAGGTCCCGGTCCGGCCGGTCGCCGCACGGCGCGTGTCGCGGCGGATCCAGGTCGGGTCCGTGGCGGTGGGCGGGGACGCTCCCGTCTCGGTGCAGTCGATGACGACGACGCGGACCTCGGACATCGGTGCGACGTTGCAGCAGATCGCGGAGCTGACGGCGGCGGGCTGTCAGATCGTGCGGGTGGCGTGTCCGACGCAGGACGACGCGGACGCGCTGGCGACGATCGCGCGCAAGTCGCAGCTGCCGGTGATCGCGGACATCCACTTCCAGCCCAAGTACGTGTTCGCCGCGATCGAGGCGGGCTGCGCGGCGGTGCGGGTGAACCCGGGCAACATCAAGCAGTTCGACGACAAGGTCCGGGAGATCGCGAAGGCGGCCAAGGAGCACGGCACCCCGATCCGGATCGGCGTCAACGCCGGTTCGCTGGACCGCCGGCTGCTGCAGAAGTACGGCAAGGCCACCCCCGAGGCCCTCGTCGAGTCGGCGCTGTGGGAGGCGTCGCTGTTCGAGGAGCACGACTTCCACGACATCAAGATCTCCGTCAAGCACAACGACCCGGTCGTGATGATCGAGGCCTACCGCCAGCTCGCCGCCCGGTGCGACTACCCGCTCCACCTCGGCGTCACCGAGGCGGGTCCGGCCTTCCAGGGCACCGTCAAGTCGGCGGTCGCCTTCGGCGCGCTGCTCTCGCAGGGCATCGGCGACACCATCCGCGTCTCCCTGTCGGCCCCGCCGGTGGAGGAGGTCAAGGTCGGCAACCAGATCCTGGAGTCCCTCAACCTCAAGCAGCGCGGTCTGGAGATCGTCTCCTGCCCGTCCTGCGGCCGCGCCCAGGTCGACGTGTACAAGCTGGCCGAGGAGGTCACGGCGGGCCTGGAGGGCATGGAGGTCCCGCTGCGGGTCGCCGTCATGGGCTGCGTCGTCAACGGCCCCGGCGAGGCGCGCGAGGCCGACCTCGGGGTGGCCTCCGGCAACGGCAAGGGACAGATCTTCGTCAAGGGAGAGGTCGTCAAGACCGTCCCCGAGTCCAAGATCGTGGAGACCCTCATCGAAGAGGCCATGAAGATCGCCGAACAGATGGAATCCGACGGCGTCGCCCCGGGGGAGCCGGCCGTCACCGTGAGCTGAACAGCACGGACCGAGAGGGGGCCCGAGCGTGACGATCCTGGAGAACATTCGGCAACCACGCGACCTGAAGGCGCTGTCCGAGGTGGAACTCGGCGAACTGTCCGACGAGATAAGGGAGTTCCTGGTGCACGCGGTCGCCAGGACCGGCGGACACCTCGGGCCCAACCTGGGGGTGGTGGAACTGACCGTCGCCCTGCACCGGGTCTTCGAGTCGCCGGCCGACCGCATCCTGTGGGACACCGGCCACCAGAGCTACGTGCACAAGTTGCTGACGGGGCGCCAGGACTTCTCCAAGCTGCGCGGCAAGGGCGGCCTGTCCGGCTATCCCGCGCGCGAGGAGTCCGAGCACGACGTCATCGAGAACAGCCACGCCTCCACCGCCCTCGGCTGGGCCGACGGCCTCGCCAAGGCCCGCCAGGTGCGGGGCGGGACGGGCCACGTCGTCGCGGTCGTCGGTGACGGCGCGCTCACCGGCGGCATGGCCTGGGAGGCGCTGAACAACATCGCGGCCGCCGGGGACCGGCCGCTGATCATCGTCGTCAACGACAACGAGCGTTCCTACGCCCCGACCATCGGCGGCCTCGCCGACCACCTCGCCACCCTGCGCACCACCGACGGCTACGAGAAGGTGCTGGCCTGGGGCAAGGACGTACTGCTGCGCACGCCCGTCGTCGGCCGCACCGTCTACGAGGCGCTGCACGGCGCGAAGAAGGGCTTCAAGGACGCCTTCGCCCCGCAGGGCCTGTTCGAGGATCTCGGCCTGAAGTACGTCGGCCCCATCGACGGCCACGACGTCCGGGCCGTCGAGTCGGCGCTGCGGCGGGCCACACGCTTCCACGGGCCGGTGCTGGTGCACTGCCTCACCGAGAAGGGCCGCGGCTACGAGCCCGCCCTCGCGCACGAGGAGGACCACTTCCACACGGTCGGGGTGATGGACCCGCTGACCTGTGCGCCGCTCGCCCCGGCCGGCGCCCCGTCCTGGACATCCGTGTTCGGCGACGAGATCGTGCGGATCGGCGAGGAGCGCGACGACGTCGTGGCGATCACCGCCGCCATGCTGCACCCGGTCGGCCTGGGCGCGTTCGCCGCCCGCTTCCCGGACCGGGTGTGGGACGTCGGGATCGCCGAACAGCACGCGGCGGTGTCCGCGGCCGGGCTCGCCACCGGGGGCCTGCACCCCGTCGTCGCCGTCTACGCCACCTTCCTCAACCGGGCCTTCGACCAACTGCTGATGGACGTGGCCCTGCACCGCTGCGGGGTGACGTTCGTCCTCGACCGCGCCGGGGTCACCGGGGTCGACGGCGCCTCCCACAACGGCATGTGGGACATGTCCGTCCTCCAGGTCGTCCCCGGCCTCAGGATCGCGGCCCCGCGGGACGCCGACCAACTGCGCGCGCAGCTGCGGGAGGCGGTGGCCGTGGACGACGCCCCCACCCTGATCCGCTTCCCGAAGGAGTCGGTCGGACCCCGGATCCCGGCCGTCGGCCGCGTCGGCGGCATGGACGTCCTGCACCGCGGCGCGGCGCCGGAGGTCCTCCTCGTCGCCGTCGGCGTCATGGCGCCGGTCTGCCTCGGTGCCGCCGAACTGCTGCGGGCCCGGGGGATCGACTGCACGGTGGTGGACCCCCGTTGGGTCAAACCGGTCGACCCGGCGCTGCCCGGCCTGGCCGCCGGGCACCGCCTCGTCGCCGTGGTGGAGGACAACAGCCGTGCCGCGGGGGTCGGTTCGGCCGTCGCCCTGGCCCTGGGGGACGCCGAGGTCGACGTGCCCGTACGGCGCTTCGGGATCCCGGAGCAGTTCCTCGCCCACGCCAAGCGGACCGAGGTGCTCGCCGACATCGGCCTCACGCCCGTCGAGATCGCCGGACGGATCAGCGCGAGCCTGGCCGTCCGCGACGCGCGCGGCACGGCCGGGAAGACGGCGGGTGGTCCGGCCGAGGGGGCCGTGCGTGGCACGGTCGGGAAGACGGCGGGTGGTCCGGTCGAGGGGGCCGTGCGTGGCACGGTCGGGAAGACGGCGGGTGGTCCGGTCGAGGGGGCCGTGCGTGGCACGGTCGGGAACGCGGTCGGCGGTCCGGCCGAGGAGGCAGCCGGCGGCGGCTTCGACAGGACGGCCGACGGCCCGGGCAAGGAGACGGCGCGATGACCACGGAGTTCGACCTCGGCGCGCTGCTGGCCGAGCGCGGAGCCGAACGCTACGAGCTGCACGGCAGGTACCTCAACCACCAACTGCCGCGCATGCTGCACACCATCGGCTTCGACAAGGTCTACGAGCGGGGCGAGGGCGCGTACTTCTGGGACGCGGACGGCAACGACTACCTGGACATGCTCGCCGGGTTCGGGGTGATGGGCCTCGGCCGCCACCACCCCGTCGTCCGCAAGGCGCTGCACGACGTCCTCGACGCCTCGCTCGCCGACCTCACCCGCTTCGACTGCCAGCCGCTGCCCGGACTGCTGGCCGAGAAGCTCCTCGCCCACAGCCCGCACCTGGACCGGGTCTTCTTCGGCAACAGCGGCACCGAGGCCGTGGAGACCGCGCTGAAGTTCGCCCGGTACGCCACCGGCAGGCCCAGGGTCCTGTACTGCGACCACGCCTTCCACGGGCTGACCACGGGCTCGCTGTCGGTCAACGGCGAGGACGGGTTCCGGGACGGCTTCGCGCCGCTGCTGCCCGACACCGCCGTACCCCTCGGCGATCTCGACGCCCTGGCGCGGGAGCTGCGCAAGGGCGACGTGGCCGCGCTGATCGTCGAGCCGATCCAGGGCAAGGGGGTGCACGAGAGCCCGCCCGGCTACCTGCGCTCCGCCCAGGAGCTGCTGCGCCGCCACAAGGCGCTGCTCATCGCCGACGAGGTGCAGACCGGCCTCGGCCGGACCGGCGACTTCTACGCCCACCAGCACGAGGAGGGGGTCGAGCCCGACCTGGTCTGCGTCGCCAAGGCGCTCTCCGGCGGCTACGTGCCGGTCGGCGCCACGCTCGGCAAGGACTGGATCTTCAAGAAGGTCTACTCCTCCATGGACCGGGTGCTGGTGCACTCGGCGAGCTTCGGAGCCAACGCGCAGGCCATGGCGGCCGGACTGGCCGTGCTGTCCGTCATGGAGAACGAGCAGATCGTCGCGAACGCCCGCGCGACCGGGGAGCTGCTGAAGTCCCGGCTCACCGCCTTGATCGACAAGTACGAGCTGCTCGCCGACGTCCGCGGGCGGGGCCTGATGATCGGCATCGAGTTCGGAAAGCCCCGCTCGCTGAAGCTGCGCGGCCGCTGGACCATGCTCCAGGCGGCCCGCAAGGGCCTGTTCGCGCAGATGGTGGTCGTCCCGCTGCTCCAGCGGCACCGCATCCTCACCCAGGTCTCCGGCGACCACCTGGAGGTGATCAAGCTGATCCCGCCGCTGGTCGTGGGGAGCGGGAGGTGGACCGGTTCGTGGCCGCCTTCACCGAGGTGATGGACGACGCGCACAAGGGAGGCGGACTCGTCTGGGACTTCGGCCGGACGCTGATCAAGCAGGCGGTGGCCAACCGGTAGAACGACGGGGGAACGACCGGCGGAGCGGCCGGTGGAACGGCCGACGGGTTCCTCCGAAAGTCCTTTGCCTCTCAGGCAAGAAATTTGCCGCAGAGGCAAAGGTGCGGCTGAATGAGGGTATGAGCCACCCCGCTGCGGAGGACGGGCCCGAGCCCGGACCGGTGCACGACCTCGGCGTCGTCGCGCCCCAGCTGCGCGCCCTGCGCCGGCGCGCCTTCCTCACCCTGGAGGGCGCGGCCCGCACGGCCGGACTGTCGCCCGCCCACCTCTCCCGGCTGGAGACCGGGCAGCGCCAGCCCTCGCTGCCGATGCTGCTCGCGCTCGCCCGTGTCTACGGTACGACCGTCTCGGAACTGCTCGGCGAGAGGGTCGCCGACCGGGACGCCGTCGTGCGCGCCGCCGACATGGAACCCACCCACGCGGGCGGCTGGACCTACCGGCAGTCCGGCGCCCCCGGACGGGGCATGCAGGCGCTGCACGTGCAGGTGCCGTACGGCTCGCAGAGCGACATCGTGCGGGTGCACCCCGGCGAGGAGTGGCTGCACGTCCTGCGCGGGCGGCTGCGGCTGCGCCTCGGGGACACCACCCATCTGCTCGGGCCCGGCGACAGCGCGCACTTCGACTCGCTGACCCCGCACCGCATCGCCGCCCAGGACCCCGACGGGGTCGACCTGCTGTTCGTCCACACCCTGTTGCAGAGCCCGACGGCCGCACTGTGCCTCGGCCCCACCCCTGGAGAGACGCCATGACCGACATGGAGGAGAAGTTCCCCCGGAGCCTGTGGATCCGGCTGATCATCTACATCGCTGTGGGGCACCTCTTCGCCGGGTTCCTCTGGCTGCTGTTCGAGGTCGGCGCCAAGCAGTAGACCGCCGAGCAGTAGACCGCCGAGCGGCAGTCCACTGCTCGGCAGGCCGTCGAGCGGTGGTCTGCCGAGCAGTGGGCCTCCGGGCGGTGGAGGCCGGACGCCGGGAGCGCCCGCTCAGTCGAGCAGGTGCTCCCGGAGCCGTTCACGGGTCTCCGGCGCCAGCCCGAGGCCCTGCTCCAGGTAGGCCTCGACGCCGCCCCAGGTGTCCTCGATGGTGTGGAACGCGGCCGCGAGGTACTCGGCGCGTGCGTCGAAGAGGGGGCTCAGCAGCTCCATGACCTCGGGGGAGTACGCCTCGGCGGAGGTGCCGCTGCGGCGCACCTTGTAGCGGCGGTGCTTGGCGTTGGACTCCAGGTAGTCGGCCAGGATCGCCTCGTGCTCCACGCCCACCGCGAGCAGCGTCACGGCGATGGACAGGCCGGCCCGGTCCTTGCCCGCCGCGCAGTGCATGAGCGCCGGGACGCTGTTCTCGGCGAGCGAGTGCAGCACGCGCGAGTGCTCGCCCGTGCGTTCCGTCATGATCGAGCGGTAGGAGGCGATCATCCGGCCGGCCGCCTTGCCGTCGCCGAGGATCTCCCGCAGCTGGTCGATGTCGCCGTCGCGGACCATCTTCCAGAACTCGGCCCCGTCCGCCGGGTCGGAGAGCGGCAGGTTCACGTTGCGCACGCCCGGCAGCTCGACGTCCGGGCCCTCCAGCCGCTGGTCCGCCGCGTTGCGGAAGTCGAAGACCGTGTGCAGGCCCAGCGAGGCCAGGAACGCGGCGTCCTCGTCGGTGGCGTGCGCGAGGTGCCCGCTGCGGAACAGCACGCCGTGGCGGACCCGGCGGCCGTCGACGGTCGGCAGGCCGCCCACGTCCCGGAAGTTGCGCACTCCGGCCAGCTCGGGCTCGGTCGACGGGATCTGCTGCGTCACGGGGGCTCCTCCCGGTCATGGATCCCGGTCGGCGCGGCTCGGCATGGCCTCCGGAACACCTCTTGACCATACGACATGGATGCCTGGGGCAAACGGATCCTCGACCAGGCCTTCGGGACCTCCGCCGGTCCCGTGCGCACCAGGGTTCCGGTCCCGGGCGACATCGAGGGACCGGTTATCCGTTCGCGTAACATCTGAGGCTTCTGTCCGAATTGAAGCCTTCATTCCAACTAGCTCCGGAATAAGGCGTTCTGTGGCTCCGTTGCGTGAGCAGCGTCATATCCGTGACCCTGCGTCGTCCGTCATGCTCACGTAATACGACTGTTTCTCAAGGTTGTTCACCGGAAAACCGGCCCTTCGATTCACGCAGGGTGACCGGGAATTCCCCCGGGGGATCAAGAGAAAGCCCCGGCGAGTACAACCTTCGCTTGTCCCTGTGCGTCGTGGTCGCTTACGTTCCAGACCAATCCGGACGGACGCCCAATCCTGCCGCCGCCCGGAGCCCGCACACTCACCCGTGAACGGCAGGAGCGGGGGACCCACAGGCAGTACCGCCTGTTCCGGTCTCCGGAACGGCTAGGGGTACAGCCGCGCCCCGGCGCGGCCGGACATCTCCAGTCCGCACCCGACAGCTCACCTCGCAGGCGCCGGAGAGGAATTCGCCATGCCCGCCAAGGGTAAGCACCGCCGTCCGAAGCCCCAGCGCTTCACCCGCTCCATCGCCGCCGCCGGCACCGGTGGCGCCGCGCTCGCCCTCCCCCTCATCGGGGCGACCGGTGCGCACGCCGTGCCGTCGCAGTCGGCGACGCAGGCGGTCTCCGCGGTCTCCGAGCTCTCCGCCGCCCCGGAGAAGGCCGTCCAGGCCGCCCCCGTGGCGCAGACGTCCGCACAGTCCGCCACGGGCACCACCACCTACACGGTGCGGTCCGGCGACTACCTCTCCAAGATCGCGGACGAGCAGGACGTCAGCGGCGGCTGGACCCGGCTCTACGCGGACAACCGTGAGGCCGTCGGGGAGGACCCGTCGCTGATCCACCCGGGTCTGAAGCTGTCGATCGGCAAGAAGGCCGCGACGGGCACGACCAAGTCGCCGTCTTCTTCTTCTGGTTCCTCCGGTTCCTCCGGTTCCTCCTCCTCGTCGAAGCAGTCCTCGGGCTCCTCCGCGAAGTCGTCCGAGGCGTCGGAGTCGTCGCGGTCCTCGTCCTCGAAGTCCTCCTCCTCGGACTCCTCGGACTCCTCGGACTCCTCGAAGTCGTCCTCCTCGAAGGCGTCCACCACGCGGGCCGCCGGGAACGCCACCGCCGTCACCGGCTTCGCCCTTCCGGTCTCCGGCGCGACCGTCGGCACCCCGTACAAGATGTCCGGCAGCATGTGGTCCAGCGGGTACCACACCGGCGTCGACTTCGTCGTCCCCACCGGCACCTCGCTCAAGGCCGTCGGCGCGGGCACGGTCGTCTCCGCGGGCTGGGGCGGCGCGTACGGCAACCAGGTCGTCGTCAAGCTCGCCGACGGCTTCTACGCCCAGTACGCCCACCTGTCCTCGCTCTCCGTCTCGGCCGGCCAGTCCGTCTCCGCCGGCCAGCAGGTCGGCCTCTCCGGCGCCACCGGCAACGTGACCGGCCCGCACCTGCACTTCGAGATCCGCACCGGTCCCGGCTACGGCTCGGACGTCGACCCGGTCGCCTACCTCCGCTCGCACGGCGTCTCCGTCGGCTGACGCACCGCCCGACCTCCCGCCCGACACGCCGCCGAAGGCCGGTCCCGATCCCCGGGGCCGGCCTCCGGCGTTCCCGCCTCCTGCATTCCGGGCTTCGGTGTTCCGGGCTTTCGGTGTTCCGGCCTTATTCCCGCATTGGCCAAGTCTTTAGGAGTGGCTTATCTCACCGCCCGTCAACCCCTGCCTACGGTCGCGTAGGTCACATTCGAAGGTGAATCATGAACGGTTGTGGCAGACGATTCGAAGAATGACAACAGCTCAGTGATCGGGTCGTACGTGGCGGTGGGGGACAGCTTCACCGAGGGCGTAGGCGACCGCGGTCCCGACGGGGGTTCGTCGGCTGGGCCGACCGGTTCGCGGTGCTCCTCGCGGACCGGCGGCCCGAAGGCGACTTCCGGTACGTCAACCTCGCGGTGCGCGGCAAACTGCTCGACCAGATCGTGGCGGACCAGCTTCCGCGAGCGGTCGAGCTCGCGCCCGACCTGGTCTCCTTCTGCGCGGGCGGCAACGACATCCTCCGGCCCGGCACCGACCCCGACGAGGTCGCCGAACGCTTCGAGCGGGCGATCGCGGCCCTCACCCGGGTGGCCGGCACCGTCATGGTGACGACCGGGTTCGACACCCGCGGCGTCCCCGTGCTCAAGCATCTGCGCGGCAAGATCGCCACCTACAACGGGCACGTGCGCGCCGTCGCCGACCGGTACGGCTGCCCGGTCCTCGACCTGTGGTCGCTGAAGTCCATCCAGGACCGACGGGCCTGGGACGGCGACCGGCTCCATCTCGGGGCGGAGGGGCACACACGGGTGGCGCTGCGCGCCGGTCAGGTCCTCGGCCTGGAGGTGCCCGCCGACCCGGAGCAGCCCTGGCCGCAGCTCCCGCCGCGCGGCACCCTGGAGATCCGGCGCGACGACGTGCAGTGGGCGCGCGAGTACCTGGTGCCGTGGATCGGGCGCCGGTTGCGCGGGGAGTCCTCGGGCGACCACGTGACCGCCAAGGGCCCGCTCTCGCCCGACGACATCAAGATGCGGATCACCGCGGTGGCGTGAGCCGGCCGGCGCGGCCGACCGGTCCCGGCGGAGGCCGGCCGGCCACGCCACGAGCGGGCTGAGCGTGGGTGCGGGTACGAGGCCGAGGGTGACCCTGCCGGGCCGGGCGGCCGATGCCGCCCGCCACCCGCCACCCGGCGGCGGTGCGCGGACCCGCCCGGCCCGGCCTCAGCGCTCCCGGCCGCCCGACGGCTCCGCCGCCAGGCCCAGTTCGCGGGTCAGCGCCTCCTCCGCCCATTCCCGCACGCGGCTCCGGGGCACCGCGCCGTCGTAGGACGTGAGCTGTACGGCGAGGCCGTCGAGGAGGGCCGTCAGGCGCAGGGCCGTCCCGGCCGGGTCGGGGCAGCGGAACTCGCCCGCGGCCACCCCCTCCGCGATCACCTCGGCGAGCGCGGCCTTCCACCGCCGGTCGAGGTCGCGGGCGACCTCCCGCAGCGCGGGTTCGCGCAGCGACACCGCCCAGCCCTCGATCCACAGCCGCCAGCCCTTGGCCGACCCGGTGGGGGCGTACCAGCGCACCGCCGACCGCAGCCGGCGCAGCGCGGTCGTCCGGCGGCCGAGCAGCTTGCGCAGGTGGGCCAGGTCGCCCTCGGCGGCGTAGGCGAACGCTTCGGCGACGAGCCGCTCCTTGGTGGAGAAGTGGTAGAGCACCAGCGCGTTGCTCACGCCGAGCGCCGAGGCCACGTCGGCGATCCTGACCGCCGCAGCGCCCCGCGCCTCGATCTGTTCGACGGCCGCCCGCAGCAACTCCTCGCGCCGCTCGGCCACACTCAACCGGACCCTTGCCACGCCGTCACCCTACACAGGGCCCGCGACCTGCGCGGACGCCGTCAGCGGTGGTGGCCGAAGCGTTCCGCGACGGCCGCCAGCCGCTGCTCGGCGAGGGCGTGCGCGGCCTGGCGCGGGGTCGTTCCGCCGGACTCCGCGCGCGCCAGGACGCGTTCCACCAGCGCGCGCATCGAGCGGCGCGTGTGGGCGAACGCCTCCCCGGCGTCCGCGCCGATGTCGCCGAACAGCGTCCACCACCACCAGGCGTTCGTACCGGAGTTGACGACGACGTCCGGCAGCACGCTCACCCCGCGCGCGTGCAGCAGTTCCTCCGCCTCGGGCAGGACCGGCATGTTGGCCGCCTCGGCGATCCAGCGCGCGGTGATCCGTTCCTGCTCCCGCGGCCCGATCGCGTACGACACGGCGGCCGGTACCAGCACCTCCGCCTCGGCCGACAGCCAGGCGTCGCTCGGGAGTTCGGCGAAGCCCGGGCGCAACGCCCCGCGGTCGACGGTGCCGTGGGCGTCCCGCGCGGCCAGCAGTTCCTCCACGTCGAGGCCCGCCGGGTCGGCGATCGTGCCCTTGACGTCGGCGACGGCCACCACCGTCAGCCCCGCGCGCGCGAGGAAGCGCGCCGTCGCCCCGCCCATGGTGCCGAACCCCTGGAGGGCCACCCGGGTGCCGGCGTACGGCGCCCCGGCCCGGTCCAGGGCCGTGAGCACGGACTCGGCGACCCCGCAGCCGCCCACCAGTTCGTCCAGGCCGATGCCGTCCACCTCCACCGCGAAGGCGTCCGCGAGCCGCTCGCGGGCCGCGCGCTCGTCGTCGAGCAGCGGATAGACGGCCTGGATCGACGACACCAGCCCGGCCTCGGCGGCGGCCCGGTCGACGACGTCCTGGCTGAGTCCCAGGTCCTCGCCGGTGGTCCAGCAGCTCTCGACGTACGGTCGCACCGCCCGCAGGTAGCGCACCAGCAGCCCGTACGCCTCCGGGTCCCGGGGATCGCAGTCGATGCCGCCCTTCGCCCCGCCCAGCGGGACGTAGCGCGCCGCCGGGTCGTAGTGCAGGGCCTCCTTGAGGCTCATGCCGCGGGCCAGGCCGGTCACCTCGTCGAGGGTGCAGCCCTCCCGCATCCGCAGGCCGCCGCTGCAGACGCCGCGCACCAGCCGGTCGACGACCAGGTGGCCCCGGCGGCCGGTGAGGTGGTCGGTCCAGGTGAGGGACAACAGGGGGGCGGTCATGCGGGCTCCTCGCCAAGGACCTTTACTGAACAGTGAGTCAGTATCGGGAGCCCCGGGGCGTCGTGTCAACGCGCTGCGGCCGCCCCCTCCGACCGGGCGAGCGAGGTTTGTCGGACCGGCCGACCATAATGGGAATTCTCAGCGACTCCACCTGGAGGTACCGTGGCCGGATTCCGTTCCCTGAGCCCCGGGTTCCGCGCACTGCAGCCCGAGGCCTTCGGCGCGGACCCGAGCGGTGAGCGCATGGCGCGCATCCGCAGATCACCCCACTTCGCGAACGGGGTCTTCCAGAACCCCGGCGGTCCGGCGCGGACCCGCCCCTCGGGCTCCGCGCTCGACTTCGCCAAGGCCTTCTTCGACAAGGAGACCCGCCCCCGCCGCGCCCCCTCCGGCACGATTCCTGTGCACCCCACCACCCTCGCCGACCTGGCCCGGCCGCCCGCCACGGGCCTGCGCCTGACCTGGATGGGGCACTCCGGTGTGCTCGCGGAGATCGACGGGCACCGAGTGCTGTTCGACCCCGTCTGGGGCGAGCGCTGCTCCCCCCTCCCCTTCGTGGGCCCCAAGCGGCTGCACCCGGCCCCCCTGCCGCTGGCCGCGCTCGGCCCGGTCGACGTCGTCGTCATCTCGCACGACCACTACGACCACCTCGACCTGCCCACCGTCAAGGCACTGGCGGACACGGACACCCTGTTCGCGGTGCCGCTCGGCGTCGGCGCCCACCTCGAACACTGGGGCGTGTCCGCCGACCGGCTGCGCGAGCTGGACTGGCACGAGTCGACCCGGGTCGGCGGCCTCACCCTCACCGCCACCCCGGCCCGTCACTTCTGCGGCCGGGGCCTGCGCAACAGCCAGCACACCCTGTGGGCCTCCTGGTCCGTCGCCGGCGACGAGCACCGGATCTTCCACAGCGGGGACACCGGCTACTTCGAGGGCTTCAAGGACATCGGCGCCCAGCACGGCCCGTTCGACGCCACGATGATCCAGATCGGGGCGTACTCGGACCTGTGGCCGGACATCCACATGACCCCCGAGGAGGGGCTACGCGCCCATCTCGACCTCCAGGGCGGTCCGGGCGGGGTGATCCTGCCCATCCACTGGGCCACCTTCAACCTCGCCACGCACGCGTGGTCCGACCCGGGGGAGGGGACCCTGGCCGCCGCCGGGGCCGCCGGTGCCCGGATCGCGCTGCCCCGTCCCGGCGAGCCCTTCGAGCCGGCCGCGGAGACGGTGCCCGCCGAGCCGTGGTGGCGCGGCGTGGCGGTCGCCCCGGCGGGCGGATGGCCCGCACCGCGACCGGAAGTGAAGGCCAAGGCCGATACGGTGAGTGACATTTCGGAGAGTGCGGCCGAGGACGGGGGTGCCCCGGAGGCCGTCCCGGCAGGCTGACCCGACCCTCCGGGCCGGACCGGACCACCCGCCGACGGGGGCCGGGGAGCGAACTGCTCCCCGGCCCCCGTCGGCTGTTCGCGAACACCTCTGAACAGGTCTGATCGATTGCCCGACTTCAATTGTCCGAATGTCTCGCGAGTTTATCGGTCTGTCGTACGAAGCCTCATACCAGAGCGGGACGCTCGCTGGGGGACTTTGTCAACTGCCCCTCATGGTTGCCGGGTTGGCGACTACTGTGAGTGGTCGTCGGGCGGGAGGCCGCCGGAAGTCCTCGGCTCTCCCGACCGGCACCGCGATGGCGCAAGCCCGAGGAGCGCACCCCGTGCGACCCCCGGGCCCAACGGACAGTCCGACGGACAGTACGAGGAAACCGATGTCTCACCTCCGCGCACCGGCCGCACGCGCAGACCGCCGTGAGGGCGGACGGCACGGAAGGCCGGTCGCCGGCACCGCACCCGCACCGGCCGAGAGGCACATACTGCCCCAGCTGCTGCGACTCGCCGTGCTGCCCCCGACCGCCGTCGCCCTCAGCGCCTGCGCGGCCGTCCTGTTCACCGTGCGCTCCACCGGCGTCAGGCCGGGACCGACCCTGTGGGCCGTCCTCGCCGGGGCCGTCGCGGTGACCGGCGTCGGCATCGTCGTCGCCGCCGTGGCCGCCGGCCGGGCCGCCCGCTCCGTCAGCGACCGCATCACCGCCCTGCGCCGCAGCAGCGCGCGCGGCGAGGCCGACCTGCGTGCCCTGCTCGACGCGCTGCACCGCGGCGAGACCCCGCCGCAGCGCAAGCCGCGCGGCGGCCCGCCCACCGACGCCGACGAGTTCGAGCTGCTCGCCGCCGACCTGTCCCGCGCCCACGACGGGGCCGTCACCGCCGTCGTCCGGGCCGCCCGGCTCTCCGGCCGGAGCGACAGCGAACAGAAGCTGGAGGTGTTCGTCAACCTCGCGCGGCGCCTTCAGTCCCTCGTGCACCGCGAGATCTCCATCCTGGACGAGCTGGAGAACGAGATCGAGGACCCCGACCTCCTCAAGGGCCTCTTCCACGTCGACCACCTCGCCACCCGCATCCGCCGGCACGCCGAGAACCTCGCCGTCCTCGGCGGCGCCGTCTCCCGGCGGCAGTGGAGCAACCCCGTCCCCATGACCGAGGTGCTGCGCTCCGCCATCGCCGAGGTCGAGCAGTACTCGCGGGTCAGGCTCGTCCCGCCGGTCGACGGCGAACTGCGCGGGCACGCCGTCGCCGACGTCATCCACCTGCTCGCCGAACTCGTCGAGAACGCCACGGTGTTCTCCGCCCCGCACACCCAGGTCCTGCTCCGCGCCAACCTGGTCACCTCCGGGCTGGCCGTCGAGGTCGAGGACCGCGGCCTCGGCATGCCCGTCGACGAACAGGGCCGGATGAACGCCCTGCTCGCCGACCCCGACCAGGTCAACGTCGGCCGCCTGCTCGCCGACGGCCGCATCGGCCTCTACGTCGTCTCGCAGCTGGCCCGCCGCCACGGCATCCGGGTCCGGCTCCAGAACAACATCTACGGCGGCGTCCAGGCCGTACTCGTCGTCCCGCAGGACCTCCTGGGGCCGGCCGGGCTGCCGTCGCCGCGGGCGGAGGAGAGTGGCGCGGGCGCGCTGCCGGCGGGCGCGGCGGGCGGGCAGGTCCCGCGGGGCGGGGAGCGGCCGCCCCTGGTCCTCCAGGCCGGCGCGCCGCCCCAGGGCCAGGGCCAGGGCCGGCCGGGCACGCGGCTCCAGCCGGGCGCGCAGCCCCGGTCTCAGTCTCAGCCTCAACTTCTGCCTCAAGCGAAGTCGCTGATGCCTCATCAAGTTACTTCTTCGGAAAGTCAATTGACGTTTCATCAGCCGCATTCGCATTCGCAGTCGCATTCGCAGTCGCAGTCGCAGCCGCAGTCGTCGCCGTCGCAGGCGCAGCTCCGCACCCCGCCCCCTCCCCGGAGCGACTCCCCGGCCCCTCCGCCGACCGCATCCCCCCAGACCGGCCACCAGAGCCTCCGCCCCGCCCCGGAAGGGCATCCGCACGACGGCGCCGGGCCCGCCCCCGCCTCCGGACCCGCCCCCGCCTCCGGCCCCACATCCACCTCCGGCCCCCCCTCACCCCCGCCGCCGTCCCCGCCCCGTCCTCGGTCCAGCACGACACCGCCGACCCGAACGGCGGCCGCCCGGCCCCGCTGCCCGTCCGCGGCGCGCACGAGGAGCGGCCCAATCCGGCCGAGGCGGTCCCCGGGATCCGGCCCGGTGACCGGGCCGCCGTGGAGGAGGTCGCGGGCCTCGTGCCCACCCCGCGCGCGAGCGCGGTGCGCGGCACCATGGGCAAGCCGCAACTGCCCCGCCGCCGCGCCCGGGAGCACATCGCCCCCCAGTTGCGCGGCGGCCCCGCCCCCCGCCCGGACGACGAGCGGCCCGCCGGGCACGACCCCGGCCTGATGGCCGCCTTCCAGCGCGGCATGGGCCTCGCCGAGGCCCAGCAGAGCCTGGAGGCGGACGCTCCGCGGGCCCGGACCGAACAGGCCGGCCCGGCCGCCGCGGACGTACCGCACGCAACGGCTCCCTCCCCGCGGTCCGACGCCGGGGCACACACCGCGCACGGCTCGTCCGGCGGTCCGTCCGGCGGCCTCGACCACCAGCCCACCACCCGGCACGACGGGAGCGCACCAGCCGGATGAGCACCCCCCTCACCACCCCTGCCCCACTCCCACTCCCACTCTCACCCCCACCGCTCCCGCTGACCTTCGTACCCCAAGGAGTCGATCCACCATGGCGAGCGATGCGCCGACCGGCCAGGCATCCGATCTCGACTGGCTGATGAGCGGCCTCGTGCAGCGCGTACCGCACACGAGGAGTGCGGTCCTCCTCTCCTGCGACGGCCTCGTGAGGTCCGTCCACGGCCTCGACCACGACAGCGCCGACCACATGGCGGCCCTGGCCTCCGGGCTGTACTCGCTCGGCCGCAGCGCCGGGCTCCGCTTCGGCGACGGCGGGAGGTGCGGCAGGTCGTCGTCGAACTCGACTCCACGCTGCTGTTCGTCACCACCGCGGGGTCGGGCACCTGCCTCGCGGTGCTGGCCGGACGCGAGGCCGACGCCGCCGTGCTCGGCTACGAGATGGCGATGCTCGTCAAGAGCGTGCGGCCCTACCTGGTGACCGCGCCCCGGCAGTACGCCGTCGAACCCTCGGTGATGGGACCTTGAGGGCGGCTGCGGCCGGCGACGGGCCCTGGCTCGACGCCGCGGCCGGACGGCTGGTGCGTCCGTTCACGGTCAGCAACGGCCGCACCAGACCGACCGTCGCCCTGGACCTCCTGTCCCAGGTGAGGGTCACCGGGACGACCCCCTTCGGCTACCTCGGCCCCGAGCACGCACAGGCACTGGAACTGTGCCGGGCTCCCGTCCCGGTCGCCGAGGTCGCCGCCCACCTGAGGCTGCCGGCGGCCGTCGCCAAGGTGCTGCTGGCGGACCTCCTCGACTGCGGGGCGCTGACCACCAAGCCCCCGAGTACCACCACCACCCCACCGACCGGGCCCTACTGGAGGCAGTGCTCGATGGACTACGACGACAGCTCTGACCACGACGACGGCTCCGACCACGACGACGGCTCCGCCGCCTTCCCGACCGCGCTGAAGATCTTGGTCGCGGGCGGGTTCGGGGTCGGCAAGACCACGTTCGTCGGCGCGGTGAGCGAGATCGCGCCCCTGAGCACCGAGGAGCTGCTCACCACCGCCGGCGCCGCGACCGACGACCTCGACGGCATCGAGAACAAGGTCGAGACGACCGTGGCCATGGACTTCGGCCGCATCAGCCTCGACCCGCAGCACGTCCTGTACCTGTTCGGCACCCCCGGCCAGGAACGGTTCTGGTTCATGTGGGACGAACTGTCCGAGGGCGCCCTCGGCGCCGTCGTCATCGCCGACACCCGCCGCCTGGAGCAGTGCTTCGCGGCCGTCGACTTCTTCGAGGAGCGCGGCCTCGGCTTCATCGTGGCCGTCAACGAGTTCGACGGCGCCCACCGCTACGACCCCGAGGAGGTGCGCGCCGCCATGGACCTGGACCCGGCCGTCCCCGTCGTGCGCTGCGACGCCCGCATCTCCGCCTCGGGCGTGCAGACCCTGCTCACCCTCGTCCGCCACCTCATCGCCCACGCGCCGGCGGCACCCCTGCCGAGCCGCGGCGCCCACAGGTGATCCCGCACCACCCCCTACCGGAGCCGCACATGCCGTACGTCCACAGCGACGGAGCCCGCCCATGAGCTACGACCCGCCCCGCCCGGCCGGTCGACTGCTGCTCACCCCCGACGACGAGGAGGCCCCCGCCCGCACCCTGAGGCTGCGCCGCCTCGGCCTGGGGGAGCGGGCCGAGCCCGGTCTGGACGCCTTCGCCGACCGCCTCGCCGAGGTGACCGGCGCGCCGTACGCGATGGTCAACTTCATCTACGGGGAACGGCAGTTCTTCGCCGGCCTGCACACACCGCCCGGCGGCCCGGCCGCCCGCGGCGGCAAGCCGGAACTGGGCCGCCGGCTCGCCCGCGAGTACGGCTACTGCCCGCACGTCGTCGCGCGGCGCAAGGCGCTGGTCCTGGAGGACGTCCGCGACTACCCGCGGTTCGCGGGCAATCCGGTCGTCGAGGAGTACGGCATCCACTCCTACCTCGGCGCCCGCTGGTCGACACGGCCGGCATGGTGCTCGCACGGTGTCCGTGGCCGATCTGACGCCCCGGCCCTGGGGCAGGGCGGGACTGGAGACCATCAAGGCGACCGCGGCGGACCTCGCCGGACGGCTGGAGCACCGGGAGGCCGGCGGGCCGCCCCGGTGAGCCCGGCCGGATCCGGCAGAGGCTCCGCCGCCGGAGGTCCCGCCGTCAGAAGCCCCGCCAGACGTTGTCGAAGGCGGCGTCCTCCACGGACCGCCGCTGCCGTACGGCGGTCAGCTCCGTCACCGCGTCGCCGACCGCGACCAGCACCGTCGCCACCCGGTCGGTCAACGGGCCGGGGAAGCCGTCGCCCTCCTCCTCGCGGACCCCGGTGGCGGTGGCCAGGCCCGCCAGGACGGGCTCGCCCGCGGCCCAGCGTTCGGCGGCGCGCCGCCGGGCCGGTGAGTCCACGGCCGCGCTCCGGCCGGACTGCCCGGCGAGCAGACGGCCGCGCGGGCGGGCCAGCACGCCGTCGGCCTCCATCCGGGCGGTGTAGGCCTCGGCCAGCCCCCGGCCGCGCCGCCACAGCCACTCCTCGACCGACTCGTACGGTTCCCGCCGCACCACCGAGGCCGCGGCCTCCGCGAGGAGCCGGTCGGCCGGGGCCGGCGCCGGGCCGGGCGTCACCCGGTCGTCGGCGAGGACGAGCACGTCCGCCTCCACCAGGTCGATCAGCTCGGCCCCCGCGAGGGCGAGGGAGAGCTCACCCCGCTCCACGGGGCGTGCGGGCGGCACGTCCAGCGAGACGATCAGCAGGTCCTGCGCCGTGGTCATGGGCTGTTCCCCTTCGGTCGGTTCCCCCTCAAGGGTGACACGGGGGCCGGGGCGTGAAGCGGAGCTGTGGCTCCGGTTAAGAAAGTCTCGATGGACCGCGCCGCCGCGGTGCGGCAGATTGCTACCGGATTCCACCCCTTCCCCCGCCACGGGCGTCCTTCGGCATGCCCGGCGCGGGGGTCCCGATCGTCAGGAGCCGTACCGTTGAAGGCGCTGGTCAAGGAGAAGGCGGAGCCGGGACTGTGGCTCGCGGACGTGCCGGAGCCCGCCGTCGGACCCGGTGACGTACTGATCAAGGTGCTGCGCACCGGTATCTGCGGCACCGATCTGCACATCCGGTCCTGGGACGGCTGGGCCCGGCAGACGATCCGCACCCCGCTCGTCCTCGGGCACGAGTTCGTCGGCGAGGTCGTCGAGACCGGGCGGGACGTCGCCGACATCAAGGCCGGCGACCGGGTGAGCGGCGAGGGGCATCTCGTCTGCGGCCGGTGCCGCAACTGCCTCGCCGGACGCCGCCACCTGTGCCGGGCCACCGTCGGACTCGGCGTCGGCCGCGACGGCGCGTTCGCCGAGTACGTGGCGCTCCCCGCCACCAACGTCTGGGTGCACCGCGTCCCCGTCGACCTCGACGTGGCGGCGATCTTCGACCCGTTCGGCAACGCCGTCCACACCGCCCTGTCCTTCCCGCTGGTCGGCGAGGACGTGCTGATCACCGGGGCCGGCCCGATCGGTCTGATGGCCGCCGCCGTCGCCCGGCACGCCGGTGCCCGCAACGTCGTCGTCACCGACGTCAGCGAGGAGCGCCTGGAACTCGCCCGCAAGATCGGCGCGAGCCTCGCCCTGAACGTCTCGGACGCGACCATCGCCGACGGACAGCGCGAACTGGGCCTGCGCGAGGGCTTCGACGTCGGGCTGGAGATGTCCGGCCGCCCCGAGGCGATGCGCGACATGATCGCCAACATGACGCACGGCGGCAGGATCGCCGTGCTGGGCCTGCCCGCCGAGGAGTTCCCGGTCGACTGGGCCCGGATCGTCACCTCGATGATCACCATCAAGGGCATCTACGGCCGCGAGATGTTCGAGACCTGGTACGCGATGTCCGTGCTGCTGGAGGGCGGCCTCGACCTCGCCCCGGTGATCACCGGCCGCTACGCCCACCACGACTTCGAGGCGGCCTTCGCCGACGCCGCGAGCGGCAGGGGCGGCAAGGTCATCCTCGACTGGACCGCGTAAGCCATCTGCTTTCTCCTAGGAGCTTCTGAGATGTTCGACTCCGTGCGCGACGACCTGCGCGCCACCCTCGACGAGATCCGCGCCGCCGGCCTGCACAAGCCCGAGCGGGTCATCGGCACCCCGCAGTCCGCCACCGTCGCCGTCACCGCCGGCGGCCGGCCCGGCGAGGTCCTCAACTTCTGCGCCAACAACTACCTCGGCCTCGCCGACCACCCCGAGGTGGTCGCCGCCGCCCACGAGGCCCTGGACCGCTGGGGCTACGGCATGGCGTCCGTGCGGTTCATCTGCGGCACCCAGGAGGTCCACAAGGAGCTGGAGGCACGGCTGTCCGCGTTCCTCGGCCAGGAGGACACGATCCTGTACTCCTCCTGCTTCGACGCCAACGGCGGCGTCTTCGAGACGCTGCTGGGCCCGAGGACGCGGTGATCTCCGACGCCCTGAACCACGCCTCCATCATCGACGGCATCCGGCTCTCCAAGGCCCGCCGCTTCCGCTACGCCAACCGCGACATGGCCGACCTGGAACGGCAGTTGAAGGAGGCCGTCGAAGGGGGCGCCCGCCGCCGGCTGATCGTCACCGACGGCGTCTTCTCCATGGACGGCTACGTCGCCCCCTCGCCGAGATCTGCGACCTCGCCGACCGCCACGACGCGATGGTCATGGTCGACGACTCCCACGCCGTCGGCTTCGTCGGCCCCGGCGGCCGCGGCACCCCCGAGCTGCACGGCGTGATGGACCGCGTCGACATCGTCACCGGCACCCTCGGCAAGGCCCTCGGCGGCGCCTCCGGCGGCTACGTCGCGGCCCGCGCCGAGATCGTCGCCCTGCTGCGCCAGCGCTCCCGCCCCTACCTGTTCTCCAACACCCTCGCCCCGGTCATCGCCGCCGCCTCCCTCAAGGTCCTCGACCTGCTGGAGTCGGCCGACGACCTGCGCGTCCGGCTCGCCGAGAACACGGCTCTGTTCCGCCGCCGCATGACCGACGAGGGCTTCGACGTCCTCCCGGCGACCACGCCATCGCGCCCGTGATGATCGGCGACGCGGCACGGGCGGGCCGGATGGCCGAGCTGCTGCTGGAGCGCGGGGTGTACGTGATCGGCTTCTCCTACCCGGTCGTCCCGCAGGGGCAGGCCCGCATCCGGGTCCAGCTCTCCGCCGCGCACTCCACGGCCGACGTCGACCGCGCCGTGGACGCCTTCGTGGCGGCGCGGGCGGAACTGGAGGCCTGACCCGCGGGCCCCGGCGCCTTGCGATAATCGCTCCATGATCGAGGCGCGGCGGCTCCACATCCTGCGTGCGGTGGCCGACCACCGCACCGTGACGGCGGCTGCCGCCGCGCTCTACCTCACCCCGTCCGCCGTCTCCCAGCAGCTCACCGCCCTGGAACAGGAGACCGGCCACCGCCTGGTGGAACGCGGCGCCCGCGGCGTACGGCTCACCCCGGCCGGTGAGATCCTCCTCGCCCACGCCCACGCGGTCCTCGCCCAGCTGGAGCGGGCGGAGGCGGAACTGGCCGCCTACCGCTCGGGCGCGGCCGGCACGGTCACCGTGGCCGCCTTCGCCACCGGCATCGCCCTGGTCGTCGCGCCCGCCGTGGCCCGGCTCGCCGGCACCGACCCGGGGATCAGGATCCGCGTCCAGGACGCCGAGGGCGACGCCAGCCTGCCGATGGTCCTCGACCGGCAGGTCGACATCGCCGTGGCCGTCGAGTACCGGGGGGCGCCCGCCGCCGACGACCCGCGCCTCGCGCACGTCCCGCTCTACGCCGAGCCCTTCGACGCGGTCGTACCGGTCACCCACCGCCTCGCCGCGGACGCCGAGGTGCCGCTGGCCGAGCTGGCCAAGGACCCCTGGATCGGCCCCTACCCGGGCAATCCGTGCCACGACGTGGTCGTGCTGGCCTGCGAGCACGCCGGTTTCCAGCCCCGCCTGGAGCACTCCTCGGACGACTTCCGCGCGGTCGTGGCGCTGGCCTCCGCGGACGCGGGCGTGGCGCTGGTCCCGCGCTCGGCCCTGCGCGGCATGGACCTGACCGGCGTGGTCGTCCGCCCGGTCGACGGCGTGGCCCCGACCCGCCGCGTCTTCGCGGCCGTGCGCCGGGGCGCCGAGGAGCATCCGCTGTTCCGCCCGGTGCTGGAGGCGCTGACGGAGGTCACCCCCGACTGAGCTTCTCATATCTGGGATAGCATCCCGGATATGAGACAGTCCGCCCCGGAAGAGGCAGAGCGGGACACCGACGCCCGGCTGGCCGCCCGGCTGGCCGAGCTGCGCGCCGAGCGCGGCTGGTCGCTGGAGGAGCTGGCCGAGCGCACCGGGGCGAGCCGCTCCACCCTGTCCCGCGCCGAGCGCGCCGAGATCAGCCCGACCGCCGCCCTGCTCAACCGCCTGTGCCACGTCTACGGCCGGACCATGTCCCGGCTGCTCGGCGAGGTGGAGGCCGGGGCCGAGCCGGCGCCGCTGGTGCGGGCCGGCGAGCAGCCCGTCTGGGAGGACCGGGCCTCCGGGTTCGTCCGGCGCTCCGTGTCGCCGCCGCACCCCGCGCTGCGCGGCGAACTCGTCGAGGGCCGGCTCGCCGCGGGCGCCGACCTCGCCTACGACCGGCCGCCCGTGGCCGGCCTGGAACAGCACATCTGGGTCCTGGAGGGCACCCTCCTGGTGACGGCGCGGGACACCGAGCACCGCCTGGCCGCCGGCGACTGCCTGCGGCTGCGGGTGTGGGGACCGACGCGGTTCCGGTGCGCGGGCGAGAAGGGGACGCGGTACGTGCTGGCGGTGGTGCTGCCGTGACGACGACCGGACTCGACGCCCCCGGCTCCTGGACCTGGCGGGCCGGCTGGCCGACCTGCTGGTCGACACGGTGCACGGCGGCGCCTCCGTCGGCTTCCTCGCCCCGCTCGACCACGCGGAGGCCCTCGCCTGGTGGCAGGGGCGCGCGGCGGGGGTCGCCGCCGGACGGCTGGCGGTCTGGGCGGCCCTCGACGGCGACCGGGTCACCGGCACCGTCACCCTGGCCCTCCCCGACAAGCCCAACAGCCGCCACCGCGCCGAACTCGTCAAGCTGATGGTCCACCAGGAGGCCCGAGGGCGGGGCCTGGGCCGCCGGCTGCTGGCCACCGCCGAGGAGGCCGCCGCCGCTGCCGGCATCACCCTCCTGCACCTCGACACCGAGACCGGCAGCCCCGCCGAACACCTCTACCGCACCGGGGGATGGACCAGGGCGGGGGTCATCCCCGACTACGCGGCCGACCCGTCCGGAGTCCTGCGGCCGACCACCCTGTACTACAAACACCTCACCCCGGCGTGACTGTCGGTGCCTGCCGCTAGCCTGCGCAGCATGCCGGACGCCGAAGACGTACGCCGTGTCGCCCTGTCCCTGCCGGACACGGCCGAGAAGACCGCCTGGAACATGCCCACGTTCCGGGTCGCGGGAAAGATGTTCGCCACCCTCCCCGAGGACGAGACCTCCCTCGCCGTGCGCTGCCCAAGGAGGAGCGCGACGAACTGGCCCTCGCCGAGCCGGAGAAGTTCTGGATCGCCGACCACGAGGCCCAGTTCGCCTGGATCCGGGTCCGGCTGGCCGCCCTGGAGGACGAGGCCGAGCTGCGGGACATCCTCGCCGACTCCTGGCGCCAGGCCGCCCCGACGCGCCTGCTGGAGGCACACCCGGGACTGGGGGTGCCGGGAGAGGCCTGAGAAGCGTCGGCGAGCGCGCCCCCGGTAAACGCGTGCGCGATCACCGACCCGAGTGCGGTATTGTTTCCCTGCACGTCCGGCCGGGCGAAACCCCAGGTCAGACGGGCAACGGGACGTAGCGCAGCTTGGTAGCGCACTTGACTGGGGGTCAAGGGGTCGCAGGTTCAAATCCTGTCGTCCCGACTTTTCGAAGTCGCGGGTCAGAGGTCGTTTCAGAGGAGATCTGAAACGACCTCTTGATCGTTTTTGGGGACCGGCTGGGGGGTCGGCGCACTTGACGGGGCTGAAGCGCACCTCGACCCGGTCGGCATGCGCCCTGCGCCCCCGTGTACTCGCCCGCTTTCCGCTTTCCGGAGACCGGCATCCGCACGGCCGCCTCTGTCCCCCGTCCTGCCGGTGGCTCGCCCATCACGCCAGTCGCAACCAGCTGATTCCGACGGACATCGCGCACGCCGTCCGACGTGGCCGGTGCGGCCTGACGCCGACCCGCCCCGTCGAACACTTCCACCGGTCGGCGGGTCTTGCGGCCCTGGCGCTGGACCACCGCGGGTGGGTTTCGACTTCGACGACCTGCGCAGGCCGGCCGAACGCGGCCAGGTCGGGTGGTGAGGCCGTCCTGCCCGTCGGCCGGCCGGAGGCGGGAGCAGCGCCCGTCGAGGTCCGTTCTAGGCGATTCGGTGCGTTATGTGCTTGATCTTGACTTATGCGGCCTTTAGCGTTCGCCGGGGGAAACGCTGCGAGGTTCGAGTCCCGTGTCACCGTCCGGAAGCGAGGTGTGGAGCCCGTGCGCGCGAGGTGTGGCTGCCGGCCCGTTTCGGTTCAGAAGGGATGTACCAGAGGGACGCGATGGCTGCGGGCGTTCACCGTACTGCCGTTGCTGGCGTCGGTGCTCGCCGCTTGTGGCAGTGACGAGGGCTCGGGCAGGCCCACCCTCAACTGGTACAACTTCCCCGACGACTCCGGCGCGCTCCAGAAGGCGGCCGACCGGTGCAGCCAGGCGTCGGGCGGTCGCTACAGGATCAGCTACAACAAGCTCCCGCGTGCCGCGGACGGCCAGCGCCAGCAGCTTGTCCGCAGACTCGCCGCCGAGGACGACTCGATCGACATCCTGGGCCTGGACGTCACCTGGGCGGCGGAGTTCGCCGAGGCACGCTGGATCCGGGAATGGACGGGGACGGCGAGGCGGCAGGCCGTAGAGGGCACCCTGCGCGTACCGCTGCAGACCTCGACCTGGAAAGGCAAGCTGTACGCCGTCCCGTACAACACCAACACCCAGCTCCTGTGGTATCGCAAGGACCTGGTGCCCACCCACCCAGGACCTGGGCCGAGATGCTGGACATGGCCGGCGCCCTCGCCCGGCAGGGCAAACCGCACTTCGTGGAGATCCAGGGCGCCCAGTACGAGGGCCTGACCGTCTGGTTCAACACGCTGATCAACAGCGCGGGCGGCTCCATCCTGAACGCGACCGCGACCGAGCCTTCGCTCGGTCCTCCTGCCGTGCGGGCCGCCGGGATCATGCGTGATCTGGCGAAGTCCCCGGCCGCGGATCCTTCCCTGTCCAACCAGATGGAGGACCAGAATCGCCTCGCCATGGAATCGGGGTGGCGGCGTTCGAGCTCAACTACCCGTTCGTCTATCCGTCGATGAAGGCGAACAACCCCGAGCTGTTCAAGAGCTTCCGCTGGGCGCCGTACCCTCAGGTCGACGCGAACCGCCCGGCACGGCCCACCATCGGCGGCATCGACCTGGCGGTGAGCGCCTACTCGCGCCACCCCGACCTGGCCTTCGAGGCGGCGCTGTGCCTGCGCAACCGGGAGAACCAGCTCACCGCCGCGCTCGAGGGCGGTCTGCCGCCCACCCTGCGCGCCCTGTACGACGAGCCCGCGTTCATGAAGGAGTACCCCTTCTCCAAGGACGTGCTGGCCGCCCTGGAGTCGGCGAGCGTGCGCCCGATCACTCCGGTCTACCAGAACGTGTCGATCGCGGTCTCCCACACGCTGTCTCCGCCGTCCGGGATCGAACCGGAGAGCTCCGTCGACACCATCAGGGAGCAGATCGACGATGCCCTGCGATCCGAGGGTGTGATCCCGTGAACCACCTCCTCCCGCACCACTTTGCCGGCCGGCGCCGCAGCGCGCGGGCCTCGTCCTCGGAGGGCCCGAGATGAGCACGCGGGCGCGACCGGCCGGAGCACCGCCGCCCCCCGAGTCGGAGACGGAGCAGGCGGAGCCGCACCGGGCGGCACTCTCGGCGGGCGCCAGGCAGGAGCGGCGGCTCGGCTGGCTGCTCTGCGCGCCCGCGGTCGTCGTCATGATCGCGGTGACCGCCTACCCCGTCGGGTACGCCGTCTATCTGTCCCTCCAGCGGTACGACCTGCGCTTTCCCGGACGAGCGGAGTTCGTGGGCCTGAGCAACTACGGGGCGGTGCTGTCCTCCCCGTTCTGGTGGGACGCCTTCTGGGTCACGCTTTTCATCACCGCCGTGTCCGTGGCGATCGAGCTGGTCCTCGGAATGGGGCTCGCCCTGGTGATGCACCGCACGATCTTCTGGCGCGGCGCCGTCCGCACGTCGGTCCTCATCCCGTACGGGATCGTCACCGTGGTCGCCGCCTTCTCCTGGCAGTACGCCTGGACCCCGGAGCTCGGATACCTCGCCGAGCTGTTGCCCGGCGGAGAGGCTCCGCTGACCCAACAGTGGCCCGCCCTCTGGCTGATCATCCTCGCCGAGGTGTGGAAGACGACGCCGTTCATGGCCCTGCTGCTGCTCGCGGGCCTCGCGCTGGTCCCCGAGGAGACCCTGAAGGCGGCCATGGTGGACGGTGCCACCGCCTGGCAGCGGTTCACCAAGGTCATGCTGCCGCTGATGAAACCGGCCATCCTGGTGGCACTGCTCTTCCGCACACTGGACGCGTTCCGGATCTTCGACAACATCTACATCCTGACCGCGGGCGCCCACGGGACCGGCTCCCTGTCGATCCTCGGGTACGACAACCTGTTCACCGCGCTGAACCTGGGCATCGGGTCGGCGATCTCGGTCCTGATCTTCCTCTGCGTCGGGATCATCGCCTTCACCTTCGTCAAACTGTTCGGCACCGCCGCACCCGGCGCGGAGGTGAAGCGCTGATGGCCGAGGCAGGAAAGACGCATGCCGCCCGATGGGGCGTCCTGAACGTGGTGGTGGTGCTGTACGCCCTGTTCCCGGTGGGGTGGATCGCCGCGCTGTCGTTCAAGGACCCCGGCACCCTCACGGACGGCGACTACATCCCCAGGGACTGGACCCTTGAGAACTACCGGGGCATCTTCGAGACCTCCGAGTTCACCCGCGCACTGATCAACTCGATCGGTATCGCCCTGATCGCCACCGTGATCGCGGTGGCGCTGGGCACCATGGCCGCCTACGCGGTGGCCAGGCTGCGCTTCCCCGGCAAGCGGGTGCTCATCGGCATGTCACTGCTGATCGCCATGTTCCCCCCGATCTCCCTGGTGTCACCACTGTTCAACATCGAGCGGATCATCGGGATCTTCGACACCTGGGTCGGGCTGATCATCCCGTACATGACCTTCTCCCTGCCGCTGGCGATCTACACCCTGTCGGCGTTCTTCCGGGAGATCCCCTGGGATCTGGAGAAGGCCGCCAAGGTCGACGGGGCGACGCCCGCGCAGGCCTTCCGGATGGTGATCGTGCCGCTGGCCGCGCCGGGCGTGTTCACCACGGCCATTCTCGTGTTCATCTTCTGCTGGAACGACTTCCTGTTCGCGATCTCGCTGACGTCCACCGAGTCCGCGCGCACGGTGCCGGCCGCGATCGCGTTCTTCACCGGCAGCTCCCAGTTCCAGCAGCCCACAGGGTCGATCGCCGCCGCCGCCGTGGTCATCACCATCCCGATCATCGTTTTCGTCCTGTTCTTCCAGCGGCGGATCGTCGCCGGACTGACCTCCGGCGCGGTCAAGGGGTGAGCGGACCGACCGCGGCGGACAGGCCACCGGTCCGGGACACCGACCGCGGTGCGCGGACCCGGAAGGCATGAAGGCAAGGAGGCACCACCATGGCCGAGATCATTCTCGAGGGAGTCACCAAGCGTTTTCCCGACGGGTCCCTCGCCGTGAAGGGCGTGGACCTCGACATCGCCGACGGCGAGTTCGTGATCCTGGTCGGTCCGTCGGGATGCGGCAAGTCCACCACCCTGAACATGATCGCCGGACTCGAGGACATCACCGAGGGCACCCTCCGCATCGGAGGCCGAGTCGTCAACGACCTGGCTCCCAAGGAACGCGACGTCGCCATGGTGTTCCAGAGCTACGCCCTGTACCCGCACATGAACGTCCGGGAGAACATGGGCTTCCCGCTGCGCCTGGCCAAGGTGGACAAGGACACCATCGACGCCAAGGTGACGGAAGCCGCCCGGATCCTCGACCTCACCGAGCACCTGGACCGCAAGCCCGCCAACCTCTCGGGCGGTCAGCGCCAGCGGGTGGCCATGGGGCGGGCGATCGTCCGTGATCCCAAGGCGTTCTTGATGGACGAGCCGCTGTCCAACCTGGACGCCAAACTCCGGGTACAGATGCGCACGCAGATCTCCCGGCTGCAGCGGAGCCTCGGCACGACCACCGTGTACGTCACCCACGACCAGACCGAGGCGATGACGCTCGGCGATCGCGTCGTGGTCATGCGGCAGGGCCTGGTCCAGCAGATCGGCACGCCTGCCGAACTGTACGACTTGCCGCGCAACATCTTCGTCGCGGGCTTCATCGGCTCCCCGGCGATGAACTTCCTGAACGCCACGCTGGAGCACGGTGCCCTGCGCTCGCCGCTCGGCGACCTGACCCTCGACGACCGTACGCGGCAGGCGCTGGAACGCCAGAACGCGCCCCGCGAGGTCATCGTCGGGCTGCGGCCGGAGGCATTCGAGGACGTGGCCCTGTCCCACGACCCGGACCGGACGGGTCCGGTCTGCACCGTCACCGTGGAGGTACTGGAGTCGCTGGGCTCCGACGCGTACGTCTACTTCACCGCGGAGGGCGGGCCCGCCACGAGCACCGAACTGGAGGAGCTCGCCAAGGACTCGGGCCTGCGCGACACCGGAACCGACACCCAGCAGATCGTGGCCCGCCTGGACGCCGCCACGCGTGCCCGCGAGGGCGAACCGGTAGAGCTGCGGGTCGACATGGCCAAGGCCCACGTGTTCGACCCGGCGACCGGAGCGAACCTCACGCATCCGGTGAGGGCGGAGTGACGACTCGCCGCACAGGACGCGATCCGCGTCCGTGTACCCCACGGGGGCGCGCGGCCGCTCTTCGAGGGCTCGACCTGGCCGTGCCCGGCGGGACGAAGCTCGGCCTCGTCGGCCGGTCCGGCGGCGGCAAGACCACACTGACCCGGCTCCTGCTGCGCATGACGGACATCGACGGCGGCCGCATCCTCGTCGGCGGCCAGGACATCACCCGGCTGCGCCAGGCCGACCTGCGCGGCCTGATCGCCTACGTGCCGCAGGACCCGGCGATGTTCCACCGCTCGCTGCGGGACAACATCGCCTTCGCCCGGCCGGACGCCACCGAGGCCGAGGTCCGCCGCGCCGCCGAGGCGGCCCACGTCACGGAGTTCGCCGACACGCTGCCCGACGGCTTCGACACCCTGGTCGGCGAGCGGGGCGTCAAACTCTCCGGCGGTCAGCGCCAGCGGGTCGCGCTCGCCCGGGCGATCCTGCGCGACGCCCCGATCCTGCTGCTCGACGAGGCGACCAGCGCCCTCGACTCCGAGAGCGAGATCCTCGTCCAGGAGGCGCTGTGGCGGCTCATGGAGGGGCGGACGGCGCTGGTGGTCGCGCACCGGCTGAGCACCGTCGCCGGGATGGACCGGCTGGTCGTCCTGGACCGCGGCCGGGTCGTCGAACAGGGCACCCACCAGGAGCTGCCGGCCGCGGACGGCACCTACGCCAAGCTGTGGCAGCACCAGTCGGGCGGCTTCCTCGACGACAGTCCGGCCCGGGCGCCCGATCCGCGTTGACCGGGCCGGGCGCCCGATCCGCGCTGACCGGGCCGCCGACGGGCCGCGGCCCGCCGGCGAACCGCCGGCCGCCCCGTCACCCGCGGGCGCGGGTACGGGTGCGGGTGGGAGCCGGGCGGGGCGGGCTGATGAACTGGAGCTCCAGGGCCGCCGGGGGCCCGGCGACACCCGGGCCGCCCGCCGCCGCCCAGGCCAGGATCTCCTCGGTGCAGTCGTCGTCCGTCGCGAAACCGACCCAGGTGGCCCGGCCGCCCGCCCGGCGGCCCGCGCCGGACGGCTGGACGACGATCACGTTGGCCCGGTCGCAGGGACCCAGACAGTCCGTCGTACGGACCTCGAAGGCGCCCGCCGACGCGGCCGCCGCCGCGCGCAGGCGCTCCAGCTGCCAGGCGTGGTCGTAGCCGGGGTTCTTGCGGGCGTCACCGCAGCAGCAGCCCCGGCAGACCACCAGGGTGCACGGCCGGCGCGCGGCCGCGCCGACCAGCGCCACGCGCCGGGCGGGCGGGACGGAACGCGGTCCCACGCCGGTCAGGACGCCGACTGGCCGACGTGGGCCAGCGCCTGCCGCAGCAGGAAGCCGTGCCCGCCCGGCATCTCGCTCTGCACCGCGGGCGAGACCGCCTCCTGCGGGTCGAACCACACCAGGTCCAGGGCGTCCTGCCGGGGCCGGCAGTCACCGGTCACCGGCACGATGTACGCCAGCGACACCGCGTGCTGACGCGGGTCGTGGTACGGCGTGACGCCCTGCGTGGGGAAGTACTCCGCGACCGTGAAGGGCTGCAGGGACGCCGGGACGTGGGGCAGCGCCATGGGGCCGAGGTCCTTCTCCAGGTTTCGCAGCAGGGCGTCGCGGACCCGTTCGTGGTGCAGGACCCGACCCGAGACCAGGGTCCGGCTGACGTTGCCGTCCGGTCCTATCCGCAGCAGCAGGCCGATCTTGGTGACTTCGCCGCTGTCGTCGACGCGCACGGGCACGGCCTCGACGTACAGGATCGGCATGCGGGAGCGGGCGAGTTCGAGTTCGTCCTGGCTCAGCCAGCCGGGCGTGGTATCGGTCAAGTCTGACATTGCTTGATCATACTTTCAGTCCGTCGGGAAGCCGGTAGACCCGGTGGGCGTTGTCCGCCCCGGCCCACCGTGCCAGGCGCAGCGCGTCGGGCAGGCTCAGTTCGTCGGCGTCCACCCGGTCCTGGAGCAGATCCCCCAGTCCCCGGCGGAACGCCAGCGCGCCGAGCCCGTAGAACTCGGCCACGCCGTAGGCGTCGGAGCTGTACAGCAGCTTGTGGAACGGGGTGATCTCCAGCGCCTCCTCCAGGACCGTTCGCGCGCGCACCGGGCCGACGTGGTGCAGGGTGAGCCCCACGTCCAGGTACACCTGCTCGAACACCGCGGCCAGGTAGGCGGCCTGCCGCTGGTAGGGCCAGCAGTGCAGGAGCAGCACGGGGATCGTGCCCGCGATCAGGCGCAGCCAGTCCGTCAACCGGGCCGGATCCGCCCGGTGCAGGCGGATGTCGCTGTCGCCGAAGCCGGTGTGCAGCTGGAGCGGCAGTCCCAGGTCGACGGCGGTCCACAGCAGGTGCCGCACCAGCACGGGCTCCGCCAGGCGTCCGCCGCGCGCCAGCCAGCGCCGCGCCGCGCGGGTCACCTCCGCGTCCGCGGGCCGGGCCGGGTCGAGGTCGAAGCCGGTGCGGTACGCGGCCACCGACTTCACCGCCACCACGCCGGGCGCGCGCAGCGCCTCCCACGCGGCCGCCCGGAACGCGTCGCCGTACCCGTCCGCCTCGACGCCCCGCGCGGCCACGGCCTCGGCGACCGTCTCCAGCCGGACGACCTCGCGGGCCGTCCCGCCCGCCGCGTCGGCGAGTTCGGCCGGTGCGGTGAGGCCGTCCGGCGGGAGACCGGTGTCCACGCAGAACACGCCGGTGCGGGCGGCCGTCAGGAACCGCCGGTTCACCTCCCGCGGCCCCAGCTCCGCCCGCCGCTCCAGGTAGGCGTCGGCCGGGGCGTGCCGCTCCAGGTCCAGCAGGGGCGCGCAGTGGCGCCGTACGGCCACGCCCGCCGGAGTGTCGAACGGGGAACTGCCCGGCCAACGGCCGCCCTCCGTGAGCAGCGCCTCGAAGCCCGGCCGGTCCAGCGGGGCGGTGGCCACGCCGTGGCAGTGGTGGTCGACCAGCTCCAGCCGGGCGAGGGCCTCGTGGACCGGTCCGCCGCCCACGTCAGTACACCCAGCGGTAGGCCGCCGCCACCCGCTCGTCGTCCAGCCCGGCCACGCCCTCGATCTCGCCCTGCCGTACGGCGGTCACCGCGTCGGCGAGGACCGGGCCCAGCGCGGCCCGCAGCACCCCGTCCGCGCGGAACTCCGCGACCGCCTCGCCCAGCGTGGCCGGCAGCCGGCGCACGCCTCGCGCCGCGGCCTCCTCCGGGGCCAGCCGGGCCGGATCGCCGGTGGTCTCCTCGGGCAGGACCGCACCCGAGGCGATGCCGTCCAGGCCCGCGGCGATGAGGCAGCCGAGGGCGAGATAGGGGTTGGCGGCCAGGTCGACCGGCTTCACCTCCAGGTTCGCCAGCTCGGCACGCCGGCCCGCGGTGCCCCGCACCAGCCGGATCGCCGCCTCGCGGGTCTCCAGGCCCCAGGCGGTGAACACGCCCGCCCACTGGGAGGGCCGCAGCCGCAGCCGGCTGGCGGGGCTCGGCGCGGTCACCGCCGTGAGCGCCGGGAGGTGGGCGAGGACGCCGGCCGCGAAGGCCTCCGCGTCGGCCGTCATGCCGTACCGGCGGCTCCCGCCGCCGTGCAGGTTGGTGCCGTCGCGCCAGGCGGAGAGGTGGACGTGGCCGCCGTTGCCGACGCCCCGCGCCAGCACGGCGGGGGAGAAGGAGACCCGCAGACCGTGCCGGCGGGCCACCGCGCGGATCGTCTGGCGCACCAGCACGCTGCGGTCGGCCGCCGCCACCGGGTCCAGGGCGGCCACCGAGATCTCGAACTGCCCCGGCGCGTACTCGGGATGGACCTGCTCGACGTCCACGCCCTGGGCCGCGCACGCCGCCAGCAGCTCGGCGGCGCAGTCGCTCAGCTCCACCTGCCGGATCGCGCCGTACGCCGGTCCGGGGGCGGCGGGGACGAACTCGCCGGGCGGCGCGGAGTCCAGGCCCACCGACCACTCGATCTCGATCCCGGCCTTGAAGGCGAGACCGTGCGCGCGGGCCGCCCCGGCCACGGTGCGGCGCAGGAAGGTGCGGGAGCAGCCCGGGTGCGGCTCGCCGTCCTGGGTGATGCGGTCGACCGGCGCCCACGCCCAGCCGGGCTGCGCGGCCAGCACCACCAGCCGGTCCAGGTCCGGGTAGAGGCGCAGGTCGCCGTCGGGGGAGCCGAGGACGTCGGTGGTGACGCTGCGGTCGTCGGCGAGGAAGGTGTCGAACACCGGCGACATCCCCACGCCCCAGGCCGCCGCGGAGGCCAGTCCCGCGGTCGGGACCGTCTTCACCCGGCCGACGCCCGCGGTGTCGACGTAGGCCAGGACGATGCCGTGCACACCCCGGCCCGCCAGTTCACCGCTGAGGGCCCTGGCCCGTTCGACGTCTCCGGGGCGGCCGCCGGGGAGGGGATCGGTGAGGGTGGTCATGTCGGCCTCCAGGATCGCGTCGGCGCGCACGGGCGGTGCCGGTCAGGGTTTCACGGCCACCGCGCCGTACTGCGGCACCACGGCCGCGTCGTCGTCCTCCGGGCGCCAGCGGGAGCAGGACACCAGGCCCGGCTCCAGCAGGTCCAGGCCCGCGAGGAACGCGGCGATCTCCTCGCCGGTGCGGGCGGTGATCGGCGGGGTGGCGTGCTCGTTCCAGAACCTCATCGCCGGGATCTGGCCCTCGCCGCCCAGCGCGCCGTCGTGGGTGGGGTGGGTGAGGACCAGGTGGCTGCCCGGCGGGACCTCCGCCATGATCCGGCGCACGATGTCCCGCGCCCCGCCCGTCGTCCGCCATTGTGCCGCCGGGTGATCACCGGTGTCCCGGGATCGGGCGCACCCGTGTCCCGGGATCGGGCGCACCCGTGTCCCGGGGCCCGAGGGCGGCCCGGGGCCCCCGGTAGGGTGACAATCCGGTCAGCCACGTACAGGAAAGCAGGACATGCCCTACTCCCACGCCCCCCAGCCGACCGCACCCGCGCCGGCGGCCGGCGGCGCCGACATCCGTCTCGTCGTCACCGACATGGACGGCACGCTGCTCGACGACGACAAGCGGACGCCCGACGGGCTCCGGGAGGTCCTCGCGCTGCTGCGGGAGCGCGGCGTGCTGTTCAGCCCCGCCAGCGGCCGGCAGTACGCGACGCTGGCGCGGGAGTTCGCCGAGGTGGCCGACGGAATGGTCTTCATAGCGGAGAACGGCACCTACGTCGTCCGCGACGGCGAGGAACTCAGCTCCGACCCGCTGGACCCCGCCGTGGTCGTCCGCGTCGTCGATGCCGTACGGCGGCTCGCGGCGGGCGGCGCGGACGTCGGGGCCGTCGTCTGCGGGAAGCGGTCCGCGTACGTCGAGCGGGCCGACGGGGCCTTCCTCGCGGAGGTCGGCCGGTACTACCTGCGCCACCGGGTCGTCGAGGACGTCGCCGCCGTCGAGGACGACATCATCAAGGTCGCCCTGTTCGACTTCGGTTCGGCGACGGAGACCACCGCACCGGCCTTGGCGCCGTTCACGGACACCCATCAGGTCGTCGTCTCCGGCGAGCACTGGGTCGACGTCATGAACCGCACCGCCAACAAGGGCGTCGCCCTGCGCCGGCTCCAGGACGAGCTGGGCATCACGCCCGCGCAGACCGTGGTGTTCGGCGACTACCTCAACGACCTGGAGATGCTGGACGCCGCCGACTGGTCCTTCGCCATGGCCAACGCCCATCCGGAGGTCGTCCGGCGGGCCCGCCACCTGGCCCCTCCAACAACGACAACGGGGTGCTGCGCACCCTGGTCCGGCTTCTCGACCTGCCGGTGACCGGGCTGCGGCCGCTCTGACCGCCACGGCCGCTCCGACTCGGCGCGTCGCGGCCGGGTGGGAGTGAGAGCCGGACGCCGCGCGGTTCGCCCGGGCGCGGCGCCCGGCCGTTCAGGGTTTGAGCGGGTCGTGGCCGATCGTCATGAGCCGGTGGCGCAGGGCGGTGTCCTCGGCCGCGGGCTCGTCCGCCACGTCGGTCTCGTCGTCGACCGTCTCCACCACCTCCCGCATCACGCGGAGGTCGTCCTTCGTGAGGTCGGTGCGCCGCTTCTGGAGGATCGCCAGCACGTGCCGGCCGGTCGGGGGGCCCGCCGCCCGGGCAGCGCCTCCGTGGTCTCGCCGGAGTCCCGCACCCGCAGCCAGGCGGCCAGCTCCTGCGAGGTCATGTTGACCACGCGGTGGAAGTCCTCCCACAGCGCGTCGAGTTCGAGGGCGTCGGTCATGGCGTGCCTTCCGTCGTGCCGCTGCGTCGTGCCGCTGCGTGGTGTCCCTGTTCCGCGGTCCGGGCCGGCGGTCAGTCCTCGCGCGGCCAGTTCTCCGCCTCGAACATCCACCGTTGCTTCTCCAGCTCGGCGGTGATGCCGATCAGCAGGTCCTGGGTGACCGGGTCGGCCTTCTCGGTGGTCCCGATCCGCTCCCGCAGCCGGTCGATGGCCGCGCCCAGGGTCTCCGCGATCACCCGCACCACGTCCTCGTCGCGCAGCCAGCCTTCCTTCGGGGACGGCAGCGTGAACGCCGACGCGATCGTCTCCGGGCGGCCGTCCGGCGGCAGGCCGAGTGCGGCGGCCCGCTCGGCGACCGTGTCGGCGAAGGCGCGGGCGGTCGTGACCACCTCGTCGAGCTGGAGGTGGATCGAGCGGAACCGCGGGCCGACGATGTTCCAGTGGGCCTGCTTGCCGATCAGGGAGATGCCCAGCAGATCGACGAGCGTGCCCTGCAGCGCGTCGAAGGTGACCTGGCGGGCCGGTTCGGGCAGGGGGCTCTTGACGACAGTCATACGGCGGTCCTCCTTCTCACGTCGTCCCGTGCGGTACGGAGCAGGTCGGCGCGTTCCGCCTCGTCGGTGCCGCCCCACACGCCGGACAGCCGGCCGCTCTCGAGGGCGTACGCCAGGCAGTCGGCGGTCACCGGGCACCGTCCGCAGACCCGTTTGGCGTCCGCGGTCTCCCGCAGCGCCGGCCCGGACGTGCCCACGGGGAAGAACAAGTCGGGGTCCTCGCCGATGCAGGCGCCCCTGCGCAACCACTCCATGGGGGCGCGGGTGCCCAGGGCGATTCGGCGCAAACGCGGCTCCCGGCGGCGCGAACGCGGCTCCCGGCGGGGACGGCCCCGGGGGCGGGGCGGTGCGCGCGGGGCCGTAGGACTGCGGGGTGGTGCGCGCGAGGCCGCGGGGCGGCCCGTGCCGCCGCTCGGTGACCTTCCCCCAGGGTGCGACGGCGGTCTATAGTCCGAAACTAGCAGCGCTAATTAATCTGCCGAACCACAGTGTCGTCGTCGGTCAGGAGTCCCCAGTCGTGCGTCCCGTCCACTTCGCGGCCGCCCGCCGCACCCCCATCGGCAAGCTGCGCGGCGCCCTGTCCGCCGTACGGCCCGACGACCTCGCCGCGGGCGTCATCCGCGGCCTGGTCGCCGACCTGCCCGCGCTCGATCCGGCCCGGATCGACGACGTGTACTGGGGCGCCGCCAACCAGGCCGGCGAGGACAACCGCAACGTCGCCCGCATGGCCGCGCTGCTCGCCGGACTCCCCGAGACCGTCCCCGGCGCCACGGTGAACCGGCTGTGCGCCTCGGCATGGAGGCGGTCACCGCCGCCGCCCGCACGATCGCCGCCGGCGAGGCCGAGATCGTGCTCGCGGGCGGCTCCGAGTCGATGAGCCGCGCCCCCTTCGTCCTCGCCCGCCCCGACGAGGCCCTCCCGCACCGGGTGGAGACCGTCGACACCCGGCTCGGCTGGCGCCTGGTCAACCCCGCCATGAAGGACCTGCACGGCCTGCTGGCGATGGGCGAGACCGCCGAGGAGGTCGCCGAACGGTACGGCATCCCCGCGAGCGCCAGGACGACTTCGCGCTCCGCAGCCACCGGCGTGCCGCGCTCGCCCGTGACAAGGGCCACTTCGACGACGAGATCCTGCCGGTCCGGCTCCCGGACGGCACCGTCGTCGACACCGACGAATGCGTCCGGGAGGACACCTCCTACGACAAGCTCGCCCGGCTGCGGCCCGTCTTCCGGCAGGGCGGCACGGTCACCGCGGGCAACGCCTCCCCGATGAACGACGGTGCCGCCGGTCTCCTCCTCGTCAGCGAGGAGGCCCTGAACACGCTGGGCCTGGAGTCCCTCGGCCGCTACGTCGCGGGTGCCTCCGCCGGTGTCCACCCCGACGTGATGGGCATCGGCCCGGTCCCGCGACCCGCAAGGCGCTGGACCGCGTCGGGTGGAGCGTCGGCGACCTCCAGGAGGCCGAGTTCAACGAGGCGTTCGCCGCGCAGGCGCTGGCCTGCGTGGACCAGCTCGGCATCGACCCCGAACTGGTCAACCCCAGCGGCGGCGCGATCGCCCTCGGCCATCCGCTCGGCTGTTCCGGGGCGCGCATCCTCACCACCCTGCTGCACCGGATGCGGCGCACGGGCGCGGAGCGGGGCCTGGCGGCCATGTGCGTCGGGGTGGGACAGGGGAGCGCGGTGCTGGTCGAGCGGCACTGACGCACCACGACGGGGCTGCCCGGCGGCCGCACGGCCGTGCGGCCGTGTGGCCCGGTGGCCGTGCGGCTCGGCGACCGTGTGGCCCGGTGACCCCGCGGCCCGATGGCCCGGTGGCCCCGCGGCCGCCGGGCGGGAGGCTCCTCACCGCGGCCGATCAGGTGTGCGTAGCATCGGTCCCCGCATGAACACGATGACGTTGTGGCACATCACCGGCTGGGAGTTCGCCGCCCTCGCCCTCGCGGCCCTCCTGGTCGGCTTCTCCAAGACGGCCGTCAGCGGGGCCAACACGGTCAGCCTGGCGATCTTCGCCGCGGTCCTGCCCGCCCGCGCCTCCACCGGCGTCCTCCTGCCGATCCTGATCGCCGGGGACGTACTGGCCGTCCTCACCTACCGGCGGCACGCCCACTGGCCCACGCTGTGGCGGCTGTTCCCGGCGGTGGCCGCCGGTGTCGTCGTCGGCACGTTGTTCCTGATGCGGGCCGACGACGCGACCGTGCGCACCTCCATCGGCGCGATCCTGCTGTTCATGGCCGGGGTCACGGTGTGGCGGCGGCGCACCGCCGGGGCGGCCGACGACCCCGACGCCGTGGTGACGCGCGCCGGCCGCCTGAAGGCCCGCTCCTACGGCGTCCTCGGCGGCTTCACCACGATGGTCGCCAACGCGGGCGGCCCGGTGATGTCGATGTACCTGTTGTCGGCGGGCTTCCGCAAACTCGGCTTCCTCGGCACCTCCGCCTTCTTCTTCCTCATCGTCAACGTCTCCAAGGTGCCGTTCAGCGTGGGCCTCGGCCTGATCGACGGCCGCTCGCTGCTGCTGGACGCGGCGCTCGCCGCGTTCGTCGTCCCCGGAGCGCTGCTCGGCAGGTGGGCGGTGCACCGCATCGACCAGCGGCTGTTCGAGCGGCTCGTCATCGCGGCGACCGTGGTCGGCGGCCTCCAACTGCTCCTGCGCTGACCGACCGCTACCGCACCGACCGCTACCGCACCGACCGCAGCCGGTCCAGCAGCGCGGGCAGGTCCGCGAACGAGTCGACGACGTGATCCGGGGTGCCGTCGGCCGCCGCCAGCGTCTCCGGCAGGAACTTGCCGGTCCTGACCAGCACCCCGCCGAGCCCCGCCCGTTGAGCCGCGAGGACGTCCGATTCGACGTCGTCGCCCACCATCAGCGCCTCCCCGGCGCCCGCCCCGAGGCGCCCCAGCGCGGCCGCGAAGAACGCCGGCGACGGCTTCCCCGTCACCTCGGCCGTCACCCGCGCGGCCGCCTCCAGCCCCGCGAGGAACGCCCCGGCGTCCAGCCGCAGTCCCGCGTCGGTGCGCCAGTACAGGTTGCGGTGCATCGCCACCAGCCGCGCACCCCGCTGGAGATGCCCGAAGACCCGGTCCAGTGCCTCGTACCCGAACGCGGGGCCCGCCCCGCCGAGGACCACCACGTCCACGCCGTCCGCGTCGAGGCCGACCAGGTTCACTCCGGCGAGGTCCTCCTCGACGTCACCGCTGTTCAGCAACGCGCACCGGGCGCCCGGGAACCGCTCGGCGAGGTGGGCGGCGGTCGCGGCCGGTGCGGTGAGGACGTCCCCGGCCCCCACCGGGAATCCGGCGTCCGCCAGCGTCGTCGCGATCGAGGCCCGGGTCCGCGAGGTCGTGTTCGTGACGAGGGCGACGCCGAGCCCGGCCTCCCGCACCGCCCGCAGCGCCTCCACCGCCCCCGGGAGCGGCTTCCAGGAGACGGTGAGGACCCCGTCGACGTCGATCAGGACGGCACGCACGCCACGCACAGCTCCCATACGGGGACGATAGCGCCGGGTCCGGCGGCCCGCCGGAAGGATCATCCCGGTGCCGCCCGGTGCCGCCCGGTGCCGCCCGGTGCCGCCCGGTGCCGCCCGGTGCCGCCCGGTGCCGTCCGGTGCCGTCCGGGACCGGCCCCCGCGCGTCCGCCGCCGCCCCCGCCTCGTACGCTCGACGCCATGTCCGCCCACGTCCTGGTCCTCGGCGGCACCACCGAGGCCCGCGAACTGGCCGCCGCCCTCGCGGCTCGCCCCGGTGTCCGGGTGACCTCGTCACTGGCGGGCCGGGTGTCCCGGCCGGGGCCCTCGCGGGCGACGTCCGCAGCGGCGGGTTCGGCGGGGCCGACGGGCTCGCGGCCTGGCTGGCCGAGCACGGTGTGGACGCCGTGGTCGACGCCACCCACCCCTTCGCCGCCGGCATCACCGCGAACGCGGCGCGCGCCGCGACCGCGGCCGGACGGCCCCTGGTCGTGCTGCGCCGGCCGGGCTGGCGGCCCGGCCCCGGCGACCGCTGGCACCCCGTGGGCTCACTGGCGGAGGCGGCGGAACTGCTGCCCCGCCTCGGCGACCGCGTCCTGCTGACGACGGGACGCCTGGGCCTCGCGGCCTTCGCGCACCTCACCGGGCCGCACTTCGTGGTCCGGTCGGTGGAGCCGCCCGCGCCGCCGATGCCGCCGGACACCGAACTCGTCCTGGCCCGCGGCCCGTTCACCGTCACCGGCGAACTGGCGCTGCTGCGGGAGCACCGCATCGACGTGCTGGTCACGAAGGACAGCGGAGGAGCGGCGACGGCCGCGAAGCTGACGGCCGCCCGCCGGCTGGGCCTGCCCGTCGTGGTCGTACGGCGACCGCCGCTCCCGGACGGCGTGACGGCGGTGCCGGACGTGGCCGGGGCGCTGGAGCGGCTGGGGCTCGGCACGCCGTGACGCGGCCGCGGTGCCGGCCCCGCCCTCCCGTCGCCCCGGTCAGTCGCCCCGGGGGTTGCGGCGCAGCAGGTACGTGTCCATGATCCAGCCCTTGCGTTCGCGTGCCTCGGCGCGCAGGCGCTCGATGCGGGGGGCGGCCTCGGCGAGCGGGCCGGAGACCAGGATCTCGTCCGGGGTGCCGATGTAGGCGCCCCAGTAGATGTCGATGTCCTGGTCGGCGTACCGGCGGAAGGTCTGGTGGGCGTCGAGCATCACCACCACGTCGTCCACCCCCTCCGGGAACCCCTCGGCGAGCCGCCGCCCGGTGGTGATCTGCACCGGGCGGGCCACCCGGTTCAGGCCCGTGCGGTGGCGGGCGACGAGCGCCGAGACGCTGCTGACGCCGGGCACCACGTCGTACGCGAAGGTCACCGTGCCCCGGGCCAGCACCTCCTCCAGGATGCCGAGCGTGCTGTCGTACAGCGCGGGGTCGCCCCACACCAGGAACGCGCCGGTCTCGTCCTCGCCGAGCTCCTCGGCGATCAGCCGCTCGTAGATCCCGGCACGGGCGCTGCGCCAGTCGCCGACGGCGGGGGAGTACGCGGTGCCGCCCGCACGGCGGTCCCGCTCCGGGTCGCGGGCCTCCACGACCCGGTAGCCGCCCTCCGGCAGATGCGTGTCCAGCATGTCCCTGCGCAGCCGCGTGAGGTCGCTCTTCACCTCACCCTTGTCGAGGACGAAGAACACGTCCGTGCCGCGCAGCGCCCGGACCGCCTGGAGGGTCAGCTGGTCGGGGTCGCCCGCGCCGATACCGATGACATGAATCGTTCGCACGGCCACGAGTCTGCCGTACGCCACCGGCGGTGACGGTGGCGGGTGTCAGCGCAGCCGCGGCGCCGAGGTCCGCGCGTCCACCGCCGTCCCCGACTCCTCCACCTCGCCCGCCAGCCGCCGCGCCCAGTCGGCCAGCCCGGCGAGGTCCATCCCGTACGGGTCCCACCGCCCGGAGCCGCCGGCCCACTCCTCCACGGACGCCGCCCCGCGCCGCAGCAGCCGCGGCCCGCCCGTCAGGTTGCCGCGGGCGGCATGGGTGAGACCGACCGCGAGCTGGGCCAGCCCCCGCCACAGCGTGCGCTCCGCCTCCGGACCCGACTTCCAGGCGTCCTCGAACACCTCGTGCGCGTGGAACGGCTTCCCGGCGTCCAGCAGCGCCTGCGCCTCGGCGACACTCTCCCGCGGACGGCGCACGACGCCCTCGGGCCGGCGCTCCACCCCGGTCGCCCCGTACGGCAGCGGCCGTCCCAGCCCGTCCCGGGGCCGCGCGCTGCGCGCCCGCCCCTCCTCGTCCCGGTCCCGCGCGTCCTGGCCTTTTCGCGTGCTGCCCATGGGGCGATTGTCCCGCGCCGGCGCCCCTTTCGGCGCAGTGCCCGGTGTGGGGTAAAGTGCTGTTCGCGCGATCACGCGGGAATCCGCGGGAAGCGCACCGGGACGTGGCGCAGCTTGGTAGCGCACTTGACTGGGGGTCAAGGGGTCGCAGGTTCAAATCCTGTCGTCCCGACCAGCGACATCGCAGGTCGGAAGCCGCTTTCTCACTCGTGAGGAGGCGGCTTCGGTGTGTCCGGGGGTGTTCTCCGGTGCGGCGCGGGTGCGGGGGGCCGCGTGCACCGAGGTCTCCCGCACCGGGGCGCGGGGGCGCGGATATTCTGGGATCATGCCGTCCCCCCGCCGCACCGCCCGACAGGCCGACCTGCTGGAACGACTCGTCGCGCTGCTGACGGCGGAGGGGTTCTCCGACCTCACCCTGGACGATCTCGCCGAGCGGCTGCGCTGCTCCAAGACCACCCTGTACCAGCTGGCCCGCAGCAAGCAGGGGCTGGTCGTGGAGGCGGTCAAGCACTACTTCCGGGGCGCGACCGAGGCCGTGGAGAAGCGGGTGGCGCAGACCGGCGACCCCTCCGACCGCGTCCGCGTCTACCTGACGGCCGTCGCCGAGCAGCTGCGCCCGCTGTCCCGCCGTTTCCTCGACGACGTGGCCGAGTTCCCGCCCGCGCGCGAGGTGTACGAGGCCAACACGCGCATGGCGGCGGAACGGGTGCGCCGGCTGATCGCGGAGGGCGTCTCCGACGGCGCCTTCCGCGAGGTGCACACCGCCTTCGTCGGCGAGGTCGCCGCCGCCACCATGCGCCAGATCCAGCAGGGCGAACTGAAGGCGCGCACCGGGTTGACCGACGCCGAGGCGTACGAGCAGCTCGCCTCGCTCATCGTGCACGCCGTCTCCTCCTGAGAACGGCGGCTCCGGCGCCTTCGGTTCCGTCCGCCCCGGTCCCGTCCGCCCCGGTCCTGTCCGCCCCGGTCCCGTCCGCTCCGGTTCGGTCTGGTTCGCTCCGGTTCCGTCCGCCCCGGTTCCGGCCCCTTCGATCCCGTGCGCGGATGCCCCGGCACGCCCGCGTGCAGTACTGTGAATGATACTTTCGTACTCTTTCCAGTATCACTTCGTGGAGGTCGACATGCCTGCCACTCGCGCACTGCCCACCGAGGAAGCCGTCGACCTCGTCGAACTCACGCGCACCCTCGCCGCCAGGGAACTCGCGCCCCGGGTCGCCGACGCGGAGGCGGACGGCGCGTTCCCGCGGGACGTCTTCCGCACCCTCGGGCGCAGCGGCCTGCTCGGGCTGCCCTTCGCCGAGGAGCACGGCGGGGCGGGACAGCCGTACGAGGTGTACCTCCAGGTCCTGGAGGAGGTCGCCGCGGTCTGGTCCAGCGTGGCCGTGGGGATCTCGGTGCACGCGCTGTCCTGCTTCCCGCTGGCCCGCTTCGGCACCGAGGAGCAGCGGCGCAAGTGGCTGCCCGAGATGCTGGGCGGAGAACTGCTCGGCGCGTACTGCCTGTCCGAGCCGCACGCCGGCTCGGACCCGGCGGCGATGCTCACGCGCGCCGTCCGCGACGGCGACGAGTACGTCCTCAACGGCGCCAAGGCGTGGACGACGCACGGCGGGTACGCCGACTTCTACACGGTCATGGCCCGCACCTCCGACGACCGCGCCCGCGGCATCTCCTGCTTCCTCGTCCCGGCGGACACCCCGGGTCTCAGCGCCGACCCGCCGGAGCGGAAGATGGGCCTGACGGGGTCGGCGACGGCCACCATGCGCCTCGACGACGTGCGGGTGCCCGTCGAACGGCGGATCGGGGAGGAGGGGCAGGGCTTGAGGATCGCGCTCGCCTCCCTGGACTGCGGCAGGCTCGGCATCGCCGCTGTCGCCACCGGCCTCGCCCAGGGCGCCCTGGACCACGCGGTGCGCTACGCCCGCGAGCGGGAGACCTTCGGCAAGCCGATCATCGAGCACCAGGGCCTGGCCTTCGTCCTCGCCGACATGGGGGCGGCGACCGAGTCGGCGCGCGCCATGGCGCTCACCGCCGCCCGGCTCAAGGACGCCGGCCTGCCCTTCACCCGGGAGGCGTCCGTCGCCAAGCTCGTGGCCACCGACAACGCCATGAAGGTGACCACGGACGCGGTGCAGGTCCTCGGCGGGTACGGATACACCCGCGACTTCCCCGTCGAGCGCTTCATGCGCGAGGCGAAGGTCATGCAGATCTTCGAAGGAACCAATCAGATCCAGCGCATGATCATCTCGCGTGCGCTGGACCGGAACGAGGGCGGTGCGCTCACCGTCCTCGGCAAGGAGTGATGATGCAGCTCGAGAACACCGCCGCCCTTGTCACCGGCGGTGCGTCCGGCCTCGGCGCGGCCACCGCGAAGGCGCTCGCCGAGGGCGGCGCGCGGGTCTTCGCCCTGGATCTGAAGGACGGCATCGACAAGGCGCCCGAGGTGCCCGGCGTGAGCTACGTGCCCGCCGACGTCACCGACCCCGAGCAGGTGCGGGCCGCCGTCGCCACCGCGGCCGGCTCGGGCGTGCCGCTGCGCACCGTCGTCAACTGCGCCGGCATCGGCCCGTCGATGCGGATCCTCGGCAAGAAGGGCGTCCACGACCTCGCCCTGTACGCGAAGGTGATCCAGATCAACCTGGTGGGCACCTTCAACGTCCTCGCGCTCGCCTCGGAGGCCATCGCCGGGACCGAGGCCGACGACAACGGCCAGCGGGGCGTGATCGTCAACACCGCCTCCATCGCCGCCTACGACGGCCAGATCGGCCAGGCCGCCTACTCCTCCTCCAAGGGCGGCGTCGTCGGACTGACCCTGCCGGCCGCCCGCGATCTCGCCCAGTACGGCATCCGGGTGTGCACCATCGCCCCGGGCATCGTCGAGACCCCCATGCTGGCCACCGTCTCCGAGGAGTTCCGCGCCTCGCTCGCCGCCGGGGTGCCCTTCCCGCGCCGGCTGGCCCTGCCCGAGGAGTACGCGAAGCTGGCCCTGGCGATCGTCGACCACGACTACCTCAACGGCGAGACCATCCGCATGGACGGCGCGCTGCGGATGGCGCCGCGGTGACGCGCGGGGACTGACGGACTGACTGACCGGCCGTCGGCCGGCAGCCGACGGTCGGAAGCCGGAGGTGTGACGGGACGCACGGTGAACGTGCGTCCCGTTCTGCTGTATGCCCACCCGGTGGCCCGGTGGCCCGGTGGCCCGGTGGCCCGGTGGCCCGGTGGCCCGGTGGCCCGGTGGCCCGGTGGCCCGCGGCCGCCGGTCGTTGGTCGCCAGGCCGCCGGTCCTCGGTGTCGGCGCCTCCTCGGGGCGGATGAGGCTCCCGCATACGGGGTAGAGATCGCTCCCTCGGGTGTGGGGCCCGCCCGCCCAACCACCCTCACTTTGTTCTTACATTCGAACCTGCTGGTGAAATAATGTCTTGACAAAGTATTGACAGTGGGCGTCCCAGGGGATTGGATCCCGTCCCAGCAGCGCGCAGTTCCCGACCCTCCGGTCCGGGCCCGGATCCTCGTGATCGCCTCCCTTTCCCGTCGTTCCCCTGTCGCACAGTGAGGTGCAGGAAAGATGGACAGCTCTTCCCCTCCCGTCCCTCCCGTTCCCGCAGAATCGCCCCGGTCGTGGCCGCGGCCGCCGCGACCGCCCTGACCCTCGCGGGCTGCTCCAGCAGTTCCGGCGGCAAGAAGGCCGAGGAGGGAGGGGCGGGGCCGCCGCCGGCAAGGCCACCACGCCCCGCATGACCGTCGCGCTGGTGACCCACCAGTCGCCCGGGGACACCTTCTGGGACATCGTCCGCAAGGGCGCCGAGGCCGCCGCCGCCAAGGACAACGTCAAGCTGGTCTACTCCGCCGACCCCAACGCCGGCACCCAGGCCAGCCTGGTGCAGAACGCGATCGACCAGAAGGTCGACGGCATCGCCGTCACCCTCGCCAAGCCCGACGCCCTCAAGGACGTCGTCGCCAGGGCGAAGGCCGCGAACATACCCGTCGTCGGCCTCAACTCCGGTGTCAGCGAGTGGAAGAGCCTCGGTCTGACGGAGTTCTTCGGCCAGGACGAGACCGTGGCCGGCGAGGCGCTCGGCAACCGGCTGAACTCCGAAGGCGCCAAGAAGGTCGCCTGCGTCATCCAGGAACAGGGCAACATCGGCCTCACCCAGCGCTGCGACGGAGTGAAGAAGACCTTCTCCGGCACCACGGAGACCGTGTACGTCAACGGCACCGACATGCCCTCGGTGAAGTCGACGATCACCGCCAAGCTCAAGCAGGACAGCGCCGTCGACTACGTCGTGACCCTGGGCGCCCCGTTCGCACTGACCGCCGTCCAGTCGGTGTCGGAGGCGGGCAGCAAGGCGAAGATCGCCACCTTCGACCTGAACAAGAACCTCACGGGCGCCATCGGCCAGGGCACCATCCAGTTCGCCGTCGACCAGCAGCCCTACCTCCAGGGCTACCTGGCGATCGACTCGCTGTGGCTCTACGAGAACAACGGCAACTACCTGGGCGGCGGGGAGCAGCCGGTGCTGACCGGCCCGGCCTTCGTCGACAAGTCCAACGTCGACGCGGTCGCCGCGTACGCCGCGAAGGGCACCCGGTGATGAGCACGACCCGGCACGCCGGGCCGGCGGTGACCGCACCGCCGGCCCCCGGCCCGAAGGAGACCGACGGCCGGACCTCCCGGCGCCCGCCGGCCCTGCGGCTGCTGGCCCGGCCCGAGGTGGGCGTCTTCCTCGGCGCCGTCGCGGTGTACGTCTTCTTCCTGGTCGCGGCTCCGCCGGTGCGCGACGGCGGCTCGATGGCGAACGTCCTGTACCAGTCCTCCACCATCGGGATCATGGCCCTGCCGGTGGCGCTGCTGATGATCGGCGGCGAGTTCGACCTGTCGGCCGGCGTCGCCGTCGTCACCTCGGCGCTCACCGCGAGCATGCTCAGCTACCAGCTCACGATGAACGTCTGGGCCGGCGTGGTCGTCGCGCTGGTCGTCTCCCTCGGGATCGGCGCCTTCAACGGCTGGATGCTCGTGAGGACCGGCCTGCCCAGCTTCCTGGTCACCCTCGGCACCTTCCTGATCCTCCAGGGCGTCAACCTCGCGGTGACCAAGCTGGTCACCGAGAACGTCGCCACCGACGACATCAGCGACATGGACGGCTTCGGCCAGGCGAAGAAGGTCTTTGCCTCGTCCTTCGACGTCGGCGGCGTCCAGGTCAAGATCACGGTGGTGTGGTGGCTGGTCCTCGCCGCCCTCGCCACCTGGGTCCTGCTGCGCACCAGGTACGGCAACTGGGTCTTCGCCGTCGGCGGCGACAAGGAGTCCGCCCGGGCCGTGGGCGTCCCGGTGACGTTCACGAAGATCTCCCTGTTCATGCTGGTCGGTCTCGGCGCCTGGTTCGTCGGCATGCACCAGCTGTTCACCTTCAACACGGTGCAGTCCGGCGAGGGCGTCGGCCAGGAACTGATCTACATCGCCGCGGCCGTCATCGGCGGCTGTCTGCTCACCGGCGGCTACGGCTCGGCGATCGGCCCGGTCTTCGGCGCCTTCATGTTCGGCATGGTCCAGCAGGGCATCGTCTACGCCGGCTGGAACCCCGACTGGTTCAAGGCCTTCCTCGGCGTCATGCTCCTGGGCGCCGTCCTGATCAATCTGTGGGTCCAGCGCACGGCCACCCGGAGGTGACCCCATGACGAACGGTACATCCGGCACCCACGGTGCCGTCCTCGCGGACGTCCCCCCGGCCGACGCCGACCGCCCCCTGGTCGAACTGCGCGGCGCGGGCAAGTCCTACGGCAACATCCGTGCCCTGCACGGCGTCGACCTGACCGTCCGCCCCGGCAGGGTCACCTGCGTGCTGGGCGACAACGGCGCCGGCAAGTCCACCCTCATCAAGATCGTCTCGGGGCTGCACCGGCACACCGAGGGCGAGTTCCTCGTCGACGGCGAGCCGGTGCGCTTCAGCACCCGCGCGAAGCCCTCGACCGCGGCATCGCCACCGTCTACCAGGACCTCGCCACCGTCCCCCTGATGCCGGTGTGGCGCAACTTCTTCCTCGGCTCCGAGATCACCAAGGGCCCCTGGCCCGTACGGCGCCTCGACATCGAGACGATGAAACGGACCGCCGACGAGGAACTGCGCGACATGGGCATCGTCCTCGACGACCTCGAGCAGCCCATCGGCACCCTCTCCGGCGGCCAGCGCCAGTGCGTGGCCATCGCCCGCGCCGTTCACTTCGGCGCCCGCGTCCTCATCCTCGACGAGCCCACCGCCGCCCTCGGCGTCAAGCAGTCCGGCGTCGTCCTCAAGTACATCGCCGCTGCCCGCGACCGCGGCCTCGGCGTCATCTTCATCACGCACAACCCGCACCACGCCTACCTGGTCGGCGACCACTTCAGCGTCCTGCGCCTGGGCACCGTGGAACTCTCCGCCGACCGCAGCCGGGTCGGCCTCGAGGAGCTCACCCACCACATGGCCGGCGGCACCGAACTCGCCGCCCTCAAACACGAACTGGCCCAGGTCCGCGGCGTCGACGTCGACGAACTCCCCGAGGAGGGGGACCTCACCCCACCCGCGGCGGAGGGCGGCGGGGAAAAGACCTGACGATCCGTCACCTATGCTGACGGGCATGGACACCACGCACGACACCGGTCCGCGAGCCGTACGACTGGAGGCCGCCGCCACCGTGTCGGCGCCCGCGCTGCTGCTGCGCCCGTGGCGCCCCGAGGACGCCGCCGGGGTGACCGAGGCGTACCGGGACCCGGTACTGCGTCGCTGGGCGGCCGTGACCGTGCGGGACGAGGCGGAGGCGCTGGACTGGCTGCGGGCGCAGCACGAGGGCTGGGAGACGGGGGCGCGCCTCGCCTTCGCCGTCCTGGAGGCCCGGCCCGACGGCGGCGAGGGGCGGCCGGCGGGGCACGTCGTCCTCAAAGCGCCGTACGGTCCGGAGCCGGAGGTGGGCTACTGGACCGCCGCCCCCGCACGCGGCCGGGGAGTGGCCCCGCGCGCGCTGGGCGCGCTCACGCACTGGGCCTTCACCGCCTTCCCCTCGGTGACCCGCCTGCGACTGCTGCACACCGCCGCCAACACCGCCTCCTGCCGGGTCGCGGAGAAGGCCGGGTACGGCTTCGACGCCGAACTGCCGCCCGCTCCGCCGGAGTTCCCGTCCGAGGGGCACCTCCACGTACGGGTGGCCAAGGGGCCAGCGCCCGCGTGAACACCATCCGTGGTTGATCGGGGCCGTAGTACTCCTCCTCCAGCCGGACGGCGAAACCGAGGCTGCGGTGGAACCCGACGGAACCCTCGTTGCCCGGCGTGGTGACGGCCTTGAGCCGGACGGCTCCCTGGGCGCGGGCCGCCGCGTGAAGGCGTCGTACAGGGCTCGGCCGAGGCCGGCCGCCGACAGGCGACGGTCCGCGCCCGCTCCTATCCTGGTGCTGGTGGGCCGCGCGCGGCCCGTGCCCCTGGTGCGGCTGTGCCCTGCGGCGAAGTCTCCTGGTGGGAGTGAGCCCATGACGCATCCGCGTGTCCGTGCGCGCACAGGGGCCGTGGCCGCCGCCGCGGTGGCGGCGCTGGTACTGCCGCTCGTCGGCGGTACGGCGGGGGCGGCGCCCCCCGTGGGGGCCACCGTCGCCGCGGCGCCCTCCCCGACCCCCTCCGGCGACGCCGTCCGCGACCTCACGCCCGACGTGGAGCAGCAGCTCGACCGGGCCGTCCAGCAGGTCATGAAGCAGGCGAACATCCCCGGTGTGTCCGTCGGCGTCTGGACGCCCGACAAGGGGGAGTACGTGAAGTCCTTCGGCGTCGCCGACAAGGACACCGGCCGGAAGATGGCGCCGGACCTCTTCATGCGGATCGGCAGCGAGACCAAGACGTTCACCGTCACGGCCGTGCTGGAGCTGGTCGACGACGGGAGGATCGGCCTGGACGACACCATCGGCAAGTACGTCGACGGCGTGCCGAACGGCGACCGGATCACCCTGCGGCAACTGGCCGGTATGCGCAGCGGACTGTTCAACTACTCCATGGACGAAGGCTTCTTCAAGGCGCTGACGTCCGACCCGTACCGGCCGTTCCCGCCGCGGGAACTGCTCGACTACTCCTTCAAGCATCCGGTGCTGTTCCAGCCCGGCGCCGAGTTCAACTACTCCAACACCAACCTGATCCTGCTCGGCCTGGTCGTCGAGAAGATCAGCGGGCAGACCCTCGCGGACTACGTCCAGGAGAACATCCTCGACCCGGCCGGCCTGGACGACACGAGCTTCCCCACCGGCAACGAGTTCCCGCAGCCGCACGCCCAGGGCTACACGAACCAGACGGCGACCGGCAAGGTCGAGAACGCGACCGACTGGAACCCCTCCTGGGGCTGGGCCGCCGGCGCGATGCTCTCCAAGCTGGAGGACCTGCGGGTCTGGGCGCGGACCGTGGCCACCGGTCAACTCCCCGACGGCGGAAGGATGATCAGCCCCGCCACCCAGAAGCAGCGGCTGATCACGCCGTCCATGCCGGTCTCCGGCACGGGCTACGGGCTCGGCATCTTCAACGTGCAGGGCTGGATCGGACACAACGGCTCCCTGCCGGGCTACCAGTCCCTGACCGTCTACCTGCCGTCGGCGCAGGCCACCCTCGTCGTCGTGCTGAACACCGACGTCAACTACAAGGACGAGGAGCCCAGCACCCTCTTCGGCGAGGCCATCACGAAGATCATCTCACCGGACCACGTCTTCAACCTGCCGACCCCGCCGGCCCCGAAGTGAGGCGGCCGTCCGGCGGCGAGGGTGGAGCGGGGTGACGGAGGCGCCCGGCGGCGAGCCGGGTGCCCGCCGCCCCTGCGCCGCCCCTGCGCCGCCCCTGCGCCGCCCCTGCGCCGCCCCTGCGCCGCTCAGGAGGCGCGGACCTCCGCGATCGTCACCGGCCGGTGCTCGTGCAGCGACAGCGTGCACGCCTCCGCGACCCAGCCGGCCTCCAGGGCGTCCTCGACCGTGCACGGCGAGGGCCGGGTCCCGGCCACCACCTCGGTGAACGCGGTGAGTTCGGCCCGGTAGGCGGCGGTGAAGCGGTCCATGAAGAAGTCGTGCGGGACACCGGCCGGGAACGTCACGCCCGGCTCCACCGAGCGCAGCGGCAGCTTGTCCTCCAGACCCACCGCGATGGAGTCCCGGAAGCCGTGGATCTCCATGCGGACGTCGTAACCGCGGGCGTTGTGACGGGAGTTGGAGACCACGGCGATCGTGCCGTCGTCCAGGGTGAGGATCGCGCCCGTGGTGTCGGCGTCGCCCGCCTCCCGGATGAAGTCGGCGCCCCGGTTCCCGCCGACCGCGTACACCTCGCGCACCTCGCGGCCGGTGACCCAGCGGATGATGTCGAAGTCGTGGACCGAGCAGTCCCGGAAGATGCCGCCCGACGCGGCGACGTACGCGGCCGGCGGCGGCGCCGGGTCCAGGGTGGTCGACCGCACGGTGTGCAGGGCGCCCAGCTCACCGGAGCGCACGGCGGCGCGCGCGGCGACGAACCCGGCGTCGAAGCGGCGGTTGTAGCCGATCTGGATCGGCACGTCCCCGCCCCGGACGGCCCGGAGCACGTCGACGCCCTCCCGCATGGTCCTCGCGACGGGCTTCTCGCAGAACACGGGCACGCCCGCGTCGACGGCGGCCAGGATCAGCGCCGGGTGGGCGTCGGTGGCGGCGGCCACCACGATGCCGTCCACCCCGGCCGCCAGCACGGCCTCCGGCGAGTCCGCGACCTCGGCACCGAACCGGTCGGCGGCGGACTTGGCGGCCTCGGCGAACGGGTCGGCGACGACGAGCGACTCGACGGCGTCGAGTCCGGACAGGGTCTCGGCGTGGAAGGCGCCGATGCGGCCGAGGCCGAGAATGCCGATACGCATGGGGGTGCAGCTCCTTGAAGGTCGTACGGGTCGTGCGGGGGAGGCGGTACGGGCGGAGGTCGTACGGGGAGGCGGTACGGGGGACGGTCGTACGGGAAGGTCGTCGGCGGCGGGAGGAGAGGGCTAGTCGAGACCGCCGAGCACGTTCTGGTCCCAGTCGATCACCGAACCGGTGACCACGCCGGACCGGTCGGACAGCAGGAACACCACGAAGTCGGCGATCTCGTCCGGTCGGCCGAGCCTGCCCATCGGCAGCCGGGCGGCCGCCTGCTCGCGCCAGTCGTCCCCGGCACCGTGGAAGGCACGCTGGGTCGCGTCCTCGCCCTCGGTCGCCGTCCAGCCGATGTTCAGGCCGTTGACGCGGACCCGGTCGAAGCGGTGGGCGTGCGCCGCGTTGCGGGTCAGGCCGGCCAGGCCCGCCTTGGCGGCGACGTACGGGGCGAGGAACGGCTGCCCGCCGTGCGCCGACGAGGTGATGATGTTGACGATCGTGCCGGGCGCCCCGCGGCCCACCATGTCCGCGACGGCGGCCTGCATGGCGAAGAACGGCCCCTTGAGGTTGACGGCGATGTGCTGGTCGAACAGCTCGGGCGTGGTGTCCAGCAGCGTGCCCCGTGCGGTGAGCCCGGCGGAGTTCACCAGGCAGTCCACCCGGCCGTACGTCTCGACCGTACGGGTCACGGCGGCCTTCGCCTGCGCGGCGTCCGCGAGGTCCGCCCGGACGAACACCGCCGTGCCGCCGGCCGCGGCCAGCTCCACGACCAGCGCCTCGCCCGGCTCCGGGCGGCGGCCGGTGACCGCCACCACGGCGCCCTCGCGGACGGCGGCCCGCGCGATCGCGGCGCCCACACCCTGGCTGCCGCCGTTGACGAGCACGACCTTGCCGCCGAGGAGCCCGCCGGAGGGAGGGGATCCCGCTGAGGGGGTGGGGGAGGTGGAGGACATGGAAGGGAGGATCCTTTCAGCTCGCGCGCCGTTCGGCGCCCGCCCGCAGCGCGTCCCGCAGGGCTTCGGGGGGCCAGGCCTCGCGCAGCGCCCGCCGCACGGTGTCCGCCTGCGAGGGCGGGGCCAGGCCGCCGACCGGCGGGTCGCTGTCGAGGTTGGTGGGGAAGGGGTAGCCCTCGGCGCACGCGGCGACCACCCGCTCCAGCCAGGCCGGGTCGGCGCCGTCCGCGGCGCGCTTCAGCAGCACCGGATAGACGGCGTTCGTCACCGCCTCCCGGTCCACCGTCTCCATGGCCCGGCCGAACGCGGAGGACACCTGGAGCAGGTTGGCCGTGCGGCGGACGCCGGCGGAGCGGTTGGTGCCGGCCCGTGGAACAGCGCCGGGTTGAAGAAGACGGCGTCGCCCTTCGCGAGGGGCAGCTGGACGTGCCGCTCCTCGAAGTACGCCCGGAACTCCGGCAGCCGCCACGCGAGATAGCCGGGCTCGTACGCCTGGGAGTACGGCAGGAACATCGTCGGGCCGGACTCCACGGGCATGTCGCAGTGGGCGACGGCGCCCTGGAGGGTGAGCACGGGGAGAGGCGGTGGACGTGCGCCGGGTAGGCGGCCGCCGCCTCGCCGGAGAGGAACCCGAGGTGGTAGTCGCGGTGCGGACTCTGCGCGGCGCCGCCCGGACGGACGACGTTGACCTGCGAGGTGACCTGGTAGCCGGGGCCGAGCCAGGCCCGCGAGACCAGCGCCAGGACGTCGTTGGCGTAGTAGTCGGCGAACGCCTCCGGGTCGTGGCGGGCCGCCTTCTCCAGCGCGTTCCACACCCGGTCGTTGGCGCCGGGCTTCGCGAAGTGGTCGCCGGCGGCCCTGCCGGACGCCCGCTGCCCGGCGATCAGGGCGTCGAACACGGCCGTCAGCCGGTCCACGACCGCCGCCTCGGGGAAGGCGCCCCGGACGACCACGACGCCGGGCCCGTCGGTGAGGGCGCGGACCAGCTCGGCCCCGACGTCCGGGGCGCTGCCGCCGCGCAGCCGGTCGCCGTCGTACACGAGGACGCCGTGCTCCACGCGGGAGGCGTGCGGGTGGTCGGCCGCGTCGGTGCCGCGTTCGACCAGCGCGCGGAAGGCGCCGAGGTCGCAGTCCCGCTCGGACAGCCAGGGGGTGAAGGACATCGTCGTCCTCTCGGTGACAGGGGACCTCGGCGACCGGGGATCCCGGTCACCAGGACGGTTCGGTGACCGGGGTGGTTCGGTGCTGTCATTCTTGTCAGTACAAACCCCTCGAACAACCAGCAGGAAGCCATCAAAAACCCCTCAAGGAGCCGCCGACATGGGCCATCCCTTCCCGATCCGTGAGATCGCCCGCCAGGCGGGGCTCAGCGAGGCCACCGTGGACCGGGTCCTGAACGGCAGGGGAGGGGTGCGCGAGAGCACCGCGCGGGAGGTCCGCCGGGCGATCGCCGACCTCGACCGGCAGCGCACCCAGGTCAGGCTGGTCGGCCGCACCTTCATGATCGACATCGTGATGCAGGCGCCGGAACGGTTCTCCACCGCCGTGCGGGCCGCCCTGGAGGCCGAACTGCCGTCGCTGCACCCGGCGGTCGTCCGCTCCCGCTTCCACTTCCGGGAGACCGGTCCCGTCGCCGAGCTGGTCCGCACCCTGGACCGGATCGCCCGGCGCGGCTCGCAGGGCGTGGTCCTCAAGGCCCCGGACGTCCCCGAGGTCACCGCCGCCGTCGGCCGTCTCACCGAGGCCGGCGTCCCGGTGGTGACGCTCGTGACCGACCTGCCCGCCTCCGCCCGCCTCGCCTACGTCGGCATCGACAACCGGGCCGCCGGAGCCACCGCCGCCTACCTCATGGGCCAGTGGCTGGGCGAGCGTCCCGGCAACGTGCTCACCAGCCTCAGCAGCGGGTTCTTCCGCAACGAGGAGGAGCGCGAGATGGGCTTCCGCGGCGCCATGCGCGCCCGCCACCCGCACCGCGCGCTCGTCGAGATCACCGAGGGCCAGGGCCTCGACGCCACCCAGTACGACCTGGTGCGCGCCGCCCTCGAACGCGACCCGGAGATCCGTGCCGTCTACTCCATCGGCGGCGGCAACATCGCCACCCTGCGCGCCTTCACCGACCTCGGCCGCGCGTGCGCCGTGTTCGTCGCCCACGACCTCGACCACGACAACACCCGCCTGCTGCGCGAGCACCGGCTGTCCGCCGTGCTCCACCACGACCTGCGCCAGGACATGCGGGAGGCCTGCCACGCCGTGATGCGCGCCCACGGCGCGCTGCCGCCGGCCGGGCCCGTACTGCCGTCGGCGATCCAGGTGGTGACGCCGTACAACCTGCCGCCGGCCGCCATCGGGTGACGGTGTGCGGCATGCCGCCGACTGCCATGGCGTGACGCCGTGCGACGGCCGTCGCACGCCACGGACCATGGCACCGGCGGCACCGGCGCGCTATGCCGAGGGGACGTCCACCCAGGTCCCGCTCGCGGCCGAGCGGGCCATCGCGTCCAGTACGGCCGCACTGCGCACGGCGTCCGTGAGGGTCGCCCCGTACGGAGTGCCCTCGGCGATCGAGCGGAGGAAGCGGTACGCCTCGATCACCTTCAGGTCGTCGTAGCCCATGGCGTTCGCCGCGCCCGGCTGGAAGGCGCCGAACTCACCCGCGCCGGGGCCGACGTACACCGTGCTGACGGGCTGGTCCTGGTACGTGGTGCCGCGGCCGACCGCCAGTTCGTTCATCCGGCGGAAGTCCCAGGACACCGCGCCGCGCGTGCCGTGCACCTCGAAGCCGTAGGAGTTCTGCTCGCCGACCGAGACCCGGCAGGCCTCCAGGACACCGCGGGCGCCCGAGGCGAACCGGAGCAGGCAGCCGACGTAGTCCTCGTTCTCGACCGGGCCCCGTACGCCGCCCGTGGCGAGGGTGTGGCCGGCGGTGGTGCCGGTGGGGCGGGACCGCTCGGGGACGAAGACGGCCGTGTCGGCGGTCAGCGAGGTGATCTCGCCGAGCAGGAAGCGGGCCAGGTCGGCGCCGTGCGAGGCCAGGTCGCCGAGGACTCCGCTGCCGCCGCGCTCACGCTCGTAGCGCCAGGTCAGGGCACCGTCGGGGTGGGCGGCGTAGTCGCTGAAGAGGCGGATGCGGACATGGGTGACCGCGCCGATGTCGCCGGCGGCGATCAGCTCGCGGGCCGCCTCGACGGCGGGCGCGTTGCGGTAGTTGAAGCCGACCGCGCCCTGGACACCCGCCTTCGTCACCGCGTCCGCGACCGCACGGGCGTCGTCGGCGGTGAGGCCCACCGGCTTCTCGATCCACAGGTGCTTGCCGGCCTCCGCCATCGCCACACCGATCTCGCGGTGCAGGAAGTTCGGCGCGGTGATGCTGACCGCCGCCACCCGCGGGTCGGCGGCCACCTCCCGCCAGTCGCGCACCGCCGAGGCGAACCCGTACTGCCCGGCGGCCTCCTCGGCCAGGCCCGGCACCTCCTCGGCGACCGTGACCAGCTCGGGCCGCAGGGCGAGCCGCGGGAAATGGTGCGGCACGCGCGCGTACGCCCGCGTGTGCACGCGGCCCATCCAGCCGAACCCGACGACGGCGACACCCAGCGGATCACTCACGGCAGTAGCCCCTTTTGGACCGGTCACGCCTCGTCCACATCTTGTCCAGGTCACCCTGATCTTCCGTTTTCCGGGGTGTCAAGGCCTTCGGTGACGGGGTGGCCCGGTGACCGGGAGGCCCGGCGACCGGGTGACCCGGCGGCCCGGCCCACCGCGCGATCGCGCACTTCGCGGGGCGGCGCTGTCAGAGGCTGATCGCGTACGCCTTGCGCAGGGTCTCGTGCACGGTCCACGTCGTCCGGTCGCCGGCCCGCAGTACGGCCATGTCGCCGGGCCCGACACGCAGCGTGGGCCCGCCCTCGACCTCGACGGTCGCCGAGCCGCTGACCACCACGAACAGCTCGTCCGCCTCCGTGTCGGTGACGACGCCGGGCGTGATCTGCCAGATCCCGCGGACCTGCCGCCCGTCCGGCGACTCCCACACCACCTTGCCGCTCACCTCGGGGGTCCCGGACACGATCTGCCCCGGGTCGAGGGGCTCGGGTTCGAGAGCGGCGTCGGGGACGTGGAGAGCGAAGCTGGGTGTCATGGGGCGACCCTAACGACGCTGCGCGCGGGAGGGCGTTGACAGAGTGTGCGGTATCGGAGCGTTCGCCGGGACACATCGTCGCGCGGCGGCATCGGCCGACGCCCGGGCCGCGTCGGCACGGCGGGCGCGGCCGCAATATGGCAAACAAAATTGTTGACAATTCTGTTTGGCTAGATTTAGGTTCGACAGGCACTCACTCAGGGAGGGCAACGATGCCGACAGAAGCCCGTCCGAGCACCGGGGAGCAGGCCAGGCAGCACGCGCTCGCGCAGCTGCGGCAGGCGATCCTGCACGGCGAGATGGCACCGGCACAGCGGCTGGTGGAGAACGAGCTCGCCGAGCAGTTCGGTGTGACGCGGGCCAGCATCCGTGCCGCGCTCATCGATCTGGAGTCCCAGGGACTCGTCGAACGGATCCGCAACCGCGGCTCGCGGGTGCGGGTGGTGAGCGTGGACGAGGCGGTCGCCATCACCGAGTGCCGGATGGTCCTCGAAGGGCTGTGCGCGGCGAAGGCGGCCGTCGCGGCCAGCGACGACCAACTGGACCGGCTGACCGACCTCGGCACCGCGATGAGCAAGGCCGTGGCCGCCGGCGAACCGGTGACCTACTCCGAGCTGAACCACGAACTGCACGTCCGAATCCGGGAGTTCTCCGACCAGCGGACCGCGCAGGAACTGCTGGAGCGGCTCAACGCGCAACTGGTCCGGCACCGCTTTCAGTTGGCGCTCAGGCCGGGGCGTCCGCAGCAATCCCTGAACGAGCACCTGACCATGATCGAGGCGATCAGGGCCAGGGACCCGCAGGCGGCCGAAGCGGCCGTCCGCGCCCACCTCACCAGCGTGATCGAGGCACTGCGCGACTGATCACGGCTGCGCGGGGCGGGCGCCCACCTGTCACCACGGCGACCGGTCCGAAGGAGCGCGCCGGTGTCGGGAGCGCGAGCGTGCGTGAGGCCCGCAGGGGCCGACAGCACGGTCGCGGTCTTCCGGGAACGCCGGTGGAAGCGCTCCGGAGGCGAGCCGCCCCACAAGGGAGATTGCAGCATGACCCAGGCCACAGTGCCCGCCCGCCCACCCCGATCGACCCTCGTCGTCACCGCGCACGCCGGCGATTTCGTGTGGCGGGCGGGCGGTGCCATCGCCCTGGCCGCCTCGCGCGGGGAGAAGGTCACCATCGCGTGCCTGACCTTCGGCGAGCGAGGCGAGTCCGCCAAGGCGTGGCGCGAGGGCAAGCGGCTGGACGAGATCAAGGCGATGCGCCGCGACGAGGCCGAACGCGCCGCCGCCGTCCTCGGCGCCGAGGTGCGGTTCTTCGACGCGGGCGACTACCCGTTGGTCGCGACCGCGGAACTGACCGACACGCTGGTCGGTGTCTACCGCGAGACCCAGCCCGACGTCGTCCTCACCCACCCCGCCGAGGACCCGTACAACGGCGACCACCCGGCCGCCAACCGGATGGCCCTGGAGGCCCGCGTCCTCGCCCAGGCCATCGGTTACCCGGGCCCCGGCGAGATCATCGGCGCCCCGCCCGTCTTCTGCTTCGAGCCGCACCAGCCCGAGATGAGCGGCTTCCGGCCCGAGGTCCTCCTCGACATCACCGAGGTCTGGGAGACCAAGCGCAAGGCCATGGAGTGCCTCGGCGCCCAGCAGCACCTGTGGGACTACTACACCGACCTCGCCGTCCGCCGCGGCGTCCAGCTCAAGCGCAACGCCGGCCCCAACCTGGGCCTCGCGCACCGGACGATGGCCGAGGCGTACATGCGCCCCTACCCGCAGATCGCCAAGGAGCTGGCATGAGCGGCGTGATCGTCACCGGCCCGCCGAAGGCGCAGACGAAGGACGTCGAGGCGCTCGCCGCCTTCGGAGTGGCCACCGTGAGCGAGGCGATGGGACGAACGGGCCTGCTGGGCCCGGAGATCCGGCCCGTCCAGCAGGGAGTGCGGGTCGCGGGCACCGCCGTCACGGTGCTCAGCTGGCCCGGCGACAACCTGATGATCCACGCGGCCGTCGAGCAGTGCGGCGAGGGCGACGTCCTGGTCGTCACCACCACCTCGCCGTCCACCGACGGCATGTTCGGCGAACTGTTCGCCACCGCGCTCCAACGGCGCGGCGTGCGCGGCCTGGTCATCAACGCCGGCATCCGCGACACCCGGGAACTGCGCGAGATGGACTTCCCGGCCTGGTCGCGGGCGGTGTCCGCGCAGGGCACCGTCAAGGCCACCGGCGGCTCGGTGAACGTCCCCGTCGCCGTCGACGGCCAGGTGATCCGCCCCGGTGACGTGATCCTCGCCGACGACGACGGTGTCGTGGTCGTCCCGCGCGAACGCGCCCGCGCCGTCGCCGAGGCGTCCGAGGCCCGCGAGGCGAAGGAGGCGCAGTCCCGCGCCGCGTTCCTCGAGGGTGAACTCGGCCTGGACCGCTACGGGTTGAGGGGCACGCTCGAGCGGCTCGGCGTCGAGTACCGGACGTACGAGGAGTACGTCTCGGACGCGGGGGAGTCCGCGTGAGCGGCGTGCCCGAGGTGCACGCCGTGCCCGAGGGGGTGCCGTGCCTGTTGATGCGGGGCGGCACCTCCAAGGGCGCCTACTTCCTCGCCGCCGACCTGCCCGCCGGACCGGCCCAGCGGGACGACCTGTTGCTGCGGATCATGGGCAGTCCCGACGAGCGCCAGATCGACGGCCTGGGCGGCGCCCACCCGCTCACCAGCAAGGTGGCCGTGATCTCGCCGTCCGCCGATCCGGACGCCGACGTCGACTACCTGTTCCTCCAAGTGGCGGTCGACCGAGCAGAGGTGACGGACCGTCAGAACTGCGGGAACATCCTCGCCGGCGTCGGCCCGTTCGCCGTCGAGCGCGGGCTGGTCCCGGCGGGCCCGGACCAGACCTCGGTCCGCATCCGCATGGTCAACAGCGGCGACCGGGCCACGGTGACCTTCCCCACCCCCGGCGGCCGGGTGGACTACACCGGCGAGGCGGAGATCTCCGGCGTGCCGGGCGCCGCGGCGCCCGTGCTGATCGAGTTCCCGCCGGGCCCGAACCCGCTCCTGCCCACCGGCAGCGCCCGCGAGGAGATCGACGGCGTCCAGGTGACCTGCGTGGACAACGGCATGCCGACGGTCCTGATCGCCGCGACCTCCCTGAGGGTCACCGGCTACGAGCCGCCCGCCGAACTGGAGGCCGACCGGAGCCTGGCCGACCGGCTCCACCGGATCCGGCTGGAGGCGGGCCGCCGGATGGGGCTCGGGGACGTGACCGACGCCACCGTGCCCAAGCTCACGCTGCTGGCCCCGCCCCGCGACGGCGGCGCCGTGACCACCCGCACCTTCATCCCGGTGCGCTGCCACCCCTCCATCGGGGTGCTCGGTGCGGCAGGCGTCGCCGCGGGCCTTCGCATCGAAGGAGGCGTCGGCGCCGATCTGGCACACACGGAGCCCGGAAGTGACCGAATTCGCATAGAACATCCCACCGGATTCCTGGACATCGAAAGCAGCCTCGGCACCACCCCCGAGGGCCTGCCCTCCGCCCGCCGCACGGCCGTGGTCCGCACGGCCCGCAAGCTCTTCGACGGCACCGTCTTCCCGCGGTCCGCCGGGACGGCACCGATCCACCCGCACCCCCTTGGAGGTCAACGATGACTCCGCCCCTCGGCGACATCGCGCACATCGGCCACGCCCAGCTGTTCACCCCGGACCTGGACGCCAGCGTCGGTTTCTTCACCGACTACCTGGGCCTCACCGTCAACGGCCAGGACGGCGGCACGGTCTACCTGCGCACCTTCGACGACTACGAGCACCACAGCCTCGTCCTCACCGCCCGCGACACCCCCGGCCTCGGCCGGCTCGCCCTGCGCACCTCCGGCGAGGAGGCGCTCCGGCGGCGGGTGCGGGCGGTCGAGGAGGCGGGCGGCACCGGCCACTGGGCCGAGGACGAACCCGGCCTCGGCAAGCTGTACGTCACCACCGACCCGGACGGCCACGAGCACGCCCTGTACTGGGAGAGCGAGCACTACCGGGCCCCCGACGAGCTGAAACCGGCGCTGAAGAACCAGCCGCAGGCCAAGCCCAACCGGGGCGTGGGCGTACGACGGCTGGACCACGTCAACTTCCTCGCCGCCGACGTCCTCGCCAACGCCGAGTTCCAGCAACACGTCCTCGGCGCCCGCCCCACCGAGCAGATCCGGCTCGACACCGGGAAGATCGCGGCGCGCTGGCTGACGTACACGAACAAGTCGTACGACGTCGTCTACACCTCGGACTGGACCGGCAGCAGCGGGCGGCTGCACCACGTCGCCTTCGCCACCGACACCCGCGAGGACATCCTGCGCGCCGCCGATCTCGCCGTCGACAGCGGTGTGTTCATCGAGACGGGACCGCACAAGCACGCCATCCAGCAGACGTTCTTCCTGTACGTCTACGAGCCCGGCGGCAACCGGATCGAACTGTGCAACCCGCTCACCCGCCTGGTGCTCGCGCCCGACTGGCCGCTGGTCACCTGGACCGAGGAGGAGCGCGGGAAGGGCCAGGCCTGGGGCCTGAAGACCATCGAGTCCTTCCACACGCACGGCACCCCGCCGGTCGCGTAACACCCCTCCCAGGCGCCACGGGCGGCCCCTGACGGCCTTCCCGTGGCCCTCCAGCGGCTCTTGCCGGGCCGCGCCGCCCCGACGCGGGACCAGTCGTCGATAAGATTGTTGACAAAAATGTTGACGAAAATCGCCGCAGGTCTCTAGCGTCGGGGCACCCCGCCCGCACGAGAGGAAACAACGATGTCCTCCTCCCCCTCCCCGCTGTCCGCCCGCGGCAGCAGACTGGCCTTCCTGGCCGTCGGCCTCTGCTGGCTGGCCGTCCTCTTCGACGGCCTGGACATGTTCATCTACGGCTCGGTCCTCCCGCACCTGCTGGAGACCAGGACCTTCGGCCTCACCCCGGACCAGGCCGGCGACCTCGGCAGCTACGCCACCTTCGGCATGCTGATCGGCGCGCTCACCGCCGGCACGGTCGCCGACCGGATCGGCCGCAAGAAGCTGATGGTCGCCTGCGTGACCCTCTTCTCGCTGGCCTCGGGCCTGTGCGCCCTCGCCGACGGCATCGCCGTCTTCGGCCTCGGCCGGACCCTCGCCGGCATCGGCCTCGGCGGACTGCTGCCGACCGCGATCAGCATGGTCTCCGACTACGCCCCGCGCGGCCGCGGCGCCCTCGTCATCGGCCTGCTGATGACCGCCCACCACGCCGGCGGCATCCTCTCCGCCTACGTCGCCAAGTGGCTCGTCGACCCCGTCGGCTGGCGCGCGGCGTTCTGGGTGTGCGTCCTGCCGCTGCTGTTCGTCCCGGTCCTCGCCCGCTTCCTGCCCGAGTCGCTGAGCTTCCTCGTCGCCAAGGGGCGGACCGAGGAGGCCCGCGCACTGGCCGCCCGCCACGACGTCGAACTGCCCGCCCCCAAGCCGGCCGGGACCGCCGCGGGCGACCGCTGGACCAACCTGGCCGGCCTCTTCCGCGACGGCGAGTGGACCCGGACCCTGCTGTACTGGGCGGCCTCCTTCGGCGGTCTGCTCCTGGTCTACGGCGTCGCCACCTGGCTGCCCACCCTCATGCGCGCCGAGGGCTACGAACTCGGCTCCGCGCTGTCCTTCGTGGTCGTCTTCAACCTCGGCGGCATCGTGGGCATGCTGGTCGCCGGCCGGGCCGCCGACAGCTTCGGCGCCCCGCGCATCTCGGCGGTCTGGTTCGCGCTGACCGCCGCCGGCGTGTACCTGCTCAGCGTGCACATGCCGATGACGGTCACGATGATCGTCGTCTTCCTCACCGGCGTCTTCCTCAACAGCGCCCAGACGATGATCTACGCGACGGTCTCCATCCGCTCCGCCCCGGACACCCGCGCCACCGCCGTCGGCTGGACCTCGGGCATGGGCCGCTTCGGCGCCGTCTTCGGCCCGTGGCTCGGGGGTCAGCTCCTCGCCTCGGGCCAGGGCGAGTGGGGGTTCACGGCCTTCGCGCTCGCCGGTGTCTCCTCCATGGTCCTCATCGGGATCGCGGCCCTGCGCGCCCCGCGGACGGCCGCCGAGGACAGCCCGCGCGAGCAGCCGCTGGCCGCGCACTGACCGGCCGGGCAGCCGGTCGGGGCCGCCCGGCCGTCAGGCCTTTCCGACAGGACCCCGGCTCCCGGGTCTCTCCGGGTCTTCCCGGCGGGGCCCCGGACACCGGCCCGTGACGGGGACGCGACACGTCGGCCAGGTCCCGCGGGCACGCAGGGACGCCGGCCACCGCACCGCAGAGGTGACGGGGGCCGGCGCCCGGCGTACCACCGCCACCCGAGAAGGTGGGGCGCGACCTGACGGAACGCGCCGAGAAGCCGGGCGTCGCCCTGCCGGTGGCAGCCGGACGGGGGACGGCCGGACAGGGCCACAGCGGCAGCCGGCAGGACGGCCGGGCGCCCGCGTCCCACCGCGGGACACGGGCGCCCGGCCGCCCCGCCGGACCGGCCCTGGGCCGCGGGGCGCGCCGTCCCGCCCCTCAGTCGCGCCGCGCCACGATCCGGTAGGCGTTGGACAGGCCCAGCCGGTGCGACAGCGGCCGGACGGCGAACCGGTCGAGGAGGGTGCCCGCGACCAGCGCCGGGGCGGCGGCGAGGAACAGCGCGGCGCGCAGCGCGCGGCGGGCCCGGCCGGGCGGCCCGGGCAGCCAGGGCGCGTCCTCGCGCGGCGCCGCGTGGTCCAGCGCCAGCCACCCGGCCGCCAGCAGGTCCACCGGGTCGTGCGGTTCGGCGTGCTGCTCCGCGACCACCGTGAACCCGAGGTCCGCCAGCCGCTCCCGCAGGTTGGCCACCGGCACGAAGTGCAGGTGCTGCGGCTGGAGCCACGGCAGCCACCACCGCCCGAGGAGGCGGGCGTAGCGGCTCTCCGGGTCCGGGACCTCGATCAGCAGGTGCCCGCCGGGCCGGACGGCCTCCCGGGCCGCGCGCAGTTCCCGGTCCGGGTCGGTGCTGTGCTCCAGGTAGTGGAACATGCTCACCACGTCGTAACGGGCGGCCAGTTCGGGCGCGAGGTCGGGGAAGGCGCCCCGGTAGCCGTGCCGCACCCGGCCCTCGCGCTCCGCGAGTTCGACGCCGTCGGTGAAGTCCAGCCCGTCGAACGCCGTGCCCGGCAGCACCTGACCGGCGACCGCGCAGAAGTGCCCGTGCCCGGTGCCGACGTCCAGCCACGTCTTCGGCCCGGCGTCGTGCGGCAGCATCGACACGGCCCGCCCCCGGTACATCTTCGTGCGCCCGCCGAAGGTGTCGCCCAGCTTCTTCTCGCCGAGCCCGTCGTAGAAGTCCCGGTAGTAGAACTCCAGCCCCGCGGCGCTGAGCCGGGGGTTCTGGAAGGTGTGCCCGCAGTCCTCGCAGCGGTCCAGGACGAACCGGCCCGGCTTGTGCTGGAGCAGGTCCGTGGTCCGCAGCCGCGTGGTCAGCCGGGCCGAACCGCACCAGGGCAGTCGGTGCGGCGCGGCTCGAAGAAACGGTCCACGCCCGCCGCGAGATCGTCCCGGTAGCGGGGCCGCAGTGCCGCGATCCGCTCGCTCTCGTCGCTCATCGCGCCTCCCCGGCGAGTTCCTCGAGATGGTCCGCGGCGGCCGACGCCCCGCCGGCGGCCCGGAGGGCGGCCCCGATCCGCTCGGCCGCCGCCCGGTGACCGGGTCCGTCCAGTACGGCGTCCAGGGCCGCGCCCAGCCGCCCCGCGCCGACCCGGCCGAAGCGCACCCGCACCCCGGCCCCCGCGTCCGCGACCTGCCCGGCCACCACCGGCTGGTCGTCGCGGACGGGGGCCACCACCAGCGGGATGCCGTACCACAGCGCCTCGCACACCGTGTTGTGCCCGGCGTGGCAGACCACCGCGGCCACCCCCCGCTCCAACAGCGCGAGTTGGGGAACGGACGGGACGACCAGGACGTCCTTGTCGCCGGCCGGCGGCGGCCGCAGGGTGCCGCCGGGATCGACGACCACCCCCTGCACCCGGTCCGCCCGTTCGCGCAGCGCCGCCACGCACACCTCGAGGAAGCGGCCGCCGACGTCGGTGTTCGCCGTGCCGAGCGTCACCAGGACGGTCCTGCGCCCGGCGTCGAGCCACTCCCAGGGAAAACCGGCCGCGGCGGGCCGGGCCGCGATCGAGGGGCCGACCCAGCGGACGCCCTCGGCGGGGCCCGCCAGCTCCGGCACGCTGAAGGCGAGGACGAGACGCGGCGAGAACCGCGGATCGGCGCCGCCGGCCGGGACCCCGGCCGAGGCCCGCAACCGCCCGAGCCGTTCCTCCAGCCACGCGCGGACCTTCGGCAGCCCCGCCAGCGGATCGGTGAACTCGGCGGAGGTGGTCGCCGAGGTCGCCCACGGCACACCCAGGCGTTCCGCGGCCAGGGCGCCCGCGAAGGCCTGCTGGTCGGCGACCACCACGTCCGGCCCGAACCGCTCCACGGCCGCCCGCACCCCCGGCCCCATCGCCTCGGCGAGCGGCAGCAGGTACCACTCCCACAGGAACCGCAGCGCCTCGGGTCCGCGCAGCTCGGGCGGCCGGCTCCCGGCCGGCGCCCCGGCGCACGCGAACACCTCGGCGCCCGGTCCCGCCAGCCGTCGGACCAGCGCGGGATCGGGGCACGCCCACGCCACCTCGTGCCCCCGCCCGGCGAGGGCGGCCGCCACGCCGACGGCCGGGTTGACGTGCCCGGTCAGCGGCGGCACCACGAACAGGTAGCGGCTCACCGGGCCTCCGCCCCCGCCCGCTCGGCCTCCCGCACCAGCGCCAGGACGTGGCCGCCCACCGTCGCGGCCGCCTCCACCAGCACCGAGTGCTCGTGTCCCGCGATCACCACGGTCCGGCAGTCCGGCAGCGACTCCTCGAGCCAGGGCGCCAGTTCGGCGAGGTCGGAGTCGCCGCCGTAGACGCCGAGCACCGGGCAGCGCACCGCCGCGATCTGATGTTCCGTCAGCACCCGGCTGGCGGGGATGTCCCTGCCCAGCGTGGTGTCGCGGGCGAGGCGGGCCGCGCCCCTGGCCAGCCGGGCGGTGTTGTGGCCGCGGTGTGCGGTGATCCAGGCGATCGCGTCGGGCTCGTTGTGCGCGAGCTGCGTCACCACCCGGTCGAGGATGCCGCCCAGCTTCACCGCCCAGGCGGCGGTGGCCGGTTCGGACTCGACGAGCGTGACGCTCGCCGCCCGCCGCGGATGCCGGGCCGCGTAGCCGAACGCGACCGTCCCGCCGTAGGAGTTGCCGACCAGGTGCACCGGGCCGCTCACCGCGAGGCGGTCGAGGAGCGCCTCCAGGTCGTCGACGTTGTCGTCCAGGGTGTAGCCCTCGGCGGGGCGTTCGCTGCGCCCGTGGCCGCGCAGGTCGTACATGACCACGTCCAGGCCCGCCGCGGCGAACGCGGGGGCCACCGTGAAGTAGTAACTGGCCAGGCTGTCGGTGAGCAGGCCGTGCACCAGCACCACGGTGGCGGTGGCCGGCCGGCCGTCGCGGGGGCCGAGCCGCTGCACGTGCAACCGGACGGCGCCGGTGTCGACCATGGCCATGGTCAGCTCGCCTCCGCGGACTTCAGGCCCGCCACGACGTACTCGACGAGCCGTCCGACGGTCAGCTCGATGATCTCGTCGAACTCCATGCCGGCCAGGAACTCCGCGAAGTTGACCCGCTCGCCGTACCGCTCCTGGAGCAGCCCGGCCAGGGTGACCAGGTCGATGCTCTCCAGCTCCAGGTCCCGGTTGAAGGTGGTGTGCATGCCGATCTCGACGTCGTCGAGGCCGTACTCGTCCTCCATGAGCCGGCCGAGCATCTCCGTGAGGTCGGCGAGGACGGTCGCCTCGTCGGCGGTGACGGGGGTGGGGGAGGTCATCGGTCGTACTCCTTCGCTTCGGTGGGACCCGTCGTCCAGGCCACGACGTACGCGCGGTCCGGCAGGCGGGGCGGGTTGGCGGCCGGGGCGCAGTGCACGGTGTAGGCGCGTTCCAGGCGGCCCGCGACGGTCAGCCGGTCGCCGGCCGGGGCGGCGTCGAGGACGGCGAAGTCCCGCGGCCGTCCGCGCAGCCCGGTGCCCTCCGCCTTGGCGACGGCCTCCTTCGCCGCCCAGAAACGCGTGAACCACCACGCCTCGGAGCCGCCGGGGGCTTCCGCGCGGGCCCCGTCGGAGGCCAGTGCGCGCAGCAGCCGCAGCTCCTCCCGGCCGAGGGCGGCGGCCAGGGTCTCCGGCGTCCGGTCGGTGACCTCCTCGACGTCGATGCCGGGACCCGGCCACGGCGTGTGGGGCCGCACGATCGCCACGGCCGCCTCCGCGCAGTGCGCCAGCGACACGTCCAGCGGCGGCAGGACCCGGCCGTGCACACCGGTCACGTACGGCCGGCCGCCTCGTCGTTGTCCACCCGCAGCTCGGCCGGGAAGACCGGCCCCTCGCCCCGGTCCCACAGCCACCGCCGGACGGCGTCCTTGACGGCGATCCGGCCCAGCAGCCACTGCCGGCGGCCCCGGGGCGCGTGCTCCGCGTACCGCACGCGCTCCGGACCGGCGAGCGAGTTGCGCATGATCAGCTCGCGGGACGCCAGGTCGGGCCAGCGCTCGTGGAGCAGCGTCCAGCCGCCCGGACGGGCCTCGGAGAGCGTGTTGCGCTCCGGGAAGCGCTCGACGGGCCGGGTCCTCGGGTCGTTGTCGAAGCGGCGGTCCTGCCAGCCGCGCAGCTCCGCCCACACCGTGCCGCCGACGGTCAGCTGGACGTCGGCCTCCAGGAACGCGTCGGTGAGCGAGGTGATCCGCACCAGGCACCCCACCCGGGTACCGGGCGCCGGGTGCGGCCCGTGGAAACGCATCTCGCGCATGCCCACCGGGAACACGACGGTGCGTTCCGTGCGGGTCGCCATGATCCAGTAGCCGAGGATCTGACCGACGTTGTCCAGCAGGGCGCCGGGCGCGGACGGGGTGGCGATCACGCCCCGGACGTGCCGGTCGCCGATCGCGGTGAGCTCGGTGACGCCCTGGAACGCCGGACCGTGGAACATCCAGCGCTCGGCGTACAGCTGTTCGGCCGTGTGCTCGGGGACCCGTTCGGCGGCGGTGCCGGCCGGCCAGGGGCGGGCGGGGCCGGGTGGGCGGCGGCGAGTTCGACGGTGGCGCGGGCCCGCGGGCCGAAGGAGACCGCCAGCCGGTCGGGGCCCTCGGGGACCGCGGTGACGGGCACGTCGACGGCGGGGGTGGCGGTGAGCCACTCCTCGAACCGCGCCCCGTGCACGGCGACCGGCACCCGGCCGGGCGCGGCCTGCCGTGCCGTGTCCACGATGTGCTGCACGATCGTCGTCGCCGGCACCACCGGCCACCGGTCGGACACGTCCGGCCAGCCGGGCCGCTGCGGGAAGAAGCAGTGGTCCAGGAGGTACGGCATCGTGTCGGGGGAGACCCGCACGGTCGTGCGGTACGGGCCGGGCGGCGGCGGGGTGGGCTGTGGTGCGGTGCGGGGCGGCGCGGTGGAGGGGAGCGCGGTGAGGGGCGTCGCGGTCAGGGGCGGCCGGGTGAGCGGCGGCGCGGCGGGGCGTCCGGTGCCGGCCGACGCGGTCAGGAGGGCGGCGGCGGTGTCCGCCGTGTCCTGGAGCAGCGCGGACAGCTCGGCGGCGACCGGCGAGCCGGGCGCGAGGGCGTCGAGGGCGCCCAGGCCGGGGCTCACGGTGTTCGCGGGGCTTGCAGGCCTGGCGGGGCTCGAGGGGCTCGCGGGGTTCACGGTGCTCGCCGTCCGTCCCAACCCGGCCCGCAGCGACTCGAGTCGGTCGGGCGGGAGCGACACCAGGCCGCCGCCCAGGTCCAGTTCGACCGGCCGTGGCCGGGACCGTACGGCCCCGGCGCCCGCCGCCGGTGCCGGCTCCGGGGCCACCTCGGCGCCCGCCGCCCACAGCGCGGTGGCGACCCGGCGGAGCTGGGCCAGGCCGCTGCGGTGCGGGGAGTTGGCGGCGACGACGAGATGGTCGTGGCCGCCGAGCGTGTCGCCGACGAGGGAGCCGAGCTGCCCCGGACCCACCTGGACGAACACCCGGTGGCCCGCCGCGTGCAGCGCCTCGGCGAGCTGCCGGAAGCGGACCGGTTCCAGCAGGTGCCGGACGAACAGCTCCCGCACCCCCGCCTCGTCCCCGGGGAAGGGCGCGGCGGTCGTCCCCGACCACACGGGGGTGTGCGGCGGGTGCAGCCGGAACCGTTCGGCGGCCTCCCTGATCGGGCCGAGGTGAGGCGCCAGCATCGGCGTGTGGAAGCCGGAGCGGAACGGCAGCACCTGGCCCAGCACCCCTCGGGCACGGAAGTCCCGCACGAACTCCCCGACCGCCGCGTCCGGGCCGCACACCATCGCCTGGCCGGGCGCGTTGTCGTGCGAGAGCACCAGACCGGCCCCGGCCCACCGCTCCTCCCGCAGCGCGGCCAGCACCCGCTCCGCGGGCGCGCCGAGCGCCCCGAAGGCGAGGCCCGGCACGGTGAGGGCTTCGGGATCGAAGTCCGCCATGAAGGCGTCGACCTCGTCCCCCGCGTACAGACCGCCCGCCGCCATCGCCGTCCACTCGCCGAGACTGTGCCCGGCGACCGCGTCCGGCACGATCCCCGCCCGGCGCAGCGCCGTGTCGAGGAGACGGCCGACGGCGACGACGCCCAGCCCGTGCCGGCCGAGGTCGCCGACGTCGCCCCCGGCGACCGCGGGCGCGGACAGCCCGAAGTGGCGGGCGACGTCGTCCACCCGGGGGGTGAAGTCGCCCTCCAGGCCGGGGAAGAGGAAGGCCAGCCTGCCGCCGCCCGCGCCCAGCAGGGGGCCGGGCCGGAACCAGACGTCGCTGCGGCCGTGCCAGGCACGCCCCTTGGCGACCGCGCGGCGGGCCAGGGCGAGCCGCTTGTCCGTCGGGCCGACGATCCCCAGCCGGACCGGCCCGGCCTGCGGACCGGGCCGGGCCGGATCGAGTCCGGCGGCGCGCACGGCGCCGTCGTCGGCGTCGAGCAGGGCGGCGAGACCCTCGGGCGAGCCGGCCGCCAGCAGGAGCACCGGCTCGCTCTCGGTGACGCGGGACGCCGTGCGGGCGGCGGTCCGGGCGTGGGCTTCCGGTGCCGGCCGGCCGGTGGCCGGGCCGCGGGCCCCCGGCGGCTCCTCCAGCACCACGTGCGCGTTGATCCCGCCGAACCCGAACGCGTTGACCGCGGCCCGCCGGACCGGCTGGTCCGGTGCGGTCTCCCAGGGGGCGGCCTTCTCCAGCGTGCGGAAGCGGGTGCGGGCCAGCGCCGGGTGCGGGTCGTCGCAGTGCAGGGTCGGCAGCAGCGTCGCGTGGTGGACCGCGAGAGCGGCCTTGACCAGTCCGGCGACCCCGGCGGCCGGCATGGCGTGCCCGATCATCGACTTGACCGAGCCGAGCACGGCCTCGCCGTCGCCGGGCCCGAACACCTCGGCCAGCGTGGTCAGTTCGGCCCCGTCACCGGCCGGGGTCGCGGTGCCGTGCGCCTCCAGCAGACCGATCGCGCCGGACGCGGCCGGATCGAGCCCGGCCGCCCGCCACGCCTGCCGCACGGCCTGCGCCTGACCGCCCGGATCCGGGTTGACGAGCCCGGCCGCCCGGCCGTCGCTCGCCACGCCGGTGCCCCGGACGACGGCGTAGATCCGGTCGCCGTCGCGTTCGGCGTCGGCGAGCCGCTTGAGGACGACCACGCCCGTCCCCTCGCCGATCAGGATGCCGTCGGCGTCCCGGTGGAAGGGCCGGATGCGCTGGCTGGGGGAGAGGGCGCGCAACTGGGAGAACACGCTCCACAGCGTGATGTCGTGGCAGTGGTGGACGCCCCCCGCGAGCATCAGGTCGCAGCGCCCGGTGGCGAGTTCACCCACCGCCTGGTCGACGGCGACCAGCGAGGAGGCGCAGGCCGCGTCCACCGTGTAGGCGGGGCCGCGCAGGTCGAGCCGGTTGGCGATCCGGGAGGCGGCCAGGTTGGGCACCAGACCGATCGCCGACTCGGGGCTGTCGGACCCCAGCCGGTCCGTGAACGCCTGCCGCACCCGGTCGAGTCGGTCCTGCGGCAGGTCCGGCAGCAACTCGCCCAGGGTGCGCACGAGCTGGCCGGCGGTGCGCACCCGCTGGTCCAGCCGGACCAGGCCCGGGGTGAGGTAGCCGCCCCGGCCGAGGACGACGCCGACCCGCCCCCGGTCCGCCAGGCGGTCCGCGCCGCCCGCGTCGTCGAGGGCGGCGGCGGCCACGTGCAGCGCGATGAGCTGGTCGGGCTCGGTCCCGGCCACCGAGTTCGGCATGATCCCGAACCGGGTGACGTCGACCCGCGCGAGCCCGTCCACGAACCCGCCCCGCCGCGCGTACACCCGGTCCGCGACGGCCGGTTCGGAGGCGGTGCCGGGACGGTAGTAGTCCGCGTCCCAGCGCCCGTCCGGCACCTCCCCGACGGCGTCCACGCCGTCCCGCAGGTTCCGCCAGTAGGTTTCCAGGTCGGGGGCGCCCGGCAGCAGCACCGCCATCCCCACGATGGCGACCGGCACTTGACGGAACGTCACGGCGGCGGTCACCAGCCCGGGGCGGTGTGGACGACGGCCGTCGCGGACTCCTCGCCCCAGGCCAGCTCCCGCAGCAGCGCCGCGGTGCCCTCCTCCGGGTCGATCAGGCGGATGCCGCGCCGGGCGTACTCGCGGGCCAGCTCCGCGCCCACCATGCCGCCGTGCCCGGCGGCGGGCGCCCAGGGACCCCAGTGCACGGTCAGCGCGCGCCGGCCGGTGCGGGTGGCGAAGGCGGCGCCCAGGGACTCCAGGGCGTCGTTGGCCGCCGCGTAGTCGGCCTGGCCACGGTTGCCGAGGACGGCGGAGATGCTGCCGAACAGCACCGTGAACGCGGGCGCGGCGGGCAGTTCCTCCAACGCCGCGAGCAGTGCCCGGGCGCCGCCGGCCTTCGTGCCGTAGACCCGCTGGAAGGACTCGGCGCTCTTCTCGGCGATGAGCCGGTCCTCGATGACGCCGGCCGCGTGGACCACACCGTCGAGCCGGCCGTGTTCGGCGTGGATCTCCTTCACGGCCTGGCGCACGGCGTCCGGCTCGCGGAAGTCGACCGAGCGGTAGCGGGCCCGGCCGCCGAGCGCGCCGAGCTCCGCCAGGGTCGCCCTGATCTCCCGCTGGGCGAGCAGGAGTTCGGCGGTCCGGTTGATCTCGGCGGGCTTCGCCCCGCCGCGCGCGGCGAGCACGGCACGCAGCTGCGCCGGGGTGCCGGCGGCCGCGGTGTCCGCGTCCTCCGGGCCCTGTGGCGCGGGCGTGCGGCCGAGGAGTTCCAGACGGCAGCGGGCCGCGCCGGCGAGCGTCGCGGCGAACTGCGCGGTGATGCCCCGCGCCCCGCCGGCCAGCACCACCACGGCGTCCCGGTCCAGACCCAGCGCGGCGGCCTCGGCCGCGCCGTCCCCGGCCGGCCCGGCGCCCGTGCCGGCGAGGGCGCCGAGCGGCACTTCCACCAGCTCGAACCCGTGCCGTCCGGCCGCCGACCGCATCACGACCGGCACACGGTCCGGGGCGGCGGCCTCCAGCCCCACGGCCTCCGCGACCGCGGCGGGCGAGACGTCGGCGAGTTCGACGACCCGCGCCACCGTCTCCGGGTACTCCCGGGCCACGGTGCGGAACAGACCGCGCAGCCCCGCCGACCGCGCGTCGTCGCCGGCCGGCCGGACGGCCAGCAGCCACCTGGGCCCGCGCGCCAGGGCCTCCTTCAGCACCGGGAACGCGTCCGGCAGCACCGGCGTGCCGTCGTCCGCGAGCGCGCCGAGGTACAGCACCCCGTCCACCGGCCCGTCCCCGTCGTCCGTCAGGTGGTCCCGGCCGCGTACGGCGACCTCGGCGCCCGACGCCGCGAGCGCGGCCGCCACTTCGGGCGCGTCACCGAGGACGAGCCAGCGGGTGCCGGGCAGCAGGACGGCGGGGTCGGGGCCGTCGGGGCGGTCGGGGGTGCCGGCTCCGGCCAGGGGCACCGGGCGCAGGACGTGCCGGCGGGGCGGCTCCCCGGTCACGGCCTCCCCGGTCACGGCCGTCGCGGGCGCGGACGCCTCGGTCACCGCCTTCGCGGGTGCGGACGTCACAGGCGAGGACGTCACGGGAGCCGGCTCGTCCGGGGGCGCCGCCGTCTCCGGCGCCGCGGGCGTCCCCAGCCGGGCCGTGAGCCAGCCGGTCACCGCCGCCGCCGTACGCGCCTTCGCCAGCTCCTCCAGCTCCGCGTCGGCCATCGAGGTGAGGTCCGCGCCGCTCCCGGCGCCCAGCCGCCTGGCCAGTTCACCGGCGATCTCGGCCCGCTTGATGGAGTCGATGCTGAGGTCCGCCTCCAGGTCGAGATCGGGCTCGATCATGTCGACCGGGTAGCCGGTGCGTTCGCTGATGATCTCCAGCACCAGCCGCTGGACGTCCACGGGCCCGGCGGCCTCCGGCGCGGGCTCGGGCACCGGCACCGGCACCGGCTCCGGGAGTGCCGCCGCGGCCGGGAGGCCGGGCACCTGTCGCACGGCCGCCGCGGGCGACGGCGTCTGCGGGGGAGGACGGGCGCGGCGGCCGGGGCGCCGGGCACGCCGCCGAAGTAGGTGAGCAGCACGTCCCGTTGGGCGGCGATCATCTCCCGGCTGGTGCGCAGGAACTCGGCGACGAGGGCGTCCCGGTCGGACGGGAGGCCGTGCGAGGGGTCGGTCGTCACAGTCGTCTCCAGGGGGGCCGCGGTGTCCGCGACGCGTCGGGCCGGTGCGAGGGCACCGGGGAGGAGGGCGCCGGCGGCGGTGCGGACGAGCTGCCCGTCCACCGTCCAGCCGGGGATTCGGGGCGCGGGGCGCGCAGCGCGTCGACGGCGTCCCGGCCGCGCAGCAGCCGTCCGGTGCGCACCGGCAGCCCCGCGACGGCCAGCCGGGCGAGGGCGTCGAGCCAGCCGCGCAGGCCGCCGCCGGGGCGGGGCTCGCAGGCGACCGCGGTGTGCGGGCGCTCGCCGAGGATCTGCCCGACCAGCCCGGTCAGCACCGATCCGGGACCGGCCTCGACGAAGACGCGCGCGCCCGCCTCGTACATCGACTCGATCTGCTCGGCGAAGGAGACGGGGGCGCCGATCTGCGCGGCCAGCTCGGCCCGGACCGCGTCCGCGCCGGCGGCGTACGGGGCGGCCGTGCGGTTGGACCACACCGGGAACTCGGGGGCGTGCACCGGGTGGGCCGCGAGCACCTCGGCGAAGCGGTCACCGGCGCCGGCCACCAGCGGGCTGTGGAAGGCGCACGCCACCGGGATCCGCCGGGCGTCGAGACCGGCCCCGCGCAGCAGTCGTACGGCCTCGGCGACCGCGTCGGTCGGACCGGAGACGACCGTCTGGCGGGGGGAGTTGCGGTTGGCGACGACGACGGTGTCCGGAGCGCCGGCCGCCTTGAGGGCCTGTTCCGTCTCCTCGGCGCCGGCGGTGACCGCGGCCATGGTCCCCGGGTCCTCCCGGTGGCGCCGAGGATCGCCGCCGCCCGCTCGCCGCTCAACTCCAGCAGCGTCTCGGGGCGAGGGCCCCGGCGGCGCAGAGGGCGACCAGCTCGCCGTAGCTGTGCCCGGCGGCCATGTCCGGTTCCACGCCGGCGGCCGTGAGCAGGGCGTGCGCGGCGAGCCCGGCGACCCCGAGGGCCGGTTGCGCCACCCGTGTGTCGGTGAGCGCGGCCCGCTGCCGGTCCCGGGCGGCGTCGTCGAACGCGGCGGGCGGGTACAGCGCGTCGGCGTGCGCCCGCCCCAGTTCCAGGTGCGGACGCAACTCGGGCAGCGCGACGAACAGTTCGGCGAGCATGCCGGGGCGCTGGCTGCCCTGCCCGGGGAAGAGGAAGGCGACCTTGCCGCCGTCGGCGTCCCCGGCGCCGGCCAGGTGGATCCCGCGGGGGGCCAGGTGGCTCCCGCGGGCGGCGGGGCCGGTGCCGGCCGGGGCGTCGAGCACGGCCCGCAGCTTGTCGGTCAGGTCGGCCACGTCGCTCGCCACGACCGCGATCCGCACCGGGTCGGTGCTCGCGTCCGAGCGCCGTGCCGCAGCGAGCGTCAGGTCGCGCAGGCGCCACGGGCGGCCGTCCGCCCCGGCGGCCCGCAGCAGCTCCTCGACCGCGTGCCGGGCCGACTTCTCGTCCCGGCCGCGGAACACGAACAGCTCGGCCGGCCAGGCGTCCAGTCCCCGCGCCGGCGGCGCCGCGCCGGCGTGGGCGGCCAGCACCACGTGGAAGTTGGTGCCGCCGAAGCCGAACGCGCTGACCCCGGCCAGGCGTTCACCGGCGGGAGCGGCCCACGGCCGGGCCTCGGTGTGGAAGGCGAACGGGCTGCGGTCCGCGTCCCAGGCCGCGTTGGGCGCCTTAACGTGCAGCGTCGGCGGCCGGACGCCCGTGTACAGCGCGAGCAGCGCCTTGATCAGGCCGGCCAGCCCGGCCGCACACTTGGTGTGCCCGATCTGCGACTTGACCGAGCCGATCACACAGCCGCCCGCCTCGGCGCCCGCCTCGCGGAACACCTCGTCCAGGACGGCGAGTTCGGTGCGGTCGCCGACCACCGTGCCGGTGCCGTGCGCCTCGACGAGACCGACCCGCGCCGGGGAGACGCCCGCGCTCGCGTAGGCCCGCTCCAGCGCGGACCGCTGCCCCTCGGGCGGGGCGCGGTCAGTCCGAGGGAACGGCCGTCGCTGGAGGAGCCGAGGCCCTTGACGACGCCGTAGATCCGGTCGCCGTCGCGCTCGGCGTCCGCGAGCCGCTTGAGGACCACGCAGGCCACGCCCTCGCCGAGGGCGATGCCGTCGGCCGAGCCGTCGAAGGCGCGGGAGCGGCCGGTGGGGGAGAGGGCGTGCACCGAGGAGAACAGGACGTAGTCGTTGATCCCGTTGTGCAGGTCGGCGCCGCCGCACAGCACGACGTCACTGGTGCCGGCGAGGAGTTCCTTGCAGGCGGCGTCGACCGCGGCCAGCGAGGAGGCGCAGGCGGCGTCGACGGTGTAGTTGGCGCCGCCGAGGTCGAGCCGGTTGGCGATCCGGCCGGAGATGACGTTGGCGAGCATGCCGGGAACGAGTCCTCGGTGAGCCGCGGCAGCTGTTCGTCCAGTCCGCGCGGCACCGTCCCGTAGTAGGAGGGCAGCACGGCCCGCAGGGTGGCCGCGTTGGACAGGTCGCTGCCGGCCTCCGCGCCGAACACCACCGAGGTGCGGGAACGGTCGAACTCCCGCCCCCGTCGCCGTACCCGGCGTCCTCCAGGGCCGCCGGGCCGCCTCCAGGGACAGCAGCTGGACCGGCTCGACGTGGCCGAGGGAGGCGGGCGGGATGCCGTAGCGCAGCGGGTCGAAGGGGATCGGCGGCAGGAAGCCGCCCCACTTCGACGCGGTGGACGTGCCGTGGTGCACCGCCGGGTCCCAGCGGTCGGCCGGGACCTCGCCGACCGCGTCCACGCCGCCCACGACGTTCGCCCAGAACGTGGACAGGTCGGGTGCCTGCGGGAACATGCAGGCCATGCCGACGACGGCGATGTCGAGCGGCGCCGGCGCCGCGGGGCGCGGGGCCTCCTCGGTGCCGAGTTCGGCGGCCCGCCGGGACAGGAACGCGGCCGCTCCCGTCGTCACGGACGCGTGCAGCGCGGCGAGCGTCGTGGTCGCCGAACGCAGCACGGCCACCTCGCCCGCCATGAACATCCCCTCGGCGAGCTGCCGTTGCTCGCCGACGGGCGCGAGAGCGCCGTCCGCCTCCCGCGTCATCCCCTTGCTGGCGAGGCGCAGCCGTCCGACGTTGAGCCGCTCCAGCTCCTCCCAGATCCGCCGGTCGGGGACGCCCGCGGCGCGCAGCCGGGCCTCCTCCTCGCGGTAGCCGGCCGCGAACGGGCTGGGCACGCAGCGCGTGGCGTGCCCCGGCGCCGACTCCAGCAGGGTGGTGCGGTCGGCGGCCAGCACCTGCCGCTGGAACAGCGGCCGGATCGCCCCGTGCGCCACCGCCTCCTCGGTGAACAGGTACGCCGTGCCCATCAGGACGCCGACGGCCGCCCCGCGCGCGGTCAGCGGCGCGGCGAGCGCGGCGACCATCGCGGCCGACCGCTCGTCGTGCACCCCGCCCGCGAAGAACACCTCGAGGTCACCGGCGTCGCCGCCCTCCTCCACGTGGTCCTCCAGGACGGCGAGTTGCGCCTCCCACAGCGGGAAAGCCGCCCGCGGCCCGACGTGCCCGCCGCACTCCGAGCCCTCGAACACGAACCGGCGCGCACCGGCCCGGAGGAACTGCCGCAGCAACCCCGGCGACGGCACGTGCAGGAAGGTCCGGATCCCGTCCCGCTCCAGCGCCTGCGCCTGCGCGGGCCGCCCGCCCGCGATGATCGCGTGCGTCGGCCGCACCTCCCGCACGGCCTCCAGCTGCGCGGCCCGTACGTCCTCCGGCGCGAAGCCGAGCACGCCGACCCCCCAGGGCCGGCCGGCCACCGCGTCCCGCGTCTCCGTCAGCATCGCCCGCGTCCGCTCGCCGTCGGCCAGCGCCAGCGCCAGGAACGGCAGCGCCCCGTCCGCGGCGACCGCCGCCGCGAACCCCGCCTCGTCGCTGACCCGCGTCATCGGCCCCTGGGCGACCGGCAGCCGGGTGCCCAGCGCGCGGCTCATCGGCGACCCTTCCGCCGGCGCCCGTACGGTCTCCTCGTCGCCCACGGCGTCGCCCACGGCGTCGCCCACGGCGTCGCGCACCGCGTCCCGCAGCGCCCGCACCGTCCGCCGCGCGTCCCCCCAGCGGTCGGCGAACCGGGCGGCGAGGAAGCCGTCCTGGCCCACCGGCAGCAGCCGGGTGCGCGGGTCCCGCCCGCCGAGCAGGGCCGAGACCTCCTCGGGGCCGGCGTCCGCGGGAGGGGCGGGGCGTCGGGGCCGCGGCGCAGCAGCACCCGGTGACCGGCGACGACGACGGTCTCCGAGCCGTCCAGGGGGCGCAGGGCGGCGGCCGTCGCCTCGGGCAACGAGGATTCGGCCAGCAGCGCGAGCTGTCCGTCGAGGACGACCCCGGCCGCCCCGCCGGCCACCGCGGCGGCGGCCGTGCGCGGACCGATGCCACCGCAGGCCCACACCGGCAGGTCCGGCTCCGGTGCGGAGAGCAGCTGTTGGAGCAGCACGAAGGTGCTCAGCGTGCCGGTCCGGCCGCCGCACTCGCCGCCCCGCGCGATCAGACCGTGCGCGCCGGCACGGGCGGCCTGCCGGGCGCCCGGCAGGTCGGTGACCTCGACGAGGACCCGGTGCCGGGCGACGAGTTCGCCGAGCGGCCAGGCCGAGCCGGCGGCCAGCACCACCGTGTGCGGGCCGTCGGTTCCGAGGTCGGCGGGGGACAGCCGGCAGCGGGGACCGACCCTGACCCCGAAGCCGCCCGGCGCCGCGCGCCGCAACCGGCCCAGGGCCTCGCGCGATCTTCGGCCGCCGTCCCCGAGATCGAGCACGCCGAGCCCGCCGGCCCCGACGATCGCGAGGGCGAGCCCGGCATCGGGTTCGCCGAACGGAGTGATGCCGATGATCATGTCCTCGGAGCGCACAGCGAACGTCATCGATTCTCCGAATCAAGGTGAAACTGCACGGTGGGGGTTTCGGGACAGCAAAGGCGTGCACCGGTATCCCGGCGGGAAAGATCACCGCGGAAGGCCGTGAAAAGCGCTTGTTCGAAGCGCGTCGAAAGTTAGTGGCCTTATTACTCGCCAGTCAACGTTTGAACGACCGCTCGGTTTGCTGCCGCATCGATTCGGTCACGCTCGCGGAAAAGGCCATGGTGGGGGAAAACGGATCTATCGCTTTTCTCGCCGACCCCGTTCATTCGTTCCACACATTGTTGAAACATGCGCGGGCGACGGAAATAGGTTCCTTTAACGTGCATGTCCGGAAAGCGGGGCCGCGTGGTCCGCCCGGACGTGGCCCGCGGGGAAAATCCACGTGTCGCGGTCGAGTGACCGGGAAGGGGCCGGATCCACCCGTCCCGGCGCCGCGGCCTCCGGGGGTGCCCTCCTGCGCCGCGCCCTCCGGCATCCTTCGACGCCGCACCTTCCGGGGCGCGTCCTCCGGTGGCGTGCCGTTCGGTGCGGCGCGCGGCACGCGGCGTGCGACCGTTCGGCTGTGGCTGTGGCTGTGGCTGTGGCTGTGGCTGTGGCTGCGGCTGTGGCTGTGGCACCGGTGCGTGTGCGGTACTGTTTACCTGCGCGTTCCCGCCGTTCACCGGTGTGGGGCGCGACGGGACGTGGCGCAGCTTGGTAGCGCACTTGACTGGGGGTCAAGGGGTCGCAGGTTCAAATCCTGTCGTCCCGACCAGCACGATGTGGTCGGAGGCCGTCTTCTCGGACGAGGAGGCGGCCTCCGTCGCGCCCGGGATCCTTCGCGGCGGCCCCCGGCGGCGGTCGCCGTCGCGGACGGCAAATCGTTGGACAGCCCCCGGACGCCGGACCATCGTGGGGTCCATGGATCAGGAGCAGATCTGGGACGCCGACGCCGCGGGCCGCTACGACACTCCCGGCACCGGCATGTTCGCCCCCGAGGTCCTCGGGCCGACCGTCGACCGGCTCGCCGAACTCGCCTCCGGAGGAAGGGCGTTGGAGTTCGCGATCGGGACCGGGCGGGTGGCGGTGCCGCTCGCCGCGCGGGGTGTGCCCGTCACCGGCGTGGAGCTGTCCCGCCCGATGATCGGACAACTGCGCGCCAAGGCCGACGAGTCGGCGATCCCGGTGGTCGTCGGAGACATGGCGACGGCCCGCGCGCCGGGGGAGTACACGCTGGTCTACCTCGTGTACAACACGATCTCCAACCTCCTCACCCAGGCCGAGCAGGTCGCGTGCTTCCGCAACGCCGCCCGCCACCTGGGGCCCGGCGGGCGGTTCGTCGTCGAGCTGTGGGTGCCCGAACTGCGCAGGCTCCCGCCGGGGCAGGAGGCGACCGTCTGGCACGCCGAACCCGGTTACATCGGCCTGGACACCTACGACGTCCTGCGCCAGCACGTCGTCTCCCACCACTTCAGGTTCGACGACAGCGGCCGGCAGGCCCGGCTGGACCGCAGCCCGCACCGTTACGTCTGGCCCGCCGAACTCGACCTCATGGCCCAGCTGGCCGGCTTCGGGCTGGAGTCGCGGCACGCGGACTGGGCCGGCTCCGAGTTCACCGCCGCGTCCCGGTCCCACGTGTCGGTGTACCGGCTGCCGGACCCCGCGTCCGCGGAGTGAACGGCCGGGTGGTCCCGGCGCGAACGGCCGGGCGGCTCCGGCGCGAACGGTTGCGCGGACCCTCGGTGTGAACGGTTGCGCGGACCCTCGGTGTGAAGGGTTGCGCGCACCCCGGCGCGGACCCCGGGCCGGCCCCGGCGCGGTCCCTCTTCACGGACTCCCCCGACCCATCTCGTGGACGCCCCCTTGACGGCGGCCGGAAGCGGCTCGACACTCGGACCGGGAATCCTAGTGAAAAGGTAGGGAAACATGGGGCGAGAGCCGGCCGCCGGCCGCACGAGCCGCACGCTCCTGTCGTCCCCCCTTCTCACCTCCCGCCGCCACATCGACCTGCTGCGCGTCTGCAGCGCGATGCGCCAGGGCTGAACCGGCCCCTTCCCCCGCGCGCCGCCCCTTCGGCGGTGTCCCCGCGGCACCGTCCCTCCACGGCGTGCGCGGGACCCGGGCCGCGCCCTCCCGTCCGACGCCGCCGCCGCGCGTCCGCCACGCACCCGCCCCAGGGGAGAGCCATGTCCGTCACACCGCCGACCGTCCACCCGCCCGTCCGGCCCGCCCCCGCCTTCCGGGGCCGCATCGGCCACGACGCGCGCAGCGGCCACTACGCCGTGCCGCGCCGCTACCGGCTCCACCTCTCGCCGGCCGACCCCGCCGGCCTGCGCATCGCGGTCGTCCACAGCCTGCTCGGCCTGGACCGCGCCTGTCCCGTGACCCTCCTGCCCGCCGTCCCGGACTGTCCGGACGGCGGTCACGCGCAACTGCGCCCGCTGTACGACGCCAGTGCCCACCACTACACCGGACCCGCCCTCGCGCCGGTCCTCAGCGACGACTGGTCCGGGCGGATCGTCTCCACCCACGCCCCCGACATCACCCGCGACCTCGCCCGGCACTTCGGTGGTGGCGGCACCTCGCTGTACCCGTGCGGCAGGGAGTCGGAGATCGAGGCCGTCGAGCGGATGTGCGCCCTGGGGATCGAGGACGCCGCACAGCGCGCCGGAACGGCCGGTACGGGCGAGACCGTTGCCGGAGCGTCCGGTGCGGGAACGGCCGTTGCCGGAGCGGCGGGGGCCACCGCGGCCCTCGACACGCTGCTCGGCACGCTCGGCGTCCTCGAGCAGGGGCTCAGTGCCTCCCCCTACCTGCTGGGTGAACAGATCTGTGCGGCGGACGTCGAGTTGTGGGTGGCGCTGGTCCAGCTCGACACCGTGCACCGTCATCACCTCGACGCGGACGCCGTACGCCGCGTCGCCGGGCACCCCGAACTGTGGGCCTACGCCCGCCGCCTCGCCGCGCACCCCGCCTTCGGCGGCCGGCTCGACCTCGACGGGCCGCCCGCCGCCACCGTGCCCGCTGCCGGGCCTGGAGGCCGCCGGTTCGGCCGTCCAGATCCTGGACTGGGACGCCCACGCCGCTCCCGCCGCGGGCGCGAAGGCACAGGTGGACAAGGTCTGAACCGGTCCACCAGCCGGACGGCGTTGACATTCGTCCGGGCAACTGTCTTACTTACGGCCCAGAACGGTCATGAGCGTCAGCGACAAGCCCTGGCTTGCTGACCGGCAACCCTCGCTCGGCGGTGGGTGCCCCAGGTGACGACCGGACCGGACGACGTTTCGGCAGACGTTTCGGTAAGCGCGAGGGCCCACGGGGCCGGACGGTGACGGTGACGGACATGAACGCAGCTCTTCGGACGGCGCCCCGCCGTCTCCGGGGCCGCGTACGGCCGTACCCCGAGGTCCTCGTCGCCGACCGCGCCGTCGATCTCCTGCGCGTGAACAGCGCACTGTGTACCGCACCGGGCCGTGCCCGCTGCCGGGGCTGAACCTCACACCCTTCGCCCCGCCACCGCGTTCCTGACGAACACCGCCCGAGCGGTGTGCCGTTGTCCGCCCTGCCCCGCCCCCGGTTCCGCGTACGCATCCGTGCGCCGTGCGCGCCAGCTCGTCCCCGAGCGGTCCCCGCCGCCCGACGTGCCGTCGCAGCCGCGCACGCCTGCCGCGATCCGGGGTGCCCCGACTCCCGCCGGAGCCCCCTCATGAGTGAACCCCCAGGCGCCGTGGCCCTCGCCGAGGCGCCGTCCGCCGGCCTCCCGCCGCGGCACCGACCCACCGCGCAGCGCGTCCAGCCGCTGCGCCGACCGGGACGGTGGATCGCGACCGCGACCGTGCTGGTCCTGGTCGCCCAGTTCGTCCACGGACTGGTGACGAACCCCTTCTACCAGTGGGACCGCTTCGGCTACTGGTTCCTGCGCCCGACGATCCTCGACGGACTGCTGATCACCCTCGAAGTGACCGCCTGGAGCGCGGTGCTGGGCCTCCTCGGCGGCATCCTGCTCGCCCTGGCCCGGCTCTCCCGGAGCCCGGTGCTGCGCGCCGCGAGCTGGACCTACGTCTGGGCGCTGCGCTCCGTCCCGCTGATCGTCGTGCTGCTGTTCCTCTACAACTTCAGCGCCCTGTACGAGACGTTGAGCGTCGGCGTCCCCTTCGGGCCCGCCTTCCTCACCTTCGACGAGTCCCGGCTCGCCACCGACATGGCCATCGCCGTGATCGGCCTCAGCCTCAACGAGGCGGCCTACGCCGCCGAGGTGGTCCGCGGCGGCATCCTCTCCGTAGACCAGGGCCAGCACGAGGCGGCGTCCGCGCTGGGCCTGCCCAAGGGCTACCAGTTCCGGCGGATCGTCTTCCCGCAGGCCCTGCGGTCGATCACGCCCAACTACGTCAACCAGCTGATCGGCCTGATCAAGAGCACCTCGCTGGTCTTCTACGTGTCGCTGCTCGACCTGTTCGGCACTGCCCAGTCGATGGGGTCCACCTACCCCGGCGACATCGTGCCCCTGCTGCTGGTCGTCACCGTCTGGTACCTGATCCTCACGAGCCTCGTGTCCGTGGTCCAGTTCTACGTCGAGCGGTACTACGCCCGGGGCGCCACGCGCTCCCTGCCGCCGACCCCGTTGCAGAGACTGCGCACCGGCCTGCGGGACCTGCGGGAGCGTGCGCGCAGGGAGGCCGCCGTATGACCGCCGAGACCACCGGGACCGTCGCGGCCGGGACGACCGCCGGGCCCGCCGGGACCGTCGCGGCCGGGACGACCGCCGGGCCCGCCGGGACCGCCGCGGCCGTGAGGACCACCGGGGCCGCCGGCACCGGCGGGGACCCGGGGGCCACCGGGGCCGGGGTCACCGGGGCCGGGACCGCCGGGGCCGGGACCGCCGGGGCCGGGACCGCCGCGCCGGCCGACACGCGGCCCGCGGCCGTGCAGGTGCACGGCGTGCACAAGTGGTACGGCGTCCACCGGGTGCTGGACGGTGTCGACCTGACCGTGCGCCCCGGCGAGGTGACCGTCGTCATCGGCCCGTCCGGCTCCGGCAAGTCGACCCTGCTGCGGGTCATCAACCACCTGGAGAAGCCCGAGATCGGCTACGTCAGCGTCAACGGCGAGCCGATCGGCGTCCGCCGGCACGGTGGCCGGCTGCGCGAGCTGAGCGAACGGGCCATCCGCGCGCAGCGCGGCCGCATCGGGTTCGTCTTCCAGAACTTCAACCTCTTCCCGCACCTCACCGTGCTCGACAACGTCGCCGCCGCCCCCGTGGCCACCGGCAGGCTCGGCAGGTCCGAGGCCCGGGAACTGGCCCGCGAACTCCTCGGCCGGGTCGGCCTCGCCGACAAGGCGTCCGCCTACCCCCGGCAGCTGTCCGGCGGCCAGCAGCAGCGCGTCGCCATCGCCCGCGCCCTCGCCCTGCGTCCCGGCGTCATCCTCTTCGACGAGCCCACCTCCGCCCTCGACCCCGAACTCGTCGGCGAGGTCCTCGCCGTGATCAAGGACCTGGCGACCAGCGGCACCACCCTCGTCATCGTCACCCACGAGGTCGGGTTCGCCCGCGAGGTCGCCGACCGGGTCGTCTTCGTCGACGGCGGAAGGATCGTCGAACAGGGCCCGCCCGCCGAGGTCCTGGACCACCCGCGGCACGAACGGACCCGGGACTTCCTCAGCAAGGTGCTCTGAAGCGGGGCGCTCCGACGCCTCCCGCCCCACGACCTCCCCCACGACCTCCCCCACGGCACCCCCCCACGGCACCCCCACGCACCCCCACTCTCTCCTCCTCTCTCCGCGACAAGTGACAAAGGACGCCCATGTCTACCCACATCACCCGACGCAGCCTGATACGCGGCATCACCGCGGCGACCGCCGTCGCCACCCTGGCCACCGGGCTCGCCGCCTGCGGTGGTGACAGCGACGCCGCCACCACGGCCGACGCCGCCGCCTCGGGGAGCGTGACCGTCGGCCGGGTCTCCAACGGCGCCGCGAAGGAGACCACCCTCAAGGTCTCCGAGGTGAAGTCGATCAGCGCCCTGCTGCCCGATTCGGTGCGCAGGAGCGGCAAGCTCGTGATCGGCAGCGGCACCCTGCCGTCCGGCTCCGCGCCGCTGGGCTACGTGGGCGGCGACCAGAAGACCCTCACCGGCTCGGAGCCCGACCTCGGCCGCCTGGTCGCCGCGGTGCTCGGACTCGAGCCCGAGATCAAGCGGTTCACCTGGGAGAACCTCTTCGTCGGCATCGACAGCGGCAAGGTCGACGTCGCCCTCACGAACGTCACCGTCACCGAGGAGCGCAAGCGCAAGTACGAGTTCGCCTCCTACCGCAAGGACGACCTGGCCCTGGAGGCGCCGAAGTCGAGCACGTGGACGTTCGACGGCGACTACGAGGTGCTGGCCGGCAAGACCGTCTCGGTCGGCGCGGGCACCAACCAGGAGCGGATCCTGCTGGCCTGGAAGAAGAAGCTGGAGAGCGAGGGCAAGCAGCTCACCGTCAAGTACTTCCAGGACACCAACAGCACCTATCTGGCGCTGAACAGCGGCAAGATCGACGCCTACTTCGGTCCGAGCCCCAGCCTCTCCTACCACGTCACCCAGTCGGCCGGCACGCCGAACCGGACCCGGATCGCGGGCCAGTTCTCCGGTGCCGGGGAGAGCCTCCAGGGGCTGATCGCGGCGACCGCCAAGAAGGACAGCGGCCTCGCCGAGCCCCTGGCCGCCGCCATCAACCACCTGATCGACAACGGCCAGTACGCCAAGTGGCTCGCCGCCTGGAACCTCTCCAACGAGGCCGTCGCCAAGTCCGAGGTCAACCCGCCCGGCCTGCCCCTGACCGACTCCTGACACGGCGTCGAGCAACGCCGTTCCCACACCCGTCGAAAGAGGAAAGGCCTCCGCGCCCGCCCCGCCCCGCCTCGCCCCCGTGTCCGCCCCGCCCCCGCCGCGCCCGGCGCCCACCCGTACGGATCTCTCCAGGAAGGCACCTCCGTGTCCTCGACGTCCCCCGCTCACCTGCACCTCGCCGTCGCCCTCGACGGCACCGGCTGGCACCCCGCCTCCTGGCGCGAGCCGGTCTCCCGGCCCCGTGACCTGTTCACCGCCGACTACTGGGCCGACCAGGTCGCCGAGGCCGAGCGCGGCCTGCTCGACTTCGTCACCATCGAGGACGGCCTCGGGCCGCAGTCCTCCCACTTCCTCGACCCGGACGAGCGCACCGACCAGGTCCGCGGCCGGCTCGACGCCGTCCTGATCGCCTCCCGGATCGCCCCGCTGACCCGCCACATCGGCCTGGTCCCGACGGTGGTGGCCACCCACACGGAGCCGTTCCACGTCTCCAAGGCCGTCGCCACCCTCGACCACGTCAGCACCGGCCGCGCGGGCCTGCGCGTCCGGATCAGCGCCCGCCCCGCCGAGGCCGCCCACTTCGGCCGCCGCACCGTCCCCCGCATCGAGGCCCCCGACGACCCGGCCGCCCGGGAAGCGGTGGCCGACCTCTTCGACGAGGCGGGCGACCACGTCGAGGTCGTGCGCCGCCTCTGGGACAGCTGGGAGGACGACGCGGAGATCCGGGACGTCGCCACCGGCCGCTTCGTCGACCGGGACAAGCTGCACCACATCGACTTCGAGGGCCGCCACTTCAGCGTCAAGGGACCCTCCATCACCCCCCGCCCGCCACAGGGCCAGCCCCTGGTCACCGCCCTCGCCCACGACACCGTCCCCTACCGCCTGGTCGCCCGCGCCGCCGACGTCGGCTACACCACCCCGCACGACACGGCGCAGGCCCGCGCGATCCTCGCCGAGATCCGCGCCGAGCAGGAGGAGGCGGGCCGCGCCGGGGAGCGGCTGCACGTCTTCGCCGACCTGCTGGTCTTCCTCGACGACGACCCGGCCGAGGCCGCCGCCCGCCGCGACCGCCTCGACCGCCTGGCGGGCGAGGAGTACACCGGCGACGCCCGGATCTTCACCGGCACTCCCGCCCAACTCGCCGACCTGCTGGAGGACTTCCGGGCGACGGGCCTGACCGGGTTCCGGCTGCGCCCCGCCGTCACGGGCCACGACCTGCCGGCGATCACCCGCGGCCTCGTCCCCGAACTCCAGCGCCGCGACGCCTTCCGCCGTGCCTACGGGGCCGGCACCCTGCGCGGGCTGCTCGGCCTGCACCGCCCCGCCAACCGCTACGCCGCCTGAACCGGAGGGGACACCCCGACATGAGCAAGCCCCGCAAGCAGATCCACCTCGCCGCCCACTTCCCCGGCGTCAACAACACCACCGTGTGGAGCGACCCGCGGGCCGGCAGCCACATCGACTTCAGCTCCTTCGTCCACTTCGCGAAGACCGCCGAACGCGCCAGGTTCGACTTCCTGTTCCTCGCCGAAGGACTCCGGCTGCGCGAACAGGGCGGCCACATCTACGACCTGGACGTCGTCGGCCGACCCGACACCTTCACCGTGCTCGCCGCGCTCGCCGCCGTCACCGACCGCCTCGGCCTGACCGGCACCATCAACTCCACCTTCAACGAGCCCTACGAGGTGGCCCGCCAGTTCGCCAGCCTCGACCACCTCTCCGGCGGCCGCTCCGCGTGGAACGTCGTCACCTCCTGGGACGCCTTCACCGGCGAGAACTTCCGCCGCGGCGGCTTCCTCCCGCAGGACGAACGCTACTCCCGCGCCCGGGAGTTCCTCGCCACGGCGAACGAACTCCTCGACTCCTGGCGGGGCGACGAGATCGTCGCCGACCAGGCCACCGGCACCTTCCTCGCCGACGCCGAGGCGGGCGCCTTCGTCCACGAGGGCCGGCACTTCGACATCCACGGCCGTTTCAACGTCCCGCGCAGCCCCCAGGGCCGCCCGGTGATCTTCCAGGCGGGCGACTCCGACGAGGGCCGCGAGTTCGCCGCGTCGAGCGCGGACGCCGTCTTCAGCCGGTACGCCGCCCTCGACACCGGCCAGGCCTTCTACCGGGACGTGAAGTCCCGCCTCGCCAAGTACGGCCGCCGCCCCGACGAGCTGCTCATCCTGCCGGCCGCGAGCTTCGTCCTCGGCGACACCGACGCCGAGGCCGAGGAGATCGCCCACGAGGTCCGCCGGCAGCAGGTCAGCGGCGCCACCGCCATCAAGCACCTGGAGTTCGTCTGGAACCGGGACCTGTCCGGCTACGACCCCGACGGTCCTCTCCCCGACATCGATCCCGACCCCGGCGAGCACCACATCGCCCGCGGCCGCGCCCAGGTCCGCATGTACCGCGACCCGCCGGCCGTGGCCCGCGAGTGGCGGGAGCTGGCCGCCGCGAACAACTGGTCCATCCGGGACCTGGTCATCGAGACCGGCAACCGGCAGAACTTCGTCGGCTCCCCGGCCACCGTCGCCAGGACCATCGACGAGTACGTCCAGGCGGACGCCGCCGACGGCTTCATCCTGGTCCCGCACATCACGCCCGGCGGCCTCGACGAGTTCGCGGACAAGGTCGTCCCCCTCCTCCAGGAACGGGGCGTCTTCCGCACGGAGTACGAGGGCACCACCCTGCGCGACCACCTCGGCCTCGCCCACCCCGACGACCGGAGCGCGGCCCGGCGGGCGGTCTCCTGAGGTTCCCCGCGGCCGGCCGCGCGTCCACGCGTCCACGCCGGGTGCGGCCGGCGCCCGTCTCCCTCCCCCGAAGGCGACGGACGCCGGCCCTTTCCCCCGGCGCCGGACAGTGGTCCCTGGGCGCGCACGACGCCGCCCCGTGCCGTCACCAGCACATGACGGCGGTCTCTCCCGCGCCCCAGCCGCAGTACAGCCGGACCCGGACGAAGTAGCGCCGGCCCTTGACGAGCCGGGCCCTGACGGTGGCGTTGCGCGGGGTCCCGCCGTCGTCCCGCCCGGCCAGGAAGCGGGGCTCGCCGTCCCGCTCCTCGAAGACCACCACGACCGCGTCACCGTCCCCGAAGGTGCCGAGGGCGTACTCGCGGGTCTCCGGCGGCTCGACCGTGAAGTCGGCCTGCCCGCCGGCCGCCAGCGACAGCGGCACCGAACGGAACGGCACCAGCGCGGGCGGCCGCGGCGCGGCCTGCGGCGGATACCAGCGGAGCACGAACTCCTTGTCCATGGGCGACAGCGCGCCCGGCGGGTGCACGCCCCCGCGGAACTGCTCCGGCTCCAGGATCAGCCCCGCCGGGAACGGATACTCCATCACGGACTGCGGGTCCCACACCGAGCCGTTGACCTCGGCCGGGTCCAGCTTGCGCAGGACGTTGAAGTAGGTGCGGTCCCGGCTCCAGTGGTTCGGGGGGCCCGCCAGGTCGGCGTACACGGCCTCGTCGTCCCAGTGGATGCCGGCGAACGGACTCTGGTGCTCGTGCTGCATGCCGAGCGCGTGCCCGATCTCGTGCAGGGCCGTCGCGCGCTCCCCGGGCGCGGTCAGGTCCCAGCCGAAGTTCATGGTGCGCTCGTTCAGGCCCGCCCGCAGCGCGTCCCGGCCCACCGCGGACCAGGAGCCGTCGCCCTGCTGGAACCCGATGCGCAGCTCCGCCTCCGAGCGGTCGTCGACCTCGGCGAACGACACCCCGATGCCCAGATCCGCCCACTCGCGGAACGCGTCGCGCACCACGTCGCGCTGGGCCTCGTCCCCGACCCACGACACCCACCGGGTCCCCCCGGAACCCGGCACCGGGATGACCGACCCGTCGCTGCCGCCGTCGAGGAAGCAGTAGTGCAGCACGGTGCCGTTGACCCACATCCGGCGTCCGCCCAGCAGCGCGCCGAGCCGCTCGGCGGCCAGCCCCGGAGCGAACGCGGGGGCCGGCTGCTGCATGAGCGAGCAGTAACGGGCGGTCATGGTCACCAGGGTGCCCCGGAGCACCGCCCGGGGCCTGAGTCGGGGCCTACTCAAGTCGCCCTGTATCAGGCGTGAGTAGGCGGACTCCTGTAGACGTGACGACCTCCGTACATGACACGAGGACCCTTCGGCCGCTCTCCGCGCCGCCGTGGCCGTTCACCGGCCGTGAGGAAGAACTGGAGCTGCTGCGCGGCGCGTTGGGCGCGGGGCGGCCGGGCGTCGTGGTGACCGGGCCGCCCGGGGTCGGCCGCAGCCGGCTGGCCGCGGAGGCGGTGCGCGGGACGGACCGCGTACGGGTGGCCGGTACGCCGGAGACCCGCGGCACGCCCTTCGCCGCCTTCGCCCCCCTCCTGCCCGAGGGTGTCACCCTGCACCGCGCGGTCCACCTGCTGTCCGGTGTCCGGCTGCTGCTGGTCGACGACGCCCACCTGCTGGACGACGACTCCGCCGCCGTGGTCCACCAGCTGGCCGTGCAGGGACGCACCCGGCTGCTGGTCCTCGCCGCGGACGGCGTGCCGGCGCCGGACGCCGTGGTCCGGCTCCGCTCGGGCGACCTCCTGCCACGGCTGGCCCTGGAGCCCCTGCCCCGCGCGGACGTCGCCCGGCTGCTGGCCGCCGTGGCCGGGACCGCTCCGGAGCCGCTCACCGTCAACCGGCTGCACCGGCTGGCCGCGGGTGACCTCGGTCTGCTGCGCGACCTCCTGGACGCGCTGCCGGACCGGGAGCCGCTCGGCCGGGAGCCGCTTGACCGGCGGCCGGACGGCCGGGAGTGGAGGTGGCGGGGGCCGGTTTCGGTGACGCCCGCCCTGCGCGAGCGCGCCGCCGCCGTGCTCGACCGGTCCCGCCCGAGGAGCGGGAGGTCCTCGACCGGCTCGCCTTCGCGGAGCCGCTGCCGTCGGCCGCGGCGGCGGAGGGGCTGGACCTGGACGTTCTCGAACGGCTGGAGGCCGACGGGCTGGTCCGGGCCGACGACGACGCGACGGTCCGGCTCGCCCATCCGCTGCACGGCCCGCTGCTGCGGGCGGCGGCGGGGCGGTTGCGGGCCCGGCGGCTGGCGGCGGGGCGGCCGCCGTGCGGGGCGGCACTGGAGGCGGAGGCGGCGGAGCTGCTGCGGCGGATCGACGCGGCGGACGTGCGGTCGGGGGCGGCGCCGGTGGGGGACTGGCTGGTGGGAGAGGGGGAACCGGTCCCGGCCTGGTACGCGGCCGTGCGGGCGCGGTTCGCCCGGCTGCGGGGGAGCTGCGGGAGGCGGTGGCCTGGGCGCGCGAGGGGTTGGCGGGTGCGCCGCGGGACGCGGGGTGCCTGTCCGAACTGGACTGCGCGGCACAGGGGTTGGGGAGGAGTTCGCCCCCGCCGCCCTTCCCGTCCTGCCCCCGAGGCCCGCCGCCCCGGACCCCCGCCCCGGCTCCGCCCCCGCCCCGGCTCCGCCCCGCCCCCGGCCCCGGCTCCGCCTCCGGCTCCGCCTCCGGCTCCGCCTCCGGCCCCGGCTCCGCCCCCGCCCCGGCACCGGCTCCGCCTCCGGCCCGGCTCCGCCTCCGGCCCCGGCTCCGCCTCCGGCCCCGGCTCCGGCCCCGCCTCCGGCCCGGAAGGGCCTCGTCCCCTGACTCCCCCGGAGAGGGTGCTCCCGGGCGGGCCGGACACGGCCCACCGGACCGGACACGCGGGCGGGGGGCGCCGACCGGTACCGGTACGCCGCACCGGGTGGGCGCCGTCGACGCCGTACGGCGGGCCGCTCCCGCGGGCGGCGTCTTCGCGCGGCACGCCGAGGCCCTGGCCCGCGGGGACGGGCCCGGGCTCGACGGGGTCGCCGCCGAGCTGGCGGAGCGGGGGTTCCTGCTGTTCGCGGCCGAGGCGCACGCACAGGCCGCGCGACTGCACCGGGACCCGCGCGCGGCCCGCACCGCCCGCACCCGTGCCGTCGCCCTGGCCCGCCGCTGCCAGGGCGCCCGTACCCCCGCCCTGGCGGGACTGGCGCTGGGTGAACTCACCGCACGGCAGCGCCAGATCGTCACGCTCGCGGCGGCCGGCCTCAGCAACCGGCAGATCGCCGAGCGGCTGACCCTGTCCGTGCGCACCGTCGGCAATCACCTGTACGGCGCGTACACCCGCCTCGGCGCGAGCGACCGCGCGGCGCTGCCGTGGCTGGTGGACCTGCCGGACGCCCGGACGGCCTGACCTGCTGGGCGGCGGAGGCGGCCGTCCGTCGGGTCAGGGGCGTTCACATGGCTCGGGAGGACGGCGGGTGTCCATGCCGTTGCCCGGCGCGGTCGCCGGGGTCGGCAGGACGGTGGGACCGCGGGGTGCTGCCGTGGCCGGTGGATCTGCCGGACATCCGGGCACCGGCACGGCCTGACCCGCCGGGCGGCGGCGGCCGCATCCGGTGGGCGGTGATCCACGGGGCGCGGGCGGTCACGTCCGTCGGGCCGCGAGGGTGTCCGTCGCCCGCCGGCCGGTGTTCACGCGGCTCCGAAGGCGGTGAACGCCCACCCCGTCGCCTGGTGCAGGGCGTCCCGGCAGGGCGGCGCGGGCGTCGCGCAGTGCCTCCGCCAGGGACAGGCCGGCGCTGACCCCCTTGTGCAGGGCCAGCATCAGCGCGACCACCGCCTCGTCGTTGACCGGGGCGCTGCTCGCCACCACCCCGGCCGTGCCGAGCGGCAGCAACGCCGTGACCAGGCCGAGGAGTTCGTCGGCGCCCACCGAGGCGAGGCGGGCGGTGTCGCAGCTGGAGAGGATGATCCGGTACGGACTGCGGGCCAGGCGCTCGAAGTCGTGCACGATCAGCGGGCCGTCGGCCATGCGCAGGGACGAGAACATGGGACTGTCCGCCCGGAAGGTGCCGTGCGCGGCGATGTGCGCCAGCGCGGCCCCGTCCAGCTCCGCCAGCACCCGCGGCACCCGCGCGTCCGCGTGCTCCAGCACCGTCGGCCTGCCGTACCGGCCCGCCACCTCGGGCACCTCGGCACCCCCGGACGCCAGGCCGGGACCCCGCACCAGCACGTGCCGCCCGCCCGGCACGGGGTCGGTCTCCCGGGCCCGCAGCCAGCTGCTCGCCGACGGCGACACGCTGAGCACCCGCTCCCGCAGGGCCGGCAGCAGCGCCCACGGCACCTGGTGCAGCCGGGCCGGGGGACGATCACGACCGGGCCGGGCCCCAGCCGCGCGGCGGCCTCGCCCAGCAGCAGGCTCTCCAGCCGCCGGCCGGCCGCCTCCACCACCGGCAGCCGCGCGTCCGCGCCGGGGTGCGCCAGCCGCCGCAGCCCGGCCTGCACGTGCTCGGCCTCCCGCTCCGCCTCGGCCACCGGCCCGCCCGCGAACCTGCGCACCCGCCCGCCCCCGCAGAGCAGCACCTGCACCCGCCCGTCCAGTACGGCGAGCTCCACCAGCCGCACGTCGCCGAGCCGGTCCAGGAGCCGGCCCGCGTCGAACCGGTCACCGTCCCCGGGGGACTCGCCCCGGATGTGCAGGGTGCGGGAGCGGATCTCCCGCTCCAGCCGGCGCTGCTCGCGCTCCAGCGTCGGCACCGGACGGCCGTCCATCCGCGCGCCCTCCGCGCGGGCGGCGATCTCGCGGTAGGCGGTCAGCCCGCTGACCAGCGCGGCATCGGCCGGCGGTCGGGTGGGCGGCGCCGACAGGACGGTGGCCCGCCAGCGCTCGCTCCACGCCAGCAGCCGTCGCGGCCCGCCCCGTTCCAGGCTCACCTGCTGGGCGAGCGCGGCGAGTTCGGCTCCCTGGGCGGTGGCGCGGGCCCGCAGCTCGGAGGCGCCCAGCGTGGTGCGGTGGTCGTCGAGGACGTCGAGGCCGCGCCGGCAGGCCTCCAGGACGCCCCGCTCCGAACCGGTCGCCCGCGCCCACAGCGCCTGCGCCGCCCAGCCCGTCATCCGCGCCAGCGGCGGCCCGCTGCGCCGGCTGCGCGCGGCGACCGCCAGGTAGCGTTCGGCGTCGTCGGTCCAGTGCAGGTCCAGCGCGATCCGGCCCGCCAGCAGCCAGCCCTCCGGCGCGGCGGGCGCCCCGAAGGACGACAGCCGTTCCGCCACCCGCACCGCGTCCGCGACCAGCCGCCCCGAACTCCGCCCGGTCGCCACCCGCGCCTCGATCAGCACGAGTCGGGCGTGCGCCTCCCACCAGGTGCGGCGCTGTCCGGCGAACAGTCGCACGGCCAGCGCCGCCCGCGTGGTCGCCGTGCCCGGATCGCCCGCCAGCCGGGCCGCCTTCGCCGCGGCCAGCAGCAGTTCCGCCTTGCGGGTGGACTGCCCGCCGATCCCGTCGAGGACCGTGATCGCCGCGTCGGCCTCGGTCAGCGCCTCGGGCGCCAGCCCGGCCGCCATCAGCACCTCGCAGCGCCGGATGTCCAGCATGAAGGTGGGCGTACCCAGCTTGGCGTACCGCTCCTCGGCCTCGTCCAGCAGCCGCAGCGCCGCCGGTACGTCCCCCGAGCGGAACGCGGCGAGCCCCTGCTCTCCACCGCGTCGGCCTTGTCGTGCTCCTGGCCGGTGGTGTCCCACAGGGCCTCGGCGGCCGTGAAGTCGGCGTCGGCCCGGTCCACCGCGCCGAGCGCCAGGTGCACGGTGGCGCGCAGGGTGAGGGCGCGCGCCGTCCAGATGACGTCGTCCGCCTGCCGCAGCACGGTGATCGCCCGGCGCAGGTCGTCCAGCGCCTCGCGGTGATGGCCCAGCACCCACCAGGAGTACGCCCGCCGGTACCGCACCCGCGCGCGGGTGTGCCCCGTACCGCGCTCGATGCCCCGCTCGAACGCCGCCAGGCCCTGCCGGGTGCGGCCCGCGTGGACCAGGGCCACGCCGAGGGTGGCCAGGACGTCCGCCTCCCGCTCCGCGGAGTCGGCGCGCGCCGCCAGCGTGCGGGCGCGCCGCAGGTGGTCCAGGGCGAGACGCAGGTCGCCCCAGTCCCGCTGCCAGATGCCGATCACCTGGTGGGCGACCGAGGCGTGCAGGGGCGGGGGATCGGTGTGGAGCACTGCCTCCGCCCGTGCCAGGGCGTCGTTGGGGGCGGCGAACACCAGGGGCAGCAGTTCGAGCACCGTGTCGTTTCCCGCTGTCACCCCACGGATGGTAGTGCTCCGGTCGCATGTCACACAGGGCCGAGGTCGTTTCGGGTTGTACTTGTGAGACGCCGCGTCAACGGGACGCGCACACCGCCCGTCCTGCGTCCCTCGAAGCGAGGCCGCGCACCGTCCGTCGTACACCTCTCGAAGCGAGGCCTCGTACCGCCGGGCGCCGCCGCGTACGCCGAGGGCGCGCGGCCGCAACCGCGCCCCTCCCCGCTGTCGTCGCACCACCTGTATCAGACAGGGGTCCCGCGGGTCTGTATAGACGACCACCGGGTTCAGGGGAGGACGGGTCATGGCGCCACGGAGATTCCACGAGCAGTTCGGTCAGATCCAACGCGCGCTGCCGGGCGTGCCGTTGGCGATGGGCCCGGACGACTCCGCCGAGTTCATCTACGAGAAGGGCGTCGTCCTCGCGCGCGACGGCGAGGAGGCCCGGGTCGTCGAGGACGCCGTCCGCACCCACTTCACCGCGGCCCCCGACCTCACCCCCGACCACGTGCGCCGGGCCGGACCGCAGGCCAACCGCTCCGGCATCACCCGCATCCAGGTCGCCGACCCCGGCCAGGGCGTGCCCGGCACGGACCGCGCCGTCGCGGGCGCCCTGCGCGCCCTGCGGGGCACCGAGGACCGCGCGGGCCGCCGGCTGGTCAGCCGCAACCACGTGGTGTCCATCGCGGTCAACGCCTGCCCCGGCGACGAGCCGGTGCCCGCCGCCTACGACGCGACACCCAACCCGGCCCCGGCGCAGGCCACCCACGACCCGGCCGGCGCCGTCGGCGTGCTCGTCGTCGACACCGGCCTGATGCACGACCACCGCTCCTACCCCCTCCTCGCCCGCACCGACGGCGACGCGCAGATCCGGGAGACCGACGACGACGGCGTGCTCCAGCAGTACGTGGGCCACGGCACGTTCATCGCCGGGCTCGTCGCGGCCGTCGCCCCCGGCACCGACATCACCGTGCGCAACACCCTCAACGACGCCGGCGCGATCCTCGAGTACGACTTCGGCGACAAGCTGTTCGAGGCCGTCGAGCAGGGCGGCTGGCCCGACATCCTCAGCCTCTCCGCCGGCACCTCCAACGGCCGCGTCGACGGCCTGCTCGGCGTCGCCGCCTTCATGGACGAACTGCGCTCACAGCACACCCTGTTGGTGGCCGCCGCGGGCAACAACGCCAGCGCCACGCCCTTCTGGCCCGCCGCCTACGCCGCCCTGCCCGAGTACGCGGACGCGGTGCTGTCGGTCGGCGCGCTGCGCGGCGACGGCGAGTTCGGCGCCTGCTTCAGCAACCACGGCCCCTGGGTACGGGTCTACGCCCCGGCGAGCGCCTCACCAGCGCCCTCACCGGCTTCGGCAGCCCCGTCCCGTACGTGTACCAGCACTCCACCTACGACGAGTGCCGCTACGGCTTCACCTACGCCTGCACCTGCCAGTTCCCGCGCCACACCGGGGTGTTGAGCGAGGAGCGGGCGGCCGGCGCGGGCAAGCCCGACCAGGTCATGTTCGAAGGACTGGCCTCCTGGAGCGGAACCTCCTTCGCGACGCCCGTCGTCGCCGGACTCGTCGCCGCGCACATGACGGCCAACGGCCTGACCGACCCGCGCGCCGCCGCCCGCGAACTCCTCGCCGCCCACGCCGAATCGGCCGAGGTGCGCGGAGCCCACGTGCCGGCGCTGCTGCCGGCCACCTGGACGCCGGTGCCCGTCGGGCTGCCGGCCGTGCCGGCGTGAGGGTGTCATGAGGTCCGGGTGCGGCCCCGTCACGGCGTACGATGACGTGCCGTACACAAGGGGTGGGACCGTGGACCGTAGTGAAGTCGGCGCGCTCGTCCGGTCCGCCGTCGACGGCGACACGGCGGCCTGGAAGGCGATCGTGGAAGGGCTGAGCCCACTGGTGTGGTCCGTCGTGCGCGCGCACCGGCTCTCCGACGCCGACGGGCACGAGGTGTACCAGACCGTGTGGTTCCGGTTCGCCCAGAACCTCGGGCGGATCCGCGAACCCGACAAGGCGGGTTCCTGGCTGGCGAGCACCGCGCGCAACGAGTGCCTGAAAGTGATCAAGAGCCTGCGCCGGCTCACCCCGACGGACGATCCCCAGCTGCTCGACCGGGTCAGCGAGGACCGTACGCCGGAACAGTCGGTGCTGGACTCGGAGGAGGCGGCCGCGCAGAGTGAGCGCGTCCGCCACCTCTGGCAGGAGTTCGAGGCGCTCGGTGAGCGCTGCCGGCAGTTGCTGCGGGTGCTGATCTCCTCGCCGCCGCCCAGCTACCAGGAGGTCTCGGCCGCCCTGGGCATCGCCGTGGGCAGCATCGGACCGATGCGCCAGCGATGCCTGCGCCGCCTGCGGGCCCGACTCGACGCACGGGGAGCCCTGTGAACCACATGGACGACGACCTGGACGACGGCGCCTTCGACGACGGCGCCCTCGACGGCACCCGCCACGACGCGGAGTCCGGCCACACGCGCCTGGAGGCGGAACTGCGCGAGGCCGCCGCGATCCTCGATCCGGTACCGGCCGAACTGCGCCGGCTCGCCGTCGAGGCCTACGCGCTGCACGACCTCGACGCGAAGATCGCCGAGCTGACCTTCGACTCACTGGTCGACGCCATCCCGGTCAGGGGAGCGGTGGACGTCCCGCGGATGCTCACCTTCCACACCGGCGGGCTCACCGTCGACGTCGAGGTGACCTCCCACGGCATCATGGGCCAGCTGCTGCCCCGCAGTCCGCCTCCGTCGAGGTCCTCGACGGCCCCCGCGCCGGAGCGGCCCTGACCGCCGACGACATGGGCCGCTTCACCAGCGAGGCCCGGCCCACCGGCCCGTTCGCCCTGCGCCTGCGCGCGGGCGGCGAGGTGGTGGTCACCGAGTGGACGCGCGCCTGACGCCGTCCACCACGTGACCGCGGCCGCCCGGCGGGACCCCGGCTCACCGGGCTCCGGCCTGTCGGGGGCGTGGCCCCGGGGTGCGCCCGTTCGGGCGGGTGTCTCGGTCTCGCCGTGCCGGGTGGGCGCGCCCGGACACACCTCCGCCCCGGCCGGGCGGTGCACCGGTCGAGGCGGAGGTCCAGCGGGCGGGCGAGTGTCAGCTCAGGGAGGCGAGCAGCTCGTTCCAGGTGGCCGACGGGCGCATGACCGCCGCCGCCTTCGCCGGGTCGGGCCGGTAGTAGCCGCCGATGTCGGCCGGCTCGCCCTGGACGGCGTTCAGCTCCTCGACGATCTTCTGCTCGTTCGCCGCGAGGGTCTCGGCGAGCGCGGCGAAGGCCTTCGCGAGGTCGGCGTCGTCGCCCTGCTGCGCCAGCTCCTGCGCCCAGTACAGGGACAGGTAGAAGTGGCTGCCGCGGTTGTCGATGCCGCCGACGCGACGGGTCGGGGACTTGTCCTCGTCGAGGAAGGTCGCCGTGGCGCGGTCGAGGGCGTCGGCGAGGACCTTCGCGCGGGAGTTGCCGGTGAAGTCGGCGTACTGCTCCAGCGACGGGACCAGCGCGAAGAACTCACCGAGGGAGTCCCAGCGCAGGTAGTTCTCCTTGACCAGCTGCTGGACGTGCTTCGGCGCGCTGCCGCCGGCGCCCGTCTCGAACAGGCCGCCGCCCGCCATCAGCGGGACCACCGACAGCATCTTGGCGCTGGTGCCCAGCTCCAGGATCGGGAACAGGTCGGTGAGGTAGTCGCGCAGGACGTTGCCCGTGACCGAGATCGTGTCCTCGCCGCGCCGGAGGCGCTCCACCGACAGCTTGGTGGCCTCGACCGGGTCGAGGATCCGGATGTCCAGGCCCTCGGTGTCGTGCTCCGCCAGGTACGCCTCGACCTTGGCGATGAGCTGCGCGTCGTGGGCGCGGGTCTCGTCCAGCCAGAACACGGCCGGGACGCCGGTGGCGCGGGCACGGGTGACGGCCAGCTTGACCCAGTCGCGGATCGGGGCGTCCTTGGTCTGGCAGGCGCGGAAGATGTCGCCCTCGGCGACCGGCTGCTCCAGGACGACGTTGCCGCCCCGGTCGACCAGGCGGACCGTGCCGGCGGTCTTGACCTCGAAGGTCTTGTCGTGGGAGCCGTACTCCTCGGCCTTCTGCGCCATGAGGCCGACGTTGGGGACCGAGCCCATGGCCGACGGGTCGAAGGCGCCGTGGGCGCGGCAGTCGTCGAGGACGGCCTGGTAGACGCCCGAGTAGGAGGAGTCCGGCAGCACCGCGAGGGTGTCGGCCTCCTGGCCGTCCGGGCCCCACATGTGGCCGGAGGTGCGGATCATGGCCGGCATCGAGGCGTCGACGATGACGTCGGACGGCACGTGCAGGTTGGTGATGCCCTTGTCGGAGTCGACCATGGCCAGGGCCGGGCCCTCGGCCAGCTCGGCCTCGAAGGAGGCCTTGATCGCGTCGCCCTCGGGCAGGTCCGCCAGGCCCTTGAGGATGCCGCCGAGACCGTCGTTCGGGGTCAGTCCGGCGGCGGCCAGCGTCGCGCCGTACCGCTCGAAGGTCTTCGGGAAGAAGGCGCGCACCACGTGACCGAAGATGATCGGGTCGGAGACCTTCATCATCGTGGCCTTGAGGTGCACCGAGAACAGCACGTCGTCGGCCTTGGCGCGGGCGATCTGCGCGGTGAGGAACTCGCGCAGCGCGGCCACGTGCAGGACGGAGGCGTCGACGACCTCGCCCTCCAGGACGGGGACGGACTCGCGCAGGACGGTGGTGGTGCCGTCCTCGCCGACCAGCTCGATGCGCAGCGCGCCGGCCTCGGAGATCACGGCGGACTTCTCGGTGGAGCGGAAGTCGTTCTCGCCCATGGTCGCCACGTTGGTCTTGGACTCGGCGGTCCAGGCGCCCATGCGGTGCGGGTGGGTCTTGGCGTAGTTCTTGACCGACGCGGGGGCGCGGCGGTCGGAGTTGCCCTCGCGCAGGACCGGGTTCACGGCCGAGCCCTTGACCTTGTCGTAGCGGGCCTGGATCTCCCGCTCCTCGTCGGTCCGCGGGTCGTCCGGGTAGGCCGGCAGCGCGTAGCCCTGCGCCTGGAGCTCGGCGATCGCGGCCTTGAGCTGCGGGATCGACGCCGAGATGTTCGGCAGCTTGATGATGTTCGCCTCGGGCGTCTTCGCCAGCTCGCCCAGCTCGTGCAGGGCGTCCGGGATGCGCTGGTCCTCGGTGAGGTACTCCGGGAACACGGCGATGATGCGGCCGGCCAGCGAGATGTCCCGCGTCTCCACGGAGACACCGGCCTGCGAGGCGTACGCCTGGACCACCGGCAGGAAGGAATATGTCGCCAGGGCCGGGGCCTCGTCAGTGTGCGTATAGATGATGGTCGAGTCAGTCACCGGTGCTCCGCTCCACGTCTGCAACATTGCTCGACATCAAGATATCTCGTGACCGACCCGGACTCGACAGGACCCCACGGCGGCCGGTCCTTTCCGGACCGGCAGCCGGACCTCGAGCCGTCCGCACCCCGAGCCGTCCGGACCCCGGGGTCCGAAGCCGTGCCGGGGCGTCCAGGGTGTCCGGGCCGGCCGGGGTGTCCGGGCCGGTCGGCGGGATCAGTCGTGCAGGGCCGCGGGCGGCACCAGGTCGTCCCCCGTGCGCTGCTGCGGGATGACCACCGCGCCCTGCTGGAGCGCCACGGTGCGGGTGGGCGCCGGGATGCGGATGCCCTCGGCGTGGTAGCGGCGGTGCAGGCGCTTGACGAACTCGTGCTTGATCCGGAACTGGTCGCTGAACTCGCCGACGCCGAGGATCACCGTGAAACCGATCCGGGAGTCGCCGAAGGTGTGGAAGCGCACCAGCGGCTCGTGGTCGGGCACGGCGCCGGTGATCTCGGTCATCACCTCGGTGACCACCTCGCAGGTGACCCGCTCGACGTGCTCCAGGTCGCTGTCGTAGGCGACGCCCACCTGCACCAGGATGGTCAGCTGCTGCTCGGGGCGCATGAAGTTGGTCATGTTCGACTTGGCGAGCTGTCCGTTGGGGATGACCACCAGGTTGTTGGAGAGGGCGCGCACCGTCGTCTGCCGCCAGTTTATGTCTTCGACGTAGCCCTCCTCGCCGCTGCTGAGCCGGATGTAGTCGCCGCGCTGCACGGTCTTGGAGGCGAGGATGTGGATGCCGGCGAAGAGGTTCGCGAGGGTGTCCTGGAGGGCCAGCGCGACGGCCAGACCGCCGACGCCGAGGGCGGTCAGCATCGGCGCTATCGAGATGCCGAGGCTCTGGAGCGCGACCAGGAAGCCGAGCGCCAGGACCAGCACCCGCGTGATGTTCACGAAGATGGTGGCGGATCCGGCCACACCGGAGCGGGCGTGGGTGACGCTCTGCACCAGCCCGGCGATCACCCGGGCCGCCGACACCGTCACCGCGAAGATCAGCAGGACGGTCAGGCACTGGTTGACGGTGTGCTGGACGGGCCTGGTCAGCGGCAGCACGGCCGCCGCGGCCGCCCCGCCGCCCACCAGCGCCGCCCACGGCACGACCGTGCGCAGCGCGTCCACGACGACGTCGTCGCCGCTCCACCTGGTGCGCTTGGCGTGCTTGGCCAGCCAGCGCAGCAGTGTCCGTGACGCGAACGCCACCAACAGGCCCGCGGCGAGGGCGATTCCGGCCAGGACGGCGTCGTCGAGGGTCAGCGTGCGGTTCACCGGTCGCCTCCGGAGGGAAGGTCCGCGGCGAAGGGGGGCGCCGACGGCCGGATGTGATGTGTCGTCACGTGGGTCACCTGCTCGGTTCCGGGAAGTGCGAAGTGCGGTCGCGCCCGTCCCGTGCACGGACGCGACCGCTCATCCTGCCGTATCCCCGACGGCCGTTCGTACCCGGTGACCGGTTCAGACGATGCCTTCGGCCAGCTCCGCCTGCTCCTTGTCCGAGCCGTACGCCGCCGTCGTGGGCGTGCCGTAGGAACGGCGGGCCACGAACCACCACACCGTGGCGAGGACCAGCACGACGACGAGCGCGAGGGACGCGTAGTTCATGGTGTCCGCCGTCACCGGTGACGACTGCGGCAGGCAGAACAGCACCGTCACACAGGCCACCCACACCACGGCGACCCAGCCGACCGGCCTGCTCCAGCGGCCCAGGTTCCAGGGACCCGGCCGGAAACGGTCCCCGGCGCGCAGCCGCAGCAGGACGGGGATGGCGTACGCCGGCGTGATGCCGATGACGTTGATCGCGGTGACCGCGCCGTAGGCGGTCGCGGAGTACAGCGACGGCAGGGCCAGGACGCAGGCGACGGCGACCGACAGCCACACCGCGGCGACCGGGGTCTGGGTGCGGGCGCTGACCTTGCGCCACAGGTGCGAGCCCGGCAGGGCGCCGTCCCGGCTGAACGCGAACACCATCCGGCTGGCCGCGGCGACCTCGGCGTTGCCGCAGAACAACTGGGCGACGATCACGACGAGCAGCAGCGCGCTCGCCCCGTCCGTGCCGAGCCCGTCCAGGAGGATCTGCGCGGGCGGCACGCCGGTCGCGGTGGCGCGCGTGGCGTCGTAGTCCTGGATGGCGAAGGTGAGGCCCGCCAGGAGCGCGAAGCCCGCCACCCAGGACACCCAGATCGAGCGGACGATGCCGCGCGCCGCGGACACCGACGCGTTGGCGGTCTCCTCCGACAGGTGCGCCGAGGCGTCGTAGCCGGAGAACGTGTACTGGGCCAGCAGCAGGCCGATCGCCGCCACGTACACCGGGTTCTCCCAGCCGGTGTCGTTGACGAACTCACCGAAGACGAACGACGGGGAGCGGTGGTGGTCGGGGACGACGGCCAGCGCCCCGACGATGAGCGCCACCCCGGCCAGGTGCCACCACACGGAGACCGAGTTCAGGACGCTGACCAGGCGTACCCCGAACAGGTTCAGCACGGCGTGCAGCAGCAGGATCGCCATGAAGATCAGCATCGTCTTCTCCGGCGTCGGCTCGAAGCCCCACTGGAGGTTGGCGAACGCCCCCGCGAACAGGGCGGCGCCGTAGTCGATGCCGGCGATCGCGCCGAGCAGCCCGAGCAGGTTCAGCCAGCCGGTGTACCAGCCCCAGCGGCGCCCGCCGAGCCGGTCCGCCATGTAGTACAGGGCGCCGGACGTCGGGTACGCGCTGGTGACCTCGGCCAGCGCGAGCCCCACGCAGAGCACGAACAGCCCCACCCCGGCCCAGCCCCACAGCATCACGGCGGGACCGCCCGCACCCATGCCGAAGCCGTACAGGGTCATGCAGCCGGAGAGGATCGAGATGACGGAGAAGCTGATCGCGAAGTTGCCGAAGCCGCCCATGCGGCGGGCCAGCACGGGCCGGTAGCCCAGTTCACGCAGCCGCTGCTCCTCGTCGGGCCGCGGGACGGGGGTGAGAGCCGTGGCGGGGCCGGTGGTTCGGTAGTGCCGGACATGCCAAATCCTCCGAAGGATGGTCGGACGGGTAGGTGGTGACGGGCCGTCAGTCGGAAACGGACCGCGCGGCCCGGTGGCAGCGGGCGCGGGCCTGGAGGAACACCTGCGCGGCCTGGCCGTGATCGCCGGGCACCGCGGTGCGGTAGGCCCAGGGCAGGGGCGTGCGGTAGGGGCCGATCGCGTCGAACACCCGGGCCGCGTCGGCGAACCGGTGCGCTCCCCACAGCGCGTGGGCGAGGTGGTTCAGGTCGAGCGGGGAGCGTTCGGCGGCGGCGCTGCGCCCGAACCACGCGGTGTGCGCGCGCAGCGCCTCACGGGCGGCGTCGTCGGCCACCCAGTGCAGGTCGAGGGCGGCCTCCCGTCCGCCGCCGCGCCGGTAGCGCTCGACCCGGACGTACAGCGGCAGGACGTGCAGCGCCGAGCCCGGCGGGGCGCCCTCGGCCGCCAGGTGGGCGAAACCGGCCGCCTCCGCCAGCCGTTCGGACGCCGCGCGCGCGTAGAGGAACTGGAGCATGCGGTGGTAGGCCTCGCGGTTGTACGGGTCGCGCTCGACGGCCTCCGCCAGCAGCCCCCACGGGCCGGGCGGCAGGGCGGGGTCCGGCGGCGGCGCCCGGTGCTCCTCCCACGACTGCTCACGGTCCAGCTGGGCCAGGGCCAGCAGGCACACCCACGGCACCGGGTCGGCCGGCGCGGCGCGGGCGGCGCTCTGGCTCATGTCCCAGGCCTCGATCCACAGTTCGTGCGTACGGCGGTGCCGCTCGCGGTGCGCGCGCAGGGCCCGCTCGACGGCGACCCGCGCCGCCATCACGGCGGCCGGCACACTGTCCGGCTCCTCGGCGAGCCAGGCCCGGACCACATCGGTCCCGGCCGCCCCGCGGCGAGCACCTGGGTGCGCTGTGTCCACTGCCACCACCGCGTCGTGCGCTCCAGCAGGGTCCGCATCGACAGCCAGCGGCCGGTGCGCACCTCCTGGAGGGCGGCCCGCAGTTCGCCGTCGTGCCCCGCGGGATCGTAGGCGGGGGGTGCTCCGTCTCTGGCCATCAGCCGCTCACCCCCGGTCGGGGAACGGGCCGGACGGCAGGGTGGAGTAACAACAGCCCTCCTCGGGGCGGCAGATGAGGAGATCGCCTGGGTCGGCGGTCACTATAGGGCCCGGCCCGCACCCCTCACACCCGTTTCCGGATCGATCCGACCAGGCTTGGTGATACTGCAACTGAGCGGTGATCAGGCGGCGTTGGAGCGGCCGGATCGATGCAGGTCGGGACGGCCGGCGCCGCTTGACGGGGCGGGCCGCCGGACGGCAGGCTGAGGCCGCCGATCACCGAGGAGGGGACGTGATGACGGGTCCGGTACTTGCCGTCGACCAGGGCACGTCCGGCACCAAGGCCCTGGTCCTCTGCCCCGAACGCGGCGTCCTGGGAACCGGGTTCGCGGCCGTACGCCCCCGCCACCTGCCCGGCGGCCGCGTCGAGGTGGACCCGGCCGAGCTGTACGCCTCGGTGCTGGACGCCGGCCGGCGCGCGCTGGCCGAGGCCGGTGAGCCCGTCACGGCGCTCGGCCTCGCCAACCAGGGCGAGACCGTCCTCGCCTGGGACCCGGCGACGGGCCGCCCGCTCACCAACGCCCTCGTCTGGCAGGACCGCCGCGCGGATGCCCTGTGCGCCGAACTGGCCCCGCACGCAGAGGAGTTGCGGGAGCTGACCGGCCTGCCCGTCGACCCGTACTTCGCCGCCCCCAAGATGGCCTGGATCCGCCGTCACCTGACCACCCGGGGAGTCGTCACCACCAGCGACGCCTGGCTCACGCACCGCCTCACCGGCGCCTTCGTCACCGACGCGGCGACCGCCGGCCGCACCCAGCTCCTCGACCTCGACCGGGTCACCTGGTCCCCCGCGCCCTCGGCCTCTTCGGGCTCGACGGGGAACGGCTCCCGGAGATCGTCGACAACGCCCAACTTATCGGGACGACAAGCGAGTTCGGGTACGACATCCCGCTCACCGGCCTCGCCGTCGACCAGCAGGCCGCCCTCCTCGCCCAGCGCGTCACCGCACCCGGAACCGCCAAGTGCACCTACGGCACCGGGGCGTTCCTCCTCGCCCCGACCGGCGGCACGCCCCGGCGCGGCGCCTCGGGCCTGGTCAGCTGCGTCGCCTGGCGGCTCGCCGGACGCGCCGACTACTGCCTCGACGGCCAGGTGTACACCGCCGCCTCCGCCGTGCGCTGGCTCACCGACCTCGGCGTCATCGCGGGCGCCGCCGACCTCGACCCCGTCGGCGCGACCGTCCCCGACAGCGGCGGCGTCACCTTCGTCCCGGCGCTCGCCGGACTCGCCGCCCCCTGGTGGCGCGGCGACCTGCGCGGCTCCCTGACCGGACTCGGCCTGGACACCACCCCGGCCACCTGGTGCGCGCCCTGTGCGAGGGCCTGGCCGCCCAGGTCGTCGAGCTGGCCGAGGCCGCCGCGGCCGACCTCGGCACCCCCTGACCCTGCTGCGCGTCGACGGCGGCCTGACCCGCTCCGCCCTGCTCATGCAGACCCAGGCCGACCTGCTGCAACGCCCGGTCGAGGTGTCCGCCCTGCCCGACGCGACCGCCCTCGGCGTGGGCGCCCTGGCCCGCCTCGGCGCCGCCGACGGCACGACCCTCGCCGAGGCGCTCCCGAGACCGAGCCGTCGGCGGTGTACGAGCCCCGCGTCACGGCCGACGAGGCGGCGGACCGCCTGGGCCGCTTCCGCGCCGCGGTGACGGCCCTGCTGGACGGTGCCCCCGACGTGACGGTGACCGCCGAGGGGCGGCCGGGGGGTGCCCCTGGTGTGTCGGTGGCCGCGGACGGTCTGCCGGGAGGTGCTCCTGATGCGACGGTGGCCGCGGACGGTCTGCCGGGAGGTGCTCCCGCATGACGGTGATGGTGGACGGTCTGCGGGGCGGCGTCTTCGGGGCGACAGTGGCCGGGGACAGTTCGTGGGGCGCCGTCCCCGGTGCGGCGGTGACCGCCGAGGGTGGCCGGGGGGTGCCCCTGGCGTGGCGGTGGCCGCGGACGGTCCGTCGGGAGGTGCCCCGGCATGACAGTGACTGCCGAAGGGCGGCCGGGGCGTGCTCCTGGCGTGACGGTGGCCGCGGACGGTCCGCCGGGGGGTGCCCCGGCGTGACGGTGACCGTCGAAGGACCGCTGCCCACGGAGCCGTACGACGTCGTGATCGTCGGGCCGGGGTCGTCGGCTGCGCCGTCGCCCGCGAACTGGCCCGCCGGCCCCGCCTGAAGGTCGCGCTCGTCGAGGCCCAGGACGACATCGGGCAGGGCACCTCCAAGGCCAACACCGCGATCCTGCACACCGGGTTCGACGCGGTGCCCGGCTCCCTGGAGGCACGGCTCGTCCGCGAGGGCGCGCGCCTGCTCACCGCGTACGCCGCCGAGTCCGGCATCCCCGTCGACCCGGTCGGCGCGCTCCTGGTGGCCTGGGACGACGAACAGCTCGCCGCCCTGCCCGCCTCGCCGAGAAGGCCGAACGCAACGCGTACCACGACGCCCGCCTCCTCGGACCGGGCGAACTCTACGCACGCGAACCGCACTTGGGACCCGGCGCGCTCGGCGCCCTGCACGTGCCCGGCGAGAGCGTCGTCTGCCCGTGGACGACCCCGCTGGCGTACGCCACCCAGGCGGTCCGGAACGGAGTGGACCTTCACCTCAACTCCCCCGTGACGCAAGTGAGTCGACGGGACGGCGTCCACACGCTCGGCACCGGCCGGGGCACCCTGCGCGCCCGCCGCCTCGTCAACGCGGCCGGACTGCACGCCGACACACTGGACCGCCGGCTCGGCCACGACGACTTCACCGTCACCCCGCGCCGCGGCCAGCTCATCGTCTTCGACACCCTCGCCCGCGGCCTCGTCCGCCACATCCTGCTGCCCGTCCCCACCGCCCTCGGCAAGGGCGTGCTCGTCGCCCCACCGTGTACGGCAACGTCCTGCTCGGCCCCACCGCCGAGGACCTCGACGACAAGCGGGCCACCGGATCCACCGCCGAGGGCCTCGCCGCCCTGCGCGCCCAGGGCGCCCGCATCCTGCCCGCCCTCCTCGACGAGGAGGTCACCGCCGTCTACGCCGGTCTGCGCGCCGCCACCGAGCACGAGGACTACCGCATCACCGCCCACCCCGACGCCGGACAGGTCACCGTCGGGGGCATCCGCTCCACCGGCCTCACCGCCTCCCTCGCCATCGCCGCCCACGTCACCGCCCTGCTGGCCGAGGAGACCGGCCTCGACCTCGGCCCCGCCCGGCCCCTGGAACCGGTGGCGATGCGCGACCTCCGCCCCGCCGCCGCCCGCATCGCCGCCGACCCGGAGTACGGCGTCCTCGTCTGCCACTGCGAGCGCGTCTCCCGCGGCGACATCCGCGACGCCCTCGCCGGCCCGATCCCGCCCCGCACGCCCGAAGGCCTGCGCCGCCGCACCCGCGCCCGCGCGGGCCGCTGCCAGGGCACGCACTGCGGCCCCGAGGTCCGCGCCCTCCTGGCGGAGACGACGGCCGTGGCGGCCCCGCCGGGGAAGGCGGGGCCGGTATGACGACCGCATGCGGCTTCGACGTCGTGGGGCCCGGCGCGGACCGTGTCCGGCCGGCGCCTCCCGCGGTCCCGGCCGCGGGACCCGCGGTGACGCCTCCGTCCGGCCCCGGCCGACGAGGGCGCCGGTGCTGCCCGCCCTGCCGGGAAAGGCGCCGGTGCTGTCCACCCGGCCGGGGAAGGCGCCGGTGCTGTCCACCCGGCCGGGGAAGGCGCCGGTGCTGCCCGCCCGGCCGGCAAAGGCGCCGGTGCTGCCCGCACGGCCGGGAAAGACGAGGCAGGCGTGACGGCCGCACGCGAGGTGGACGTCCTGATCGTCGGCGCGGGCCCCGCCGGACTCGCGGCCGCCGCCCGCCTCGCCGTGGCGGGCGCCGGCCGCGTCGAGGTCCTGGACCGCGATCGGCAGCCCGGCGGAACACCCCGCCACTGCGCGCACGGCGGCTACGGCACCCTCCTGCACCCCCTGACCGGCCCGGCGTACGCCCGCCTGCTGGTCACCGCCGCCCAGCGGGCCGGCGCCACCGTCCGCCCCGGCGTCACCGCCCTGGACTGGGCCGGCCCGCTGGCCCTGCACACCGTGGGCCCGGCGGCCCCGAGACGCTCACCGCACGCGCGGTCGTCCTCGCCACCGGCGCCACGAACGCCCGCGTGCCGCCCGCCTGGTGCCCGGCACCCGCCCGGCCGGCGTCCACACCACGGGCGAACTCCAGCGCGCCGTCCACCTCCACGGGCAGTACGTCGGGACCCGGGCGGTGATCGTCGGCGCCGAGGACGTCTCCTACGCGGCGGCCGGCACCGTACGGGCCGCGGGCGCCACCGTGGTGGCGATGCTCACCGAGCACGCCCGCCCGCAGACCGCCGCGGCCCGCGCCGCCGACGCCCGCCTGCGCCACGGCACACCCCTCCTCACGCACACCACCGTCGCCGAACTCCTGGGCCACGGACGCCTGTCGGGCGTCCGCGTCCGGCACCGCGACGGCCGCACGGCCGTCCTGCCCTGCGACACCGTCGTGTTCACCGGCGACTTCGTCCCCGACCACGAACTGGCCCGCCGGGCAGGCCTGTCGATCGACCCCGGCACCCGCGGACCCGCCGTCGACGGCACCCTGCGCACCTCGCGGCCGGGCGTCTTCGCCGCCGGCAGCCTGCTGCACCCCGCGGAGAGCGCGGCGACCGCGGCCCGCGACGGCGCCCACGCGGCCGCCGCCGTCCTGGACCACCTCACGGGCACCGGCTCCCGCACCCGCTCCCGCACCTTCACAGCCACGGACACGGACACGCATGCGGACATGGACACGGGCACGGGCACGGGCACGGGCACCGGACGCCCGCCCGCCGTCCCCTGACCGTGGCCCCGCCCCTGCGCTGGATCGCCCGAACCGCGTCACCCCGACCGACCGCCTCCCGTACGTCCTGCGCACGGCGACGGAACTCACCCGCCCGGTCCTGCACGTCACCCAGAACGGCCGTGTCCTGCACCGCGAGCGGCTGCGCGGCGCACTGCCGAACCGCACCCTGCGCCTGCCCGCCGACTGGACCCACCGCGTCGACCCCGACGCCGGACCGGTCCGGGTGACGGTCTCCCCGGACCGCTGATCACCTCATGGTGTTGACCTCAACACCGGTCGAGGTCCTACGGTCCTCGCATGAGCATGGAGACCACCGCCTGGACGCAGCTGTACAGCGTCATGCACGCCCGGCACGAACGCCGCCCCTTCAACCGCGTCACCCTGCGCCGCATCGGCGCCTTCGCCCGCCCGCACCGCGCCCGTATCACCGCCTTCGTCCTCATCGGGGTGGTGACCGCGCTGTTCGCCGTGGCCACGCCCGTCCTCGCGGGCCGCGTCGTGAACACGATCGTGTCGCACGGCGACGCCGCGACCGTCGTCCGCCTCGCCCTGCTCATCGCGCTGATCGCCGTGCTGGAGGCGGCGTTCGGCATCCTGGGCCGCAGGCTCTCGGCGGCGCTGGGGAAGGGCTCATCCTCGACCTGCGCACCACGGTCTTCGACCACGTGCAGCGGATGCCGGTCGCCTTCTTCACCCGCACCCGCACCGGCGCGCTCGTCTCCCGCCTCAACAACGACGTCATCGGCGCCCAGCGCGCCTTCAGCAACACGCTGTCCGGCGTGGTCAGCAACCTGGTCACCCTGGTCCTCACCCTCGTCGTCATGCTCACCCTGTCCTGGCAGGTCACCCTGCTCGCCTCGTCCTGCTGCCGGTGTTCGTGGTGCCGGCCCGCCGCATGGGCCGCCGGATGGCCGAGATGCAGCGCGAGGCGGCCGCGCTGAACGCGGTGATGGGCACCCGCATGACGGAACGCTTCTCCGCGCCCGGCGCCACCCTCGTGAAACTCTTCGGCCGCCCCGAGCAGGAGTCCGCCGAGTTCGCCGAGCGCGCCGCCCGGGTCCGCGACATCGGCGTCCGCACGGCCACCGCCCAGTCGGTGTTCATCACCGCCCTCACCCTGGTGTCGGCCCTCGCCCTCGCCCTCGTCTACGGTCTCGGCGGCCGGCTCGCGCTGGACGGCACCCTCGACCCCGGCGCCGTCGTCGCCCTCGCCCTGCTGCTGACCCGCCTGTACGCCCCCCTCACCGCGCTCGCCGGGGCCCGCGTCGAGGTGATGAGCGCGCTGGTCAGCTTCGAGCGGGTCTTCGAGGTGCTCGACCTCAAGCCGCTCATCGAGGAGAAGCCCGACGCCCGCGAGGTGCCCGAGGGCCCGGTCGCCGTCGAGTTCGACGACGTCCGCTTCGGCTACCCCTCCGCCGACAAGGTCTCCCTCGCCTCCCTGGAGGAGGTCGCCGCCCTCGACACCCGCGACGGCGCCGAGGTCCTGCACGGCGTCTCCTTCCGCGCCGAACCCGGCCAGACCGTCGCCCTCGTCGGCTCCTCCGGCGCCGGCAAGTCGACGATCGCGCAACTGCTGCCACGCCTGTACGACGTCGACGAGGGCGCCGTCCGCATCGGCGGGACCGACGTCCGCGACCTGAGCGCCCGTTCCCTGCGGGCGACGCTCGGCATGGTCACCCAGGACGGCCACCTCTTCCACGACACCGTCCGCGCCAACCTGCTCCTCGCCCGGCCGAGGCCGCCGAGGACGACCTGTGGGACGCCCTGCGCCGCGCCCGCCTCGACGACCTGGTCCGCTCCCTGCCCGACGGCCTGGACACGGTCGTCGGCGAGCGCGGCTACCGCCTCTCCGGCGGCGAACGCCAGCGCATGACCATCGCCCGCCTGCTGCTGGCCCGCCAGCGGGTCGTCATCCTCGACGAGGCCACCGCCCACCTCGACAACACCTCCGAGGCGGCCGTCCAGGAGGCGCTCACCGAGGCCCTCCAGGGCCGTACCGCCGTCGTCATCGCCCACCGCCTGTCCACCGTGCGCTCCGCCGACCTGATCCTGGTCGTGGAGTCCGGCCGCATCGTGGAACGCGGCACGCACGACGCCCTGCTGGCGGCGGACGGCCGGTACGCACAGCTGTACCGCACCCAGTTCGAGAAGCCGGGGACGGCGACGGAGGCGACGGTGGTGGAAGCGGAGACGGAGGCGACGGCGGTGGTGACATCGGCGTGAGGCGGGCCCGCCGGTACGGGGCGCTCGGCGGGGCCGACCGGGGCGCGGCCGGCGTGTGGCGGGGCCGACCGGCCCCGCCACACGCCATGTTCAGCCCCGCTGCCACGTTCAGCCACGCCGCCACACCCGGCTCGTCGGCGGCCACGACCGCGCCGATGCCCGCCCACTCCGTCCACCCGAGGCCCTGACCGAGCCCGGGCAGGCCGATGGAGCCGCACCGCCAGGGCTGAGCGGCCGGGGCCTCCCGCTCAGTCCTCCAGCCGGACGGGCATCAGGACCGAGAGGGCGCCCTCGTCGTCGGGCCGGCGGATCACGATCGGCGCGGTGGGGAGTCGACCTGGAGCACCAGTTGCTCCCGGGCCCCGGCGGCGAGGGCGTCCAGCAGGAACGCACGGTTGACGGCGACCCGGTCCGGGCGCTCGTCACCGTCCGCGCAGACGGTCACCGTGCCGTCGTCCTCCACCCGGAGCACGCTGAGGTCCGCGCCGTTTCCCTCGGCGGGACGGACGGGGCCGGTCTCCAGTGCCGTACGGAAGGCGGCCACGTCCACGAGGGCGGTGCGCCCGCCGGCCGGGGGAGGAGCCGGCGGTACTCGGGGAAGTCGTGGTCGAGGCACTGGCCGGCCGCCTGCCGGTCCCCCACCTCCAGCGTCACCCGGTCGCCGTCGACCGAGAGCCGCACCGGCCCGTCGTCGACCGAGAGCCGCACCGGCCCGTCGTCGGCCGGGAGCCGCCCCGGCCCCTCGCCGAGCAGTGCCCGCATCGCGTCCGCGAGCGGGGCGGGCACGACGGCCTGTACACGGCTCCCCTCGTGGCCGGTGACGTCCGCTCGGGCGACGGCCAGGCGGTACCGGTCGGTCGCCACGACCTGGAGCCGCCCCGCCTCGACGTCGAACAGGACACCGCCCAGCATCGGCAGCTCCGGGTCGCCGCTCGCGGCGAAACGGACGGCGTCCAGCGCGGCGGCCAACTCGGCTGCCGTGACGGACAGCCGGACGGTGGCGGTACGGAGCGAGGTCATGGGGTTCTCCCTGTGGTCGAGGACTGTTCGGAGTGCGGAGAACTCGCCGCGGGCGTCGGACAGCCCTTGTTCCAGGCGGCGCAGATGCGCGTCGAGCAGTGTGCGGACGAGGCCGGTGTCCGCGCCGGACCAGCCGGCCAGCACCAGCCGCACATCGGCCAGCGGCATCCCGGCCCGCCGCAGCCGCGCCAGCAACCGGGCCTCACCGAGCTGTCCGGGCCCGTACCACCGGTACCCGCTGACCGGGTCCACCCGGGCCGGTGCCAGCACCCCGGCCCGGTCGTAGAACCGCAGGGCACTGACCCCGAGCCCACTGTCGCGGGCCATCTCCCCGATACTGCGCATCTCGCTCTCCACACCCGGGACTGTGCCCCCTCGACCAGGTCGAGGGTCAACCCGGCCCCGGCCGTTCCGGTGGCGCTGCGCGAATGCCGAGAAGAAGTCCGGCTTCCGGACTGTTCGGGTACACGTCGCACCTTTGGGACCTATTGTTAACGACGTCAACAAAAGCATGCATTGGACAGCGGGACCCGCCCGTGTACGGTTGCCGGTATGACGGAAACCCCTGCCCCCAAGACCGGCGCGCTGGTCACCGGCTCGGAGATCGCCAGACTCGCGGGCGTCACCCGTGCCGCCGTCTCGAACTGGCGGCGACGGTACGAGGACTTCCCCGCGCCGTCCGGTGGGGGCGTCAACAGTCCGCTGTTCGACCTGGCCGAGGTGCAGGCCTGGCTGGGCCGGCAGCGCAAGGGGCAGGACGTCTCGGCGGAGGTGCAGCTGTGGCAGGCGCTGCGCGGGGTCTACGGCGACGACCTGATCGGCGGCCTCGTGGATGTCGCCCGCCTGCTCGCCGGGGGAGAGGAACCCGAACGGCTTCCGCCGGACGTCGTCCGGCTCGCGCGCGGCCTGGCCGACAGCGGTGGTGTGGCGGAGGCGGTGAGCGCCCTCACGGAGCGCTTCATCGACTCCGTGCGTCGTGCCGGATCGGACCAGATCACCTCGCCGCGCGTCGTCCGTGCCCTACGCCACTTCGCCGGTGAGGTCGCGCCGGACGCGACCCTCTTCGACCCGGCCTGCGGCATCGGTTCCCTCCTGCTCGCCGTAGGTCCGGAGCGAGGTCCCAGGCGCTGCGGGCAGGAGTCCGAGGTCCGACGGGCCCGGTTCGCCCAGTTGAGGGCCGACCTCACCGGGCGCGTCGACGTCGACATCGTCTCGGGGACTCCCTGCGCGGCGACCGGTGGACGGACCTCAAGGCCGACCTGGTCGTCTGCGACCCCCGGTCGGTGAACCGGACTGGGGCCGCGAGGACCTGCTGCTCGACCCGCGCTGGGAGTTCGGCACCCCTCGCGTGCCGAGGGCGAACTCGCCTGGCTGCAGCACGCCTACGCGCACACCGCGCCCGGCGGCCGGGTCCTCGTGGTCCTGCCGGCCTCGGTCGCCTACCGCAAGGCGGGCCGTCGTATCCGCGCGGAGCTCGTACGACGGGGCGTCCTCACCCAGGTGACCGCCCTGCCGTCCGGTACGGCGGCCTCGCACGCGCTTCCGGTCCACCTCTGGCACCTGCGTCGCCCGCGCACCCAGGAGGATGCCGTCACCAGCGTCCGCATGGTCGACCTGACAGCGGTCGATCCGGACGGCTCACTGGAACCAGGCCCCGAACAGGTGGCGGACGTTCCTCTCATCGATCTGCTCGACGACGTCGTCGACCTCACGCCCGGCCGTCACGTCGAGGACGTCCGACGCGACTACGCGACGGAGTACCGGGCGCTGCGGGAAGAGCTGACCGAACAGGTGCGGCTGCTGGCGGAATTACTGCCGGCGCTGGTCGCGGGAGACGGCCCCAGCTCCTTGGACGGACCCACCGTGAGCGTCGCGGACCTCGCGCGCGCGGGGCTGGTCGAGTACGGCGATCCGGAACCGGTCTCGAACAGCGACCAGTTGGACACCGACTACCTGCGGGGCTTCCTGCGCAGCGCGGCCAACACCCGGCGCTCCACCAGTGCCAGCGGCACGTTCCGCCTCGACGGCAAGGGCGCCCGCATCCCACAGATGGACATCACCGAGCAACGGCGGTACGGGGCGGCCTTCCGCGCGCTCCAGGAGTTCGAGGAGCGGGCGCGGAGAGTGGTGGAGCTGAGCCGGGACGCGGCGGCCCTGGCGAGGGACGGCCTCGGCAACGGCGCGCTCGCCCCGGAAAGGTGACGGGAACCGTCAGACCGCCTGGCCCGTGAGCTGATGCGACCGGGGCACGAACGAGCTGGCCGACCCGCTCCAGGTCACCGCCAGCGCCTCCCGGGCGCGCGTGCACGCGACGAACAGCAGGCACCGCTCCCGCAGCAGGTCCGACTCGCGCTGCAGCGCGTCCACGGAGGCCGGGGTCACCTCGCGGGCGAACGGCACCGCGCTCGCCGTCACGCCCAGGACGGCGACACAGCGGAACGACGGACACTCCGCAGTCGATCATACGCGCGGGGTGTTCACCAGCCGCCGGGCCAGTTCCCCGACCTCCGCGAGCAGTCCGGCGGGCTCCTGGTCCAGGTCGAGGGCGTGCTGATGGATGGCGATGCCCGCGTGACGCACCCGGTGGGCGGCGTGCGGGGCATTGCCCTTCGCGTACACGAGGTGGCCCTCGCGCAGGCCGAGGGCCGTGCAGTACGCCAGCATCTGGTACAGGTCGGCGTCCGGGTAGCCGCTCCGTTTCTCTGCCTTGTACTTGGCGTCTGCGACCGCGCACGGGATGCCGTCCGGCCCGTACAGCACGAGGTCCGGCTTCATGCGGATCGCGGCGGCCTCGTCGAGGTGGTGCGGGTCCTGGAGCCGGACGGTGTGCCCCGGACCCACGGCCCGGAAGGCCCCCGCAGGGCGACCGTCACGAAGTCCTCGAAGAGCCTGTTCATGTCGAACAGGAACCCGTCGATGCGCAACCCGCCGGGAGCGTGCTCGGCGGAGACGCCGTCCAGGACCGCGCGGGCGAGGTGCAGGGCGTGGTGGTACCGGGCGTTGAGGCGGGTGGGCAGCCAGTCGGGGATCGGCTGCCCGCGCACGATCGCGGTCACGTCGGCCAGCCGGGCGCGCTGGTGCGACAGCCTGCGGCGTACGTCGCGCGGCACACCGGGCAGCCGGAGGAGGCGTTCGACGGCCGCACGCAGGATGCGGTTCTCCGCGATGTCGGTGGTGAACTCGTCGTACGCCACCTCGATCGGCGGCATGGTCCCGAAACGCCGCCGGATCTGTTCGGCTTCCCTGATCCGGCCGCGCACGACGAGCGCGGATTCCTCGGTCGCCCGGTAACCCTGCAACAGGCCCCGTCGCAGGGCCCGGTCCACCTGCCGCTCCACGGCGTGGGCGAGCGCCGGCAGCAGATCGCGGTGCTCGGCGACCTCGACCTCCCCGTCCCGCCGACCCCGCCGCGGATCGAGCGTGTAGCCGAACAGGAAGAAGAGCCGGGCGATGGGCACCTTGGGGGTGACACGCACGGTGACCGGGGCCCCGCCGTCCGGTGCCGTGACGGCCACGGCCCCGACCTTGCTCCCGGCCCGCAGGGACCAGAACCCGGGCGTGTACGGGTCGGGGACCGCGTCCACGACGTCGGAAGCGGCGAGGGCCCGGCCGACGGCGTCCGGCAGGGCGAGACGGGTCGCCGGCGCGTGCTCGACGAGTTCGACGGACCGCACGGCCTCCACTGCGTCCACGGCGTCCACTGAGGATGTCACCCCAGCGACTCCCGCAGCGCGGCCAGTCCGTACCGCTTCTCGACGTCCACGCCCTCCCCGTAGTGGTGCTCCTCCAGCAGGGGCAGGATCTTCGTCCGCCAGGTCCGCTCCAGGCCGCCCTCCCGGTAGGCACCCTTCTTCATCAGGTACGAGGGCCCGATGCGGAAGTCGGCCTCGTCGACGCGCGAGTTGAGCGCGTCGAGCAGGTCGGCGGGCTCCGCGTCCCTGCCCTCCCTGGCCAGCCAGCGGCGCAGCAGACCGCGCGTGGGCTCCGTACGCGGCGACAGCTCGACGAAGGCGAAGCGGCGGCGCATCGCCGCGTCCACGAGGGCGATGGACCGGTCGGCGGTGTTCATCGTGCCGATGACGAACAGGTTCGGCGGCAGCGCGAAGTCGTCACCGGAGTACGTCAGCCGCACCGACTTGTTGCGGTACTCCAGCAGGAAGTACAGCTCGCCGAAGACCTTCGCGAGGTTGGCCCGGTTGATCTCGTCGATGATCAGGAAGTGTGGGATGTGCCGGTTGCCCTCGCGGGAGGCCAGGTCGGCGAGTTCGCGCAGCGGGCCCGCGGTGAGCCGGAAGGCGACCTCCCTGGTCTGCGGGTCCTCCTGGGGCCGGAACCCCTCGAAGAAGTCCTCGTAGGCGTACGACGGATGGAACTGCACGAGCTTGACCTGCTCGGGCCCGCCGCCGAGGAACTCGGCGAGCTTGAGCGCCAGGTAGGTCTTGCCGGTGCCGGGCGGCCCGTACAGCACCAGCTGCCTCTCATCGGCCAGGAGCTCACGAACCTCTCGCAACCAAGCGGCGTCGTGCACGAGGAGCTCGTCCGCCAACTCGTCTGTGAAATCCGGCAGTTCGAGCTCACGGCGGGCGACGATCGCCGGGATCTCGACGCTCGGGTCCCGGTCTATGGCCTTGGCCTCCTCCGTCAGCTCCTCGTCGCTTCGGCCCAGCCCTTCGACGAGGGCCTGGACGGGAGTCAGGTCGACGACGTCATGCTGGACCGAAAGCTTCTGCTGGAGGGCCTCCGGCAATTCGTCGTACGGGACTCCGGCCGGCCTCCACCTGGCCCTCCGGCGCAGATTGGACAGGCCGCCCTCGGACTCGACCTGCTCGGCCTCACCGGTGATGGTGCCCACGTACAACTGCCCGTCGGAGATGGCGCAGAGGGTGTCACTCAACCGCATCTGGGTCAGGAAGTAGTGCAGCTCGTCGACCATGGCCTGTTTCTGGCTGTACGAGGTGGTGGCGTCGTACCCCTCCTGCACGTACCGCCGCAGCAGGCTCTTGGTGGGATCCGCCTCGTCCACCTGCGGCAGACGCGTGGCCGAGAGAGTCACCCATCCGTCGGGCACCCACATTCGCTTCACCAGGTCGCGCCCGGACACGTTCGAACCCCGAACCAGCCAGGTCTTGTGCGGGGTGCGCCACGAGCTCCCGAGGTAGTCGACGAGCGGGAAGCCCTCTTCCGTACGCCACTGCGCCAAACCGTCGGTGCTGCGCCCCGCCACCACGGAGGCGGCCGCGGAGGGGGAGTTGCACTCGATGTCCCGTGTCGTCTCCCAATGACCCGGCCACCGCTCCGACTCCCTGCGGATACCGCTGTCCGCCACCAGTTTCTCCCGTTGGGCCGCGGGATACGGCGGGATGCCGGGGGTCTCCTCGGGATGCACGGGTGAGCCGGCGAGGACGAGGAACTTCAGACTTCCGTTCATCCCCTTCTCGGGCAGCACCCGCCCCCGGGCCCGCGGCCCACCGTTCGGCAGGGCCAGCAGGAACTCCGGATACACCGGGGCGGTCCCGGCCCGCACCGCCTCCGGGCGGGCCTCGTCTCGCTCGTTCACTCCCGCTCCTCGCCCCGGCGCCCGACGGCACACGGACTTCCCGATCCACTCCGCGTGACCCTACCGGCGCGGAGGGAGCCGCAGCCCCTCTGTCGCCGGTCAGGAGCCGGGTGTTCCGGTAGTTAGAGTGTCTCCGCTGACGAGGGGGGCTTCATCGCACGGCCACCGCCTGCCCATAAGGGCGAGTCGCGGGCCGGCCGAGGTTCGCCGACGCCCGGAACCGGCCGCGTCGCACCGTTCCTACCGGTACGTGAAGGTGCAGAAACACCAGGGGGATACATGACTCGTCAGCACGGTCCGCGGTGTGGTCTCCACGGGCGGACGGTGTCGGCCGTACGCCCGGGCCCGATGCCGGGGAGTGCCGCGTGCCGGTGAACCTGCCCGAACGCATCGGCCCCTACCGGCCGGTCCGGCACCTCGGAGCCGGCGGCATGGGCACGGTCTACTACGCGACCGACCCCGACAGCGGACGCCCCCTCGCCGTCAAGGTCCTCCACCAGGGCTTCGCCGACGACCCCGCCCACCGGGCCCGTTTCCGCCGGGAGACGGCCACGCTCCGCAAGGTCACCGGCCCGTACCTCGTACCGCTGGTCGACGCCGACCCCGACGCCCCGCTGCCCTGGCTGGCGACCGCCTACGTGCAGGGCAACACCCTGCACCAGCACGTCCGGGACATCGGGCCCCTGCGCGCGGACAACCTGCTGACCTTCGCGGCGGCCGTCGCCCACGCGCTGGCGTGCGTCCACGGCGCGGGGATCGCCCACCGGGATCTGAAGCCGACGAACGTCCTCCTGGCGGCCGACGGGCCGCACGTCGTGGACTTCGGCATCGCCCACCACCTGGACGCCACCGCCATCACCGCGACCTCGGTGACCACCGGTACTCCCGGCTGGATGGCACCGGAACAGCTCACCGACGGCACCACCCTCCCGGCCTGCGACATCTTCTGCTGGGGGCTGCTCGTCGCCTACGCCGCGGCAGCGGCCCACCCCTTCGGAGTGCCCACCGGGATCAACCACCGCATCATCAGTGCCGCGCCCTCGCTCCAGGGCGTGCCCGACGCCCTGCTGCCCCTGGTCCGTGACGCCCTGCACAAGGATCCCGCGCGGCGGCCGAGCGCGGCGGAGACGGCCGAGAGGGCGGCCGCCGTGTACGGGCCGACGGGGACCGCGGTCTTCCCGACCATGGCCTACACGCGGTCCTTCGACGAACGGGCCGAGACCGCCGTCACCGTGCCCCTGGACCGCATGCGCTGGGACGTCCCGCTGCCCGCCGAGCCCTCCGCCGACGAGGAGCCCGCGGTCGGGGAGCCTGTGGGCAAGGGACCCGTGGGCGATGAGGAGACCACCACTCCGCCGGTACCCTCAGGGCCCCCTCTTCCGCAGGAGTCCGGAGAGCCGTCGCCCTCGCCGACCGTGCAGAAGGTACGCCGGGACGTTCCCCCGGTTTCCCCCTCTCCTCAAGCTCCGGTACCGCCTCCCGGCGCCTCGGGGGACGCACCCGCCGGGCGCCGCACACGACGACGTCGGGCCGTCCTCTGCACGGTGGCCGCCGCCGCGATGCTGGGCGCCGTGGCCGGCGCCGTGGCGGCAGGCAACAGCGGAACCGAAGGCGCCGCCCGGCATCCCGCCGCCGGCTCGACGGCCGAGCCGAAGCCGGCGGCGCCGAGCCGGAACCTGGTCGCCGCGCCTCCCTCCACGTCCCCCAGCGCCGAGGAGACCGCCGTACCGGAGCCGGAACCGGTGGCCCTCTTCGGGGGCCTGCGGGTCGAGCTTCCCGCCGATTCGACGCTGGAGTTCTCCGGTTCGGGCGCCGAGGACGCGGCGGCCGGATCTCCTTGGGAGACCTCGGAAATTTCGGAGACTCCGGAAACGACCGCCGCGACCAGCGCCGATTTCATCCGACTCGGGGACTCCGGCACCGGCGTGCGCCTCATGTACTCCCCGAACCTGACCCTGGACCAGATCAAGGAGGGCCAGACGGACTCCGGTTCCATGTGGTCCGTCGAGAGCGAGGACGGTTACACCTCCACCGAGGAGTCGGTGATCTCCGTGAAGGACGGGCCGCTGACCAAGATCGGCGGCAAGAAGGCCATGAGCTGGACGTTCGGCACGGATGTGCTCCCCGACTACGACGGCTCCCGCAAGAGCAGCCACCGCGTGTGGTGGCTGCCGTACAGCAAGTACCTCCTCTATACCTACGGGACGCACGACAAGGTCACCGAGGCGGCCGTGGACGAACTGATCGAAGGGATCGGCTTCGAGGCCACGGAGATGCCGCGCGACTGCGCGGACGCCGTCGTGGCCCTGGACGAGGCCGCCGCCGGCGGCGAGCAGACGGACGACCACGGTGCCCTCGCCAACTGTTACGACGCCGCGGCGAACGGCGCCGGACAACTCGACCCGGGGACGGTGCACACCAGGACCGAGGCCGCGTGCGTCGCCCTCGTCGAGGCTTACAGCGGGTACGGCGCCTACCCCGCGTACGACGAGGCGAAGGCCTACAAGGAACTGCGCCCCTGGTGCGACATCCCCGGAGAAGTCGGCAATCCGCGCCTGCCGGACTGGACCCTCTGACAACCTGCGACCTCGTCAAGGCGCGCGCTGCGTGGAAGATGAGGTCGCCATGACGTCGGGATTGGCGGCGTTTCACCTCGGTGAGGGGCGCCACACCGGCAACTCTGTTCGTGTTCGGCGCTGTTGCTAACGTTGCACAGGAGTCGGTGATCGGAACGGGGGAGACGATGACGTTCGGCGACGAGTGGGCGCAGCTGGTCTCGGAGGCCAGGCAGCGTCAGTCCGCGGGGATGCGGCTCAACCAGCTGGAGCCGGGATCAGGCGGTACGGGTGGCGGGGCCGGCATGGACCTGGTGGTCACGCAGGACGATCTCGGGGCGGTCGGTCACGAGGCGTTCCTGCTCCACGGCGAGCTGCTTGAGAAGGCGGACATCGTGGGTGCGGGCGCCGACCGGAACGGAGAGGGCTCCACCGCGCGGGCGGCCAGGGAATGCGCCGACCGCAACCTGGCCATGGGCGGCGAGCTCTACACCACGCTGTCGGTGTGGGACTCCCAGGTGAAGACCGTCCTGCAGATGTGCGCGCACATCTCGAACCACCTGGACTACTCGAAGAAGTTGCACGCCAACGACGACGCCGCGATCGCGGCCGACCTTCGCGGCCGGGACGGGACCGCCGTGCCGGTCTCCGCGCTCTCCACGTACGTGCGCTGACGGGAGGGCGGTACGTCGATGGGCACGTTCACCTATTCCGACCTCATCGCGCTGGACCTCGGCAGGCTGAGCACCGCCGTCACCGACTGGGAGACGATGGCCGGGAACCTCGCCACACTGCAGACCGACGCCAGGGACGGCCTGCTCAAGAAGTCCGAAGCGGCCCGTTGGCAGGGCGTCAACGCGTCCGTGACCAAGGACTTCGTGCGCAAGGCCGCCAAGGAGTTCGGTGATCTGCACAAGGAGGCGCAGAGCATCCACGCCGTGCTCGCCGACGCGCACACCGAGCTCTCGCAGATCCAGAAGAGGGCGAAGGCCCTGGCCGAGGAGGCGCGCAAGGGCGACCCGGACCGATCCCCCGACCCCGACCACGGCCTGCTCGTGACGGACGGCGGGAACGGGACGGTGAAGGTCATCGAGGCGGTGTGCGACGTGGAGGGAACCTCGCAGCGCACCAAGGACAGGATGCAGTGGTACGCCGACACCCTCACCGGCCTGGTCGCCCACGCCGCCGAGATCGACGCCGCGGTGACCCGGGCCTTGCGCAAGTCCCACGGTGGTGACCCGCACAACGCCGGCCACGCCGCGTACACCTCGCTCGACGAGGAGCAGCTGCCGCGTGCGACGAAGCTCGCCTCGCTCGGCGAGGACGCGACCGGCGGACAGCGGGCCGAGCTGCGGCGGCTGTGGCAGTCACTGAGCCCGGAGGCACGTGCCGAGCTCTGGAACGCGCGCAAGGACGACCTGCTGGCAGCCGGACTGCTCAGTCCCACGGTCAAGCAGATCGCGCCCGACAAGGGCTCGGGGCGGCACGGGGCGGAGGAACCCACCTTCACCGAGTTCATGACCAAGGACAAGATGAGGATGCTCGCCTCGGGCTCCGACTGGCAGGGCATGAACGACGCCTCCCGGCACATGCAGCACTACCTCGAGAACACGGGGGAACCGCTGGACCTGCCCGTGGACGACATGTTGTACGACGACGAGGGACTCCGTGTCCATGCCGAGGAGGCGATCCGCGGGAAGCAGGACGCGTGGCGGGAACAGGCACTGGAGGAGTTCCGGCGCAATGGCGGCCGACCCGTCGCCATCCCGGTGGAGACCGCCAACAGCGACTACAGCTTCCCCCAGGGCACGCAGGACAACTGGTTCTACGCGGTCGGCTCCACCCGTACGAACGTCACCGGCGTGGTGACCGTGGTGCCCGGGGCCGGCGGTGAGCCGGAAGTGGGGCTCGACTACCAGGTCAACGCCTGGGACCGCTACAACTGGGACGAGGGCAAGGGCGTCACCATCGGCCCCCTCAGCGTTCCGGACGGCCAGCCGTCCCGGCTGCACACCACCGGTCTCGCCCAGGAGTTCGACATGCAGGGCAGCAGTTCCGTGAAGCACTACGATCTCGGTTCCACGACGTCGAACGACGATCCGCTGCCCGTGCCGGACGACCCAGGCCGCGAGGGCACCAGGCAGGATCCGGGCAGGGAGAGGACGAAACGTTGAACCGAGTGACCACCGCGGTTCCGGCACCGGAGGGGAAGCGCCGGCCGACGGGCGTGCGCAGGATGCTCGTCGTCCTCGGCGTGGCGCTCACGGCCGTGGCCGGGGGAATCGCAGCCGTGGCGCTGCTCGGCGACCGTGCCGTGTCCGAGACGGCTGCCGAGGAGAAGAACTGCTGCTGGGAGGAGGGCGTCACTCCCGCCGGACTCGGTGACCGGATCGGCATCAGGATCCCCGAGGAGGCCACGGACCGAAAAGCCGCGGTGAAGGCGAACTCCCGTCACGACACGGGAATCCTGGCCTTCACCCTGCCCGAGGGCACCGCGGCCGCATACCTCTCCCGGATGGTGCCCGAAGACACCAGGATGATCGCCAACATCGCGCCGAAGCCCGACGCGTACAAGGGGGACGCCCCGTTCACGCACCTGGGGCTGACGGAGCCGGAGACGATCACCTCGAACCTGGGAAGACCGCTCTCTGCCCCGAGGACACGGAGACCCCGGAGGGGAAGCACCTGCGCACCTGCGTCGACCTCTACGCCCATGACTTCGCACCGGGCAGTACGAGGATCTACGTCAGGTCGAGTGGCGATATGGCTATGGGCCAGTAACGCATCCCGGGGCGGCGGGACGCGTACTTCCGTGATGGTCAGTGCAGTACGGAGCCGATCCACGCCGTCGCCTGCTCCGGCGTGGCGCGGGTGTCGACGCCCGAGGACGTGGATGGTGCCCAACAAGTCGCTGGGGCCGCGCACCTGGAGGGTTCCGTTGCTCCACCGGCTGTCAGAGGTCGTCGGGGAGCAGCCGGAAGGAGGGCTGCCCGGTCAGTGGCCGCATCATGCGGAAGTGGCCGTCCGTCGTGAAGATGTCGGCCGTCTGGAAGGCCGCCGCCAGGGCGACGTTCATCGCATCCGCCAGACCCACTCCCGCCCCGCCGTCCGCGTCGACGTACCCGCGCATCACCGCCATGGCACTTCTCAGGTGCGGTGCGGTGTCGGGGACCTCGAACCGGCGGGCCTCGGCCTGTCCGGTGATGAAGTCCAGCGCGTTCATGGCGGCCTTGCTGCCGACTCGTGAGGTCAGCAGGTAGTCCAGTTCGGTGAGCACCATGGGTGAGACCACGAGGTGCCCCGTTCGTGCGAGAGCTTCCCGGTGAGCGGAGTGACGGGGGTCCTTCGGCGTGAACAGCCGGTACAGGGCGTTCGTGTCGGCGATGGCGACCGGGATGTCAGGCATCGGTCCCCCCGGCCATGTCCTCGCCCATCCCCCGTAGCGTCGCCTCGATCTCCTCGTCGTCGAGCACGGGGCCACCCAGGTCGGGAATGTCCAGGTCGCCCATGGGATCGGTGCGGAACGGGTACGCGGGCCGGCCCGTCAGCGCGCCGCGGGGCACGATGTCTCCTATCGGGACGCCGTCCTTGGTGATGGTCACCGTCTCCCCGGCCGCCACTCGGGCCAGGACACGCGATGTCTGCTGGTTGAGCTCCCTCAGCGGGACCTCCGCGTTGTCACTCATCCACCCACTGTACTACTCGTTCTACATGGCTGCGCGGCCGCTGCAAGGCGCCGGGGTGGGGCACTACGCGGGGCCTTCCTCCGTCAGGTCGTTGATCAGCGGTACGAGGAGCGGGTGGACCGAGAAACCGGATGCGGGACCCGGGCCCGACGCGTATTCGGCCGTGGGGAACGGGGAAGTCTCACGGCCGGCGGGTGGGGGACGGTTGCCGGCTCGGGTCGCAGAGCAGCTCCGCCCAGACGGTCTTGCCCGACGGCGGGCGGGGCTCCGTGCCCCAGCGGTCGGCCAGGGCGTCGACCAGGAGCAGTCCGCGGCCCGACTCGTGGTCCGGGCCCCGCTCCGGGGGGATCGCGGGGCGGTACGCGCCCCGCGTGTCGCTCACCGCGATCCGCAGGGTGCCGGCCGCGTCGTCCAGCGTCAGTACCAGCAGGAAGTCGCGCCCCTGGACGCAGCCGTGCAGCGCCGCGTTCGCCGCCAGCTCCGCGACGACGTGTTCCGCCCGCTCGATGACTCCGGGTGACATGTCCCAGGCGGTCAGCCGTTCCACGGCCAGCAGCCTGGCCAGACGGGCACCGCGGCGGGTGGAGGAGAGCCGCTGCGCGAACGTGCGTACGGTAGCGCAGGATTGGGGTGTGGAGGCGTGCATGGGGAAACCGTGGCGGGCGTGCGGGGGCGTGTTCCAGTAGCGCGGCCCGTACGGTGCGTCAGCGTACGGGCACATTCTGTGGACGGTACGGCGATCTTGCCGTCACGCTGGGTGCTGTCGATCGCGGAGAAACCGCAGAGGACGTACGCACCTGGAGGTGGCCGCGTATGACGGACAGCAGCGACGTGACGGTTTGCGAGGGGGAGCACGAGCCCGACCCTTCCGACAGTCTGCGGACGTTCGGGGCCGTCGTCCAGGCCCTGCGCGAGCACGCCCAGCTCAGCCGGGTCGAGTTCGCGGCGCTCGTGCGGTTCTCCAAACACACCGTGGAGTCGGTGGAGTTGGGGCGCCGGATGCCCGACGTGTCGTTCGTGGAGTGGGCCGAGGAGGCGCTGGGGAACACGGGCGCGCTGCGGAAGGCGGCCGGGCACCTGACGCGGGGCGAGGCGGGGTTGGCGGCCTGGTTCCGGCGGTGGGCCCGGCTGGAGAAGGTGGCGGTGAGCCTGTGCACGTACGAGTGTCGGCTGGTGCCGGGGTTGTTGCAGTCGGAGGGGTACATGCGCGCCCTCTGTGAAGAGGACATCCCACCCCTGTCGGACGACGCCCTTGAGACCACGGTGCGGGGCCGTATCGAGCGTCAACTGCTTCTGAGGGAGCGGCCCAACACCACCTTCGACTTCATCGTGGAAGAGGCCGTGTTCATGCGTCGCCTGGGAGGGGCGGAGGTTACCCGTGACCTGGTCGACCACGTCTTGGAGGCGATTGCTCCGAGGAACGTCACCCTGCAGATCATGCCGGCGAACTCCGAGCACCACGCATGCATGGCAGGGCCCATCCAGTTGCTGGAGACCCCTGAGGGGAGTTGGCGCGGTTACTCGGAAGGGCAGGAGAACGGCCGTTTGATCGCTGACCCGAAACAGGTCAGCCGACTGCACATGCGCTATGCGAGACTGCGTTCGCAGGCCCTCCCCCCGAAGGACTCCGTGGGTCTGCTGGAGCGGATTCGAGGAGCGCTATGAGTACGTCGGAACTCGACTGGTTCAAGTCCAGCTACAGCAGCGCGCAGGGAGACAGCTGTGTTGAGGTCGCCGTCACTGAACAGGCCATCCACGTACGGGACTCCAAGGACGTGACGCATCCCCACTTCGCCGTCGGGCGTAAGGGGTGGTCGCAGTTCGTGGGCTTCGCGGCGCGCTCCTGAGCTGAGTCGTCCCGGCAGTGGCGTAGTCACGTTCACCGCCGGGACACCGGCCCGCCGGGTCAGTCGGCGGCAGGCCTGACAAGCTTCTCGGCCTCGTCGCGGAGGCTCTTGATCTCCCCCAACGCTGTCTCACGCTCAGCGCTGATCTCGGCACCCTGCTTCGTGAGACCGCTGAGCGACTGTTCCACCTCGGCGATCCACTCGCTCAGGTGCCGCCCACCGGCGTCAGTGAGACCGGTCCGCTGTCTGTGTGCTTCCTTGTCGAAGTGATCCCTGATCATCTTCCGGTGCTTGTTGATCGCCATCCACTTGCTCTGGTCCTGTGCGACGCTCGTCAGGTCCATCAACGGTCCCATGACCACCAGCGCCATCTGTACCTTGCCGGCCGTACTGGCGACCTTGCTGGCCGCCTTGCCCTTACCCCACGGCTTGAACTTGCCCACGCCGTTGGTGATCTTCCCACTGGCGTCGAGCACCTTCTGGCCCACTTGATGCTTGTTGAGCCAGTTCGCGATGTCGGAGGCTGTGCTTCCCTGCTCGCTACCGCCGACTGCGACCTTCCCGATCCACTCATGCATCTTCTTGGCGCCCGTCTTCGCGGCCTTCTCCGCGGCTTCCCTGACCGCACGCGCCAGCGGTGATTCGTCATCCGGGGACGTGTCGATCGTCGGCTCGGGTGAGTCGAGGTCGTTCACCCAGTCTTCAGGCTCAGGCACATCGGTTCCGTACTCGGCGACCAGCGCATCGAACGCTGTCCTCACCGATGAGGAGAAATTGGCGTCGAACTCGGTGCTCGCACGCACCAGTTCCTCACTGACGGCGCGAGCGACGTCGACGGGGACGACGCCGTCCTTCTCCGATATGCCGGCGGCGGCCTTGCCTCCCGCCGTTTTGATCTTGGAAGCGACGACCTCGCTCTCCCTCTCCAGGGTGCTCAGCACACTCTCCTTCGCCCGGGAGATCGACTCCTTGACCTCCTTCGCGGTCTCCGCGGCGCCGAGTTCCTCGCCGTCCAGTTCCCACTTCTGTTCGGCGTCCGCCAGAACCCGAAGGAGTTCGAATGCCTGCGCTCTGGGCCGGACGCCGTCGACACCTGGTGCGATGATGCTCCGCAACTCGGCTGTAAGAGCGTCGACACCGCTCTCCGCGACAAGCAGCTCACGCTGAGCGACCGTGAGGTCGGGGTCATTGACTGCGTCGACGTAGTCGCGCGCGTCGGTCGGGACGATCGGGACACGGTCGGCGAAGGGACCGAGTCGCTTGCGAATCTCGTCGAGGATGACGTCGCGATCACTGTTCTCGGCGTTCATCTTGTTGACGACGACCACACTTCGGTCAGCGAACCCGTCGGCATCGAGCGCCTGCAGAATCGCCCTGGTCTCCGCCTCGCCCGGTAGTTCGCTCGTTGTCACGATCATCAGCGCGTCCGCATTACGCACGCCGCGCCGCGCCGCACCGGAATGGCCGTCGTTGCCTGAAAGTGTCCCCGGCAGGTCGACGAGCGTCACGTCGTTCCACGGGTACGGCGTCGGCTCGTGCGTCTTGGGCGCCGCGTCGACGAGTTCATCGACGGCGGCTGGCGGGAGCCGGAGCAGTGCCGCGATGAGCATCGACTTCCCCGCACTGTACGGACCCAGGAGCGCGATCCGCAGCGGGCTCGCGTCGGCATGGGGCAGGCTCGCTGTCAGGCCCCGAGTACGAGGGTGAGTGTTCAGAGTGCTCTCAGCCCGTGCGATCAGCGCGGGTACGAGGGCGTTCAGACCCTCGTTGCTCTCCGACGCGTCAACCGAATTGCCGTCAGTCATCTGCCTTCCCTTCGCTCGCTCCGCGGGTGCCGACGCTCCCGGATTCCGAACAGATCTCGATCCGCTCGGTGAGGACATCGACGAACTGGTCCTGGAAACACGCCCGCACTTTCGCGATGCGGGACGCGTCGGTCCAGACGCGAAGTTCGACGCCCGGCGTACGGCGTGCCCGACGGATCGCCCCCGGGTCCCCGCCCGCAAGGGCCAGGAGCCGGCGGGCCAGGACGAGGTCGATGGCATCAAGGGCGGACCGCACGGACGACCGCAGCCGACGGACCCGCTCGAACCGTTTCCGTGTGCTCCTGATGTCCGCGGACTGCGCTTCGAACTGGTCACCGACTTGCATCTTCGCGTCATGCACGATTCGAGCCAACTGTGCCTCGACACTGTTGAACAGCTCGTCGAGCCCGGCCTCGGCCGCGGCCGTGGTATCGGCCGTCCACTTGTCCTTGGCCTGCCGCAGACGATCAACCTCACTGCTCACCGCTTTTGCCGCTCCGACCAGCGGGTCCAGCGCATAGCTCACTGCCACCACAGCAGGGTTGGCCGTACTGGCACCCGTAGCGAGTTTCTTGGCGATCCCATGGGCGGCGAGTGAATTAAAGAGGGCTGTCGCCGCCCCTTTGGCAGCCGCTGCGCTCAGGTTCCCGATCGATGCGTCAGGAGAGGGTTGTACACGCAGGTGCTTGTCGTCCTGCCGCTCCGCGGTGCTTGCCTGCGCGCGCAGAACCCTCTCCCGTCTCCGCATCTCCTGCTCGAACTCGCTCTCAAGACTCGAGACAAGTTCCTCCAGGTCCAGACCGGTGAGGAAGTCGCTCCATCGCTGCGCGTGATCCACGCCGCCCAGTTCCCGAACCACATCCGGCAACCGTTCTTTGGCACGGTGACGCTCGGCTTCGAGTCGGTCGCGCGTCTTCTGACCCGCGATCCGGAAAGCTTCGAGCAACGCGTCCCGCTGACTCGGCGCCGAGCGTTCGAGTTCGCCGAGCGCGAGACCGATCTGAGGGAGTACCTCGACCGCCCGGTCGTGGAACGCGGCGAGCGGCGCTCGCACACCTTCGGCCAGCCGAACGGCACGAAGCGGAATGGCGCGCTCGGCCAGGAGCTGGGCGAGGGACTGTTCCAGCTCGAGCAACCTGCTCGCCCGGAGGGCCTTGTCTCCCAGCTCACGATCCCCCGTGGACAACGCTTCGTGCGCGGCACCGGAGTGGACCGCGAGGACGACGGGCGGTGCGACTCCGACCGCTCGGGAGACCTGCTCGATCCGCACGGCGTGACCCGGCGCCGACGCGAACGCTCTCTCCGGGCGCTGGGCGAAGAGGTGAAGGCGGTCCGGTGTGTCGACTCGTTCCTTCACGTTGACGACAGTGAGCAGAGGCTTTCCCGAGAGGAGGAGTCGTTGGAGTTCGGACGACTCCTCGTCGCGCAGGGTGTCGGCGTAGTTCCATATGACCACGTCGGCGATGTCGCACGCGGCCCGAGCGTGTCGGGCGTCGAAGTCGTCGTCCTTCGCGGCGACGCCGGGCGTATCGAGGTAGGTCACGGAGCCGAGCTCGAACGCGGAGGTCTTCCGTGTGGTGCGGTGCGCACCTCGCCCGATCCCGGTTCGGTCCGCGTCACGGGTGAGGGCTTTGCGGAGCGTGGTCTTCCCGGACTTGGTTCTTCCGGCGATGGCCACGAGAAGTCTGCCTCTCACCGCGGGCATGGTCCGCACGGCATCACGCAGTTCGCGTTCGAGCACCCCGATGTGGCTGATGGCCCCGACGAGATCCTCGCTCTCGATTGCATGCGCTGAGTACGACGTCCGCTGAAGACGTGCCTCGACCTCGGCCCGGAGGGTGGACTGGATATCGCGGTAGGCCGAACGGCTCGCGTCCACCGCACCGGACGGAAGCGCGAGCTCGCCGACCAGGGACTCAAGGGCCTCGCGGAGATCTGGTTCGGTTCGCCGCGCGTCCATGGCCGCCGCCACGCGGTCGAACAACTCGATGTTTTTTGTGTACCACGACTCGAACGCTCGTAGCTCGCTGATGTCGGTCCGAGCGGCGACCGCCGGCAGTCCCGCCACGAGCCGTGCGGCCGAACTCGTTGCAGGCGCGGCCAGGGACGCGGCCGTGTTCAGAGGCGCCGTCGCGAGCCCGTGCTCGATCACCGCCCGCACGCTGTCGTCCGCGAGCATGTCCAGAGCGCTCCCTGAAACGGCGCCGGTGTCGCGAGCCTTGATCGCCCACACCAGGGCGTCACACCGATCCGATCTGAACCCCGACCGCCCGTCAGGCCCGAGCCAGCGCCACCACTGCGGTCGCACGGACAGGACCGCCTCGTACGACTTCTCCGCGGCGACGAAGTCCCGCACCTTCTCCAGCCGCGCCACCAGATCCCGGTTCCGCAGATCGCGAGCTGCCGAGACGCTGTGTCTGAGCACTAGCTCACGCGTGTCTGCCGCCTGCCGGGTTCCTCGGCGACGACTCAGGGCGGTCAACGCGAGTTCGACGTCGATCTCACGGATCGTACGCCAGATCTCCTTGGGCCATTCCTGTTCCGCACGACGACATGGCTCAAGGGCTCCAGGCAGTAGCCGTTCCGCGATCGCCACATCCGCGAGGTCCGCCCGAAGCGCTTCCACCGGCACACCCTCAAGCGCCTGGAGATGAGACCGTACTCCTTCGAGCCGCATCAACTCCCGGAGGAATCCGGCCCCGTCGGGCGTCAGAGTCCGGCCCAGAGCTGTTGCCAGGCGGACCAGTTCCTGTTCCTCGACGCACGCCGCCGCGGCTTCGGCCACCCGCCGAAGAGTGCTCCCGGACGGCGGCAGACCGGCACACCCACACGCTTGGGCGACCGCCTCCACGTCCTTGGCGAGCCTCTCGAGTGAGGCCGGCCCGGCCATGGCGTCGACACCCAACGGCTCCAGCAGGAGGGCCAACACCTCGGCTCTGAGACTCGCCGTGTCATTCACTGCCATGGCATTCACCCCTACTCCTCGTGGGGGCGGTGGTATCTGAACTCGGGAAGGGGGCCGGGGCTCGGGGAATCAAGGCCCGGGACTGCTGAGGCACCTCCGCTCGTACGATCCGGTGGCGAGGCGACGGCACGCAGGTGCGCGGTGTGAAAACCCACCTCCCTTGCGACAAGGTGACCCCGAGCACTCGTTCCTTGTTCCGCAGCCAGGGGTATCTGTTCTGCAACTCGGCATAGTTGTCGTTGGTGACGACGGTTCCGCCGGTGTCCTCCGCGATCGCTGTGACAAGCGCATCGCCCTTGCCTTCGGTTCCGGCCGGAGGCTGGATGAGATCGCCTTTGCTGAGCGCCGAATCCACTGCCGCACGCTCTTCCTCCGCAACCTTGTGCTTGAAAGTGGCGTCGACGACCACGTGGAGCACGGCGTCGGGGTACCGCGAGGTCAGGGCATCGAGGGCGGAAAGCAGTTGGGCGTAGGACGGTCGGTCGTCGCTGCCGTACACACCAGGTTGCCGCGGCGACCTGCCGATCCACGCCAGGTTGGAACCGTCTACCACGAGCGCCGCAGGCGCTGAACCCGTGGCTCGCTTCTGTACCTGTGTCGGTAGCGGCCTGGTGACCACGTTGCCGGCGAGCAGATCCTCAAGTTCCCTGCGCACTGCCGGCGTCGGCCACCAGAGCTGAAACTCTTGATCTCCTCGTTCAGCACTTCCTCACCGGTACGTTCAAGAGTCGCCTTGACGTGCAGAAGCCCGTTCGTGTCGTACGTGTACTCCAGCAGGAACCGGGAGTCCTCACGAGCCGAGGGTCCTGATAGGTGAGCCGGAGTTCTGTCAACTGCACATTGTCGGGGTGATCCAGAGGTCGCTCCGGGGCACCCTCCCAGATCTCCACGGCGAGACTGCGGGCGTTGTCCCGGCCCGGCGTGTAGTTCTTGCGCTCCTTCCACGGCAGCGGTGAGTTGCGCGGAATGATCTGGCTGAACTTCCGCCGGCCGGTGTCGTCCGTGACGACCGTACCCAGGGCATGGCTCGTCGCCACCTGGATCACGCCGTCAGCCTCCCCTGACAGCACCGCTGCCGCGATAGAGGCACCGCGGGCGACCGCCGTCATGGGATCGCACACGCCGACTTCCACGGGCTGCTGCTGCATGACCTCGGCGACCGCCGTCCGGACGCTCGGGATCTGGCTGGTGCCGCCGATCATCAGCACTGCGTCCACGTCCAGAGGTGCCATATGCAGGTCGGTGAGGCACTGCTGGACCGGTGCGAGGGCGCGGTCCACGAGGTCGGTGATGGCCTCCTCCAGCTCCTCCTGCCACACCTCGACAGTGTCACCGTCCGGAGTCCTGACGGTGACGGAGTCCTCGGAGGACAGACGGATCTTGCTGCGCTCCACGTCCAGCCCGAACTGTCGCTCCTGCGCAGGCGTCCACACCGATCGCGCCGGAGCCCGTTCGAGGACGAGATCACGCAGACGGCGGTCGATCTCCAGACCGCCCAGCTCGGTCACACCCCGTGACGCAAGCTCCTCGAAGAACCCCTCCTGGTAGTCGAGCACGGTGACGTCGATCGTGCCGCCGCCCCAGTCGAAGACCAGGATGGTGCGGGCCTCCTGCAGCTCGTGCACGTACGAGATCGCGGCTGCCGTCGGTTCGTTGAGCAGCGCCAGGACGTCGATGCCCGCGAACTGCGCGGCGGCGCGCGTGCGATAGCGCGCGGCACCCGTGGCGTTGGCGGGCACGGTGATCACGGCCTGGTCAATCGCGGTGAGATTGTGTTCCGCGCCCTTCCGCATGGCCTGGAAGACACCGGCGGCCACCGTCGTAGCCGCGAACCTGCGGCCGTGGATCGTGACGTACTCGTCGCTCTTGAGAAGTCGCTTGCAGGCCTCGGCCGCCTCCTCGGAGCGGAGTTTGGCCTCCCAGCCGAACAACGCTCCCCGGCGCAGCGAACTCATGCCCACCACCGATGGGAAGAGGTACTCGAAGCCGGGGTGACGCCAGTCGGCGTCGATGTGGTGGGCATCCAACAGCAGCACGTCGGCGTCGTTGCCCATCCACTGGGCCACCACGGAGTTGGTGGTGCCGAAATCGATCCCGGTGGCGGTCACACGCCCTCCCCGTTCGGAGCCTCGTCGTTCCCGACAGAGTGGTCTCCTTCGTCGGGCCCGGGCAGGCGGCGCAGTTGTCCGGAGAGCACCAGCTTGCCGGTGGCCTGGTCCACGTAGGCCGGGCGCAGCACCTCGAACGCCTCACCATCACCTTCCACCACCACGAAGAGTTCGCTTTCCCCGTCGGGTGAGTCCACACATCGCACGCCTTGGTCCAGCAAGGCGGTACGGATGCCCTTCCGAAGCGAACTGGCACTCTGGTTGGGCGAGCCGGCGAGCAGATCGACCTCGACCATCCGGGCCACGTACTCCTCCCTGGAGCGAAACGCCTCCAGTACGGCCTGGCGCAAGGCAGCGGTCACGGCGGCCTGTGTGGGCCGTCCCTCCTCCGGGACAGCGGTCAGGAGGCCGGTCGCCCGCTCGGTGAAACGGGAGAGCAGCATGTGAGGGCTGAGTAGTTCCTCGGGGCGGTAGGTACGCGGGGAGTCCTTGGGGACATCTGCTGCCGCCTGCCGCTTCTCCCGACGGTGTTTGAGGCCGTTGTTCCCCTTGGGGGTAACGCGCTTGGGGGCTGCTGTGGTCTTCCGCTGGCTGCGGGGCACCTTTTTCACTGTGTGTGCATCCTTGCGTTGCGATCGGGGCGCCGGGGGGCGCTGAGCAGGTGGGGCAGCAGATCCGCCACCGCTCGCTGCCGCACGAGCCCGAGGTCTTCGGGAGAGTGAGGGATCGTTCGCCTGGTCAGAGGGCCAGGGGCGGGACCAGCGTGACCGGCACCTCGTCCGGAAGCTCGAACATGTCCGCGTCGAGCGGTAGCACGAAGAAGCCGGACGAGTCCTCGTCGCGTTCGGCGTCTCTGATGCGTTTCATCGCGCTGTTGAGCCGCGCGCTCATGTCCACGTCGCGCACATGCTCCCGGCGGAGGTCCCGGTACCGGGTCTCCCAGTTCGGTGCGCCGTGCGGCAGCCCGAGGTCCAGGTAGGGGTTGGACGCTGCCGGTCTGTCGTTACGGGGAACGGTCCGACGCTGCTCGATCATTCGGAGATTGGACTCGGCCGACTCGCTCGATCCGCTGATCCCCTTCAGGGCGGCGGCCGCCGCGTCCAGTTCCTCCTGGAGCAACAGCGTGTACGCATGGAAGTTGAGGGCTTCGGCTCGGTAGGCCGGGGCAGCGGTCTCGAACGACACCAGCTTGTCTATCTGGGACGACGCATGGGCCAGGTCGTTCAGGCACAGCAGGTCGTAGGCCTGACGCAGTGCCATGAGCGCGTGCAGGGGCGACCGCGACGGGTTGACGGCAGCCTTGGGCTCCCACAGAGAGAAAATGAGCCGCCACAGCCCCCTGTCCTCCCAGATGTCCCGGCCCCAGTTGCCGACATCGACCCCGTCGAGAAGCCGGCGCAGTCGGAGCACCAGATCGCGGGGCAGCTTCCTTTCGAGCTCCTTCACCACCGAAGCGTCGCCGTCGGCAACTCGCTCCAAGAGGTCGTAGACGTCGCCGACCGAGGGCAGCGGCTCACCCCCGGCGAGGAACGCGTTCCGCCGCTGCCGGGCCGTCCACTCCAGCGCGGTTGCCTGCTCGGCGGATACCTGATCGGGAACCAGCCGGGCTTTGAGGTAAGCGTGCTCCGGCTCATCGGCCCGGTACTGCCAGGGCTGATGCTCGGGACCGACCGCTCCGGCGTCGATGAGGTCGTCGAGGACGCTCGGTGGTATCCAAGGAAGCACACGCGGCAGCATCCGAGGCGGGAAGGCGGCCGTACCCTCCGTCGCGAACGCCGTGAGGAGGGCGAAGGCTCCGGAGGGATCCTCGCTCGCGGAGACGGCGAGCGTGTTGTCGCCCGCTGTCAGGGCGGTGAGCCGTTGCTCCCCGACCTCGGTCAGCCACAGGAAGCCGCCCGCGTGGACCGCCGTAAGTGCCGTGGCGACCGTGGCTGGGTCGGCTCGTTCGAGGACGGTCCGCACAGCAGGCAGCAGCCGGTCGTCCGGTTCGTCGCGCAGGGCGTCGGTCAGGGCGTCGTGCGTCGCGTCCTGTGCGAGGGATGCGAGTTGTCGGAGCAGAGCGTGGGCCTGCAGTACCGCCTGGGCTCCGAACACGCCCGCCTTGCGCCACCTGCGCACGGTGAACCCGTCGACCCCCACGTCTGCGCTCTGGGCGTCCCGACGCTCCCTGAGAGCCCTCAGCCGCTCCCGCTCCCGTGCGACCGCCTCGGCCCGCGTCCCTGACACCGGCTGCCCCGCTCCGCCTGCCGACGGCGGACTCGTCATTCCCCGGACCTTTCATGTCGGGGTCCGTGGCCGGGAGGCGGGTTGAGGTGCGAGGCGCAGGTTCCGCCGTCCACGGGGGCTTGTCCAGGCTCAGGCCGGCGGAGGCCATGCGGTCGTACTCGGCGAGGACCAGGCGCTCGGTGCGGTACTCGCCGTACTTGGCGATCTTGTTGTTCTTGAGGCCGCCGTTCTCGGTCCGGAAGGACTCCAGGATGTAGTTGGCGTCCTCGGCTGAGACTCCGTGGAGGTGGAGAAAGTACGCGTCCAGTTCGGCGCGGAGTTGGGCGCGGCGGCCCTCGTTCCAGATGCGGCGGCGCAGGATGGTCTTGACGGCGACCGTGCGCTCAGGGGTGCCTTCGGAGGTCTGGAGATCCTCGGCCCGGTGGACCTCTCCCATGTTGCCCTTGCCGATGACGTGCCCGATGCGGAACCTGCCGTCCAGCAGCTCCTGGCTCACTGCCGCTCCCCCTGTCCTCTGCCGTTCCGTTCCCGTCCCACGCCTGGAGCGGGGAAAGGAACGTGCCCCCTGCATTCATTGCCGCTCCGCTCATCGTTGCAGAGCGGGAGCGAGGTGTCCGCAACCGTACACGAATTGGTGCGGTAATGGAGGTCTTAAGGTCTGTTTACGTCGTCAACGTGTCGCCATATGCTCTGTGAGATTGTCAGGGTGGGGTGAGTGAGGTGAGGCGCCAGTCCGTCGCAGCGTGGTGAAGCGCCGGGCGGTGCGTCGGGGTGGGGGTGGCTCCGGGCGGAGTCGGCCGGGCTGGGGCCGTCCGCCCTGAGTGTGGTGGCGCATGCAGACGGTGACGGTCCGCATGTGGCAAAGGTTGCACGGATTCGTGAGGGAAATGTGTTCGGGCCGCCTTCCCCTCCAGTGGCGTGACGCGGACCCTGCTCGACCGGGACGCCGACACCAAGGGATACGTGACCTCGCGCGCCCTGGAGGGTGTGGTCCGGACGCCCGGAGCGCCGCGGCGGACGTCCTGGGGGAGACGCGGCCCTCATCTGCCTCGACAGCCTCCCCTCCGACGGCGACCGCCCGATCGGTGGCCCTCCCGACAGCGGCAAGGGTCTCCTCTCCGACACGTGTGCGGACGCGGCAGTCGATCCCGCCTCGGCCGCCCTGTGCGTGACGTACTGCGTCATGGCGATCCGGGCCCGTCATGGGCTCCATCTCGCGCACGAGGGAGAGGGCAGAGCCGCCTCTGTGCGCGCAGGTGGGGTCCGGAGGCCTGCTGCGCGGCTGACCGAAGCCCCCACCCGTACCCCTCACCAGTGCGGCACGGGCACCGTGGCCGTGCCGTCGTCCTTGCCGCGCAGCGGTCGTGGGGGCTGGTCGAGGATCTCGCGGGCGGTGTCGCCGGCCGGGCGTCGCCGGACGTGCACCCGGCAGCCGAGGAGGCGGGTGGCGAGGTCCAGGGACAGGGCGAGGGCCAGTGCCGCTTTGGTCCGTTCCATGGTGGTTCCTTCCGGGAGGGGCCGGCCAGGAGGGTCTGGGAATATCCGCCGCACGCCTGAACAATGGACATCCGTACGGGTTGGGGGCGGAGTCGTCCGGCTTTCGAGGGGTTGGGTGAGCGGCATCGGTGGGGACGGCCAGTTAACGGGTCTTCGCGAGGCGGCCGAGGCCGAGACCGAGACCGAGGAGACGGCGTCCGGCACCCGGCTGTCCGCGGACGCCGTGCGGGTGTTCCGCTGGGTCAGTGACCAGGGATCGTGCGACGCCGGGACGCTGGAGGCGGCGCTGGGGCTGCCGGAGCGCCGCGTGGAGTCGGCGGTGGCGGCCCTGACCGAACTGCTGCTGCTGCGGCGCCTGCCCGAGGAACCCTGCCGGCTGGTGACCGTGGCGCCGGACGCGGCCATCGCCGCCCTGGTGGCACCGAGGGAGGCGGGGCTGCGCCGGCAGCTCGCCGAGATCGACCGGCTGCGGGGCGAACTGGCCCTCCTCGCGCCGTTCTACACTGAGGGCCGGCGCCGGTGGCAGGGACGGACGCCGCTGACCGAGGTCACCGACCTGAAGACGGTCGTGGGCATGATCACCGAGGCGACCATGCGGTGCCGCCACGAGGTCCGCACCTGCCACCCCGGCGGGGGCCGGTCCCCGGCGCTGCTGGAGCAGGCGTTCGTCCAGGACCGGGACATGCTGCGCCGGGGCGTGCGGATGCGCACCCTCTACCAGCACACGGCCCGCTACCACCCGCCCACCCAGGAGTACGCCCGCCGGATGATCGACGAGGGGGCCGAGGTCCGGACGCTGAGCGAACTGTTCGGCCGCATGGTCGCCTTCGACGCGGAGACGGTGTTCATCCCGCACCAGGACGACCTGGACGCGGCCATCGTCATCCACGAGCCCTCCACGGTGGCGTACCTGTGCGCGACCTTCGACCACGCCTGGTCACTGGCCGAGCCCTACCAGCCGGCCTGGACGGAGAGTTCGGCGCGGGACGAGGTGAAGCAGGCCATCCTGCGGCTGCTGGCGGAGGGCATGAAGGACGAGATGGTGGCCCGTCGGCTGGGCATGTCGCTGCGCACCTGCCGCAAGCACATCGCCGAGATCATGGAGCAGCTGGGCGCGGCCAGCCGTTTCCAGGCCGGTTATCTGGCCCGTGTGGAGTCCTCCGGCCGGGCCGCGGCGGCCCCGGGCGGCGCCTGAGCGCCCCGCCGGGGAGGGCTCCGGGAGGAGACGGGCTCTCCGCGCCCCGACGGACCCGGACGGTCCGGCTCTCCTCCTCCTCCGGGGCTGATCCCTGAGCCGACCGACGCCGGTCGACGGGCTGCCTCGGCCGGAGTCCGGCCTGTTCGGCCCGTCGAGCCTGTCCGGCTCGCCGAGGTCGTCCGGCCTGTTGAGCCTGTCCGGCTCGTCGAGCCCGTTCGGCCCGTCGAGGTCGCCGAGGTCGTCCGGCCCGTCCGGAGAGGAGGCCGTGCCGGTGCTGCGGCGGGGCGCCGGGTGCGGGTGTCGGCCGTCGTGGGCCGGACGGGACGTCATGGCCACCGCCTAGCTCCGCGGCCCCGGCGCGGCCGCCTGTTCCCGTGCGAACAGCAGCGTCAGCCAGGGGAGTTCGTAGCGCTCCGTCTCCGGGGCCGCCGCCGTGTGCGCGGTCACCTCGGGAGCGGACGGTGGGGCCAGGACGCCGACGTCGATCAGGTCCTCCAGGGCGCGCTGCGTGTCGCGGCCGTCCAGGCCCAGGGCGTGGGCGGCGGCGGAGAGGGTGAAGGCCGGGCCCGGCAGCGCGGCCAGGGCGTGCAGGGTGCCGCGGGTGGGCGCGGGCAGCCGGGCCCAGGCGTCGGCGAGGCGGGCGCGGACCCCGAGGCCGCCGGAGGCGAGTTCGTCCAGGGCCTCCGCGGGGTGTTCGAGGCGGTCCGCGTACCGCCCGAGCGGCACGTGGCGCAGCACGGACAGGCGGTTCCCGCCCGCGCGCAGGGCGAACGGGAGGAGTCCGGCGGCCGTGACGATGCGCGCGGCCGCCGCGTGCTCGGCGGCCAGCCGGGTCCGCCCGATGATGGCACCGAGCAGGTCCAGCGCCTCCTCGGGGGACAGCGGCGGGAGTTCGGTCCGGTGCGCGGACTCCAGGCAGGGCAGCCGGCTCCGGGAGGTGACCAGCGCGGCGGTGGTGCCCGACGACGGCAGCAGCGGGCCGAGGGCGGCGGCGTCGGGCGCGTCGTCCAGGAGCAGCAGGATCCGCCGGCCGGACAGCCAGGAACGCCAGGCGGTGGCGGCCTCCTCCCGGTCGGCGGGCAGCCGCTCGGTGCGGCCCAGCGAACGGGCCAGCTCCGCCAGCACCGACGCCCACGGGCGCGGGGAGCCGTCCTCGGCGGCGAGCCGGGTGGCGACCACGCCGTCGGGGTAGCGGTCGGCGAGGCGGTGCGCGACGTGCACGGCGAGGGCCGTCTTGCCGACGCCGGCCGGACCGGTGAGCAGCACCGGGGGCCCGCCCTCGCGGCCCAGCCGGGCACTGACCTCCTCGACCTCCCGCGTCCGCCCGGTGAAGTCGGTGAGGTCCGGCGGCAGGAGCCGTACCCCGGCGGGGCCGCCGCGGGCCCGGGGCGGGGCCGCGTCCTCCAGCAGCGAGCGGTAGGCGCCCTGGAGCGCCGCACCGGGTTCCAGGCCCAGTTCCCGGGAGAGCCGCTGACGGCAGTCGTCGTAGGCGGCCAGCGCCTCCGTCCTGCGGCCGACCCGGTGCAGCGCGGTGAGCTGGGCGGCGCGCAGCCGCTCGCGCAGCGGGTGACGGCTCACCATGTCGTCCACGGTGTCGGCGACCGGCGCCGGTTCGCCGCTCTCCAACTGCGCCTCCGCCCACGCCTCGTACACGGCCAGCCGCCGGGCGTGCTGCCGTTCGACGGCGGCGCGCAGCACGTCGGCGTGGGCGGCGAGGTCGCTGAAGGGGTCGGCCCGCCACAGGTCCAGTGCCTGGCGGTACAGGCGTGCGGCGCGGCTCGGCGCGCCCACGCGCACCTCGGCGTCGCCGCGCCGGGCCAGTTCCTCGAAGCGCAGGGCGTCGCATTCCTCCGTGGTGACCTGGAGGACGTAGCCGCCGGGACCGTGGCGCAGCCGGCCGAGGTCCTCGGGGTCGAGCACCCGACGCAGGGTCGAGACGTACACCTGGAGGTTCTTGCGGGCCGTGCGGGGCGGATCGTCGGGCCAGACGGCGTCGGTCAGATCCCCCAGCGACACCGGGGTGTTGGGGCGGGTGAGCAGGACCGCCAGGACCAGGCGCTGTTTCAGCGGACCCAGCGGCAGCGGCAGACCGTCGCGGGAGGCCCGCAGCGGACCGAGGAGGGCGAGTCGCAGGAGGGTGGGGCGCCGCCGCGGCCGTCGTCGGTGCGGCCGTCGTCGGTGCGCCGGAGCGGAATTCCGGGCCCCGTCTCCCCGCCGCGGATTTCCGTGGACGTGTCGTTCATCCGCCCTCAGCCCCTTCCCCAGCCGGTGTCGTCGGAGTTCTGAGAGGAGTTCCGGGAGAGGAGAACGATTCCGTGCACGAAAACCTCCGGGGGCGGTAGGGGGTGAGGGGCGCCGGGGGAACGCCGAGGGGGCGCCGAGGGGACGCCGGGAAGCGAAGGAAATCGAGGGGAATCCGAGGGGCTCGAAGGTATTCGAGGGGGAATTCCCTGCCGTCTTCACAGGATGCGCACACGCCGGTGACGGGGCCATGGGGCCGGGGGTGGGTCAACTTGCATGCAGCAACGCACCCGCCAGGATAAAGCGCCCATTCGTGCAGATGGCGGGGTGAATCGACCTGTCATGTTCCGTCGCGGACGCGACCCGCGGGTCCCGCGCCGTGTACCGGGCCCGAACCGGACGCCAACCGCGGCCGAACCGGTGCCGCGCACGCTGACGCCGCAGGTCCCGGTGACCGACGGAGGTGACGCGATGCGGCTGGCGGAGATCATCGAACTGCGTCCGGTGCCCGCTGCCGGGCTCCTCGCCACCCTCACCAGACGCTGCCCGCTGAGCTGCGCCACTGCTCCACCTCGTCCGGGCCCCGGGCGAGGACACCCCGGCCGCGGCGCTGCGCCGCTTCGTCGGCGGGTTCACCGCCCGGGACCGTCCCGAGGTCCTCATGCTCACGGGCGGCGAACCGCTGCTGCGGCCCGCGCTCGTGGGCGACCTCGCGGCGCTCGCCGCGTCGGCCGGCACCCGGACCTCGGTCCTCAGCGGCATGTTCTTCGCCGCCGAGGGGCGGATACCCGACCGCATCATGCGCGCACTCACGCACGTCGACCATTTCTCGGCGAGCATCGACGTGTTCCACGAACGTGAAGTACCGCGGGCGGCCGTGTTCCGCGCGATGCACCGCATCATGGAAAGCGGAATCGACGTGAGTTTCCACGTGGTGGGAAATTCGGCGGACGATCCGTACCTCGCGGACGTCACCGCGTCCATCCGCACCGAATTCCGCGACCGGGCGGCCGTACTCGTCAACCACGTCCGGCCGGCCGGACGGGCAGCCGCATGGACGGCGGAACAGGCGGCCGGACAGACGTCCCGAGGGGCGGCCGGAGGAACGGCCGGAGAGGCGGCCGGTCGGGCAGCCGCGTGGGCGGCCGCCCGGACGGTTTCGCTCGCGGGCGCCGCGGTGGGCGCCGGGGCGGGAGCCACCGCCGAGAGCCGTCCGGCACCGTGCGCGATGGCGGCCTGGCCGGTCGTGGCCTTCGACGGCACCGTCGCGGCCTGCTGCAACCAGCGCGTCGTGGACGCCCGCCCCGTGCCCGAGCACCTGCGCCTGGGACACGTCGCCGTCGACGACTGGCCGCGGATACGGCGCCGCTGCAGGAATCCCCCGTGCTGCGCACCGTCCGCACCGCCGGCGTCGGGTCCTGCGCCGACTGCCGCGGCCTCGCCCGGCGGCCCGCGGCGCTCGACGCCGCCGAACGCGCCGGGTCCCGCCCGGCGGCCGGCACGACGGACGTGCTCGGCGCCCGGCTCCAGCGCGACGCGGGGGCCGCCGCGCTGCTGCGGCGCTACGGCAGCGCCCGGTACGCGCCCCTCGTACTGCTCGACGGCCGTGAGGACGGCCCGGAGGCGGATTCGAGGACGGCCCGGAGGGCGGACCCGAGAGCGGATTCGAGGGCGGGCCAGAGGACGGGGAGGAACCCGCATGAGTTCGCCGGCCGTCACGAGCCTGCGCCTCCACCTGTCCCTCGCACAGCCCGTCGTACGGGCCGCCGCCGCCCGCATGTGGCGCTCCGACGCGGGGCTCCCCGGCCGCTACCGGCACTACCTGCGCGCCATGCACCAGGTGATCCGCGCCTCCGTCCCGCTGATGGAACGGGCCGCCGCGCGCTGCGAGACGCTGCGGAGCGACCCGGTGGCACCGCCCTCGCGCGGTACCTGCGTGCGCACGCCGAGGAGGAACGGGGCCACGACGACTGGCTGCTCACCGACGCCGCGGCGTGCGGGACGGCGCCCGGCGAGCTGACCGCCGCCGCCCCGCCGGCCCACGTCGCCGCCCTGGTGGGAGCGCAGTACTACTGGATCGAGCACGGCCATCCGGTGGCCCTGCTCGGCTACATCGCGGCACTGGAGGGCAACGCGCCGGCACCGGCCCTGGCCGGCCGGCTGGCGCGGGAGACCGGACTGCCGCGGGCCGCCTTCGAGACCGTACGCCTGCACGCGGACCTCGACGACGGGCACAGCGCGGACCTGGACCGGCTGGTCGGACGGCTGCCCCTGGACCCCGCGCAGCGCTCCCTCGTCGGCGTCAGCGCCCTGCACACGGTCACCGTCCTCGCCGAGCTGTTCGACCGCATCGCCACGGCACCGACCCCTACCGGAGAGCGCCCATGAATGACCACGCGCACGACCGCGACCGCCTCCAGGCCCTGGAGGACGCCGGGTTCCCGCTCGACAGCCTCTCCGCCGAACAGCGGGAGGTGCTCCGGGACCTCAGCGCCGAGGAGCTGACCCTGCTGCTGGGCCTGAAGGAGCGGCTGGACGCGGCCGAGCCGGAGGTCCAGGCGCACAGCGAGATCGCCGGCGGAGCGCTGTTCTGATGACCGGGAACATGCCGACGGGTGCCTCCGCCGACCGGCGCCGCACGGACGCGGCGCCCCCGGCGACCGGCGCCGTACGCACGGGGTGCCCCCGATGACCGGCGCCGTACGCACGGGGTGCCCCCGATGACCGGCGCCGTACGCACGAGGTGCCCCCGGTGCCCCGAACCCCCGCCGGACGGGGCGGCCTTCTGCCCCCGGTGCGGAACCGCCTGCGTGGCCGCGGCCGGCACCGCCGCGGCCGAGGAGCGCCGGGTGGTGACCGTCGTCTTCTGCGACCTCGTCGGCTCCACGGCCCTGTCCGGGCGGCTCGACCCCGAGACGCTGCGCACCGTGACGCTCCGGTACTTCGCCCTGATGCGGGCCCGGATCGAGGAACACGGCGGCACGGTGGAGAAGTTCATCGGCGACGCCGTGATGGCGGTCTTCGGGATTCCCGCACGCCACGAGGACGACGCCCGCCGGGCCCTGGCCGCCGCCCGCGCCATGGTCACCGCCCTGGACGGACTCAACGCCGACCTGGAGCGGGAGCACGGGGTGCGGCTCGCCGTCCGCATCGGCGTGAACACCGGCGAGGTGGTGGTGAACGTCGACCCCGCCGCCCGGCAGGCCCTGGCCTCCGGCGAGGTCGTCAACATCGGCGCCCGGCTCGAACAGCAGGCCGGCGCGGGCGAGATCCTCATCGGCCCCGCCACGCTGCACGCCGCCGGCCCCTCGGCGGTCACCGAACCCGCCGGCCCGCTCGCCCTGAAGGGCGTCGACGCCCCCGTCCCGGCCCACCGCCTGGTCGAACTGCACGAGGACGACCCGGAGCGGGTACGCCGCTTCGACACCCCCTTCATCGGCCGTGAGCCGGAACTGGCCGAACTCCGCCTGCTCCTGCGCAAACTGACGGCGGACCCCCGTTCGCACCTGGTGACCGTCTACGGCGAGGCGGGCCTCGGCAAGACGCGCCTGCTGCGGGAGTGGCTGCGGGACTGCCCGGCGTACGGCGAGGGACGGTGCCGCCCGTACGGCGAGAGCGGCACCCTCGCGCCGCTCGCCGACGCGGTGCGCCAGGTCCTCGCGTCCGTCGGCGAGGACGCGGGGCTCGCCGGGCTGCCGGCGCCCGAACGCACCGAGGCGGAGCAGGCGTTGCGGCTGCTGCGGACCGGTCTGCTCGCGGACGGCACGCCCAGCCCCTCGGCCGACGACACCCTCATGGCGCTGGCCTGCCTGCTGGACGGGCTGTCCCGCGAGCGGCCCGTGGTGCTCGTGCTGGACGACTGCCACTGGGCGTCCGCGCCGCTGCTCGACCTCGCCGGCCGGCTGCTCGACGAACTCGACCGCTCCCCGGTCGCCCTGGTCTGCGCCGCCCGCCCCGAGCTGCTGGAGACCCGTCCCGGCTGGGGCAGCGGCCGGATGCGTTCCGCCTCCCTCATGCTGACCCCGCTCACCCGGGAGGAGGCCGCCGCCCTCGCCGCCGAACTGGTCGAGGTGGCGGCCCACCGGCAGGGAGTGCTGGAGGACGCCCTCGACCGGGCCGAGGGCAATCCGCTCTACCTGGAGCACCTGACGGCCATGGCGGCCGAGTGCGACGACCTGCCGCTCAGCGTCCACGCCCTGCTCGGCGCCCGCATCGACGCGCTCCCGTTCGAGGAACGGACCCTGCTGCAACTGGCCGCCGTCCTGGGCCGCGAGTTCCGCCGCGCCGACCTGACCGCCCTGGCCGGCGCGGGCGAGCACGGCGGTCCTGCGGGCGAGCACGGCGGTTCCACGGGCGAGTACGGCGGTTCCGTCGGCGACCACGGCGGTCCTGCGGGTGAGCACGGCCGATCCGCGGGTGAGTACGGCGGCTCCGGGCACGGCGGCTCCGGGTACGGCGGCTCCGGGCACGGCGGCTCCGCGGAGTCCGCCGCCGGTCCGCTGCGCGGCCTCGTACGGAGGCGGCTCATCGAGACCGGAGGCCGCACCCCGGCCGCGAACGCCGTGCTCCGCTTCGGCAGCGCCCTCGTCCAGGAGATCGCCTACCGCGGCATGGCCAAGAAGGTGCGCGCCCGGCGCCACGAGCACGCCGCCGGCGTCCTCGTCCGGCACGAGGCCGGGGACGCGGCCGCCGGCACCCACCTCGCCCGCGCCCACCGCCTGCTCACCGAACTGGGCACGCGCGACGAGGACACCGACGCCCTGCGGGCCCGCGCCGCCACCCTGCTCACCCGGGCCGGCACGGCCGCGCTGGCCCGCTCCGACCTGCCGTGGGCCGACGACCTCCTCACCCAGGGCCTGGACCTGGCCGCCCCCGGCGAGGCCGCCGCCGTCGAGGCCGCCCGCCGCCTGGGCGAGACGAAGGTCGCCCGCGGCGAGCCGGCGCGCGGCCGGGAACTGCTGGCGGGCGCGCTCGACACGGCGGACCGGGCCGGGGACCGGCTCGCCGCCGCCCACGCCCGGCTCGCGCTGACCGCTCTTGACCCCCGGCACGGATCCGCGGCCGACGTCGCCGAGGCGGCCCTCGCCCTGTTCGCGGAGGCCGGCGACCACCAGGGCATCGCCCGGGCCTGCGTCCGCATCGCCCAGGACCGCCAGCGACGCGGCCGGCACGCCGAGGCCGAGGCACTGCTGTGCCGCGCCCTGGACCACGCCGACCGGGCCGACGCCGAACCCGAACGGGCCCTGGCGCTCGGCGCGCTCGGCATCTCCCTGTGGCGCGGCCCGACCCCAATCGCGCGCGCGGTCGCGCGCTGCGAGGAACTGCTGACGGCCCACGGCGCCGGCCGGCCGACCGTACGGGCCACCCTGACCTGCCCGCTGGCCGTGCTCCTGGCCCTGCACGGCCGCCACGACGAGGCCCGCGAGCGGCTGGCCGAGGCGGCACGGCTGGCCGGCGGCCTCGGCTACGCCGAGAGCGCGCTGTTCGTCCCGTTGTTCGCCGCCGAGGTCGAGGCCCTGACGGGCACGCCGGACCGCAGGCTCGCCCTGCTGGACGAGGCCGCCCGCGCCGGCCGTGACCTCGGCGCCACCGGCGCGCTGCCCGGCATCGCCCGCGAGCGGGCCCGGATCCTGCTGGAAGGGGGGGAACCGGCGGAGGCGCTGGCCCTGCCCGACCCCCAGGAGGCCGGCCTGCCCCCGGCGGAGTCCGCCGACGCGCACGGGCTGCGGGCCCGCGCCCTCGCGCTCGCCGGGCGACCGGCCGCCGCGCGTGCCTGCGCGGAGCGCGCGACGGCCGCCGCCGGCGACACGGACTCCCCGGTCGTCCGCGGCACCGCGGCCCTCGACCTCGCCCACACCCTGCGCACGCTGGCCCTCCACGCCGACGCCTCGCGGGAGGCGCGCACCGCGCAGCGGCACTTCGCCGCCAAGGGACACCACACCGGCGCGGCCCGCGCCGCCGCCTTCGCCGACGACAGCACGGCCGCGGCCCGGAGCACGGACGGCCCGGTCGTCGCCCGTGGCACGGACCGCCCGGCCGGGCGGGAAGGCAGGACCGCATGACCACCGGGACGGCAGGAGGGCTCACCTGGAGCCTGCGCGACCGTACCCCCGAGGACCTCACGATGCTCGCCGACACGGTCCCCGACCTGCCCGCCGACCCCTCGGCGTGGTCGGACGGCGGCGGGGTGCGCGTGTGCGTGGTCGACACCGGGGTGGAGCGCGGCCACCCCTTCGTCGGAGCCGTCCAGGGCTCCTACGAGGTGGCGCCCGCCCCGACGGGACCCTGCGGGTCGTCGACAGCGGTCCGCTGCCCGACGGCACCGGCGACGGCTGCGGACACGGAACGGCGTGCGCCGGGATCGTGCGGCGCGTGGCGCCGGACTGCGACCTGTACAGCGTGCGGGTGCTGGGCGACGGCTTCACCGGCAGCGGCGACGCCCTGCTCACCGGGCTGCGCTGGGCGGTCGACCAGGGCTTCGACGTGGTCAACCTCAGTCTGTCCACGACCCGCCCCCAGTTCCTCGAAACCCTGCGGTCCCTGGCCGACCGGGCGTTCTTCACCGGCACCACGCTGGTGGCGTCGGCCCACAACACCCCGGTGGAGAGCTACCCCTGGCGGTTCTCCTCGGTCATCTCGGTCGGCACGCACCGCGAGGACGACCCCGGTCTCTTCCTCTACAACCCCGCACCCCCCGTGGAGTTCTTCGCACCCGGCCAGAACGTGCAGGTGGCCTGGACGGGCGGCAAGACCGTCCGCACCACGGGGAACAGCTTCGCCACCCCCTTCATCAGCGGGATGTGCGCACGGCTGCTCGGCAGCCGGCCCAAGCTGACGCCGTTCCAGATCAAGCACGCGCTCTACCTCGCCGCCGCGAACGTACGCATCGGCGAAGGCATCGATGAACGCATCGGCGAACGCGTCGGCGAACGCATCGGCGAACCAGGAACCCGAGGTGAATCATGAGCCAGTCCCACGGCCTCGTCCCCGCCACCGGCGCGGGCCCCGCGACACGGGCGGGCAGCGCCGAGCGCGATCTGCTGCAGTCCGTCGTCGAGACCGCGCGGGCCATCTTCGGCGCGGCGGCCAGCTCCGTGCTGCTGCACGACCGGGACGCCGACGAACTGGTCTTCCAGGCGGTGGCCGGGGAGGGTGAGGAGTCCCTCGTGGGGTCCCGGTTCCCCGCCGGCCGGGGACTGGCGGGCTGGGTGCTCGTCTCGGGCGAGCCGATGGTCGCGGACGACCTGAGGAAGCAGGGCATGTTCGCCCGGGACGTCGCGGAGTCGACGGGCTACGTCCCGGACGCGCTGATGGCGGCGCCGCTCGCCCACCGCGACCGGGTCCTCGGGGTGCTCGAGGTGCTCGACCCCGTCGAACAGTCCCGCTCCAGCCTCTCCGAACTCGACCTCCTCGCCCTCTTCGCCCGCCAGGCCGCGGCGGCCCTCGCGGTCGTCACCGAACGCCGCCAGGAGGAGACCCCGTCGGCGGTCCGCGTACGGGGCCTGGAGCTGGTGGCCGCGCTGCGGGACGTGCTGCTCGACGGGACGCTGCCCCCGGCCCCGCACGAGGGGTGAGGGCCGGGCCCCCGAGGGCCGGCCCGCCCGGCGTACGGGGCCTCGCACGCCGGGTGCGGCCCCGCGCGCCGTGTCGGGGTCCCGTTCCGTGCGCGGGGCGTCGCCTTGCGTGTGGGGGGCTTGGTTCCGGGTGGGGGATGGGGCCGGTGTGCAGCTCTGGCTGCGCGTGGGAGCTCTCGCCGTGCGCGGGGCGTCGCCCGTGGGGGGCCTGGTTCCGGATGGGGAATGGGGCCGGTGTGCAGCCCTGGCCGCGCGTCGGGGTCCTCGCCGTGCGCGGGCCTCGCCCTGCGCGTGGGGCCCCGGCCCCGAAAAGCACCCGGGGTCCCGAAAGCACCCGGGGTCCCGAAAGCACCCGGGGTCCCGAGGGGCAGCCGGGGTCAGCGGGCCGCCGATTCACGGCGTCGGCGGCGCGCGTCTCGCTCTTGCCGTCGCGGAGCAGTCCGCCGACCTCCTCCGCGCGTGCCCGCAGCGCGGCGTCGCGGGCGGTGTCGTCGACCGCGGCGCGCAACTCCCGGGCGGGAGCGCCGGGCCCCGGAAGCATCCGGGCGACGCCGGCGCGCAGACAGGCGGCGGCGAGGACCTGCTGCTCCGAGCCGTTCGGGGCGACGAGCAGCGGCTTGCCGTGCACGAGCGCGGCGAGCACGGGGGCGGACGTCGCGTTGGTCAGGACGAGGTCGGCCCGGTCCACCAGCGGACCCATCCAGGGGCGCCGTCCCACGACCAGGTCGGCGTCCGCGGCGGCCTCGGGGGCGCCCGACCGTCCCAGTTCCACGACGGCCCGGTGCGTGCCCGCGGTGAAGGCCGCGTTCAGGCGCGGCCAGAGGCTGGTGCCGCCGAAGGTACGGCCCAGATGGACGTACGCCAGGGGCTTGGAGCCGGGCGGCGGTTCCGCGGCCGAGGGCTCCGGCTCCCACCAGCAGGGGCCGACGTGCCGTACGGCCGGGGGCAGTTCGGCGTCGGGAACCTCCATGACGGGGTGACCGCGCAGCAGGAAGGCGGTGCCGAGCAGCGGGGTGTCCGGGAACCGGTCGTGCCGCGGTGCGAGACCGGCCAGCTCGCGCACCGCCCCGTAGTGCTTCAGCGTCTCCGTCAGACGCCACGCCCGGCCGCACGTGTCCGCCGTCCCGCCGTCCCGGTACGGCCACAGGTGCGCCGCCAGCCCGAGGACCACCACCGGCAGTCCCGCGGCCTCGGCGGCCACCAGCGCCCCGTGGCAGAGCACTGAGGTGACCAGGACGTCGGGCCGCAGCCGCCGGACCGCCCGCGCGACCTCGGTGTACTGCTCGGGGCCGCGCACCGTCCAGTGGCCCACCGACAGCGCCGTGCCGTCCCCGACGGCCGACACCTCCAGGTCCGCCGCGGTGACCACGGGCGCGGCCCGCGGCCCCGCGAGGACCCGCACGGTGTGGCCGCGGCGCCGCAGCTCCCGGCCGACCGCGAGGGCCGGGTACAGGTAGCCCGGGTCGTTCAGCGGACACAGCAGCACGTTCATGCCAGGTCGTCCCTCGTCAGGTGGATGCCGGGTGGATGCCCGGACCGGGGGCCGGACCGGGGTCCGAGCCGGGGTCCGAGCCCGGGTCCGAACCGGAACCCGAGCCGGGCCCCAGGCCGGAACCCGAGCCGGGCCCCAGGCCGGGCCCCAGGCCGGGCCCCAGATCGAGACCCAGGTGGTGGGCGAGGAAGGCCATGACGTCCGCGTAGAGACCGGCACTGCGCGAGGCCCCCCGCGCGCCGTGGCCGACGCCGCTCTCGGTGCGCAGCACCACCGGCCCGTCGCCCGTGCCGGCCCACTGCAGGGCGGCGCACATCTTCCGCGCGTGCGCGGGGTCGACGCGGGTGTCGCCGTCGAAGACGGCCAGCAGCACGGCCGGGTAGCGGGCGCCCTCGCGCACCCGGTGGTACGGGGAGTACGCGAGCAGCCGCGCGAACCCGGCGGGGTCCCGCGCGCTGCCGTACTCGTCCCGCCAGCTCGCCCCATCCCCGACAGCTCGTAGCGCACCATGTCGAGCAGGGGCGCCACGCACACGACCGCCGCGTACGTCCGCGGCCGCCGGGTCAGCGCGGCGGCGGCCAGCAGACCGCCGTTGGAGCTGCCGAGGACGCCGAGCCGGCCGGGCGCGGCCCACCCGGCACGCAGCAGGTGGTCGGCGACGGCGTCGAAGTCGTCGAAGGTGTTGTGCTTGTGCTCGCGGCGGCCCGCCCGGTGCCACTCCTCGCCCTCCTCGCCCCCGCCGCGCACGCAGGCCACCGCGTACACGCCGCCCGCGCGCACCCAGGGCACGGCCTGCGGGGTGAAGCCGGGTGACATCGAGGCGCCGAAGCCGCCGTAACCGGTCAGGACGGCGGGCCTCGGCCGGTCGGGACGGCCCGCCGGGACATCACGAACACGCGCACCTCGGTGCCGTCGCGGGACCGCACGACCTCCTGGGTGACCCGCACGCCCTCGGCCGCGGGCACCGCCGGCGGACCGCCCGGCCAGGGCCGCACGCGCCCGGTGACGGCGTCGTAGTGCAGGACGACGGTGGGCGTGACGTGGTCGGTGTACGCGAACCACACCTCGTGGCCCGCGTCCTGACGCACCGTCAGGCGGGTCACCGTGCCCTGGCCGGGCAGCGGCACGGTCCCCGTCCGGGCGCCGCTCCGGGCGTCGTGCAGCGTCACCTCGCCGACCGCGTGCCGGGTCCGTACGACCACCAGCAGCGGCCGGTCCAGCGCGGGGCCGTCCAGCACCGCGAAGTCCTGGAGCACGGTGCCCGGTTCCTCGCCGACCAGGGTGCGCCACGCGGCGGGGCCCGCGGCGTCGTGCGGGGCCGCGGCGATCCGGCCGCGCGGGGCGCCGGCGGTCGTCCGCAGCAGCAGCGGTCCGCCGCCCGGCCGCGGGCGGACGACCGTGCGGGCGTCGGCACCGTGCCGGAAGGGACGCAGGCCGGGCCGGTCCGCGGCGGTCCGCGTCAGGTCGGCGGTCCACAGCTCGTTGCGCGGCGCGGTGCCCTCACTGGCGCCGACGACCAGCAGCCGGCCGTCGCAGGAGGTGGCCACGGTGTAGTACTGGGTCTCCGGCCGCCCCGCGCCGAAGATCTCCGCGTCGCGGTCGGCCGGGGTGCCGACCTCGTGCAGGTACACGCGGCGGTGGCGCCCCGCCCCGCCGGGGGCCCGCTCCGGCGGCAGCCGGCGCACGTAGTAGAAGGCCCGGCCGCCCGGCAGCCACGCCACCGGGGAACGGCGGACCCGGTCCACCGGCCCGTCCACCACCTCACCGGTCACCGTGTCGAGCACCCGCAGCACCGAGTGCTCCGTACCGCCCGAGGACAGCTGCACGGCCACCAGGTCGCCCTCCCACGACGGCTCCCAGGCGTCGAGCACCGTGGTGCCCGACGGGTCGGCCGCCAGCGGATCGAGCAGCACCCGGGTCCGGCCGCCCTCCCGGACGGCGAGCACCGCGAGTTCCCGCCCCGGTTCCCGGCGCAGGTGGAACTCCCGCCTGCCGCGCGGCACCGGCGGGCCGGTCCCGCCGCCGGTGAGCAGCGCCGCCATCCGCCCGCGCAGCACCTCCCGGTCCGGCCAGCACGCCTCCTCCGCGGCGTAGAGCACGTCCTGGGCGGCGCTCCACGCGACGGTGGCCGGGTCCCGCGGATCCTCCAGCCAGCGGTAGGGATCCGCCACCGGCCGTCCGTGCACGACCTCCACCGGTCCGCTGCGCGGGGCGGCCGGGTAGGCGCGCCGGGCCGGCGTCGGCCCGGCGTCGCGGGGCGGGGACACGGTCATCGCGGCGCTCCAGGGAGAACGGTCGAGTCGGGATCGGACGCGGGATACGGCATACGGGATGCGGCATGCGCCACAGGGGATGAGGCAGGGGCCTGCCGGGGAACAGCACGCGGGCGGGCCACGCGCCGACCCGGGAGTTCAGCTCGCGAAACCCACAGGTCGATTTCCGGCAGACCCATGCGCTACGCGGGATGCGGGATGCGGGATGCGGGATGCGGGATGCGGGGCGCGGGCGGGTCAGGGGCCGCCGTTGCCCGGACGCGGTTCGGGAGGGGGCTGGACCGGGCGTACCGGTCCGGAGTCGTCCGCGTCGGACGCGGAGTGCGCGACCACCTCGAGGTTCTCCTCGGCCGTCGGCCGGTCGGCGCGGCCCGCGACGGCGGGGGAGGGACGGTCCCCGAGGCCGGAGGAACGGATGGCGTCCGCCGGGCCGGGACCCTTCGTGGTGTCGCCGTCGCCGTCGCCGTCGCCGTCGTCGCCGTGGCCGTCGCCGTGCCTGTCGCCCTCGCCGGCGGCGTCGTTCCCGGCGTCGGTCACGGTGACGGCGTCCAGGCTGGTCTCGCGCAGCAGGGGCACCGACGACACCACCGTGACCACCGCCGCGGTGACCGCCAGGGCCAGCCAGGTGCGGCTCGACCCCAGGGAGTCCACGAAGGAGCCCGCCAGGACCGGTCCGAGGGAGGCGAGACCGGCCATCAGCAGCCCGGTCGCGGTGCTGACCCTGCCCAGGAGGTCACGGGGTGCGAGCACCAGGATCGCGCGGCCGACGACGATGCCCGCCGGCGGACTGAAGAAGACGACCACGACCAGCACCGGGCCGATCGTCCAGGGCTGCGTGGTCCGGGAGAAGACGGCGAGCCCGAGGGCCCAGACGGCGCCGATGAGGAGGAACAGCCGGGCGGCGGTGATCCTCTTGATCAGCCGGGGCGCCGCGGCCGCGCCCAGCATCGCCCCGACGCCCGCGCAGGCCATCACCGCCCCGATCGCCGTCCCGCCGGCGCCGCTCTGCCGCAGGGAGACGACCATCGTCGTCTGTGCCGCCGCCGAGACGACGTTGATGCCCGCGGCGAAGAGCAGCGCGGCCAGCAGCGCTCGCTGGTGCGTGAGCCAGCGCAGCCCCGCCGTGAGCCGGTTGTCGCGTTCGGCGCCCGCGCCCTCCCGCGGGGTCCGGGTGCCGATCCGCAGCAGCAGCACGGCGGACACCCCGTAGGAGAGCGCGTCGGCCGCGAACGGCAGGACCGGGTCCACGGTGAACAGCCAGCCGCCGAGGAAGGGGCCGATCAGCGAACTCGACGCCATGGCGGCCTGGCTGCGGCTCAGCGCGTCGGTGAGATCCCTCTCCGGCACCACGTCGCGCACGGCGATCGTCGCCGCGGGCGCGAAGAGCGCGGTGGCCGCGCCCTCCACCACGGCGACCGAGAGCAGGTGCGTCTGGCCGAGGCCGCCCAGCGCCGACACCAGGGGGATGCTGGACAGCGCCACGAGCCGCACCAGGTCGGCCCCGACCATGATCGTCCGCCGGTCGAGGCGGTCGGCGAGATGGCCCGCGGGCAGGCGCAGCAGCGTCCTGGTCACCAGTGAGCAGGTCGCGACCGTGCCGGCCTGCGCGGCACTGCCGCCGATCGACAGCACGAGCAGCGGGAAGGCCAGCAGCGACAGCTGGGATCCGAGGGTGGACAGCGTCGAACTGATCCAGTAGCGCCGGAAGTCGGGGTTGGTGCGCAGGATGCCGGCGCCCTTCGCCCCGGCCGTCCGGCCTCTCGTCCCGGCCGTCCGGCCCCTCATCCCAGTCGTCCGGCCGCGTCGAGGCAGTCCAGCACACCCGCGTCGACCCGGTCCTGGAAGACGGCGCGGACGGCCGCCTCCTCGTCGTACCGGTAGTGGTCGTGGCAGCTGACCCAGCGGCCCTCCGTCTGCTCGGCGCTCAGGTAGCCGTCGGTGACGGTGCCGACCTCCATGCCGGGCTTGCCGGCGGTCTCCCAGCAACTGGCCAGGACGCCGTCGGCGTTGATGACGGCGCCGTAGCGGCCGTCGGTGAAGGAGCAGGCCTGGCAGGGGACGTGGGCGCGCGGACGCGACACCGTGAAGCCGAGTTCCAGCGCGCGGGCGTGCCAGCGGACGAAGTCCGCGACGAGGCCGTCCTCGTGCAGCAGGTTGTTCGCGTAGCCGACGCCGACGTCGCCGACCCGCGCGAAGTGGATGCCGCAGCGTGCCGGATCGAGGCGGGAGCCGAGGCGTTCCACCAGGTCGTCCACGCCGTGCCGGTTGAGGTGCGAGACGTTGACCCGCAGCATCCAGCGCAGGGAGGTCTTCTCGATGGCGCGCGCGATGTTGGAGACGATGACGTCGAAGGTGCCGCCCCCGGAGCGCTTGACCCGGATGGAGTCGTGGTCGGCCCGGTCGCCGTCGAAGGTCACCTGCACGGAGCCGAGCCCCGCCGCGTTGAGCTCCTTGGCGATCAGCGGGGTGAGCAGGGTGCCGTTGGACGTCATCGACGCGGTCAGGGCTCCCAGCTCCCCGGCCCGGGTGAGCAGGTCGCGGCAGCCGCGCGGGTTGAGCAGCGGCTCGCCGCCGAACAGCAGCAGCGACAGCCGGTCCAGACCCGCGGCGTCCATGCGCGCGCGGGTGAAGTCCACGACCTGTCCGACGGCTTCGGGCGTCAGGCGGGCGTGGCTGATCCGGGGCGGCCGGCTGCCGCCCTTGGGGTCCTGCGCGGTGTTCTGGAAGCAGTAGCCGCAGCCGAGGTTGCAGTCCGTGCTGGTCAGCACGGTGAGCGAGTACGAGGTGTAGGGCCGTGCGTCGTACAGGCCCGCCTCGCGCAGATAGCGTTCGGCCGAGGGCCGCAGGGTGCCGTCCGTTTCCACCTGGCCGGGCCGCATCAGCGCGTACCCGCCGGCGCCCAGGAACCACCACCCCCGGTCGGCGCGGATCAGACGGGCCCCGGCGGTGGGGACGGCGACGGACTGCGTACCGGACACGGCAACCTCCAGGTCGGGGCGGTGGCGGGAGAGAGCGGCCGGCGCCCCGACCCCGGCCGCGGCGGCGTCGTGCGCCGCCGCGGCCGAGAAGGGCGTGCCGGTCGACCGGATCAGGCGTTGTGCTCCTGGTGGACGCCGCACCAGGGGGTGTCCTCGCCCTCCTCGGAGTGCGCGACGACCTCGGGCTCGTCGACCGACTCCTGGTGGACGCCGCACCAGGCGACGTTGGAGGCGGAGTGCGCGACGACCTCGGGCTCGTCGACCGACTCCTGGTGCACACCGCACCAGGCGACGTTGGACGCGGAGTGCGCGACCACCTCGGGGGTCTCCTCCGCGGGGGTCTCCTGGGGCTCGACGTTCTCGGCCATGCTGGTCCTCCATACGACGGGCGATCGGGACGAGGTGCGGCAACGGTGCGCCGACCGCCAGGACGTTAGGAGCACGGGGTTCGGCACCGGTTCGGCGCCGGTTGTCCCGCGGTGAACCCGCCCCGCGGTGAACCCGCCCCGCGGTGAACCCGCCTCGCGGTGAGCCCTCCGGGCGGACGCACCGGGTCTCCGGGTGGACGGGCCGGGTGAGCACGTCGACGGGCCGGTGCGGCGAGGACGCGGGCATACCGGAATCGCCCCCGGCGCGAACCGGCGGGCAACCGGCCGTTCCTAGGGTGGCCGCCGCCGTACGGTCCGCGACCACGGGAGGACGCCCGCGCATGGACACCGAACCCGCCGTCAGGGCCGGCACGCCCGCGCCGGCGAGAGGGCAGCGGCTGCCGGAGCCGCTCGGGGCCGAGTTCCTGGCCCGGCCGGAGACGACGCTCGCCGGACTCCGGGAGACCTGTCCCGTGCTGCGGGTCAGGACACCGGCCGGGCGGCCGGCGTGGCTGGTGACCCGCGCCGAGGACGTACGGGCGGGATTCGTCGACCCCCGCCTCTCCCTGAGCGGCGGCCGCGTCCCCGACCCCGGCGTGCGCCGGCGCGCACTCGACGTGACGCTGGTCAACTACGATCCGCCCGACCACACGCGGATCCGCCGCCTGGCGACGCCGGCCCTGACGCCGGCCCGCATGGCCGCCCACCGCGGGCGCATCGAGCGGGCCGCGGCCGAACTCCTCGACGCCGCCGACGCGGCCCGCGGCGCGGGGCCCGTCGAGCTGATGGACACCTTCGCGCGCCCCTTCGCCTTCCGGTCGCTGTGCGAGGTCTTCGAGGTGCCGGAGGAGGAACGGGCCGCGCTGTACGAGCCGGTGGCCCGCCTCGCGGACAAGGCGGCCTGCACCGCCGCCGCCGTCGAGGACAGCGTCGCGCGCATCGACGCCTTCGTCCGCGGCACGATGGCCCTGCGCGCCACCGCGCCGGGCGACGACGTCGTCTCCCGTGTCCTGGCGGCCTGGCGCGAACAGGGCGGCGCGACCGAGGACGAGGTGGCCTCCCTCCTGGCGATGCTGCTGCTGGCCGGCTTCGACAGCACGGTGCAGGCGATCGGCATGAGCGTGGTGGCGCTGCTGGACCACCCCGAAGTGCAGCGCACCCTGCGGGACGAACCGGGGCGGATCCCGCGCGCGGTGGACGAACTGCTGCGCTGGGACACCCCGGGCCCCTTCAGCACCAAGCGGGTGGCCCTGGAGGACGTCCGGTTCGGCGACACGGTCATTCCGGCGGGCAGCGGCGTCCTGCTGTCCGTCGCTGCGGCCAACCACGACCCGCGCTGCCACGCCGACCCCGGCACGCTCGACCCGGGCCGCAGCACCGCCAACCGCCACCTGAGCTTCGGCCTGGGCCCGCACTACTGCCCCGGATCGGCCCTGGCCCGGCTGGAACTCACGGTGGCCCTGACCGGTCTCCTCGGCCGCTGGCACCGGCTGACACCGGCGGTGCCCCTGGACGAACTGGTCTGGGGCGGCGGCTACCTGCACCGCCGCCTGGCCGCACTGCCCGTCCTGCCCGGCGGACCCGCGTAGGGACGGACCCGCGTAGGGACGGACCCGGGGCCGGGCCGGGGGCCGGCACGTCGGCCATGACCCGGGCGCCCGCCGCGCGGACGGCCTCGACGAGCTCCGCGAAGGTGCCGCCGTCGGGGCGCGGACGCGCGGTGGCGTCGGCCGCGGCCCCCGCCTCCACCAGGGCGAGCGCGTGGCGCGCGGTCGGGTGATGCGGACGCCCGTGTCGTCGGCCTTCCACAGGCCGGTCACCGGGAGGCCGACGGCCGCGCACCGGGTGGCGTGCGCCTTCGTCACCGCCCCAAGCGGATCGTGGCGTACGCGTAGACCTCACCCTCCCGCGGCGCGCGGTTCCAGGACCGGGTGGTCAGTTGCGGCAGCATGCCCTCGACCAGGGCGTGCCGGGGCAGGGAGAGACCGAACTCGTCCTGCACGGCGGCCAGCAGGCACCGCTCGCGGTCCGTCTCGCCGACGCCGCGCAGGACCCGGTCGGGATCGAGGGCCTCGGGCACCGGCCCCGAGCGTTCGACATGCGTGCCGCGCAGCGTGTACGCGTACGACTGCTCGCCCCGCTCGGCGACCGACAGGTGGAACACCGCGAGGCCGCCGTCGCGAGTGCCGTGCGCCCACAGCACCACCGCGCGTCCGTCGCGCGAGGCGGCGGCGGCCGGGGAGACGAAGAAGTTCCCGGCCGTCGACGTACGCGGGGCCGCGTCGCAGCCGAACGCCCACCCGGAGGCCGTCCGCCCCACCGACACCACGGCCCGGTCCTCCCACGGCTCCAGGTCGTCCCGCCGCCCGGGGGCCTGGGGAACCACCCGGCCCGGCGGCCGGGCGGAGCGGTCAGGCCCCCGCACCCGTCCTCCCCGATCAGGCCGGGCAGCGCCTCAGGCTCCGCGTCTTCCACCCACAGGCACCGGTAGGAGCCGTACGGGGTGTTCCACCGCGGGGTGTCCGCCAGCCAGCCCAGTCCCGGCGGATCCAGGTCCGGCACCGGCTCGGGCACCGGGCCGTCCCGGCCGGCCCGAGGTGTGGCCAGCAGTTCCAGGCCGCGCTCCCGCGTCACCACCGGGCCCAGTACGGGGTCCCCCAGCAGACCGAGGGGCGCCAGCAGGTCCGGCCCCGGCGGCGACCACGACGGCAGCGCGGCACGGATCACCCGCCACGCCCTGTCCGTGTCCCCCGCCGCGCCGCCTCCCGCGCCTCGGCCACCGCCTGTCCGAAGGCGCCACCCGGCGCATAGCGGTAGGAGCCGTCGCGCACCCGGGCGAGGATCGCGTCCGCCGCCGCCGTGACGCTCTCGTCGGTCTCGACGCCCAGCGCAAACCGGCTGGGGAAGGCCCCGGGGCGGTCGTCCCGCAGGTGCGCGGCGGCCATCACGGGCACCAGCTCGCCCGTGCAGCGGGGATCGGCGACGAGCTCACCGAAGCCGTGGTGCCCGTACCCGTACCCGTACCCGGGGCCGTGCGACAGCGCGTCCAGCTGTCGCAGCATCCCCCGGGCGCGGGGCCGTCCGTAGCGCTCGGCCTCGGTGAGCAGCTCCCGGGCGGTCTCCCACCTCCCGCTCAGGGCCTCCCGCCGCGCACGCTCGACATCGGCGTCCAGGGCGCGGGTGGTGTCGTTCACGAAGCCGGGAACGCTCGCCCGGGCGGAGTGGAAGTCCTGGTACATCCGCTGCATGTAGGCGCGGAACGACGGGTACCGGTCCGGGAACTCGCCGCTCCACCCCTTGTAGACGTACAGGGCCCACTCGCCGTCCTCGTCGGTGTCGCCCGGGTCCAGCAGGGCGTAGGACATGTCCGAGTCGGTCTCCAGCCGCAGTGCCCGCTGCCACATCCCGGCCAGCAGCACCTCCTGCTCGGTCGAGCGTTCGGTCAGCCCTTCCCGGTAGACCGCGGTCAGGCCGAGAGGGTCCCCGAACCAGTCGATCTCGTGTGCCGCGCCCAGCCGGTAGATCGCCCCCTGGTCGAACCGCCAGCCGTTGGCGGCACCGAGGAACCGCCGGTAGGACGGAGGGAGCCGGCATCCCAGGCGCTCCTCGGCGGCGGCCACCTCCGCCTCGGTCGCGGGCGGGGCGGCGAGCGCCAGGTCGGCGAGGGTCGTGCCGCCCTCCGCCAGATCCTCCGCGTCGTCCTCGTCCGGCACCCACTCGTCCTGCCAACGCCCCAGGAATTCCTGCCAGTCGAAGCGGTTCTCGATCATGGGCCGATTGTGGCAGCCACCACTGACACCGACTCCGGGGTTCAGGCCCCGGCGACCGCCGCCTGTCCCCGCCCGGTGCCCGGCCCACCGCGGCCACGAGGCGGCCACCGGCCTGCTCGGCGACGACCGGCCCGAGTGCGCGGCGGCGTCCGTGCCGAGACCAGCCGAGACCACGAGGGGCTACGGGGCCGAGCCACCCCGGCCGCCCGGCACCCGTCCCGCGGGCTCACCCGTCCCGCGGGCTCACCCGTCCCGCGGGGTCACCCGTCCCGCGGGGTCACCCGTTCCGTGGGGTCTCGACCCCGTGGCGCGCGATGACGTTCGCGTACCAGCCCGCGCTCTCCTTGAGCGTGCGCCGCTGGGTGGCGAAGTCGACGTGCACGATGCCGAACCTCTTGCTGTAGCCGTGGGCCCATTCGAAGTTGTCCAGCAGCGACCACAGGAAGTAGCCCCGCACATCGGTGCCGTCCTCGATCGCCCGGTGCACGGCGGTGAGGTGGCCGTGCAGGTAGGCGACCCGCTCCGGATCGTGGACCCGGCCCGACGGGTCCGCGTAGTCGTCGTACGCCGCGCCGTTCTCCGTGACCATCACCGGCAGGCCCGGCAGGTCGTCGCGCAGGCGGGTCAGCAGCTCGTACAGTCCGTCGGCGTCCACGGGCCAGTCCATGGCGGTCCGGGGCCCCGGCGCGGGCAGGAACCGGACGTGCCGCTCCGCACCGGCCCAGGGCGAGGGCGACTCCGACCGGCCCGCGGCGACGACCGTGGGGGAGTAGTAGTTGATGCCGAGCGAGTCGATCGGCGCCGAAGCGGCCGCGAGGTCGCCGTCCCTCACGAACGACCAGTCGGTGATCGCCGCCGTGTCGCGGACCAGGTCCTCCGGAAGGCGGCCGCGGAAGACGGGGTCGAGGAAGATCCGGTTGCCGACGGCGTCGATCCGGCGGACGGCGTCCAGGTCGGCGGCCGACTGCGTGAGCGGACGCAGGGCATGGAGGTTGAGCGTCAGGGACACCTCCGCAGCGGGCGGAAGGGCGTCGCGCAGCGCGCGGACCGCGAGGCCGTGGGCGAGGTTGAAGTGGTGGGCCGCGCGCAGGCTGTCGAGGGGGCTGGTGCGGCCCGGGGCGTGCACTCCGTTGCCGTACCCGAGGAAGGCGGCGCACCACGGCTCGTTGAGGGTCGTCCAGGTCCCGACCCGGTCGCCGAGGGCGCCGGCCATGACGGCGGCGTACTCGGCGAAGCGCTGGGCGGTCTCCCGCTCGGGCCAGCCGCCCGCGTTCTCCAGCTCCTGGGGCAGGTCCCAGTGGTACAGGGTGGCGACCGGCCGGATGCCGGCGTCGAGGAGCTCGTCGACGAGCCGCCGGTAGAAGTCGAGGCCCTTCTGGACGGCGGGGCCGCGTCCGGTGGGCTGCACGCGGGGCCAGGCGACGGAGAACCGGTAGTCGGTCACCCCGAGGCGGCGCATGAGGGCGACGTCCTCGCTCATGCGGTGGTAGTGGTCGGCGGCTATGTCGCCGGTGTCGCCGTTGCGGACGTTGCCCGGGGTACGGCTGAAGGTGTCCCAGATGGAGGGCGTGCGGCCGTCCTCGGCGGCGGCGCCCTCGATCTGGTAGGCGGCGGTGGCGGTGCCCCACCGGAAACCGTTCGGGAACCGGAGGACGGTCGTGTCGCCGGTGAGTGTGGCTGGTGCGGTCATGGGCTGATGGCTCCGAGGACGAAGGTGAGGGGCGGGAGGCGAGGGGCGGGAGACGAGCGGGGGAGGCGGCGCTGGGGGACGGGGCCCGGGCCCGGGCTCAGCCCTTGACGGCTCCCTGCATGATGCCGCCGACGATCTGCCGGCCCAGCAGGCCGAAGACCAGCAGCACCGGAAGGGTGCCGAGGAGCGTGCCCGCCATGATCACGGACTGGTCGTGGACGTAACCGCCGCCCAGTTGGCGAAGAGCCACCTGCACGGTCGGCTCGGACGAGGACAGGGCGATGATCGGCCAGAAGAAGTCGTTCCACGCGGCCATGAAGGTCAGCAGGCCCAGCACGGCCATGCCCGGCCGGGCGATCGGCACCACGATGGACCAGAAGATCCTGGCGGTGGACGCGCCGTCGACCCGGGCCGCCTCGATCAGCTCGTCCGGCAGCGACTGCACCAGGTACTGGCGCATGAAGAACACGCCGAACGCGGAGACCAGGCCGGGGAGGACGACCGCCTGGAGCTGGTTCACCCACTGCAGTTCGGCGATCAGCATGAACAGCGGGATGACGCCCAGTTGCGGCGGGATCATCATCGTGCCCACCGTGATCGCGAGCAGCGCGCCGCGGCCGCGGAAGCGCAGCTTGGCGAAGGCGAACCCGGCGAGCGTGCAGCACAGCACGGTGCCGACGGTGATGGAACCGGACACGATGAACGAGTTCAGCAGCGCCTTGCCGATGTCCGCCTCCTCCAGCACCGCCTCGAAGTTGCGCAGCAGGTGGGGGCCGGGCAGGAGCGACGGCGGAACCTGTGCCAGGTCGGCGTTGGAGCGGCTGGCCGCCACGACGGTCCAGTAGAACGGGAACGCGGAGACCAGGACGGCGACGATCAGGATCGTGTAGGTGAGCCATCCGGCGTGGTGGGTCCGCCCGGCGCGGGACCTGCGGCCCCGACGGCGCGGCGGCCGCCCATGACGGGCCGGCGACGTGACCGGCGGGTCGGCGAGTGCGGTCATCGTCCGGTCTCCTTGCGGGAACGGCGGTGCGCGAGCAGGGCGTTGACCCCGACGACCACCAGGATGAGCAGGAACATGACCCAGGCGATGGCCGCGGCCCGGCCCAGGTGGAAGAAGCCCCAGCCCTGCTCGTACATGTAGAGGCCGAGGGTCTGGTACTGGTGCGAGATGCCGCCCGAGATCGACCCCTCGAACAGCAGCGGCTCACCGAAGAGCTGCGTCGCCCCGATCGTGGAGACGATCACGGTGAACACGATCGTCGGACGCAGTCCGGGCAGGGTCACGTGGAAGAACTGGCGCCACTTCGACGCCCCGTCCATCTCGGCGGCCTCGTACAGCTCCTGGGGGATGGACTGCATGCCCGCCAGGTAGATCAGGGCGTTGTAGCCGGTCCAGCGCCAGACGACGATGCTGGAGACGGCGATCTGGGAGGCCGCGGTCCCGGTCTGCCAGTCGACCGGGCCGATGCCGACGAGTCCGGCCACGTAGTTGACTAGGCCGAAGTCCCGGCCGAAGAGCTGCGCGAAGACCAGGGTGGCCGCGGCCACGGACGTCGCGTACGGCAGCAGCATCGCCGTGCGCAGGAAGGTCCGCCCGCGGAGCCGGTAGTTGAGCAGGTGCGCGAGGCCGAGGGCCATGGCCAGCTGCGGCACCGTGGACAGGACGCCGATGGTGAACGTGTTGCGCAGCGAGGTCCAGAAGAACTCGTCCGCGAACAGGGCGGTGTAGTTGTCCAGGCCCCGCCACTCCATGGTGCCGGGCGTCTGGAGCTCGACCCGGTACAGGGACACGAACGCCGTGTAGACCAGCGGGAAGAGGCCGAAGGCGGCGAACAGGGTGAAGAACGGCGCGATGTAGGCGTACGGCGACAGTTTCTGCCAGGCGCGGCGTGCGGGGCCTGGCCGTGAGGGCGGGGAGCCGGCTTCGACGGAGCCGGGGTCTCGATCGCGGAGAGGGTCACAGAGGCGGCCTTCGGAAGGGGAACGGCGGAAGGGGAACCGCGGAAGGGAACCGCGGAAGTGGAAGGGGAGCGGCGGCCGTTGGGTCCTCCGCCGCCGCGGGCGAGGCGGACAGCGGCGGCGGAGGAGACGGGGAGGGCGGAGGAGACGGGGAGGGCGGAGGAGACGGGGAGGGGGAGACGGGGAGGGCGAGGGAGACGGGGAGGGCGGAGGAGGCGTAAGCCCGCGCGCGGGCGCGGCGGGCTGTCGGGGCGCGGCCCCGGCCGGCCTCAGCCGAGGGTGTTGGCGATGCCCTTCTCGGCGTTCGCCCAGGCGTCCTCGGGATCGGTGCCCTTGCGCTCCACCTCGCTCAGCGCGTTGGTGATCTGCTGGGCGATGCTCTGGTCGTGCAGACCCAGGACCTGCACGGGCGCCGCCTTGGCCGCGTCACCGAACAGCTTGCCGATCGGGGCGCCGGAGAAGTACGCGTCGGTGGCGTCGGCGACCTGGTCGATGGCGCCGGTGCTGGAGGGGAAGTTGCCCTGCTTGCGGAAGAGCTTCACCTGCTGCTCGGGCGCGGTGAGCCACTTGATCAGCTCGTAAGCCTCCTTCTTGTGCTCGGCGGCACGCGGTACGGCGAGGTAGGAGCCGCCCCAGTTGCCGGCGCCGCCGGGCAGCTTGGCGATGTCCCACTTGCCCTTGCCCGCGTCACCGGCCTGGCCCTTGATGTAGCCGAGCATCCAGGCGGGGCAGGGGATGGTGGCGAAGGAGCCGGCCGCGAAGGCCTGGTTCCACTGCGGCGACCACTGGTCGAGTTCGGCGCTCAGACCGCTGTCCGCCGCCTTCACCGAGCGGTCCCACGCCTCGCGCAGGGCGGGGTTCTTGTCCCAGATCAGCTCTCCGGACGCGCTGTAGTAGCGCTCCTTCTGCTGTCCGATCATGATCGAGTAGAGGCTGCCGACGCTGTCGAGCCAGGCGCTCTTGCCGGGTGCCTTCGCCTTGTACTTCTTGCCGAGTTCCAGGTAGCCGTCCCAGCTGGACCAGCTCTGCGCGAGCTCCTCGCGGTCGGTGGGCAGCCCGGCCTTCTCGAACAGGTCGGTGCGGTAGCACATGGCCTCGGGGCCCACGTCCGTGCCGAGGCCGAGGACCTCGCCGCTCTTCCCGGTGGCGGCGGCCCACTTGGCCTCGGCGAACTGCCCCTTGAGGGACTCCGCGCCGTACTTCTTCAGGTCCTCGAACTTGTCGGTCTGCTGCTGGGTGACGGTGGCGATCCGGCCCACTTCGATGCCCTGCACGTCCGCGAGGCCGCCGCCGCCGGCGAGGCGGGTCTGGAGCGACTTCCAGTAGTCGGCCTCGTCCTCGGTGTCCGTCTGCTTGATCGTGACGTTCGGGTGCAGCTTCTCGTACTCGGCGTACAGCCCGGCCTCCTTGTAGCCGAAGGAGCCGAAGAGGTCCACGGTGAGAGTGATCTTGCCGTCGGCGGCGTCGGCGGAGTCGGTGTCCGACGAACTGCCGCAGGCGGCGAGCAGAGCCCCGGTCAGCACCACCGCCCCAGACGGGCGGCGACTTTTCTGGCGGCTCGGGCTGTGGGCATGGGTGGACTCCTCGACTCGTGGTGCGCTGAGAGCGCTCTTGAGAGCGCTCTCAGCAGTGCGAGTGGAGATTGCCCGGCCGATGCGGGCCGCGTCAAGGCTCCGGGCGTGATCGGATCGGTGCTCCGGTCGCCGTGTCCGCCCGCCGGACGCGCTCCGACGGGCGTCTTCGGCGGGTCGCGTGGTGCCGACGACCGGGAAAACCCTCGTGCAAGGCACTGCGATCGGGAAAACGCCTTGTGGGTGGCACATGGGGCCGGCCGCACCGGATCGTTCCGGGGTACGGCGGGGTACGGCGGGGTACGGCGTGATCAGGCCTGGACCGTTCTCAGGCCTTTGGGTGAGGGCGAGTTCGAGTTTGGAGCGCTCTCAGGCCTTTGGGAGGAGGTGAGTTCGGGTCCGGACCGTTCTTGGCCGTTGGGCGGCGGCGGATTCAGACCTTGATCGTCCTCGGGCCGTCGGGCGGAGGCTGGTTCGAGCCCGGAGCGTTCTCGGGTAGCGGAGACTGCGGACTGCGGACTGCGGACTGCGGACTGCGGACTGCGGACAGCAGGCAGCAGGCGGCGGGCAGCGGGTGGCGGTGTGGCCAGGCGCCTTCGCATGCCCGGGTTCCGTTGGGCGGTGCAACGAGCCCCGGCGCCCGCGTGGCGGACGCCGGCAGTCCGGAGCCCTCGGTTCCCGGCCGCCCGGGCGGGACCACGGTGTCACGGTGTGACGCTCCCGGGCGCCGACCGGGAGGCGGTGCTCACGCCGAGGCGCGCCGGACGAGGGTCGTAGGCGTGATCACGGACGTGGGGACGTGGCCGGCCGGCCGGTTCAGCAGCTTCATCAGCAGCTTGACCATCAGCCTCCCCAGGCCTTCGACGTCCTGGCGCACCGTGGTGAGCGCCGGGACGCTGTCGCGCACCACCGCCTCCATGTCGTCGAACCCGACCACGGCCACGTCCTGCGGCACCCGCAGACCCCGCTCGCGCAGCACGCGCAGCGCACCCAGGGCCATGAGGTCGTTGGCCACGAAGACGCCGTCGACGTCGGGCCGCCGGTCGAGCAGGTCGGCCATGGCCCGGGCGCCGCTCTCCGCGGTGAACTCACCCTCGCGCAGCAGCTCCGGATCGGGATCGATCAGCACGTCGTGATAGCCCGCGATCCGGTCCAGCGCGGACGTCTGGTCCCGTGGGCCGGCGATGTGCGCGATGGTGTGACGCCCCAGGGAGAGCAGGTGGCGCACGGCCTCGCGCGCGCCGCCCCGGTTGTCGCAGTCGACGTACGGGACGGACAGCCCGGAGTCCGCCCCCGGACGGCCGCCGAAGACCGTCGGCACCTTGCTCTGGGTGATCAGCGAGGGGAACGGGTCGTCGCTGTGCAGGGAGAAGGCGAGCGCTCCGTCGACGTGCCCCCGGCCAGGTAGCGTGCGATCCGCTCGTGATCGGACTCGCCCTCCACCCACAGCAGCACCAGCTGTATGTCGTGGGCGGTCAGTTCCCGGCTGATGCGCGGATCTGCTGCTCGAAGAACGGGTCGGAGAACACCCGGAACTCCGGCTCCGCGATGATCACGGCGACCGCACCGTGCCGACGGGTGACCAGTGAGCGGGCCGCGTGGTTCGGGACGTAGCCCAGCTCGTCGACCGCCTCGCGCACCTTGTCGACCAGCTTCTGGCGGACCCCGGCGCCCCCGTTGACAACGCGCGACGCCGTGGCTCGCGACACGCCCGCATGCGCAGCGACAGCCTCCAGGGTCGGGCGGTTTGCTGCTGTCTGCTCGGGCAATGCAACTCCTGGTCTGCTCCCGCGGCGCCTGCTCGCCCGCCGCTCCTCCGGGTGAACAGGATAAACGCCCTCCGACCGGGATGAGAGCGCTTCCAGGCCGGGCTTCGCCGGGTGCGCGGACGGGAGGCGCTCCCGCCGGTCCGGCCGGCGAGTGAAGCGGGCGTCCGGCCGCCGCGCCCAGGGCCCGCAGGTCGGTACCCACTCCGTGCCCACTCCGCGCCCGGCCCGGTCCCGCGGCCGGCCCGGCCGCCGACGGGGTGTGCCCGGACCTGCGGTCGACCGACGTCGAGCGGTCATGGCGCGTGTTCCCGCAGGCCCGGACGGGACCGCGGGTTCGGGCGGCCTGCCTGCTTGCTGATCGGTCGGTCGTGCGGTCTGCGGGGCGGGTGGCGATCACCTGGGCGCCCGGATGCCCGGACGCATTCCGGGCATGGTCACCGCGATGCGCGCCTCCGCGGTGCGCACCTGCACACGGCGAAACCTGACGTTCCGTAACCCGACGCGGCGATACCTGACGCGCCAAAACCTGACGCACCGTAACCCGAAGCACTGAAACTCAACGCGCCGGAACCCGCTGCGGAGTTCGGCCCGCCGACGGCACACGCCCCGCCGCCCCGCCCCGCCCCGCCGCGCTGCCGTGCCACCCGCCCGTCGGCGGCTTCCGCTCACGCCGCCGGAACCAATTTATGTTCGAAGTATTGACCGTCCTTTGCCCGGTGCCTAGGTTGACGCCGTCTTGAGAGCGCTCTCAGAAAGGTTGCGCATGAGATTCCGCAGACGCCTGGCGCTGCTGTCGACGGCCTCCCTGGCCGCCACAGGTCTGGTGGTCACCGTGGGCGGCGGCGTGGCCTCCGCCGCCACCGTCGAGGTGGGCAAGGGAAGTTACAGCGACGTCCGTCCGGCCGGGAGGCAGGGACCGTCCGACAACGGCGGCCAGCCGGTGAAGCCGAAGGTCACGGCCGCCATGGCGGACAAGCCCGTGCCGACCAACGACTGGTGGTCCTCGCTGGTCTTCCAGCGGTTCGCGAGCAATCCGTGGTCGGAGAACATGTACGGCCACCCCCTCACCTACAAGGCGGTGTCCGGCGGTCTGGAGGTCGGCTACCCGACCACCCACCAGATCGTGGGCGGCGACCGCCAGTACGAGTTCCCGCACAAGGCCGACCTGACCCTGGGCCTGGCGGGCCTCAACTCCCCGGACGCCAAGGCGGACGGGTGGAGCGACTGGACCGTCACCCCCTCCTGGAAGGACAGCGCGCGCACCCTGCGGGCGACCGTCGGCCACGGCTCGCCGTACGTGTACGCCGAGGGCACCGGCGGCGCGGCGCAGATCACGGCGGCCGCCCCGCCCACCGTCTTCGCCGACCAGGGCAACGTCCTGGGTGTCACCATCGCCGGCCACGACTACGCGCTGTTCGCCCCGAGCAGCAGCGACTGGACCGTCTCCGGCAACGACATCCGCGCCGACCTCGGCGCCAAGGACTACTTCTCCCTGGCGGTCCTGCCGAGCAAGGGCGCGCTCGCCGACTACGAGAAGTACGCCTTCAGCTTCGTGACCGGCTCCAAGGTGGACTGGGAGTACCGCGAGGGCGCCGGCGAGGTCGCGGCGACCTACTCGCTGACCACGGAGGCGAAGGAGGGCACCGAGACCGGCACCCTCCAGGCGCTCTACCGCCACCAGTGGCTGCACACCTCCGACCCGCTCACCGACTACACCTACGTCTCCTCGCGCGGGCTGATGAAGGTCCGCGAGGGCAGGTCGTTCACCACGACGCAGAAGGTGAACGGTGTGCTGCCGGGGCTGCCCAGCGCCGCCGGCGTGGACAAGGCGAAGCTGAAGACGTACATCAACGACGTGCTGACGCAGGGCGATCCGCTGAGCGGCGCCATCGACACCTACTGGACCGGCAAGGCCCTCGGCAAGCTCGCCCAACTCGTTCCGATCGCCGACCAGATCGGCGACACCGCCGCCCGCGACAAGCTCCTCGCCCTGATCAAGGGACGCATGGAGGAGTGGTTCACCGTCGGCGGCCCCTCCGAGTTCTCCTACGACAAGGACTGGCGCACCCTCATCGGCTACCCGGCCTCCTACGGCAGCGACCAGGAACTGAACGACCATCACTTCCACTACTCGTACTACGTGATGGCCGCCGCGATCGTGGCGCAGTACGACCCCGGTGGGCCGCCGACTCCGAGTGGGGCGGCATGGTCAAGGAGCTCATCAAGGACGCCGCCAACCCGGCGAGGAACGACACCGAGTACCCGTTCCTGCGCGGCTTCGACGCCTACGCCGGCCACAGCTGGGCCGCCGGCCACGAGGCCTTCGCCGCCGGCAACAACCAGGAGTCGTCCTCGGAGTCGATCAACCTCAGCGCCGGCCTGATCATGTGGGGCTCGGCCACCGGTGACAAGGCGCTGCGCGACCAGGGCGTCTACATGATGATGACCGAGTCGGAGTCGATCGCGCAGTACTGGTTCGACGCAGACCAGCAGGTCTACCCCGAGGACTTCACCCACGACGTCGTCGGCATGGTCTGGAGCAGCGGCGGCGCCTACGCCACCTGGTGGACCGCCAACCCCGAGGAGATCCACGGCATCAACTTCCTCCCCATGACCGGCGGTTCGCTGCACCTGGCCCGCGAGAAGGCCATGCTCCGCCGCAGCGTCACCGAGATGGAGAAGGAGAACGGCGGTCCGGCCGTCGAGTGGAAGGACATCTTCTGGCAGGTCCAGGCGATGTACGACCCGGCCGGCGCCATGCAGTACTGGAACCAGTGGAACGGCGGCTACGTCCCCGAGGCCGGCGAGACCAAGGCCCACACCTACCACTGGGTCGCCACGATGAACGCCGTCGGCGCGCCCGACATGACCGTCACCGCCAACACCCCGACGGCCGTCGCCTTCGACAAGAGCGGCACCAGGACGTACGCCGCGCACAACTACACCGCCGAGGCGTGCTCGGTCCTCTTCTCCGACGGCGGCGTGCTGAACGTCCCGGCGAGGTCGACCGCGTCCGGAGCGGGCGACGACACCGAGCTCGGCACCCTGTGCGGCGCCCCCGGCGACGACAAGCCCGGCGCGCCCGGCACCCCGGTCGCCGGTGACGTCACCGACGACTCGGTCAAGCTGACGTGGACCGCCGCGACCGACGACAAGGGCGTCAAGGACTACGACGTCTTCCGCGGCACCGCCAAGGTCGCCACCGTGACCGGCACGACGTACACGGACACCGGCCTGACCTCCGGCACCGAGTACACCTACAGCGTCAAGGCCCGCGACACCTCCAACCAGGTCGGCCCGGCGAGCGGCACCGTCACCGTCACCACCACCGGCACCCCGCCGCCGCGCGACGAGGCTCCGGGCGCGCCCGGCACCCCGGTCGCCGGCGACGTCACGAGCAGCTCGGTCAAGCTGACGTGGGCCGCGGCGACCGACGACAGGGGAGTCAAGGACTACGACGTCTTCCGCGGCACCGCCAAGGTCGCCACCGTGACCGGCACGACGTACACGGACACCGGTCTGACGGCCGGCACCGAGTACACCTACAGCGTCAAGGCCCGCGACACCGCCGACCAGGTCGGCCCGGCCAGCGGCACCGTCACCGTCACCACCGCCGGCCCCCCGCCGGTCACGGGCAACACCTTCTACCCCGCGCCGGCGGCGAACTCGGCACCACGGCGGCCGCGACGGGCTCCTCCGACACCATCCCCTCCGCGGGCGGCACCAACAACGACGGAACGCCGAAGAACCCGCTCGTCTACGAGGTCAAGAACGTCAGGGGCACCCTGAAGGCCGGCTCCGCGACGGCCTTCACCTTCAAGGTCGACGCGGGCACCAACGTCGGTTACGCCCAGCAGGCCCGGGTCTCCTACGACCTGACCGGCGACGGCACCTTCGACCGCGTCGAGACGTTCCGCTACTTCGCCACCGACCCCGTCACCGGCTGGGAGGACTACTCCTCCGCCCGCCAGGGAGTGCACTCCGCCTCCGGCACCCTGGGCGACCTGAACGGCGGCACCGTCCGCGTCGAGGTCTGGAACGCGCTGGGCAACGGTCCCTCCACCCTCCAGGTGGGCACCGGCTCCGTCCTCACGATCCCCTTCGCCTGACCCGACGTCCGGCCCGGCCGGTGGGCACGTCCCACCGGCCGGGCCGGGGCGCTGAAAAGCCGGCGGCAACCGCCACCCCGTGCCGTCCCGCAGCATCTCGTGCCGCCCCGCGGTACCCCGGGGCGCCGCCCACAGCGGGCCCGCGCCGGCCCGGCACCTCCTCCGGCCCCGCCTGGCCGCCCGGCCACCGGGCCGCCCGGCCAAAGGGCCGCCCGGCCTCCGCCTCCGGACGATGTGGAGGAGGTGTGTGCGGCGTGCGAGGTGTGATCTTCGTACATCCGGCGGGTGTTAGCCTGCCCGCGGTCACGATCGCATGCACACGGGGGAGGCGCGGTGGGCTCGGACGGCTACCAGGTCAGGTCGGGCATGACCGGGCAGGCCCGGCAACTCGACGACGCCGGGACGGACATGGACGGCATCAGCTCGGCCGTCAAGTCCCGCACGAGTTACTCGTACGGCGATGTCGGCGGCCACGACGCCGCGTCGGCGCTGAACGCGTTCGTCAAGGCCTGGGAGGCGGAGGCCAAGACACTGGCGTCGGCGTTGCACGAGCTCGGTGGCAAGGTGCAGTTGGCCAAGAAGACCTACCGCGGCACCGACGGCCTGGTGGGGACGAGCGTGGACGGCGTCGCCGTCGGCGGGACCAGCGGCCTCACCGACACATCGACGCAGGGCGCACGCACCTCGGCCCTGTCGAGTTACTGAGGGACGGGCCGGTGTCGTTCTTCTCCTCTCCCTTCGACTCCCCTTCCTTCCGCCTCGCACGGCTCGCCGGGCTGTCCAAGAAAATGCTCGGTGCCGGAAGCAAGAACGAGCTCCTCGACCTGATCGACGACGCCCTCTCGGTGCCCGAACCGGGCGGCGACCAGGCCCTGTTGGAGGGCCTGGCACAGCTCTACCGCGGCCAGGTCGACCAGGTCGGCGGTGTCTTCGACCAGGTCGACCGGGTGGGCCGCAAGGGTCTTCCCGAGGTGTGGGTCGGCGACACGAGCGTCCTCGCCTCCGACGTGGTGAACGCCGCCGGGCGGTCCGTGACCCAGATGGGCGAGGCGTTCCAGGGCGGCGCGTCGGTGCTGCTGACGCTGGCCGACGCGATCGGCGCCGCGCAGCGCAAGGACGAACAGGGTCGCGGACAACTGCTGGAGCAGAAGAGGATGCTCGGCGGCAGGGACGGTTTCTTCGACGACCTGCACGAGAGCGACGAGGAGGAGTGGGACCGCAAGAACGCCGCCCACCTCGGCTCCTACGCGGTCGACCTGATGCACGACGCCGTCTCCGAGGCGCAGGAGGCCACCCGCGTCGCGGCCCGGGACCTGAACAAGTGGGCGGCCGAGGCGCGGGCCGGAAAGATGGAGACCAGCGAACTCACCGCCGTCGACAAGCTGATGCTCGCCGACACCGGCGTCGCGGGCGCCGACACCGAGCTGAACGAGATCCTCACGGCAGGCGACCTGGCGCGCGCCTCGACGCGCATGGACCTGCTGAGCCTCGACGACGAGACGGCCATGGAGCGGATGCTGGCGAGGTCGGACAGCCCGCAGGAGCGGGCCTACCTGATGAAGGCCCTGGCCGCCGGCCACAGCGTCACCGAGATCGGGAGTTCCAGGACAAGATCCACGGCAAGGACCCCGACTGGCTGCGCCGGCACCTCACTCCGGTGGTCACCGCCGCGGACAGCATGGACGACGAGGGCCTGGCCCCGGACGGGGCGAACAACAACAGGGACTACGTCACGTTCAACGGCCAGCGGTGGGTCCAGGGCGGCGACGGCTCCGAGGGCACCTGCGTGGCCTCGTCCACCGTCACGTCCCGCGCCATGGTCGATCCCCTCTACGCGCTCGACCTCACCGGCGGCCCCGACGGGCAGCAGGACGACCCCGACGCCTTCAAGCAGCGCCTGGTCGCCGAACAGCACCGGCTGCACACCGAGGGCGAGGGCGGCGAGAACTGGGGCGGCATGGGGCCCGAGGGGCAGGAGCGCATCAACGACACCGCCGTCGGCAGCGCCACCGGCACCGACTACGAGCGCCAGGACCTGGACAGCGCCGCCGACCGCAGGGCCGTCCTCACCGAGGTCGAGAAGTCGGTGGCGCAGGGGCGGCCGGTGCCGGTCGACGTCTCGGGCGAGAAGGGCGCCCACGCCATGACCATCATCGCCCAGGAAGGTGACATGCTCCAGATCTACAACCCCTGGGGCTCGACCACCTGGGTCAGCGAGGACGACTTCATCAACGGCCACATGGGCAAGGCTTCCAACAATGATCTCCCCAACACGTACAGCGTCTATCTTCCGCGGTAGCGGGGGCCGTACCGCGGTCGCGGCGGCCGCGCTCCTCGCCCTCGCCACGGGCTGCGGCCCGGACACCGGCGAACCGGCCGGCGGCTCCACGGGCACCGCCAGCCACCCCACGGGCACCACGGGCACCGCGAGTCGCACGACGAGCCACCCGGTGGAGGACACCAGCATCACCGCCGAGCCGGGCGAGCGCTTCACGCTCACCGTCGACGAGAACGCCTCCACCCGCGAGTACTGGTACCTGGTCGACCCCGAGCCCGACAGCTCGGTGCTGGTCAGCCGCGGCCAGGACCACGCGTCGGACTCCGGCGGCGAACCGGCGGCCGGTGCCGGCGGCCGGCTCACCTTCACCTTCGAGGCCACGGGCGAGGGGACCACCCGGTTCACGCTGCTGCACTGCACGTTCACCACCTGCCAGGGCAACACCTCCACCCTGCCCCCCGCGACGACCGGACCCGCCGCCACCCCGACCACGGGGGCGGCCACCCCCGCCCCGGCCCCCGAGCGCATCACCTACACCGTCACCGTCGGCTGAGCCGCGGCGGACCAGTCAGATGAGACGAGACACCCGAGGCCCCGCCATGAACGACGACGTCCCGTACCCGCCGGACCGCACGGACGACGAGCTGGCCCGGCTCGACATCACGGTCCTGCTGCGGTACGGCCTCACCGCCGGGCCCGGCCCCCGGCGCACCGCCCTGTTCGGCGACGGCGCCGCGGCCGCGGCCGTCGTCCTCGACCGCCTCGGCACCGAGCCGCGCTCGGTCGCCTTCCTCGCCGACACCGTGCGCGCCGGCGGACTCGCCCGCGCCGCGGAACTGCCCGAGCCCCTGCCCCGCCGGGAGGCGGCCGCCCTCGTACGGGAGTGGCTGCGGGCCGGCACCGAACTCGTGGGCGGAGTCCCCGCCGACGACACCGCGGCCACCTGGCTGCGCGCCGTCGCGACCCTCATCGAACTGAAGCAGCTGACCCGGGCGCGGGGCCGGAGGACCTGATCCGACCAGCCGGTCACCCGCCGAGCAGGGCCACGGTCTGCCGTGGTCGCTCGCACGCCCCGTCGTACTGCTCGGTGCCGGTGCAAGCCCGGACGTCCGTCTCGATGATCCGGACCAGGGCGAGGTGAAGGCCGTACAGCCGCCGACGGGTCCGCCCGGCGGTGGTGAACGGCGGTGGTGAACGGCCGGTGGCCGTAGCCGCGGAGGAAAGCCGTGGCGTCCCCGTGAGCGCTCGACCCGCTTCCGGCGAAGCCGAACTCCGTCAGCAGGCCACCGCGGAACGCCCGCTCGTGGTCGAGGACCGCCACGACCCGGCCGTCGCGGACCATGCGGCTGCCGGACCACAGGTCCCACTCGACGAACCGGGGCTCGGTCACCGAACCGCCCCGGTACGAAGGGAGTCCGCGCCGTGCCGGCTCGGACGTCCCGCACGTGGTCCGGCCGACGCCCCGCGGGACGCGGGACCGGTCGTCGCGGGCCGCCGCACGCGCCGGGCACAGCTCGGCGCCCACCTGGGCTCCGTCACCCACGCCGTGCCGCACCACTGCGTGTCCCCTGCGACCGTGATGCCACACGAAGACACATGACGGAGCCCACGCCCGCGCCAGGAAACCGGTGCCTCTGCTCTTCCGCCGTTGCGCAGGGGCCGAACGGCCCTGCGCAACGGTCGAACCGGCCCTCTCCGCCGGGTGCTGCACGGCCTGCCACCGGGGACTGTTGCCGTCGGGTCCGGTGAGCCGCGAGTGACAGAGTTCAAGTGCTCCCCGGGCGGCCGTCCCGCAGACGCCCGGGCGCAACGTGCCCCGCTCGCGCGGCACTTCGGCACCGACCTCAGGGGGATTCCATGTCTTTCCACGCCGACTCCGAGACCGGGCGTCTGAAGCAGGTCATCCTGCACCGGCCGGACCTCGAGCTGAAACGCCTCACTCCCACCAACAAGGACGGGCTCCTCTTCGACGACGTGCTGTGGGTCAAGCGCGCCCGCGAGGAGCACGACGCCTTCGCCGACACGCTCCGCGACCGCGGCGTGCGTGTCCATCTCTTCGCGGACCTGCTGACCGAGACGCTGGCACTGCCCGCCGCACGACAGCTGATCGTGGACCGCGTCTTCGACGACCGGGAATTCGGCGCCCTGGCCACCGACCGCTTCCGCGCGTACTTCGACTCCCTGGAGCCGGCCGCGCTGACCGCCTGCCTCATCGGTGGTGTCACCAAAGGTGAACTGCTCGAGCGTCTCGGGTCCGTACCGAGCGTCCGGCTCCACGCCATGGCGCCCGACGACTTCCTCCTCGCACCCCTGCCCAACCACCTCTTCACGCGCGACACGTCGTGCTGGGTGTACGACGGGGTGAGCGTCAACCCGATGAGCAAGCGCGCCCGCCGCCGCGAGACGGTCCACTTCGAGGCCATCTACCGCCACCACCCCCTCTTCGACAAGGGCGAGTTCCACCGATGGACCGACGGCGAGGGAGCCTATCCCGCCACCATCGAGGGCGGCGACGTCCTGGTCATCGGCAACGGCGCCGTGCTCGTCGGCATGAGTGAGCGCACCACCCCGCAGGCGGTGGAGAACCTGGCACTGCGGATGTTCGCCGCGGGCTCCGCCCGGCGGGTGGTGGCGGTCAACATGCCCAAGCGCCGCAGCTTCATGCACCTGGACACCGTGATGACGATGGTCAGCGGTGACACCTTCACCCGCTACGCCGGCCTGGGGATGCTGCCGGCGTCCACGATCGAACCCGGCACGGGCGGGCAGGGGCTGAAGATCACGGACCACGCGCCCGAGTACATGGACCAGGCCATCGCGGACGCCCTGGGGCTTCCGTCCATCAACGTGCTCACCCCCAGCCAGGACGTGCGTTCCGCCGAGCGGGAGCAGTGGGACGACGGCTGCAACGTGCTTGCCGTGGAGCCCGGGGTCGTCGTCGCCTACGAACGCAACGTCACCACCAACACCTACCTGCGCAAGAACGGGATCGAGGTCATCACCGTGCGCGGCAGCGAGCTCGGCCGGGGCCGTGGCGGCCCGCGGTGCATGAGCTGCCCCATCGAACGGGAAGCCGCCTGACGCACCCCGGCGCCCGGACATCCCGCCTCTTCCCCACCTCGGACACAACGCCCCCAGGAGCCACAGCATGACCGTCAACCTGAGCCACCGCACCTTCCTCAAGGAACTCGACTTCACCCCGGAGGAGTTCCACCACCTGCTGGAACTGTCCGCACGGCTCAAGGCGGACCGCCGCAACGGATGCGAGGAGCAGCGGCTGCGCGGCAAGAACATCGCCGTCATCTTCGAGAAGACCTCGACCCGCACCCGCTGCGCGTTCGAAGTGGCCGCCCATCAGCAGGGCGCCCACGTGACCTACCTGGAGCCCTCGAGCTCGCAGCTCGGACACAAGGAATCGATCAAGGACACCGCCCGGGTGCTGGGCCGCTACTACGACGGCATCGAGTACCGGGGCAGTGACCAGCGCCTGGTGGAGGAGCTGGCCCAGTACGCCGGTGTGCCGGTGTGGAACGGGCTGACCGACCAGTGGCATCCCACCCAGTCGCTCGCCGACGTGCTCACCATGTGGGAACACACCGACAAGCCGCTGCACCAGGTGTCCTTCGCCTACCTGGGGGACGCTCGCAACAACGTCGGCAACTCACTGCTGATCACCGCGGCGATGCTCGGCATGGACGTACGCATGGTCGGCCCCGGCTCCCTGCACAACGCCCCGGACATAGTCGACGAGGCACGCAGGACGGCAGCCGGCACCGGCGCGCGGATCACGCTCACCGAGGACGTGGCCGAAGGCGTGGCCGGGGTCGACTTCGTCTACACCGACGTCTGGCTGTCGATGGGGGAGCCGCCGGAGCTGTGGGACGAACGCATCGCCCTGCTCAAGCCCTACCAGGTGACCTCCGCCGTCCTCGAGGCGACCGGGAACCCGCGGGTGAAGTTCATGCACTGCCTTCCGGCCTTCCACAACAGCGACACGACCGTCGGCGCGAAGATCGCCGCCCGCACCGGCATGACCGCGCTGGAGGTCACCGACGAGGTCTTCGAGTCCCCCCACTCCATCGTGTTCGACCAGGCGGAGAACCGGCTCCACACCATCAAGGCGGTTCTCGTCGCCACCCTCGCCGACTGACCCCGCCCGCCCCCTCCTGGAGAACAGCCATGCGTGTCGTCGTCGCCCTGGGCGGCAATGCCCTGCTCCGCCGCGAGGAGCGGCCGGACGCCGCCGTGCAACTCGCCAACGTCCGCGCCGCCGTGGCGGCCCTCGCCCCGCTCGCCCACGAGCACGAGCTCGTCATCACCCACGGCAACGGCCCCCAGGTCGGCGTCCTCGCCCTGGAAAGCGCCGCGGACCGCTCCCTGAGCAGCCCCTACCCCTTCGACGTCCTGGGCGCGGAGACCCAGGGCATGATCGGCTACTGGCTCCTGCAGTCCCTGCAGAACGCCCTGCCCGGCCGCCAGGTGTGCGCCCTGCTGAACCAGACCCTGGTCTCCGCGGCCGACCCAGCCTTCGCCGACCCGGCCAAGTTCGTCGGCCCCGTCTACGACCGGGACGAGGCCGAACGGCTGGCCGCCGACCGGGGCTGGACGGTCGGACAGGACGGCACGCACTGGCGGCGCGTCGTACCATCGCCCCGTCCGCAGAGGGTCGTGGAGACCCGGCTGATCCGGCTGCTGCTCGAGTCGGGAGCGGTGGCCGTGTGCGCCGGAGGCGGCGGCGTACCGGTCGTCCGGGACGAGCACGGACAGTTGACCGGCGTCGAAGCGGTGGTGGACAAGGACCTCACCGCGGCCCTCCTGGCCGAGGCGCTCGACGCCGACGCCCTGCTGCTGCTCACCGACGTCCCCCACGTCTCGCTCCACTACGGCACCCCCGACGCCGAACCCATCGGACGGACCACCCCCGCGGCGCTGCGGGCCCAGCGCTTCCCGGCCGGGTCGATGGGCCCCAAGGTCGACGCCGTGTGCCGGTTCGTGGAACTCACGGGCGGCACGGCGGCCATCGGCGCCCTCCAGGACGCCCGAGCCATCCTCGACGGGACCGCCGGCACCGTCGTCACACCCACCGGCCGCGACCTCGACGGCCGCCCCGACGGACCTGAGGACCTGAGGACCTGACATGAGCCTTGACACCGCCCCCACCGCCCCCCGGCCCGCCGATGACCACGCGGGCCCCCCGTCCACGAAGCGGCGCTTGTCCTTCCCCTCCGCGTTCACCGTCCTGATAGCGGTCACCGTCGCGGTCTGGGCCCTGACCTTCGTGCTGCCCGCCGGCCGCTACGACACCAAGGACGGCAGCCCCGTCCCCGGCACCTACCGGTCGGTGGAGGTGACCACCGGCTTCTGGGGGCGGCTCAAGGACCTGTTCCTCTCACCGGTCAACGGCCTGTACGGGGTCACCGACGCCCAGAGCGGTCTCACCACACCCGGGGCCACCGGGACCTTCGCGGGCGCCGCCGGAGTATTCCTCTTCATCCTGGCCGTGGGTGCCTTCATCACCGTCACCATGCGTACCGGCGCCCTCACGGCCGGAGTCGCACGCCTGGCTCAACGCCTTCGCCACCACCGGGCGGTGCTGCTCGTCGTTCTCATGGCGGTGTTCTCCCTCGGCGGTACCACCTACGGCATGGCGGAGGAAACCCTCGGCTTCTACGGGCTCATGATCCCCCTGATGCTGAGCCTGGGCTACGACCGCATGGTCGCCGCGACCGTCATCATGGTCGGCGCCGGAGTCGGCACCCTCGCCTCCACGGTCAACCCGTTCGCCACCGGAGTGGCCTCCGACAGCGCCGGCATCGGCACCGGGGACGGCATCCTGCTGCGCCTGGCGATGTGGGCCTGCCTGACGGCGCTGGCAGCCGCGTACGTGCTGCGCTACGCCCGCCGCGTCACCGCAGATCCGGCCCGCTCCCTGACCCCGCTCACCGAGGACGACCGCCGTCTCCGGGCCGAGGGCGGCGGCCAGGCGGACCTCACCGGTCGTCAGCGCACCGTCCTGGGCCTCTTCGCGGCCACCTTCCTCTTCATGATCTTCGCCGTGGTCCCCTGGTCCGATCTGCACATCACCTTCCTGCCCACACTCGGCTGGTACTTCCCCGAGCTCGCCGCCCTGTTCATCGTCGCGGCCATCGTCGTCGGGCTGATCGGAGGCCTGCGGGAGAAGGGCACATCGGAGGCCATCACCGCCGGAGCGGGAGACTTCATCGGCGCGGCCATGATCGTCATGCTGGCCAGGGGCGTCACCGTCATCATGGACAACGCCAGCGTCACCGACACCATCCTCAACACCCTGCACGGGGCCGTATCGGGCACATCGTCCGGCGTGTTCGCCGTCCTGATGTTCGGGGTGAACCTCCCCCTGGCCTTCTTCGTCCCCTCCTCCTCCGGCCACGCGGCCCTCGCCATGCCCATCCTGGCGCCGCTGGCCGACTTCGCCGGCGTCAGCCGGGCCCTGGTGGTCACCGCCTACCAGTCGGCCTCGGGATGGGTGAACCTCATCACCCCCACCTCCGCCGTCGTCATGGGCGGCCTCGCCCTGGCCAAGATCCGCTACGACCAGTACCTGCGCTTCATGGCACCCCTCATGGGCGCCCTGCTGGTGGCGGTCGCCGGCTTCCTGGCACTCGGCGCGCTCATGAGCTGAACCCCGGCACGACGTCCCGGGCCGGCGCGCCGAGCACCGGCCCGCCGGCCCACCGCCGACCGCGGTGCCGGCCTCATGGCGGGGCCGGACGGGCCCTCGGGCCCCTGAGCGCCGCCCCGCTGTCCTGTGGGGGCGAGCGCCGGGCCCGCGGAGCGAAATGACGCACGGACGTACGACGGCTGCACCGGCGGGCGAAGCCTTCATGACGTGCGCGGAGTTCTCGCCGGACGACTTCGGTGTCCACCGTGAGGACGGCCCCGACGGGTCGCGGACGTGGGCCGTCGCCCCACGCGGAGGGAACGGCCCCGCTCCGAGCGCGGTGGAGGTGTTCCGGGTGCTGTCGAGCACCCCGGCCGGATCCGAAGAGGCCGGCAAAGGGCCGACGGCGAACAGCGCCAAGAGGACGGCCACGGCACGCAGGACGACAACAGGCCGGGCCCGTGACGCCCCTCGGGGGGATCCGGGCCTTCGACGGTCCCCACCGGTGCAACCGAAGATCGCTCGGGACGGATCGCGCCTGCCCCCCCCCCGCCACGCCGGAACACCCGTCCCGTCCGCACGAGTTGAGGCAGACGCACCTGAGCGGGGGCCGCCGCCCTACCCCGGACGGCCGCGCCGGGTTGTGGGCCGTCGTACCCGGTGCGACGTTGTAGCCGGGGGCGACACCGACGGCCCGGCGACAACAGCCGTGCGGGCGCCGGCATCATGCGTCGGTCCGTGACCGAAGCCCACCCCACCCCACCCCTCGGGGGCGACCGACTGCCGGTGCACCGGCGCGCCCGGACGATTCGCGGGGAGCACACAGAAAGCAGGGAATCCCATGGCGAACGGCCCCATGGACAGACGCGTCCTCGGCGAACGGCCGCCACGGCACCGAGTCCGTCGACCGGAAGCGCACCACCCGGCATCCTCCGCCCGGCTCCCCGATCCAGTGAGCGCGAGGCACGCGACGGCCCCCTACCCCCGTTCCCGTGGAGGGACAGCATGGAGAAAGCCGACATGGACAAGGAGAGGGCCGGTGCGGCCCGCCGGTGCGGCCCGCCACCGCGACGGCGCCGCGGACAGCGGTCGGTGACACGCCGCCGCACCCGGCTGGCCCTGCCCCTCGTGGGCGCGCTCCTCTTCTCCCTCACCAGCTGCGGGTCCGCGCCGCACGCACGGACCCCGGCCGCCGCGGGCGGGCCCGCAACGGTGCACGTGGTCCTCGACGGGAACTCCCTGACTCTTGAGCAGATGTTCGCCGTCCTCGACGCTCCCGCGCTCTCCGTGCACTTGGCGCCGCAGGCCCGGGAGCGGATGCGGCAGAACCGCGAGGAGGCGATCGGCGCCCTGAACTCCGGCCAGCGCGTCTACGGATGGAACCAGGCACTGGGGCCCTTGAAGGACCACGCGCTCACCCCTGCCGAGCAACGCCGATTCCAGCGCAACATCCTGCGGTCCAACGCGGCGGGCGTCGGACCCGCCTTCCCGCCGTCGGTGGCCAGGCTCGCGCTGGTCATCCGCGCGAACCAGATGGCCCGGGCCCGGATGGGAGTGCGTCCGCAACTCGCCGAAAGAATGCTCGACCTGGTGAACGCCGGCGTCACCCCCGAGATGCCGCAGATCGGGTCGCTCGGCATCGGCGACCTCCAGCCGATGGCGGAGGCCGGCCTGGTCGCCCTGGGCGAGGCCGCCCCGGCCCGGTTCAACGGCAAGGTGGCCCCGGCCTCACAACTGCTGCCCCTGGCAGGCTTGACGCCCTCCTTCACGCTCGAACAAGGAGAGGCCCTGCCGGTCATCAGCGGAAGCGCGGTCGTCGCCGCCTCCTTCGTCCACGCGGTCGAGCGCGCGGAGCGACTGGCGGACCTCTCCGAGGGCGGCCTCGCCCTCTTCATGGACGCCACCCGCGCCGAGACGCAGGCCCTGGACGCCCGCACCCATCAGGAGCGCCGGGTTCCCGGCGAGATCGACGTGGCGGCCCGGCTGCGTGCGCTCGTCGCGGGCAGCGGATGGATGACCGACGCGGGGCGCCGCCGCCTCGGGAGACCCACGACCGCGTACAGGACGCCGTCTCGGTGCGTGCCGCGCCGCACATCCTCGGCGCGCTGCGCGAGACGCTCGGCGACCAGCGCCGCGTCCTCGAACGCGAGGTGAACTCCTCCACGAGCAACCCCTTGGTGTTCCCGCGGCCCGGTGGCGGCCATGAGTTCGTCATGGGCGGGAACTACGACGCCGACCTGATGGCGCACGAGATCGACAGGCTGAACGGCAACATCGCCGACGTGGGCGTCCTGTTCGAGCAACTGTCGGCCCGGCTCATGTCGCCGGCCTGGAGCTACGGCCTGCCCGCCAACCTCGCCGGGGGCCGCGTGGGCCTGAATTCCGGCATGGTGCAGGTGCAGACCGTCGCCACCGCCCTCGTACCGGAGATGCAGGTGCGGGCCCACCCGCCGAGTGTGCTGTCGAGGCCGGCGAAGGCCGGACAGGAGGACCACAACACCATGGCCATGGCCTCCGCCCGCGGCCTCCACGAGAACCTCGACCGCATGGACACCGTCCTCGCGGTGCAGATGCTGATGTCCGCGCAGGGCATCGACCTGATCCGCGCCCCATGCACGGACTTCCCCTGGGGTGCGGCACGTCGCTCGTCCAGCGGGAGATCCGCCGTCACATCCCTCCCCTCGGGACGACCGCTGGATGTCCCCCGACCTGAACGAGATGATCGGGCTGGTGAAGGGGACGCACTTCTCCACACCGTCCGCGGGACCGAACCGGAAGCACTGTGCCGGGCGGCCTGAGCCCCGCGATCACGGCCGGCGACCGGCGGACCGGGCTGCGGCCGTGTGCGTGCCCGGAGAGAGGACCTGCGGTCCTGCCCGTGCGCCCACCCGGCCCGCGTCGTGGAACGCCCACAGCAGGTATCCCGCGCCGCGTGCCGGCCGAGGGCCCCCGGTCGGCGGAAGGCGGCACCATCCGGCCAGACCGGTGGTGCCGCCTTCCGACGCGTCCCGGCACCTGCGTGAACGGACGTCCCGGCCTGCCGCCGTGACCCCACCGGTCCCTGGCGGCGCGGCTCGACGGGCACCCGAACGGACTCGGAGGCCTGCTGACGCTCTTCCGGATCGATCCCGCGCTCTGGAAGGAACACCTCTGCGGTGTCGTCGGCCGGGATCTCACGCCCGACGAACGCACGGCCCTCTCCGGAGAGCTGCCGAACAAGATCTGCCCCGACCCCGCACAGGACTGAGGCCGGAACTCGCCTTGCGGTGCGGCCTCCTCACCGCTGACGGTGTGGCGGGCTCGGCGTTCCGCCGAGCCCGCCACACCGGCTCCCCCTCGGAGCAGGACCCCCGTCGCGCTGTCAGCGCTGCAGGGTCAGCAGACCCGGACGGTAGGGCAGGAGGCCGTAGTCACCTCCGGAGTTGGGGCTGCGTCCCTGGTAGAGCAGCTGCAGGTTGCAGGGATCGACGGTCATGGTCTGATCGGCGTTGGTGCGGATCAGTTCGCCGTGGCTGATGTCGTTGGTCCAGGTGGCGCCGCTGTTGGCCTTGCCGGCGAAGGGATTGCCCTCGGTCGCGGCCTGGGGCGTCCAGGAGCCGTTCAGACTGGTGGCCGTGAACGAGCGGAAGTACCGGCCCTGCGAACCGATCGCCTCGACGATCATGAGGTAGCGGTTCTGGCCCTGCAGCTTGTAGACCTGCGGGGCTTCGAACAGGTTGTTCGTCGTGTCGCTCATGACCACGGTCGAGGTCGAGCCGAAGCTGCCCGGGAAGTTCCCGATCGGCATGGCGGCCCGGTAGATCTTGCCGTTGTCGCCGGCGAAGAACAGGTACATGTTCGTGCCGTCACCGATGAGTGTCTGGTCGATGGGTCCCGTTCCGGAGCCGGAGATGCTTCCGGAGAAGAGCACCTGCTCGGACGACCAGCCGTTCGGGTTGGTGGGGTCGGTCGACGTCCGGTAGGAGAAGGCGGTCCTGCCCCACTGGTAGGCGAGCACCCAGATGTTCTTCGGCGCGAAGTAGAAGAGCGTGGGGGCGACGGCCGAGTTGGACATCGTGTTCTGGCCGGCCGAGGCCATCTCCGACCAGTTGGTGAACAGGCCGAAGTTCATCGAACCCCACCTCGTCCCCGTGTCGTGCGTGGTCGCGTAGACGAGTTGTCTGCCGTTGTAGGGGCGACGGTGAAGTCCTTGAGCGAGACCCACCCCTGCTTGGGCTGCGCCAGCGCGCCCGTCGACGCCCATCGGTAGCCCGACGGAAGCTCGCACGAGCCGGGGGTGTCGGCGCCGACCTTGACGAGCTGCCACTGCTGGTTGGCTCCGCTCCAGTCGTCGTACTGGACGATGTTCGCGTTGTCGGCGGTGGAGGCGCCTTGTACCTCCAGGGCCTTGTTGCTGTGGCGTGAAACGAGCCGCACGTAGCCGTCCGAGCTGTCGGCCAGCCGCCACTGCTGGTTGGTGGCGTTCAGGTCGGACCACTGGACGATCGCGCCGCCGTTCGCGGTGGACCAGTTGTGGACGTCCAGCACCTTGCCCGAGTGGCGGGACTTGACGCGGTAGTAGCCGTCCCCGGAATCGACGAACTGCCACTGCTGCTGGTTCTGGTCGTTCCTGGTCCACTGGGTGATGCGGGCGCCGTCGTCGGTCGCCATGTTGTAGACGTCCAGGGCTTTGCCGCTGTTGCGGTTGACCAGCACGTACGAGGCGTTGGGGTCCACGGTCGCGGCCTCGGCGGGCTGGGCACCGAGGAAGGTGGCCAGCAGCAGCAGGGGCGCGAGGACGCCGAGTAAGCGTCTTGGACGGACCGGGGACGCGTGGCGAAGCCACATCGGAGGGCCTCCTTGAGGTGGGGACGAGGTGACGCCGATGAACGGCGGAGCGGCAGCTGCGCCGGTCGGGAACGGGATCGAATGTTTCGAAGCGATCCCGGCTCCGTGACGCCACAAGCTAGGAAGGCGGGGCCCTCCGGTCAAGGTCTGTCGCCGATCTGACCACAAACAAGCCCCGCTTCCGGGCGCGACGGGCCCTTGTGTCGAACGGAAGCCGCAGGTGGCGCGCGGTACCGCTGGCCGGCTCAAGAATCCGACCGCTGTTGCGTAATATCGAAAGTTTCGAATCAGAAGCGGAAACTTTTTCTGTCGTGAGAGTTGACGAGCCTCTGTCAACCCCGCAACATCCTGTCTGACGAACCGACCTCAGTGCGAAATGCCGAACACCACTCGTCCTGTGTGGACGGTGCCGCACCACGGAGCCACGCACAGATGCACGACGGATTCACGCACCACAGCACTTGCGTCGATCGGCGGCCGGCCGGGTTCGTCCGTGCCGGTCGGGATCCTTCCGGGTCTCCGTGACCACGGTGTCCGGTGAGTCCGTCATTCCTACCTTGGAGGCACATCCATGGGCTCTCAGGCCCTTCCCGGAGCCGCCGTCCGGCGGAAGATCCGCGTTCTGCTGCCGACGCTGCTCGTCGGCGCCCTCGGTGTGGTCGGCGCACTGGCCGCACCGCCGCCCGCTCAGGCCGCCGAGAACACGCTTGGCGCCGCGGCGGCGCAGAGCGGCCGCTACTTCGGCGTCGCCATCGCCTCCGGCAGGCTGGGCGACTCGGCGTACACGACGATCGCGAACCGTGAGTTCAACTCGGTGACGGCCGAGAACGAGATGAAGATCGACGCCACCGAACCGCAGCGGGGCCAGTTCAACTTCAGCGCCGGCGACCGCGTCTACAACTGGGCGGTGCAGAACGGCAAACAGGTGCGCGGTCACACCCTGGCCTGGCACTCCCAGCAGCCCGGCTGGATGCAGAGCCTCAGCGGCAGCGCACTGCGCCAGGCGATGATCGACCACATCAACGGCGTGATGGCCCACTACAAGGGCAAGATCGCCCAGTGGGACGTCGTCAACGAGGCCTTCGCCGACGGCAGTTCGGGAGCCCGGCGGGACTCCAACCTGCAGCGCACCGGCAACGACTGGATCGAGGTCGCCTTCCGCACCGCGCGCGCCGCCGACCCGTCCGCCAAGCTCTGCTACAACGACTACAACGTCGAGAACTGGACCTGGGCCAAGACCCAGGCCATGTACGCCATGGTCCGGACTTCAAGCAGCGCGGCGTGCCGATCGACTGCGTCGGCTTCCAGTCGCACTTCAACAGCGGGAGTCCCTACAACAGCAACTTCCGCACCACCCTGCAGAACTTCGCCGCCCTCGGCGTCGACGTGGCCGTCACCGAACTCGACATCCAGGGCGCCTCGTCCTCGACCTACGCCAGCGTGACCAACGACTGCCTGGCCGTCCCGCGCTGCCTCGGCGTCACCGTCTGGGGTGTGCGCGACAGCGACTCCTGGCGGCCTGGGGACACGCCGCTGCTGTTCAACAACGACGGCAGCAAGAAGCCCGCCTACACCGCCGTCCTCAACGCACTCAACGGCGGCTCCACCACACCGCCGCCGGCGGACGGCAACACGATCAAGGGCGTCGGTTCGGGCCGCTGCCTGGACGTGCCCGGCAGCAGCACCACCGACGGCACCCAGGTCCAGCTGTGGGACTGCAACAACGGCACCAACCAGCAGTGGACGTACACCGACGCCGGTGAGTTCAGGGTCTACGGCAACAAGTGCCTGGACGCCGCCGGCACCGGCAACGGCGCCAAGGTCCAGATCTACAGCTGCTGGGGGCCGACAACCAGAAGTGGCGCCTCAACTCCGACGGATCCATCGTCGGCGTCCAGTCCGGCCTCTGCCTCGACGCCGTCGGGGCGGCACCGGCAACGGCACCCTGATCCAGCTCTACTCCTGCTCGAACGGCAGCAACCAGCGCTGGACCCGCGCCTGACAGGGCCTGTCACGAGGAGATCGCTGACGCTCGCGAGGGTCGTCGCCGTGGTGGCGGCGGCCCTCGCCGTGGGCACGGCTCCGTAGGCGGCGTCACCACGGTGGGGAATTCCCGGCATCATCGGCTCGTCGCGTCGGTGAGTGCGGCCAGGCGGTCCTCACCGATGAGGGTGTCGACCTGCCACGGCACCAGCCAGGCGCGGGCTGCCAGCTCGTCGCGGACGCGGTGCAGCTGGGGGCGCTCCAGGGCTGCCCGGGCGTGCAGCAGGGGATCGCGGGTGCCGCTGGCCGTCAGAGCGGCGTCGACGACCCAGCCGTACGGCTCGATACCGGCCCGCCGGAGGCCGTCCTGCAGTACTGCGGCCTCGGAGACAGGGGTCAGCTCGGGGAGCGTGACGATCAGGACCCGCGTGTGGGCGGGGTCCCGCAGGCGCATCAACGGCGTCGTGAGGCGTCCGGGCACGCGGGCGGCGTCTGCCATGACCTGGCGGTGGTAGGAGCCGGTGAGGTCGAGCAGCCGCAGAGTATGGCCGCTGGGGCGGTGTCCACGACGACGAACCGGCGCCGGGCCGTGTTCAGGAGTGCCCCGAACGCCCGGAAGACGGCCAGTTCCTCGGTGCACGGTGAGCGGAGATCCTCCTCCAGAAGCGCACGGCGGTCCGGGGACATCCGCTCTGCCGCCCGCAGACGCTCCGCGGTGTAGTCGGCGAGTTCGGCGGCCGGATCGATGCGGCTGACGGTCAGGTGCCGGAAAGGGCCGCCGGCGAGTACATCAGCGGGCCGCCCCGCGGGGTCGGTCGTGGACAGGTGCACGTCGTGGCCCCGGCGGGCGAGGCCCACGGCGACGGCGGCGGCGATGGTGGTCTTGCCCACGCCCCCTTGCCCATCACCAGCACCGCGCCGGGCGGGCCGGCTGCCAGCTCGTCGACCAGCGCCTCCAGGAGGGAAGCGGTGCCTGCCGCTCGTCGACACCGACGTCGGTGGGGCATCGGGGCCTGGAACGGGCCCGCCCGACCGCGGACCAGCGCGCGGAGCGCCGTGATGCCGGTCAGGTTCCAGGCGACCAGCGGCACGCCTGCGGAGGGGATCGTCCGCAGGGAGGTCGGCAGGGCGTCGAGCGCCGACGCCTGGCGGTCGGCGAACGCCTCGGCGACCGTGTCGCCGGCCAGAGGCTCGGTGAAGAGGCCGTTGATGATCAAGCGCTGGTTGTGGATCCCCTGGGCGGCCAGCTCGGCCCCGGCCCGGCCGGCCTCCCGCAGGGCCCCCCGCTCCGGTCGGCTCGTCAGGACGAGCGTCGTGCGCCCGGGATCGCTCAAGTGTCCGACGGCCGCCTGGTACTGCGTGCGCTGGGCCTGCAGGCCCGATCGGGGCCCAGGCAGCTTGCCCCTTCGGGGGCGCTCTCGATGTACTGAGCCCAGGAGCCGGGCAGACTCAGCAGACGCAGCGTGTGACCGGTCGGCGCGGTGTCGAAGAGCACGTGGTCGTACCGGCCGATCAGCTCCGGGTGGACGATCAACTGCGTGAACCGGTCGAAGGCCGCCACCTCCACGGTGCACTCGCCGGCGAGCTGCTCCTCGAGGGCGTGCAGTTCCTCTGGTGGGACCGCACCCCGGTAGGGGGCCACCACGCGCTCGCGGTAGGCGGCCGCTGCGGCGTCGGGGTCGAGGTTCATCACCTCCAGCCCAGGCACACCCGGCACCGGACCGGGCGCCGGACCCACCGCCGTGCTGAGAAGGTCACCCAGATTCGACGCCGGATCGGTGCTCACCATCAGCACGCGCCGGCCGGCATCGGCCAGCGCCACGGACACGGCGCCCGCCACCGTCGTCTTCCCCACACCGCCCTTGCCGGTGAAGAAGACGAACGGTGTGTGCCACGAACCCCACTCGAGCAGCGGTGGAGGGGGCACGCGCGCCGCCAGGTCGCTGCCGTTCGGATCCCTCATGGGTAGCTCTCCGTTCGACTGTCCGGTGCGGCGAACTCGCTGGTGGACGCCTTGATCGCGGGCGAGGGCCGGTACAGGCACCGGGCAGGACCGGCCGGTGGAGGCCGCCTCACCCATTCCACACTCCCGCAGGCGTTCGTGCAGCAGCGCGGAACCTGATTCGAGCAGAGACCGGGCCGCTCTTCCACCGCCGTCGGTGGTATTCGGGGAAGGTCCGCGTCCGATTCCTGCCCACCGGTCGGGCACGGTGGCCGGCCTTCACCACCGGCCTCGGACCATGACGGAGATCATCGTCGTCGACGCCCTGTCCGCGACCCGGACGCTGATCTCGTCTTCTGCGCGGCCCGCGGCCCGCGGCCCGCGGCCGCGGCCCGCGGCCCGCAGCCCGCAGCCCGTGTCCCAGGCCCGCTGTCCGTGCGAGCCACTGGGCGTCGCACGGACTCGACCGTCTTGGCCACGCCGGTGCCCGGCGCGGCGCCCGCGAACTTCGCCGAGGCGTCAAGGACGAGCGCGGCCCGCGGAGTCGAGGGCCGCGTCGAGACGCTGCTCAGCACACATGGACGGCGAGCCACCGGTTGACGTGGCCGAGTGGGACGTGGTGCGACCACGTACGGCCTGCGGGCCGATGTCCGACTGCACGGGCCCGCAGGTCCGGATCCTTGGATGCCCGCGGCCAGGTCGAGCAGCCGTTCCGTGCCGATGGGCGGAGCCGCCGTCCAGGGGAGGACTGCCGCGCGCTCGGCGTGCTCGGTGGTGACTTCGCCGAGGTAGTGGTGCTCGGCGTCGGCCTTGGCCGCGAGGAGGGTGTCGTCAGACGGTGGCGACGGCCGCGGCCGCCTCTGGCGTGTCGGTGAGGGCGGCGAGGTACCGCTCGGCGTCCAGGGCCGCCGCGCAGCCGGAGCCGGCCGCGGTGATCGCCTGCCGGTAGGTGTGGTCGACGACATCACCGGCACCGAAGACGCCGGGGATGTTCGTCCGTGTGGAGGGGGAGGCGACCTTGAGGTAGCCCTCGTCGTCGAGGTCCAGTTGGCCGGTGACCAGGTCGGTGCGCGGGTCGTGGCCGATGGCGACGAAGAGGCCGGTGGCCGGGAGGCGGGAGGTCTCGCCGGTGACGGTGTCGCGCAGGGTGAGTCCGGCGAGTCTGCCGCCGTCCTCGTGGATCTCGGCGACCTCGCTGTCGAAGGCGAAGGAGATCTTCGGGTCGGCGAAGGCGCGGTCCTGCATGGTCCTGGAGGCGCGCAGGGTGTCGCGGCGGTGGACGACGGTCACGGAGCGGGCGAAGCGGGAGAGGAAGGTGGCTTCCTCCATCGCGGTGTCGCCGCCGCCGACGACCACGATGTCGTGCTCGCGGAAGAAGAAGCCGTCGCAGGTCGCGCAGTACGACACGCCACGGCCGGACAGTGCGTCCTCGCCGGGCAGGTTCAGCTTGCGGTGCTGCGAGCCGGTCGCCACGATGACGGCCTTGGCCCGGTGGACCGTACCCGTGCTGTCGGTGACGGTCTTCACGGCGCCGGTGAGGTCGACGGCGACGATGTCGTCGGGGACGAGCTCGGCCCCGAAGCGTTCGGCCTGGGCCCGCATGTTGTCCATCAGCTCCGGGCCCATGATGCCGTCGCGGAAACCGGGGAAGTTCTCCACCTCGGTCGTCTGCACCAGCGCACCGCCCGCCGTGACCGCGCCCTCGAAGACCAGCGGCTTCAGCGAGGCGCGGGCGGTGTAGAGGGCGGCGGTGTATCCGGCGGGGCCGGAGCCGACGACGATGACGTCGCGGATGTCCGCGGTCGTGCCGGTCGCCGCGCTCATGCCTTCGGCTCCGGCGCGATCTCCTTGATCAGGCCCTCGATGAGCACCTTGATCTCGTCGCGGATCGGACGCACGGCCTCGACGCCCTGGCCCGCCGGGTCCTCCAGCTGCCAGTCCAGGTAGCGCTTGCCCGGGAAGACCGGGCAGGTGTCGCCGCAGCCCATGGTGATGCAGACGTCCGACTCCTTCACCGCGTCGACGGTGAGCATCTTCGGGACCTCGGCGGAGATGTCGATGCCGACCTCGCGCATGGCCTCGACGGCGGCCGGGTTGACGTGGGCGCCCGGGTCGGAGCCGGCGGAGCGGACCTCGACGCGGTCCCCGGCCAGGTGGGTCAGCCACGCGGCGGCCATCTGGGAACGGCCGGCGTTGTGGACGCAGACGAAGAGCACGGAGGGCTTGTCGGACATCAGAGGTCTCTCTTGTCTCACGACGGCATCAGGCGCGAATGAGTTCAGCGCCAGGTGGTGTCAGCCACCACTGATGTGAGAGTATCAGTCCATGATGACGTCAGTCGACACTGATCTGATGCGGGTCCTCGCCGACCCGCTCCGCCTCCGGATCGTCACCCTCCTGGCCAAGGAGACGCTCTGCTCCACGCACCTGATCGAAGAGACCGGTGCGAAGCAGACCAACATCTCCAACCACCTCAGAGTGCTGCGCGAGGCCGGGGTCGTCGACACGGAGCCGTGCGGCCGGTTCACGTACTACCGGCTGCGCGCCGACGTCATCGCCCAGCTCGCCGGCCAGTTCGCCGACCTGGCCGAGTCCGCTCGCAACGCCGCCGACAACAAGAGGGCCTGCCCGTGACCCCCACCGAAGCAGCCGCGACCACCGAGGAGTCCTCGGTCGTCGCGAAGCTGTCGACGCTCGACCGTTTCCTCGCCGTCTGGATCCTTGTCGCCATGGGCCTCGGCCTCGGCCTGGGCCGCGCCGTCCCCGGGCTGAACGACGCCCTGGCGAAGGTCGAGATCGGCGGCATCTCCCTGCCGATCGCCGTCGGCCTGCTGATCATGATGTATCCGGTGCTGGCCAAGGTCCGCTACGACAAGCTCGACGCCGTCACCGGCGACAAGCCGCTCATGGTCTCGTCGCTGGTCATCAACTGGATCGTCGGCCCGGCGGTGATGTTCGCGCTGGCATGGATCTTCCTGCCGGACCTGCCCGAGTACCGCACCGGCCTGATCATCGTGGGGCTCGCCCGGTGCATCGCCATGGTCATCATCTGGAACGACCTGGCCTGCGGCGACCGCGAGGCGGCAGCCGTCCTGGTCGCCCTCAACTCGGTCTTCCAAGTCCTCGCGTTCGGCCTGCTCGGCTGGTTCTACCTGGACATCCTGCCCGGCTGGCTGAACCTGGGCGACGGCGAGCACCTCGACATCTCCATGGGGAAGATCGCGCTGAACGTCGTCATCTTCCTCGGCGTCCCCCTGCTGGCCGGCTTCCTCACCCGCCGCATCGGCGAGAAGAAGCTCGGCCAGGAGAAGTACGAGTCGACCTTCCTGCCGAAGATCGGCCCGTGGGCCCTCTACGGGCTGCTCTTCACGATCGTCATCCTCTTCGCCCTGCAGGGGAAGACCATCACCTCGCAGCCGCTCGACGTCGCCCGCATCGCCGTGCCGCTGCTGGTCTACTTCGCGGTCATGTGGTTCGGCACGTTCGCCCTCGGCAAGGCCATCGGCCTGGCCTACGACCGCACCGCCACACTCGCCTTCACCGCGGCCGGCAACAACTTCGAGCTGGCCATCGCCGTCGCCATCGCCACCTTCGGCGTCACCTCGGGCCAGGCCCTGTCCGGTGTCGTCGGCCCGCTCATCGAGGTCCCGGTCCTGGTGGCGCTCGTCTACGTCTCGCTGGCCTGGCGGCGGAAGTTCAACGCCGCGCAGCAGTTGACGCCTGTCCCGCAGGAGGGCTGATGCGCCGCTTCGACGGCCCCGCCCAGGGAGCTACCGGCTCGGCCACGCCACGCACCGTCCGGTGCACGACGTGCGGGCGGCGCGGGCGGCATGACGCAGCACACCGACGTGGTGGTGATCGGCGGCGGCCAGGCAGGGCTCGCCGCCGGCTACCACCTGCGCCGCCAGGGCCTGGACTTCGTCGTCCTCGACGCCCAGGCCACTCCTGGCGGGGCCTGGCAGCACACCTGGGAATCGCTGCGCCTGTTCTCCCCGGCCGCCTTCTCCTCCCTCCCCGGCCGCCTCATGCCGGCGCAACCGGGCGAGGAGTATCCGGAAGCCGGGCACGTGGTGGAGTACCTGAGCGACTACGAGAAGCGGTACGACCTCCCCGTGCTGCGGCCGGTCCGGGTGCACGGCGTGCACGACGACGGGCGGCTGCTGAGCGTGGACACCGACTCCGGCACCTGGCACGCACGCGCGGTGATCAGCGCGACCGGTACCTGGTGGCGCCCCTTCCTCCCCGCCGTCCCGGGACGCGAGGACTTCGGGGGCCGGCAACTGCACACCGTTTCCTACCGCAGGCCGCGGGACTTCGAGGGCCGGCGCGTGATCGTCGTCGGCGGCGGCAACTCGGGCGCCCAGATCGCCGCCGACCTCGTGCACCACACCGAACTGACCTGGGTGACCCAGCGCCCGCCCCGCTTCCTCGCCGACGACATCGACGGCCGCGCCCTGTTCGACGCGGCCACCGCCCGCCGCCGCGCCCTCGACGAGGGCCGCACCGACACCGGCGGCGTCGCCGCGCTCGGCGACATCGTCGCCGTGCCACCCGTGCGAGAGGCCCGCGACCGTGGCCTGCTCAAGGCGAGCCCGATGTTCTCCCGCCTGGTACCAGGCGGGATCGAATGGGCCGACGGCACCCGCGCCGAGGCCGATGCGATCATCTGGTGCACCGGCTTCCGGCCCGCCCTGTCCCACCTCGCGCCACTCCGGCTCCGGGGCCCACACGGCCACATCGCCGTGCGGGGCACCCGGGCACTGGACGAACCGCGCCTGCATCTGCTCGGCTACGGCGACTGGGTCGGCCCTGCCTCGGCCACGCTCATCGGGGTCGGGCGTCCGGCCCGGGACACGGCCCGGCAGATCGCTGAGCTCCTGTCCTGAGCGCCTCGGCGGACGCTCGTACGGCGAGTGCGGCCGCATCCGTGTCCACGGGCGGCCGTCAGCCGCCGACAGGGCTGCGGCGCTCGACGAGGACGACGTGCTGCCGGTGGCCGAGGGGCGGGCGGATCGTCGCGGTCGGCGGCCGACGAGGTCACCGTTCTGCGCGATGCCCGGCCCGGGAGCGGTGGCGTTCTCCACTCGCTCCCGATCACTGGTCACACTGCGGTCGGCGCCATGGTCAGCAGCCTGCCCATCGAGGCCGGCACGGAGGGCTCGACGCGGTAGTAGACCCAGGTTCCACGCCGTTCGGAGGTGAGCAGGCCTGCCTCTTTGAGCTTCTTCAGGTGGTGGGAGACGGTCGGCCGGGACACCCCCACGTCGGAGATGTCGCACACGCACGCCTCGCCACCCTCGTGCGAGGCCACCGCCGAGAACAGCCGCAGCCGGACCGGATCGCCCAGGGCCTTGAACATCCGGGCGGCCGTCTCGGCCTCCTCGGCGGTGAAGGGGCGCTCGGCGAGCGGCGGGCAGCACGGTGCCACAGCCTGGCCCTCGACGTGTTCCACCAGCGGCCTCCCCGATTCGATGAACATCTATGTTGACGTTCATCGAATCAGATGCGATGCTGGCCGCGCAAGCCATCGACGCATGTCGAAGCAAAGGGGAGTCTCGTGGCCCAGTCCATCAACAGCGTGCCCACCACCGACCAGCTGCCCGTCGTGGTCATCGGGGCCGGCCCGATCGGCCTGGCCGCCGCCGCCCACCTCATCGAGCGCGGCCTCGATCCGTTGGTCCTGGAAGCCGGACCGTCGGCCGGCACCGCCGTACGCGACTGGTCGCACGTGCGCCTCTTCTCCTCCTGGGGCGAGGTCGTCGACCCGGCCGCCGAGAAGCTCCTCGCCCCGACCGGATGGGTCCGCCCCGACGCCTCGGCCTACCCCACCGGCGGCGACTGGTCCGAGCGCTACCTCCAGCCGCTCGCCGACATCCTCGGCGACAAGGTCCGCTACGGCGCCACGGTCACCGGTGTCGCCCGCGCCGGACGCGACCGCATCGTCGACTCGGGCCGCGACGAGCAGCCCTTCACCGTGCACGTCCAGCAGGCCGACGGCCGCGAGGAGCGGATCACCGCCCGCGCCGTCATCGACGCCTCCGGCACCTGGTCCACCCCCGGCCCGGCGGGTGCCGACGGCCTGCCCGCCCTCGGCGAGAAGGCCGCCGCCGACCACATCTCCTACCGCGTCCCCGACCTGGGGACCCGGTCGTGCGCGCCCGGTACGCGGGCAGGCGCACCGCCGTCGTCGGCTCCGGCGCCTCCGCCTTCACCGCCCTCGCCCACCTCGCCGACCTGGCCGAAAACGAGCCGAGCACCCACGCGGTGTGGATCCTGCGCCGCGGTATCACCGGCTCCACCTTCGGAGGCGGCGAGGCGGACCAGCTCCCCGCCCGCGGCGCCCTGGGCCTGCGGGCCAAGGCCGCCGTCGAAGCCGGCCGGGCGAGCGCGGTCACGGGATTCCGTACACGGGCCGTGGAGCGCGACGGCGACCGGCTCGTCCTCGTCGCCGAGGACGGCCGCCGCCTCGACCCGGTCGACGAGGTCATCGTCCTGACCGGCTTCCGGCCCGACCTGACCTTCCTCTCCGAGGTCCGCCTCGGCCTCGACGAACGCCTCCAGGCCCCGACCGCCCTGGCCCCGCTCATCGATCCGAACGTCCACTCCTGCGGCACGGTCCACCCGCACGGGGTGGGCGAGCTCTCCCACCCCGAGCAGGGCATCCACCTGGTCGGCATGAAGTCCTACGGCCGCGCCCCCACGTTCCTCGCCATGACCGGCTACGAGCAGGTCCGCTCCATCACCGCCGCCCTCGCCGGAGACCAGGAGGCCGCCGAGCGCGTCGAGTTGACCCTCCCGGAGACGGGCGTGTGCGGGGGCGCCGGCCTGTTCGACGAGCCCGACGCCGACCGGAACAGCGAAGGCGGCGGGTGCTGTGCCACCCGGCCACCCTGCAGATCGGGATCGGCGCCACCGCCTCGTCCGGCGGCTGCTGACCCGCCGACCCGACCCTTCCAGCAGGAGGTACGCCATGTCCCGTGTACAACTCGCCTCCGTGTTCCGGACCTGGACGCGTCCGTCGCCTTCTACAGCAAGCTCTTCGGCACCGAGCCCGCCAAACTCCGCGACGGCTACGCCAACTTCGCCCTCACCGAGCCCCCGCTCAAGCTCGTCCTCATCGAAGGCGCCGCAGGTGAGGCGACCCGCATGGACCACCTCGGCGTCGAGGTCGAGACGACCGAAGCGGTGCACGCCGCCACCGCCCGTCTGGGCCAGGCCGGTCTGGCCACCGACGTGGAGAACGACACCACCTGCTGCTACGCCCTCCAGGACAAGGTCTGGGTCCACGGCCCCGGCCGGGAACCCTGGGAGGTGTACGTCGTCAAGGCCGACGCCGACTCCTTGGCCGAGCAGCAGGGCAGCACCTGTTGCGCCGGCTCCGCCGAGGCCGACGCCGAGGAACCGGCCGTCACGAGCGGCTGCGCCGACCGGCACCCCGGCGAGGACGTCGTCCCGGGCACCCCGCGCACCCGGGCCGAACCGGAGGCCCGGCCGGCCGACGACAGCGTCGAGCTCACCGACCGGTACCTGGCGACGAAGCCCGGTTCAGGGGCCTGACGCGTCGGCCGGTGTCATCTCCGTACGGCGTGGACGAGCGCGTCGAGAGCCGTGCGGGTGTTGCCCTCGGCGTCGGTCACCGGCCGGGTGACGGTCTCGGCCCGCAGGATGTCGGCGCAGGGCCGCCACAGGTCGGCGACCTGCTCGGCGGTGCAGAGCACGCGCGGATCCTGCGGGCCGCCGTACCCGCGCTCGGGGTTGGCCGCGTCATGGCCGACGAGCAGCAGGGTGCCGCCCGAGCGGACGGCAGCGGCGGCCCGGGGCAGCAGCCGGGCCATTTCCGGCCACGGCAGGTGCAGATACGCGATCAGCGCCAGGTCGTACGTCGCCTCCGTCGGCGCCCAGAGCGTGAGATCGGCGTGGACGGTGCGCAGCCGTGCTTTCCGGTCGGCGGCCAGCCGCTCGGCCTTCTCCAGAGCTACGGCGGAGAAGTCGACGGCGTCCACCTCCCAGCCCCGCTCCGCGAGCCAGACCGCGTTGCGGCCTTCGCCGGCGGCGAGGTCCACCGCCCGTCCGGAGGGCTTCAGACCGGCCAGCTCCTCTGCGACGAAGCGGTTGGGCGCGGCCTTCCACACCAGTTCGCTGCCGCGGTACCGCTCGTCCCAGCTCGCCGCGTCCATCTCCTGCGCCTCGTTTCTCCGCGTGCGCGGAATCGTCGTCCGTGTCGATGTCGTCCGGGTCCATCGTGTCGTCCCCTGCGAGCAGACAGGGGTACGGGCAGCTGCTGGGACCAGGAGGGATGCGGGCGTTGCAGGGGCGGGATCGGTCGAGGACGCACCTCGGGGTCGGGTTCACGCCTGACCGCCTCTCCCACCCGGGGCGGCGAAGCGTCCGGACAGGTGCCCCGAGGCACGTCTGAAGGCCAGGACGGCAACGTAGTGCCGAACGCGCGCGTCGGCGAAGGACGCGAACGCCTCCGCCGCTGCCGTCGCCAGTGTCCCGGACGGGAGGTCCGGAAACCGGTGCATGAGCCGCTCCTGGACGTCCGGAGGGCGCGTTGCTCCGCCGCCGGTGTCGGTGGTCCGGCCGGTCGGGTGTCGGGGCAGTGGCTGCCCGGCTGGACGGCCCGGTCGGTGATGACGGCGCGAGAGTTCACTTCTCATCTCCTCGGGGCCGGTTTCGGGAAGCGTGTACCGCGCCCCGCGTGTTCTGCGGCGACACGGTGGCGTCGTCGCCGCCCACGGTCCCGGCACGGACGGCGAGCGGGACCGCAGGCCCGCTCGCGCCATCCGGTGCGGCCGGGGCGTCGCCCGGTGCGCGGTGGGATCAGACGTCGGCGGATGCGGGCAGGGAGAGCCAGGCGCCGTAGCCGCCGAGCAGGTCGGAGACGTCGGTGCGGCCCTTGTGGCGCAGCAGGCTGGCGGCGATGGAGGAGCGGTGGCCGCCCGCGCAGTGCACCACCAGGGGCCGGTCGGCCGGGATCTCGTCGAGGCGGCGGACCAGTTCGGCCAGCGGGATGTGCAGCGAGCCTTCGACGAAGCCCTCCTCGCGCTCGGCGGTGTTGCGCACGTCGAGCACCAGCGGGTGTTCGTCGCCGTCCAGCAGCCTGCGCAGTTCGTCGGCGGTCAGGCGGCTGGCCTGCTCCATCTCGTCGGCCAGGGCGGGGAAGGCGCCCTCGGGTTCGCGCAGGTAGCCGCCGACCTTGTCGAAGCCGATCCGGGCGAGCCGGGTGACGACCTCCTCCTCACGGTCCTGCGGCGCGATGACGACGACGTCCTGCTCGGGGGCGACGACCATGCCCGCCTGCTCGGCGAAGCGCCCGTCGGCGGGCACGTTGACCGAGCCCCGCAGATACCCGGGCGCGAAATCCTGCGGCGAACGGGCGTCGACCACGACCGCCCCGGCCGCGCGCCGCTCCATGAACTCCTCCACCGACAGCGGCCGGGGCGCGGCGGTCGCGTCGAACAGGCCGTGCTCCTTGCGGTTGAGGATGGCGTCGTAGACGAAGTACGCGGGCGCGGACGGCTGCCCGGCCGTCACCAGCTCCACGAACCGCTCCTCGCTCATCGGCCGGCAGGCGTAGTTGGTGGCACGCTGCTCGCCGATGGTGGACTGGCGCTGGGTGGAGAGGTTCTTGCCGCAGGCGGATCCGGCGCCGTGCGCCGGGAAGACCCGCACGGCATCCGGGAGGTCCATCAGCTTGTGCTGGATCGTGTGGTAGAGCATCTTGCCGAGTTCGTCCGCGGTCACACCGATCGACGCGAGCAGGTCGGGGCGGCCCACGTCGCCGATGAACAGGGCGTCACCCGTGAGGACGCCGTAGGGGACGGTGTCCTGCGCGTGCTCGTACACCAGGACGCTGATCGACTCCGGTGTGTGGCCCGGGGTCTCGAGGATCTGGAGCTGGACCTCGCCGAGGCTGATCCGCTCTCCGTCGGCCAGTTCGCGGATCGGGTACTCGGCCTCGGCACGCTGCCCGTAACCGATCCAGGCGCCGGTGCGGTCGGCCAGCTCCAGGTGGCCGGCGAGGAAGTCGGCGTGGAAGTGGGTGTTGACGACGGCCTCGATGGTGAACCCGTGGGCCTCGGCGTCGGTGAGGTACTCGGTGACGTCGCGGCGGGGGTCGACGACGACGGCCTTGCCGGTGGTCTCGTCGGCGATCATGTACGACGCCTGAGAGAGGCAGTCGAGGTAGTACTGGGCGAAGAACATGGTCGGGTGACCTCCACGTCGAAGGGGACTGAATACCCACGGGGGGTGTACGGAAGGGTCTGGTCCGCCCTTGCCGGAGGGTGGGGACGGGTGGCCGGCCCGGGCCGGGGACGCCCGGGCCGGCCGGTCAGAGGCGGCCGGTGAGCATGCCGTGCCAGTACACCGGCGGCAGGCCGTACCGCTTGAACAGCCACATCGAGCGGTGCTCCTTGAACGGGTCGAGCAGCGGGAAGCTGGGAGTGGGGTTCAGGTCGTAGTCGAACTCGGCGAGCAGCATCCGATCGCGGGCCGTCACCAGCGGGCAGGACGTGTAACCGTCGTACCGGTGCGAGGGGAACGGCCGTTCATGACGTCGAGCAGGTTGCCGGCCACCACCGGGGCCTGCTTGCGCACCGCGGCGCCGGTCTTGGAGGTGGGCAGGCTCGCCACGTCGCCGAGCGCGAAGACGTTGTCGTAGGACGGGTGTCGCAGGGTGTGCTTGTCGGCGGCGACGAAGCCCTGCGGGCTTGCCGGGTCGGCGAGCGGGCTCGTCCTGACCCAGTCGGGGCGCTCTGCGGCGGCACGGCGTGCAGGAGGTCGTAGCCGACGGTCTCCTTCGTGCCGCTCGCGTGGTCGGTGAGGGTGACCTCGCGGGCGTCGCCGTCGACGGCGGTCATCTCGGAGCGCAGCCGCACCTCGATGCCGTACCGGGCGGCCACCTTCTCCAGGACCTGTGACCAGGCCGGCACCTTGAACATCGCCGGGTCGGGGATGACCAGGATGATCCGGATGTCGTCGAGCACCTTCCGCCCGCGCCAGTGGTCGGCGGCCAGGTAGGCGATCTTCTGTGGGGCGCCGCCGCACTTCAGCGGGGTCGCCGGATGGGTGAAGACGGCCGTGCCGGAGCGCATGCCCTTGATCAGCTCCCAGGTGCGCGGGCGTACTCGGGCGCGTAGTTGCTGCTCACCCGGTCGTGACCCACGGCCTCGCCGAGGCCGGGGACGCCGCCCCAGTCCAACTGGAGACCCGGTGCCATCACCAGGTGTTCGTAGGTGAGTTCGGCGCCGTCGGACAGCGTCACCGTGCGGGTGTCGGGGTCGACGGCCAGGGCGCGGCGGCGGATCCACCGCACGCCGTCCGGGATGACCGACCCCTCAGGGCGTCGGCTGGCGCGCAGGGGTGCCTGGCCGCCGCCGACCAGGGTCCACAGCGGCTGGTACCAGTGGGTGTCGGACGGTTCGATCAGGGTGATGTCGCTGACGCCGGCGCGGCGCAGGCGGGCGGCGACGCTGATGCCGGCGCTGCCGCCGCCGATGACGGCGACGCGGTGACGGCCGGAGATCGGGGTGTCGGTGGGGAGGGTGTGGCGGCCAAGGCGGTGCTCCTTTCCGGCTGGCCGGTGTGCGGGGGCCGGGCGGGGTCAGGCGGCGTGCTCGTGCGGACCGGCCGCGACGGGACCGCCGGCGCGGGCCCAGGCGCCGGTGCCGCCGGTCACGGAGTAGGCGTCGACGCCGCGGGAGGTCATCCGGTCGGCGGCTGTCCTGCTGCGGTTGCCGCTGGCGCAGATCACATACACCGGCCGGTCGGTGGGTAGTTCGTCGCACAGGGCGGGCACGGTGCGCAGCGCCGTCGGACGGGCGCCGGGCACGTGTCCGGCGGCGTACTCGTCCGCCTCCCGTACGTCGACCACGAGCGCCCCGGCGGCCCAGGCAGCCGAGAACGCTTCCTGTGTCACTTCACGAGCCATTTCGTTGCCTCCTCAATTACCCCCGGGGTATCTCTCCTGCGAGGTTAAGGCGGCTCGGAGAGGGCGTCAAATACCCATGGGGGTATTTGTCCGAGAGGCAACTCATGGCTCCGCGCCGAAGTCGTGAGTCGTGAGTCGTGAACGAGCCGTGGCCCGTCGGTCACGGCCCTGGGCGGCCGGAGGGTCGTCCGTGTCCCGCCGCCCGGGCCGGAGCCCGCCGTGACCGTGCCGCCGCGGGCGGTGGCCGGCTCCTCGACCACGGCGAGGCCGATGCCGCACCCGGCGGCGAGGCGGGCGTACGTGTCACCGCATCGCAGACGGGGCGGGGCGGGGCGGGGAGCGCCTGACGACCGGCGGTCGGACGTCGCCATCGGGTCCCGGTCTCTCTCCCTCCGGCCGAACGGCGAGTCGTCCGGTCAGGCACCGCGGGTGCGACCGGACAGGCCGATCGGCGACGGATGGACACGCACGCGAAGCTCCTGGCGGCCGCCGGTGATCTTGGCCGAGAACCCGTCTGTCAGGAGCTTCGTCGTGCCGCGGACCCGACCGACACGCGGCCGACACCGTCAGGTGGGAAAAGGCTCACCGACAGCGACACCGGCCTCACCCGTGTCGGCGCACGCGAATACGATCCGGCCCTCGGTCGGTTCATCAGCGTCGACCCGCTCCTGCAGACCGGCCTCCCCCGGACCCTCGACGGCTACAGCTACGCCGCGCAGAACTCCGTCACCCAGGCGGACTGGAGGAGTTCCTCGCCGGGGCCGGGCAGGCGGACCTCAGGCTCGTCAAGGGTGAGGCGGGTGGCACGGGGAGGGACTGGCAGAAGATCCCGCCGGGAGCGCAGGTCGAAAGCGGCACCTACGTGAACAGGATCGGCGGATGCGACAACGCCGTCATGCTCGACGTCCAGGAACCGCGTGCCGGTGAGGTGCGGGTCCATCTCACCGTGATCTGCGCCTCGTGACCGGCTTGGCGCACGGGAACCGTACTGGGCGGTCGCTCGGTACCGGTGCCGGGAAGTGAGGGCCCACCGGTGCCACAGGCGGGTCCTCACCCCGGTCCGGCACCCCTTCGAACGGGCCGGGGAAGCAGCTCGAGCAGGGCGCGTCCCCGTCTCCCGGGGCCCCGGTCCCGCGCCGTCGAACCCGCCCCACGGGCGCGGCCCCCCACCCCGGGTCCCGGCGGCCGCAATCTCAGAGTCCTCTGATCCGGGCCCGCTAGCGTCCGCCCCATGGTGCGCGACTACCTCATCATCGGGGCCGGACCGGCCGGACTTCAGCTCGCCGCTCTGCTGGAACGCGAGGGACGCGACTACGTCGTCCTGGAGCGGGGAGCGGGCCCGGAACGTTCTTCACCCGCTTCCCCCGGCATCGACAGCTCATATCGATCAACAAGGTCAACACCGGTTGCACCGACCCGGAACTCGACCTCCGCATGGACTGGAACTCGCTGCTGGCCGACGATCCCGAGCTGCGGTTCACCCGGTACAGCGAGCGCTACTTCCCGGCCGCCGACGACCTGGTGCGCTACCTGGGCGACTTCGCCCGGCGCAGCGGCGTCCGCGTCGAGTACGGCGTCCGGGCCACCCTCATCTCCCGCGACGGCGACGGCTTCCTGGTGCGCGACGACACGGACCGGACCTGGAAGGCCCGGCACCTCGTCGTCGCCACCGGCGTCTCCCTCCCCAACATCCCGGACATCCCCGGCATCGAAAGCGCCGAACACTACGCCGACTTCGACACCGACCCGGCCTCCTTCACCAACCAGCGGGTGCTCGTCCTCGGCAAGGGGAACTCCGCGTTCGAGACCGCGGACGCCCTCATGGAGAAGGCCGCCGTCATCCACGTCGCCGGACCGCACTCGCTGAGAATGGCCTGGCAGACCCACTTCGTGGGCCATCTGCGCGCAGTGAACAACAACTTCCTCGACAGCTACCAGCTCAAGTCGCAGAACGCCGTCCTGGACGGCACCGTCGAGCGGATCGAACAGCGGGCCGACGGCGGCTACCGGGTGGAGTTCCGGTACGCCCGGACCACCGAACGACTCCGCGAACTCCACTACGACCGCATCGTGGTCTGCACCGGATTCCGCTTCGACGTCTCGCCCTTCGACACCGGCTGTCGGCCGGTCCTCGCCATCGACGACCGGTTCCCGCCCAGACCTCCGCCTACGAGTCGGTGAACGTCCCCGGCCTGTACTTCGCCGGCACGCTCACGCAGCAGCGCGACTTCAAACGGTTCACGAACGGCTTCATCCACGGCTTCCGCTACGGCACGCGCGCCCTGCACCGCATCCTCGGCGCCCGCCACCACGCGACGCCCTGGCCGGCCCGCACCCTGCCCGCCGCACCGCAGGCCGTCGCCGACGCCCTCGTGGAGCGCGTCAACCGCTCCTCCGGCCTGTGGCAGCAGTTCGGCTTCCTGGGCGACGTGGTCACCGTCCACGACGACCGCGCCCTGTACCAGGAGGAGGTCCCGCTCGACTACGTCGCCGACGGCGGACTCGGTCCCGCCGCACACCGGTTCGTCGTCGACCTGGAGTACGGGCCCGACCACGACCAGGTCGACCCGTTCGACGTCACCGTGCCCCGCGTCCGCGAGAACGACCCGAACACGCCATGGACTCCACCTACCTCCACCCCGTGGTGCGCCACTACCGCGACGGCGACCTCGCCGGCACCCACCACCTGGCGGAGAACCTGGAGAACGACTGGGACATCCCGGCCGTCCACCGGCAGCCGCTCGCCGCGTTCGTGAAGTCCTGCCTTGGCTGAGCAGTTCCCCGGCGCCGTCCTCGACCTCCTCGACGCGGCGGGCGACCGCCCCGTCTTCGAGCACGGCGACCGGGTCGTCACCGGATCCCAACTCCTCGCTCTGGTAAGGCGGGTGACGAACGGCCTGCGCGCCCGGGCGTCCGCCCGGAGACGGCGTCGCCCTGCTGCTCGGCGTCAGTCCCGAGGCGTTCGCCGCCGTCCTCGCCGCCCACGCCGTGGGCGCCCGCGTCGTCGGCGTACGACCGGGACTCACGGCACGTCAGCGGCATCACCTGCTCACCGGCACCGCCTTCCGCGTCACCGACCGTCCGGACGGCACGGCCGACGGCCCGCACGGCACCGTCCTCGCCCTGGCCGGTCTGCTCGCCGCCGAGGACGACGGCGGCCGGCCGCGGATCTCGGCCCGCCCGCAGGACGTCGCCCGGCTCCTCCACACCAGCGGCAGCACCGGCGTCCCCAAGGCGTGCGCCCAGACCTACGCCGCGATGACCGCGGCCTGGGCGGCGCACCCCGACCGCTGGCCCCCCGCCATCCGCGAACTCGCCCGCGCCTCGAGCGGTTCCTCGTCTTCGGCACCCTGGCCAGCCAGGTCATGATGGAGTACGGGCTGCTCGCCCTGGCCGCCGGCGGCACCCTCGTCACCGCGGACGCCCCGGCCTTCCCGACAGCCTGGTGCGCCACCGGGCCACCGGCAGTGTCATCACCGTGGCCCGCCTGACGAAGCTCGTCGCGAGCGTCCGGGCCCGGCCCGTGGACCTCGGCGCACTGCGCGCCCTGATGGTCTCCGGATCACCCGTCGACACCGGTCGGCTGCGCGAGGCCGCCGACGTGCTGGGACCCGTCGTCTTCCACGGATACGGCCAGACGGAGACCGGCATGATCTCCATGGCCACCCCGTACGACGAACCGGGCTCGCTGGGCGTCCCCCCGGTCGAGCTGGAAGTGAGGGACGCCGATGGCGGCCCCTGCCACCCGGCACGGACGGCGAACTCTTCGTCCGCACCCCTCCCAGGGGTGCGGCTACTGGGGCGAACCCGCCCTGAGCGCCGAGGTGTTCACCGACGGCTGGGTCCGCACCCGCGACATCGGCCACCTCGACCGCGAGGGCCGGCTCCGGCTGACCGGGCGCGCCCGCGACGTGATCATCGTCAACGCCCATGTGTACTACTCCGGACCCGTCGAGCGGGTGCTCGCCACCCACCCGGCGGTGGGGGAGGCGTACGTCGTCGCCGCCCCCGACGACAGCACCGGCGAGGCCGTCCACGCCTTCGTGGTGCCCGCACCGGGCCGGGTCCCCCGACTCGGTGAACTGCGCGCCCTGGTGGCGGCCGAGCTGGGCGAGGCCACCGCACCGACCCGGCTCACCCTGATCGACGAGGTGCCGCTCACCCCTGCCGGGAAGCCCGACAAACGGGCCTTGGCGGCCGGGGTTAGCGGCCCCGTCGGCCCCGTTGGCCCCGTCCCAGCGGCTCGGAGGGGCCGGGACGGCACCCCCCGTCGGGCGGGACGGGCCGCCCCGTGCCCGCTCCCGCCGGTCGATCCACGTCAGCAGTGGTGTCGCCATCACGGTGGTGACGACGGCGACCACCACCAGCGCGCTGAACAACGCCTGCGTCACGATGCCCGCCGCCAGGCCCAGGTTGAGCGCGATGAGCTGCATCAGCCCCGCGCGTTCATCAGCGCCCCCACCCGCAGCGCCACCGCCCCGGCTCCCCGGCCAGCCGCGCTGCGAGCCAGCACGCGCCGAACTTCCCCGCCACCGCCACCAGGACGCACCCCAGGGTGAGCAGCAGCACCGGCCCGGAGGCCAGCAGCGCGAAGTCCGTGTTCAGCCCCGAGTAGGTGAAGAACAGCGGCAGGAACACCGTGCCCACCGGCTTCAGCGTCTCCACCGTGTGGTCCAGCCGCTCCGACCGCGGGAAGACCAGCCCGAGGCTGAACGCGCCGAACACCGCGTACAGCCCGATCTCGTCGGTGTACCAGGCCACCAGGAACAGCGCGCCGACCAGCACCGGCAACAGGCTCTCGGGCGCCGCCCGCTCCGTCAGCCGCACGGTGCGGCCGTGCAGGCGCGTCACCACCGCCAGCACCACGACGAGCCCGAGGCCGCCGGCGACGGCCAGCGACACCAGCCCCGCGCTGCCCCCGGAGATGCTGAAGACCCCGCGAGCAGCACCCACGCGACCGCGTCGTCCACGGCACCCGCACCGAGCGCCAGCGACCCGAACCGGGTTTCGGTCAGGCCCCGTTCGGAGATGATGCGCGCAAGCATCGGAAACGCCGTCACCGCCAGCGTCACTCCCACGAACAGCGCCGACACCACCAGCGGCACCCCCGGCGCCAGGGTGCCGGTCCGCTCGCCGACGGCGGCGATCAGCGCCGACCCGAGCACCACCGGCACCAGCACCCCGGCCGCGGAGACCAGCCCGGCCGGCCGGGCGACATCGCGCAGCCGGTCCACCCGGAAGTCCCAGCCGACGTGGAACATGAACGCGACGAGGCCGATCTGCCCCACCACGTACAGGACCGGCCGCAACTCCTCGGGAAAAAGGCCCGCTTCGACACCCGGGAGGAGGGCGCCGAGCACCGAGGGCCCCAGCACCACACCCGCGAGCATCTCCCCGACCACGGGCGGCTGCCCCACCCGTTGCAGCAGCGCCCCGACGAGCCGGCAGACGGCCAGGATCACCACGACGGCGAGGAAGAACGCGGGGGCGAGTTCCGAGGGCGTCATGCGCTGTCTCCTGTGGAGTGGACGACGGGGCACCGACCGGGCGGAAACCGTTCGAAGTACCTTGCGGCCGGCCGCTGACGGCGGGCGTGCAGCACCATCACCGTGCCGAGCACGAGCTGCCGCACACCCCGGGTGACGTCCTCCACGCCGTCGCGCACCCGCAGGAAGCCCCGCAGCGGCGCCAGGCGCGCCCCGGGCTCCAGCCCACGCGGGATCAGCAGACACGGCGCGCGGTGCGGGATGGACCGGGTGTGCGAGACCGACGAGTCCAGACGGAAGCGGCGCAGTACCTCCCGCACGGCGGCCCGCAGTACCAGCGGCGACAACCGCCACGCCGGGCACGGGCGGTTGGCCGCCACACCGAACGGGATGTGGTGGGCGTCCCCGGCGGACAGCGACGCCCAGCGGTCCGGATCGAAGACGTCCGGCCGCTCGTAGCCCGTGGCGTGGTAGTCCGGGTAGCTGAAGCACACCACCGAGCCGACCGGCAGCGTGGTGCGGTCGTCGAGCGGGATCTCGTCCGTGGTGATGCGGTGCGCGATGCCGAACAGCGGATACAGCCGCATCGTCTCGTCGAGCACGTGCGTCAGGTACCGGTCGTCACCCGGGTCGTCCGCGAGTCGCCGCTGCACCCGCGGGTGGCGGGCCAGGGCCAGCAGCAGGTGCGCGGTCGCCTCCGAGAGCTGCACGACGGCCGTGTTGAAGAACGTGCCCTGGAGGTAGAGGACCTGCTCCTCCGGCGACAGCGAGGCCGGCAGCCGGTGCGGCACGTCACCGGCCGCCAGCCGCTCGCGCACATACGCCGTCAGTCGCGCCCTGCGCCGCGTATGGCGCAGCCCCGTGCACTTCAGGGCGCTGATCACGTCCTCGGCGTGCGCGATGATCAGCTTCCGGGCGTGCGGCGGGCACGGCTCGCGGAACACCAGCCCGTAGCAGAACTCCGCCCAGGCGGGCATCACCAGGTCACGCAGCCGCACCAGGCTGATCCGGTCCGCGGGCAGCGCGTCCAGGACGCCGGCGACCGCGCGGCCGGCCGCCGCCGCCAGGTCCGCCGAGCCGCCGGCGAGGATGCGCCGGGTCGCCTGGGCCACGTCCTCGTAGCGCGGGCCGGGTTCCAGATGCTCCTGGTGCACCTCGGGCCCCGGCGACAGCCAGTACCAGAACAGGTCGGACAGCCCCGCCCCGGCACTGCGGCCGTTCGCGGCCGGATGGGCGTACACCCGCTCGAACACCTCCGGCCCGTACGCCGCGTTGGGCAGCGTCACCGCCCGGTCGCCGTTCACCTTCTCGAAGATGCGCACCCGCAGCGCCACCACACCGCGCGGCAGCCACCACGTGTCCGGTTTCCGCCCGCCGCTCACCGTGTCCTCCGCCCGCCGCTCACCACGTCCCGCCTCTCCGGACCACCATGTCCCGCGTCAGATCGGCATTGCGGCCGCCCCCGCACAGCGCCAGCGTGTGGTCGTAGCCGTCGCGCAGCTCCGCGAGGGCCCGCCGCACCCCCGCCTCGCCGTCGGCGGCCAACCCCCACAGCACCGGACGGCCCACCCGACCGCCGCCGCGCCCAGCGCGAGCGCGACGGCCACGTCCCCGCCCCGGCGCACCCCGCCGTCGAGCAGCACCGGCACCCGGCCGTCGACCGCCTCGGCGACCGCCGGCAGGCAGTCCACGGCGGCCGGCACGGTGTCGCACTGGCGTCCGCCGTGGTTGGAGACGACGACCCCGGCCGCCCCGTGCGCGACGGCCAGCAGCGCGTCCGCCGGATGCAGGACCCCCTTCACCAGCACGGGCAGCGCCGTCACGGCCCGCAGCGCGTCGAAGTCCCGCCAGGACAGGGCCGGGGACATGGGAATGTCGGTGAGGCCACCTGGCGGGCGCCGGGCAGGTCCCGCATGTTCTCGGCGGCGTAGCCGGGCGGCAGGTCCGTGAACCCGTTGCGCAGGTCCCGGGGGCGCCGGCCGAACACCGGCGCGTCGACGGTGACCACCAGCGCCGTGCAGCCCGCCTCCTCCGCCCGCCGCACCAGCGCCTCGGTGACCTCGCGGCGCGGGTGCATGGAGAGCTGGAACCACACGGCCGCGCCGGCCGCCGCCTCCCGGGCCGCCGCGACCACCTCGCCGACCGCGACGGTCGCGGCCGTGCCCGTCACCAGGACGGCGCCCTCCGCCGCCGCGGCCCGGGCCGTGGCCCGCTCGCCGTCCGGGTGCATCAGCCGGTGGAAAGCGGTCGGCGCGACCAGCACCGGCCCCGCCCGGCGGGCGCCCGGCAGATCGACGGACGTGTCCCGCCGCTCGCTGCCGCGCAGCACTCGCGGCAGCAGCGCGTACCGGTCGAACGCACGCTCGTTGTCGGCCAGGACGCGCTCCTCGCCCGCGCCGCCCGCCGCGTAGTCGTAGTGCACCGGGTCCAGGACCCGGCGGGCCCTCTCGTGCAGCGCGCGCAGCGTCACGGCGCCACCGGTGCGGCCGGGCCGCACCGGGCGGCGAGGAACGCGCGCAGCGGGGCCCGGTGCACGTCCTCGCTGTCCCACTCGTTCTCCAGGTTCTCCGTCAGGTGGTGCTCGGCGACGTACTCCCCGTCGCGGTACCAGCGCAGCACCGGATGCAGATAGCGGCCGTCCAGCCCCGACGCGTCCCGCTGCGAGGGGCGGCCCGCCGACACGTCGAACGGGTCCACCCTGTCGTGGTCGGCCCCGTACTCCAGGGTGATCACCGCGTGGGCGGCCACCTCCCCGAAGTCCCCGGCGCGCACCGCTCCCGGCACGTGTCCGACCGGGACCTCCTCGGCGTAGCGCATCGTGCCGTCCGGGGCGAGCAGCAGCAGGTCGCCCAGGACACCGAACTGCTGCCACAGCGCGGAGGACCGGTTGACCCGCTCGATGATCCGGCCGACGGCCGTCTCGGGGTCCCCGCCCAGCTCCGCCACCGGCCAGGGCTCGCCGTGGTGGCGTCGGCGCAGCTCCCGGTGCAGGGCGCGGACCGAGTAGCGGAAGCCGTGCACGAAACCGGTGGTGGACTTCTTGAAGTCGCGGCCCTGCGTCAGCGTCCCGGCGAAGTACAGCTCCGGCACGTTCACCGACTCGCCGACGGCGGTCACGGCGGGGAACCGGCCGTCGACCACCGTCTCGGGCGCGCAACCGCCGTCGAACACCGACGCGTCGAAACGGAACCCGGTCGCCACGATCACCCGGTCGTAGCGCAGGTCCTTCACCACCTCGTCGACCCGTTCGAAGGCCACCGGCACGCGGAAGCCGTCCCCGTCCCGCCGGATCTCCAGCACCCGCCCGTCCAGCAGAGCGTTCTGGGACTTGAGCTGGTAGCTGTCCAGGAAGTTGTTGTTCACCGCCCGCAGATGACCCACGTAGTGCGACTGCCAGGCCATGCGCAGCGAACCGGAGCCGACCAGGTGGATGACGGCCGCGGTCTCCATCAGGCCGTCGGCCGTCTCGAAGGCGGAGTTGCCCCGCCCGATCACCAGCACCCGCCGGCCGGTGAAGGCCTCCGGGTCGGGGTCGAACGTGTCGTAGCGCTCGGCCAGTTCGATGCCGGGAATCCGCGGCAGGTTCGGCAACGGCACCCCGGTGGCCACCACCACGCGCCGCGCCCGCCAGGTTCCCCGGCGGTGTCGGTCACGGTGAACCCGCCGGCGTCGCGGGAGACCCGCTCCACGGCGGTCCCGTACCGCACCCGGACGCCGGTGCGTTCCGCGAAGTCCGCCAGATAGCGGACCATGTCGTCGGCCGCCGGGAAGTAGCGTCGGCTGTACCGGGTGAACAGCAGCTCGGGATCGTCGCTCAGCAGGGAGTTCCAGTCCATCCGCAGCCGCAGCTCCGGATCCTCGTATCCGGTGTGCACCTTGTTGATCGAGATGAGTGTGCGGTGCCGGGGAACCGTGTGAAGAACGTGCCCGGACCGCTGCCGCGCTCCAGAACCACGTAATCCGCACCGTCGCGCTCCAGGGAGGCGGCGAGCTGAAGTCCCGCCGGCCCCGCTCCGATGATCAGGTAGTCGTGCGCCATGGCCCGGAAGCTATCCAGCGGATTTCAGAGCGCTCTGAGATTCCCGCCTACCGTCGCGGACGTGCTGACCACCACGGACACCGTCTCGCTCACCGGACCCCTCGATCCCGCCGTCCTGCGCCGCGCGGCCGAGCCGCTGACCGTCACCGTGGACGACACGGTCCGCGCCCGGCTGGACCACGGGCGCCGCCTCTTCCGCGCCCTGCGCGACGGCGACGGCGGCACCGGGGGACGGCCGATCTACGGCGCCACCACCGGCTTCGGCGCCCTCGTCGGCTTCGCCGGGCGGGCCGACGAGGCCGACCAGTGCGACAACACCCTCGCCCACCTCGGCGCCGGCCAGGGCCCCGACCTGCCGCACGGCATCGTCCGCGCCGCCCTGTTGGTGCGCACCCGGTCCCTCGCCCAGGGCCTGTCCGGGGTGTCCGCCGAGGTCGTCGAACGACTGGCGGAGATGTTCGCCACGACGTTCTCACCCGCCGTGCCGCGCTACGGCTCCGTCGGCGCCAGCGGCGACCTCATCCCGCTCGCCTACGCCGCCCAGGCGCTCCGCGGCCGGGGGCACGCCTACGTGGACGGACACCGCATGCCCGCCGCCGAGGCGCTCGCCGCCACCGGACTGCGCCCCCTCGCCCTGGACGGCCGCGACGCCCTCGCCCTCGTCAACGGCACCTCCGTCACCACCGCGGCCCTGGCCCTGGCCCACGACGCCGTCCGCGCCGCCCACCGCGCGCTCACCGCCCTGACCTGCCTGCTGACCGACCTGCTCGGCTGCGACCCCGGCTTCCTCGACGCCGACCTGCTGGATGCCTACGGCCACCCCGGCGCGGCCGACACCGGCGCCCGCATGCGGCGCCACCTGGCCGGCACCGTACCGTCCGGCGGACGCCCGCTGCAGGAGCCGTACAGCATCCGCTGCTCCCCGCAGTTGCTCGGCGCCGCCGAGGACGCGCTGCGGTACGTCGACGCGGTCGTCGCCGCGGACCTGGCCGGGGTCAGCGACAACCCGCTGTTCTTCCCCGGAGCGGAGGACGCCGTGGACCCGGACGCGGACCCGGGGGAGGGGAGGGCGGTGCACGGCGGGAACTTCTTCGGGCAGCCCGCGGCGTTCGCCGCCGACCTGCTCGCCTCCGTCACCGCACAGCTCGGCAACCTCGCCGAACGCCAGCTCGACCTGCTGGTGGACCCGGCCCGCAACGGCGGCCTCCCGCCCATGCTCGCCACCGAACCCGGCGCCCAGCACGGCCTCCAGGGCGTGCAACTGGCGACCACCGCCTTCGTCGCGGAGATCCGCCGCTGCGCGACCCCCGCCGCCATGCAGAGCCTGCCGACGAACCTTCACAACCAGGACATCGTCCCGTTCGGCACCCAAGCCGCCCTGCGCGCCCACGACATGGCCGAACTGCTCGGCCTGCTGTGCGGCTCCCTCGCCCTCGGCCTGCGCCAGGCCGTCCACGTCGGCGCCAGGCGGCCCACCGCGTCCCGGTGCGCCGCCCTCCTCGACGCCCTCAGCGCCGCGATCGACCCGGTCGACCCGGACCGGCCATTGGACGCGGACGTCCGGGCAGCGGCACGGGTGCTCGCCACCCACGCCATGTCCTGACCGCGCGCTCCGCGACCGCCGGGGGCGACGACGCGCTCTGCGGCAGCCGGAGGGTGAACCGTGCACCGCGCCCCGGCCGGCTCGCCGCCACGACCGTGCCGCCGTGGCTCGTGACGACCTCCCGCAGCAGGGCCAGCCCCAGCCCGTACCGGCCGCCGCCGCCCCGGTGGAACCGACGGAACAGCCGCTCGGCCTCACCGGCGTCGAAGCCGGCCCCGGTGTCCGTGACCGCCAGCACCACCGTCGTGCCCGAACGGGACAGCGCCACCTCGATCCGGCCGCCCGGCGGGGTGTGGGCGATGGCGTTGGCCAGCAGCTCCCCGACCGCCCGGCGCAGGGCGGACGCGACCCCGTCGACCCACAGCGGATGCGACGGCCCGTCCACGCGGACGGTCAGCCCGCGCTCCCGGACGCGTTCCGCCTCCTCCGCGGCCGCCGAACGGGCCAGGGCCACCAGATCCACCCGCCGCCGCGTCGCCCGCCACGCCGGCCCCGCCGCGAGGGTCGCCGACGACAGCAGATCGTCCAGCACCTCGCCGAGCCGGCCGAGGGAGGCGACCAGCAGGGCCAGACCGTCCCGGTGCGCCGCCGGCAGCCCTTCGGCCGCCGCCCAGCGCGCCAGCACCTGCGCCCGCGTGTGCACGTGGGTGATCGGCGTGCGCAGCTCGTGGCTGGCGTCCGCGACGAACCGCCGCTGCCGGGCCAGTGCCTCGGCCAGCGGCGCCACCGCCCGGCGCCCGAGGACCCCGCCGGTGACGGCCGCGGCGGCCAGCCCCACCGCCTCGGCCACGCCCAGCGCGAACCACAGGTTGCTGCGGTCGGCGAGCTGGAAACGCAGATCGAACACGGCCTGCACCACGTCGCCGTCGTCCCGGACCTGCGTCCGCACCAGATAGGCGGTGTCCTCGCGCCGCACCGTGCGCTCGACCGGCGTGCGGGTCAGCCGCACCCGGTCCAGATCGGCACGCAACGGGAACCCGGCCGGCGCGTTCGGCAACGTTGTCGCACCCGGCCCGTACAGCCACATGCACCCGGGAGGGCGTGACAGGTCGCCGTGCGCCGCGCCGTAGCGCACTTCACGGCGCACCTGGTCGTCCTGCGCCTGCGTCATCACGGTGTACGCGACCCCGCTGACGAGGGTGATCAGCAGGGTGATGATGGCACCGGTGGTCCAGGTGATCCGCCGCCGGGCCCGACGCACCGCCCCGTCCCCGGTCTGCTCCGGCTCCCTCACAACGCCCCCAGCCGGTAGCCGAGTCCGCGGACCGTGCGCACCGCCCTGCGGCCGAGCTTGCGGCGCAGGTAGTACACGTAGGTGTCGACGATGGACGGCGCGTGCGCCTCCTCGAAGACGATCCGGCGCAGTTCCGCCCGCGAGTACACCGCGTCGGGGCGGGTGGCCAACGCCCACAGCAGCGCGAACTCCCGTGCGGCCAGGGCGATCCGCTCGCCGTCCGCCAGCACCACCTCCCGGCGTCCGACGTGCAGATGGCCGGAGCCGATCCGCAGCACATCGGTCGCGTCCAGCGAGCGTCGGCACAACGCCCTCAGGCGGGCGGTGAGTTCGTCCAGGTCGAAGGGTTTGACCAGATAGTCGTCGGCGCCGGCGTCCAGACCGTCCACCCGGTCGTGCACGCTGCCCATCCCGGTCAGCAGCAGCACCGGCGAACGCACCGGACGGGACCGCAGCCGGCGCAGCAGGTCGAGGCCGTCCAGCACCGGCAGCCGCCGGTCGATGACGAGCACGTCGTACGTGCGGGTGAGGCCGAGGTGCAGGCCCCGCTGCCCGTCGGTCGCGACGTCCACCGCGTACCCCTCGTCCCGCAGTACCCCGGTGAGCAGCTCGACCAGCTCGCGGTCGTCCTCGACCAGTAGTAGCCGCCAGGGATCTCGCGTGTGCTCCTGAGCCACTGTGCCCTCCCTCGCCGCAGTCTCGCCAGTCAACGCCTTTGTGACGCACGTGAGTTCCGGGTCCGGGTCCCTGGGGAAAAGGGTGCCGCCGCGTCGGCCGCCGACCGGCGGGATCACGCCACCGCACATCCGTCCGCAAACCCCCGCAAGGCGGACTCACCTGGGGAAACGAGCGGCACGACCCCTGGATGCGGCCGTGTCGGGCGGTGCCGGCCGCGTGAAGCGCTGTGGTGGCACCTGGTGCAACACTCATGACGCGGCCCGCATCCTGCTGCGCGAGACGGCCGTGCGGGCAGGGAGCCGACTGCCCCGCACAGACGAGGAACGCACACGATGAAGACACCGCACCAGGAGTCGGTCCTCTCCCGTGCCGCTCGCATCCTGGAGGCGTTCAGCCAGGAGGAGCCGGCGCTGACCGTCTCCGAGATCGCGCGCCGCACGGGGCTGCACGTGGCCACCGCCTCCCGGCTCGTGGGCGAACTGGTCGCCCACGGTTTCCTGGCCCGGGACGACGACCGCCGGGTGCGTATCGGTGTCCGGCTCTGGGAACTGGCCGTTCGGGCGTCACCCGCGCTGTCCCTGAGGGACGCCGCGATGCCGTTCATGGAGGGCGTGCACGACGTGGTGGGCCACCATGTGCAGCTGGGTGTCCTGGACGGCGACGAGGTGCTGTTCCTCGAACGTCTCTCGGCGCCGAACGCGGTGATCAACTACACCCGGATCGCCGGGCGGCTGCCCCTGTACGCCTCCTCCAGCGGTCTGGTGCTCCTGGCCCACGGCGCGGCGGACCTGAAGGAACGGCTGCTGGCCGGCCCGCTCACCGCCTACACCCCGGCGACCCCGGCCACGCCCACCCGGCTGCGCGCCACCTTGGCCGAAGTCCGGCAGCGGGGTTACGCCTACTGCCCCGGCTACGTCCACGAGGAAGCCCTCGGTGTCGCCGCCCCGGTACGTGGTGCGGACGGGCAGGTGGTGGCGGCGCTGTCGGTCATCATCCCCAACGACGCGGGCGCCCAGACGGTCGTTCCCGTCGTGCGCACGGCCGCCCGAGGCGTGTCCCGTGCGCTCGGCACGCCACCGGGCGGGAGGAGGGCCGGTGCGTGACGGGGGTGTGACATCGGTGCGAACTTCGCCTCTCACTCAGTGAGAATGCCGTCGCGCCGATTCGGCGGCCACGCGCATCCTTCCTGCATTCCACAGACGGAGGCGACAACGTGGTCGTACACAACCTGCTGCCTGCGGTTCCCCGACCCACCCCCACCCTGTCCTTGCGGGTCCGCGCCAAGGACGTCGTCGCGGACGGCGTCGTGTCCCTCACCCTCGACCACCCCGACGGGGTCCGGCTGCCGGACTGGACGCCCGGGGCGCACATCGATCTCGCGCTGCCGAACGGGATCACGCGGCAGTACTCCCTGTGCGGCGACCGATGGGACCCGTACACCTACCGCATCGCCGTCCTGCGCGAGCCCGCCTCGGCGGCAGAGGGTTCCGGTGCGGGACGTTCGGCAGGCGCCCCGGGCCTCCGTGGACAGAACACCTAGCGACCCCGTGGTCCCGCCGTGCTGCCGCGCACCACGAGCCGTGGCGTCATCGTGGTCCGCATGGCCCTGTCCCGCCGTCCCTCCACCCGCTCGATGAGCATGCGGGCGGCGGTGGAGCCCATGGTGTGCCCGGCCTGGTCGACGCTGGTCAGCTGGACGGGGGCGAGCGCGGCGAGGGCGGTGTTGTTGTAGCCGGCGAGGGACAGGTCGTCCGGGATGCGCAGGCCCAGTTCGTGGGCGGCGCGGTAGATGCCCAGGGCGGCGACGTCGGCGCCGGTCACGACGGCCGTCGGCGGGCGTTCGGCCGTCAGCAGGGTCATGCCGGCCTTGAAGCCGCCCTCGTCGGAGTAGGCGGCGTGGTGGACACGGGCGTGCCCGGCGAGGCCGTGGCGTTCCATCGCGGCGAGGTAGCCCTCGGTCAGAACGGTCTCGGGAGGGCGTTTCCAGCGGTTGGCCTTGGTGCCCTGGGCGGAGACCAGGGCGATGTCGCGGTGGCCGAGCCGCACCAGGTGGTCCACGACCAGGCCGGCCCCGACGTCGTCGGCGTCCACGACGGAGTCGTGCGTGTCGGCGGTGTCGTGATGCCCGATGACCACGGTGGGCGTCGACGCCGCCGTGGCCAGTACCTCGTCGCGCGCGGTGCCCGGCGCGATGAGGATCAGCCCGTCCATCTGACGGTCCACCAGGGAGCGGACGGTCTTGGCCTGTTCCTCCGGATCGAAGCCGGCGGCGCCGATGAGCACGGTGTACTCGCTGTCGCGGAGCTCGTCGCGGATGCCGTCGAGGATGTCCGCGAAGAACGCGTTGCGGACGTTGTCCAGCAGCACACCGATCGTGTACGTCCGGCCGCGCATGCCGCGTGCCGCCGCGTGGGGTCGGTAGCCCAACTCGGCGATGGCCGCCTGGACCTTCTCCCGCATGGCCGGGCTCACGCCGTAGGCGCTGCGCAGCACCTTGGAGACGGCGGCGACGGACACACCGGCATGCCGGGCCACATCGGTGATGGTCACGCGTCTGCCGCGTCGAGGTTCCCCGGCCCGGTCCATCGTCCACACTCCGGCTCTCGTAGGTCTGAGTGTAACGGTCTACACGCTCACCCCGGGGTGTCGTCAAGTGGTCTGCCGTGTCACCGCGTCGTTACGACGCTGTGTCTTGACGAAGGTCGAGGAGGGATGCAGGGTGTTGCCCACTCGAAGTAGAGAACGTTTTACACAGTCGTACGGCCTGCTCGTCACGCTTGCTCGTCACGCCTGTTCTTCACGCTTGCTCGTCACCCCTGCTCGTCGCCCCGGGGCTGTGCACCCGCCCCCGGCGCCGCCCCTCGGCCCCCTGCTTCCTCTACAGCCTTCCTGGAGCCCCCGTGTCCCCTCGCATGCCTCGTCCACGCCGTGCGCGCCTGAGCCTCTTCACGGCCGGCGCCGCCTCGCTCGCGCTCCTCGCCACCGCCTGCGGTGGCGGCGGCGCCGGCTCCTCGGCCGCGCCGAAGGAGTTCGGCTACCTCGGCGTCACCGAGAACACCACCGTCAAGGCCGCGATGACCACCCTGTCCGAGGGAGCCTGCAAGACGGCGAACGACGCCCTGCCGCTGAAGGTGGAGACGGTGCCGCAGGCGAGCCTGGACCAGAAGCTCCAGCTCCTGGCCGGCCAGGACGCGCTGCCGGTGCAGTTCGCGGCGGGCAACGCCCCGGCGCTCACCCAGCAGCTGGCCAGGTCCGGCAAGGTCGCCGACCTCGAGGCGAAGCTGAAGGAGCTGGGCGTCGACGACCAGCTGGAACCCGCCGCCGTCTCCACGATCAAGGCGCTGTACGGCGGCAAGCTGGAGGTGCTGCCGTACGAGTACAACATCGAGGGCATCTTCTACAACAAGAAGATCTTCGCCGACAACGGGCTGAAGGTGCCCGGCACCTGGGACGAGCTGGTCGCGACCGCGGTGAAACTGGAGGCGAAGGGAGTCCAGCCGTTCTCCGCCTCCGGTCAGCAGGGCTGGCCGCTGACCCGCCTGATCAGCGGTTACCTCTACCGCAGCCTCGGCCCCGACGCGCTGCGGAAGGTGGCCGACGGCAAGGCGAAGCTGACCGACCCCGAGTACGTGAAGGCCGCCGAAGAGGTCGCCGCACTCGGCAGGAAGGGCTACTTCGGCAAGGGTGTCGGCTCCATCGACTACGACACCGCGATGAACCAGTTCCTCACCGGCAAGGCCGCCATGTTCTACATGGGCAGCTGGGCGCTGGCGAACATCGCCGACGGCAAGCAGAACAAGGTCGGTGCCGAGAACGTCGGCTTCATGCCGTTCCCGGCCGTCTCCGGGGGCAAGGGCTCGATCGACCAGTACCCCTCCAACGTCGGCCTCGGCATCACCCTCGCCGCCAGGTCCTTCGACGACAAGACCGGTGACTGGGTCTCGTGCATCGCGAAGAACTACGGCGGCACCGCGCTGAAGGACCACGGCTCCATCTCCGGCTTCAAGGTCAACACCGAGGTCGAGGACGCCAACGCGGTCACCACCCAGGTCCGCGACACCATCAGCTCCTCGAAGCGGAACGTGCTGTGGTTCGAGGCCCTGTTCAGCACCAAGGCCACCACCGTCAGCCAGACCAACGCCGCGAGCCTGGTCGCCGGGAGCACGAGCCCGGAGCAGTTCATGCGGACCGTCCAGGACGCGCTGGCCGCTCGGTGACCGGCCCGGGGCGGCCCGCCGGCCGCCTCCTCGCGCACCCCGCGTGAGCCGCCCCCGGCCCCGTCCGGCAGGTCTCTTCAACGGAAACGAAGTGGACACCACCCATGCACCGCGTACTCGGTGACCGCAGGGCGATCGCGATCCTGCTCGGTCCCGCCCTCCTCGTCTACTCCCTGATCATGCTGGTCCCGATGGTGTGGTCGCTCGGGTACTCCTTCACCCAGGGCAACTCCATCGACGGCTTCACCGGAAACGGCGTCGCCAACTTCTCCCGCCTCCTCGACGACCCGGCCGTCCGCGACTCCCTGTGGTTCACCCTGAAGTACGCCGTCGTCGTCACGGTCGGCCAGGTCGTCGCCGGCTACCTGCTGGCCCTGCTGTACGTCTTCTTCCTCAAGCGCGCCTCCGCGCTCGTGCGCACGCTGGTGTTCTTCCCGGTCGTCCTGCCGACCGTCGCCGTCGGTCTGCTCTTCCAGAAGCTCTTCCAGGTCGCCCCGCAGACCGGACCGGTCAACTCCCTGCTGAACGCGGTCGGCATCGACTCGATCGACTTCTTCGGCAGTGCCGGAAGCGCCTTCTGGGTCCTCGTGGGCATGGACGTCTGGCGTTCCATGGGTTTCTACGCCGTCCTGCTCTTCGCCGGCCTGGTCGACATCCCCGACGAGGTCCTCGAATCGGCCCGCCTGGACGGGGCGACCGGCCTGCGGCTGGTCCGCCACATCGTGCTGCCGCTGTCCCTGCCCGTGCTGATGTCGTCGCTGATCTTCAGCATCAACGGCACGCTGAAGGTCTTCGACTCCATCGTGGCGCTGACGGGCGGCGGTCCGGGAACGGCACCACGCCGCTGACCCTGTACATGTTCCAGACGTCGTTCACCTACAGCGACTACGGCTACGGCAGCACCATCGCCCTGCTGCTGACCGTGGTGTGCCTGCTGGTGAGCCTGGTCGTCTACCGCGTCTCGCGGCGCGACCTCACGGAGGGCTGATCCCCATGGCCGTCATCGACACACCCGTGAAGACCTCCGCGAGCGGCTCCGGCCGTGCTCCCGCCCGTGCTCCGCGGGTCCGACGGGAAGCCGCCTGTGGGTCAGGGCCCTCGTCGCCCTCCTGCTGGTCGTCGAGATCTACCCGCTGGTCTGGATGTTCCTGACGTCGCTGAAGTCCAACGACGACTACCTGAACCACTCCACCTGGAGCCTGCCCACCACCTGGCGGTGGGCCAACTACACCGAGGCCTGGACCACCGGCCACCTCGGCCTGTACGTCCAGAACAGCCTGCTCGCGGTCGTCCCGGCCCTCGCCCTGATGCTGCTGCTGGGCACCGCCGCCGGCTTCGCCCTGCAGATCATGGTCTGGAAGGGCCGCAGCCTCACCCTGCTGGTCTTCCTCGCCGGGATGATGGTCCCGCCGCAGATGATCCTGCTGCCGCTGTTCACCGTCTACTTCCAGACCGGCCTGTCCGGCACCCTGTGGCCGCTCATCCTCACCTACACCGGCACCGGCCTGCCGCTGACCGTCTTCATGATGGCGACCTACTACCGGACCGTGCCCCGGGAGCTGTTCGAGGCGGCCACCATCGACGGCGCCGGCATCCTGCGCGCCTTCTGGACCATCAGCGTCCCCCTGGTCCGCAACGCCCTGCTCACCGTCGGCCTGGTGCAGTTCTTCTTCATCTGGAACGACCTGCTCATCGCCCTGACCTTCACCAACGACCAGGACCTGCGCACCGTCCAGGTCGGTCTGCTCAACTTCACCGGGGACTTCGGCGCCACGCAGTACGGGCCGCTGTTCGCCGCCATCTGCATCAACGTCTTCGGCACCCTCCTGATCTACCTCTTCCTCAACCAGAAGGTCATGAAGGGCCTCACCTCGGGAGCGGTCAAGGGCTGATCCTCACCCGCGTTCCGCCCGCCCCCGCATGTGACGAAAGGTTTCCCTTGCTCCCCCTCAGCCCTCCCCGGTGACCTTCGAGCACCTCCCGGACGGCCTCGGCATCGGCGTTCCCACCCCCCGTCTGTCCTGGACCCTGCCGCCCGCCGCCGGCGCCCAGGAGGCGTACGAACTCGAACTCGACCGCGCCGGACGGACCCACCGCACCGGTCGGCTGGCAGGCGCCGACCAGGTGCTGACGACGTGGCCCTGGGACCCGTTGGTGTCCCGCGAACGCGCGCGTGTCCGCGTCCGCGTCTGGAACCCGGGCGTCACCGGGCCGTCGGCCTGGAGCGAACCGGCGGCCGTCGAGGCCGGACTCCTGGAACCCGCCGACTGGTGTGCCGTTCCCGTCGGCGCGGCTTGGGACGAGGACCCCGAGGCCATGCGCCGCCCGGCCCGCGTCCGCAGGGACTTCCGCCTCGAGAGGCCCGTCGTGCGCGCCCGCCTGTACGTCACGGCGCACGGCCTGTACGAGGCGGAGATCAACGGACGCCGGGTCGGCGACGAGATCCTCGCCCCCGGCTGGACGGTCTACCCGCACCGCCTCCGCTACCGGACCCACGACGTCACCGCCCACCTCACCGAGGGCGCCAACACCATCGGCGCCTGGCTCGGCGACGGCTGGTACCGCGGCAAGTACGGCTTCGACGGCGGCACCCGCAACATCTACGGCACCGACCAGTCCCTCGTCGCCCAGCTCGAGGTGACCCACGACGACGGTACGACCACGGTCGTCGCCACCGACGGAACCTGGAGCGCCGCCCCCGGACCGATCCTCACCAGCGGCCTCTACGAGGGCGAGACCTTCGACGCCCGCCTCCACGACCCGCACTGGGCCACCCCGCGGGGCAGCCGGGACGGTACCCCGGTCGCCGTGGGACGCCGCGACCCGAGCACCCTCGTCGCCCCCCTGGGGCCACCGGTGCGCTGCACCGAGGAGATCACCCCGTCTCCGTCACCCGCACCGCCGACGGCCGCCACCTGCTCGACTTCGGCCAGAACCTGGTCGGCCGCCTCCGCCTCACCGTCGACGGCCCGGCCGGCACCACCCTCACCCTCCGCCACGCCGAGGTCCTCCAGGACGGCGAGCTGGCCACCGGGCCACTGCGCGAGGCGTACGCCGCCGACACCCTGATCCTCGCCGGTCACGGCCCGCTCACCTGGGAGCCCCGCTTCACCCTGCACGGCTTCCGGTACGCCGAAGTCACCGGCTGGCCGGGGGAGTTGACCGCCGACGCGGTGACCGCCCGGGTGTACCACACGGACATGCGCCGCACCGGCTGGTTCGAATGCAGCGACGCTTTGCTCAACCGCCTGCACGAGAACGTCGTGTGGAGCATGCGCGGCAACTTCGTCGACCTGCCCACCGACTGCCCCCAGCGCGACGAACGCCTCGGCTGGACCGGCGACATCCAGGTCTTCGCCCCCACCGCGAGCTTCCTCCACGACTGCGCGGGGCTCCTCGACTCCTGGCTCACCGACGTCGGCCTGGAGCAGCTCCCGGACGGGACGATCCCCTGGTACGTCCCCGTCATCCCGGGCGAACCGATGTGGACGCCGATCCACCCCGGCGCCGCCTGGGGTGACGTCTCCGTGCTCACGCCGTGGACGCTCCACCGCCGCTTCGGCGACCTGGAGCTCCTGCGCCGCCACTACCCGACGGGAAAGGCATGGGTCGACCTGGTGGAACGCCTCGCCGGCCCGACCCGCCTGTGGGACACCGGCGTCCAGCTGGGCGACTGGCTCGACCCGGCCGCCCCACCCGACGATCCCGCCGCCGGACGCACCGACCGCTACCTCGTGGCCACCGCCTACTTCGCCCACTCCGCCCGGCATCTCGCCCTGTCGGCGGCCGAGCTGGGCGAGGACGCGGACGCGGAGCGGTACGGCGTCCTCGCGGAGGAGGTGGCGGAAGCCTTCCGCCGTCGCTACACCACGCCGTCCGGTCACATGACCAGCGACAGCCCCACCGCCTACGCCCTGGCGCTCGCCTTCGACCTGCTCACGCCGGAGCAGCGGCAGCCGGCCGGCGACCGCCTGGCCCTGCTCGTGACCGACGACGACGCCCGCATCGCCACCGGTTTCGTCGGCACCCCGCTGATCTGCGACGCGCTGACCGACACCGGCCATCTCGACGTCGCCTACCGCCTGCTGACCCAGACCGCGTGCCCCTCCTGGCTCTACCCGGTGACCATGGGCGCCACGACGATCTGGGAACGCTGGGACAGCATGCGTCCCGACGGCACCCTCAACCCGGGCGGCATGACCTCCTTCAACCACTACGCCCTGGGAGCCGTGGCGGACTGGATGCACCGCACCGTCGGCGGCATCACCGCCACCGCCCCCGGCTACCGCGACATCCTGCTGAGACCGCGCCCCGGCGGCGGCATCACCTGGGCCCGCACCCGCCACGACACCCCGTACGGAACCGTCTCCCTGGCCTGGGAACTGACCGCGACCGGCGACCTGACCGCCCGCGTCGAGATACCCGGCGGCTGCGAGGCCACCGCCGAGCTGCCCGGCTGCCCCCCGGTACGCCTGGGCCCCGGCACGCACAGCCTCGACACCGCGGAAATGGCCGGAGAGGCGGCCTGACCCCTCGGCCGGCCCCACCCACCTCCCGCCTCACCCCCCCGCCCCACCCCCGCCGCGGCAGCCCAGCCGGTCGCCGCCCCTTCGCCCGGAGAGCCGCTGTGAACAGACGAACATTTCTCTCTGCCGCCACCGTCACCGCCCTGGCCATGAGCATGGCGCCGGTCGTCGCCGAACCGGCCGTGGCCGCCTCCGGCGCCGCGCCGCAGGACCGGGCGGACGCCTTGCTCGCCCGGATGACGGCCGCCGAGAAGGAAGCCCTCGTGCGGTGCGACTTCGCCGCCGTCGCCCACCTGGGCATCCCGGCCCTCACCATGGTCGACGCCTCGGCGGGCCTGCGCGGCGAGACGGGCGTGACCGCGTTCCCGGTCCCCGCGGCGCAGGCGGCGTCCTTCGACGAGGACCTCGCGGGCCGCATCGGACGGGCCATCGGCACCGAGGGCCGTGCCAAGGGGTACAACAACCTCCTCGGCCCCACCGTCGACCTCACCCGCACCTGGCACTTCGGCCGCCAGGCCGAAGCCCTGGGGGAGGACCCGCTGCTGGCCGGGCGGCTCGGCGCGGCCCTCACCGTCGGCATGCAGAGCCGGAACGTGGTGGCCACCGTCAAGCACTTCGCCGCCTACACCCAGGAGACCAACCGCTTCTTCACCGACACCGAGGTCTCCGACCGCGCCCTGCACGAGATCTATGAAGCGCCCTTCCGCCGCGTCGTCGCAGCCGCACCGGTCACCTCCGTGATGATGGCCTACCCGAAGATCAACGGCATCTTCGCGACCGAGCACCCCGCCCTGTTCGACGACCTGAAGAAGGGCATCGGTCTGCAGGGCCACACGGTGCCGGACTTCTGGGCGGGCGCCGACCAGGTCGCCGCCGCCCGCGCCGGCATGGATCTCGCCGGCCTCGGCCCCGGCGCCGTCAGGATCCCGGCGGGCACCCTCACCGGCGGCGCGATACCCGCCTCACGTCTCGACGACGCGGCCCGCCGCATCCTCGTCACGATGTTCGGATGCGGTCTCTTCGACCACCCCGTGCCCGCCCCGGCCGACGACGTCAGCACCCCGGAGCACCAGCGCCTCGCCCACGAAGCCGCGGTCGCCTCCACGGTGTTGCTCCACAACCGCTCCGCCGCACTGCCGCTGCCCGCGTCGCTGACGTCGCTGGCGGTCATCGGCCCGGCCGACGCCGACGTCCTTCCCGGTGTGTCCGGATCCACGTACGTCGACCCCGGCGTCTGGACCACACCGCTGCGGGCGATCCGCGCCCGCGCCGGCGGTTCCGTCAAGGTCACGCACGCGCAGGGCACCAAGGGCGACATCCCCCTCACCACGGTCCCCTCGGCAGTCCTGCGCACGAGCGCCGGGACGGCCGGGCTGACCGGGACCTATTACGCGGGCGCCGACGCCACCGGCACACCCCTCACCACCCGCACCGACGCGACGGTCGACTTCACCGCCGCCCCCGCCGACGGCCTGCCCGGCGTCTGGTCCGCGACGTGGACCGGCACCCTCACCCCGACCGCCACGGGCCTGCACCGCTTCTCCCTGCTGCCCGCCGGAACCACCACACTCAAGATCAACGGCACGACGGTCGTCTCCGGCACCCGGCAGATGCGCCGCTTCTTCCTCGGCCCCTACGACTATCCCCTCCAGGGCACCGCGGAACTGACCGCCGGCCGGCCCGTCACCGTGGAACTGACCTACACCAACGCCACCGCCGAACCCGGCACCTGCGGCCTCACCCTCGGCTGGCAACCCGACTCGCTCATCCCGCGGCCGTGGCCGCGGCCCGCGCCGCCGACACCGCGGTCGTCTTCGTCAACCGGGTCGCCGGTGAGGCCATGGACCACGAGCGACTCGAACTCCCGGCGACCAGAACCAGCTGATCTCAGCCGTCGCGGCCGCCAACCCCCGAACGATCGTCGTCCTCAACACCGACGGCCCGTCGCCACCCCCTGGCTCGACGACGTGGAAGCCGTGATCCAGGCATGGTACGGAGGCCGCGGTATGGGGACCGCCCTCGCCGCCGTCCTCTTCGGCGACAGCGACCCCTCCGGCCGCCTCCCCGTCACCTTCCCCGCCGACGCGACCCAGGGACCGGGCACCACTTCCGCGACCTACCCCGGTACGAACGCCACCGTCTCCTACGACGAGGGCATCGCCGTCGGCCACCGCTACTACGACGCCGAGGGACAGCAGCCCCGCTTCCCCTTCGGCCACGGCCTGTCGTACACCACCTTCGCCCACGGCTCCCTCGAAGCCGCCTGGGACCGGACGGCCGAGCAGGTCACCCTCAGCGTCACGGTCACCAACACGGGCCGACGCCGGGGCACCGACGTCGTCCAGGTCTACGCCACCCTGCCGGCAGCGGCGGAGGCCGAACCCCGCCGCCTGGTCGCCTTCCAGAAGGTCACCCTCCCGCCGCGGGGTCCAAGCGGCTCACCCTCACCGTCCCGCGCAGGACCTCACCGTGTGGAAGGCGGGCGCCTGGACGCTCGTACCCGGCCCTGCACCTTCGCGACCGCGCGTTCGTCCCGCGCCCTGACGGCACAGCGGACCCTGACCGTCAGCTGACCTCGGCTCGATCCCGCGCTCGTGCCTCCGACCGCCCGGGGGCGTGAGCGCGGCCTCCGGACCGCTTCCCGGCGTGGCGCGAGTTCTTCGGTCAACTCGCTTGATCGTCGCCGGGAGACGCGGGTGAAGGCCGGATGGGACAAGGCCCTGCGGAGCAGCTCGTGACGCACACCTCGAGAACCCCGCACGGCCGCCTTGCGCCACGGGGCTGCCTGCCCACCGGCATTGCTCCCTGAAGTCGTCAAGCTCCAAGTGCACGCCCGATCTCTGCGAGCTCCTCCTCCGCCAGCGGCCCGAACTCCAGCGCCCGGGCGTTTTCCTCCGCCTGCGTCACCGACCGGAAGCCGGGGATGGGCACCGTCCGCGGGCTGCGCGCCCACAGCCAGGCCAGCGCGCCCTGGGTGAGAGTGCGCCCGCGGCTCGAGAGGACGGACCGTACCGCCTCGATGCGCTCCAGCCACCGCGGATCGGCGCCACCACCCGCCGCGAAACCCGGCAGCCAGGCAGGCGGTGCACTGCGGATGTCCCCGGAGGCGAGCGTGCTCCCCGAAACGTACTTCCCGGTCAGCAGCCCCATCGCGAGCGGGCTGCGGTTGATGCTCGCGAGGTCGGACGCCTCACACAAGGCGAGCATTTCGGGCGCGTCCTGGAGGACGTTGCAGCGGTGCTGCACGGCCGCGCAGTGCGGGCCCGCGGCGAAGAGGGCCGCGCGCCCCGGGTCGTCAGTGCTCCATGCGTACGCGCGGATGAGCCCTTCCCGTACGAGATCCTCGCAGGCGTCCCGCAGGAGAACGGCCCGTTCGGGGTCCGCGTCCGACAGGTGCAGCTGGTAAAGGTCCACGTAGTCGGTGCCGAGCCTGCCGAGCGAATCCGTCAGCGCACGTCGTACGTACGCCGGTGAGTCGTCGCTGCCTGTGAGGACTTTGCTCTCCTCGTCGAAGAGGTTGCCCCACTTGGTGGCCACGACGACGTCCGCCCTGTGCCTGCCGAGGGCCCGTCCCAGTACACGCTCGCTGTGCCCGGTTCCGTAGACGTCGGCGGTGTCGAAGAAGGTCACACCGAGGTCCAGCGCACGGCGCACGGCACGTACGGACTCCTCGTCATCGACCTTGCCCCAGCCGAGCGGGCTCCCGTCGGGGCCCTGCCATTCCCCGCCGATGGCCCAGCAGCCGAAACCGAGGGCGCTCACCTCGATCCCGCTTCGTCCAAGGGTCCTTGTGTACGGCGCGTGCCTACCGGCGGCCGTCCCGTGCGTCGTCTCCATGCCGGTGAAGGCTAGGAGTTGGAGTGCATGCGAAGGCAACCCCCCTGCCGTGCCACGCCCGTAGGTGTCACATCAGGTGGGATGCCGACCGACGATCACCCCGCAGTGATCATGATGCCGACCGGCAGGAGTCCGTCGCTCCCGGACCACACCAGCCCCGCGAGCTGCGGAATCAGGACGAAACGATCCCACTGGTCGTTCGCGGTGTTCGCCGTACCTATCCAGTACCTGAGCGGCGAGCGTCGTCCAGGACGTCACGCAGTGCCCAGTAGGCGGGTTTCGCCTCGTACGTCGCGTCCCAGGGAAGAGCGTTTCCCGGACTCGGGGGATAGTGTCGCAGGTCAGCCGTGGAGCCGTACTTGTCGGTGAAACCCCAGGTCGAGAACGAGGTGCAGTTGGGTTCTTCGCCGCAGACGGCGAGTTTCCCCGCCAACTGGCGGGCCTGGACGTCCTCTTCGTCCTCGTCGACGAGGACGTCCGCCTCCGAGACCCGGGCCTTCAGGCCGAGCCCGGCCAAAGCCCGGATCTTGCGTCGGAAGACCTCGGGGTCGGTACGGTCGCCGACGGCGTATTCGTGGTCCTGGAAACCGACGCCATCGATCGGAACGCCCCGCTCCTTCAGCCGGATCAGCAGCGCGTAGAGGGCGTCCAGCGTGGACCGTCCTCCTCCACCCCGTACTCGTTGAGGTACAGCACCGCGTGCGGGTCAGCCTCGCGGGCAGCATGGAAGGCGATGTCGATGTACTGCTCACCCATCGCTTCGAACCACAACTGTGGCCGCACGCCCCGGTTGCCGTTGGAGTAGTCCTCGTCCTCGTCGGACATGGGCTCGTTCACCACGTCCCATTCCGCCACCTTCCCCGGAAGTGGCCCGCCACCGCGCGTATGTGCTCCACCATGACGCGCCTGCGTTGCTCGTGCGTCATCTCGGCGCGCATCCATGCGGGCAGGGCTTCGAACCAGACGAGGGTGTGGGCGTGCACCTTCATCCTGTTGGCCTCGGCGAAGTCCACCAAGGTATCGCCTTCCGCGAACGCGAACACGCCGCGTCGAGGCTGGACGAACTGCGGCTTGAAGTCGTTCTCCGGCGTGAGCATGGAGAACTCCTCACCCGCCGTCCGGCGGTAGGCGCTGTCGGTCAGCAGGGGGCCCGCGGCCAGGGCGGTTCCCATACGGATCGGGCGTGGGAGAACCGCCGCCAGATCACGCATCGCATCGCTGGACCGGGGCACTCGCAGGCCGGGCGCGTCCACGACGGACATCCGGCCCCGTCCCAGTGACCGCGCGTGGAGATCGCTGAGGGTCCAGCCCTTCCCGCGGGCTCCCGCATCCGCGCCGAACCAGATGCGGCCACTGCCGAAGACGTCCCGCGCGGGAACGGTTCCCACGACCCTGCCGTCGGCCTCCAGCACGAGCCTGTTCGCGCGGACTTCGACGGCGAGGCGGACTTCGAGCCCCAGGCCGCTCCCGAAGGTCCGGGTCATCGCAGGTCTGTCGGAGTCCCCGTCCCAGCGGTCGATCCGGAGCCTCCCGCCGACCACGCCGATGCGCACGCCGCGCCGTTCGTAGCGCCATTCGTCGTAGATGACCGGCGTCTCACCGTACAGATGCAGGTAGGCATCCGTGTCATCCGTGCGCCGCAGGCCGGCTTCGATCCGGACATCCCCTCGGAACACCATGTGGGGACCGCGCAGGTTCACCGGTGGGTTCGGCTGTCCGCCGGTACCGTCCTGGCGTGTGATGCGCCGGTCGAGGGTGTGACCCGTACCCCTGCGTGCGTGGGCCTCCCGCCGGCGAAGTGAGCCCAGTCCCTGCCGTTCAGGAGGTCCTCCACCGGTCCCCGCACGGGCGCGGAGGCGCCGGCACGGTCCCCGAGACACCGGCGAGCAAGGCGCACACGACCGCGATGACAGCGCTCTTTCGAAACCGCATGAACAGCAGCGCTCCGTATCCTCAGTCCGTCTTCCGACGGCATCGCCGCCCTCAGCCACACCGTCGCCGAGCACCGTCCTCCCAGCCGCGGCAAGAACGGTGCGCAACCGATCGCGCCGCCCCCCGCTGTGACTGATCGCCATTGTCTCAGGTGCGAGTGAGGGACCGTCGGCCGAGGACCGTTCGGGAACGACGGCCGGAAAGCGGTCGGTACGGTCGGCGGTGGGCCGGTACGGTCAGCAAGGGGATCGTTTCGTCCTGATTCCGCAGCTCGCGGGGCTGGTGTGGTCTGGGAGCGACGGACTCCTGCCGGTCGGCATCATGATCACTGCGGGGTGATCGTCGGTCAGCTCTGGGCCTCGGTGTTCGCGAGGACGAGGAGGGCCCGCAGTGGGGTGGTCGCGTGGCGGGCGTTCATGTGGGCCTTGGTCAGGATGCGCCAGGACTTGAGGTGGGCGAACCCGTGCTCGACGGCGGTGCGTTCGCGGTTGAGCAGCCGGTTCGCTTCCTTCTCGGCATCGGTGAGTTCGTGGTTCCGGGTGGCCTTGCGGCCGGTGATGACCACGGGGTCGTCGTCGGGCTGGCGGAAGCGTCCTGGCATGCTGACCTGGTGACCGCCGCGGCGGGGGACCGGGCGCAGATGCCTGGTTCCTGTTCGGAAGGTCTGCCACGTGGCTCGTCGGCTCGCCCGCGGACGGGTTCGTTCTCCTGGGCGGGGTGAACACCCCTGGCCGTATCTGGAGTGCCCACCCTCGTTCCGCCAGGCGTTTCGCCTTCGACCGCAGCCCCTCGAGCTTCGCCGGGACCGCCTGAAGGCCCAGGGCCGCGGCCAGTCGCCGGCACCGCATTCCTTCCCGGCCCGCGGCCGACTCCAGCACGGACATGATCCGCTCGTAGTCCGCAGGCAGGACCGGCGCCGTCATCCCCTCGGCCCGTCGCGGCACCCCCGACCCCGCCACCGTGCTCCCCACCGGCTCCACGACCGAGGGCGCGTTCGGTCAACTCGAGCGATGGCTGCGAGGCCGCGATACGGGAGCGGAGCGCCTCCGCCTCTGCACGCAGGATGTTCCGTCGCCGTACGGGATAGTCGGCAGCGACCGGTGAGCGAATGGTGTCGAGGGGAAGAAAGTCCTGCCTCCTTGGCGCGAAGGATGATGGCGATACGTTGTGGTCGCGGCGGTGGCCGGCTGCGTCGCGTTCGGGCGCAGGGACGGCTGGATCGCTGAGCAGCGTGGGCGGACCGAGGCCGATCGACTCTTCTGCGGGGATACCGCTAGGCACCGAAGAGGCCGGGGTCGCCGCGAAGCCGGGGATCGCCCGCATGGCGCCCGCCTGGTCGGCGTGGCTCGGTTGCCGCGCCGTATTGCTGCCGTCATCGGTGTGGCACGGGTACACCTGACCGGCATCAGTCGCCATCGGGCATGTGGCATGCGATCCGGTGTGTCCGCGGGGCCGCGCTCGCGGGCTTCGGCTCTGGTCTCAGCGCACGGTGAGGGTGCCTTTCATGTTCGGGTGGATGGCGCAGATGTAGGAGTAGCTGCCGGTTGTGGACGGAGCGGTGAAGGTGACTGTTGCCCCTCCTGCGACGTTGCCGGTGTCGAACGTCGTCTTGTCCCCGGTGGCGGTTACGGTGTGCGCCGCCGAGTCACGGTTCACGACGGTGATCTTCGCACCGGGGCGTACCTGAAGATCCGCCGGGCTGAAGGTGAAGTTCTCGATCACAATGCGCGCCGCGGCGGGGCCATCACCGGTCGCGGTGGATGAGGGGCTGGTAGCGGGGGCGGTGCCGTTGCCGCCATTTGAGCAGCCGGCCAGGAAGAGCAGGGCGAGCACGCCTGCCACGGCGAGAACGGAGTGGCCCCGGTGCGGGTGGGTGAGTGACATTCGGGGCGGACCTTTCGGGCGGGGCTGCGGAGGCAGAGCGCGGCTGTCGGCCGGCCATCGCACTCAGGTTTGCCCTCCAAGCCGACGCTCGCCATGGCGGTACGGCCGTCCGTGTCGCCTGCTCACCTGAAAGCCGGCGTGGAGCCCGCTGCAACACGGAGCCGGTGTGGGCGTCAGCGGGGTGAGGTGGCGGCGCGGCGGAACAGGAGGGCCGCGGCGGTGGTGAGGGCGATGAGGGTGTTGGCGGCGATGTAGAGGCCCCACTGGCGGGCCTCGAACACGGTTGCGGTGGCGGCGAGGGAGGCGGCGGCGGCCAGCAGCGCCAGTACCAGGCCGGTGGTCATACGGGAGGCGACCAGACGGGAGGGGGCCGGTCCGGCCAGCTCCCAGAACGTGAGGTAGGTGTCGAAGTCGAAGCCCGCGTACGGCTCGTCCAGCAGCAGCACCTCGGGGTCGGCCAGCAGCGCCAGGCCCAGGTTCAGCTTGGAAAGGGTCCCGCCGGTCAGTTGGTCCGCGCGGGTGGCGGCGTAGCGTTCGAAGTCGAGCGATGCGTAGATGTCCTTGCGTGAGCGCCGCTCCGCCTCTGGGGGCAGGCGGTAGGCCCGTCCGAAGAGCTCGAAGTGCTCGTCGCAGGTGAGGCGCCCATCGCCCGCCGGTCCCGCTTGGTTTTCGGGTGGAAGAAGCTGGCGGCGAACGCGATGAAGAGCAGGGTGTTGAGCACCACCAGGGGCCACAGGCCGTATGCGGCATCCGCCATCACATCCTCCTCGTCGAGGCTGTGCGCTTGGTGACTGGTCCGCGTCGGCCGCGGGCGAGGCCGCTCATCCGGTGCTGGTAGGCGGACGCGTCGATCCGGCCGTGCAGGCGCAGGCCGACGCACCATCGCTCAGCGTCTTCCAGAGCGGCGCGCCGACCCCGAAGGCGTGCCAATGGAGGGCAGCGGGGCTCGTTCGGCGTGATCAGGCGCGCGATGTCGTAGACCACGCCCGCCAGGATCAGCGTGCCGATCAGTATGACTGTCACGGCGCTCATGGCGTTCTCCCCGCCGTGCCGCCGTGCCGCCGTGCCGCCGTGCCGCCGTGCCGTCGAGCTGGGGATCCGGCCGGTTACAGCCGGCCTCCGGGTGCTGGTGGTGGTCGTGCTTGCGCAGCGGATCGCTGTCGTCGGTGTGCTGGTCATCACCGCCGGGGCCACCGTGCATGCCGCGCATCATGAGGAACATCATCAGCGGGCAGGCGACGACGATGGCGAGGAGGGCGAGGCTGCCCAGGGCATGCCCAGCATCAGGGCGCCGACGAAGGCGATGGCAAGGGCGATCGCGTACAGGCCGTGATTCCGGTTGTTCCTCATGGCGGGGCGGGGCCGCCTCCTCGGGAGGGCGGGTCAGTGTTTGGTGAGGGGGCCCGAGGAGCGCAGGGTGGTCAGGCGGCGCTGGTACTCCTCCTCGTTGATCTCGCCGCGGGCGAACCGCTCGGCGAGCAGCTGCTCGGGCGAGGGCCCGGCTGGGCTGTGCGTGTGCTCGTGGGGGCGGCCCAGGGCCCGGAAGAGCAGGACGGCGGCGGTGATGATCAGCGCCCAGAACAGGATCATGCTGGCCGACATCGCGAACCAGCCCCACCCGCTGACGTCGTGGTCGTACCAGAACATCATCGCCATCACGTCCCCAGGTCACCCGGGCGGCGGGCGCGGGGCCCGCGCTGTCCGGCCTCGTTCTTGTGTTGCTTCCAGGGTCCTCCCGTTCTGGCCTGAGGGCACAGGGTCCACTGGTCCCGGGGGCGAGGGGGCCGGTCAGCCCCCGCCTGGTAGGGGTAGCCGCGAGCGAGGCTGGAGGGAGTGAACACGCAGGGAGGCCGATCTGCCATGGATGTTGCCGATGTCGTCGTGGTGGTCTCCGCGACCGTGCTGATCGCCGGTCTGGGCTGGTTCTTCTTCGGCCCGCGCAGGGCCCGCACCGCGCTGATCGAGGGCGGGGTGCAGCGGATCGAGGTGACCGTGCGGGGTGGCTACAGCCCCGACGTCATCAAGGTCCGCCAGGGAGTGCCGGTGGAGCTGGTCTTCGACCGGCAGGTCAGATGGTGGCCGCAGGTTCACAGGCCGGGGGCGCCCCAGAGCGGGAACCAGCGGGTCAGGTCCTCCTCGACGCGCAGGTCGTCCTTGACCGTGGCCTTGACCTGGAGTTCCAGCGGGTTGTCGCGTTTCTGGCCGGGCAGCGGAGCGAACGGGTAGAAGGTGCCGCGCTTGTAGAGGTAGACCAGCGCGAGGGGGCGCAGCTCGGCGTCGTGGAACGTGACCAGGGAGCACAGGAGTTGCGGGCCGAAACCGCTGTCCTGCAGGGCGGTGTTCACCGCGTGCAGGTCGCTCACGAGTGCGGGCAGGTCGCCGGGGTCGCGACGGGAGAGCAGCCATGAGTAGCCGTAGCTGTCACGGCTGAACTCCACCGGCACGCCGGCCCGTTCGGAGTCCGCGTCCAGCAGGGCCCGTACGTCCTGCTGGACTTGGGCGAATGCCCCGCCCTCGATGGCGGCGAAGCACACCGAGCCCGCTCCGGTCGGGGTGAAGCCGCTCGCGGCCTGGAGGGTGATCGCCGCCGAGGGCAGGCCGAAGAGCTGGTCCAGGTCGGGCTTGACCGGCTTGGTCCGGCCGAACAGGACGTCCAGGAAACCCACGGGGCCGTCAGCTCCTTCTGCCCAGGCCCGGCTCGGGCGGGACACACCGGGCCGGGCGGCCGGCGCGATGGCGGGAAGTCATGCCGCCTCACCCAGCTCCACAGAGATGGCCGCGAGCGCCTCCAGACGGCGTTCCAGGCTGGGGTGGGTGGAGAACATGCTGGCCAGCGCCGTGCCGGGCCCGAGCGCGGGGGTGAAGAAGAACGCGTTGAACGCCTGGGCGGTGCGCAGATCCTGGGTGGGAATGCGGGCGATGTCGCCGCTGACCTTGGTCAGCGCCGAGGCCAGTACCGAGGGTTTCCCGGTGAGCATGGCCGCGGCACGGTCGGCGGCCAGTTCGCGGTAGCGGGACAGGGCCCGAATGAGCAGGAAACTGAGGGCGTAGACGAGCGCGGACACCGCCATGACGATGGCGAGCAGGGCGGCGGTGTTCTGGTCGCGGTTGCGTCCGCCGAACAGCTGGGAATAGAAGGCGAAACGGACGATGAGCCCGGCGATCACGCCCAGGAACGAGGCGACGGTGATCACCGCGACGTCGCGGTGTGCGACATGGGAGAGCTCGTGGGCGAGGACGCCTTCAAGCTCATCGGTCTCCAGTCGGCGCAGTAGCCCGGTGGTCACGCAGACGACGGCGTGGTCGGCGTTGCGGCCGGTGGCGAACGCGTTGGGCAGGTCCATCTCGGAGACGGCCACCCGGGGTTTCGGCATGTCCGCGGTGGCGCAGAGCCGGTCGATGACCCCGTGCAGCTCGGGCTGTTCCTCGCGGCTGACGAGGCGGCCGTGCATGGCGTACAGGGCGATCCGGTCGGAGAACCAGAACTGCGCGACCAGCAGGGCGGCGGCGATGACGACCACCAGGACGACGGACTTGAGCAGCACGATCAGCGCGGCGACGAACGCCACGTACACCAGCCCGAGCAGGAACATCGTGACCGCCATGCGGGCGGTCAGCTGCCGGTCGGGCTCGAAACGGCTGCGCATCGTCATCACCCCGGGATCAGGCCCTCGTCGGAGAGCAGTTCGCGCACCTGCGTGAGACTGGTGTCCACATCGGGCAGCACCAGGTCGGACGGTGTGATCGTCTCGTCCGGCAGTGGTGTGCCGAGACTGCGTACCGCGTCCAGCAGGGCTGACAGGGCCGCGGTGAACGCGGTCTCGTCGTCCGCGTCGGCGGCCGACTGCAGCCCCGCGTCCAACTCGTTGAGCCGGTCCAGGTGCTCTTCGGCGATCTCGTACTGGCCCTCGCCGAGAATCCGCATGATCATGACGTTGCCTCCTGGTCCGGCGGTGCCTGCCTGGCCCCGCCGCCCTCCACGGCAGGCGGGGTGGAAGCCGCCGGGAGCCGCGCCTTCATCATGGCCAGTTCCCTTTCCACGTCGCCGCCCGCGGTGACGCGCTCGAGTTCGGCCTGGATGTCGTCACGGCCGGCCGGCAGGGTGGCGTCCTCCAGCGCGCCGGAGGCGATCAGCTCGTCCAGTGCTCCGGCGCGGGCCTGCATCTGCTCGGTCTTGTCCTGGGCGCGCTGCATGGCCAGACCCACATCGCCCATCTCCTCGCCGATGCCGGTGACGGCCTCGGTGATACGGGTCTGCGCCTCGGCCGCGGTGTAGGTGGCCTTGATCGTCTCCTTGCGGGTGCGGAAGCTGTCCACCTTCGCCTGCAGCCGCTGCGAGGCGAGGGTGAGCTTCTCCTCCTGGTCCTGCAACGACGCCTGCTGGGTCTGCAGGTCGGTGATCTGGGAGGCCACGGCGGTGCGCCGGGTCAGGGCTTCGCGGGCGAGATCCTCGCGCCCGGCGGCGAGCGCCTGCCGGGCCTGTCCCTCCAGCTTGCCGCCGGACTGCTGCAACTGGCTGATCTGCAGGTCGACGCGTTTGCGGCTGGTGGCCACATCGGCCACGCCGCGCCGCACCTTCTGCAACATCTGGAGCTGCTGCTCGTAGGAGTAGTCCAGGACCTCACGGGGGTCCTCGGCCTTGTCCAGGGCCTTGTTCGCCTTGATCCGGAACAGGGCGGCGATGCGGTGAGCGATGCTGCTCATTACGGCCGCCTCCTCTCGACGGGATGAGGAATCAGCCAGGCCACTCGGCGGACACCTTCAGACTCCGGCCCGGTGGTCCGGGCCGCAACCGCGATCCCTGGTGCTCCCGGCCATCCTCGCCCCGCGATACCCAGCGGGGTAGGGATCAGCGGTCCCCACGCGGGGCCGGTCGGGCCCTGCGCCGGTTCCGCACCCCAGGAGCAGGCTCGACGACGCCGACCAGTACCGCCGTGCAGAGTTTCCTGCTCGGCGGCCGGCAGCCTGTTCGGGCCCGCGTTCTGCGGAACCTCGACGTCGCCGACCTGTTCTTCCGCCCCCCTTGCGCTCACCCACGGCAGCGTGCGTTGCACGAGAGGTGGCACGGGCGCAGGCTGCTTGATGACGAGGGGAGTCCTCCGATGACCCAGCACCCGCCCACCGCAGAGGTCGATCGTCCGGTCGTCGGCTCGTACCCGACCTACACCGGCGCCCAGCGAGCGGTCGATTTCCTGTCCGACAGCAGATTCCCGGTGGAACGCACCGCGATCATCGGTTCGGACCTCCGCATGGTCGAGACCGTCCTCGGCCGGCTCACGCGCGGCCGGGCCGCCCTGGCGGGGGCGGGCACCGGCGCCTGGTTCGGGTTGCTGGTCGGGCTGCTGCTGTCGGTGTTCGCAGCCGGCAACCACCACGTCCTGGTCCTGATGCTGAGCGGACTGGCCTACGGAGCCGTCTTCGGCGCGGTCTTCGGGTTCGCCGGTCATGCTCTCAGCGGGGGTCACCGCGATTTCTCTTCCCGCAGCCAGATCGTGGCCGCCCGTTACGACGTGGTCGCCGACGCCGAGGTCGCCGAGGAGGCCAAGAACCTGCTGATCACACTCGCCTGGCGCGAAGAGTGACCTGCTCTCGGCCTTGCCACCCGGGCAGCGCTGCGGACACCCTGTCTCTCGCAGGGAACACGCCACCTGCCGGCCGGACTCCACGTGTTCGACGGCTCTGCCCCTGAAGTCGTCCCGGTCTCACTCGCTGAAGGAGGAGTGACCGTGCAGCACCACCCGGATCACCACGACCACGAAACGTCCGGGCGCGAAGATCCTGGTAAGGAGCGGACCACGGCGGTTCTGGATGTGCGCGGTCTGGCCTGGGCGTCTCAGCAGAGCACCGTCAGCGCTGTGCTGGGGCGACGGCCCGGCGTACTCCGGGTCGAGGTCAACCCGGTCGCACAATCGGCGACGGTGGCCTTCGATCCGCGGCGTACGTCACTGGCCGAGCTGCGCCGCTGGGTGACCGAATGCGGCTACCACTGCGCGGGCCAGTCCGTGCCGTCCCATGTCTGTGATCCGATGGCCGAACCGGACCCTGCCGCCGGAGCCATCGAGGGCCGTCATACGGCTCCCGAGGGCCAGGCCGCTTGGGTGGCGGCTCCAAGCGCCCTCGCGGAGCACGCCGACCACGTCGAGCACGCGGCGGCCGAGGCTCCCGCCGAGGCCGAGGAGATGCCGACACCGCACGAGCTGATGGGGCACGGCGGCCACGAGGCCATGTCGATGGCGTCGATGGTGGCCGACATGCGCAACCGCTTCCTCGTGGCGCTGCTGTTCTCGATCCCCATCGTCATCTGGTCCCCGATCGGCGAGGACGTCTTCGGCCTGGACGCCCCCGTGCCCTTCGGGCTGCGTCAGGACGTCTGGGCGCTGCTGCTGAGCCTGCCGGTGATCTTCTACTCGTGCTCGATCTTCTTCGTCGGCGCGGTGCGGGCCCTGCGTGCCCGCACCCTGGACATGATGGTGCTGGTCGCGGTCGCCGTCGGCTCCGGCTGGACGTACTCGCTGATCATCACGCTCACCGGGGGCGGCGACGTCTTCTACGAGGCGGCCACCGTGCTGGCCTCGTTCGTGCTGCTCGGCCACTGGTTCGAGATGCGGGCCCGGGCGGCGCCAACGACGCCATCCGCACCCTGCTCGACCTGGCCCCGCCCAAGGCACTCGTCGTGCGGGGCGGTGAGCCGGTGGAGGTGCCCACCGCCGAGGTGGTGGTCGGCGATCTGCTGCTGGTCCGGCCCGGAGCCAAGATCGCCGTCGACGGGATCGTGGAGGAGGGGAGAGCGAGGTCGACGAGTCGATGGTCACCGGGGAGAGCCTGCCCGTGCACAAAGCCCCCGGCTCGCAGGTCGTCGGCGCGACCATCAACGCCAACGGCACGCTCCGCGTGCGCGCCACCAAGGTCGGCTCCGACACCGCCCTGGCACAGATCGTCAAGCTCGTCCAGGAAGCGCAGAACTCCAAGGCACCGGGCCAACGGCTCGCCGACCGGGCCGCGTTCTGGCTGGTCCTCGTCGCCCTGATCGGCGGCGCCGCGACGCTGGCCGTCTGGCTGCTGGCCACCGACCGCTCGCTGGGCACCGCGATGCTGTTCGCCATCACCGTCGTCGTCATCAGCTGCCCGGACGCCCTTGGTCTGGCCACCCCCACGGCCATCATGGTCGGCACGGGACTGGGAGCCCGGCGCGGGGTGCTGTTCAAGAACGCCGTCGCCCTGGAGGCATCGGCCGGGATCCAGACCGTGGTCATGGACAAGACCGGCACCCTGACCAAGGGCGAACCGGAAGTGACCGACCTGATCACCACCCCGGGAACGGACGAGGACCACCTGCTGCGGCTGGTCGCGGCGGTGGAGCGCGAGTCCGAGCACCCGCTGGCCGAAGCCGTCGTACGGTACGCCGAGAGCCGGGCCGTGGCGGCGGTGAACGCACGGCACTTCGAGAACGTCCCCGGCCACGGTGCGACCGCGGTCGTCGACGGCCACCGGGTCGCGGTCGGCAACCGCGGACTGGCGGTGCGCGAAGGCGTCGACCTCGGCCGACTGGCCGCCCGGCGCGAGGCGCTGGCCGCCACCGGCCGTACCGTCGTCGCCGCCGTCGACGGACGGGCGGCGGGCCTGATCGGCATCGCCGACGCGCCCCGGGAGACCTCGGCCGCCGCCGTGTCCGAACTGCACGCGCTCGGCGTCGAAGTGGTCATGCTCACCGGCGACAACCAGGCCACCGCCGAGCGGATCGCCGACCGTCTGGGCATCGACACCGTCATCGCCGAGGTCCTGCCCGGGGACAAGGCGGCCAAGGTGGCCGAACTGCAACGCGGCGGCCGCAAGGTCGCCATGGTCGGCGACGGCGTCAACGACGCGCCCGCCCTCGCCCAGGCCGACCTCGGCATCGCCATCGGCGCCGGCACCGACGTCGCCATCGAGACCGCGGACCTCGTCCTGATGCGCTCCGACCCCTCGACGTGCCCACCGCGCTGCGCATCGGCCGCGGCACCCTGCGCAAGATGCGGCAGAACCTCGGCTGGGCCATCGGCTACAACGCCATCGCCCTGCCCATCGCCGCGGGTGTCTTCGAGCCCGCCCTCGGTCTGGTGCTGCGGCCGGAGATCGCCGCGCTGTCCATGTCCGGGTCCAGCATCATCGTCGCCGTCAACGCCCTCGCGCTCAAACGCCTGCACCTCCCCGCCGCGGCACCGTCGCCCGCCGGCCAACCCCCCGGCGCGGCGGCTGTTCCCGCCACCGGTGAGAGCGCCGGGTCCGACATCGGGCGCCGTGCCGCCTGACCTGCAGGGCTACGGGCCATGAACGGCCTGCCCGTGACATCGAACGGTGAGCGCGGTCGGCGAGGCACTGGCTCGGAGGCTTTCGTGTGCCGCTGGTCAGCGTGAAGGGGTGGCAACGGGACCGGCCGTGACCGCCGGAGCGGACGGCGGGCTCGTCCTACGTGTGGCGCCCGCGGTCTGCGGGCGGCGAGTGCCGGTTCCGTGGACGAGGGTCTCGGAGAGGTCGGCCATCTGCCGGTGGCCGGGCAGGCGGGCCCGGCCACCGGCGTGTGCGGGTGCTACCGGATTGCTCGCGCGGCGCGGCCGGTGTACGCGGCCGTCGTGATTGGCGGGCCGGCGCGGGTGGTGGGCGCCGGTCGCGGTGTCGTGGTGTCGGGACCGTTCCGGTGGCGTGCTGCCAGCGGGTGGGCCAGCTGATCCATGGCGGCAAGTGGTCAGCATGAGTCCTGAAAAACCTGGGGAAAGCTGCCCGGACATGCGACTCGTTGTAGGGTGTCGAAACAGCCCTTGACCTGCAAAAACGCAGGCAGGGAGCCTATTTTTGGGAGTGCCCCGATGTTGCGTACCATGTTCAAGTCCAAGATCTAGCATCTGGGCGTTTGTGCAGATCAGAGGCATGATCAGGCCACTCGGGTCAGCAAACGGTCAGCATGGGGCGCGGAGGCGTCCCGGCTTGCTGACCTGGTGACCGCTGCGGCGGGGACCAGGGCGCAGATGCCTTGCTCCCCCTCGGAAGATCCGCCATGCAGGGCGGCGTGATCGAACGCCTCACGTGGATTCATGGGGAGAAGAAGCGCCTGGCGCTGTCCGTGGCGGGGGCGCGTCGCGAGTTGGCCGGAAAACGGTGACGGAATGTGCGAAGCGGTGGCGAACGCGGCAGCGGGAGATCGCCGAGTACTCCAAGGGTGACCGTGTCGACAGCTCCATCGACATCCACATATTTTCCGCCTCGGTTCACGGAAACTGAATGCCGTCACGCTGATCGTGGCCGAGTATTTCCTGGACGAATTGTAAGCCGACGGGTGGCCCCGCGGGAACAGGTCGTAAGTCCGCGGGGAGGCGACCGTCGTCGCGCCGGTGACCGTGAGCGTCCGGCAGTAATCAGTTCCATGGCGGACTCGGGATTCATCTGGAGGCAGCTGCTGGTGTTCGGCCACCGAGGAGGCCGCTGACAGGATCGAATGGACCAACCGTGACAAGTCGCGATCGAAGGTCCACCTGATCGCAGAACGGAACAACTGCCTCGGATTGAAGAAGTGGCTCCGTCGGAGAGCCGACCGTCACCGCATCACCCGCAAGGACGTCGAGTCGTCCCAGTGGCTCGGTTCTCATCGCTGGATGGTCGAGAGAATCGTGCCCTGGCCGACTGGCGAGAAACGTTATCCCTGGATCATCTGTTCACCTTTTATTCGAATGACGTTAACTCGTGAGTAGGTATCAACTTTGAACTAAGGGCTCCATGGATATGCTCGTGAGCGCCTGGTCAAAAATTCTTCTCACTTCCTTCACGATCTTCTTGTCATGTCCCAAGAAGTTGATGTTCTATGTGACGGCTCCTGGAATTGGGCAACGGAGCGTGACACGAGGGGACGGGGTGGGGGCAAATGCGTGTGCGTTCTCGAAGACGCGCTTGGTTCAGCGGTGGGTTACCGACGTTTACGGCTGCCGCGTTGCTGCTCGGGCTCACGCCTGCGGTGGCGCAGGTGGCCGTACAAGCCGGCGCCACCGTCGCCGCTGAGAGCACTCGCGCGCAGAGTGAGGCGGCGCAGGCGCTGGCGGAGGCCGGTGAAACGGGTGAGCGTGTCGAGGTGGTGGGGGAGCGGTCGCAGGACACGACCGTGTACGCCAACCCCGATGGTGAGACGTTCACACTGGAGCAGTCGGCGGTTCCGGTGCGGGTGGCGACGGCCGACGGGGCTGGCGGACACCGGACGCCACACTGGTACGCAGGTCGGACGGGTCGGTGGTGCCCGAGGCGGCCGCCGTGGACATGAAGTTCTCCGGTGGCGGCGCCGATGACCCACTGGTGCGCATCGAAAAGGGCGGGCGTTCTCTCGCGTTGGGCTGGCTCGACGAGCTGCCCGAGCCGGAACTGGACGGGACCAGCGCCCTGTACCGCGAAGTGCTGGAGGGAGTGGACCTGAAGGTCACCGCCTCCACCGAAGGCTTCCGGCACGTGCTGGTCGTCAAGACCCCGGAAGCGGCTGCACAGCCCGAGCTGGAGCAGATCGAGTACTCCCTGCAGACGTCCGAGCTGAGCGTCGTCGAGAACGGCAACGGTGGCTACAACGCCGTCGATGCCGACGGTAACTGGGTGTTCCGCGCCCCGAGGGCGCAGATGTGGGACTCGGCGGGTTCCGGAGCGGCAGGGGCGACTGCGGCGACGTCATCGCTGCGCACGGCGGACACGGCGACGGGCCCGGGTGAAGGAGCCGATGGCGGTGAGCCCGGCGCCGAGCCGATGGCCGGTGACACGGTGAAGACGATGGCCGTGCGGATCGACGACGACTCGCTCACCGTCAGGCCCGATCCGAACCTGCTGGCAGGCACTGACGTCCGGCATTTTCCGCTCTACATCGATCCCACCGTGACCTGGGGCGAGGCGGAGCGGACCCTGCTGCGCTCGGACGGCTACGAGTCGTACGGTTGGGGCAACGGGGACGACAACCTGGGCAAGGGTGTCGGCAAGTGCGGTACCTGGAGCGGCTATTACTGTGGCCCGGGCTATACACAGCGCCTGTACTTCGAGTTCTCCCCGGCCAGTCTCAAGGGCAAGCGGGTGCTGGACGCCACCTTCCGGGTGACCGAGCCGTGGGCGTTCCAGTGCGACCCCAGATGGGTCCAGTTGTACCGGACCGACAACATCTCCTCGTCGACGACCTGGGCCTCGCGTCCCACTCCGCTGGATCTGGTGGGTGACCGCAATGTCTCCGCGGGCCGTGGTTCCTCGTGCGATCCGGACACTCCGGCAGCACCGATCGAGTTCAACGACGACCCCAAGGAGAGCTACGAGAACCTCACACCGACGGTGAAGAGTTTCGCCGACGGCAAGTTCGCGCGGCTGACCCTGATGCTCAAGGCCAAGGACGAGACGGACGCGTCGGCGTGGAAGCGGTTCCGGAACGACGCCGTGCTGGCCGTCACCTATGTGGGCCTGCCCGCGGTACCGACCAGCCCGACGGCCGCGTCCTCGTGCGAGACGAACGCAGCCGATCCGGCGTGGATCTCCGATCCGACACCGAGGTTCAGTGCCCGGGTGCAGGCGGCTTCGGGAGGTGAGAGCGGGGCCAGTCTGCGAGCCCGCTTCTACGTGCAGCGCAAGACGGCCGACGGATGGACGGTAGTGGCGACCGAGCCGATCCGACCGTCCAGCGGTTACGTGGGGGACAACGCCACGGTGACCGTGGACTCCCCGGTCACACTGGCACAGGACACCTCCTACCGGATGGCCGTGTTCACCCGCTCCTACTACAACAGTGGTGACAGCGCGATCGAGAGCCACAGCACCGTGACGACGAAGGGCTGGTGCTACTTCACGGTCGACTCGACCCGTCCCAAGGCACCGACGGTCACCGTGCCCACGGGAGCGGTGTACGCGGTGTGTCCGGAAGACGGTGATGGTTGCGGCACTGCGACCGGCGGTCCCGGCGTCGCGGGGCAGTTCACCTTCACCAGGAACTCCGCCGACTCCAACATCGCCGCCTTCGAGTACAAGCTCGCCACCGACAAAGCCTGGACGAAGGTGACGGCGACGAGCACGCTCACCCGCTCGGTCAAGCCGGCGCTCTCGGGCGTGCAGGTGCTGTACGTGCGGGCGGTGGACAGCGTCGGCACCGGTCAGTCGGGGGAAACCACCGCGGTTCGGTTCAACGTCGCGGAGGGTGAGGGTCCCTCGGGGCTGTGGCATTTCGACGACTCCACGCCGGGGTCAACGGAAACAAGCGCCGCCGACACGGGAACGGCACCGGGCAGTCGGCACAACCTGACGCTGCGCAGTTCGGGGGCGGGTTGGTCGTCGTTCGCGCGGAACGGAGAAGGCGGACGCTCACTGTGGCTGAACGACACCACGAACACCGCCCAGCAGAACGGGTACGCGGACTCCTCCGGCCCCGTAGTGAACTCACAGTCCTCGTTCACGGTGTCGGCCTGGGCCTACCCGACGGACGACACGGCCTTCCGCACGGTGTTGTCCCAGACGGGCAGTGACAACAAGGGGTTCTCGCTGTACTACTCACCGGGCGTCGGTCGTTGGGTGTTCCTGATGCACTGGTGGGAGAACGGCACCCGCAAGTACATCGGGGCGAACGCCGACGTGACACCGGGCATCACCTTGAGGACCTGGACACACCTGGCCGGGGTCTACGACGGTGACGCACACACCCTGAGCCTCTTCGTGAACGGGCAGCGCCAGGGCGCTCCGGTCCCCGTCCCCGAGGCAGGCCGGGCGTCCGTGGTGGACGGTAACTTCCAGGTCGGCCGTGCCGGCGGCTACAACGCCACGTACAACAACTACTGGAAGGGCCGCGTCGACGAAGTCGCCGCCTACCAGACCGCTCTGCCGGACGCCGAGGTCGCCAAGGCGGCCAAGCTGCTGAACGCTGACGAGACCGGTCGTGCGGTGGAGCTCGTGGCGGCGTGGCAACCGCAGGGCAGCACGGGCACCGCCGCCCTCACCGACACCGTCAGCGGCTACGGCCGCGCACTGCAGATGAACGAGGGTGCTGCCGTCACCGACGACGCGATCGTGCTGGACGGCGTCAACGACTCGATCACCACGCCGGGGCCGGTCGTCGACGACCGGGAATCCTTCACGGTGACCACCGAGGTCACACTGGATCAAAAAGCCCTGAACGCCAAGGCGAACGGCTACACGGCCCAGATCCTCGGTCAGCGCACCGCCGACGGGTCGGCCTGGGGGCTGTGGTATCAGCGCACCGGTGTCGAGGAGTACATCGACGACGAGACGGGTGATCTGCTGACCCGCCCCATCGGGTTCTGGCGCTTCGGCCGCCTCGACAACAGTGGCGGCTCCTTCACCGCGGTCGACTCCGAGGAGGCGGCGGTGGGCGGTGCGGTGCGCCTGACCGGGGTGTACGACGCCCAGGAGGGGACGATCCGGATGTACCTCGCCTCCACCCAGAACGGTGTGGACACCGCGTACACGGCGGTGGTCGGTGCCGGGGAACTCGCCGGCGGCAAGGGCTTCGTCGACGGGACCTGGGGTCACTACCTGCCCGGCCGGATCACGGACATCAGGATCTGGGCCGGTGCGGCGGCCGACGAAAGCCAGGTCGGCGACATGGTGGGCGTCGTCCAGGACGACGAGAAGGACGACGTGTCCGGCTGACCGGCTGGTCCCCACGAGACGGCCCGCCCCGTGCCCGGGCCGGCCGTCTCGGCGGGCCTTCCGTTGCTTGCCCCGCTCGTACGGCGCGGTGCCCGCGCGCACGGCCGCTTGTCCATGTTCAGTTGACCCGTGACCCTGATGGGGGTTGTTCGTGTTCGGAAGACGGATGCCTCGCAGCAGTCGTTGGCCCACTCGCGCCAAAAACATGCTGCTTCTGGCGACAACGGTGGCGGTGACCGGCGGCGGTTTAGTGCCCGTCGCACAGGCCGCAGGACCCTCGGCCGATCTGAAACCGCTCTGGGAGCGGCAGGTCACCAGTACCGAGGAGGTGACCGGGCTCGGCGCCGAGGCGCAACGCGCGGTGGTGTCCACCGGACGGAAGAAGAACGCGATCCAGGCCACGGATGCCAAGGCCGAGCAGCGCGCCACCTGGCCGAGGAGCGGCACCGCCCGGATAGCCGTGTCCGCTGCGGGCAAGGCCGAGACGGCCGAGGTGGGCGGGCTGCCCCTCGCCGTAACGACTCCTCGGGCGGCGAAGTCACCCGCCGACGGAACCGTGAGCGTGAAGGTACTGGGCCACCGGGCCGCAACCGAAGCGGGCGTCAGGGGAGTCCTGCTGTCCGCCGAAGCCACGGAGGACGGCGGCAGCGCGGACATCAGCGTGGACTACGGCCGGTTCGCCTCCGCGTACGGCGGCGGCTGGGCTGGGCGTCTGGGCCTGGTCCGGCTGCCGGAGTGCGCGCTCACCACACCGGAGAAAGCCGAGTGCCGTACCACCACCGAAGTGGCGTCGGCCAACGACATCTCTCGCCAGACCGTCACCGGCACGGTCGCCCTGTCGGCCGGCGCTCCCACCGTGCTGGCCCTCGCCGCGACGACATCGGGAGAGTCCGCGTCCGGCTCCGGCACCTATGCGGCGACCCAGCTTTCGCCCTCGGCCACCTGGGAGGCCGGAGGCTCCTCCGGCGCGTTCACCTGGTCCCATCCCATACAGGTCCCACCCGCGCCCGGTCCTTCCCCCGACCTCTCCCTCAGCTATGACTCCGGATCGGTCGACGGCAGGACGGCGTCGACGAACAACCAGGCCACCCAGGTCGGCGAGGGGTTCAACACCTCCGCCAACTCCTACATCGAGCGCACCTACGGCTCGTGCGACGAGGACGGACAGAAGGATAAGTTCGACCTGTGCTGGAAGTTCGACAACGCCAGCCTGGTCCTGAACGGCAAGTCCTCCGAACTGGTCAAGGACGACACCACGGGCAAGTGGCGGTTGAAGAACGACGACGCCTCCACGGTGACCCTGTCCACCGGCGCCGACAACGATGACGACAACGGCGAGCACTGGACCGTCACCACCGGCGACGGCACCCGGTACGACTTCGGTCTGAACAAGCTCACCGGGGCCGGCACCGAGCGCACCAACTCCGTATGGACCGTACCGGTGTTCGGCGACGACTCCGGGGAGCCCGGCTACAGCCAGGGCAGCGCCTTCGCCGACCGAGCCGTCACCCAGGCATGGCGGTGGAACCTTGACTACGTCGAGGACCTGCACGACAACGCCATGTCCTACTGGTACAGCAAGGAGACCAACTCCTACGCCAAGAACGGCGCGAGCACCGCCACCGCCTCCTACACACGCGGCGGCCACCTCACCAAGATCCTCTACGGGCAGCGTGCCGACGCCCTGTTCACCGGGGTCACCTCGGGCAAGGTCGAGTTCGGGTACGCCGAGCGCTGCACCGCCGCGGACTGCTCGGAGCTGAAGGACTCCACCGCCCCCAACTGGCCGGACGTCCCCTTCGACTCGATCTGCACGTCGGGCGAGGACTGCCCGGCGACCGGCCCGTCGTTCTTCACCCGAAAGCGGCTCACCAGGATCGACACCTCGGTCTGGTCCGCCACCACCAGCGGCTTCGCGGCCATCGACACCTGGGAGCTGGAACAGCAGTACCTGGACGGCGGGGACATCGGTGACACCACCGACCAGACCCTGACGCTCAAGAGCGTGAAGCGCACCGGTAAGAACGGCACGGCGATCAGCCTGAACCCGGTCACCTTCACCTATGACATGCGGCCCAACCGGGTGGACGGCGACCGGGACGACATCCTGCCGCTGACCCGGCCCCGTGTCCGCACCGTCACCTCGGAGACCGGCGCCATCACCGATGTCACCCTCTCCGGCCAGGAATGCGTCCGGGGCAGCGCCATGCCCACCGCGGAGGACAAGAACACCAAGTCCTGCTACCCGCAGTACTGGCACATCAACGGCGCCGAGGAAGCCTCCGTCGACTGGTTCCACAAGTACCGCGTCACCGACGTGGTCACCAGCGACCCCACCGGCCACGGCGCCACCATGGAGAGCCACTACGCCTACGACACCCCCGCCTGGCACTACAACGACTCGCCGTTCACCCCGGCCGACGAACGCACCTGGTCGATCTGGCGCGGATACCGCACCGTCACCGTCACCCAGGGCTCCGGCTCCGACCTGTCGAAGAAGACCTCGGTCTACCTCCAAGGAATGTACGGAGACCGGCTCCTGGCCGCCGACGGCACCCTCGACCCGGACACCCGCCGCACCGCGAGCGTGCCCGGCAAGGACCTCAACGGCCTGGACGTGCCCGACCAGACCGACAGCGAGGAGTACGCCGGCTTCCTCCGCCAGGAGATCACCTACAACGGCGCGACCCCCATCTCGGTCACGGTGAGCGACCCCTGGTCGAAGAGGACCGCCGTCCAGCACAAGTCGTACGCCGACACCGAGGCGTACTACGTCCGCACCGGCAGGACCACCGGCCACACCTACCTGACGGCCACTCAGTCCTGGCGCTCCACCGCCTCCGCCACCACCTACGACGACTACGGCATGGCGGTCAGGGCCGAGAGCACCGGGGACACCGCCAAGAGCGGCGACGAGACCTGCACCCGCACCTGGTACGCCCGCAACGACAGCCTGGGCATCAACTCCCTGACCTCGCGCACCCGTACGGTGGGCAGAGCATGCTCCGTCGCGGAGGCGGACCTGTCCCTGCCCACCAGCGCGGCGACCGCCGGCGACGTCGTCTCCGACACGGCCACCGTCTACGACACAGCGGGCGCCACGGCCTGGACCGCGACGCAGACCCCCACCAAGGGTGAGCCGACGTGGAACGGCCGTGCCTCGGCCTACCCGGCCGGCGTGACCGGCGGCGAGCGGACCCCGTCGTCCTGGCAGACCGTCAGCCGTATCACCTACGACACCCTCGGCCGCCCCGCCACCACCACGGACCCCGCCGGCAACCCGACGACCGTCACCTACACCCCCGCCACCACGGGGCCGCTCACCCGTACCCAGACCAAGGACGCCAAGCTCTACAGCACCTACGCATACATCGACCCCGCGCGAGGCCAGACCACCAAGACCTTCGACCCGAACAACCGGATCACGGAAACGGCCTACGACGCGCTCGGCCGCACCACATCCGTGTGGCTGCCCAACCGCAGCCGCGCCGGCCAGCAGAGCGCCAGCTACGTCTTCGACTACTCCATCTCCAACACCACCCCGTCCTGGACCTCCACCGGCACACTCAAGGCCGACGGCAATACCTACTCCACCTCCTACACGATCTACGACTCGCTCCTGCGCACCCTCCAGACCCAGACCCCCGGCGCCACCAGCGGACGGATCCTCACCGACACCCGCTACGACAGCCGGGGCCTGGCCTACGAGGCGTACGCCGACATCTTCGACACCGCCGCACCGTCCGGGACGTACGCGCAGACCGAGTACGGCGAAGCACCCAGCCTGACCAAGACCGGGTTCGACGCCGCCGGACGCCCGACCACGACGACCTTCCTGGTCGGCGGTGTACAGAAGTGGCAGACCACCACCACCTACACCGGTGACTCCACCGCCACCAGCGCCGTCACCGGCGGCTCGGCCACCCGAACGATCACCGACGTCCTCGGCCGCACGGTCGAGACCCGCCAGTACGCGAGCACCTCGTTCGCGGACAGCGAGTACGCCGGCGGCGTGGGCGCGGCCTATGCCAGGACCCGGTTCTCCTACACGCCCGCCGACAAGCAGAAGACGGTCACGGGACCGGACGGTGCGCTCTGGTCGTACACATACGACCTGTACGGCCGCGAGATCTCCGCGGCCGACCCGGACAAGGGCACCACGACCACCGGCTACACGGCACTCGACCAGGTGGCCTGGGCCAAAGCTTCGAGTGGGCAGGCGGTGATCTCGGCCTACGACGTGCTCGGCCGGGTCACCGACACCTGGAAATCGGCCGTCGGCGCGGACCTGACCAACGCGTCGGTGCTCGCGGCCCAGAAGACGGACGCCAACAAGCTCACCCACCTCACCTACGACACCGTGACCTCGGGCAAGGGCAAGGCCGCCACGTCCACGCGGTACGTCGGCGGAGCCACGGGCAAGGCGTACACCCAGGCCGTCACCGAGTACGACAGCCGCTACCACGTCACCGGATCGAAGCTCACCCTCCCCACCGACGAACCCATGGTGACGTCGAAGGCCCTGCCCTCGAACGTGCTGGACTTCACCGCCCACTACAAGATCGACGGCACCCTGGAGCAGACCACCGAGCCCGCGGCCGGCGGACTCGCGGCGGAGACCGTCGGCTACGACTACTCCGCGCAGGGGCTGCCCACCACCCTCAGCGCCGGCGGCAAGGGCATCGTCCTGGGCACCACCTACACCGACCTGGGCCAGGTCTCCACCCTCCGCCTCGGCGTCTCGGACGCGACCGGCACGAACAAGGTCGACGTCACCCATGACTACGAGGACGGCACCCACCGACTCCTCCAGACCCAGGTGCATGCGCAGACCCACGCCTACGACGCGCTGAACCTGCACTACACCTACGACGACGCCGGCAACGTCACCAAGATCGCCGACACCACCACCCTCGCGGGCACCGGCAAAGCCGACACCCAGTGCTTCGACCACGACGGCTACCAGCGCCTGACCGAAGCGTGGACGCCGGCCACCGGGGACTGTGCGGCCGACGGCCGCACCACCGCGAACCTGGGCGGCGCGGCCCCCTACTGGACGAGCTACACCTACGACACCGCCGGCCAACGCACGACCGAGACCACCCACGGCAGCGACGGCTCGAAGACCACCACCTACTGCTACAAGGAAGGCACCACCCAGCCCCACACCCTCCTCGCCACCACCACCGGCACCTGCACCGGCGCCACCGCCCAGTACGCCTACGACGCCGACGGCAACACCACCAAGCGCCCCGACGGCACCACCACACAGAAGCTCGACTGGGACAGCGAGGGCAATCTCGCGCGCCTGACCGAGGACCCGAACGGCGCGGCGCGTGCCACGGACTACCTCTACGGAGCCGACGGCGGCCTGCTCATCCGCCGCAACACCTCCAGCAACGGGGAGACCGTCCTCTACCTCGGTGCCACCGAGGTACACCTCAAGGGAGGAAAGGCGTGGGCCAACCGCTACTACACCCACGCCGGCGCCACCGTCGCCCTGCGCAGCAACCAGTCCGGCACGGAGAAGATCACCCACCTCACCGGTGACCAGCACAACACCACCACGGTGGCGATCGAGTCCGACACCCAGGCGCTGACGAAGCGGTACCTGACCCCCTTCGGCTCCGAACGGGGCAGCGGCGCCGCCAACTGGCCCGACGACAAGGGATTCCTGGGCAAACCCACCGACAGCGACACCGGCCTCACCCATGTCGGCGCACGTGAATACGATCCCGCCCTCGGCCAGTTCATCAGCGTCGACCCGCTCCTGCAGACCGACCTCCCCCAGACCCTCAACGGCTACAGCTACGCCGCGCAGAACCCCGTCACCCAGGCGGACCCGAGCGGCATGGGTCTCGCCTGCGGCGGCCGCGGCGACGACGCCGCCTGCCCGACCCGTCCCGACGGACGACCGGGGAACGGCCGGCCGGGCGAAGCCGTCAAGCCCGTGTACGCCTGCCCGAGCCTGATCAATCCCCAGTGCCCGGAGTACACGGGAGGCACCGCGGGCGGCGGTGGTGGAGGAGGCCACAGCGGCGGCGGGATCGCCGGTTCCTCCGGCGGCGGTGGCGGCGACTCCTCGCAGCAGAAGGCCGTCCACGTCGACGACGGCTGCAAGGACTGGGGCCTCTTCTCCGGTGTCTGCCGCAGCGTCGGAGAGGTTTTCTACGGCGCCGTCAGCAACGTCCCGCACGCCGTCGAGTACGCCGGCTGGATCTGGGACGAAGACTGCTGGGGCGGTGGTCCTGGAACCGAGGGGTGTGACTACGGGGCCCAGTTCGATGCCTGGGTCGCCGAGCACGGTTACGACATCTCCGGCGATGAATACCAGGTACCTTCTGCATTGGCAGCGATCTTCGCGCACAGGCCCACTTACGGAAAGGGCAACAAGCCGTTCTCGGGAAGCAAGGGAGGATGCAAGTGCTTCCTCGCCGGCACCGACGTCCTCATGGCCGACGGCACCACCAAGGACATCGAGGACATCGAACTCGGCGACAAGGTCCAGGCCACTGATCCCGAAACCGGCGAGACCGGCCCGAGGGAAGTCACTCGCCTGATCCGCACCGAGGACGACAAGCACTTCAACGAACTCTCCATCGCCACCGAAGACGGCATCCAGCTCCTCACCGCAACTCACGAACACCCCTTCTGGTCACCCTCCCAACACGACTGGGTCGAAGCCGGAAACCTCACCTCCGGAATGACCCTCCTCACCGACGACGGCGACACCGTCATCGTCACTGCCAACCGCCCCTACACTCAGCATGCCCGCACCTACAACCTCACCGTCGACGACCTCCACACGTACTATGTGCTGGCGGGCGAAACGCCAGTGCTCGTTCACAACAGCAATGGCTGCCCCACTGGGAGGTTGTCGGATCCCCTGCCCAGGGGGATGAACAACAAGATCGCTTCCGCCTACGACGACGTGAAGGCAGGGCGGATCCCTTCGCACGACATCTATTCGGGGCGTGAACATCCGTGGTGGGCAGGATCTAAGGAATACCGCGTGCCTGGTAGGCCGGAAACCGACAGGATCCTGGAAAAGGAGTTGCCCAACGGCGTCAAGGTGTACGGTTGGACATCCACGCATTACACGAAGATTCAACGCTTCGGTGCACCCCACTTCCCTGACGCGGGGTGGAATTAGTAGCCTTATTCGTTAACTGGCGCGGTGACACTTCGGTGTCGCCGCGCCAGCTCCGGTTAGGGGTCAAGCATGACTGATGAATTGTCTATGGCGATTGAGGCGGATTTCCCGATGTATGTGGTGGCCGATGAGGAGTCTGGAGACGTACTCGTCGCGGCCGAAGATGTGGAGGGATTTTTTGTCGACCCGGAGGAGGAGACGCCGGAAGTAGTATTCCTGAGGGCTCATGAGGTTAACAGGGGCAGGCGAAGGGCTGAAGAAGCAGTACTGGAGATTGTTAATCGTCGACGGGAAAAGATTGGAGAGTACTTCATCGGTCGGGTTGTGCTCGGCGATGTCGGCACAGAATCGTCAGACGGTAAAATTTCGAGCGTTCCATATCGATTCTTTGGTAATCGCTGCGAGTATCCCGGGGCTGCAAAAATCTGGCGACGCTGGGCATTGGACGTCGCAATGGAGAAGGGGGAATGGCTTCAATGGCCGACGAGTCATCACAGCGCCTGGCTCCATGTTGTCCAGAACGCTTGGTTTACCTCGAATCACAGGGCCGCCCGCTATGGAGTCGATGACGTCGCACATTTAGATGGCGCCCAAATCTCGACGAAGTCGGGTTTCTTCTGCGCATTGGGTGAGGCGGTTAATGGCCCTGGCGGGTACTTTGGGTCAAATCTTGACGCTCTGGCGGACTGTATTTCTTCGAATTTGGGAGAGGGGCCTCCGGTGAAGATTGTTTGGCGAAATTTCCGAGTGTCCCAGGAATCCCTGGATCGCACTTTTATGGACTCGGTTATGGAGATTATGCGCGAATTTCACGTGGATGTCACCATTTGCTGACTTCCGTTTATCGTGAATGTGCGCAAGCAAATTTGAAGCCCCGTCAGACGGTTCCTGGCGGGGCTTCTTCGTGGGGTGACGGCAGTAGTTGACGGCAACGTCAGTGGACGGCGGCTCCGCACAGCGGCGGGTCGTTGTGCGGCGGACGGCGGCCGTGCCCCGGTCGACGTCGAGGTCTTCCCAGCGGAGGCCGAGGAGTTCGCCTTTGCGGAGTCCGGTGTGGAGCGCCAGTTCGAACAGGGCATGGAGCCGGTGCCCGCGCGCGGCTGTGAGGAACTGGCGGGATTCGTCGGCGGTGAGGGGTTCGAAGCGTCGGGGTCGAGGTGTGCCGGTGCGGACGTTACGGGCCACGTTGCGAGGGATCTCTTCCTCGCGTACGGCGTGTTCGAGTGCGGACTTGAGTACGGAGTGGATGTAGGTCAGCGTCAGCGGAGAGAGCCGCTTGGAGCAGCACGTTCCGACGGCGCAGCAACGGGGCTCATCACGCCCCGCGTCGATGCCGCGCGCGCAGCACTGGCAGGTGGTGCGGAGCTGGTTGAGCCAGGTGCGAACGTCCTTTGCAGAGGGCTTGGCGAGCTTCTTCTTGCCCAGGCCGGGGACGAGGTACCGGTTGACGCAGGCGGTGTAGCGGGTGTGGTGAAGTTTGCCCGTGATCTTGGGCACTCGATGGTTATGTCGCGAGGGTGTGTTGATGCCGTTGCCTGGTCTCGGCTGGGGTGAGGTAGCCGAAGGTCTTGTGCTTGCGCAGGTGGCGGCGGTTGTAGAAGGTCTCGATGAAGTTGAGGACCTCGGCGCGGGCGGTGGCCCGGTTGGGCCAGATTCGGGTGCCGATTTCCTCTTTGAGTAGGGCCCAGAAACTCTCCGCGGCGGCGTTGTCGAAGCATGATCCGGTGCGTCCGCAGCTCTGCTGCAGCCCCAACTCGCTTATGTGGGTGAGGAATTGGGCCGACGTGTACTCGCTTCCGCGATCACTGTGTATGACGCAGCCGGGTTTCAGGCCGGCTCGGCCGTGGGCCATGTTGAGGGCATCCACGACGAGTTCGGCCCGGTGATGGTCGGCCATGGCGTAGCCGACGACCTCGCGGGTGGCCAGGTCCAGCCAGCAGGCGAGGTAGAGCCAGCCCTCGGCCGTCGGAAGGAAAGTGATGTCTCCGACCAGCTTCGTGCCGGGGATGTCGGCGTGGAAGTCGCGGCCGATCAGGTCCGGGGCCGGCCTGGCCTTCTTGTCCGGCCGCGTCAGCGACCGGCGCCGGCGACGGTGGGCGCCCTGGATGCCGTGCTCGCGCATCAGGCGGGCGACGCGCTTGTGGTTCACAGACCGTCCCAGACGCCGCAGTTCGGCATGGACGCGCGGGACGCCGTAGGTTCCACGGGAGGCGAGATGGATGACGGTGATCTCGTGGGTCAAGGCCGCGTCGGTGGCCTGGCGGGCGGCGCGGGTCTTCTGCGCGGCGAGCCAGGCGTAGAAAGAGGAGCGGGCCACCTTCAGCAGCCTGCAGAGGAAAGCGACGCCATGGGTGGTCTTCTCCGCCTCGATGAACGCGTATGTATCGTTCACCGATCGCTCTCTTTCGCGAAGAAGACCGCGGCTTTTCGCAGGACCTCGATCGTCTTTGCCTGCTCGGCGTTCTGCCTGCGCAGCCGCCTGAGCTCCTCGCGCTCCTGCGTGGTGAGCTCGCCAGGGCGGCCCTCGTCCTGGTCTGCCTTGGCCCGGCGGTACCAGCCGCGCAGGGACTCGGAGCTGATGCCGAGCTCCCGGGCGACAGCGGTGACCGTCTTGCCCGAGGAATCGACGAGCGCGATCGCGTCCCGCTTGAACTCCTCCGTGTACCGCTTCGTGTACTTGCTTCCCACCTGGTGCTACTTCCTCTGAAACCTTAGGTCCCAGTCTCCAGGTGTCCACGATCAAGGGGAAGCTTCAGCACCGCGGCAGGGGGCCTGCTGCCCTGCGACTATTCCCGGCGCGGGGACGGATCCGGCGCGAAGACCAGGCCGGTGACGGTGCCGGCCTGGACGATCGGGCCGTGCTGGGTGCCGCCGGAGACGGTGTTGTGCACCGTTGCCGGGCGGCCCGCTGCGGCCGCCAGTCGGCGCAGCGACGCCCCGAGAGCACTCAGTTCCTCGCCGGTGAGCGCCCCGGCTTCCACCAGCCCGCAGAGACGAGTCTGCCACTCGGCCGCGATGCCGGACGTGGCGCGCTCGTCCGCCGCGGTGCCCGTGAGGAGCAGCCGCGCACGCGCGTCGTCCAGTCCGGTGATCGTGGTGGTGTCCGCGCCCGCACGTGCCAGGAACCGGCCCATCAGTGCGCGGGCGTGAGTCCAGGAATCAGTGACCATGAGGGAGACCAGGGTGGTGGCTCCTGATGCCGCCATCGCGGCCAGTTCGGCGTCCATCGCGTCCTCCTGGATGCGCAGGGATGAAATGTCCCGGTCGGCGGTCAGGCTGTCTCGGCCGGTGAGCCGGGGGCGGGGTCGGGGTCGGGGACCGGTTCCGCTCCGGTCCCGGGGACGGGAGGCCTCGGCGGATCGAATCGGCGTAGGAGGTCCTCCGCGGTCTCGTGGCGGTTGTGCTGCTCGATGAGCTGCGAGAACTGTCGGGCCAGCATCGCCCGCCGGTCGTCGTCCTCCGTGAAGCCCATGGCCTCGAAGAACCCCGACAGGTGGTCCGCAGCCGAGGGCTCACGGACCGGGAGATCGGCAGACTCCGTGCCGATGTCCGGCGTCCCGGGTCCTCCCGGCCGGTTCGGCAGCATCTCGAGCAGGCGCTCGGGGATGTCGGTGTCGTTGGCAGCGGAGGTCAGCTGTGCCAGCAAGGGGAGGTCGGCCACGGTCTTCGCCACGTGCTCGTCGTTCCTGGTGAGCCACCACACGACGGCGCTGCCGGTGTCCTTGAGGACGTCCTCGCCCAGATACTGGCGCTTGCTCTGCTCGTACTTGCGCTGGTGCTCCCAGACCGCCTCGTCCTTGCGTACGTCGGCGAGCCGGTCGAGACGCTCCTGGTCCTCGTCGGGCAACGTGAGGCTGATGTCCTCCGCCATCGCCCGGAGGTGGCCCGTGGAATCCGGGCACATGCGGCTGAGGGCGCCACCGAGTTCGTGCTGAAGGAGCGAGGCGTGGCCGGGTTCCCGCTTCTCGGCAATCGCGCGGGCCCGGCTGAGGACCGCGTCGACGGCGAGGCCGGCCGGGTTGACGACCGTGCCGCGCCCCGGACCGTCGGCGAAGCACCACCGTACGGTCGCTGAGAAGACGAAGTGGTAGTCGTCCCAGAGGCTCGGGAGCGCGACTCGGTTGACGCGGTACTCGGTTCGCTCCACCGGGGCAGCCGTGAGCTGCTCCTCGAAGCTGACCGGCACCGGGCCGCGGCGCTGCGAGGCCACCCGGAAGGTCACCGCGGGCAGCACGAGAAGAAGCGCGGCCAGCGCCGGCCAGGTCCAGCCGGGCCATCGCTGCACCAGGCCGACGATGGTCAGCAGCAGGCCGCACATAACAGTGAGGAACACGGTCGTCGTCTTGCGTGCGGTCGTCATGATCGCCCCCTTCTGGCCGATGCCGACGGGGCGGCAGGACCGAGGTTCTGTGCCACGCCGATTTTGTGGAGCAACAGATCGGTCGTCTCGGTGGAGTGGACGCCGGCGCCCGGAGAAGTGAACTCCGCCTGGCGTGCGGACGCGTACAACGCGGCGAACGCCGCGCCCCGGTCCTCCCCGCATCGGTCTGCGGCAGCGACCAGCAGGTCGAGGAGGGCCTCCCCCCGGTCACCGGCGCCCTCGGCCGCCCAGTGCAGCCAGCTCTGTATCTCTGCCCGTGGTGCCACGCGTCGGCCTTCCGGCCGCGACACCGCGTGGGTCAGCACGGCACGCCAGCACGTGATCAGCGAGCGTCTCACCCCCTCCTCGTCGACCAGAGCGCGGGTGGTGACGGAGCGGTCCGTGAGCGGTGCCGGATCGCTGACGCGCAGAAAGATGACCAGGTCGAACGGTGCGAGGCCGCCGCGTGCCAGCCGGTCGAGCAGCCTTCGGCGCAGCCGTCGGCTCCCGGCCACCAGATCGCACAGGGCCTGTAGCGCATGGGCCGTGCCGCGCTCACGCCGGGCGAGATGGTGCAGCCGGATCAGGGCGTGGTCCGGATGGTCCAGCGCGAGGACGTCGGCACAGACCTGGACCAGCACCTGGGCGAACTCACCGGTCAGTCGGCGGTACGCGCACCACTGGTAGATCCGTTCGCGGAAGTCCCTGCCATGGGTGGGATCCGCGAGACCGCAGGTGAGCGCCTGGACCGCGGCCTCCGACCGGGCTCTGCCCGCTCCCTGCGCGCTCCACCGCTCGGCGAGCGCGGCGAGCGTGTCCGCCCGCCCGGTTCGCAGATACTCACCCGCCAGCCGGGCCACCAGGCCGTCGCGGACGTCCGGCACGAGATGCGGGTCGCTCGACTCGACGACCCGCGCGGCCCACGCGCCGAGGTGCGGCCGCAGGTCGGGCATGTGGTCCCAGAAGTGGGCGCGGACGGCGGAGTCGTAGTCCAGCTCGGTGAACCGCACGCGACCGTCCGGCCCGGAGCGGGCCGAGATCTCCGTCAGCCGCTGGGCGAGGTCCTTGCGCTGGAGGAGCGGAATCTCCTCCTCGGAGTGCCCGACCGTGCTCAGCAGAAGCGCGGCCGCCCGGTGGACGACGTCGGCGTGTGCGCCGTGGAGCATGGACACGGCTATCAGCAGGGCGCGTTGGGAGGCGGCGGGCAAAGCGGCTACACGGTCGGCGACTTCGGCCCGGCGCCCAGCGCGCGCACGTTTCGCGGCCGCGCACCACTCGGGGAATCCCTCGCCGGGCCCGGCCGTTTCGCGGGCACGGCGTATGCGGTCGGCGAAGTCGGCGATCTCCCGCATGGGTTTGTGTTCGCTCAGGAACTCGTCGACAGTGACGTCGTTCCGGAGGAACTGCTCGTACGGCACGCCGTGGGCGCGCAGGTGTCGTCTGAGAACTTCCATGGGGAAAGCCGGCGGTCCGATCTCGACACGGAAGTGCTGCAGGTCGGGATCGAGGGCCCCTTCGTGCGGCATGACGACGACGAGATGGGCCCGCCGTTCGCGCACCGTCTGGCGCAGGGCGGGAGGCCGCCCCGGGCCGCATGCCACGGACCGGCCTCCGCGGTGGACAGGTCGAGCAGCAGCCGGTCGCCCGGGTCGACGAAAGCCGGGTCGTCGTACAGCGGCAGCTCGTCCCGCTCGGCGGGCAGGAGTTCGCGGAAGGCACCGTCGGGACGGTGGTGTTCGCGCAACAGCACGCGAGCCGTGGCCGAGCGACCGCTGCCGGGAGCACCGTCGAGGATGACGGTGCCCGTCTCCTCGAGCGTGTCGCGTGCCCTTCCCATGTTGACCGGAGCGACTAAAACCCTCCGGGTCCAGCGCAGTTGGTCATCGGGAAGCTGCCGGAAGACCGGCTTTCGGGTTCATGGGCAGCGGAGCCGAGGTTGACGTAGATGTGGCCGTCGCCCGTGTGCGTGACGCCCCGCGTGCTCTCGACCCGGGTGGTGTGTTCTGTGCTCACCGTCGGTCGTCCTGGGGCCGCTCCGGCTCCCCGAACCGCTGGTGGACGTCCCCGTGGTGGTCGCCCTCGGTGTACGTCGTCCCGGTGCCCGAGATGTAGCGGTCGCCCGACACATGGCGTGAGTTGTTGTAGATGCTGCCGCTGCCCGTGTGGACCGTGCCGTGGGAGTTCTTCACGATCGTGCCGCCGACGTCACCGCTGAAGTCACCCGCCTGGACGGACGTTCCGCTCACGTCTCCGATCGAGTTGTGCACGGTGGTCGACGCCGGGGACGGCTCGCCGGGCTCGCTCAGGTCCCGCAGCTCGGGAACCAGCTCGGTGACCAGATCACCGATACGCCGGACGCCGCCCTCGGTGTCGTGGGTGCTGTCGAACGGTACGGACTGCAGATCGGCGAGCCGCGCCAGCTCCGGGGGCAGGGCCGCTTTGCTCAGTCGGCCGGTCTTGCGGCCGTCCAGTACGGGAACGACGATGAGCCCGCACTCGAACGCGGCCTCGATCTCCTTGCGCACCCAGTCGTCGGGATCCTGCAGCCGACTGCGGAAGTTCGTCCAGTCCGGTCCTACGACGGCCAGCAGCACGGAGCTGTGGCGTAACGCGGTCAGGAGAACCTCGGGGTAGGCGTCCCCTGGGGTGATGGACCTGGACGCGCGGAAGACGCGGTCCTGGCCGAAGCGACGTGACAGCTCCTGGTCGAGGAGGGCCGCGGTCCGCTCGCCGTCGCCGGTGCGGTAGTTGATGAACACGTGGGGCATGCCAGTGACTCCTTCAGATGGTGGACGGGCGCGACAACGTGCCGAGTCGCGGTCCCAGCCGGCGTACGGAGGAATGGTTCGCATGGCGCGCCAGGGCGCGGGCGAGCCGTCTCAGGTCGGTCGTGACCGTGGCGGAACCCACGGCCTCCACTCCGTCGAGCAGGGGCGCCGCCAGGTCGCAGGCGTGGTCGATCTCGCCGGCCGACGCGTAGGCGAGTGCGCGGCGGACGCCGTACCTGACCTGGGTGCGAACCGCGTCCTCGCCGACCAGGGCGAGTTGTCGGTCCAGTTCCTCGCTCGCCTCCTGCGGCTGTCCGAGATCGACCAGGCACCAGCCGGTGACCATGCCGACCGGATCGGGAAGGTGCATGGTGCCGATCACCGGCTCGTCGGTCCCTTCGTCCTGGAGAGAAAGAAGCGCACGCGCGCGGTCCAGCGCGTCCAGACAAGCCCGGCGGTCACCCGCCAGGGCGTGGCCCTGGGCTTCGCGCTGTGCAGCGAGCCCGCGTATCCGCGGGGGCAGGGCCCTGCTCTGCGCGCGACGGGCCAGAGCGACTGTCTGCTCGGCGTCGTCCCGGTACAGCGTGATCAGGGCCCGGCGGACCAGCGCGTAACCCGCCAGTGCCCGGTCGCCGCCAGCGGCCGCCAGATCGACCGCGCGCTGCGTCCACCACAGAGCCGCCCGCTCGTCCCCGGTCTCCTGCACCAGCCAGCCGACGTATTCGGCGTACCGGGACCCAAGGGCCAGCAGGTGGCGACGGGTGCCGCTGTCACAGTGGGCGGACAGTTCCCGCAGGGTGTGGGTCTGTGCGATCAGAACGGGCAGGAGTAGACCGGGCGCCACCGTCTGGCCGAGTCTGCGGTAGTGGGTGAACAGCGAGCGGGAGGCTTCCACCATGTCCGCGCCCGCGGCCGGCGAGGCCGGGCCCGCGCTGTCGGACCGCCACGCCATCAGCGAAGCGGCACCGGCGCCTATGGCATCCCGTCGACTCAAGGGCTGGAAGGTGTTCGGGCCGTCCGGCGACAACTGCATGATCCAGTCCTCCTCGTGGACAAAGCCCGGCGCCGGATCGACGGGCGGGTCGGTGGTCTCTGGTGCGAGCAGGGACAGCAGGGCCCCGCCGGCCCCGAGGGCGGCGTCACACAGGCGGGCGAGATCACGGCTGGGGGCCTTCAGGCCCCGCTCCACCTTGCTCAACTGCGCCTTGCTGTAGTGCACGGAGCCGGACAGGGCGGTGAGGCTGAGCCCTGCTTCCAGACGCCGCTTCCTCAACTCCTCGCCGAACCCGGTGGACGGCTGTGGCACGGAAACCTCCAACCCCTCCCGCCATCGGCCGAGTCGGCGCTGCACGTAGCGTGCGGCAGTCTGGCCGGGGCGGACAAGACGATCGATGCTGTTTCCCGTTTCCTTCTCCGACATGGGAACGCGACATGCGCGGCAGGGAGGACCGGAGAAACGGACTATCTGGAAGTCGTGCCGAAAAGGGAGGCGATCGTGCGCTCGACCACCCACCGGATGACGTCCAGGCCACTGCCGTGGTCCTCGCCACGCTCGACGATCACCGGTGTGATGCCGAGAGCCCGCACAAGACGGCGGTACTTGTCATGGTCGCAGCCGCGGTCCGCGAGCAGGGCATCAGGCCGTCGGCGCGGGCGGCCGACCGGTCCCGCTATCCGCGGGATGCCCTGACCGTCGCCCGCCGGGTGCCCTCTCGTCCACTGCGCCGGCGCCATGAGCCTCCTCGGGACCGTCGTCATTCCCGACGCCGAGACGGAAGCCGCAGCCGATTCCATCGCGGCGGTCCTCCGCGTGACCTGCTGTGCCACGATCACCCGCGCCCGCGAGCGGGGCTGGTCCTAGGTCGGCAGGGCAGCTGGTTGCTACGCCACCTGGGGTTGTACGGGTAGGCCATGATGAACGTCCGAGAAAGGGGCGGGCGGCGCCCGACCCGTACATACGGCAGGGGAGCTCCGTTTCCGCCATGCCGCCGCCTCCCGGCAGCGATACTGGATGCATGGACTCGACGATCACCGCCCCCCGCGCCGAGGTGCTGCGGGACCGCTACCGCAGCCGGCTGCCTGAGCGCTTGCAGGAGCTGGCCGGCCCCGTCGAGGGCGATGTGGACCTGCCGCTCCACATCGTCTGGTCCGGGCGGACGAGCTACAGCCTGGACCGTCCGAAGTCCCGCATGACGCTCTACCGGACCGTCCTCGCCGAAGGACTCCGTGAGGACCTGGTGGCCCTCCTGCACCACCGGCTGCTCATCGACCAGTGGCCCGTGCTGCGGCGCTTGATCAGCCCCTACATCCGCGAGGTCTGGGAGGACGCCTTCCCCGAGCTGCTCCGCACCGCTCCGGCCGACACGGCCGCCGCGTGAAGCTCACTCCGCTCCACGAGCGTCTCCTCGCCGACATCCTTGACATCGGCTCCCCCTACCCTCTGGTCCTCACCGGCGGATACGCCGTGCAGGCCCACGGCCTGGTCGAACGCTTCAGCCGCGACCTCGACGTCGCCACCGAGAACCCCACTCCGATGCAGGGATCGTCGCCTCACTCACAGCAGGTCTCAGCGCGCGCGGATGGCGGACCACGCACGTCCAGACCGATCCGCTCAGCGGCCGGTTCCTCGTCACCGATCCGGACACCGGCGAGGAGTGCGAGGCCGACGTCCTCAAGGAGGCGTTCTGGGCCCCTCCCGCCCAGACCCCCTACGGCCCTGTTCTTTACCTCGACGACGTGATCGGCACCAAGGTCCGTGCCCTCGCCGACCGCGGCACCGTCCGCGACCTCATCGACGTCCAGGCTGCCTCCCGCCACCGCTCCACCGCCGACCTCGAATCCCTGGGCCGCCGTCGTGCCCACGACGAGTTCAGCCTCGAAGACCTCCGGGACAGGCTCATCGGCGCGGAGTGGTACGAGGATGAGGACTACACCGCGTACGGGCTGACCTCCCGCCAGATCGACGAACTCAAGGCGTGGGCACTGGAGTGGGCGGAGGATCTGGGTGCGCGGATCCATGACGAGAACGCCTGAGAGGCGGTCACGCGTCCATCCCCTCTACCGCCGTTGCGACGAGAGGACGCGGTGTAGCCGGCAGGTTCCAACCCGGACCCGTCCACGGTGGCGGCTGCTGTGCACGGCGGACGTGCACAGCAGCCGAGCGATACCCCGCAGTGGATTCACGGCGAAACCGGGCTGCGGTAACGGTCGAACACCGCGTCCCGCTCCCAGGTCCAGTCCGGGTCCCGACGGTGGAACTCGGTAACGGCCAGCTCGAAGAATTGGTCGGAAGGCTTCCGGCTGGATCCATTGACCACCAGCGCTGACAGCATCGGCTCGGGACCGGTGCTGTCCCGGCGGCAGACGTCTGGTGGAACTTCGTTCCGGCCTGCGAAGACTGCAATCGCTGGAAGAAAGGCTGTACCGCGCGGCGCTGGGTGGCCGACATGGATCTCCGTCACAGGTATCCGGAGGCAGACTTCGCACCGGATTTGCCGACCGTCTCTTCACGGGAAGGACAAGGAGCCGATACGCGCCGACACGGAATTCCGCAACGTGCTGGAAAGAAGTCCTGCGGTGCATGCGATGCCCCCCGCGCCTCCGCGGAAGCCCTCGCTGTGACGCGGGCCCGCGAGCATGATGATCCCGCTGGGGCGAGGGCGCGGAAACAGGAACGGTCTGGGTCAGCGGGCGTTGCTCCAGCCGCCTGTGCTGGAGTACGAGTCGAGCAGGTCCACCACGAAGACCAGGGTCGAGCCCGCCGGGATCAACGGCGAGGGCGACTGGTTGCCGTAGCCGAGACGCGGGGGAACGACGATCTCGCGCCGACCGCCGACCTTCATCCCTCTCAGCCCCCGGTCCCAGCCCTTGATGACCCTGCCGCTGCCCAGGGCGAACTTGAACGGCTGGTCACGGTCCCAGGATGAGTCGAACTCCTTCCCGGTCTCGAAGGTCACCCCGACGTAGTGGACCCTGACCACCGTGCCCGGCTTCACCTCGGCCCCGCCCCCGACGACCAGGTCCCGGATGGTCAGCTCAGCAGGCGCAGCACCCTCCGGGACGTCGACCTCGGGCTTCGTCAGTTCACTCATCGCGGTTCCGTCACTCTCCGTCGCAGACCCTCGTGCGGGCCGACCTGGCACATGGACACTCCATGCGGCAGAGGATCACGCTAACGCGCATGCCGGTTTCCGGAGCGCACCAGATCCAGTGGCCGCGCACGGCGGTCCGTCGCACGGCCGGCGCACGAGCCCTCGCACGCCCGGGCGGGACGCGGTGGCTCGGGTTGCACGGCAGCAGCCCGGGCAGGAAGCGGCGCAGAGGGTCAGGGCCGACGCGCGCCGTTCAGTCGACTGCGTCGAGCCGCGCCGCCCGCAGGTCCCTGAACGACGAGATGACCTCGGCCAGGCCGTGCCGCAGGGGCAGGCCGCGATCTGGGAGAACAAGAAAGCGGGGGGGCGGCCAGCCTCGGTACATCACCTTCGACCGGACCGGTCACGATAAGGATGCCGTGTTCAAGGGGGCGAATTCCCGGAATCCCTTCCAGTCGGCTAAGGACTCGGCTCGAGATGGAACCTGCGGACTGGACATCGTACTCCAGCCGTAGATCGTGATCTTGTTGCTGGAGTGCGGTGGAGAGGGGCCGCCGTCGGTCGTCGACGAGATCGAGCTGGGTAGCAGAGGCGTCCGCTACTCAAGTCCTTCGAGACGGCGGGCATCTTTGATCTCGTGGAACCTGGCAGCCGTCATCGGGGTCCACTCCCTCCTCTGTCCAGCGGCACGGAGGGCTTCTCCAACCTCGCTGAGCTTCACGGAGGACAACACACCCGCCAGCTCGATCAGGTCGTCCCGGGCCACGGTGGTCAGCCATGTGCACGGAGTAAAGCCTGGACGCGGGAACGCGAACCGCAGCACTCCTTCGAAGGGCAGTCCCTCCAGGGCGCCTACCGCCACTTCAACGCCCAGGCCGCCGATGTCGACACCCGCTGGCGCAACGACCTGCATCGCCTGAAACCCGGATGACTCCTCGTCCGACAGCAGCACGACCGGGCGTCGCTCGTCGAAGTCGACCCACCAGACTTCGCCGCGTTGCATGTGTCCTCCTGGCTGAGACGGCGGGCGAACGCTGCGTGCGCGAAGTGGGGCACGGCAGTGATGCGGCCCCGTCTTCGCACGTCGTGACCGATGGGCGATGAAGACGGGTGCGGCCACCATTGATCATCGGTGTGTGAAGACTGAAGATCATGCGGTGGCCGCAAGTCACAGCGTAGGCCCTGCCCGCTGGCAGGAGGCGTTCGAGGTCCTGATGGGTCGGACCGCGGGCCGGTTCGCGCGGGTCGAACCCCGGCGGCGGGTGCGGGACCTGGTGCGGGGGTTGCTGTCGGACCTGCCGCGCAAGAACTGAGCCCTTTCCAACCTGCCTCTGAAGTAAGGCTGTTGGGCTGACAACGTGGTGAAGCCCCTGGTAGATGGGTTTTCGACCAAGAGAACCGTCTCCACCAGAGGCTTGACGTGCTTGTTTACCCGTCGGGCGTCGACGTGTCCCGCTCTGCCCTCCGCTTTCTCACGCAGCAGTTGCGGCGGCACCGCCGTACGATCGGCTCCCGTTGGCGGCGCCTGAGCGCCGGCCGCCAGGCCCTGCCGACACTCGCCCATCTGCGGGTGGGACACACCTATGCCCAGCTCGCGTCCGGGTTCGGCGTCGGAACCACGACGGCCTACCGCTATGTCACCGCGGCTGTCGAGCTCCTGGCCGCCCTCGCCCCCAGCCTGGCCGACGTGGTGCGCACCGCGCCGGTGAAGGTGTATCTGATCCTGGACGGCACTCTCCTGCCGATCGACCGCATCGCCGCGGACCGGCCGTTCTACTCCGGCAAACACAAGAAGCACGGGATGAACGTGCATGTCATAGCCGACCCCTTCGGCCGCCTGCTGTGGGCCTCACCGGTCGTGCCCGGCGCTGTCCACGACGTCCGTGCACGGCATCGTCGTCGCCCTCGCCGAGGCCAACATCACGTGCTGGGCCGACAAAGGCTACCGGGGCGCCGGCGGCACGGTCCGGATTCCCTACTGGGGCCGGTAGGAGGCCCTCTCCGCTGGTCAGAAGGCGGCGAACCGGTCCCACGCGAAGATCCGCGCCCTCGGGGAGCAGGCCACCGCCACCCTCAAGGCCTGGAGACTCCTCCGCAAACTGCGGTGCTCAACCACCCGGATCACCAGCCTCGTCCAGGCCGTCCTCACCCTCCATCTGAACAGCTCAAAGTGAAGATGGAAAAGGCTCACTGACGAAGCGGTACCTGACCCCCTTCGGCTCCGAACGGGGCAGCGGCGCCGCCAACTGGCCCGACGACAAGGGATTCCTGGGCAAACCCACCGACAGCGACACCGGCCTCACCCATGTCGGCGCACGTGAATACGATCCCGCCCTCGGCCAGTTCATCAGCGTCGACCCGCTCCTGCAGACCGACATCCCCCAGACCCTCAACGGCTACAGCTACGCCGCGCAGAACCCCGTCACCCAGGCGGACCCGAGCGGCATGGGTCTGGCCTGCGGCGGCCGCGGCGACGACGCCGCCTGCCCGACCCGTCCCGACGGAAGACCGGGGAACGGCCGGCCGGGTGAAGCCGTCAAGCCCGTGTACGCCTGCCCGAGCCTGATCAATCCCCAGTGCCCGGAGTACACGGGAGGCACCGCGGGCGGCGGTGGTGGTGGCGGTGGCCACAGCGGCGGCGGGATCGCCGGTTCCTCCGGCGGCGGTGGCGGCGACTCCTCACAGCAGAAGGCCGTCCACGTCGACGACGGCTGCAAGGACTGGGGCCTCTTCTCCGGTGTCTGCCGCAGCGTCGGAGAAGTTTTCTACGGCGCCGTCAGCAACGTCCCGCACGCCGTCGAGTACGCCGGCTGGATCTGGGACGAAGACTGCTGGGGCGGTGGTCCTGGAACCGAGGGGTGTGACTACGGGGCCCAGTTCGATGCCTGGGTCGCCGAGCACGGTTACGACATCTCCGGCGATGAATACCAGGTACCTTCTGCATTGGCAGCGATCTTCGCGCACAGGCCCGCTTACGGAAAGGGCAACAAGCCGTTCTCGGGAAGCAAGGGAGGATGCAAGTGCTTCCTCGCCGGCACCGACGTCCTCATGGCCGACGGCACCACCAAGGACATCGAGGACATCGAACTCGGCGACAAGGTCCAGGCCACCGATCCCGAAACCGGCGAGACCGGCCCGAGGGAAGTCACTCGCCTGATCCGCACCGAGGACGACAAGCACTTCAACGAACTCTCCATCGCCACCGAAGACGGCATCCAGCTCCTCACCGCAACTCACGAACACCCCTTCTGGTCACCCTCCCAACACGACTGGGTCGAAGCCGGAAACCTCACCTCCGGAATGACCCTCCTCACCGACGACGGCAACACCGTCATCGTCACTGCCAACCGCCCCTACACTCAGCATGCCCGCACCTACAACCTCACCGTCGACGACCTCCACACGTACTATGTGCTGGCGGGGGCCACTCCGGTACTCGTTCATAACTCTGGCGGCTGCCCTCCCGAAACTCTGATTCATTACACCGATGAAGCGGGCATGAACGGGATCGTGGGGAGCAAGAAGTTGAATGCCTCCACCAAGGAGGCGAGTCCGAAGGATGCACACTATGGCGATGGGCGATATCTCTCCGACGTTGCTCCTGGAGCCAAGACATGTGCGCAGCTGTCGCGATGCTTCCTCGGGCACCCGTTCTCTGGGCGACGATTCACTAATTACGTCGAGATTGACGTCAGAGGGCTGAATGTCGTCAAGGGGAGAGATGATTTCTACGTGATTCCCGGTCAAGGGTCGTTGGATCTGGGCGGGCGAATAATTAGCCACGGAGCGAACTGAGCATGCGATACCTCAAGGTGTTCTGGCACCACGACCTGCCTGATGAGCCGGTTGAGCTGTACAGCGAGCTTGATGGTGCAGGCTATGAGATTCGCAAGGTGGAGATCTATCGGGACGGACATCGAGATTTCGCGGACGGCGAAGCTTCCTCGGGGGCGACTATGCTCGGCGAAATCCCAATTCCGAGCCTGGAGGAGATCGCCGAGCAGGAAGGATTCTCTCCGGTTTTCATCGAATTTGCGGAGTTCGAAAACGTCTGGCGTCAAGCCGTGAGCGGCTCCGGCAGTTCGTGATCACGCGTTAAGGGTAAGTGCAGAATAGTCCTCGCTTTCTCGGATTTTCAATCTTGCGGCTTTGACTATTATCGATTTCCTGCCGCAGGGCTTGCCCTTGAAGGCGTGCGACATTCTGGAAGCTCCACCGGAATTTGTTTCCGGTGGGGCTTCCAGGGCGTTTGGCGGCAACGGTGACGGCAACGTCAGCGGACGACGGCAGCGGCGGGTGGGTTGTCGGGGGCGTCGGTCGGGTTGAGGGCGTTGCCGAGGGTGTCGATGGCCTGGCGCTGGAGACGGAGTCGGACGTGGGCGTAGACGCCGGCCGTGACGCCGACGTGGGCGTGGCCGAGTCACTCGTTCCGCACCTCTCCTATTCCTGATGTTCCGTCAGGTAAGTCAGCACCTGATCAGCATCAGTCCCCGAACAGTCCGAGACGGCTACCCGGACAAGCGCCTGGTCTGCGGCGTCGCCACAGCCTGGCCCGCACAGAAGCGCAGGCGGGGAGGCTGCTCGGTACGGTGCGCGATGTTCTGCAAGGTCTTCGATAGGAAGGCGCGCCGGTGTACGGTGAAGGTCGCCCTTGACCTGCACAAAGCAGGCAGGGAGCCGTCTTCCAGGAGTGGAAAATGCTGCGCACCATGTTCAAGTCCAAGATCCACCGCGCCACCGTCACCCAGGCCGACCTGCACTACGTGGGATCGGTGACCATCGACGCGGACCTGCTGGACGCCGCCGATCTGCTGCCGGGTGAGCTGGTGCACATCGTCGACATCACCAACGGCGCGCGGCTGGAGACGTACGTCATCGAGGGTGAGCGCGGCTCGGGGGTCGTCGGGATCAACGGGGCCGCCGCCCATCTCGTGCACCCCGGAGACCTGGTGATCATCATCAGTTACGCTCAGGTCACCGACGCCGAGGCTCGAGAACTGAAGCCCCGCGTCGTGCATGTGGACCGCGACAACCGGATCGTGGCCCTGGGCGCCGACCCGGCGGAACCGGTGCCGGGGTCGGACCAGGAGCGCAGCCCGCAGGCCGTGTCCGCCTGACCACCGCACCAGCAGCCCCAGGAGTGTCCATGAGTGACATCGGCATCCGCGACGACCGGTCGGCCGGCCGCCTCGAGGCCCTCGGCGAGGGCGGCGAGGTCGTCGGCCGCATCGAGTACTTCGTGCTGGAGTCGCCCGCGCCCGCCCTGGTCCCGGTGCACACGATCGTCGAGCCGGCCCACGAGGGCAAGGGCATCGCCGGCTCCCTGGCCCGCGAGCTGTACGCCGTCTCCGGACGCGAGGGCGTCCCCGTGGCCCCGCTCTGCCCGTACGTCGTGAAGTGGGCCGCGCGTCACCCCGAGGAGGCTCCGGCGGCCGACCCCGCGCTGCTGACCGCCGCCAAGGAGTGGCTGCGCGCCCACCCCGGCCGGTTCTGAACGGCCCCGATGCTAGCCCTCCTGCACACCTCGCCCGTCCACGTGCCCGTGTTCGACGCCCTGCGTGACCGGGCCCACCCCGGCCTGGAACTGCGGCACTTCGTCGACGAGGACCTGCTGGTCCGGGCGCGTGAGCGGGGACCCGACGCGGTCGCCGCCGACGTACGGGCCGTGCTCGCGCGTGCCGTCGCCGACGGGGCGCGGGCGGTGCTGTGCACCTGCTCCACCCTCGGCGCGGTCGCCGAGTCGGCCGCGCCGGGCGTCCCCGTGCTGCGCGTCGACCGGCCGATGGCCGCGGCCGCGGTCGCCGCGGGCCCGCGGGTCGTCGTCCTGGCGGCCCTGGAGAGCACCCTCGGCCCCACCGCGGCGCTCGTGACGGAGGAGGCGGCCCGCGCGGGCCGCCCCGTCGCCGTGCGCACGCTGCTCGTCGACGGCGCCTGGGACCGCTTCGAGGCCGGCGACACCGAGGCCTACGTCCGTCTCGTCGTCGCCGCCGCCGACGCGGTCACCGGCGCCGATGCCGACGCGATCGTGCTGGCCCAGGCCTCCATGGCCCCCGCCCAGCAGCTCACCACCACCCCGGTACCGGTGCTCAGCAGTCCCGGGCCGGGCCTGGCCGCGGGCGCGGCGGCAGCCCGCCGCGGCTGACCCCGCCCGGCGGGGGACCCGGCCGGGCGCACCGCGTGCCACCACCGGGTGACTGCGTGCGCCGCCGTCGGGTAGGCGGGGGAGTAGTCCAGAGCCAAGCTCACCCCGGCCCGGAGGACACGATGACGAACCCGTACCCCGACCCCGTCCAGCCGCCGCCGACGCCGGTTCCCGACCCGTACCCCAGCCCGGTCCCGAACCCCGAACCACCCCCGGGGCCGGAGCCCACCCCGCCCGTCCCCGGACCGGATCCGCAGCCGGGCCCGAAGCCGACTCCGCCGGCCCCGCCGCATCCGGGGCCGCCGGACCCGGACCCGTCCCCGATCCCGCCGGGCCCGGACCCGGTCCCGAACCCGGAGCCGGGCCCACCGCTCAGCTGACTCCGGGAACGGCGGACGCCAGGGACGGCCGACGCCAGGAACGACGGACCACCAGGAACGGCCGGCCGGTGGAGGCGGCAGGCGAAGACGGGCGGCACCCCGCGGGGTGCCGCCCGTCGCCACGGCCCCGCAGAGCGCCGCCCACCGCGACGCCTCCGCGGGAGCCCCTCAGGGGCAGCCCCTACGCCGGAACCTCCGACCGGTCTCCGCCCCACAGCGTGTGGAACGACCCGTCCCGGTCCACCCGGCGGTAGGTGTGGGCCCCGAAGAAGTCCCGCTGTCCCTGCGTCAGGGCGGCGGGCAGCCGTTCGGCGCGCAGGGCGTCGTAGTAGGCGAGCGCCGCCGCGAAGCCCGGGGTCGGCACGCCCTGGAGCGTCGCGGCGACCAGCACCTCGCGCCACGCGTCCTGCGCGGCCCCGATCTCCGCGGCGAACGTCTCGTCGGACAGCAGGCTCGGCAGGTCCGGCCGGGCGTCGTAGGCGGCGCGGATGCGGTCGAGGAAGGCCGCCCGGATGATGCAGCCGCCCCGCCAGATCGCCGAGACGGCGCCGAGGTCGATGTCCCAGCCGTACTCCGCGCCGCCCGCGGCGATCTCGTGGAAGCCCTGCGTGTACGAAACGATCTTGGAGGCGTACAGCGCCTGCTCGACCCGGTCCGCGAAGGCCTGGGCCTCGGCCCGGTCCAGCGGCGCCGCCTTCGGTCCGGACAGGCCGCGCGAGGCCTCCCGCAGCGCCGCGTGGCCCGACAGCGACCTCGCGAAGACGGCCTCCGCGATGCCCGACACCGGTACCCCGAGGTCCAGCGCGATCTGCACGGTCCAGCGGCCGGTGCCCTTCTGCTCGGCCTGGTCCACCACCACGTCCACGAACGGCTCACCCGTCGCCGCGTCCACGTGCGACAGCACCTCGGCCGTGATCTCGATCAGGTACGAGTCCAGCCGGCCCGTGTTCCAGGTGCGGAAGATGTCCGCGATCTCGGCGGGGGAGTACCCGGCGACGTCCCGCAGCAGCTGGTACGCCTCGCCGATCAGCTGCATGTCGGCGTACTCGATGCCGTTGTGGACCATCTTCACGAAGTGCCCGGCGCCGTCCGGACCGACGTGCGTCACACAGGGCGCCCCGTCGGCCGCCTTGGCGGAGATCTTCTCCAGCATGGGACCCAGCGACCCGTACGACTCCGGAGAGCCGCCCGGCATGATGCTGGGGCCGTGCAGCGCGCCCTCCTCGCCGCCGGAGATGCCCGTGCCGACGAAGTGGATGCCCTGCTCCCGCAGCTCGCGCTCACGGCGCCGGGTGTCGGCGAAGTGCGCGTTGCCACCGTCGATGATCATGTCGCCGGGCTCCAGCAGCGGCGCGAATTCCTGGATCACCGCGTCGGTCGGCTCCCCGGCCTTCACCATGATCACCAGGCGGCGGGGGCGCTCCAGCGCCGCCACGAACTCCTTGGCGGTCTCGGCCGCGATGAACTCGCCCTCGCCGCCGAACTCCTCCACGAGGGCGTGCGTGCGCGCCGCCGTCCGGTTGTGCAGGGCGACCGTGTAGCCGTTGCGGGCGAAGTTGCGGGCGAGGTTGCGGCCCATGACCGCGAGTCCCGTGACACCGATCTGGGCTGAGTTGGTCATGCGGTTGGCTCCTCGAAAATCTGTGGTAGGTAGGTGATGCTCTGTACTCGGCCGGCCCGTGATCCGTGCGCGACCCGTGCTGGTCGACACCGGTTCCGGCCCGTGCACATCCTTTCGTGTCGGTGCGCCCACCGCACGCGCTGGACACGCGAAGTCGCCCACCCGGATACGGAAACAGGACCCCGTCCGTCTCAGAGGTCACGCAACAAGCGTGCGATCCGGCCCAGTTGAGCCGGCGCGGCCGATTGTCGTCTTGTCACGGGCAGTGAGCGGACCTTACTTTTGCCCCTCCTGACGCATGTCGAGGGGGATCTCCATGGCCGCACGCGGCCGGCACCGCCGGTATCAGCCGAACAGGATCAACCGGGCCTCGCTCACCGTCACGGCGGGCGGCGCCGGCATGGCGATCCCGCTCATCGGCGCCGGATCCGCCCAGGCGGCGGACGTGGACACCTGGGACAAGGTCGCGGCCTGCGAATCGACCAACGACTGGAACATCAACACGGGCAACGGCTATTACGGCGGCCTGCAGTTCACCCGGTCCACCTGGGAGGCGTACGGCGGCACCCGGTACGCGCCGCGCGCGGATCTGGCCACCAAGGACCAGCAGATCGCCGTCGCGGAGAGGGTGCTGGACGGTCAGGGGCCGGGCGCCTGGCCCGCCTGCTCCGTGCGGGCGGGGCTGACCGCCGGCGGCGACGCCCCGACATCGAGCCGGCCGGCGCGTCCGCGAAGACCGCCGCCCGGCCGGCGAGCACCCTCAAGGACGTCCAGCCGCAGACCACACCCCAGTCGCGGGCCGGCACCGCCCGGATGTACACGGTCGTGCACGGCGACACCCTCTCGGAGATCGCCGACGCCGAGGACGTCCGGGGCGGCTGGCAGCGGCTGTACGCCGCGAACCGGACGACGATCGGGACGGACCCCGACCTCATCGTGCCCGGCCAGCGGCTGGACCTGCGGGGTCGCGCCGTGGCCACCGAGGCTCCCGGGAAGAAGTCGACCGGGAAGAAGTCCGCGGAAACCGGAACCGAGGACAAGAAGTCCACGGGCAAGAAGTCGACCACGGAGAAGAAGAGGTCCACGGGCGAGAAGTCCACGGGCGAGAAGTCCACGGGCAAGAAGTCGGACACGGGCAAGAAGTCGGCCGGCCACTCCCTCGCCGCGCCCGTCGACGCCGGGCTCGGCACGCCGTACCACGCGACGGGTTCCTCCTGGTCGAAGGGCTACCACACCGGCGTCGACTTCCCCGTGCCCACCGGCACGTCCGTGAAGTCCGTCGCCCCGGGCACGGTGGTCAGCGCGGGCTGGGGCGGTTCCTTCGGCTACCAGGTGGTCGTCCGGCACTCCGACGGCCGCTACTCGCAGTACGCGCACCTGTCCGCGATCTCCGTGCGGGACGGGCAGTCCGTGGACGCCGGTCAGCGCATCGGCCGCTCCGGGTCCACCGGCAACAGCACGGGCCCGCATCTGCACTTCGAGGTGCGGACGGGGCCCGGATTCGGGTCGGACATCGATCCCCTGGCCTATCTGCGGGCCGGCGGCGTCAGGATCTGATGCGCACCCGGCGCCGGTCGAAGACCGGCGCCGGGACGTACGGTCCCCCGTAGAACGGTCCGTACAACGGCAGCGGCACGGGCGCGGGAGCCGGCACCACCGGCACCGACGGTTCCCCGGGGGCCACCGGCTCCTCCGCCATCACCGGCACCGGTTCCCTCACCACCACCCGGGCCGGCACGGTGTCGGTCACCTGCGGGGAGGTTTCCGCGGCCGCCGGGACGACGGCCCCCGCGAGGGACGGTTCCGGGAACGCGAGAGCCATCCGCTCCGCGGCGGCCGCCGCGGCGAACTCCGTGACCGTCGTGAGGGGCCGCGCCGCGACAGTGCCGTCAGCAGGCTCCGGAAACACGACGAGGAGGTCGGCCACGGGCGCAACCACTCCCGTGGGGACCGTCCGCGTCTCCTCGTGCCGCGGGCCGGTGGTCTCCGGCTGGGTGCTCGTCAGCCGCTCGGTCGTCAGCAGGATCAGGCCACCGGCCGCCACCACGCCACAGCTCAGGGCGAGCGCGGTGCCGGTGGTGCCGTAGCGGAAGGTCTCGCCGAACATCGTGATGCCGACGGCCGCCGCCACCACGGGGTTGACCACGGTGAGCGTGGCCAGCGGGGCCGCGAGTCCCGCGCCGCGGTAGGAGGCCTGCGACAGCAGCATGCCGGCCGTGGCCAGGACGCCGATCACGGCCAGGGAGGGCAGGTCGGCCGCCGAGACGCCGTCGGTCCAGTCGACCGCGACGGTCTTGGTGAACACCGACGACATGCCGAACGCGATGCCGGAGCCGGTCGCCAGCAGCATGCTGCGCACCGCCGGGTGCCGGTGCGCGGCCCGGCCGGCGACCATCAGTGCCACGACGGCGCCGACCGTGACGAGCGCCGCGCCCACCCGCTGCGGGGTGCTGAGCGACTGGGCCTCGGCCGCGCCGACCAGGGAGAGCAGACCGGCCAGACCGACGGTCGCCATGACGGCGCCGCGCCAGGCCGTCGCCCCGGCCCTGCGGCCCACGAACAGCGCGGCCATCGGCAGCGCGAAGACGATGGTGAGCGCGCCCAGCGGCTGCACCAGGCTGAGCGGACCGTACGCGAGCGCCACGACGTGCAGCAGGCCGCCGAGACCGTTCAGCCCGACCGCCGCCCACCAGCCCGGCCGCCGCAGCGGGGCGTACTGCTCGTCGGGGGAGGACACCGCGACCTGCTCCTGCACGATCGCCCCGGCCGCGTACGCCACGGCGGAGACGAGCGACAGGACCACGGACAACGCGAGGGCGCTCATGAGCTGCTCCTCTGCGTGAGGCGGGGGCCCGGGGCCCGGCGCGGTGAACGGTCGGCTCTCATGGCAAACACGATGCCTTGTCGATCTGTTCCCGTCGTCGTCCCTGAGCACTCAATGAGTCCTACTACCGATGGAGTACGCAGCACCCCGACTCCTCCCCAGGGTGGGGAACACGCCGGGGATCCCCCTGACGGCGGCCCCTGACCCCCTTGGTACTACTGCACTTCGTGGACCTCGACCCCCAACTGACGGCCCTGCGCCCCCTCGGCGGTTTCTTCGCCCTGCGCACCACCCCGCCCACCGCCTTGGAAGGAGCACAGGCCCGGCCCCTGCCGACGCTCGCGCAGGCCTACCGCGCCGAGCCCGCCGCGTCCGCCGACGCCCACGGCGACCCCTGGCCCGCCGCGTCGGCAAGGTGGCCCGCGCCCTGCGCGTCCCCGAGCCGCGCGTCGCCGCCTCCCTCGCCCAGCAGGGTCTCGCGGCCCGGCTCTGGTCGGTCGCGCTCGGCTGCGCCGTCCTCTACGGCCGCCGGCCCGACCTGGCGCCGGAACTGCTGCGCTGGGATCCGGACGGCAGCGCCCCCGACGACCTGTGGCTGACGGAGGTCCGCGCCCGGCCCGGCGACGCGGAGAGCCTGGCGGCGGCGGTCCTGCACGGCCACCTCGAACCGCTGGCGGCCGCCCTGCGCGCCCGCCACCGCGTCGCCCCCGGCCTGCTGCGCGGCAACGCCGCCTCGGCGCTGGCCGGCGCGGCCCGGCAGCTCGAGGGCTGGGCGCGGGCGAACGGCCGCCCCGACGCCGCCGCCCGCTCCCGCGCCCTCACCGCCGAACTCCTCGCCCACCCCCTCCTGGCCGGCGCCGGAACCCCCACCGCGACTCCCGCCGGCACGGCCTTCCGCCGTCACAGCTGCTGCCTGTACTACCGGGTGCCCGGCGGCGGGTCTGCGGTGACTGTTGCTTCCCACGACCCCCGCGCCCTTTCCTCCGCGGCCCGTCCGGGTGACCATGAAGAGGACCGGTCTTCACAGGCGAATCCAGGAGGTTGCCGGGTGCGAGTGGGACTGCTGACCCGGGAGTACCCCCGGACGTGTACGGCGGGGCGGGCGTCCATGTCGAGTTCCTCGCCCGGGAGCTGCGCGAGCTGGTCGACCTGGAGGTGCACTGCTGGGGCGAGGGCCGTACCGAAGGCGTCCGGCGCCACCGCTCCTGGCCCGTCCTCGACGGCGCCAACGACGCGCTGCGCACGTTCTCCGTGGACCTCGCCATGGCCGCCGCGCTGGAGGGCCGCGAACTGGTCCACTCCCACACCTGGTACGCCAACCTCGCCGGCCACCTCGCCAAGGAGCTGTACGGCGTCCCGCACGTGGTGACCGCGCACTCGCTGGAGCCCCTGCGGCCCTGGAAGGCCGAGCAGCTGGGCGGCGGGTACCGCCTCTCGAGCTGGGCCGAGCGGACCGCCGTGGAGGCCGCCGACGCGGTGATCGCCGTCTCCGGCGCGATGCGCGAGGACATCCTCGCCTGCTACCCGGCGCTGGACCCGGCCCGGGTCCACGTCGTCCACAACGGCATCGACACCGCCCTGTACCGGCCCGACCCCCGCACGGACGCCCTCCACCGGACCGGCGTCGACCCGGCCCGTCCGTACGTGCTGTTCGTCGGCCGCATCACCCGCCAGAAGGGCGTCCCGCACCTGCTGCGCGCCGTCCGGGACATCGACCCGGCGGTCCAGGTCGTGCTGTGCGCGGGCGCGCCCGACACCCCCGAGATCGACCGCGAGTTCCGCGAGCTGTTCGCGGAGCTGAGCCGGGCGCGGGACGGCGTGCACTGGATCCCGCGGATGCTGCCGCGTCCGGAGGTCATCCAGCTCCTCACCCACGCGGCCGTCTTCGTCTGCCCCTCGGTCTACGAGCCGCTCGGCATCGTCAACCTGGAGGCGATGGCCTGCGGCACGCCCGTCGTGGCCTCCCGGGTCGGTGGCATCCCGGAGGTCGTCGAGGACGGCGCGACCGGACTGCTGGTCCCCGTGACGGACGGGGACGAGGGGGCCGCCGCCTTCGAGGCGGGTCTCGCGCGGGCCCTGGACTCCGTGCTGGGCGATCCGGCGACGGCCCGCCGCATGGGCGAGGCCGGACGGGTGCGCGCGGTGGAGGAGTTCGGCTGGGACGCGGTCGCCCGGCGCACCGTCCGGCTCTACGAGAACACCCTCGAACAGGCGTAGCGCGCCCCGTGCGGGGCAGCAATGGATCAACCAGGGTGTGAGGGGAGCGGCCATGCGTCGTGGTGGGCCTTCGGTCCTCGGAATCGTGCTGGCGGGCGGCGAGGGCAAACGCCTGATGCCGCTCACGGCGGACCGCGCCAAGCCCGCGGTCACCTTCGGCGGGACGTACCGTCTCGTCGACTTCGTGCTGTCCAACCTCGTCAACGCCGACATCCTGCGCATCTGCGTCCTGACCCAGTACAAGTCGCACTCGCTGGACCGGCACATCACCACGACCTGGCGCATGTCGAGCCTGCTCGGCAACTACGTCACCCCCGTCCCTGCCCAGCAGCGCCTCGGCCCGCGCTGGTACCTGGGCAGCGCCGACGCCATCCTCCAGTCGCTGAACCTGATCTACGACGAGCGCCCCGAGTACGTGGCGGTGTTCGGCGCCGACCACGTGTACCGCATGGACCCGCGCCAGATGCTCGCCCAGCACATCGACAGCGGCGCGGGCGTGACGGTGGCCGGCATCCGGGTGCCGCGCGCCGAGTCCGCGTCCTTCGGCGTGATCACGGCGGGCTCGGACGGGCAGACGGTGGAGCGGTTCCTGGAGAAGCCCGCCGACCCGCCGGGCCTCGCGGACGACCCGGAGTGCGTGTTCGCCTCCATGGGCAACTACGTCTTCACCACCAAGGCCCTCATCGAGGCCCTCCAGCGGGACGCCGAGGACGAGCGCTCGGTGCACGACATGGGCGGTTCGATCCTGCCCCAGCTCACCGACCGCGGCGAGGCCCAGCTGTACGACTTCAGCGAGAACCACGTGCCGGGCGAGACCACCCGCGACCAGGGCTACTGGCGGGACGTGGGCACGCTCGACGCGTACTACGACGCCCACATGGACCTGATCGCCGAGCGGCCCGCGTTCAACCTGTACAACCGCAGCTGGCCGATCTACACCCACTCGGGCCAGTTGTCCCCGGCCCGTTTCAACGCGGGCGGCATCGCCAGCGAGTCGATCATCAGTGCGGGCTGCCTCATCCGGGGCAGGTCAGCCGCTCGGTGCTGTCGCCGGGTGTCCTGGTCGACCCGGGGGCGGTCGTGCAGGGCTCGATCCTGCACGACAACGTCCACATCGGGCGGGGCGCGGTGGTGCGCGGGGCGATCCTGGACAAGAACGTCGAGGTACCGCCCGGCGCGACGATCGGCGTGAACCCGGAGCGGGACGCCGAGCTGTACTCGGTGTCGAAGGCGGGCGTCATCGCCCTGGGCAAGGGACAGCGGGTGTCGTGAGCGGAGCACGGGCACGTGCGGAACACGGGGAACCGCCGCGCCCGGAGGCGTCGCCGGCCGAGCGGTCCCATCGATCACCATTTCGAATCATGTGCTCCTTTTGACGCATACGTAACCGCTTCTTAACTGTGCGTAGCCCGATCGTGCTTGACCGTGATCGTGCGGGGGCGATTGACTACGGGCTCACTCCCCTCGACGCGAGGCAAGCCGTGACCGCTGATCCACTCGCACCCCTCGACCTGGCGTTCTGGAACATCGAGACTCCCGAGAACCCGATGCACCTCGGCGCGCTGGGCGTCTTCACCGCGCCCTCGGCCACCGCCGCCGCCCACGCCGCCGACCTGCTCGCCGGCCGGGCCGCCGCCGTCCCCGGACTGCGCATGCGGATCCGGGACGTGTGGGGCCGCTCACCGCGCCGCTCTCCCTCGGCGGCGCCGTCCGCGAGCCCGACCCGGGGTTCGACCCGCTGCGCCACGTGCACCTGCACGCGCCCACCGCCGACTTCCAGGCGGCGGCCGGGCGGCTCATGGAGCACCCGCTGGACCGCGGCCGGCCCCCGTGGGAGGCGCATGTCCTGCCGGGCGGGGCGGGCGACGGCTTCGCCGTCCTGTTCAAGTTCCACCACGCCCTCGCCGACGGGCTGCGCGCACTGACCCTGGCCGCCGCCGTCCTGGACCCCCTGGACCTGCCCGCCCCCGGCCCCGCCCGGCGGCGTCGGCCCGCGGCCTGCCCGAGGCGCGCGCGCTGCCCGGCCTGCTGCGCGGCGCCCTGTCCGACGCCCTGTCCGACGTGGGCCGCGCCCTCGACATCGGCGCCTCCGTCGCCGTCCACACCCTCGGCATGCGCTCCACCACCGCCCTCACCGCCGCTCCCACCGGCACCCGCCGCACCGGCGGCGTGGCCGTCGACCTCGACGACGTGCACCGGGTGCGCAAGGTCGTCGGCGGCACTGTCAACGACGTCCTGATCGCGGTCGTCGCGGGGGCGCTGCGCACCTGGCTCGACGAGCGCGGCGACAGCAGCGCCGGCGTGTCCCCGCGCGCCCTCATCCCCGTCTCCCAGCGCCGTCCGCGCACCGCCCACCCGCAGGGCAACCGGCTCTCCGGGTACCTGATGAGGCTGCCCGTCGACGATCCCGACCCGCTCGGCCGGCTCGGCGCGGTCCGCGCCGCCATGGACCGCAACAAGGACGCCGGACCGGGCCGCGGCGCGGGCGCCGTCGCCCTGCTCGCCGACCACGTCCCCGCCCTCGGGCACCGCCTCGGCGGTCCCCTGGTCAGCCAGGCGGCCCGGCTCTGGTTCGACATCCTCGTCACCAGCGTGCCGCTGCCGGGCATCGGCCTGAAGCTCGCCGGGAACCCGGTGACGGAGATCTACCCCTACGCCCCGCTCGCCCGCGGCCAGTCCCTGGCGGTGGCGATCTCGACGTACCGGGGCCTCGTCCACTTCGGCCTGGTCGCGGACGCCGAGGCGGTCCCCGATCTCGACCGGTTCGCGCGGGCGCTGACCGCGGAGGTGGAGACGCTCATCACGGCCTGCGGCTCTTGACCCGCGCGGGTTTGGAGGGGCGGCCCGGCGCTCCGTAGAATTCCCCGTTCGAAAGCGGGCGCGGTCGGAGCGCCGCACGGGGCAGCAGGGAAACGGCAGCGCGATGACGGTGACAGAGGACGGCCCGGCGGCCATGGACGAGGCCATGGGTGAGGCCGTGGACAGGGCCGTGGGTGAGACCGTGGGCGAGGCCGCGTACGGGCCCGGCATCGACCCGGAGCGGCTGGCGGTCTGCCTCGCCGTACTGGAGGAACTCGACAAGCTCGACGTCGACCACCCCGACGCGATCACCGTGCGCCGGGCCACCGCCGGCATCTACCGCTCGGTCAAGCAGCGCCGCCGCCAGGAGCGCCGGGCCGCCAAGACCGCCCACGACAGGGCCGTCACCGAGGCCACCGCGACCGGCTCCGCCCAGCGCATCGACGACGAGACCGAGGGCATCCTCCCCTCCTCCCGCACGGAGGAGGGCACGATCGCGGGGATACTCCAGCGCCCCCGCTCCTGCTACACCTGCAAGGCGCGCTACGTCGAGGTCGACTACTTCTACCACCAGCTCTGCCCGGAGTGCGCCGCCGACAACCGCGCCCGCCGCGACGCCCGCACCGACCTCACCGGCAAGCGCGCGCTGCTCACCGGCGGCCGCGCCAAGATCGGCATGTACATCGCGCTCCGGCTGCTGCGCGACGGGGCGCACACCACGATCACGACCCGCTTCCCGAAGGACGCGATCCGCCGCTTCAAGGCGATGGACGACGCGGCGGACTGGATCCACCGCCTGGAGGTCGTCGGCATCGACCTGCGCGACCCGGCACAGGCCGTGGCGCTGGCCGACCAGGTCGCCGAGCAGGGCCCGCTCGACATCCTGATCAACAACGCGACGCAGACCGTACGCCGGCTGCCCTCCGCCTACGCCGCCCTGGTCGACGGCGAGAGCGCCCCGCTGCCCGCCGGCGAGCTGCCCGCCCACCACGTCATCGGCGCCTTCGGCTCCGGCGCGGTCGACGGCCTGGCCGCACTGCCCCTCGGCGCCGGCGGCATGGACGCGCAGCAGGTCGCCGACCTCGCCCTGGTGGCGGGCAACGCCAGCGTCGCCCGCCACCTGGACGGCACCGCCATCGACGCGGGCGGCCTGGTCCCCGACGTCGTCGACACCAACACCTGGGTGCAGACCATCGAGCAGATCTCCCCGGTGGAGCTGCTCGAGACCCAGCTGTGCAACTACACGGCGCCCTTCATCCTGATCAGCAAGCTCCGCCCGGCCATGGCCGAAGCGGCGCGCAGGTCCTCAGGCAAGCGCGCCTACGTGGTGAACGTCTCGGCGATGGAAGGCGTCTTCGGCCGCGGCTACAAGGGCGCCGGCCACCCCAACACCAACGCCGCCAAGGCCGCGATGAACATGGTCACGCGCACCAGCGCCCAGGAGATGTTCCAGACCGACGGCATCCTGATGACCTCGGTCGACACGGGCTGGATCACCGACGAGCGCCCGCACTACGACAAGCTGCGCCTGGCCGAGGAGGGCTTCCACGCCCCGCTCGACCTGGTCGACGGCGCGGCCCGCGTCTACGACCCCATCGTGCGCGGCGAGTCGGGCGAGGACCTGTACGGCGTCTTCCTCAAGGACTACGCGCCCGGCAAGTGGTGACGACAGCCCTCGGCAAATGGCGACGGCGGCACCCGGCAAGTGGTGACGGCGGCCCCGGCGGGCGGTGAGTGACGGTCCGTCAGCCGGCATGCCCCGGTGGCGAGTCGGCCGGCAGGCCCCGGTCGTCAGTGGCCGGACAGGCCCCATCGCCAGCCGGCCGACAGGTCCCGGTCTCCGTCGGCCGACGCCGTCAAGGCTCGCGTCGGCCGACGGCGCGCGGCCCCGCGTCAGTCGACGGCGCGCAGTTGCGAGGTGCGGGCCGCCACCAGCTCCAGCACGGTCCGCCAGTCCTCCAGCACCCCGGCGTCGAATCCGGCGGCCCGGCCGTCCTCGTCGGCCTGCCGCAGCACGGCCAGGTCGTCGTCGGCGGCGGTCCCGTGCCAGGGATGCCGCCGCAGCAGCCCCGCCACCCGCTCACCGAGCAGCGCCCGTACGGCGTCGGCGGCGCGCCCGGCCCGGCCCGCCGGGTCGGACGGTGCCAGCAGCAGGCCGACGGGGTGCACCAGTCCGGTCACCTGGAGCTCCTTGTCGGCCGGGCGGGCGCGGCGCAGCAGCGCGGCGGTCTGCAGCGCGTGGTCGTGCACGTCGACCTCACGCGCACCGACCCCCTGCCCGCCGACCCCGCGCCCGGTGTACAGCAGGTCCATCAGCTCCTCGACGCTGCGCAGTTCCATGCGTCGGTCCTCCCGCGAGACGGCCGTAGCGGTACGCCAGCAGAGCACGGCGAGTTTGCGGCCGGGCCAACGGGACCTGAACCTCACGCCGCTGACGGCACGCCCGTGCGCCCGGTACGCCGTACGAGTGAAGGTCATAAGGTGCTTTCTTGGCGAAAAGGGTTGAATCATCTGCGGGGACACATGGGTGACTTGCCATGGTTACCCCAAATTTTCAGCCCGATCGAGCGGTATCCCGCTCATCTGGTTACTCTGTAGCCGACGGACAGCAGGACGGAGTGCCACCCCACACCCACCGTCCGTCATGGGACACGCCGGTTCACAGCGGCCTGCTCCTCCTGGAGTTTCCCGGCGCCACCGCGTCAGAACTGCCCTTGAACCAGACCCGAGGGACGCCCGACGCCGGATCCGCAGACCGACCGGCACGCCCCGAGGGTGACCGACACATAAGGAGTGCGCGGTGACACCGGAGAAGACGAAAAGCGAGCAACGCCCCAAGGAACGCACCGAGCGTGCGGGCCGCCGGCCCGGAGAGCTCGGCAGCCTCGACGTGTGGGCCCGCTCCGCCCCCATCCGGCTGGCGGGGTACGAGGACGACCTCAACGAACCCCACATCCTGCCCAGCGTCGACTGAGGCCGGCGGGCCGCTCGCGACCGCCGGGAGCATGGGCGTGCGGACCGCACGCCCATGCGACACGAGGCCCCGGCGACACCGCGCCCCGCGGACCCCGGCCGCTCCTCAGCCGAGCGGCGCCGTCCGCCGCCACGGCCGCAGCGCCTCCAGTTGCTCCGCCACCCGCAGCAGCCGCGCCTCCGTGCCGGGCAGCCCCACCAGTTGGACGGCGGCGGGAGCACCCGACGGGAGCATGCCGAGCGGGACCGCCATCGCCGGCCAGCCGGTCAGGTTCCACGGCGGCGTCAGCGGCGAGTAGTTCGTGTTCGCCAGCACATTGCGCAGCCAGCCCCGCTCGTGCCACGGCGCCGACTTCGGCGACCGCCGCGCGAGCGCCGGGGTGAGCAGCACGTCGTACTCCGCGAAGAACGGTTCCAGGCGCCGGCGCAGCTCCTCGCGCGCCGTGCCGCCGCGCACCCCGTTCAGGAACCGCCGCCCCAGCGCCGCGTGCACGCGGGTGCGGCGGGCCAGCAGGCGCGGGTCCAGCGACCGCGCGTCGACCGCCGTGCCGGCCGTCCAGTGCGCGAGCGAGGTGACGCCCAGCGTCAGCGGATACGGCGGATCGGCCCGCCGAACCTGCCACCCCGCCCGCGCCAGCACCCCGGCCGCCTCGCGCGCCGCCGCCACGTACGGCCCGCTCACCCGCACCCCGGCCAGCGGACTGCGCACCGACACCGCGATCCGCAACGCGCCCGGCCCCGCCTCCGCCTCCGCCTCCGCCTCCGGCCCCACGGCCGACTCCGCGGTCGGCCCCGGCTCCGGTCCCGCGGCCTCGGTGCCGGCGAGGACCGACAGCATCAGGCGGGCGTCCGCCACCGTCGTCGCCAGCGGACCGTTCTCCGACATCCCGAACCAGTCGCCGTCGCCGATCCCCGCCGGGACCACGCCGTGGCCCGGCTTGACGGTGACCAGACCGCAGTTGGCCGCCGGTATGCGCAGGGAGCCCATGCCGTCGTTGCCGAGGGCGATCGGCACCATCCCGGCCGCCACCGCCGCCGCGCTGCCGCCGGACGAACCGCCCGCCGTGCGCGAGGTGTCCCACGGGTTGCGGGCGGTGCCGTGCACGCCCTCCGTGGTGCCGAAGACGCACAGTTCCGGCACGTTCGTCAGACCCACCACCACCGCGCCGGCCGCGCGCAGCCGGGCCACGGTGACGTGGTCGGCGTCGGCGGGCGCGGCGGGGGTCGCGGCCGAACCGACCAGGGTCGACTCGCCGCGCACGGCGAGGTTGTCCTTGACCGCCACCGGTACGCCGGCCAGCGGCAGCCGGTCCCGGTCGGCGCGGGCCGCCACCTCGTCGGCCTCGGCGAGCGCCGCCTGCGCCCGCACCGCCCGGAACGCCCCGATCCGCCCGTCCAGCCGCGCGATCCGCTCCAGATGCTCCGCCACCACCGCCCGGGGCTCGGCCCGCTTCTCGCGTACGGCGGCGGCGATCTCCACGGCGGTCCGGCCGACCCACTCGGTCACAGGCGCTCCTCGGTGTGCGGGCGTGCGGGGTACGGCCGGCGCGCACGCGCTACTGGCCAGTACAGGGAGAACTGTGCCCCGCGGAGCGCGTCACGTCGAGAGGTCTTCGGGGTCCGCCCGGTCCCGCAACCACTGCTCGACCCCGCCCACGTGGGCGGCCGCCGCCGCCCGTGCCGCCTCCGGGTCGCGGGCCGCCAGGGCGCGGTGGATCGCGGCGTGCTCCCGGCGGGTGCGCTCGAAGGCGCCCTCCTCCCGGTGGCCCCGCCGGACGCGGGCGCGGAAGGTGCGCGAGGACAGGCCCTCCAGCATCGCCGCCATCGTCTCGTTGCCGGCCGCCGCGGCGATCTCTCGGTGGAAGGCGAGGTCGTGGGCGAGGATCTCCTCCGGGTCGTCGGTGGCCTCCATCGCCGCCAAGTGACCCTCGACCACGGCCAGTCGGGCCGGGGTGATGCGGGCGGCCGCCAGGGCGGCGGCCGTCGACTCCAGGACGCGCCGCACCTCCAGCAGCTCCACCAGGCGCGGTCCCCGCGAGAGGCCGGCCACCACGCCGAACGTCTCCAGCAGATCGCCGGCCCGCAGCTGGGTCACGTAGACGCCCGAACCGTGCCGGGCCTCCAGCACGCCCATGACCGTCAGCGCCCGGATCGCCTCCCGCACCGAGCTACGGGACATGCCCAGCTCCGCCGCGAGGTCGCGCTCGGCCGGCAGCCGCCGGCCCGGCTCCAGCAGGCCCTCGCCGATCATCGCCTTGATCCGCTCGATGGCGCGCCGCGTCACCGTGCCCTTCGGGGCGGCGGGCGGCCCGCCGGACGGGGACTCGTTCACGTCACCTCTCCTGTCGCCGGTGCGCGCAGTCTAACCATCGAAGTGGTCCGACCAATTCGGCGAGACAGGCGCGATTGTCGCGTCCGAGGGGTGCCCAGGGAGGCAAGTGGTCTGATAAGCATGCGGGCATGGCGCCCCCGAACCCCGCCCGCGTCATCGCGGTCGACACCCACGACATCCGCTTCCCCACCTCCCGTGAACTCGACGGCTCCGACGCGATGAACCCGGACCCCGACTACTCGGCGGCCTACGTCGTCCTGCGCACCGACGCGGCCGACGGCCACGAGGGCCATGGCTTCGCCTTCACCATCGGCCGGGGCAACGACGTCCAGGTCGCCGCGATCGGCGCCCTGCGCGAGCACGTCGTCGGCCGGTCCGTCGACGACCTCTGCGCCGACCCGGGCACCCTCAGCCGCGACCTCGTCGGCGACAGCCAGCTCCGCTGGCTCGGCCCCGAGAAGGGCGTGATGCACATGGCGACCGGCGCCGTCGTCAACGCCGCCTGGGACCTCGCGGCCAAGCGCGCCGGCAAACCCCTGTGGCGGCTGCTGGCCGACGCCGAACCCGAGTGGCTGGTGCGGCAGATCGACTTCCGCTACCTCACCGACGCCCTCACCCCCGACGAGGCCCTCACCCTGCTGCGCCGCGGCCGACAGGGTGCCGACGCCCGCCGGGCCCACCTGCTCGAACGCGGCTACCCCGCCTACACCACCTCCGCCGGCTGGCTCGGCTACGACGACGACAAACTCACCCGCCTCGCCGCCGGGGCCGCCGCCGACGGCTTCCGGCAGATCAAGCTCAAGGTCGGCACGGACCTCGAGGACGACATCCGGCGCTGCCGCGCGGCCCGCGCCGCCGTGGGCCCCGACATCCGGCTCGCCGTCGACGCCAACCAGCGCTGGGACGTCGGCGAGGCGATCCGCTGGACCCGCGCCCTCGCCGAGTTCGACCCCTACTGGATCGAGGAGCCCACCAGCCCCGACGACATCCTCGGCCACGCCGCCGTGCGCGCGGCCGTCGCCCCGGTCAAGGTCGCCACCGGCGAACACGTCCACAACCGGGTCGTCTTCAAGCAGCTCCTCCAGGCGGGCGCCCTCGACGTCCTCCAGCTCGACGCGGCCCGCGTCGGAGGCGTCAACGAGAACCTCGCGATCCTGCTGCTCGCCGCCAAGTTCGGCGTGCCCGTCTGCCCGCACGCAGGCGGCGTCGGCCTGTGCGAACTCGTCCAGCACCTGTCGATGTTCGACTACGTCGCCCTGACCGGCACCACCGAGGACCGCGTCATCGAGTACGTCGACCACCTGCACGACCACTTCCTCGCCCCGGTCGTGATCAGCGACGGCCACTACCGGGCACCCACCGCGCCGGGCTTCTCCGCCGCCATGCGTCCGGAGTCGATCGCGCGGTACACCTACCCCGGCGGTGCCTTCTGGGCCGCCGACCTCACCGGACGGAAGGAGCAGACGGCGTGCACGACTTCGAGGGACTGACCGCCCTGGTGACCGGCGGCGCCTCCGGCATCGGCCGGGCCACCGCCGAACTGCTGGCCGAGCGCGGCGCCACCGTCGCCGTCCTCGACCTGGACCCGACGGGCGTCGGCGCGCCCCTGCTCGCCCACCGCGCCGACGTCCGCGACGACGCCTCCGTGCGCGCGGCCGTCGCGGCCGCCGTCGCCGAACTGGGCGGCCTGGACGTCCTGGTCAACAACGCGGGCATCGGCGCCCAGGGCACCGTCGAGGACAACGACGACGCCGAATGGCACCACGTCCTGGACGTCAACGTCGTCGGCATGGTCCGCACTGCCCGCGCCGCCCTGCCCCACCTGCGGGCCTCCGCGCACGCCGCGATCGTCAACACGTGCTCCGTCGCCGCCACCGCCGGCCTGCCGCGGCGCGCGCTGTACAGCGCCACCAAGGGCGCCGTGCACGCCCTCACCCTCGCGATGGCCGCCGACCACGTCCGCGAGGGCATCCGCGTCAACTGCGTCAACCCGGGCACCGCCGACACCCCGTGGATCGGCCGCCTGCTCGACGCCGCCGACGACCCGGCCGCCGAACGCGCCGCCCTGGAGGCCCGTCAGCCCAGCGGGCGCCTCGTCAGCGCCGCCGAGGTCGCGGGTGCCATCGCCTACCTGGCGAGCCCCCTGTCCGGCGCCACCACCGGCACCGCCCTCGCCGTCGACGGCGGCATGCAGGGCCTGCGGCTGCGTCCGGCGGGCTCGTGAACACCCTCGGCCGCAGCGGCGTCCGGGTCACCGGGCTCGGCCTGGGCGCCGCCCCCCTCGCGGGCCTGTACACCGAGGTCGACGAAGAACAGGCCCACGCCACCGTGGCCGCCGCCTGGCGGCGCGGCGTGCGCTACTTCGACACCGCGCCCCACTACGGCCTCGGCCTCTCCGAACGCCGCCTGGGCGCCGCCCTGCGCGCGCACCCGCGCGCCGACTACACGGTGTCCACGAAGGTCGGCCGCCGGCTGGAGCCCTCGGCGGCGGGCGGCGACGACCTCGCCCACGGCTTCGCCGTCCCCGCCACCCACCGCAGGGTCTGGGACTTCACCGCCGACGGCATCCGCCGCACCCTGGAGGCGAGCCTGACCCGCCTCGGCCTCGACCGCGTCGACGTCGTCTACCTCCACGACCCCGACGACCACGCCGAGACGGCCTTCCGCGAGGGCTACCCCGCACTGGAGGGCCTGCGCGCCGAGGGCGTCGTCGGCGCGATCGGCGCCGGCATGAACCAGACCGCCCTGCTCACCCGCTTCGTCCGCGACACCGACGTCGACGTGGTGCTGTGCGCCGGCCGCTACACCCTCCTCGACCAGAGCGCGCTCACCGATCTGCTGCCGGCCGCCCAGGAGCGTGGCACGTCCGTCGTGATCGGCGGCGCCTTCAACTCCGGCCTGCTGGCCGACCCCGGGCGGGCCGCCACCTACGACTACGCGCCGGCGCCCGGGGAGCTGGTCGCCCGCGCCCGGCGCCTCGGGGCGGTCGCCGAGCGCCACGGCAGCACCCTGCGGGCCGCCGCCCTCGCCTTCTGCGCCGCGCACCCGGCCGTCGCGAGCGTCCTCGTCGGCGCCCGCTCGGCGGCCGAAGCCGACGACTGCGCCGACCGGTTCGCCGCCACGGTCCCCCCGGAGTTCTGGCGGGAACTGCGCGATACCGGCCTCCTGCCGCCCGACGCCCCGGTCCCCGACGCCCCGGTCCCGGACACGCGAGGCCCTGGCACGCCGGTCCCCGGCACCCCGCTCGCCGGCGAGGAGACACCGCGCAGCCCGAGGCGGGAGCTGCCGTGACCGTCGACGCCCACCACCACGTGTGGGACCTGTCCGTGCGCGACCAGGACTGGCTCGGCGGCCCCGGACTCCGGCCGCTGCGGCGCGACTTCACCCTCGCCGACCTCGCACCCGAGGCCCGTGCCGCCGGCGTCGACCGCACCGTCCTGGTGCAGACGGTCACCGTGGCCGGGGAGACCCCCGAACTCCTCGCCCTCGCCGCCGGACACGACCTGGTCGCGGGCGTGGTCGGCTGGACGGACCTGACCCGCCCCGACGTCGGTGACGAACTGGCCCGGCTGCGGGAACTCCCCGGCGGCCGCCATCTCAAGGGCGTCCGCCACCAGGTCCAGGGCGAACCCGACCCGGAGTGGCTGCTGCGCCCGGACGTACGCCGGGGACTCGCCGCCGTCGCCGACGCCGGCCTGGTGTACGACCTGGTCGTGCTTCCCCACCAGCTCCCCGCCTGCGTACGGACCGCCGCCGGACATCCCGGTCTCACGTTCGTCCTGGACCACCTCGGCAAACCACCCGTCGCCTCCGGCGCCCGCGCGTCCTGGGAGGCGGGCCTGCGGGCCCTGGCCGCCCTGCCCAACACGGTCGCCAAGCTCTCCGGCCTGGTCACCGAGGCCGACCACGTCACCTGGACGGCCGCCGACCTGCGGCCGTACGTCGACGCCGCCCTGGACGCCTTCGGCCCGCACCGCCTGATGTTCGGCTCGGACTGGCCGGTGTGCACGCTCGCGGCCGGTTACGGACAGGTCCTGGACACGGCCAGGCGGCTGACCGGGCACCTGACCGCCGAGGAGAGCAGGCAGGTCTTCGGGACCACCGCCACCCGCGTCTACGGCCTCTGAGCCGGCCTCGTCACCCGCGTCCACGGTCTCCGAGCCGACCCCGCCACCCGTCCCTACGGCCTCCGAGCCGGCCTCGTCACCCGCGTCCACGGTCTCCGAGCCGACCCCGCCACCCGTCCCTACGGCCTCCGAGCCGGCCCGCCAGCCGTGTCGGCGGCAGGTACTCCCGCACGTACGCCCGTTTCCAGCACGCCCCCGTCTCCCGCAGTTCCCGCGGGCTCGTGTACCGGTAGCGGAAGAGGCGGGCGCGGACGTGCCGCGGGGGTCCGTCGGGCGGGAAGGGCGAGCGGCGCAGCAGGCGGAGCGTGGCCCGGTCGCCCTCCAGCAGCCGTTCCACCAGCGTGCCGAACCAGGGCCCGGCGTAGGCCGGGGAGAGGGCGGCGAACCACATCATCCAGTCCAGCCGCAGGTGGTAGGGGGCGAACTGACGCGGCCAGCGCCGTGGATCGCCGGGCTTCCCGCGGAACTCGTACTCCCGCCAGTCGGAGTCCTCCCGCGGCACCTCGTCGAGGGTGCCCTCGATCACGACCTCGTGGCGCACCCGGCTCACGCTGCCGAACGCGCCGTAGGTGTTGACCAGGTGCAGCGGGTCGAAGGAGCGGTTCATGACCTGCCCGCGCGAGAGCATGTTGAGCACCGGCCGGTGGCTGAGGAACAGCAGGAAGGCGGCCACGGCCAGGACCACCACCACGTACCAGAGCGGGGCGTCCGGCACCGTCGGCGGGTCGGAGGGGAGGCCGAGCGCGGGGACGGCCAGCACGATCGTGAGCCAGTTCAGCCAGGCGAAGTTGCCCGAGAGCACCAGCCACAGCTGAGTGAGGATCATCAGGGACGCGGCGGCCGTCGCGATCGGCTGCGGAGTGAACAGCAGGAACGGCACGAGCAGCTGGGTGACGTGGTTGGCCGCCACCTCCACCCGGTGCAGCGGCTTCGGCAGGTGGTGGAAGAACCAGCTCAGCGGGCCGGGCATCGGCTGGGTCTCGTGGTGGTGGTCCAGACAGGTGAGCCTCCGCCAGCAGGGATCGCCCCGCATCTTGATCAGCCCCGCGCCGAACTCGACGCGGAACAGCAGCCAGCGCAGCAGGAACAGCACCACGAACGGCGGCGCCACCTCGTCGTTGCCGAGGAACACGGCGAGGAACCCGGTCTCCAGCAGCAGCGACTCCCAGCCGAAGCCGTACCAGGTCTGGCCGACGTTGACGATCGACACGTACAGGGCCCACGGCACCAGCCACAGCAGCATCGCCGCCCACAGCGGCAGCAGCGAGTCCGCGCCGGCGATCAGCGCCGCCGACACCGCGCAGCCCGCCCAGGCGCACCCGGCGAAGAAGCGGTCCGAGCAGCGCAGGTGGAACAGGCTCGGCGCCCGCCGGAACGGCACCCGCTCGACGAACCGGGCGGCCGGCAGCATCCCGCGCTCGCCGAGCAGCGCCCGGAACTGGAGCGCCGCCGTGCCGAAGGCGACCAGATACACGCAGGCCAGAGCCCGCTGGAAGACCGTCCGGCTCAGCCAGTAGTCGGGTGCGGTGAACCACTCCACGGACGCCCGCTCCTCTCCCGTCCCTCCCCGGCCCCCTGTCCTGACATCCCCCGTGTTCCACGCCGGGCCGCATCACGCACGTGTTCCGCCCTCCGTTCCCGTTCCCCTCCCGGTCGAAGAATCGGGCGAATCCTGGCAAGGTGGGCCATGGCCGATCGGGGAGCGAGCGCGCTGTCCTTCCCGGAGGACTGGCCCGCCCACCCGGAGCCGATCCTGGCACTCAACCGCATGGGCGGCTTCGACTGGGACCTGGACACCGGTCTGTTCGCCATGGACGCCCGCGCCCACGAGATCTTCGACCTGACCCCCGACGAGTACGACGGCCGTCCCGAGAGCCTCTCCCCGCGCGTCCCCCCGGCCGAGGCCCTGCGCCTGGACGCCCTGGTGGCTCGGGCCATCAAGGACGGCAGCGAGAACTACGGCGCCTACTTCCGCGTCCGCCGCCGCGACGGCCGCCTGCGCTGGACCCACACCCAGGGCTACATCCGGCGCGACGACACGGGCCGGCCCCGCCGGATCATCGGCATCGTCCGGGACGCGACCGACGAACTGCGCGACCTCGCCGCCCACCGCGAGGCGGCCGCCCTCGACGACGCGCGCCGCGAGCAGACCAACGTCGTCCAGCTCACCACCGCAGCCCTGGCGCACGCCCGGACCGTGAAGGACGTCATCGACGTCCTCAAGGACACCCACGGCCTCATCCACCTGGGCGCGACCAGCCTGGTCATGGGCCTGGTCGAGGCCGGCCGGATCCGGCTGATCGCCGAGGGCCCCGAGGGCAGCTTCGTGCCCGGCACCCTCGTCACCCGGATCGACGAGCCGTACCCGATGAGCGAGGTGGTGCGCACCCTCACCCCCCGGTTCATCGAGTCGCCCGACGAGTTCGCGGCCGGCTACCCGGTGCTGTGGCCGCACATCACCGGCCTGGAGATCACCTCGGCCGCCTACCTGCCGCTCATCGTCCAGGCCCGCCCGATCGGCGCGATGGGCCTGCTCTACAGCGACCGGCGCGGCTTCACCCCCGAGGAACGCAACATCCTCGTCGCCCTCGGCAGCAGCATCGCCCAGTCCCTGCAACGGGCCATGTTCTACGAGCAGGAGAAGGACATCGCCCAGGGCCTCCAGCAGGCCATGCTGCCGCGCACCATCCCCAGCGTGCCCGGCGCCGACGTCGCCGTCCGCTACCGCGCCGCCACCATCGGCGGCTCCCACGGCCGCGACATCGGCGGCGACTGGTACGACCTGATCCCGCTGCCCGGCGGCCGGGTCGGCGCCGTCATCGGCGACGTCCAGGGCCACGACACGCACGCCGCCGCCGTCATGGGCCAGCTGCGCATCGTCCTGCGGGCGTACGCCTCCGAAGGGCACCCCCCGGCCACCGTGATGGCCCGCGCCTCCGTCTTCCTCCACGAACTCGACACCGACCGCTTCGCCACCTGCCTCTACACCGAGGCCGACCTGTCCACCGGCGTCGTCCAGATGGTCCGGGCCGGCCACATCGACCCGCTGGTGCGCGGGACCGACGGCACCTGTCGGCGCCTCTCCGTCCCCGGCGGACTGCCGCTCGGCCTGTCCGCAGAGTTCGGCAGCCTCGACTATCCCGTCGCCACCCTCGAACTCGATCCCGGCCACACCCTGCTGCTGTACACCGACGGACTCGTCGAACAGCCCGGCACCGACCTCGACGACGGCATGCTGGCCCTCGCCGAACTGGTCGCCACCGGTCCCGGCGACGTACGGCAACTCGCCGACCGGCTCATCGACGTCGCCGAGGAACGCGACGGTGACGACGACGCGGCCCTCCTCCTGCTCCGCCGCCGCCGCACGGACGCCTCCCGGGCCGGCAGCCGGCTCCAGCAGCACGTGGCGCCCGGCGACCCCGAGGCCCTCACCCACGCCCGGCACATGATCCGCGCCGCCGTCCGCTCCTGGGGCGCCCGGCAGCGCTCCGACGACGTCGAACTGGTCGCCGACGAACTGATCACCAACGCCCTCATGCACACCGAAGGCGCCGCCGTCGTCACCCTGCGCCTCCTCACCGGCGGCGGCCGCCTGCTGCGCGTCGAGGTCGAGGACTCCTCCAGCGCCCTGCCGCGCCGCCGCGAGGCCGGGGACTCGGGCGTCTCCGGCCGCGGTCTGCTCCTGGTCGACCTGCTCTCCGACGCGTGGGAGTGGAGGCCCGCGGCGGCGGCAAGTGCGTGTGGTGCGAGTTCGGGATGCCGGAACCGCCCTGAACACCGGGCCGCCGTGTGGATCACGCCGCGGACGCGGGGCCGGATAGCCCCCGCCGCCGTCCTGCGCCCCGATCCACACGACAGGTTCTAGTGTGGTGCGCCTGAGATTTCAGGCGCACCACACTAGCGGGGCTTGAGCACGACGAGGGTCTCGCCGGTCGTCGTGCGTACCTCGTAGCGCGCGATCCCGTCGGCCCGCAGGGTCGCGCCGCCCTTCACGGTGTTGGGGCGGGCGTCGTGGTCGGGACCATCCAGCTGGTGGCGATCTCCTCCGAGCCGTCGTGGCCGATGACGATCAGGTGGCAGGCGCGCGGGCCCGCGGCGTCCTTCACCTCGAGTTCGACCTGGCTGCCCAGAGTTCGTCCTCGGACGTCACCCGCGCCCACACGCCCGACTTCTGGTCCGTCGCCGCGACGACCCGCGCCGGTTCCGCACCGTCGCCGGCGGCGGCCGTCATGGCGAGCACCGGCCCCGCGACGGCGGCCACGACCGCCGCGGCCACGGCGTACAGCAGCCGGCGTCCGGTGGTCCGGCGCCGGGCGGCGACCTCGTGGAGGAGACGGTCGAGGAGCTGCGGGCCGGGGCCGGCGAAGGGGTGCACGGCGCGCGGCGTCGCCCTGCGGTACAGCATCAGCTGCCGGGTGGTGGCGCCGAACTCGGTGACCTCCGCCGTGCAGCGAGGACACTCCATGAGGTGGTCCTCGAAACGGAAGGCCTCCGCCTCGTCCAGCACGCCCAGCGCGTACGCGCCGACGTCGCGATGCCTCTCCAGGGACCTCATGCCGAAACCTCGCGCCGTTGAGTGCCAGTGGGGTTACTCCTTGCTCCCACCGGTACGGACCAGGCGGCGGAATCATTCAAGGCACGTACCGAATCGTGACCCAGACGTTCGGAGCGGTCCGGCCCGTGGATTGGTCCGGATGCGGAAAAGCTAGAAAAGATGGATCGCGAGGTGCCCGAGGGGCAGACCGAGCTGCCAGGCGGGCGTCCAGACCTCGGTTCCCTCGTCCTCGCCGGCCGGCGTGCCGCCCGGCACCGCGTCGAGGTCGGGGGCGAGCAGTTCGGTCTCCTCCAGCCAGCGCCAGGCCGCCGACGCCAGCTCCAGATCGGGGCGGGGCCCTCCGACTCGGCCGCCTCGGCCGTCAGTTGTGACATGCGTCCGGCGACCCAGTCCTGCCAGGGCTGGTCGTACGCGGTGAGCGCGAGCCAGGTCTCCAGCTGGGTGACCACCCGGATCCCGGGCAGTTCGCCGTCGGTGTCGGACAGGAAGACGGTCAGCGCCAGGGCGTCCCGGCCGGCGCGGAACTCGAAGGACGTCGGCGGCATGAGATCGCCGGTCCGCAGCAGTTCGTCGGCGATGTACTCGGCGTACAACCAGGCCATGGGGACGGTGAGTTCCCCGCCGCCGGTGCCGTCCGTGCTCTGATGACCTCTGTGCGGCATCCCTTCCCGCCCTCCTCCGGTGCGTGCGCTTCGTGCGGCGCCGGAAAGCCGATGACCGGGCCCCATCCGGAACACGGATAAGGACACCCGATTACTCAACCGGGGTCCACGGCAAGGCACTTTACGGAGGCTTGACCCGACTGTGGGTTTCAGTCCAGGTCGGGCGCGTAACCGGGAAGCACCCGGCGCAGGGCGCGCAGGGCGTAGTACGCGCGGGACTTCACGGTACCGGGCGGGATGCCGAGGGCTTCGGCGGCCTCCGCCACACTCGCCCCCTGGAAGTACACCAGCACCAGGACCTCGCGGTGTTCCGGCGTGAGTGTCTTCACGGCCTCGCGGACGTCGAGCGCCGCGGCGGCCCGGTCGGCGTGGTCGCCGCAGGCCGGCGCGTTCTCCAGCACCGCGTCCCCGACCTCGGCCGGCCGTGCCTGCCGGGCCCGCCGCGCGTCGATCGCGAGCCGCCGGCCGACGGTGAGCAGCCAGGGCCGTACGGAGTCGAAGGCGTCGGTGCGCAGGGCCTCGGGATGCTGCCAGGCGCGCACCAGGGTCTCCTGGACGAGGTCCTCGGCGCGCTGGCGGTCGCCGTCGCACAGCCTCAGCAGCAGCGCGAAGAGCGGCCGGCCGTGCTCACGCTGGAGCGCGGCGAGTTCGTGTTCGGCGGTCGTCGTCCTGGCGGTGAGGATGGTTCCGGCGGTCATGCGCGTATGGCACCCCAGGGCGCCGGTTCGGGACAGAGCACGCACAGGGGTCTGCGGCGGACGGTCGATCGCGTCGACGAACGGTTCGACGAACGGTCCGGGCTACGCCGATCGCGCGCATCCGGCCCGGCGGCGGGAGCGCCGGGGCCGTACGGGTCCGCACATGGATTAGTAGTGATACGTGCGTAAATACGACGATCCATGTGCAACGGAGTGATCCAGTGATCGCACGCAGACACCAGGTGGCCCTGGCCCTCACGGCCCTCCTCGCGGCGGCCGCGGCCTGCCAGGCCCACGACCGCGAATCCGCCTCCGGGCACCCGGCCCCCTCGCCGAGCCGCGGCTTCACCCTCGTGGCCACCGGCGACATCGTCCCGCACGCCTCGGTCGTCGACCGGGCCCGCTTCGACGCCGGCGGCACGGGATACGACTTCGGCCCGATGTTCGCCGGGATCCAACCCGTCGTCACCGGCGCCGACCTGGCGCTCTGCCACCTGGAGGCCGTCCGCGTCGCCGCCGACCCGGCCGCCGCCTCCCCGCCCCGGCTCGCCGCGGCCCTCGCCGCCACCGGCTACGACGGCTGCTCCACCGCCTCCGACCACGCCCTCGACGACGGCCCCGACGGCGTACGCCGCACCCTGGACGCCCTCGACGCCACCGGCGTACGGCACGCGGGCACCGCCCGCTCCGAGGCCGAGGCCGCTGCCGTCCCGCTCCTGAGCGCGGGCCCCGCGAAGGTCGCCCATCTCGCCTACGCCTACGACACCGACGGCCGGCCGCTCCCCGACGGACAGCCCTGGGCGCTCTCCCTGATCGACGAGAACAAGATCGTCGCCGATGCCCGCGGCGCCCGCCGGGCCGGCGCCGACGTGGTCGTCGTCTCCCTGCACTGGGGCACGGAGTGGCAGGACGCCCCGGACGACCGGCAGCTCACCCTCGCCAGGACCCTCACCGCCTCCCGCACCGGCACACGCCCCGACATCGACCTGATCCTCGGCAGCCACGCCCACGTCCCGCAGGCGTACGAGAAGGTCAACGGCACCTGGGTCGTCTACGGCCTCGGGGACCAGGTGGCCGGCGAGACGCCGAACCGCGCCGGCGTCGTCGACCCGCGCGCCAACCAGTCCAGCGTCGCCCGCTTCACCTTCTCCCGCCCGCCCGGCCCGGCGCCCGCTGGGAGGTGACGAGGGCCGCCTTCGTCCCGGGCTGTTCGACCTCGACGCCGGCCGCGTCGTCGACCTCGACAAGGCCCTCGCCCAGGGCGCCGACGTGGGGGGCGTGCGCGACCGCGTCCGCGACCTTGTGCTCAGCCGGGGAGCGGCACAGGACGGGCTGGTGACGGGGGAGTAGAGGGCAGGCAGGGGCGCGGCGGCTACGGCACCACCGTCACCGGCCAGCGCCCCGCCTTCACCAGCCGCACCGCCACCGACCCCACGATCCGGTGACCGGCCTGCTCGGAGGCGCCGACCACCACGCGTCGGCCTTCAGCCGGTCCGCGGCCTTCACCAGCCCGTTGTACGGGTCGCCGTGGAAGGTGTGGAACTCCCAGCGCACGTCGAATATCCCCCGGGTCCGTTCGGTGGCCTCCCGGATCTGCGCCACGATGTCCTGGGCGATCTCGTCGGTGGCCTCCGCGACCGGCGCCCCGAGCGCGGCGCCCGCCGCCATCACCGGCTGCACGTACACCACGGCGAGCAGGGCGTTCTGGCGCCGGGCCAGACCGGCGGCGTAGGCCGCGGCGCGCATCGAGGGATCAGAGCCGTCCACGCCGACGAGGACGACCTTCGGGCCGTCCGTGCCCCGTTCGAACGGGGAGGGGTGCTGTTCCGTCACGACGAGAGGCTATCGGAACCCGCAGGTCCCACCGCCGCGCGGGCCCGGCACCTCCCGCGGCCGCGGCCGCGAGCGCCCTGAGAGGGACGACCCCGGCCGGTCCGACACGGTCGTCCGCGAGCGGCTTTCCCGGCCGGGGGTCTCGAAGGCCGGCGCCCTTGGCCTCCCTGACGTGTGCCCCAACCCGCCCGTCGTGGCCCCGCCGCCGGGCCGCTCCGCCACCGGTCGTGCCCGCCGCCGGTCACGCCCGGCGCGCGTACGTCCCGGTCCGGGAACGCGGCGCAGGCCCCCGGCGCATCGACGGCGCATCGACGGCGGCATCGGGAGGGCCCGTACGAGGGTGGCCCCGGCCCGCTCGCACCGGGGGTCTGCCGCCCCGACGGCGTCCGGCACCGTTGGAAGGGGCGAGGTCCGGCCCGGTGCCGGACCTCGGCCTGCCCGTGCCGGTCGGGCCCGCCGCCCGGACCCGACCGGCACGCACCGACGCCACCGGCCCCTGACCGGCCGGGGCGGGCTCGCGTCGCCGCTGATCCGGCCGGTGACGACGGGGTGGCCGGCCTGCTGCGCCGAGCGGGTGGATTCATGCCGCCGGGCCGGTGCCGTCGTGGTGCGCCGGGGCCCGGCCGGGCGAGTGATGACACATGCAGAAGGATCAGTTGTTCACGCGGCGCGGGGCGTTGCTCGCCGGTGCCGCCACCGTCGGCGCGGTCGGCACGGCCTCTCTGTTCGCGTGGGGGACGGGCGCGGGGGCACCGGCCGCACCGGTGCCCCGGCGGCCGGTGCCCCGCCTACCGCCTCCCGACGGGACCCTCCGCCTACCGCCTCCAGCCGTGGACCGGCTACGGCCCTCCGCGCACCACGATCAGCACCCCCGTGCGGCGCGAACCGCTGCTGCGGATCACCGGCCGCGGCCGCACCATGGTGCTCACCTTCGACGACGGCCCCGACCCCGCTACACCCCGGGCATCCTCGACACCCTGGCCGAGTACGACGTGCGCGCGATGTTCTTCGTGTGCGGGGAGATGGCCGCCGACCACCCCCACCTGCTGACCCGGATGGCCGACGAGGGACACACCGTCGGCAACCACACCTGGTCCCACCCCCTGCTCACGAAGATGACGCGCCGCCAGATCCACTCCGAGATGAGCCGCACCAGCGAGGTCATCGAGAACACCTACGGAGAGCGGCCCCACTGGTTCCGCGCCCCCTACGGCGCCTGGAACCGCGCCGCCTTCCAACTGGGCTCCGAACTCGGCATGGAGCCCCTGGCCTGGACGGTGGACACCCTGGACTGGACCACCCCGGGCACCGGCACCATCGTCGACCGGGTCGAGAACGGCGCCGCCCCCGGCGTCGTCGTCCTCTCGCACGACGCGGGCGGCGACCGCTCCCAGAGCGTGCACGCCTTGCGCCGCTACCTGCCCCAGCTCCTCGACTCCGGCTATCACGTCACGGTGCCGCGGCGGCAGCGCGTCTGAGGGCCTGCCGGAAACCGGCCTGCGGGTGTCGCGACGTGAATTCCCAGGCCGGCGCGTTGCCCGCCCGCACGGTGTTCTCCCGCGAGCCCCAAGAGCCGTCCCGCGATCGTCGCTTCGTGCCGGCCGGGACCGAGGTCGAGGTCGAGGCCGGGGCCGGGACCGGGGCCGAGGCCGGGGCCGGGTCGGGGCTTCGCCGGTGAAGCCGCCTCCGCCGTCACCGCCCGGGCCTCCCGGGAACTGCCCGACGTTCCGCTCGTCGCGCGCGTCCGCCCGGCGAGCGTGGGCTCCCGGCGGGTGGCGGTGCGCGCCGGACTCCGCCGGGCCCGGCACCTCGGCACCGAGGGGCACGACGGCTTCGGCCCGATCCGCACGGCGGCACCCGTGCCCGGTGCCCGGCCGGCCGACCGAGGTCCCGCGGGGCCGGCGCCCGCCCGGTCGGTGGTCCGTTCAGCGGACCTCTACCAGGCGGGCGAAGGCGACCACGTTGCCGTCGTAGCCGTTCGCCTTGGAGAAACCGCCACCGCAGGTGATCACCCGGAGTTCGGGGGCGCCCTTGGAGGCGTAGACGCGGTCGCCGGGGAAGTTGTTCTTCTCGAAGACCTCGACGCCGTAGATCTCGAACACCGCGGTCTTCCCGTCCCGGCGGGACACCTCGACGTGGTTCCCCTTCTTCAGAGCACCCAGGCCGTAGAACACGGCCGGCCCCTGCAGGTTGTCGACATGGCCGACGACGACCGCGGTCCCCTTCTCGCCGGGGGAGACGGCGCCGGTGAACCAGCCGGCCAGATTCGGGTCCTCCGGGGGCGGCGCGCCGACCCAGCCGTCCGTGTCCAGGCCGACCTGCATGACCGGGGCGTCGACCCGGATGGCGGGGATCCGGACCCGGTCGGGCTCCGCGAACGGCAGGGCCCGGACGGTCTTCCCGAGGGTGTCCTCGGCCGCACGGGCGTCGGCGGCCGCCGCGGAGGCGGGCTGCGGCGGGCCCGCGTCGAACTCCCCCGAACCGTTCCGGATGAGCGCGAGCCCGGTCAGCAGAACAAGCGCTATGACGCCCCAAGGAGCGCGCTTCTTCGGTCGCTCCTCCTCTTCCGCCGTTCCGGACAGCTCGTACCCAGACATTCGCCATCCCCTTTCGACGCGGCCGTCGCCACGTCCTTTCGCGCATATGAGAACGCTAAGTCCCACAACGGCAACCGGCGACGGGGCGGTGGCGAACGGGTGGCCCGCGTGTCCTTCGGTCCGCCATCCGAGTTGCCGCGCACAGGAAATTTCTGACGGTCCGTGACCTGCGGCGATATCCGATTGCGCGCATTTCCTTCGGCGTGTCCTCTCACCAGGACGGACCATTCCCGAAATGCGGGCCCGTGCGCGGCATCTGAGGGTCGATCCGGGAGGCGCTCTCTCGCCGACAGACCGGGGACGGGCCCCGGGGCGCCTTCCGCGGAGGATCACATGCGAAACTCACGCGCCCTGGCGGCCGCGGCCACAGCGGTCGCCGTCCTCGGGCTCGCCACCCCCGTGGCCGTCGCGGACGGTATGCCGCCCAACCCGGGCAGCCAGAACGACAACTCCTGGGTCGACGCCGGAAACAACAACGGCGGAGGCTACTCGGGAGACGGTAACTGGGGCGGCAACGACGGCAACAACGGCAATGGGGGAAACAACGGCGGTAACGCGGTAACGGGGGAACGGCGGCGGCAATGGTGGAAACGGGGGGAACAATGGCGGTGGCGGTGGCGGTGGCGGTGGGGGCAACGGGGACACGGGGGAACAACGGCGGGAACGGTGGAAACGGGGGAACAACGGCGGTGGCGGTGGGGGCAACGGGGACACGGTGGGGGCGGCAACGGGGGAATCTCCCCGAGCAACATCGTCGCCCTGCCCAGCGTCGTCCCCCGCGGCGGTCAGCTGACCGTCACCGTCGACGGTTGCCGGGGCGGCGGCACCATGAGTTCGGACGCCTTCCGGACGACCAACCTCAGGCCCCTCAACGGCGCCCACCACACGGCGCAGGGCACCGCGACGGTCAACGGCAACGCGCGCCCCGGCTCGCACAGCATCACCGTCAACTGCAACGGCCGTACCCTCACCAACCCCACCGCCTTCACCGTCATGGGCGGCGTCCGCGGCGGTCTCGGCGGCAGCAGCTCCAGCGGCGCCACCCCGACCGACATGGCCATCGGCGGCGGGCTGGTGGCCGCCGCGGCCATCGGCGGCGGCGTGTTCTGGATGCGCCGGCGCGCGGAACGCCGCGCCTGACGCCCCTGCGCGGACCCTCCGGCGCACGGCCACCGCACGTCACGGGCCTTCGCCCCTCCCTTCCGGGAACCGGGGCGGGGGCCCGACGCCCGGGCGCCCGCTCGGGTGCCGTCAGGCGCCGCCGTCCCCGCCGTCCGCCGGCGCGAGAAGCGGTACGCGGCACCGACCGACCCCGCGACGAGCGCCGCGCCGAGCCCGACCTCCCGCAGGTCGAACCCGGCGACGGTCCCGCCCGCACCGGCCCGCACGGCGCGCGGGACCGTGTCGGGCACCGGGGTGGGGGTGGCCGGACGGGCGCCGGCGACGGTCAGTCCGGTGGAACCGCTGGCGCCGTCACAGCTGAACGTCACCCGGTGCACCACGCCCACCTCGACGTCGACGCCGACCGTGGTGGTGGCCGAGGAGCGGTGCGCGGCGATGCGCACCGATTCGAAGATTCCCGAGGTGATGGTGACGTCGCCCTTGCAGCCGCCCTTGCTCCGGTCGATCCGGAGGGTGACCCGGCCGCCCGCCACGATCGTCGACGGCAGCACGCTGAAGCCGAACGGGGTGGTGCCGCCGTCGGCGGCGACGGCGGACGGCGCGGGGAGGGCCAGGGCGCCGAGGCACAGCAGTGCGGCCGAGGCGACGCGTATCGCGTGCATGGTGTTTCCTCCGGTCTCCGAGGAGCAGCCGCGGTTCTTCTCCGCGCGTCTCGTCGCATGCGCCTCGATGACCGAAACGCTAGGAAAGCGGGTCCGCTCCCGCGATCCCTGTCACGCGAACGGGTCAAACGAGTGGGCCGTACGGAGGACGTGCGTCCCGCGACCAGGGGACGGAACCGGCGTGTCGCCCGCCGCCACCCCGACCGGTGCGGTCGGGGCCCTCGTCCGGACCGGGCCGGGCTCGTGGCCGGTACACCTAGCCCCTGGCGTCGGGGAAGAGGCGCAGGAAGGGCTCGGTCGACGCCGCGATGCCCCGGCTGTAGGGCGCGTCGAAGTCCCAGATGAGGAACAGCAGGAAGGCGATCAGCGCGGAGAACAGCCCCGCCAGGACGAGTTCCCGGGTGGTGCGGCGGATCTGGAGCGCGAAGACCATGCCGACGGTGACGACGGCGCCGGTGATCAGCCCGAACCAGACCACGCCGGGCATGGTCGTCCCGGTCGAGCCGGCCCGGTTGTCGCGGGCCTGGTCGGCGGCGGCCAGCTGGTCGAGGAGCGGCTGGTAGGCCTGGGCCTCGAAGTCCGAGGCGGGCCGGTGGTCGGTGAGGTCGACGCGGAGCCGTTCGAGGAGTTCGTCCCCCCGCTCGGTCACCTCTCCCTTGTCGTCCATGACCTTCCACTCGGTGGTGACGACGTGGCCGACATAGGCGTCGACGTCCCCGCGGATGCGGTCCCGGACGTCGGGCGGGTACACCCGGACCCGTTCCGAGATCTCGTGCAGCGACTGGGCCTCCGCCTGGACGTGGTCCTGGGCGATGCTGCGGGCCTCCCAGACGCCGGCGATCGCCAGGCCCAGGACGATGGCGTACACCACGCCGATCCACATCGTCATGTACTCGATGACGTCCGGGGTCTCGGACGGGTCCTCGTCGTCGGACACCGTGCGGTGCCGGACGAAGGTGACGGCGATCACCACCACGCACGCGGCGAGCATCGCGAGGATGAGAACAAGCCATTCCGGCAAGAGATGCCTCCTGGAGGGGCGTCAGCGGGCCGCAGCGCGGCGACGGCGATGACCGCGGGCGCGGTGATGAGCAGGACGTAGGTGACCGGCGACTGGCGGTGCCGGACCGGTGCCCGGCGTGGCGGTGCGCGGTGGGCCGGGTACGTCACGGGCGGTGACGCGGACGGCCGCGGGGCGGGCGCGGGCGGCGGCGTGGCGGGCGCGGGCGGCGGCGTGGGCGTGGGCTCCGGACGGGGCTTCGGCGCGGAGGGCGGCGGCGGGAGGGGGGCCGCGGGCTTCGGCGGTGCGGGCCGCGGGGGCTCGGGCCGGGCCCGGGGCGGTGGGGCCGGCGGCGTGGGCTCCGGCGCCGGCTCGGGGGGCGGTTCCGGTGCGGGCTCCGGCGGCGGTGTCGGTTCGGGAGGGGGTGGCGTCGGTCTCGGCGGTGGCGGGGGCTCGGGTTCCGGTGGCGTCGGTGTCGGGCACCCCGGCGGGGCCGGCCACCCGAGGTTCCCCGCGACCGCCACCGCCTCGGTGCCGTCCGGGCCCGTCGAGGCGTACGCGCAGGCGTCGGCCACGGCCGTCCCGGCCGGTGCGGCCATGAGGATCCAGGCCACGGTCACCAGGGCCGACGCCCTGGTCAGCAGGGCGGATCGGGTCGGTTCGGATCCATGCACGACGAGATCATGGAGCTTCACGCGCGGGTACACGCCGGCGTGCGGGGCGATTGCCCCGAACGGGGAATTTCGTCGCATCGGGTGTGCCCCGGGTGCGCTCGCACGTCCGGCCGCGCGCACGCACATGCGAGTGGATCGCGGGCGGTGGCGCGTGGGCGAACGGTGCGTGGGCGAACCGCGCCCGCCTTCGGGTGCGGGCCCGCCGCGCTTGCTCGTTCGCGGGTGGACCCGCGGGTGGACCGGGGCCGCACCGCCGCGGGTGGACCGCGTGCGCCCGTGCCGAGGGGACGGCCCGAAACGGCCGGCGGCACAGGCGGCGAAAAGAATTTCGTGCCGCCTTTGAACACGAGGCCCCCGCCGTGCGTACCCATGACCGTGCGGCGGCGCAGCAGGGCGTTGCAACACGCTTGGGATGATCGGGGAGTTGAAGATGAAGACCTCCTGGCGGAGCGCCTCACTCGTGGCGAGCGCTGTGGCTGTTCTGGCGCTGACGACGGCGTGCGGTCAGGAAAGCGGTACCGCGGCGTCCAGCCAGAACGTGGGTGTCACGGCCCCGGCGGGCACCGTCGCGGGCGTGGGCACCGGCTACGGAAGCGTCGGCGCGGGCACCAGCCCCAGCGCGAGTGCCCCGGCCGCCGCGGGCGGCGCGCAGGCGGAGACGGCGGGCCAGCTCGCCGTCTCCGCCAACGCCGAGCTGGGCAAGGTGCTGATCGACGCCGCCGGCATGACGCTGTACCGCTTCGACGCGGACACCGCGGAACCGCCCAGGTCCAGCTGTGACGGCGACTGCGCGACGACCTGGCCGCCCGTGCCGGCCGACGACGCCACCGCCGGCGACGGCGTCGACAAGTCGCTGCTCGGCGAGGTCACCCGCTCCGACGGCAGCAAGCAGCTGACCGTCGACGGCTGGCCGGTGTACCGCTACGCCAAGGACACCAACGCCGGTGACACCAACGGCCAGGGCGTCAACGGCAAGTGGTTCGCGCTGGCCCCCGACGGCAAGAAGGCCAAGTCGGCCTCCGGCTCCGGCTCCGCCGCCGCCCCGGTCTGTCGGTGCGCAAGGACCCCAACCTCGGCGACATCGTCGTCGACAAGAACGGCATGACGGTCTACCGCTTCGTCAAGGACAAGGCGTGGCCGAAGCCGGTGACCGCGTGCCTGGGCGCCTGCCTCGAGAAGTGGCCGGCCGTCGCCCCGGTCGCCACCGACGACACCGAGGGCGTGCAGAAGAAGGGCCTGATGAGCTTCACCCGGCCCGACGGCGTCAAGCAGATGACGGTCAACTGCTCGCCGATCTACACCTTTTCCGGCGACAAGTCCCCGGGGACATCAACGGCCAGGGCGTCGGCGGCACCTGGTACGCCGTGGCCCCGACGGCAAGCTGGTCGGCGCGCCGAAGCAGTAGAGATCGCCCCTCCCGCAGGGACGATCCCGCTCCCGCGACGGCCCGTACGACCCCGGTCCGCCCCCTCCGTGCCGCACGGAGGGGGCGGACCCCTGTGCTGCGGGCGGCACTTCCCCCACCCGCCGTGCGCGGGTGACGTCGCCGTGTTCGAACGGCTCGGGAACGCTCCGGAGCGCACCGGGTACTTTTCGTGAGCACATCCGGGTATGTCATTTCGGCACGTGCCGCAGGCAGTGACCGGGAACGGACGGTCAATTTCCGTTTCGGGTCGCCCTGTTGGCGGGCGATCAGTAGCCTCTGCTCGAACACCGGATCGCCTACGCCTTGGAGAGATAGATGGATCGTCCCGCCTGGGCCCCACGGAGCATCGACATCTCCGTGCCCAGTGTTTCGCGGATCTACGACTACTACCTGGGCGGTTCGCACAACTTCGAGGTCGACCGGGAAGCGGCCCGCAGGGCCATGGAGTTCATGCCGGGACTTCCCAAGATCATGCAGGCGAACCGGGCCTTCATGCGCCGCGCGGTGCGCTACGCCGCCGACTCGGGCATCACGCAGTTCCTGGACGTCGGTTCCGGCATCCCCACCTTCGGCAACGTCCACGAGGTGGCCCAGGCGGCCCGTCCCGGCGCCCGCGTCGTCTACGTCGACCACGACCCGGTCGCCGTCGCGCACAGCCAGGTGGTGCTGGGGGAGAACCCGGACGCCGGCGTCGTCGCCGCCGACCTGCTCAAGCCGCGGGAGATCCTCACCAGCCCCCAGGTGGAGCAACTGATCGACCTGGAGCGGCCCGTGGCGCTGCTGCTGGTTGCCATACTGCACTTCGTGGAAGACACCGACGACCCGTACGCCGCGGTCGCCGAGCTGAGCGCCGCGCTCGCGCCCGGCAGCCTGCTCGTCCTCACGCACGCCTCGTACGAGGGGATCCCCCTGCCGCAGGGGCGGGCCGAGGGCGCGGTGGACGTGTACAAGGACATTCGCAACCCGCTGGTCATGCGCTCGCGTGACGAGATCGCGCGGTTCTTCGAGGGGTACGACATGGTGGAGCCGGGACTGGTGCCGATGCCGAACTGGCGGCCGGAGACCGCACCGGAGGACGAGGACCCGTACGCCTTCTCCGGTTTCGCGGGCGTGGGGCGCACTTCGTGACCGCCGAACCGGACGGGCCGGAGGACAGACTGCGGCGGTTCGCGACGATCTGGAGCCGGGCGGTCTTCCCGGTCACCTCCACGTCGCTGACCCGGCCGGAGTTCGAAGAGCGACTGCTGCCGCTGGCCCGGCGGTTGAGCGAGGCGCTGCGCGCCAGGAACTTCGACGCGGAGGCGGCCAGAGCGGTCGGTGCCGACCTCGTCGGCACCCACTGCACCGACCCCGAAGCCCTCGCCCACAGCCTGGACTGCATCGACGCCTACCTGGTGCTCTACTGCGGCGCGGACGGTCCCCAGGAGGACCTGCGCACCCGCTGCTCCCGGCTCCAGCACGCCATGGCCGCCGGCTTCGCGCAGGCGCTGCGTGAGCGCACGCTGGCCGAACAGGAGGCCATCGCACAGGCCGCGTTGCGGGCCCAGGGGGTGGTGGCGCAGGCGCTGCACGCCAGCGAGGCCCGCTTCCGCGCGGTCTTCGAGGGCGCCGCGATAGGGATCGGCATCGCCGACCTGGAGGGCAACATCCTCGAGGTCAACGGCGCCCTGGTGCGCATGTTCGGCGGTGGCGAGCAGGCGGTGCGCGGACGCAACGTCAGCGAGTGGACACACGCCGACGACGCCCCCAGGTCTGGCGGCTCTACGAGGAACTGGTGCGCGGCGAACGCGAGCACTACCACGTGGAGAAGGCCTTCTGCCGCCCCGACGGAACGGTCCTGTGGACCAACCTCACGGTCTCGCTGCTGCGCGACCCCGACGGACGGCCGCAGTACCAGCTGGCGCTGATGGAGGACACCACCGAGCGCCGGCTGCTCAACCTGCGGCTGCGCTACGAGGCCACCCACGACGCGCTCACCGGGCTGCCCAACCGCACCCTGTTCTTCGAACGCCTGGAGAAGGTCCTGGCCGCCGGGGAGGGCCAGCGCTTCGGCCTGTGCTACCTGGACCTGGACGGCTTCAAGACCATCAACGACAGCCTCGGGCACGCGGCCGGCGACCGGCTGCTCGTCGAGGTCGCCGACCGGCTCCAGTCCTGCGCCACCGCACCCGGCGAGATGGTCGCCCGGCTCGGCGGCGACGAGTTCGTGGCGCTGACCACCGGCCCCGACACCCACCGTGAGGTCGACGACCTCGCCACGCGCATCATGAACGCCCTGGTCGCGCCCGTGCGCATCGAGGGCCGGGAGCTGACCGTGCGCGGCAGCATCGGCATCGTGGAGGGCCCGGCGGGAGAGCGCGGCCCGGCGGAGGTGCTGCGCAGCGCCGACATCACCATGTACCGGGCCAAGTCGGCCGGCGGCAACCGCTTCGAGCTGGCCGACCCCGAGGCCGACGCCCGCGCGATCACCCGGCACGGTCTGACGACGGCCCTGCCGGCGGCGCTGGAGCGGGGCGAGTTCTTCATCGAGTACCAGCCGCTCGTCCACCTCGGTGACGGCAGCGTGCGCGGCGCGGAGGCCCTGGTGCGCTGGCTGCACCCGCAGCACGGGGTGCTCGGCCCCGACCGGTTCATCCCGCTCGCCGAGCACACCGGGCTGATCGTGCCGCTCGGCCGCTGGGTCCTGGAGCAGTCGGTGCGCCAGGCCCGCGACTGGTGTCGGCACAGCGGCGACACCGGCCCGCTGCGCGTCAACGTCAACCTCTCGCCGTGCCAGCTCACCCACCCCGGGCTGGTGCAGGACACCGTCGACATCCTGGAACGCGCGGGCGTGACACCGGAGGCGCTCTGCCTGGAGGTCACCGAGTCGGCCCTGATCGGCGCGGACGACGACCTCCTCAAGCCGCTGCGCCGGCTCGCCGAGATGGGCGTCGACATCGCGCTGGACGACTTCGGGACCGGTTACTCCAACCTGGCCAACCTGCGCAGGCTGCCGGTGAGCGTCCTCAAACTGGACCGTTCCTTCACCCAGAGCATGCAGCAGTTCCCCGCCGACCCCGTCGACCTCAAGATCGTCGAGGGGATCGTCTCACTCGCCCACAGCCTGGACCTCACGGTCACGGTCGAGGGCGTGGAGACCGGCGCCCAGGCCGAGCAGCTGCGCATACTGGGCTGCGACACGGCCCAGGGCTGGTACTACGCCCGCCCCGGCCCGCCGGACCGCCTCCACGAGCTGGCCCTGGTGGACGCCACGGGCTGACGGCGATATCCGGTTGCGGGAGGGGCCGGGTCACCCGCGATCATGTGCGGGTGACCCAGGAACCAGACGACGTCGCCGCGGCGATCGCCGGCGAACTGAGCCTCATGGACCCCGCCGTCCGCTCCTCCCGCACCGAGGCCGTACGCCTGCTCGACCCCGAGTTCACCGAGGTGGGCGCCTCCGGCCGCCGCTACACGTACGCCGAGATGGTGGCCTGGCTCCCCGACCACCCCGGCAGCTCTCCGACCGGCCCCCGTTACGAACCGACGGAGATCACCGGCACCCTCCTGGCCCCCGGCCTGGTCCACCTCACCTACGAGACCCGCTTCGCCGGCCGACGGGCCCGCCGCAGCTCCCTGTGGCGCAAGCAGGACGAACACACGGGCTGGCGCATGTACCACCACCAGGCCACCCCCGTACCCCACGACATCCCCTGACGACAGCCCACCCGGGGCTGCGGGGAACCCGCAGCCCCTCAGGGACGCGAGGAACCGCGCACCCAGCCACCGCGGACCGCACCCGGACACCCCGCCCCCGGAGGCCCACCTCAGGGGCGCGAGGAACCGCGCACCCCGCCCCGGCCGACCCGCACCTCCCCACTCCGCCCAGGCACCCCACCCCGACCGACCCGCACTCCGACAACACCCCCCGCCGACACCCCCGTACAAGCGGCGCAGCACCTACCGCTCCAGCAGCATCCGCTGCAACTCCCGGGCGGCCCGCGGCGGAGCCACATCGCTGCGGTGCGCCAGCGCGATCACCCGGTGCAACCCCGGCCGGGCCAGCGGAGTGACCCGCAGGCCCCGCCCCGACCGCGCGGCGACCATCCGCGGCACGACGGCCATGCCGAGCCCCGCCCGCACGAACCCCAGCACCGCGTCCATCTCCCCGCCCTCCACCGCGAAGTCCGGCTCGAACCCCTCGGCGCGACACGCGGCGACGGTGAGTTCGCGCAGGTCGTAGCCGTGCCGGAACATCACCAGGCGTTCGCCCTCCAGGTCGGCGATCCGCACGGCCCGGCGCCCGCCTCCCGGCGGGGGCGCCTCCGGCGACGAGGCCACCACGAGGTCCTCCCGCAGCAGTTCCACCGTGGTCAGCGCGGGGAGGGGTGGGCAGCGGGAGCACCACCAGGGCGAGGTCGAGCGCGCCGCGGGCCAGTTCCCGCACCAGGTCGTGCGAGCCGCCCTCCTCGATCAGCAGCCGGACCCCGGGGTAGCGGTCGTGGTAGGCGCGCAGCACGTCCGGCAGCAGCCCGGTGCACAGGCTGGGCGTCGCCCCCAGCCGCACCCGGCCGCCGCGCAGCTGCACCAGCTCCCGCACCTCGTACCGGGCCGTCTCCGCGTCCGCCAGGATCCGGCGGGCCAGCGGCAGCAGCGCCTCACCGGCGTCGGTGAGCGTGATGTTCCCGCGCGCCCGCTGGAAGAGATCGGCGCCCAGTTCCCGCTCCAGCGCCTTGATCTGCTGCGACAGCGAGGGCTGGGCGACGTGGACCAGGTCGGCGGCCCGGGTGAAGTGCCGGGTCTCGGCGACCGCCACGAAGTACTGGAGCTGCTGGAACTGCATCCAGCGATGATAGGCCCTGCCTATGGAAACGAGGTGGACCATGTCTTGGACTGATGGGGCCGTTCGGCCCTAGCGTCCTGTTCCATGGCTCTGGCAACGCGGACGGACCGACGGTCGTCCATGGCGCGCACCGTGTGGCGCTCCTCCCTCGGCAAGAAGACGGTGATGGCCGTCAGCGGGATCGTCATGCTGCTGTACCTCGTCGCCCACATGATCGGGAACCTGAAGATCTTCTTCGGACCGGGCGAGTTCAACCACTACGCGCACTGGCTGCGCACGGTCGGCGAGCCGTTCATGCATGAGGAGTGGACGCTGTGGCTGATCCGGGTCGCGCTGGTCGTCGCGGTCGTCGCGCACGCCGTGTCCGCCTACCAGCTCAGCCGCCGCGACCTCAGGGCCCGCCCGGTCAAGTACGTCCACAAGAAGCCGCGGACGAGCTACGCCACGCGCACCATGCGCTGGGGCGGGATCATCCTCGGTCTCTTCATCGTCTGGCACCTCCTCGACCTGACGACCGGCACCGCGCATCCCGGCGGCTTCCAGGAGGGCCGGCCGTACCAGAACGTCGTGGACACCTTCTCCACCTGGTACGGCAACACCGTCTACATCGCCGCGGTGCTCGCCCTCGGCCTGCACGTCCGGCACGGCTTCTGGAGCGCCGCCCAGACCCTGGGCGCCGGCAGCCGCACCCGTGACCGCGCCCTCAAGACCGTCGCCGACGTCCTCGCACTGCTGCTCACGGCCGGCTTCGTCGCCGTACCCGTGGGCGTCATGACCGGAGTGGTGAGCTGACATGACTTCCTACACCGACTACACGACCGGCGAGCCGATCGCCGACGCCAAGGCCCCCTCCGGCCCGATCCACGAGCGCTGGGACAAGCGCCGCTTCGAGGCCAAGCTGGTCAACCCCGCCAACCGGCGCAAGCACACCGTCATCGTCGTCGGCACCGGCCTGGCCGGCGGCTCGGCCGGCGCCACCCTCGCCGAACAGGGCTACCACGTGGTCCAGTTCTGCTACCAGGACTCCCCGCGCCGCGCCCACTCCATCGCCGCGCAGGGCGGCATCAACGCCGCGAAGAACTACCGCAACGACGGCGACTCCGTCCACCGGCTGTTCTACGACACCGTCAAGGGCGGCGACTTCCGGGCCCGCGAGTCCAACGTCCACCGCCTCGCGCAGATCTCCGTCGAGATCATCGACCAGTGCGTGGCGCAGGGCGTGCCCTTCGCCCGCGAGTACGGCGGCCTCCTCGACACCCGCTCCTTCGGCGGCGTCCAGGTCTCCCGCACCTTCTACGCCCGCGGCCAGACGGGCCAGCAACTGCTGCTCGGCGCCTACCAGGCCCTCAGCCGGCAGATCGCCGCCGGGAACGTCGAGATGCACCCGCGCACCGAGATGCTCGACCTGATCGTCGTCGACGGCCGGGCCCGCGGGATCGTGGCACGGGACCTGATCACGGGCCGGATCGACACGTACTTCGCGGACGCCGTCGTCCTCGCCAGCGGCGGTTACGGCAACGTCTTCTACCTGTCGACGAACGCCATGAACTCCAACGCCACCGCGATCTGGCGGGCCCACCGCCGGGGCGCCCACTTCGCCAACCCGTGCTTCACGCAGATCCATCCGACCTGCATCCCGCGCACCGGCGACCACCAGTCCAAGCTGACGCTGATGAGCGAGTCGCTGCGCAACGACGGCCGGATCTGGGTCCCGAGGACCAAGGGCGACACCCGGCCGGCGAACAGGATCCCGAGGACGAGCGCGACTACTACCTCGAGCGCATCTACCCCTCCTTCGGCAACCTGGTGCCCCGCGACATCGCCTCCCGCGCCGCGAAGAACGTCTGCGACGAGGGCCGGGGAGTCGGCCCCGGCGGGCAGGGCGTCTACCTCGACTTCGCGGACGCGATCGAGCGGATGGGCCGCAAGGCGGTCGAGGAGAAGTACGGCAACCTCTTCGACATGTACGAGCGGATCACCGCGGAGAACCCGTACGAGGTGCCGATGCGGATCTACCCCGCCGTGCACTACACGATGGGCGGCCTGTGGGTCGACTACGACCTCCAGACCACGATCCCGGGCCTGTTCGCGATCGGCGAGGCCAACTTCTCCGACCACGGCGCCAACCGGCTCGGCGCGTCCGCCCTGATGCAGGGCCTGGCCGACGGCTACTTCGTGCTGCCCGCCACCATCAACGACTACCTCGCCCGCAACCCGCACCAGAGCGAGGTCGGCGACGAGCACCCGGTGGTGCGGGAGATGCTGGCCGAGACCCAGGACCGCCTCGGCCTGCTGCTGTCCGTCGACGGCGACCGCACCCCCGACTCCTTCCACCGCGAGGTCGGCGAACTGATGTGGGAGTTCTGCGGCATGGCCCGCACCGACGCCGGCCTGCGCACGGCCCTCGAGCGGATCCCCCGGATCCGCGAGGAGTTCTGGCGGCGCGTCAAGGTCCCCGGCACCGGCGAGGAGTTCAACCAGTCCCTGGAGAAGGCGAACCGCGTCGTCGACTACCTGGAGCTGGCCGAGCTGATGTGCCTCGACGCGCTGCACCGCGCCGAGTCCTGCGGCGGCCACTTCCGCGAGGAGTACCGGACCCCCGACGGCGAGGCCGCCCGCCGGGACGAGGCGTTCGCCCACGCGGCCGCCTGGGAGTTCACCGGCACCGGCGAGGCCCCCGTCCTGCACAAGGAAGACCTGGTCTTCGAGTACGTCCACCCCACCCAGCGGAGCTACGCATGAGGCTCACCCTGCGCGTCTGGCGGCAGCGCAACGCCGACGCCGAAGGCGCCATGTCCACGTACGAGGTGGACGGGATCTCCTCCGACATGTCCTTCCTGGAGATGCTCGACACCCTCAACGAGGAACTCATCCTCAAGGGCGAGGACCCGGTCGCCTTCGACCACGACTGCCGCGAGGGCATCTGCGGCGCGTGCTCCCTCGTCATCAACGGCGACGCGCACGGCCCGGAGCGCACCACCACCTGCCAGCTGCACATGCGGTCCTTCGAGGACGGCGACACGATCGACGTCGAGCCGTGGCGGGCGTCCGCGTTCCCCGTGGTCAAGGACCTGGTCGTGGACCGCTCGGCCTTCGACCGCATCATCCAGGCGGGCGGCTACGTCACCGCGCCCACCGGCGCCGCCCCGGAGGCGCACGCCACGCCGGTGCCCAAGCCGGACGCCGACTTCGCGTTCGAACACGCCGAGTGCATCGGGTGCGGGGCCTGCGTGGCCGCCTGCCCCAACGGCGCGGCGATGCTGTTCACCTCCGCCAAGATCAACCACCTGAACGTCCTGCCGCAGGGCGCGCCGGAGCGCGAGACGCGGGTGCTGGACATGGTGGCGCAGATGGACGAGGAGGGCTTCGGCGGCTGCACCCTGGCCGGCGAGTGCGCCACCGCCTGCCCGAAGGGCATTCCGCTGGTCTCCATCACCGGCATGAACAAGGAGTGGCTGCGGGCCACCCGCAAGGCGGGCAAGCGCTGAGACCCGGGCGCCGACCGCGTCGGGGAAGAGACGTTCGCCGAGGGCGCGGACGGGCGGGACCGGGAGTGGTGCTCATCCCCGGTCCCGTCTCGCTTCCCCCTCCCGCACAGGGGCCGCGTCGGGAACCCCCGGCGTCACGGGCCCGGATCGGCGAGGAGCGGGCCGAGCGGACCGAGGTCCAGGTTGAGGTCGCTGCGCCGCAGCCCGTGCTGGGCGCACAGCTCGTCCATCCGCTCGTCCAGCAGCATCAGCGCGGTACCGAGCCGTTCCTCCTGGCCGGGGCTGAGCGTCCCCTCGTCGAAACGGCGTACCGCCTGACGCTCCATGAGCTGCCGCAGGAGTTCCACCACGGTCAGGACCAGGGCCGCCAGGTCGTTCGTGACCCGTTCGGGGTCGAGGTCCAGCGCGTGGGCGCGCGGCGCCGTCACAGCGGCCCGCTGTCCGGCCAGGGCGCCGGGACCCGGTCACTGACCGAGGCCAGCAGGGCGTGCAGGGAGATCCGCACCAGCGGCACGTCGGCGACGGACAGGACCAGGTCACCGCTGATCACGACGCCGGTGGCCAGCACCCGGTCGAGCAGGTCGACGAGCGGCACCCCCACGGGCGCGTACGGTTCCGGGCCGTTCCACGGCACCGCCGTGCGGTCGGGGCCGCCCGCGATCGGCACGGTCATGCGCGGACCCCCTCCCGCGCGTCGCACGTCACCTCGTCGAGGCGGGCGAAGGAGTACGGGATCCAGGGCCCCGACAGCGTGATCTCCACCGCCGCGCCCCCGGCGCCGCCCGGCCGGCGGACGGCCCCGAGGAAATCGGCACGCCGGTCGTCGTCCACCAGATAGGCCGCGTTGAGCAGCTGCGGGACGTTTCGGCCGGTCAGCTGCTCGCTCTGCGGCCGGTGCCGCGTCGCGGCGACGGCGTACCGCCGCAGCTCCCGGTCGACCGCGTCGGCCTGCGCCAGGGCCGACTCGCGTGCCTCGCGCTCGGTGCGCCGCCGGGCGCTCACCCGGCTCAGGTACGACCGCCCGGCCGCGGGGCCACCGGCCGTGGGGGCGCCGTCCTCCGGTCCGTCGTCCTCCGGTCGGTCGTTCGCCGGTCGGTCGTTCGCCGGTCCGTCGTCCCCGGCGACGCCGGACGCGGCACCGGACGTGCGCGCGGGCCCGGCGCGGTACACCTTCACCGCCCACTCGGTCCGGCCCCGCAGCCGGTCCAGCAGCGTGCGCAGCGAGGCCTGCCGGGCGGTCACGGCCCGTACCGCGTTGTGGTCGTCGAGGTAGAGCGTCGCCATCGGCAGGGGGACGGCGGCACCCGCGCGGGCGGCCGTCTCCACCGCGCGGTGGTGGGCGCGGGCACAGCGCTCCAACTCCTCCGGCCGGTTGAGCCGCCGCGCGAGCGCCTCCTCGCCGAAGGCCGCCACGGGGACGTCCTGCACGACCAGCCGGAGCGCGCCCGCCTCGAGGATCCGCAGCGGACCGCCACCGTCATGGCCCGGCGTCACCGCGAGCACGTCGTCCGGCAAGGGGCTGTCCGTCACGGCGAACAGGCAGATGAGACAGGGGCGCGACACGTCCTGTCCCGCCACGGTCGGCCGGTCGGCCGGGACACCCGTCATCGGATCACCTCCCGAGCGTCGGGTTCGGCGCCCTCCAGGGCGTCGAGACGGGCGCGCAGACGCGCGTTCTCCTCGGTGAGGGCGTCACGCGCGGCGCGCGAGGACAGCGCCGGGTCCGTCTCCCACCAGTCGATGCCCGCCTTCCTGGCGGTCTCGACGGAGGCGATGAACAGGCGCAGACGGATGGTGAGCAGCTCGATGTCCAGCAGGTCGATCTTGATGTCGCCCGCGATGACGATGCCCTTGTCCAGGACGCGTTCGAGCAGGTCCGCGAGGTTCCCGCCGAGCGGCGCGGCGGGCTGCGGATCGGGGCCCGCGGGCCAGGTGCCGAGGTCGGTCACGGGGCGCCCTCCGTGTACCTGACGGGACTCTCGAGGCGTTCGAGCAGCCGCTCCTCCTCCTTCTCGAACGCCGCCTCGTCGATGGCGCCCTCCTCCAGGGCCCGGTTGAGTGCCGCCAGACGCGCCTGCACCGCCCGGGGGTCGTAGGTCTGGCGCTCGGCCTCCTGGAGCAGGTGGTCGGCGACCCAGAGCGTGCCGCGCACCGGGGCGAGGGGCAGGAGCAGGAGTCCGCTCACGAGTCCCACCGCGTCACCTGCCCCTGCCGGCCGTGGTGGGCGGGGTGTCGACGAAGCTGTAGCACGGCAACGGCCCGGTGAGACTGAGCGCCAGCCGGTTCCCGCAGTGGCGCGCCTGGGTGGCGACGGCCCGGCGGAAGCCCCGCTCGTCGGCCGAGCGCAGCAGGAACGACGTGCTCAGCACCTGCTCGTCGTCGACCGGCCCCTGCGCGGTGCGCACGGCGAGCGGGGCCAGCCGGGCCAGCACCTCCCGCGCCGCGTGCCGCGCCTCGCGGGCGACGCCCCGGGCGAGTGCCTCGCCCAGGCGTACGTTCGCCTCGTAGCCGGGGTGCTGCCGGGTCCGGCGGGCGAGCGCCCGCAGACCGTCGTCCCGGCGCACGAGGTCGGCGAAGCACCCGGGTACGACGGTGCCCTTCACGTTCATCTCCACACAGTCCCGGACCCCGTCGAGCTGCCCGGTCAGGTGGGTCCGGCCCGTGCGGAGCCGGCCGCGCAGTGCCTCCGCGTCGCGCGTGAGGACGGCGAACCGCATGGGCAGGACGGGCCCCTGCGCGATGAGTTCGTCGAGCACCGACTGATGGGCCGTCAGGTCCCGTCGGCGGGCCCTGAGCCGCGCCGGGGCGTCCGAGACCGCGGCGCACAGCCCGGCCTCGGTCAGCAGCCGCACCGGCGCGCCGTCCACCCCGGGCGCGCGCGGCGGACGGACGCCCGCGGGGGTGATGCCGTAGACGTAGAGGGTGCCGAGCGTGCCGGCGGTGGTGAGGGGGGCGGTGCCCGTCACGGTCATTGCTTCTCCTCCGTGCGGCGCCGGGGCCGCGGGCGGTCGTCGTCACCGGCGGCCCTGCGGCCGGCGGCCGGACGCGTCCCGGCCGGGCGGCGGCGCGGGCGTTCGGGGCGCGGGGCGGGCTCGCGGACGTCGTCGTCGAGGTCCTCGTCGGCCTCCACGGCGTCGTCGTCCGGGCTGAGGATGTCGCGCACCTTGTCGGTCAGGGACCGGGCCGTGCGCTTCGCGCCCGCCTTGGCGACGGTCTTGGCGACCGGACCGCCGAACAGCTCGGGCACGGTCCTGGTCCGCGTGTCGTTCTCCAGGTCGAGACGGTTGCACGCCTCGGCGAAGCGCAGGTAGGTGTCGACGCTGGCGACCACGATCCGCGCGTCGACCTTGAGGATCTCGATGCCGACCAGTGAGACGCGCAGGAAGACGTCGATCACCATGCCGCGGTCGAGGATGAGCTCCAGCACGTCGTAGAGGGTTCCGGCGCGGGGCGCGCAGACGACCTCGTCGGTGTAGACGGTCATGCGGCGGTCCTTCCGGGGGACGGGCCTGAGGGTCCGGTCACTGGTCCTGGGCCCCGCGCCGGTACCGGGCGACGCGGCGGTACTGCACCAGTTCGCCCGCCGGGTCCAGCTCGACCTGGTAGGTGGCGAGCAGACTGGTGGTGTCGGGGATGCGCGCCAGCTCGAGCACGTCGACGTCGACGATCCAGCCGTCGTCCTCGCTCCGGCACACCGCGGAGACCCCTTCCAGGCGGTGACGGATCAGCTCGGTCAGCGCCTCGGCGGCGCACCGGGCGGCCTCGCGCGCACCGCGCACGGTCCGTCGGCGGGTGGCGGACGAGACCGGTGCACGACGCCGTCCGCCGGTTCCGGCTTCTGTCATACGGCCCACTCTCGCCGCGGGAACCGCCGCGCGCGTGCGCAACTGGGCCATCCGGGCCGCTGCCCCTCGTACAAGGGAGTCCGGCGGCGCCACCGGAGCGGAGCCGTGGCGGGGACGCGCGCCGGGACCCGCGGTCGGTCCTGCGCCGGGGTCCTGCGGCCGGTCCTGCGCGGGGACCCGCGCCCGGGCGTGTGGCGGGCTCCCCGCGCGGCCGGTTCCGGTGGCGCCGTCGGAGCCGTGGCGGGGCGGTCCCGTGGCGGGGCGGTCCCGTGTCGGGGTGCGTGGTCGGCTCGCCGCGCGCGCCGTTCAACAACCCCACATCCCTGCTCCGGGCACAGGTCACGCGCCCGCCAGCCGGCATCGGGAGAACAGGAGCGGGCGGCCGCACACCACCGGCCCGTCCGTCCCCTCCGGCCGAACGGCCCGTGACCTGGAGAGAGCCATGACCACCGTAATCGCTCCGGACGCCCCGCCGCTGCCCGCGGCCCCCTCCCGCTACCTCGTGACCCTCGCCCGCGACGAGGCCGACGTGCGGGCCGCGCAGCGGCTGCGGCACGACGTCTTCGCCGGGGAGATGGGCGCCCTGCTCACGTCCGCGCAGCCCGGCCTCGACGTCGACCCCTTCGACGCCCACTGCGACCACCTGCTGGTGCGCGACGCCGACACCGGCCAGGTCGTCGGCACCTACCGGCTGCTGCCGCCGGAGCGCGCCGCGGTGGCCGGCCGGCTCTACTCCGAGGCCGAGTTCGACCTGACGCCGCTGCGCGGCATCCGGCCCGGCCTCGTGGAGGTCGGCCGCTCCTGCGTCCACCCCGACCACCGCGACGGCACCGTCATCGGACTCATATGGGCCGGCATCGCCCGCTACATGGTCGACAACGGCCACGAATGGCTGGCCGGCTGCTGCTCCGTCCCGCTCGCCGACGGCGGCACCGCCGCGGCCGCCACCTGGGAGCGGGTACGGGACAAGCACCTGGCACCCGAGGAGTTCCGGGTCCGCCCGCGGCTGCCGTGGGTGCCGCAGCCGGGCCTGGCTCTGCCCGCCCGCACCGAGCTGCCGGCCCTGCTGCGTGGCTATCTCCGCCTCGGCGCCTGGGTGTGCGGCGAGCCCGCCCACGACCCGGACTTCGGGGTCGCCGACCTGTACGTGCTGCTGTCGATGCGCCGGGTCAACCCGCGCTATCTGCGGCACTTCCTCTCCCTCGTCCCGGCCTGATGGGCGCCTGGCCGCCCAGCGCGCCCTGCACCCCCGGGGCGTGCGTGGAGGCGTCGGGCTCCGCCGCCGCCGTACCGCGGGCGGTGCTGCGGCTCGTGGCGGTCGTGGCACTGCTGCTGGCCGGGATCGCGCTGCTGCCGGTCGGCGGCAAGGTCCCGGCCGCACTGGTGCGCCGGTGGGCGGGGGCCGTCGTGCGGGCCGCCGGGTCCGGGCGCGGTTCAGCGGTGCCGCCGCGCCCGACGGCGGTCTGTTGCTGGTCGCCAACCACATCTCCTGGCTGGACGTCCCCCTGCTGGCCATGGTCCGCCCGGCCCGGATGATCGCCAAGGCCGAGATACGGCGGTGGCCCGTCGCGGGGCCGCTGGCCGCCCGCGGCGGCGTCCTGTTCATCGACCGTCACCGGCTGCGCGGCCTCCCGGACACGGTCGCCGACATCGCCGGACTGCTGCGCTCGGGGGCGGCCGTCGGCGTCTTCCCCGAGGGCAGCACGTGGTGCGGCCGGGCCCAGGGCACCTTCCGCCGGGCCGTCTTCCAGGCGGCCCTGGACGCCGGGGTGCCGGTCCAGCCCGTCCGCATCCGCTACCGGCTCACCGGGGGCGCGCCCACGACCGTTCCCGCGTTCGTCGGGGAGGACTCGCTGCTCGCCTCGCTGTGGCGGGTGGTCATGGCGGACGGACTGGTGGCCGAGGCGGAGGTGCGCCCCGTGCTCCGGCCCGGCGCCCACGCCGACCGCCGGGCGCTGGCCCGGGCGGCCCAGCGCCGGACCGGGCCCGCCCCGGCGGGGCCGGGGCACGCGGTGCCCGGCGGGCGGGATGACGTGGCTCCGTCCCGACCCGTCGAACCGCAAGGAGAAATGTAGCGATTTGTCTGTTTCTTATGTCCCGGGGCGGTGACCCGAACGGAGATGCCGTCACGTGAAGGGAGGGCGATGCCATGATCGCCCGCGAGGAAATCAGGAACGTGCTGGACCATCCCGTCTTCGACGGGGAGGGCCACAAGGTCGGCGAAGCCAAGCACATCTTCTTCGACGACGTGACCGGGCAACCCGAATGGGTCACGGTCAAGACGGGCTTCTTCGGCACGAACGAGTCCTTCGTGCCGATCCGCGACGCCTCGATGGTGGAGGACCACATCGAGGTCCCCTACGCCAAGGACCGGATCAAGGGCGCGCCCAACGTCGACGTCGACTCCGGCGGACACCTCTCGGAGTCCGAGGAGCACCGCCTGTACGACTACTACGGCATCGACTGGGGCGGCGTCCTGGAGGACGACACCTCCGGCGGGACCGGCTGGGCCGCGGGCACGGGCACCTCCGCCGCGGCGGCCGGCACGGCGGCGGGAACCGCTCCCGGCGTGCGACCGGGAGAGGCGGACGCAGGCCACCGGGCGAGCCGGGTCGGCGACGAGGCGATGCCCCGCTCCGACGACGCCATGACCCGCTCCGAGGAGCAGATGCACGTCGGCGTCGAGCGGCGTGAGACCGGACGCGCCCGACTGCGCAAGTACGTGGTCACCGAGGAGGTCGAGACGACCGTGCCGGTGCGCAGGGAGGAGGTGCGCGTCGAGCGCGAGCCCATCACCGAGGCCAACCGCGACGCCGCGCTCTCCGGGCCGGAGATCAGCGAGGCCGAGCACGAGGTCGTCCTCCACGAGGAACGTCCCGTGGTGGAGACCGAGACCGTGCCGGTGGAACGGGTCCGGCTGACCGCGGACGAGCAGAACGATGAGGAGACCGTACGCGGTCAGGTGCGCAAGGAACGCCTCGAGACCGAGGGCGTCGAGACCGGGCACATCGAGAACGAGGGGTACGACGACGACAACCCGTCCGGCCCCCGGCGGAGTTGACCACCCGTCAGTTCGACGTGCCGAGCCGCGCGGCCGCCCCGGCCGTACGGTGACGCGGCGGGCGGCGGCACCGGCCGCCGCCCGTACGGCCGGCCGCGTGCCCGGTGTACCGGATCACGTGCCCCGTGTCCCGGATCCGGCGCGCGGCACCCGGCCGCCCCCGCGCACGACGGCCGCCAGCCTGCGGTAGGACTCCAGCAGCGCCCGTCGGTCGTGGGTGCTGGTGGTCACGAGGACCTCTTGAGCTCCTGTGTCCTTCAGTACCGTCTCCAGCGCTCGGGCGACCTGTTCCTCGGTGCCGGCGATCTGTCCGGCCAGGGCGGCCTCGTAGAAGCCGCGTTCCCGCGCCGTCATCGGCAGGACCTCGACCCGGTCCGCCGGGGGCAGCGGCGGGAACGTGCCGTGCGTGCGGGAGTGGGCCGTCGACCAGGCCTCGGGAACCAGCAGCCGGAGGGCCTCCTCGGGCGTCCCGGCGACGGCGACCGCCCCCGAGACGACGACGTACGGCTCCGCGGCCCAGGGCGAGGGGCGGAACCGGGCGCGGTAGTCGTCGACGCCCCGCCGCAGCCGGTCCCGGTCACGCAGATCACCGATGACCAGGGGGAGCCCGGCCTCCGCCGCGATCCGCGCCCCCTCGCCCATGGCCAGGACGAACGGCGGTACGGTCAGTCCCTCGGCGGGGCGCGCGTGCACGCCGGTCGGCGAGGTGCCGTGGAACCAGCCGAGCAGTTCCCGCAGTTGGGCGCCGAAGTCCTCGGCGTCCTCCTTGCCGCGGCCCAGTGCCCTGCGGACCCCGTCGGTGAAGCCGACCGACCGGCCCAGGCCCATGTCGATGCGGCCGGGGAACAGCGATTCCAGCACCCCGAACTGCTCGGCGACGACCAGCGGCCGGTGGTTGGGCAGCATGACCCCGCCGGTGCCGACCCGGATCGTGGCCGTCGCGGCGGCCACGGCGGCGGCGAGAACGGTCGGCGCGGAGCCGGCGACACCGGGGACGCCGTGGTGCTCGGACACCCAGAACCGGTGGTAGCCGAGCGCCTCCACCTCCCGCGCCAGCGCCACGGTGTCCCGCAGGGCCGCACCGACCGGATGGCCCTCGCGCGTGCGGGAGCGGTCGAGGACGGAGAACCGGGCGGCTTCGATCACAGAACTCACACGGTGTTCAACGCGTGGCGGGCGCCGGGATTCCCCCAGGGCTCCGGCCCCGGCGGCCCCGTGCCCCGCACCGCCGGTGTTCCCCGGGGGCCCCGGCCCCCGTGCCCCGGACCTTCTTCCGGTCAGCCCTCAGGACGCAGCAGGCCGCGCTCGTACGCCCGCACCAGGTGCTGGGGACGAGGTGGCGGACGCCGTCCACGGTGACGGGCGCGAGTGCCGGGGTGGTCGCCTTCCACTGGGCGCGACGGTGACGGGTGTTGCTGCGGGACATCTTCCGCTTGGGCACGGCCATGGGGATCCTCCTCGTCGGACTGGGCACCGAGGACGCTACATGAAAATGGATCCCATTAACAATTGCTGTCCGGCCGCGGTTCCGCCCGGCCGCGCGAGGAATCTAGGGTGGTGCCGTGACCGACAGCAGCGGGCGGCCCCTCGCCGTGTTCGACCTGGACAACACCCTTGCCGACACCGCCCATCGGCAGCGCTTCCTGGAGCGCAGGCCGCGGGACTGGGACGCCTTCTTCGCGGCGGCGCCGCAGGACCCGCCGCTCGCGGAGGGGATCGCGCTGGCCCTGGAGAGCGCGCGCGAGTGCGAGGTGGTCTATCTGACCGGCCGCCCCGAGCGCTGCCGGCAGGACACCCGCGAGTGGCTCGACCGGCACGCGCTGCCGGCGGGGCGGGTGTACATGCGGCGCGACGGCGACCGCCGGCCGGCCCGCCGCACCAAGCTGGAGATCCTGCGCCGGCTCGCCCGGGAGCGCGAGGTGCGGGTCCTGGTCGACGACGACGGCCTGGTCTGCGACGACGCGGAGGCGGCCGGCTTCACCGTGGTCCGGGCGCGCTGGACGGCCCCCTCGGCCACGCTGCGCGTCGCCCAGGAGCGTGAGGGGCGCACCTGAGGTGCGGGCGCGGCGGGCGGGGCCGGGCCCCGCCCGCCGCGCCCGTCACGGCTGTCCGCCGTCCCGTCCCGGCCGTCCGTCATCTCGGTCCGGCGGCCCGTTGCCTCGTCCCGGTCCGTTGCCCAGGCGTCCCGGCCTGGCGCCCAACCCGGCGTCCCGGTCCGTCATCCGGGTCCGTCGTCCTGGCGTCCCGTTCCGGCGGCCCGGTCCGGCCGGCCGTCGTCCCCGCCCGGCCGCCCGCCGGGCCGGAGGGTCGGAGGGTCCCGCCGTCGCGGTCGGCCGCTCCGTCGTCACGCGACCCTCACGCCGTCGTCACTCCGTCTCGTCCAGGCGGAAGCCGACCTTGAGGCCCACCTGCCAGTGCGCCACGTCACCGTTCTCGATCTGTCCGCGCACCTGGGTCACCTCGAACCAGTCCAGGTGCCGCAGGGTCTGCGAGGCGCGGGAGATGCCGTTGCGGATCGCCTGGTCCACGCCGTCGGGCGAGGTGCCGACGATCTCCGTGACCCGGTAGGTGTGGTTCGACATGCGGCTGCTCCTCTCGGCCGGGGCGGCGCCGCCCGTGTGTCACGCGTCACTCCACGGTGCCCCACGCTGCGGCGGAGCGCGAGACGTCCGGGGCGTGGGCCGGTTCCCCTTGACCTCCGCATTGGTCCATACCAAAATCCCATGCACCCGTCCGGGCCGCCGCGCCCGTTCCCCCACGCCGGGCCCCTCGCCCCTGTCCACCAGGCAGAACAGGACCCCCGTGAGACGTCGCCTCCTCGCCCTCCTCTGCGTGTCCGCCTCCCTCCTCACCGGCTGCGGTGCCGTACCCGGTGTCGGCGGGGACGACCGGCGGACCGTCACCGTCTGGCTCATGAAGGACAGCGCTTCGCAGGACTTCCTGGACCGCTTCACCGAGGACTTCGAACGCGACCACCCCGACCTCGACCTGGACGTCCGCATCCAGGAGTGGACCGGCATCGCCGAGAAGGTGCAGGCGGCCCTGGCGGGCGGCGGCGAGGAGGGCCCGGACGTCATCGAGGTCGGCAACACCCAGGTCCCGCTGTACGTCGACGGCAACCGGCTGCTGGACCTGACCCTGGAAGCCGTGGCCAAGTGGGAGGGGGAGGAATGGCTGCCCGGCCTCGCCGACCCGGGACAGCGCCGCTTCCACCAGTACGGCATCCCCTGGTACGCGGCCAACCGTGTCGTGATCTACCGCAAGGACCTCTTCGCGCGGGCCGGGGTCACCGCCGTGCCGCGCACCCGCGAGGAGTGGCTCACCGCCACCGGGAAGCTGGCCTCGGGCGGGAACCAGGGCATCTACCTGGCCGGCCAGGACTGGTACACCCTGTCCGGCTTCATCTGGGACGAGGGCGGCGACCTCGCCACCGAGGACGCCGGGCGCTGGGAGGGCGCCCTGGACACCCCGGCCGCCCTGCGCGGCATGGAGTTCTACCGGCGCCTCCAGTCCCTCGGCGCGGGGCCGGTGGACGCGGACGAGGAACACCCGCCCCAGGCAGGGGTGTTCGCCGCGGGCGAGGTCGCCCAGATCGTCGCCGTCCCCGGCCTCGCACGGGCCGTCGTCCGGCAGAACCCCGCCCTGGAGGGGAAGCTGGGGTACTTCCCCGTCCCGGGCAGGACCGCGGCGAAACCGGGCGCGGTCCTCATCGGCGGCTCCGACCTCGTCGTGCCCCGCAACACCGACCGGCGCGAGGGGGCCGTCGCCGTGATCGCCGCGCTGACCGGCGCCGAATGGAACACCGACCTGGCCCGCACCATGAACTACGTCCCGAACAAGGCGAAGCTGGCGTCGGCGGTGGCCGGCGAGGAGGGGGTCGCCGCCATGGCGGCCGGAGCCGCGCAGGGCCGGGCGACCCCCAGCACGCCCGAGTGGGCCGCCGTCGAGGCGGACAACCCGATCAAGACCTACATGACCAAGGTGCTCGGCGGGGCCGACCCCGCCACGGAGGCCCGCCGCGCCTCCCGGCGGATCACCGAGGCGCTGACGGTCTCCACGGGCTGACCCCCCGTACGGTCGTTCCCGCCGCACGGCCACCCCTACCGCACGGCCACCCCTACCGCACGGTGCTCAGCGAGAGCGCGAAGCGGCCCTGCCGGTCCGTCCACCAGCGGGACAGCTCGAGTCCCGCCGCGGACAGCTCCGCGCGCACGCCCGGCTCGCGGAACTTCGCCGAGACCTCCGTGCGCAGCTCCTCGCCCGCCGCGAAGTCGACGGCGAGACCGAGCGCGGGCAGCTTCACCGTCTGCGCCGTGCGGGAGCGCAGCCGCATCTCGATCCACTCGTTCTCCGCGTCCCAGAGCGAGACGTGGTCGAAGGAGTCCGGATCGAAGTCGCCACCCAGCTCGCGGTTGACGACGGCCAGGACGTTCTTGTTGAACGCTGCCGTCACCCCGGCCGCGTCGTCGTACGCCCGCACCAGGACCTCCTCGTCCTTCACGAGGTCCGTGCCGAGCAGCAGGGCGTCGCCCGGCGAGAGCAGCGCCCGCACCGAGCCGAGGAAGGCCGCCCGCTCGGCGGGGAGGAGGTTGCCGATCGTGCCGCCGAGGAACGCCACCAGACGCGGCCCCGGGGTGTCCGGGAGCGTCAGCGGTGCCGTGAAGTCGGCGATGAGGGCGTGGACGGACAGGCCCGGCCGCTCGGCGGCGAGGGCCCGTCCCGCCCCGGTGAGGGCGCTCTCGCTGACGTCGACCGGCACATAGGTGTCCAGGTCCGTCAGCGCGCCGATCAGGTGGCGGGTCTTCTCCGAGGACCCCGAACCCAGCTCGACCAGGGTGCGGGCGCCGGCCGCGGCGGCGATCTCGCCGGCCCGGTCCACGAGGATCTCGCGCTCGGCCCGCGTCGGGTAGTACTCGGGCAACTCGGTGATCCGCTCGAACAGTTCGCTGCCGTCGGCGTCGTAGAACCACTTGGGCGGCAGCGTCTTGGGGGTGGCGGTGAGGCCCTGGAGGACGTCGGCGCGCAGGGCGGCGTCGGTGGCGTCCTCCGGGAGGGTGCGGGTGATCTGGAAGGGGCTCACGAGCCGGTCTCCTCGGGTGATGGGGCCGCCCCAGCGGCGGGGCCGGGAGCGGGGGAGGGCGCCGCGTCCCCGCTCGGGTCCTTCAGCGGGGTGAGCAGCACCTCGGTGCGGGTCGCCGCGAGCAGGGTCCGGTCGGGGACCTCCTGCCAGCGCGGATCGTCGTCGTAGGGTTCGGAGGCCACGACCGTGCGGCCGGGCTCCGTCAGGTACCAGAGGGTGTCCCCCCAGGCCGTCGCGGTGACGGTGTCACCGTTGCCGAGCAGCAGGTTGAGGCGGGATCCGGGGGCCGCCGCGGCGACCTCCTGCACCGTGTCGGCGAGCGCCTGGCCCTCCGTGTCCCCGGCGCGCAGCCGGGCCAGGACCAGCGCCCACACGAACGCGGAGTCGTTGCGCGCCTCCATCGACAGCACGGCGGACGCCGGCAGCGTGCGCGCGAGCGGCTCCAGCGACCCCGGCCAGCCCGGCACAGCCCCGTTGTGGCTGAACAGCCAGGGACCCGCCGCGAACGGCGCCGCCGCGGCCTCGGCGTCCGCCCCGGCCAGCGTCGCGTCGCGTACGGCGGCCAGCACCGCCCCGCTGCGCACGACGCGGGCCAGGTCGGCGAAGGACAGGTCGGCCCAGATCGGGCCGGCCCGGCGGTAGCGGGCCGGCACCGGATCGTCCCCGGCATACCAACCCACGCCGAAACCATCGGCGTTGACCGTGCCGTACCGCTGCATGCGGGGAGCCCACGACTGGCGGTACAGACTGTGCGGGGGCTCCACCAGGAGCCGGCCGAGCGGCTCCCGCGGTCCCAGGAAAGCGAGGTGACGGCACATCAGACGGCCCCGAGCGGGCGGTGCGGAAGCCGGAGAAGATCTGCCGCCGGATCGGGAGGTCCCAGTTACGGAAGGTGCCCCGGCAGGCCACCGGGTCCACCGCGAACGAACCGCCCCGCAGCACCTTGTGCTCGGGCCGAAGAACACCTCCGAGTACTCCTTGTACGGGAACGCCCGGAAACCGGGGTAGGGCTGGAAGTCGCTCGACGTCCACTCCCACACGTCACCGATCAACTGCCTCACCCCCAGAGGCGATTCACCGGCCGGATAACTGCCCGCGGGCGCCGGGCGCAGATGGCGCTGGCCCAGGTTGGCGTGCTCGGGCGCGGGGTCGGCGTCGCCCCACGGGTAGCGCATCGAGCCGCCGGTCGAGGGGTCGAAGCGGGCCGCCTTCTCCCACTCGGACTCGGTGGGCAGCCGCCGCCCGGCCCAGCGGGCGTAGGCGTCGGCCTCGTACCAGCACACGTGCAGCACCGGCTCCTCGGGCGGCACGACCTCGGTGACGCCGAAGCGGCGCCGGAGCCACTGGCCGCCGTCGCGGTGCCAGAACAACGGCGCCCCGATCCGGTGCCGGCGGATGTGGGACCAGCCCTGCGCCGTCCACCAGCGGGGGTCGTCGTAACCGCCGTCGTCGATGAACGCCTGGTAGGCGCCGTTGGTCACCGGCGTGGTGTCGATGTGGAACGCCGCCACCTCGCGCCGGTGCGCGGGCCGCTCGTTGTCCAGCGCCCAGGGCTCGCCGGAGGTGCCCATCGTGAACGGGCCGCCCGGCACGAGCACTTCGGACGGGCCGGTGAACAGCGGGGCCGGCTCCGGGTCGGGCGCGGTCAGGGCCTGCGGCCCCGTGCGCAGCTGATGGGTGATCAGCATGGTCTCGTCGTGCTGCTGTTCGTGCTGGGCGACCATGCCGAAGGCGAAGCCGGCCTCCGTGAGCCGGGTCCCGTCGAAGTCGGCCGACTCCAGCACGTCCAGGACCCGCCCGCGGACCTCCGCCGCGTAGGCGCGGGCCTCGGCGGGCGGCAGCAGCGGCAGCGAGGGCCGCTCGGAGCGCGGGTGCTCGAAGGCGTCGTACAGCCCGTCGATCTCGGGGCGCATCGCCTCGCGGCCGGCCACGGCGCGCAGCAGCCACAGCTCTTCCTGGTTCCCGATGTGCGCGAGGTCCCACACCAGGGGGACATCAGCGGGGAGTGCTGTGCGGTGAGGTCGGGGTCCTCGACGCAGCTGGTCAGGAGCGTGGTGCGGGCGCGGGCGGCGACGAGGGTGGTGAGTGCCCGCTCGCGCAACGCCTCGGCCTCCAGGGCCTCGGGGACGAGGTCGGTCATGTGCGGATGTCCTTCCCGTGGGTGCGGCCGTCGGTGGCGTGCAGGCGGTCCAGCTGGTCGTCGGCGGGACTGCGGCCCTTGCGGACGTAGCGCTCCAGGTACGCGGCGACGGCGTCCGTCACCCCGGCGTCGGCGCCGATCCGGGGCAGGGCCTCCAGGGCCGTCGTGAAGCAGGCCACGGCGGTCTCCTGCAGTTCGGGGTCGGCGAGGCCGGAGCGGGCCGCCTCGCTCCACAGCGGGTTGTGCGGGGCCGGGCCGGACCGGGACCGTTCCGCCAGCGGTTTCACCGCCCGGTAGGCGCTCTCGGCGGCCTCCGGGTCGTCGAACAGCGCCGTCGTCACCGCGAGCGGCACGATCCAGCCGTCCTCGCCCGGCTGCGCGTCGATCATGCGCAGCTCCAGATGGCCGCGCGGTCTCACCGGCGGGAACAGCGTGGACATGTGGTACTCGAGGTCCGCCCGGGTGGGCGTCCCCGACCGGGTCCACTCCCGGAAGGTCAGATCCTCGGGCACGTCCCACGGCCCGTCGTCCCGGCGTACGCACATCACCGGTGCGTCCAGGACGCGTTCGGCCCACGCGGCGCGCGGCTCCCGGTCCAGGTCCGGTGCGCCCGCGCGGCCCGCGCCGATCTCCGTCCACAGCCGCTGCCGCGTGGAGCGCCAGCCCGTCGGCTCGCCGCCGAGCAGCGGCGAGTTGGCGAAGGCGGCGACCAGGACGGGGCCCAGCATGTGCGCCAGCCACCAGCGCCGCCCGTGCCCCAGCGGGCCGGGCTCCTCGTGGCCCGCGTCCAGGCAGACCTGCACGGAGGCCGAGGTGCACATCATGGCCCGCCCGGCCGGGCCGGTGCGGTCGAGGTGCGTCTCCATGGCGTCGTAGCGCGGCTCGTGCAGGAACCGCCGGGGCGGGTGCCAGGGCTCGGTGCCGAGTCCGGCGAGGACCAGTCCCGCCTCGCGCAGGACGGCGCGGACGGCGTCCAGGTCGGCGGCGACGGTGCTCACGCACTCCGTCAGGGAGGCGGCGGGCGGAGAGCTCAGCTCCAGCTGGCCGCCGGGTTCGACGGTGAGCGCCGAGGACAGCGGCACCGTCCGCAGGGCCTCGTAGGCCGCCGCGAGTCGTTCGGGTGGGACGGGGAGCCGCGGTGAACGCAGCTCGTGGACGAACCATTCCACTTCGACCCCGACGGTACGGGGCGGTCCGGTCTTGAAGCAGATGCCCTTGACCAGGGCCTCCACCTCGGCCTCGGTGAGCGGGGTACGGGTCCCCGTACAGTCGCTCCCCGAAGCGCTGCTCGATGTGTCGGACATGTCGGGATCCTCCTGAGATTCCACCATGCCGCCGGCCCGGCTTCGATGGTGCCGGACCGGCTCGCTCATCCACCCAAGACCCTCTCGCGGCATCGCACAAGAGCGCCCCACGGCGCCCGCGGGGCCGGAGCGGACTCCTTTCCGTACCGTTTCCAGGGCGTTTCCGAGGGGTTCCCGCAGGGGTTCCCGGTCGGAGAAACCCGGTTGCACCGTCCGTCCAGCATCGCCGACGATGCGTGCATGAGCACGACGGGGGAGACGGACGGGCGGGGCAGGCCGTGCGGCGCACCGTGCGGCACGCGGCCGTGGCGTCCACGGGGGTGGCGCCGTGAGCGCGCGGCTGCGCGGTGTCGCGCGGGAGACGGAGGAGGTCGTGGCCGCGGGCGTGTACCGCACGGCCGACGGCCGCGAGGTGTCGATCGCCGCCGCGGTCGGGGTCGCCCGGGAGGGGACCCGTGTGATGGGACCCGGCCCGGTGCCGGTCCCGGAGGGGGTCCTGGGGACCGCCCCGTCCGCCCCGCGGATCGAGGTCACCGGCGAGAGCAGCCTGGAGGCCGCCCGCCGACTCGCGGACGCCCCGGTGGCGGTGCTCAACTTCGCCTCCGCCCGCAACCCCGGCGGCGGTTACCTCAACGGCGCCCAGGCCCAGGAGGAGGCCCTGTGCCGCGGCTCCGCGCTGTACACCTGCCTGCTGCGGGCCCCCGGGTTCTACGACCACCACCGCGCCACCGCGACCCGTTCTACACGGACCGGGTGGTCCACTCGCCGGCCGTGCCGGTCTTCCGCGACGACCGGGGCCGGTTCCTGCCCGAGCCGTACACCGCCGGCTTCCTGACGGCCGCCGCGCCGAACGCCGGTGTGATCCTGCGGACGGCGCCGGAGCGCGCCGGTGAACTGCCGCGCGCCCTGGCCGTACGCGCCGAACGCGTCCTGGAGACGGCCGCGGCGCACGGCTACCGGCGGCTGGTCCTCGGCGCCTGGGGCTGCGGCGTCTTCCGCAACGACCCCGCGCAGGTGGCGGGCGCCTTCCGGACGCTGCTGGGACCCGGCGGCCGGTTCGAGGGGACGTTCACGCGGGTGGTGTTCGGGGTGCTGGACCGGACGCCGGGGAGCGTGGTCCGCCAGGCCTTCGTACGCGCCTTCCCGCAGCCGGAGTCGTAGCCGCGGCTGCGGCGACGGCTGTGGCCGCGGCTCCGCGAGCGGGTGCGAGCACCGGCCGGGGCTCAGTGCCAGCCGTACCGTTCCCGCAGCCGGTGCACCACCAGGTTGAACCGCATCCGGTCCAGCGCGCAGGCCTCCCGGCGCATGCCCTGCTCGTGCAGCCGCAGCACGCGGTCGACGGCCACCCAGGAGTCCCGGCCCGAGCGGTCCCAGGGGCCGCCGCCGATCGGCACCCACTCGCGGTCGCCGGCGTGCGGCTTGCTGGACAGCCGAACGGCGAGGAAGGTGCCGGCCGCCTCCCGGGCGACGACCAGCACCGGGCGGTCCTTGCCCCGTCCGTCGTTCTCCTCGAAGGGCACCCAGGTCCAGACGATCTCGCCGGGGTCCGGGTCGCCGTCGTGCGCGGGCGAGTACTCGGTCCGCACCCGGCCGACCTCGCGCGGCTCGGCCTCGACGGTGGCACAGGGGCCGAAGCGGCCCGGGACGTTCTCTTCTTCGGTGGAAGCGGTCACGAGGGCACCCTAGGGGCTGCCCCGGGGCCCGTTCCCCGCGGCCCCCGTGACCACGTCACGCGGGGGCGCCGGCGACTCCGCGGCCCGGGCCCGGGGAGTCCCGCACGGGCGCACCCGGAGCGGGGGGCTCACAGCGCCGGGGAGTCCGTGACGAGCGGCTCCGGCCACCGCTCGTGCCAGCGCAGGTCCGCCTCCAACTGCGCGGCGAGCGACAGCAGCAGCGGCTCGCTGCCGGCGGGCCCGAGCAGTTGCGCGCCGACCGGCAGGCCGCCGGGCGTGAAGCCCGCGGGCACGTTGACGCCGGGCCAGCCGAGGACGTTCCACGGCCACGCGTAGGGGCACGCGGCGATCATGGCGCGGTCGGTGGCGAACCCGCCCAGCTCCAGCAGGGCGCCGATGCGGGGCGGGGGAGCGGCCGTCGTCGGCGCGAGCACCACGTCGTACGTCTCGAAGAAGCGGCCGATACGGCGGTGCAGGACCGCCTCCGCACGGCGGGCCGCCCGCAGCGGGGCGCCGCCGAGGAGCCGGCCGAGCCGGGCGGCGCCATGGGTGCGCCGGTCGAGCAGGGCGGGGAACGGCGCCTCGGCCACCCACTCGGCGATCCCCGCGGTCGCCCGGGGCACGAAGGTCAGCCCGATCCGCCCGTACGGCGGGTCGGCCTCCTCGACGGTGTGGCCGAGGCCGGCCAGGGTCGTCGCGAGGGCGACGACCCGGTCGCGCACCTCGGGAGCAGCCGGGCCGGTACGGCGGTGAACGGAGGTTTCAGCGCGAGGGCGACGCGCAGCCGGCCGGGGTCGCGGCCCACCGCGGCGAGGGCGTCGACGGCGGGCGGCCGGTGCGGGTCGCGCGGATGGTTGCCGCTCGCCGCGTCGAGGAGGAGGGCCGCGTCGGCCACGGTCCTGGCCAGGGTGCCGTTGACCGTGATGCCCTGGAAGGTCTCGCCGCGCGGCCAGGTCGAGACGCGTCCGCGCTGCGGCTTGACGCCGACGAGGTGGGTCCAGGACGCCGGGATGCGGACCGAGCCGGCGCCGTCCGAGCCGAGCGCGGCGGGACCAGGCCCGCCGCCACGGCGGCCGCCGAACCGCCGGACGAGCCGCCCGGGGTGTGCCCGGGGTGCCACGGGTTGCGGGTCGCGCCGAAGGCCGGGCCCTCGGTGAACGGCCACTGTCCGAGTTCGCAGGTGTTCGTCTTGCCGACGATCACGGCCCCGGCCGCGCGCAGCCGCCGTACCGCCTCCCCGTCCTCGGCGACCGCGGGGTGGGCGCCCGCGCAGCCGAAGGCGGTCGGCTCGCCGGCCACGTCCATGTCGTCCTTCACGGCGACCGGCACCCCAGCAGGGGCCTGCGTGCGCCGGAGGACAACTCCCGGTCGGCCGCGTCGGCTTCGGCGAGCGCGGCCTCGGTGCGCACGACGCGGAAGGCGTTGAGGGTGCCTGGGTCGCCTCGATCCGTGCCAGGGACCGCTCGACCAGCGTGCGGGAGGTGACCTCCCCGGCGGCCAGCGCGCGGGCGGTCTCGATCAGGCCTGCGGAACGGTCGAGCGTCATGGCGGGACACCTCCGTGAGCACCCTCGTGAGCACATTGTGTACCGAACGGTAACGTCTGGCCGCCGGGGGCGGAACGCACCCGGGCCCGCGGCGGGTTCCGTGTCCGCCGCGGGCGCCGCACGGGCCGCCGCCCGTTCCTGCGCGGGGCATTGACGCGCCCCGGGGCCACCCCTACCTTCTGATCGACTTTCCGAACCTCGTTCGGCATGCCGAACTTTAGGCGTGTCGAACCTAGCCGTAGGGAGAGAGCCGCACATGACCGCACGCCGCCCCGCCCCGTCCGCCGCAGCCTGCTGCGCGCGGTGGCCGCCCTGCCCGTCTCCGCGTTGGCGCTGACCGAGGCGCCCGGTCTGCTCGGCACCGCGCTCGCCGCCGCCCGCCCGGCGGATCGGCCACCCGCTACACCGTCGTGCCGTTCCTCGACAGCGACGACGGCACGGTGAACGTCTACCAGTCGGACGACGCCACCGACTTCCGCCTCGCCAGGTCCGCCGCCTACACCCCGCCCGCGAACCGCATCCGCGACGCGAGCGTCCTCAAGCACACCGACGGCTTCTACTACCTGACCTACACCACGCACACCTGGCAGGACCCCAGCACCACCATCGGGTTCGCCCGCAGCGCCGACCGGCTCACCTGGACGTTCCTGTACGACCACCCGGTCCCGGTCGCGGGCCTCTCGCGGGCCTGGGCGCCGGAGTGGTTCGTCGACGGCGACGGCAGCGTCAACATCATCGTGTCCTGCTCCACCACGGACGACGAGTGGATGTTCACCCCTACCTGCTGAAGGCCACCGACGCGGGCCTCACCGCCTGGACCTCACCCGTGGCCCTGGCCGGCATCGGCGAGAACCACATCGACACCTTCGTCGTGAAGCTCGGCTCGACCTACCACGCCTTCACCAAGAACGAGACGACCAAGTACATCGAGTACGCCACCGCCGCCCGGCTCGCGGGCCCGTACACCATCTCCCGCACCGGTGACTGGGCGGGCTGGGGCAGCTACCGCGAGGGCCCGGCCCTCGTCCGGCTCGACAACGGCGGCTGGCGCGTCTTCTTCGACGGCTACGGCGACGGCACCTACTACTACAGCGACAGCTACGACACCTTCACCACCTGGAGCGCGCCGAAGGCCCTCCCGGGCCTCTCCGGCACGGCCCGCCACTTCACCGTCGTCAAGGAGACGGTGGCCGGCGGGGTGAGCCTGCCCAGGAACGCCACCCGCTCCTTCCGCTCCGTCAACTACACCACCCGGTACTGGCAGGCGCAGTCCTCGCTGCTCGACCTGCCGGTGGTGACCGCGGCCGGCACGGCCGCCGAGAAGCAGGCCGCCACCTTCACGGTCGTCCCCGGCCTCGCGGACGCCAACGGCTGCTCCTTCCGCGACGCGGCCGGCAACTACCTGCGCCACTACTCCTTCCGCGCCCGCTTCGACCCGAACGACGGCACGTCGGCCTTCGCCAAGGACGCCACCTTCGTCGCCCGCACCGGCACCACGAGCGGCTCGGCGCGCTTCGAGTCGTACAACTACCCCGGGTACTACCTGCGCCACTACGACTACCGGCTCCGCGTGGAGCACTCCGACGGCACGGAGCTGTTCCGCCGGGACAGCTCCTTCCTGCCGGTGACCGCCTGGGCCTGAACGGCCCCGGCCGACGGCGCGGCGAACACCGGGTGACCCGGACAGCCATGATGATCGCTGACAGGCATGCGCCGAGGTACGCCCCGGTCCTGCCGTGCGGTGACGGCGATCCGGCGGTGGAGACGGGGCACGACGACAGGAGCACGGATGAACCCCACAGCCGACGTGCACACCCGCATGGAGGTCATCGACGCCTACCGGGCCCATCTGCACGCGATGGCCGACGGCGACACCGCCGCGCTGGAGGCCCTGCTCGACGACGGCTTCACCTGAGGCGGACCACGGGGACGAGCAGCCGAAGGCCGCCTGGCTGGCGGACCTGCGCGCCGAGACGTTCGTCCCGCAGGCGATCGAGGAGAAGACCGTGACCGTCGCGGTCGACGGCGACACGGCACGCCTCGTGGGCCGCGTGGTCACGCGTCCGGCCGTGGACGGCGCGCACGAGGACCGGCGGCTCCAGCTGACCATGGACTACGCCCGCGTGCAGGACTCCTGGATCGCCCTGCGTTCGGTGACCCGGAGCTGGTGACCCGCGCGGGCCGGCGTCCCGCCGAGGGTCCCACCGGCCCGTGGACGCGAAGACGGGGACCGGACGGCCGGCGACGTCGGCGGCGCCACCGCGCCTGTGGGTCTCACCGCGCCTGTGGGCCTCACCGTCACCCCGGCGGCGGACGGCCGGGCCCTCGTGGCCGACCGGGCCTTCGCCCGGCCGGCGGAGCGGTGCCCCGACGGCCGCTCCTGCCCGCCCACGGCCCGGACCGCGAGCCACCGCGTCCCCCGGAGCCGGGGGCCCGTGCCGGCGGCGGGGCGAGCCCGCGCTGACCGCGGCGGCCGGGATCAGCCCCGCGGCTCCCCGTCCCGCGGGGACGGGCGCGGCCACGGGCGTCCGCCGATGGCCTCGATGCCGTTGTTGAAGCGCCTGAGATACGACGCGAACGCGGTGATGTCGTCCTGCGACCAGTCCCCCATGACGCGGTCCAGGACCTCGACGATGCCCCGCCGCTCCTCGTCGAGCAGCCGCTCGCCCTCCGCCGTCAGCCGGAACTTGCGGGCCATCCCGCCCTGCGGATCGGGGATGCGGTCGAGCAGCCCGGCGCGCATCGCCGCGGCGGTCTGCCGGTTCAGGGTGGAGGCGTCCAGGCCGAAGGCGTCGCTCAGCTCCCCGATCGACATCGGGCCCTGGACCCGGATCCGGCTCAGCAGGATGTAGGCGCTGCGCTCCAGGACGCCGTCCGTGCGGCGGCCCCGCGCCGGCTCAGGAACGTATGGCGGCTGAGCAGCATCTGCTCGTACTCCACCTCGTGCGTCGGCCTCTGCATGGCCCGGCCCTCCTGTTCGTGCGGCCGTCCCCGCGATGCGTCCCGGCGGCGGCCGCTCCATCCTGGCACACCACCGTGCAGGCACCACATCGCATGCAACTGCCACATCACATGGTTGATGCATTCGACATGTACGATGCACATCCTTCGCCCGGAACCCCTAGAGAAACCGAGGAGTCCACCCATGGACGCCCCCCAGCCCACGGCCCGCGCGGGTGGCGTGGTCGCCACGCTCGCCCTCGCCGGCATCACGGCCGCGATCATGCAGACGCTGGTCACCCCGCTCATCGCCGAGCTGCCGCAGATCCTCGACACCTCGTCCTCGAACGCGGCCTGGGTCATCACGGTCACCCTGCTGGCCGCCGCGGTCTGCGTGCCGGTCGTGGGCCGCCTCGGCGACCTGCTGGGCAAGCGGCGCATGCTCCTGGCGTGCGCCGTACCGCTGATCGTGGGCTCGGTGATGTGCGCCCTCGCCTCCGGCGTCGTCATGATGATCATCGGACGCGGGCTCCAGGGCATGGGCATGGGCATGCTGCCCCTCGGCATCGCCCTGCTCCGCGACGTCCTCCCGCCGGAGAAGCTCAGCTCCTCCATCGCCCTGGTCAGCGCCTCCATGGGCATCGGCGGCGGCCTCGGCCTGCCCATCGCCGCGGCGATCGCCCAGTACGCGAACTGGCGCGTCCTGTTCTGGGGCTCGGCCGGCATGGCCGTCGCCGTCACCCTGCTCATCTGGTTCCTGATCCCCGACGTGCCCGCCGCCGCCAAGGGGCAGCGCTTCGACCTGCCCGGCGCGCTCGGTCTCGGCACCGGCCTGGTCGCCCTGCTGCTCGCGGTCTCCAAGGGTGCCGACTGGGGCTGGGGCTCGGCCGTCACGCTCGGCCTGTTCGCCGCCGCCGCCGTGGTCCTCGTGGCCTGGGGATTCTGGGAGACGCGCACCACCGACCCGCTGACCGACCTGCGCACCACCGCCCGCCCGCGGGTGCTGCTCACCAACCTCGCGTCCGTCTTCGTCGGCTTCGCGATGTACGCGAGCATGCTCGTGATGCCGCAGCTCCTCCAGTTCCCGGAGGCCACCGGCTACGGCCTCGGCCAGTCCATGCTCGCGACCGGCCTGTGGATGGCCCCCGGCGGCATCATGATGATGTTCGTCTCCCCGCTCGGCGGGAAGCTCACCAACGCCCGCGGCCCGAAGTTCACGCTCGTCTGCGGCGCGCTGGTCATCGCCGCCGGCTACGGCCTGTCCATGGCGCTGATGGGCTCCGCCTGGGGCCTGATGGTGGTCGGCATCGTCATCAACAGCGGCGTCGGCCTCGCCTACGGCGCGATGCCCGCCCTCATCATGAGTTCGGTCCCGCTGTCGGAGACCGCCGCCGCCAACGGCTTCAACACCCTCATGCGGTCGCTCGGCACCTCGGTCGGCGCCGCCGTCATCGGGGTGATCCTGGCCCAGATGACGACCACCATGGGCGGCTACACCCTCGCCTCCGAGGACGGCTTCCGCACCGCGCTCCTCGTCGGCGGCGCCCTCGCCCTGGTCTCCGCGGCCATCGCGTCCGTCATCCCCGCCGCCCGCCCGGCCGACTCCGACGCGGAGGAGATCCGGCAGGCCCCCGAGCCCGAGCGGGCCGAGGTCTGAGGCCTGTCCGGCACGATCCGCCGGACAGGCCTCAAGGCATCATGGCCTCAAGGCCTCATGGCCCCAAGGTCCCAAGGTCCCAAGCAAGGCCTCTCGGACGCGAGTCCGGACAGGGTGCGGGGCCGCCGTCCCCCCTCGCGCGCCCGCGCACCCGCCGGAGGGCTCACCGGACCGCGGTCCCCGCCGTGGTCCCCGCCGCGGTCCCCGTCGGCCGGGCTCGGGCCCGTCGGCCGGACCCGGAATCCGACGGCGCCGCCCGGGCGGCCGATCGCGGCGCGGGGGAGGCGGGCCCGCTACCGCCGGGGGGCCGCGTCCGCGCGCATCAGCACGCAGTCGAACTCGATCACCCGGCCGGTGGCCGCCTCGCGGGTCACCGGGTACATGCCCGTGATGCCGAACCCGGCCGCCTCGTACGTCGCGACGGCCTCGCCCATGCCCGGGCTGCCCTCGTACAGCCGCAGCACCGCGACCTCGGACTGCATGCCGACGAACTCCCCGACCCGCTTCCCGGCCCCGGCGAACACCTCCAGGTCGTAGCCCTGGGTGTCCATCTTCAGGTAGGGGCGCGGATCTGCCAGGCCGTCCAGCGCCTCGTCCATGACCTCGTCGAGCCGGCGGACGCGGATCTCCTCGGTGTCGGACGTGTGGAACCGGCTGTACCGGTCCTTGCCGTAGTCGCTGGGCCCCAGCAGGGAGTTCATGGTCTTCCAGCCGGTGTGGATCTCGGCGGTCGTCTCCGTACGGCCCAGTCCGCACCGGTACACGTGCCAGTCGGGGTCCTGCGCCGCGGCCTTCTCCAGCTCGGCGAACGCCTTCGAGGTGGGTTCGAACGACACGATCCGCCCGGTGTAGCCGAGCCGGCGCAGCCGGCGGGCGTACTGGCCACTGTTGGCGCCGACGTCGAAGACGCAGTTCGCGTCGTACAGGGCGAGCATGGCGGCGACGTGCTGGGCGCACAGGTACTCGGCCGCCGCGAGTTGCAGCCCGCGTTCGTCGTGCCGGGCCGCTCCGTCCATGAGCAGCAGCGCGCCGGTCCCGCCGAGCCGGACGGCACGGGCGTCCGCGTCCGCGTGGTCGCCGGCACCGCCCTTCGCCCGCCTGACGACCCACGTGCCCTTGTCGGCACCGGTGACCGTCAGTGGGATGGCGGACCGGGACACCAGCGCCGTCCCCGGGGCGATGTCGGTCACCTGGACGCCGATCCGGGGCATCAGCCGCAGAAGTCGTCGATAAAAGGTCTGCATCCCGCCAGCCCTATCAGACATGACCGGGTGCGGGCCTCCCGTCGGACGACATTCGCCCTCGCGGTTCACCACCTTCTCACGCGCGGCGTGTCCGGGGGTCTTTCCCCGGCTGCGGGAGGTCTCCGGCGCCTGGCGTCGTCACGGTGCGTCGTCACGGTCGCTGAGGACGTCGGAGAACGGAGACGGACATGCGTGCCGGTGCGCACATCGATCAGTTCGGCGTCCCGGCGGTCGAACGGCCGGCGGAACCGGACCGAGCGACCGGGGGCGCACGCGCCGGACACAGCCGGAAGGGGCCCGGAGACTCCGGGCCCCTTCCGGCTGCTGCGCCGGTCGTCGGTGCCGCCGCGACGGACGCGCGGTGCCGCCGCGACGGACGGTCGGACGCCGAGGCGGCCTGACGGTCGTGCGGCCGGACCGTCAGAGGGTCGGACGGACGGAGGGGCAGGCGGGCGGTCCGTGCGGTCAGGCGGCGACGGTCTCGCCCGCGTGGCCGTGCAGACGGGCCACGACCTCGGTCAGCTGCGCGGCGACCTCGGCGTCGTCGACCGGGTGGGTCTCGGCGAAGCGGGTCAGGGAGCCGGGGATGGAGAGCTTGAGGTCCTCGATCACCCTGCCGCCGGCGATGCCCACGGCCTTGCGGGCCTCGTCCTGCGCCCACACGCCGCCGAACTGGCCGAACGCGGTGCCGACGACGGCGACCGGCTTGCCGCCGAAGGCGCCGGCGCCGTACGGGCGGGACAGCCAGTCGATGGCGTTCTTCAGGACGGCGGGGATGGTGCCGTTGTACTCGGGCGAGAACAGCAGGAAGGCGTCGGCGGCCTGAGCGGCCTCACGCAGCCTGGCGGCGGCGGCCGGGACACTGCCCTCGACGTCGAGGTCCTCGTTGTAGAACGGGATGTCGGCCAGGCCTTCGTACAGGTCGACCTGCGCACCCTCCGGAGCGACCTTGACGGCCGCCTCGGCGAGCTGGCGGTTGGTGGAACCGGCGCGGAGGCTGCCGACGAGCGCGAGGATGCGGACAGACATGGATGACTCCCAGGAGGCGGAAACAGTGCGGTGACAATCCGGACCGAGGTCCGTTTACAAGTTCTAACACTCCAACCGGACCGCGGTCCAGTTTCTTCCCGGTGCTTTACGCTGAGTTCATGTCCGCCGCCCTGCCTCCCTTCCCCGGACCCGGGACGCCCCTCGGCGAACCCGAGCTGCTGCAGCTCGGAACGGCCGGGGACGAGCCCTGCCTGCGTGCCGACGCGGCCCGCAACCGCGCCCGACTGCTGGACGCCGCCGCCCGGCTGGTCGCCGCGCACGGCGCGGCCGGGGTCACGATGGAGGCGGTGGCCGCCGCGGCGAACGTCGGCAAAGGGACGGTCTTCCGCCGCTTCGGCGACCGCACCGGCCTGCTGACGGCGCTGCTCGACCACTCCGAGCGGAAGTTCCAGGCGGCCTTCCTCGGCGGGCCCCGCCGCTCGGGCCCGGCGCCGCGCCGGTGGAGCGGCTGCGGGCGTTCGGGGTCGCCTACCTGCGGCGCGCGATCGACGAGCTGGACCTGCTGCTGGCGGCCGAACCCGGCCCGGACCGCCGTTTCACCGGCCCCGTCCACCGGCTGTACCACGGTCACCTCGCGCTGCTGCTGCGGCAGGCGGCACCGGACGCCGACCCGGACCTGCTGGCCCACACCCTGCTCGGCTACCTCAACCCGCCCCTGATCCACCACCTGGTCCGCCAGAGCGCGACTCCGCCGGCCCGTCTGGAAACCGGCTGGACCGACCTGGTGGACCGGATCACGGGTGCCCGCGGCGGGACGGCGGACGAGGAGCGTGACGTCAACCGGCGGACGACCGGGCCCTGTCCGGCGTGATCCGCCGGGCAGGGCCTAAAATGTCGCACGCTCAATCAGACGGGGACGCGTCCGGCGCCGGCGCGGCTCGCCCGGCCGTCCCGGAGCCCGCGTCCCGCCACGCTGCCGCCCGACGGCGGCGCACCACACGGGACCTGCGCCCCGGCAGGTCCCGCGGGTCACTGATCGGAGAGCCGTCATGCCGTTGCTCGACCCGTCGCCCGGCAGTCCCGCAGCCTGTCCGGCCCCGTGCATCCCGTCACCGAGCCCGCCACCGGCGACACGCTCGGCACGGTGGTGCTGGCCGGCGCGCAGGACGTGGCCCCGGCCGTGCGGACCGCCCTCGCCGCCCGGACCGAGTGGGCCCGCGCCCCCCACTTCGTCCGCGCCGCGGTGCTGCGCAAGGCCGGTGACCTGTTCGCCGCGCACGCGGACGAACTGCGCGAGTGGCTCGTGCGCGAGTCCGGTTCCGTCCCCGGCAAGGCCGACTTCGAGCTGCACGTCGCCGCCCAGGAGTGCTACGAGGCCGCCGCCCTCGCCTCCCGCCCGGCCGGCCAGGTCCTGCCCAGCGAGGCGCCCCGGCTGTCGTACACCCGCCGCGTCCCCGTGGGCGTCGTCGGCGTGATCTCCCCGTTCAACGCCCCGCTGATCCTGTCCATCCGCTCGGTCGCGCCGGCCCTGGCGCTCGGCAACGCGGTCGTGCTGAAGCCGGACCCGCGCACGGCGGTCTGCGGCGGGCTCTCCCTGGCCGCGGTCTTCGCCGAGGCCGGTCTCCCCGAAGGGCTGCTGCACGTCCTGCCGGGCGGCGCCGGGACGGGCGCGGCCCTCGTCGCCGACCCGCACGTCCCGGTGATCTCCTTCACCGGTTCCACCGCGGCGGGCCGGGCGGTCGGCGAGGCCGCCGGCCGGCACCTCAAGCGCGCCCACCTGGAACTCGGCGGGAACTCCGCCCTGATCGTCCTGGAGGACGCCGACCTCGACGCGGTGATCTCCACGGCCGCCTGGGGTTCCTTCTTCCACCAGGGCCAGATCTGCATGACCACCGGCCGCCACCTCGTGCACGCCTCGCTCTACGAGGAGTACGTGGAGCGGCTGGTGGCGAAGGCCGACGCCCTGGCCGTGGGCGACCCGCACCGCGCGCAGGTCCACCTCGGCCCGCTCATCGACGTCGGTCAGCTCGGCAAGGTGCACACGCTGGTGGAGGCGAGCACGGCGGCCGGCGCGAAGCTGGTGGCCGGAGGCACGCACGAGGACCTGTTCTACCGCCCGACCGTCCTGGCGGGCGTCGACGACCGCACCCCCGCCTACACGGAGGAGGTCTTCGGACCGGTCGCCCCGGTCCGCGCCTTCAGCACCCCGGACGAGGCCGCCGCGCTGGCCGGGGCGAGCTCGTACGGCCTGTCCCTGGGGATCGTCACCCGCGACCCGGCCCGCGGTCTCGAGCTGGCCGAGCGCATCCCGACCGGCATCGTGCACATCAACGACCAGACGGTCAACGACGAGGCCGTGGCCCCGTTCGGCGGGGTCGCCGCCTCCGGCACCGGCGCCCGCTTCGGCGGCGAGGCCAACCTGGAGGCCTTCACCGACGTGCGCTGGACGACGGTGCGCGGGGACGTGGCGCCGTACCCCTTCTGAAACCGGCCGCCCGCGCGCTCGACGGGACCGGGCCGTACGCGTCGTTCGCCCGGGCCGCAGGTGTGCCGGACCGGGCCGTACGTGTGCCGGACCGGGCCGTACGTCTTCAGGGGCGGGGGAGGGGAGGGCCGGAGGTCACTCGCCCTGGGCGGCCTGCTGCTCCTCGACGGACTTGCGGACCTCGTCCATGTCCAGCTTGCGGGCCTGTCCGATGACGTCCGTGAGGGCGGCCTCGGGCAGGGCGCCCGGCTGCGCGAACACGGCGACCCGGTCACGGACGATCATCAGGGTCGGGATCGACTGGATGCCGAAGGCCGCGGCCAGTTCCGGCTGGGCCTCGGTGTCCACCTTGCCGAAGACGAGGTCCGGGTTCTCCTCGGCGGCCTTCTCGTAGACCGGGGCGAACTGACGGCACGGCCCGCACCAGGACGCCCAGAAGTCGATCAGGACGAAGTCGTTGTCGGTGACCGTCTGGTCGAAGTTCTCCTTGGTGAGCTCCACGGTGCTGCCCATGACGTGATTCCCTCTTCCCGGTGCTTCCTGCCGGGTTCTCCCGGCAGGGGGTGAAGCCGTCCGCGTCAACACGGCCGGCCGGTCGCGTATTCCGCGTGCCTACCCGTGTGGTCACCCGGCACACCACCCACCAGACTGACCCCATGACGGAAACGGAAACCATCGCGTACGACGTCGTGGTGCTCGGGGCCGGGCCCGTGGGGGAGAACGTGGCCGACCGCACCCGCGCGGCCGGCCTCACCACCGCGGTCGTGGAGAGCGAACTGGTCGGCGGCGAGTGTTCCTACTGGGCGTGCATGCCCAGCAAGGCCCTGCTGCGCCCGGTCATCGCCCAGGCCGACGCCCGGCGCCTGCCCGGTCTGCGCCAGGCGGTGCAGGGCCCCCTCGACGCGGCCGCGGTCCTCGCCCACCGCGACTACTACACCTCCGACTGGAAGGACGACGGCCAGGTCGGCTGGCTGGACGGCATCGGCGCCGACCTCCACCGCGGCCACGGCCGCCTGACCGGCCCGCGCACGGTGGCGGTCGGCGACAAGATCCTGACCGCCCGGCACGCCGTCGCCGTGTGCACCGGCACCCGGGCCGTCCTGCCCGACCTGCCCGGCCTGGCCGAGGTCGGGCCGTGGACCAGCCGTGAGGCGACGAGCGCCCGGTCCGTGCCCGGTCGCCTGGTGGTGGTCGGCGGCGGTGTGGTCGCCACCGAGATGGCCACCGCCTGGCAGGCCCTCGGCTCCCGGGTCACTCTCCTGGTGCGCGGCAAGGGACTGCTGAACCGCATGGAGCCGTTCGCCGGCGAACTGGTCGCCGAGGCGCTCACCGCGGCCGGCGTCGACGTGCGGACCGGCACCTCGGTGGAGTCGGTGACCCGTGACGACGGCACGGTCGTGGTCGTCACCGACGCCGGCGACCGGATCGAGGCCGACGAGATCCTCTTCGCCACCGGCCGCGCCCCGCGCACCGACGACATCGGCCTCGACACCGTCGGCCTGGAGCCGGGTTCGTGGCTGCCGGTCGACGACAGCCTGCGCGTCACCGGCCACGACTGGCTCTACGCGGTCGGCGACGTCAACCACCGTGCCCTGCTCACCCATCAGGGCAAGTACCAGGCCCGTATCGCCGGTGCCGCGATCGCCGCCCGCGCCTCGGGGGAGACGGACCTGGACTCCGGTCCGTGGGGCGCCCACGCGGCCACCGCCGACCACGCCGCCGTCCCGCAGGTCGTCTTCACCGACCCGGAGGCCGCCGCGGTCGGCCTCTCCCTCGCGGAGGCGGAACAGGCCGGGCACCGGGTCCGCGCCGTCGACGTCGACCTCTCCTCGGTCGCCGGGGCGGGCCTGTACGGCGAGGGCTACCAGGGCCGCGCCCGCATGGTCGTCGACCTGGAGAACGAGACCCTGCTCGGTGTCACCTTCGTCGGCCCCGGCGTCGGCGAACTGATTCACTCGGCGACGGTCGCCGTCGTCGGCCGGGTCCCCGTGGCCCGCCTCTGGCATGCCGTACCGTCCTACCCGACGATCAGTGAGGTGTGGCTGCGCCTGTTGGAGGCGTTCCGCGACAACTGACTTTCCGGTGCCGGACAGTTGACGGTCCGGTGCGGGACGGCTGACGGTCCGGTCCGGCACCGGCGTCCGGTTACGGCAGCCCGAAGCCCAGTGCGCGGGCTGCCTTCTCCGGCGTCGGCTGCGCCCACCGGCGCGCCACCGTCTCGTTGGCCGACAGCGAGCGCAACTCGGCCCGGTCCAGGTAGAGCAGGCCGTCGAGGTGGTCCGTCTCGTGCTGCACGATCCGGGCGGGCCATCCGCCGAACACCTCGTCCAGCTCCCGGCCCGTCTCGTCCTGGCCGGTCAGCCGCACCTCGGCGGGCCGGGCCACCACCGCCTGCCAGCCGGGCACGCTCAGGCAGCCCTCGAAGAAGGCGGCGCGGTCCGAACCCACCGGCGCATAGGCGGGGTTGACCAGGACGCGGAAGGGCTGCGGCACCCGGCCGCGGGCCGCCCGCACCTCCTCCGGCACCGGCGCCGGGTCCTCGATCACCGCGATCCGCAGTTCCACGCCGACCTGCGGCGCGGCCAGGCCCACCCCCGGTGCCGCGCGCATGGTGACGCGCAGCGCCTCGGTGAAGCGCGCCAGCAGGGCGGGGCCGAGCTGACCGTCGTAGCGCTCGGTGCCGGTGCGCAGGACCGGGTCGCCGGCCGACACGATCGGCAACGGGCCGCCGGCGGCGAGGAGTTCCTCGACCCGCTCGGCGAGAGGTGCGCGGGGACTGGGAGATGCCATCCGGTCAGCATGCCACGCTCTCGGCGCCTGTGACGCGGATCACCGGACGGGCCGCGGCTCGGCGGAGCCACGGCCCGACCACCGTTCCGGCACGGCTGACGCGTCCCCCGGGCCGCTCCCCGCCGTGCCGGACCCGGCAGGCCGGATCCGTGGCCCGGATCCGGCCTGCCGGGTCCGCCGCGAGGCCGTGCGTCAGGCCTCCTCGAAGTCGCCCGTCAGCGCCGCGGCGATCCGCAGGTGCGGGCCCGCCTCCGCGTGCCGGCCCTGCCGCTCCAGGGTGCGGCCCAGCATCAGCCGGGCGTACTGCTCCACCGGGTCGCGCTCCACGATGGCGCGCAACTCGGTCTCGGCGCGGCCGAGTTGGGCGGAGTGGTAATAGGCGCGGGCCAGCAGCAGCCGCGGTCCGGTCTGCTCCGGCACCTCCTCGACCAGCCCGGCCAGGACCCGCGCGGCGGCGGTGTACTCCTTGGCGTCGAAGAACAGCCGCCCGCGCTCCCAGCGCTCGGCCGGCGTTCCGTGGGCGTAGTACTCGGTGTCGTAGGTCGTGTCCACTCGTGGCCTCCTTCGCGTCGCACAACCGCGACCGATGGTTGAAAATTCCACCAGTGCGGCCCAGGTCGCTCCGGGGGTCACATGGCGGCCAGTTCCGCGTCCGCCCGCTCGGTGACCAGGGCGAGCACCCGCCCGGCGACGGCCCGGTCCCCGGCGGGGATGCCGGCGTAGATCCGGGCCGAGACCGCGCCCGACTCGGCGCTCACCGTCTCGTACAGCGCGCGCCCGGCGTCCGTGGCGCGGACGGTCCCGCCGTCGGCCGACACCAGGCCCTTGGCCAGCAACTGGTCGACGGTGGCGTGCACTTCGGCCCGGTCGGCCTTGAGGGAGGCCACGACCAGGGCGACGAGCGCCTCCCGTGCGAGGGGCCGGTCGGCCACGACGACCGACCGGAGGGTGATCTGCTCCTGGAAGGTGACGCCGTGGCGCCTCAGGACGCGTTCGAGGACGGCGCGGGCGGCGTAGTGGGCCAGCCCGATGACGCGGCTGTCGACGGGAGGCGCGGTGACGGTCATGACTTCCCCTTGTCGCTCAGGTTCTGGTTCTGGCTGTGGTTGCTGTCGCTGTTGTCGGGCTCGTTCGCGGTGGCGTCCGCGCCGCTGTCGTACGGAGGTTCCAGGGGCGCGTCGAGCAGGAGCGCCAGTTCGCTCGTGAACGTGCGGGTGCGGGCGCTGTCCAGACCGCCGAGCGGTTCCGTCAGCCGCTCCAGCAGCGCGTGCACCACCGTGACGGCCCGCCGGGTGACGTCCTCGCCCCGCTCGGTCAGCGCCAGCCGGACCGCGCGCGGATCGCGCGGATCACGGGTGCGCCCGATCAGTCCGGCGGACTCCAGGGCGCGGGCCAGCTTCGACACGTACAGCGGTTCCAGGCCGGTGTGGTCGGCGAGGCGCCGCTGGCTGGGGTGCTCGCCGGCACGCCGCATGCCGTGCAGCGAGGCGACGATCGTGTACTGCGCGTGGGTGAGGCCGAGCGGCGCCACCGCCCGGTCCACCGCCACGCGCCACTTCGTGGACAGCCGCCACACCAGATAGCCGGGTGTGGCCCCTTCGGAACCCATGCTCATGCGTCATACCGTACATGGCTATTATGTACATGGCTACTATCTCGTCGTCCCGCCCGGGGCGCCGCCGCACGCCGGATACGCTGGCGCGGTGAACGAGAACCTTCCTCCCTGTCCGAAGTGCTCCTGCGAGTACACCTACGAGATGAACGCCCTGGTGGTGTGCCCTGAGTGCGGCCACGAATGGGTGCCCGCCGAGAGCGGCGCGGACGCCGGCGGCCCCGAGGGGCGGGTCGTCAGGGACTCCGTCGGCAATGTGCTGGCGGACGGCGACACGGTGGTCGTCGTCAAGGCCCTCAAGGTCAAGGGCAGCCCCTCGGGCATCAAGGCCGGCACCAAGGTGCGCAACATCCGGCTGGTCGACGGGGTCGACGGTCACGACATCGACTGCAGGATCGACGGGTTCGGCGCGATGCAGCTGAAGTCGAGCGTGGTCAAGAAGGGCTGACCCCCTCCCCGGGAGAATCGACGGCGCCTTCACCGGATGCAGAATTGCAAAATTTCGCAATTGGTTAGATGCTGGATTTACTGCGCTCGCAGGTAGTGGTGGGCGCAGCCCGCACCTGCTCCGACGGGGCGCCGTCGAGGAAAGCCGAGGGACCGTGTCCGTTCCGCTGTACCAGGCCAAGGCCGAGTTCTTCCGCATGCTGGGACACCCGGTACGGATCCGGGTCCTGGAGTTGCTCCAGGACGGACCCGCACCGGTGCGCGACCTGCTGGCCGCCATCGGGGTGGAGCCCCCCAGCCTGTCCCAGCAACTGGCGACCCTGCGCAGGTCGGGCATCGTCACCGCGACGCGGGAGGGCTCCACGGTCGTCTACGCGCTGGCCGGCGGCGACGTCGCCGACCTGATGAAGGCCGCACGCCGGATCCTCACCGACGTGCTGACCGGGCAGCACGAGCTGCTGGCCGAGCTGAGGGAAGACGAGGTGACCGCGCGATGACGGCCGTTCCCCTCCGGATCGGGCGCCGGATCGCCGCTCTGCTCCCCGGCCGCGGCGACCTGGCGGAACTGCGCCGCGATCCGCGCCGGGACCTGCTCGCGGGCCTGACCGTGGCGATCGTCGCGCTGCCCTCGCCCTCGGCTTCGGCGTCTCCTCCGGACTCGGCGCCGAGGCGGGCCTGGCGACCGCGGTCGTCGCCGGCGCGCTCGCCGCCGTCTTCGGCGGCTCCAACCTGCAGGTGTCCGGTCCCACGGGCGCGATGACCGTGGTGCTCGTGCCGATCGTCGCCGCCCACGGCCCCGCCGGGGTACTGACCGTCGGGCTCATGGCCGGCGTGATGCTGGTCGCCCTCGCCCTGCTCAGGGCCGGCAAGTACATGCAGTACGTGCCCGCCCCCGTCGTCGAGGGCTTCACCCTCGGCATCGCCTGCGTGATCGGCCTGCAACAGGTACCGAACGCGCTCGGCGTGCCCAAACCGGAGGGCGACCGCGTCCTCGTGGTCACCTGGCGCGCCGTGGTGGAGTTCGCCGGGGCCCCGAACTGGACCGCCGCCGCCCTCGCCCTGGCGGTCGCCGCCGTCATGCTGGCCGGCGCCCGCCTGCGGCCCACGGTCCCCTTCTCCATCCTCGCCGTGATCGCGGCCACCGTCGTGGCCCGGGTGGCCGGCCTGGACGCGGCGAAGCCGATCGGCGACCTGCCGTCCGGCCTGCCCGCCCCTTCCCTGTCCTTCCTCGACCCGGGCGCCCTCGGCTCCCTGCTCGCCCCGGCCGTCGCGGTCGCGGCCCTGGCCGCCCTGGAGTCGCTGCTGTCGGCCTCGGTCGCCGACGGAATGACGGTCGGGCAGCGCCACGATCCCGACCGCGAGCTGTTCGGCCAGGGCCTGGCCAACATCGCCGCCCCGCTGTTCGGCGGCGTGCCCGCCACCGGGGCCATCGCCCGCACCGCGGTCAACGTCCGCGCCGGCGCCGGGTCCCGGCTCGCCGCCCTCACCCACGCGGTGATCCTCGCCGTCATCGTGTTCGCCGCCGCGCCCCTCGTCTCCGCGATCCCGCTCGCCGCGCTCGCGGGCGTGCTCCTGGCCACCGCGGTCCGCATGGTCGAGGTCGGCTCGCTGCGGGCGATGGCGCGGGCCACCCGCTCCGACGCGCTGATCCTGGTGCTCACCGCCGTGGCGACCCTCGCGCTCGACCTCGTGTACGCCGTGATCATCGGCCTGGCCGTCGCGGGCGTCCTCGCCCTGCGCGCGGTGGCCAACCAGGCCCGCCTCGAGGAGGTCCCCCTCGACCGGGGCGACCACAGCGCCGAGGAGCACCGGCTGCTCGCGGAGCACATCGTGGCGTACCGCATCGACGGACCGCTGTTCTTCGCCGCCGCCCACCGCTTCCTGCTGGAACTGGCGGAGGTCGCCGACGTGCGCGTCGTCATCCTGCGCATGTCCCGGGTGACCACCGTCGACGCCACCGGCGCCCTCGTCCTCAAGGACGCGGTGGAGAAGCTCCACCGGCGCGGCATCGTCGTCATGACGTCCGGGATCCGCGCCGGCCAGCGGCAGGTCCTGGACTCGGTCGGAGCGCTGGAACTGCTGCGCCTGGAGGGCCGCGAGTACGCCGACACCCCGGAGGCGATCCGGGCCGCCCACGCCTACCTGGAGCGCGCCGGCCTCATGCCGGTTTCGCAGGGCCCGGTCTCGCAGGGCCCGGCCTCGTACGGCCCGGTTTCGCAGGGTCCGGCCTCGCAGGGTCCGGTCTCGCAGGGGCCAGCCTCGTACGGTCCGGTTTCGCAGGGTCCGGCCTCGCAGGTCCGGCCTCGTACGGCCCGGCCTCGCACGGCCTGGTCCCGCAGGGTCCGGTCCCGCACGGTCGGCGGGTCCGGCCGCGCGGCGAGGAATCGGAGAAGACCGCAGGATGAGCACTCCGCCCGCACCGCCGAGAACGGCCGAGGTCCGCGGCGCCGCGTCCCCCGGCCGCCGGAAGGCAGCCCGCCGGGGCGGTCCGCCCCCGCCCGGCCTGCTGCGGTCCGGTGCGTTTCCGCCGACAGGGCCGGCGGCCCGCACGACGACCCGTCGCGCCCGCGCGGGCGCCCCACGACGGTGCCGGCGTCCCCCGCAGCCCCCGCGGAGCGGTCGTGACGTTCACCCGGCTCGCAGCTCTGCCCCACCGGCACGTGCTCACGCTGCCCGCCGTGCCGTCCGCGGTCCGTACCGCCCGGGAGACGGCCCAGCGGGCCCTGACCGAGTGGGGCATAAATCCGCGTCACCCCACCGTCGACCCGGCCCTGCTGATCCTCGGCGAACTGGTGACCAACAGCGTCCGGCACGCCGCGGAGCTCTCCCCGCAGCTGACGGTCGTCTACGCGGCCGGCGAGGACACCCTGGCCTTCGCCGTGCACGACCGTCATCCCTATCAGCCCCTGCTGTACGGCGCGGTCGCCGGTGGGACGGGCGGGCTGGCCACCGTCATGGAGCTGACCCTCGGTCTCGGCGGCACCGCGGTCGTGCGCACCGACGCCGACGGCCGGGGCAAGAGCATCTGGATCACTCTTCCTCTCTGAACCGCCCTCTCTGAACCCCCTCTCCGTACAAGGAAATCGACGACATGACCATCGAGTGGCGCTACACCGCCGAGCAGGGTCTCGGCATCCTGTCCGTCTCCGGTACCTGGGCCCGGACGCCGTCCATCGCTTCACGGGTGCCATCGGCTGGGTGGAGGGACGCGGGAGCGGCCCGGTCATCGTCGACCTGACCGGACTGCGCAGCTGGTCAGCGGAGGGCAGGTGACGATCGCCGAGGCCGCGCGGCGCCTCGCCGCGGCGGGCCGCGGCCTGGAGCTGGCCGCGATCCCGGCCGACGGGTCCCTCGTCCCCGCCGGGACGGCCCGGCCATTCCGGTGCACGCCGACCTCGCCGGCGCGCTCGCGGCCCACCGCACACGGCTCGGCGAACCGCCACAGGGCCGCCACGAGTGGCGTACGACGGGGTGGCCGAGCGGAGACGACACGGGCGTGTGACTCCGCTGGATCCGCCGGTCCTGCCGGTTCCGCCGGTCCCGCTGGACCGACCGGACGGCGAAGGCCGATCCGCGGCCCCGGGACGTCCCGTACGAAGTTGCTAATCTTGGCAATTGTTGAGATCGTCACCGCTCTGCGCGGTGCTACGAGTGAGTGGATGCGATGCGCCGCGGACCGGCCGGTACGGCCGTGCTGCTTCGCCGGGAACGCCGGGAACGCCGGGAACGCCGGGAAGTCGGGAAGGGACGGCACGATGAGTACGCCGCTGTACCAACTGAAGGCCGAGTTCTTCAAGACCCTGGGCCACCCGGCGCGCATCCGCGTCCTGGAGCTGCTGAGCGAACGTGAGCACGCCGTGGCGGAGATGCTGCCCGAGGTGGGCATCGAGCCGGCCCACCTGTCGCAGCAACTCGCCGTGTTGCGCCGGGCGAACCTGGTCGTGACCCGCAAGGAGGGCTCGACCGTGTACTACTCGCTGACCAGCCCGTACATCGCCGAGCTGCTCCGGGTCGCGCGGACCATCCTGTCCGGGGTACTGGCCGGCAGGCCGAACTCCTCGCCGACCTGCAGGCCGCCCGCCCCCAGGGGAGACCGCCGGCCTGACGGCGGGCCTCAGAGCCGCCGGCCGGCCCGGCGGCCGCGAACCGGCGTCACGACCGCTCCGCTTCGCACCCCGGCACGCGCTCGGCGCCGTCCGGCCACACCACCTCGACGTCGACACCGTGGCTGCGTGCGTAGGCCACCAGGTGAGCGGTGGTGTCACGGCCGTTGGAGGCCGTGCCGTCCCAGACCGCCAGCACCTTGTCGCAGGCCCGCAGCACGCGCTCGTCGGCGCCGATGCAGGCGTCCCGGTCCGCCGGGTCGTACTCCAGCAGCCGGACCCGCTCCGACAGCAGCAGCAACTCCCCGGCGGCCGGCCTGTCCCGCTCCCGCCGCAGCGGGGCATCCGGTTCGGCGTGGGCACCACGGTCACCAGCGCCAGCCCGGCCCTCCTCGCGGCCCGCCCGAAGGCCACCGGCAGCCCCTGCCCGGCCCGGACCAGGCCGGTGCGGCCGGCCTCGGCGCACCGGGCCGGCCGGGTGCGCAGCTCCTCCTCCAGCAGCGCCGGCGTCCAGGGCGCGAGATCCGGGTGCCCCACCACAGCGATCAACTCGGCGGTCCTCTCCGTGCCTCGGCGTGCCGTCCTCGGCGGCCGGCCGCTCCGGAGCCCGTCGCGCCACGACCAGGGCGCTCCGCCCGCCGGGAGGGACGAGGGCCGCGCACCGGCTCCGCGTCGGATCCACAGCCTTCCCGGCGCGCGGCCGCTCCCCCTGGATGAGTAAGTCCGAAGGTTTGGTCAGTGGTCGTAGGCAGTCAGTGATCGTGTGATGGGTGCGCCGGTGGTGCGGTTGTGCCAGATCGCGGCCGTCATGGCCAGGATCCGTTGCCCGACCCGGGCGAGAACGCCGGCAGGGGTTCTCGCCCCGTGACGCTCGAGGTCGAGTTGGCCCTTGAGGGTGTCGTTGACCGACTCGATGAGCTGGCGGACGGGCTTGAGGAGGTGTTCGCCGGGCCGGGGTTCGAGGTTGCGGTAGGTGGGCCGCAGCAGGGCAGGCCGTCCTCGGCCATGAAGGCGTCGAGGTGTTTGGAGACGTAGCCCTTGTCGCCGACGCTCGTCTGTCCCGGGTGGGTGGCCAGCAGGTCCTGGTCACCGGTGAGCATGTCGGCCAGCACCTCGCGTTCGTCGGTCTTGGGGTGGGCCAGGGCCCAGGCGATCGGCAGGTCGCCGGGTGTGCACATCAGGTGCAGGCGCAGGCCCCAGAAGAACCGGGAGTGCGAGGGGCAGTAGCCGTATCCGGCCCAGCCGGCCAGGTCGGAGCGTTTGACGGTGGGCCGTGAGCGGGCGCACTCCACCGGGGTGGAGTCCACGATCCACACGTCGTCGTGCCACAGGTCGGTGTCGCGGGCGAGGGTGCGGATGAACCTGCTGATCAGGGTGTTCGCGGCCCGCAGGCGTTTGTTGTAGCCGGACTGCCCTGGCAGGTAGGGGAACCCGGCGGCCAGATGGACGCGGGCGAACCGCAGCCAGCGGTCCCCGGAGACGAATCCGAGCAGGGCCTGCATCACCGCCAGCGTCAACAACTCGGCATCGGTCAGGCTCGGCGGGCGGCCACACCGACGCGATCCCACCAGAGCGTCATCGATCTTCACGTACAGTGCAGTCGCGAGGGTTTCGAGGTCTGTCGTCACAAACGGACCAACGAGACCCTCGCTTCATGCACCCACCCACTTCGGACTTACTCGTCTAGTATTGATCAGAAACGCTTTGGGTTCACGCTCGTTGACCGTGCGTGAGTGATCTGGTGGGAGACGCGCGGAGCTGGTCGCCGGACGCGCAGGAGGCTGTGCGTCTGCTGGCCGTGTCCGCGCTGGTGGAGGGCCGGGACCGGGTAGAGGTTGCGGCCCTGTTCAGGGTGTCGGTCAGGGCCGTGGACAACTGGTGGGCAAGGTGGCAGGCCGGTGGCCGGGACGCGCTGTTGTCCCGCCCGCGGGGCCGACGCGCGGGTGAGCATCAGGTTCTGTCCGAGGCCGAGCAGGCCGCTGTCCGTCAGGCCGTCCTCGACCACACCCCCTCCGATCTGGGGCTTTCCGGTCGGCTGTGGACGCGGGGGCTGATAGGCGAGCTGATCTTCAAGCTGTACCGGGTCCGCTTCACCGGGCCGGGAGTGGGCAAGTACCTCAAGCGGTGGGGGCTGACGTTCCAGCGGCCGGACAAGCGGGCCATCGAGCAGGATCCGGAGGCGGTCCGGATCTGGCGCGAGGAGACGTGGCCGGCGATCCGGGCCAGAGCGAAGGCGGAGAACGGGGAGGTGCTCTTCGCCGACCAGGTCGGGATCCGATCGGATCAGGTCACCGGCCGCACCTGGGGCGTCAAAGGCACGACGCCGGTCGTGCACCGCACCGGGAACCGGTTCTCCGTGAACGCGATGTCCGCGATCAGCACCAAGGGGCGCATGCACTTCATGGTCTTCACCGAGTCGTTCGACGCGAAGGTCATGTGCCGGTTCCTGGACCGGCTCGTCGGGCACTTCGACCGCAAGGTCCACCTGGTCGTCGACCGGCACTCGGCCCACCGCTCGAAGACGGTTCGGGCCTGGCTCACCGACCACAAGGACCAGGTCGAGCTGCACTTCCTGCCGTCGTACTCACCCGAGCTAAACCCGGACGAGCTGGTCAACGCCGACCTCAAACGCAGCCTGCCCCACACCCACCGGGCCAGGAACCAGGCCGAACTCGCTGCCGAAACCCGGAGGTTCTTCCACCGCCGACAACGCCAACCTCGCATCGTGCGTGGATACTTCGGCGGCCGGCACGTCCGCTACGTCACCGACGAGTGAACCCCATAAGTTTCTGATCAATAGGACTCCGTTAGGTCTGTCTCGCGGTCCTGTTTAGGGGCATGTTGGGGTGTGGATGCATATGAAGTGAACCGTGCTCGGGCGACGTTGGCGTTATTCGTGGCTGATGTGTTCTCGTCGGTGCCGCGCAAGGATCAGCGGGCGAAGGGCGACTGCTATCTGCGGGGACTGATGCTGGACGGACGGCGGAAGTCGATCCAGTCGATGGCGGAACGGCTGCCCGATGGCAACGAGCAGAACCTGCAGCAGTTCGTGAACCAGTCGACCTGGGATCCGGTGCCGGTGCGGCGGCGGATCGCGGAGCGGATGGTGCCGAGAATCGGCCCGGATGCCTGGGCGGTCGATGACGTGTCGTTCCCCAAGGACGGGAAGATGTCGGTGGCGGTCGCGCACCAGTACTGCGGGGCGCTGGGCAAGCAGGCCAACTGCCAGGTCGCGGTGAGCGTGCACGCGGTCTCCGACACCGCCTCGTGTCCGCTGCAGTGGCGGTTGTTCGTGCCCCAGGAGTGGGCGGACGATGCCGTGCGGCGGCAGAAGACCGGGATGCCGCAGGAGGTGGGGCACCGGGAGAAGTGGCGCCTGGCCCTGGACATCCTCGACGAGCTGGCCGGATGGGGGCTGGTGCCGCCGGTGGTGGTGGCCGACGCCGGTTACGGGCAGAACGCCGACTTCCGCGACGGCCTGAACGGCAGGGGCATCGGCTATGTCGTGGCCATCCGTTCGGACGTGAGCGTGCACCCGCACGACGTGCGGCCCACCGCCCCGGCGTGGTCCGGAAACGGCCGCAGGCCGCAGCCCCGCTACCGGCACAAGCCGTCCTCGGTGGCCGCGCTGGCGGCCGGCCACGGGCGGCAGGCGTTCACCGAGGTGACCTGGCGGGAAGGCTCCCGCGGGCCGATGCGCTCGCGCTTTCTGGCGCTGCGGGTGCGGCCGGCCGGCATCCGCTCCCGCCGCCTGGCCCAGGCCGCCGCCACCGGCCGGGAGGGCTTGTGGGACGGCGTCCTGCCCGAGGTCACGCTGCTTGTCGAATGGCCCGAAGGCGCCGAAGCACCCACCGACTACTGGCTGTCGAACCTGCCCGCCGCCACCCCGATCACCGAACTGGTCCGCTTCGCCAAGATCCGCTGGCGGATCGAGCACGACTACCGCGAACTCAAGCACGGCCTCGGCCTGGACCACTTCGAAGGACGTTCCTGGACGGGGTGGCATCACCACGTCACCCTGGTCACCGCCGCCCACGCATTCCTCACCGAACAGCGCCTGGCCCCAAAAGCCGATACAGCGGACTCACCCTCTACCAGATCCTCGACACCATCCAGGACCTGCTGAACTGCTGGACCGGCACCTGCACCACCTGCCACCGCCCCCTGCCCAGAACGTCCGCCACCAGCCAGAACCCAAGCGCCAGAACAACTTAACGGAGTCCTACTAGCCTCGATCTTGCATGACGGTCCGCCGACGGAGTCGGTGGACCGTTTCGCTTTCGGTGGCTGATGGCGGGCATTCCGACGGCCCGAGTGTCGCCTCGGGTGGGCGCCGGGTTCCACTGCTCCGGGCTGGGTCCTCTTCTCGTAGGGACAGGCGAATCTGCTGTTCAGCCGGGGCTGGGCAGGAGCGCAAGCCGTTCAAGGGCGCCGGTGATCTCGCCGGTCCAGGGCCAGTGGCGGGCGAGGCGGAGGATGCGGCGCCGACCGGTGGTGACGAGCTGGCCGGCCGCGGAGAACAGACGAAATCGCAGCCGGCGGGGCTCGAAGAGGCGGGCCTGGCCGGTCAGGGCGAGCATGGGCATCCAGGCCAGCAGGTCGAGAGCGATCTGGACGATCTCCAGCCAGACCTTGTTCTGGGCGGTGTGGTGCAGGGGCAGGTTGCGTAGTCCGGTCGCGCGGGCGGCCCGGATGCGGTCCTCGGCCCGGGCCCGCAGGCGGTGGCGGAGCTCGAGTTCGGCGATCGGCCGGTCAGCGGTGTTGGTGGCGAAGCAGGTGATCCGCATGCCGTCCGCGTCGGTGATCCTCAACTGGGCCCCGGGATGCGGCCGTTCCTTTCGGACGATCAGTCGCATGCCCGTGGGCCAGCCGTCCAGCAGCCTGCCGGTGAGCTCGGCGACCCAGGCCCCGTCACGGACCTCACCATTGGTCTCGATGGCCGGCGTCCAGGCCGGGGCGGGGACCTTCAGCACGTGTTCGTGGATCGCTTCGGTGACCGTCATGCCGACCGAGTAGGACAGCCAGCGTCCTCGCTTCGCGAGCCAGGACACGAAGTCGTGGGTGCCGCCCGCGGAGTCGGCGCGGATCAGGGTCTGACGCCCGCGCCGGTACCTCTTCGGCAGTTGGGCCAGGGCCAGCTGGGTGGCGGTGATGTGGTCGGTGGCGGTGTTCGAGCCCGCGTTCCCGGGCCTGAGCAGGGCTGCCACCGGCTCTCCGGTGCCGCCGGCCCGTGGTCGACGAACCCCATCAGCGGGTGGTGGCCCCAGGTCCGCTTCCAGGTCGGGGCCGCGTCCTCCTTGTCGGAGTGCGCGATCACCAGCACCCCGTCGAGATCGACGGTCACCGTCCCGTCGGCATCGGGCGCTTCCCGGTCGGCCAACCGCCAGACTCGTTCGCGTGCTTCGGCCCGCGCGGCCCGGATGGCCTGCAGAGCTCGGTCGCCGGAGGCGGCGAGGGTGTCGATCAGGCGGGAGACCGTCGGGTCGGAGGCGACAGGCCCGAACACGGCCGGCTCGGCCCGCAGCATGCCGACATCGGCGAGGCAGTCTCCGCCCAGCGCCACCGCCAGGGCCACGTCCAGCAGGATCTTCCCCGGATCGTGCACCGCCCGCGGCTTCCGCCACGGCGTCAGCGCCGCGGATATCGCGGTGTCCAAGCCGGCCTTGCGGACGGTCTCGACCAGCAGCACGCTCCCGGCCTGCGAGACCACCGCCCGGCCGCCGCCCTCGGTACGGACAGACGGGTAGGACCCGATACGCTTCTTCACCTGGAGAGTGCTTCTTTCCCTACGGCGACATGACCCTAGACAAGTCACATCGTTGCAGGTCAGGAGCACTCTCCGCTTATTTGATCAAGCCTCGGACGCCCCACCTCGTGAAAGCGCGAGGCTAGTACTCCAGCAGCGGTTCGCTGTCCGGCCTGGTCAGAAGCATCGTCGGGAGTGTAGTGGGCTGATGGCGTGTCAGGGGCGGTCTTGCCGGACCGCCCCTCCAACGAGTGGCATCGTCGCCGGTAGTGGCAGTGTCTGGCGACGGCCTGACGCCTGCGCCGCCACCGTGACCAGCTCATTGCGTGGATGCGAAGCGGCGGGCGGGGTCGGTGCGCGAGGCCAGTTGCCAGCAGCCGGCGGACTTCCGCCACGGTGAGCGGAACCAGGATGGAACCGTTTCTGCAGCCCCCTTTGTCGCCGCCTGCGCCGCCGTGACCGCGAGAAAGGCGTGCGCCAGCATGGCCAAGGTGATGTGCCGCGTCCAGCCGACGTAACGGCGGACCTCGTACTGATCCAGGCCGCACTCGTTCTTCGCGGCCTGGAAGCACTCCTCGATCGCCCACCGGCGCCCAGCCACGCTCACGAGCCGGTCGACGCCGGTGCCCACCGGGGCATAACCGAGGTAGTAGGCGATCTCATCGGGTCTGCTGATACTGCGCCGGGCCAGTGCCCAGCGGTGATGGGTGGGCCGCTCGCCGTCGAAGTCCTCGATCACCGGGAGCTGGACGGCAGCCCAGTGATAGACACGCGGGCCCTTGGCACCGTCGCCGCACGAGCGCTTCTCCCACGCCTCGTCCAGCGTGGTGCCGGCCGGGCAGCAGGCGATGCAGTAGGAGATCTCCTCGGGTCTGCTGACGCTGCGGCGGGCGAGAACCCAGTGCCGGCGGTCGGCGCGGTGCCAGGGCCGCACCTCGACGCGGGCCCAGTCGTAGATCCGTCGGCCGTGGGCCCCCTCGCCGCAGGATCGGCGCTTCCACTTCTGCCGGGGCAGGCCGGGGAACAGATCGTGGACGGGGTGGTCGATCGCGAAGCGGGTGACGACGGTGTCGTGCCGGGTGGTGGCCATGACGTGGAAGACGTCGGCCTGCTCGAGCTCGAACCGCCAGCCCTTGCTGTAGCCGTAGGCGGCATCCGCCGTCACCCACCGGAACGGGATCTTGTCCGCGATCGCCTTGCGGACCATCGCCTTGGCCATCGCCACCTTCGTGGCGAAGACGATGCTGTCATCGATGCCGGCCCGCCGGCAGCGTTCCCGGTCGTCCGTCCACGAGGTGAGCAGATACAGACGGCGGTCGATCAGCGTGCGTCCGCGGCCGGTGGCATAGGCGAGGAACACCCCGATCTGACAGTTCTCCGTGCGGCCCGCAGTCCCGGAGTACTGCCGCTGAACGCCGGCCGAACGAACCCCCTTCTTCAAAAATCCGGTGTCGTCGACGACCAGGACGGCGCCCGGGTCGCCGAGGTGCTCGACGACGTAGTCCCGCACATCGCAGAGGACCTCATCGGCGTCCCACTGGACGTTCACTCCGTGCCGGCGGTGCTTGGCCGAGTGGTCGGCCCGGCTGTCGCCGACGCGGTCGCACTCGGCGAGGGTCCCGTCCAGCGGGACGAACTCCGGATCGTGCTCGCGCAGCGTCTTGAGCAGGACCGGGGCGCGGTCGGCGAGCAGGCCGGTGACGGCGGTGACGTACGCGTGGGCGGTGCCGACGGATATCCCGAAGCCGGCCGCGATCCGGGTGAGGGTGTCGTGGCGGCGCAGGTGCACCAGAGCGATGAGCGCCCGCTGCTGCGGCGGGAGTTTGCACCTGCGGTCACCCTCACGGGTGACGATGAGCATCGTGACCCACTCGACCAGGGCATGCGGGAGGTCGAGTGCGGCAGGATGGGGAACCAACAGGGCTCCTGTGCCGATGGGTTGAGACTTCGAACACCTCCACCAACGGCACGGGAACCTTGTGCGTTGCGGCCCTCACCTCGGCCTGACCGGCGTCACCCGATCAGTGGCCACGCTGAAAACGCTCAGTGGCCCAACGTCTGCAAGACCGCGCGCACCGCGTCCACCACCGGGACGCCGACGCCGCCGACCACGCTGGCGACCCCCGCGATGCTTGTCAAAGCCAAGCGCACCCGTCCCGGATCCGCGTTGCCGTCGGCGACCACAGTCTGCATACCCGCGTCTACGATGGGAAGTTCGTGTTCGCTCAGGTGCGGGCGTAGCAGGAGAACCGCCGCTTGCAGGCGGCTCACGGCTTCCTCCGCCGAATGATGGTGCACGACGCCCGTGTTGTGGTCGCCGTACTGGGTCACGTTGTCGCCTATGTGAAATCCGTCGGTCATGCGCCCGCCTTCCCCGTGTTGTGGTTCCCGTACTGCGTGATGCGATCCCCGACATGCAGCTTCGCTATGTGGATCGCGAACTCGGCGTTAGGGTTGCTGATCGCATCCATGATCATGTGCACGAGGCGCTGGACCTCGGCATTCGACCAGCTCACCAGCGCGGTGTGCGGTGCACCGGCGGTCTCGATGATCAGGGCGTAGAAAGTTTTCTGTACGAGTACCCGCACCATCCTGACGAGAGCAACAGTCGCGATCAGACCGAACAGAGCAAGAGCGAAAGTCCGAAGCGTCGATGCACTCAGCGCACCCAGAATCCAGGACCAGAATGCTGCGAACAGGCCGAGTGCAACCATGCGCTTGAGGAACTGCGCTACCGCCCCGGCGCGGTCGGCTGTGTACATCACCGCAGATGCCCTGGCGATATTCTGCAGGGGGTACGCCTCCATGCCTATCCATAACACCCTTCTTTTGACTGCAACTTCCACCGTTTCGCTTTTCAACGTTCGTCCCCCGAAGTGATTGCCGAGTGTTCCGGAACGGACCAGCTTCCCCCCACGGGCGATCCACCACAAGTGGTTCGTCAGCCGTGGCAGGGGCTTAGCCTAAAAGTTGTCCCGCAAGTGGGTTCCGCGGTCGGGGGCTTCAGAGGAAGGCCAGCGGGACGTCCTTCTCGATGCAGAGCCGCAGGACGCCCGCCAGCTGGCGAGCGTCCTCGATGTGCTGCTGGAGGAGTTGGCCGTCGCCCTCTCGTGCCCACTGGTCGGTGATGGCCTCCAGCCGGACCAGGATCGACGCGCACTCGGCAGGCGAGAGGTCGTCACCACCGGCATCCGGGTGATCGAGGAGTGGCTCCAGGGCGGTGGACACTTCACTCCACGGGCGCTCGCCGCCGAAGCCTCGCATCTCGGAGAGGACGAACCCCTCGGCCTCGGCCAGCCGCCGCCGGAACGCGGCAAAGCCGCTGTAGGTCCAGGAAGCATCCAGACTGTTGTTGTCTCCGTCGTCCGGGAAAAGAACCAGCCCCATGTGCCTTCCCTGCTTGCCGAGCACACAGGATCGAGGGCACGGGGTAGCGCCTGCAACTGGGATGATCTTGGTGTGGCTGGTGTGATCACGGCGTCGGAGCCGTCTTGGATAGCCCCGTTCACCGGGCTGAGCCCGCGACAGTTCGGCAAGCTGGTGACCGTGCTGCGACGCGAGGGTGCAGATGCAGTCCGCAAAGGCCGGCCGTGGAGCCTTCCGCTGGAGGACCGGGCATTGCTGGTTGCCGCGTACTGGCGCACGAACCTCGCCATGCGGCAGCTCGCCCCGCTGTTCGGGGTGTCGAAGTCCGCGGCGGACCGCATCATCGACCACCTCGGGCCCATGCTCGCGCTCCAGCCCCGCAAGCGGTTCGCCAAGGACACCGTGCTCATCGTGGACGGGACCCTGGTGCCCACCCGCGACCACACTATCGCCGAGCAGTCGAAGAACTACCGGTACTCCACCAACCACCAGGTCGTCATCGACGCCGACACCCGGCTTGTCGTTGTGATCGGCCGCCCGCTGCCCGGCAACCGCAACGACTGCAAAGCGTGGGAGGAGTCCGGCGCCAAGGCCGCCGTCGGCAAGACCATCACGATCGCCGACGGCGGCTATCCCGGCACCGGACTCGTCATGCCCCACCGCCGACGCAAGGGCGAAGAGCTGCCCGACTGGAAGGAAGTGCACAACAAGTCCCACAAGCAGGTTCGCGCCCGCGTCGAGCACGTCTTCGCCCGGATGAAGACCTGGAAGATCCTCCGCGACTGCCGCCTCAAAGGCGACGGTGTCCACCATGCCATGCTCGGCATCGCCCGGATGCACAACCTCGCCCTCGCCGGATAGGTCAGCGGGTCGCACAGTGAACGGCCACGCCCGCACCGATTCAAAGATCATTTACGGGACAGCCCTTACGAGCTCGTGCACGGTAAGCGGTGAGGCGTCGAGAATCGCGGCGGGGCTGGGCGTTCACCTCGGTCGTGTCGAGGCCAGGTCTGCGTTCTGTTGGTGGGACAGCAGGCCGGCGATGGCCTGGACGGTGTCGCTGATGTGCTCGCGGCGGCCGAGGTGGCGAGCCAGCGCCCGCCAGTTCTTCAGGTGGGCGATGCCGTGTTCGACTCGGATCCGCCTCGAGGAGTGCGCCTTGCGCTGGCGCTCGTGCATCTCCTCGTACCAGTCGGGTGCGTTCTTCTTGAACTTGCGGTGCGGTGGTGTGATCACCCGGCCGCCGGTCTGGGCGCCCAGCCCCTGATAGCCAGCGTCGGCGAGGATCTCGACCGCGGGTCCGTCGACCAGGAGCTTGACCAGCCCCAGCTGGCGGGCGTGGGTGATGTCCGCGCAGCTGCCGGGCTCGGTGGGACTGCAGAAGAGCACGCGGCCTTCCCTGTCCGTGACGACCATGGTCTTGACCGCGTTCTGCTTGTTCTTGCCGGAGACGAACCGGTCCCGGTCCTTGCGCCCGGCGGCCGGCCGACGGACCCGGATCTCGGTGCCGTCGATGATCCCGGTCTTCCCGCTGGAGCCGAGGTGATCGATGACCTCGGCCAGCGTCCGCAGCCGCACCCCCGAGCTCACCGTGCAGCCTCGCTCGGCGAGCAGCGGTCGCACCTCGCCGATGGCGCGGGTGATGGTGGAGCGGTCCACCCCGAACCAGCAGGCCAGCACGTCGTGCGTGACTGCGTGACGGAGGTGCACGAGGGTGGCCAGGAGCCGGTCGACGAAGACCAGCCGGTGCTTCGCGCCGGCGCCGATCGCGCGCTTCCGCTGCCGGGACATCAGCTTGGTCTGGTGCCGTTCATGCCACAACGGGCCCAGCTCGGCCACGAGTTCAGCGATCACATCGGCCGACAGGCCCGTGATCCTCCGGTCACTGATGATCGCTGCACGAGACACGTTCCCCACCACACGACCATGATCAACGATCAGAAGCTCGACGCCTCACCGCTTACCGTGCACGAGCTCGTTAGCCTCGCGTTTCGCGAGTGAGTCTGTCCGGGTCCTGATCAAATAAGCGGAGAGTGCTCCTGACCTGCAACGATGCGACTTGTCTAGGGTCCAGTCAGCCGCAGGGAAGAAGCACTCTCCAGGTGAGTAAGCGTGTCGGGTTGTACCCGCGTGTCCGCGTCGAGGGCGGTGGCAGTGGGACGGTCTCGCAGGCCGGAGCGGTGCTGCTGGTCGAGACGGTCCGCAAGTGCGGTCTGGACACCGCGATGGCGGCGGCACTGGCGCCGTGGCGCAAGCCGCGTGCGGTGCACGATCCGGGCAAGGTCCTGCTGGATGTCGCACTCGCGACGGCTCTGGGCGGGGACTGCCTCGACGATGTCGCCATGCTGCGGGCCGAGCCCGACGTGTTCGGCCCGGTGGCATCCGACCCGACGGTCTCCCGGCTCATCGACGCCCTTGCCGCAGCCGGACCGAAGGCGCTGACCGCGATCCGGTCGGCGCGGGCCGAAGTACGCTCGCGGGTCTGGGAACTGGCCGGGACGAGAAGTCCGGCCGCTGGGTCGCAGAGATCACCGACATGCCTGACCTCTCTTCCTGGCCGAAGGGCATGCGACTGATCGTCCGCAAGGAACGACCGCATCCCGGCGCCCAGTTGCGATTCACCGACCTCGACGGACTACGGCTCACCTGTTTCGCGACCAACACCCAAAGCGGCCAGCTCGCCGACCTGGAACTACGTCACCGCCGCCGGGCCCGCTGCGAGGACCGCATTCGAAACGCCCGCGACACCGGCCTGCGCAACCTGCCCCTGTACGACACCGCCCAGAACCGGATCTGGCTGGAGATCGTCCAGATCGCACTCGACCTCCTCGCCTGGATGCCGATGCTCGCCCTGACCGCAGAAACCCGCCGCTGGGAGCCCAAACGGCTTCGCCGGCGGCTGTTCTCAGCCGCCGCCCAGCTGGTCACCACCGGCCGCCGCCGCTGGCTCCGCTTCACCGCCCGATGGCCCTGGACCGATGTGATCACCCGCGCGATCGAGCGACTCGCAGCCCTGCCGAACCCCGGCTGACCAGTAACTCCGACCGTCCCGACGAGCCACAGCAACATCCCGGAGCCGTGGAACCCCGGCGCCCACCCGACGCGACAGCCGGGCCGCCAACCTGCCCCAGCCCACGAAATTCCGCACCTCGCAAGCGCAGAGCCCCTGTCAGCGAACCGATGAGGACTCATGAACGATCGAGGTTAGGCCGGGGAGCGGCAGTCAAGAACAGGACCTCACGTACACCAGGTCGGAGTACCTGGAACTGCTGCGGACCTGCTCCGGCCACCGGGCTCTTCCGGAAGCCGCCGGGAACGGGCTGCTGGGGTGCGTCGCGGGCCTGGTCGTCGGCCGGTACGGCGGCCGGGTGACCAAGCGGTACCTCATCGAGCTGGCCGTGGCACACAGGCCTGGCCGTGGCACACAGGCGGTGACGCCGGCACGACGTGTCCGCTTCGGAGTTCATGCCGTACCGCCCCCGATGTGCTGCCGCCCGGTCGGTGAGGTTCTCGGCGAACTGCGGGACCGTCACCGGCGCCGGCCGGCCCGGTGACCGGTCAGGCCCAGATGTACTCCTCGGCGATGGCGCCCTCGCGCCACTTCGCGACGGTGACCATGCGGCCGCCACCTTCGAACTCGCCGATGACGCAGGTCCATTCACCCGACCCGAAGGCAATGGGGTGCGAGGTGATCTGCGGGGGCGTGCCACCCGCAGATTCGACATAGGCCTTCATGGCGTCGATGTGCTCCTGGACCCCACGGGTCGGCGGCCGGCCCTTCCAGTCCACCAGAACATCGTCGGTGTGGTGGTGGGCGAACACGCCGTTCCAGTCGGCCCTGTTCCACCCGTCGAAATCGAGGTCGTCCATCCCTGATCTTGCGTGGGTATCCCCGGCTTCAGCCGGGGAGGGAAACGCATCCTTACCCTGGAGGCGCGAAGCGCCGGAGTTCTCTGCGCCTCCGGGGTGACGGTCAGACAGGCCGCTTCTGGTCCTCGATGTACTGACGGATCACAGTCAGCGGTGCTCCGCCGCAGGAGCCTGCGAAGTAGGAGCGGGACCAGAAAACCGAGCCCATGCCGATGCGGTTGATCCGGCCGGTGTGCTCGGCGCGCAGGTAGCGGGAACTGACGCCCTTGAGGCTGTTGATCAGCTTCGACAGGGCGACCTTCGGCGGATAGTGCACGAGAAGGTGCACGTGGTCCTGTTCGCCGTTGAACTCCCGCAGCTCCACATCGAAGCCGGCGCACACCTCGCGCATGATCTCCTCGCACCGTTTGAGCATGGCGTCATCGAAGATGCCGCGCCGGTGCTTCGTGACGAACACCAAATGAGCGTGAAGGTTGTAGGAGACGTGGCGACCTGTGCGAATATCGGGGTTTGATTCCCAGCGCGGTGACATACACCAAGTGTAGTAGGATCAAGGGAACCGACTTGGAAGGGGGTGGGTCGGATGATCCGTGCGTACAAGTTCCTCATGCGGCCCACCGTGGGCCAGACGATCGCGCTCGGCGAGATGCTGCGCGATCACTGCTCCCTCTACAACGGGGCATTGCAGGAGCGCCGTGACGCCTACCGGCACGTGTCGAAGACGGGCATCAAGTACGGGCAGCAGTCGGCGCAGCTCAAGGAGATCCGCGCCTTCGACCCGGAGCGTCAGGGCCGGTGGTCTTTCTCCAGCCAGCAGGCCACCTTGCGCCGTCTCGACAAAGCGTTCGCCGCGTTCTTCCGCCGGGTCAAGTCCGCCGACACGCCGGGCTACCCGCGCTTTCGGGGCGTGAACTGGTTTGACACGGTGGATTTCCCCAAGGACGGCGACGGCTGCCGCTGGGACTCCACCCCGCACAACCCCGTGACCCGCGTACGGCTCCAGGGTGTCGGGCACGTCAAGGTCAACCAGCACCGGCCGGTGGTCGGCAGGGTCAAGACCGTGTCCGTCAAGCGCGAGGGCAAACGCTGGTACGTGGTGCTCACTGCCGAGCAGGCACAGCCCGAGCCGCTGCCCAAGACGGGCAGTGTGGCCGGCGTCGACATGGGCATAGCCAACTTCCTCGCCGATTCCAACGGCGAGTTCGTTCCCAACCCGCGTCATGGGCGCAAGGCCGCCGCGAAGCTGGAAGCCGCACAGCAGGCCCTCGCCAGGTTCCCGCGAGTCCGGCGCGACAAGCGGACCGCCAACCACCGCCGTGCCGTCCAGAAGGTTGCCGACCTGCACCGCAAGGTCCGCCGTCAGCGGCTCGACCACGCACACAAGACCGCCTTGGGCCTGGTCCGCGAACACGATGTCATCGCGTACGAAGACCTCAAGATCCGCAACATGGTCAAGGCCCCCGAGCCGAAGCCCGACCCCGAACAGCCGGGCGCGTTCCTGCCGAACGGGGCCGCCGCGAAAGCCGGACTCAACCACTCGATCTCGGATGCCGGATGGGGGGTGTTCCTGACGATCCTGCACGCCAAGGCTGAAAGCGCCGGACGAGAAGTGATCGCTGTGGACCCCCGCAACACCTCCCGGACCTGCCCCGAATGCGGGCACGTCTCAGCGGAGAACCGGCCCACCCAGGAGAAGTTCCACTGCGTCTCGTGCGGTCACTCGGCGCACGCGGACACGGTGGGCGCCCTGAACGTTCTACGGGCCGGGCTGGTCCGTCGCGACGCCAACCCGGCATAGCGAGAAGCCCCCGCGTTCACGCGGGGGAGGAGTCACGCCCTTGAGATTGCGGCCGACCTGGTCATCCGCCATCGGTCTCGCCCCGTTCCTCGTCCGGTCCGCACGGTCCCCGCACTGATCGTCGTGTCCGGCGCCCCAGTACTGCGAGTCTACGGACGGCTCGTGCGTCACGCACTCGCGGCGGGCTCATGACACCCACGGGCCGTGGGCGTGCTCGTGAGCGGACACGCGTCGTCGCCGGCTTCGAGTTCCCTCCTGACGTTGCAGGTCACGGGTCTGATGCGAGGCGGGGTCGGGGCTCTCGGGCCGGTCGGGTGCGCGATCGCGAGCAGGGGATCGTCCACCCTGTGGCCGGTTCGTCCGGGTTCGGACGTCACGGACCACAGGCTCCGGTGTTCCTCCGGGTCAGCGCACCCTCCCGCGGGGCTTCAACGGCACCGGCGGCAGCTCGGGTGCGGGCAGCGGGCGCCCGTCGTAGCCCTTCACCTCGCCGAAACGCGCTCCCTTCATCCAGTCCTGGCGGGCCTGTTCGATCTCGGCCTGGGTGCGGGCGACGAAGTTCCACCACATGATCAGCTCTTCGTCGAAGGGCTCGCCGCCGAGCAGCATCACCGCGGCGTCGGACTCGGCGCGCAGGGGCAGTTCGCGGCGGCCGCAGCCCAGGTAGAGCATGGAGCCCGGCAGTACGGGGACACCGTCCACGCGCACCTCGCCGGACATCGCCAGGACGCCGTACTCGAAGTCGGGGACGAGCGGCAGCCGGACGTCGGCGCCGCGGGCGAGCGCCAGGTCGGCGCCGACGATCGGGGTGTACGCGGTGCCGGGCGAGGTCACGCCGTCGAGGTCGCCCAGGATCACGGTCGCGGTGAGGCCGGGGGCCGTGACCGTGGGCAGCGTGGCGTGGTGCTCGAAGTGCGGGTCGGTGTGCCGGTGGGCGTCGGGCAGTGCGACCCAGAGCTGGGCGCCGTGCAGAGTGGGGGCGTGCGACCTGGGGCTCTCCTCGGAGTGGCTGATCGCCCGCCCCGACGTCATCAGGCCCAGTTCGCGGGGGCGGATCGTCTGGAGGCTGCCGGTGGAGTCGCGGTGCAGCACCTCGCCCTCGTGCAGCCAGCTGACGGTCTGGAGACCGATGTGCGGGTGCGGCGGGACCTGCATGCCCGGCTCGTCGGCGATGTCGTCGGGGCCGTAGTGGTCGACGAACGCCCAGGCGCCGATCATGCGCCGGCCGAGGTTCGGCAGCAGCCGCCGTACCTCGGTCGACTCCCCGAGCCGGACGTGCCGGGGGCTCAGCAGCTCCCGCACGGGCTCGGCGACGACGAATCCGCGTCCGCCGCACACGCTGGGCACGGGCGCACGGTCAAGGTTGCTCATGGCCCACAACCTAACGCTTCACCGGGCGGTCAGGGTGGCGGCGAGCTCCCTGCCGGCGCGGACGACGTCGTGGTCCGGTTCGTCGAGCAGGTGGCGCAGGACGCCGCGCTGGGCGTGGACGGCGTGGCGCGCGTCGCGTTCCCATTCCACGTACCTCTCGCGGTGGCGCAGCAGCTTGGGGTAGGCGGCGGCGGTGGTCTCCCACTGCCGGGCGTCGGCGATGCTCCTGAGCAGGTGCAGTATCTCGACGCGGCAGCTGACTTGCGGGAGCCGGACGAGCTCCCAGAGGAAGGGCACCGTGGCGGCCGTCGCCTGCCCCACCACGAAGCCGTACTGGCAGATGCGCCGGCGCAGCTGGTCGAGCGCGGGCCCGGCGGTGTCGGCGTCGCCGCGGGCGACGGTGGCCAGCAGGACCGGGATGGCTTCGGCGGACCCGGTCGAGTCGGCCATCTCGGGCCAGGGGACCTCTTCCAGGTCCTCGAGGAGAGCGGATCCCTTGATGGGGGTCATGTCAGATGTGGACGCGGGTCGGGAGCATGGCCCAGACGGTCTTGCCCACGGGGGAGCGGCGCGTCCAGCCCCAGTGCTCCGAGAGGGCTTCGATGATGTGCAGTCCCCGGCCGTGCTCCAGCAGGGAATCCCCGGCGCGCGGGTAGACGGGCAGGTCGTCGCTCGGGTCGGTGACGGCGCACACCAGGTGGGAGCGGCGCAGCGAGAGCCGGAGCCGCACGCCCGCGGTGTCCTTCGCGGGGTCCGGCAGGGCGTGCAGGACGGCGTTGGCCGCGAGTTCGGTGACGACGGTGAGGGCGTCGTCGGCACAGTGCTCCAGGGACCAGCCGTCCAGGGTGCGGTGGGTGAAGTCCCGCGCCGCGGCGAAACCCTCCCGGCAACCGGAGAGGTGCAGCACGGCTGTTCTGGGCGAGTCGCGGACGACGGACTCGTGACTCCGGAACTGCGCAGGTGATGGCACGGCATCTCCCTGAGGCAACGTCAGTACGGGGCGGCGGAAGTGCGGTTGACGACAGGGCTATTATCCACGCTGACGATGGCCTCGTGCAATTTCACGAGAAATTGCGCGTACTTGGCGAGGAGAGTGCAGTGTCGTCGGTACCGAACGGAGCAGTGCGGAACGGGGTCCGGGCGAGCGCGCTCGGCGCCCGCTGGATCAAGAGCAGCCACAGCAATGCCGAGGGCAACTGCGTCGAGGTGGCCGTCCTGGACGGGGGAGGGGTCGCGATGCGCAACTCCCGCGACCCGGAGGGGCCGGCGCTGGTCTACACGCCGGCCGAGGTGGCGGCGTTCGTGGCCGGTGCGAAGGACGGGGAGTTCGACCACCTGCTGTGAAGGCCCGCGGCCACCGGTGCCGGAACGGCGCGGGCGGACCCAATTCCCGTGCGGAGTGCGGTCGGTGGCCTTCGGGTGCGACAATGGAGTCCGTCGTCCGTACGTCAACGCAAGCTGGAACGGGGAGCCAGGATGTCTGCCGAGTCACCCCGCGTCTCCCGCCTCGAACCGTATCTGAACCGGGCCGAGCCCGCCCCGACCTTGCTGAAAATGCTGGTCGGCGTGCAGCTCGCCGGTATCCGCGAGGCTGCCGGGCTGTCCCAGGACCAGGCCGCGCGGGAGCTCGGGTTCAGCCCGGCGAAGCTGTCGCGGATAGAGGCGGGTAAGGGACGCCGCCCTCCCGCGGAGACCGACGTCCGCGCGCTCCTGGACCTGTACGGGACGGATGCCTATGAGGCCTCCGTCCTGCTCCAGTTGCTGCGGCGGGCAGGGGAGCCGGGCTGGTGGCAGCGGTACGACAAGCGGCTGATGCCCGAGTGGTTCGACCGCCTGGTGGGACTCCAGGAGGCGGCCACCGCCATCCGCACCTTCGAGATCCAGTACGTGCCGGGGCTGTTGCAGACCCCGGCGTACACCAGGGCCGTCGTCGAGCGCGGCCTGCCGATGGCGCCCGTCCGTGAGGTGGAGCGCCGGGTGGAGCTGCGCATGCGCCGCGCCCAGCTCCTGGAGCGGCCGGACGCCCGCAACTGTGGGCCGTCGTCGACGAGTCGGTGCTCCTGCGGGTGCTCGGCGGCCGCGAGGTGATGCGGGAGCAGCTCGACCACCTGGTGCGGATGGCCTCGCTGCCCCATGTGACCGTGCAGGTCGTGCCGCTGGACGTCACCCACGCGTCCGCACCGGCGATCCCGGTGACCTATCTGCGGTTCGGCGGCTCCGACCTGCCGACGTCGTCTACCTCGAGCAGATCAGGAGCGCCACCTTCCTGGAGGACCAGGACGAGACGGAGGAGTACCGGGTCACGCTGGACCGGCTGGCCGACGAGGCGCTCAACCCGCGGGAGTCCCTCGCGCTCCTGCGCGAGACGGCGGAGACCCGTTACCGGACCCTCTGACCCGCCGACTGCCGACCACTGACCCTCGATCCCCGGCCCCGGGCACCCGGGGCCGGGGATCGAGGGGCTGCGGTGCCGCTCAGGGGAGCCGGGCGACGCCGCCGAACTCGATCCACTCCTGGGTGAGCTGACGGGGCGCCACCTCGGTGTCCGGCCGCCAGGTGGAGACCTCCACCAGACCGGGGTCGAGGATCTCCAGACCCTCGAACAGCGCCTCCATGTCCTTCTCCGTGCGCACCCGGCCCCAGTGGCCCTGCGTGGCCTGGTCCATGAAGTCCGTGACGAACGCGCGGACCTCCGGGTCCTCGCTGACCAGTTGGCACATCACCAGGAAGCTGCCCGGCGCGAGGCGTTCGGCCACCCGCCGGACCACTGCCGGCGGCCCGTCGGTCTCGCTGTCCGGGATGCAGTGGAACACCGAGTTGAACAGCACGGCCACCGGCTCCGCGAAGTCGATCAGACGCTCGGTGTCGGGGTGGGTGAAGATCGCCTCGGTCTCGCGCATGTCGGCGTGTATGACCGTGGTGCGATGGTCCTGCTCCAGCAGGGCCCGGCCGTGGACGAGCACCATCGGGTCGTTGTCGACGTAGACGACGTGTGCCGTCGGGTCGATGCTCTGCGCGACCTGGTGCACGTTGTTCTGCGTGGGCAGACCTGAGCCGTGGTCGAGGTACTGCCGTATTCCGTACTCCTGCGTCAGGGTCCGTACGACCCGCTGCAGGAAACGCCGGTTGTTCAGGGCGAGGGCGCGCGTGCTGGGGACGACCTTGTCGAGCTCCTCGCACGCCGCGCGGTCCGCCGCGTAATTGTCCTTGCCGCCCAGATAGTGGTCGTACATGCGCGCGGCGGTCGGAACCGCGGCATCGATCGACGTGGACAACTGCTTGCCAGGCTGCATCTCATCCCCCAGTGCGGGCCCGCGCCGAGGGCTGGCGCGGTCGGCAACCCATCCTAGGGACACGGCAATTGACGATGCCACCCCTTGATCCTCCCGTGATCCTCCCGCTTCCCGCGAAGGTCCGGCGGACCCGGACGGATCCTGGATTTTCCGTCCACGTCCTGGATTCGTGGTCTAATGAGGGTGGGGTGCGGCACCGGAACACGGAGGGGAAACCGCATGGCGGACGACGACTTCCGGGCCGAAGAGGCCCGCGACGGCGAACGGGACGCCGTCCTGCGCGCCCTCGTGCCCGTCGTGGACGGCGTCGCGGCCACCTTCGGGCCGGTGTGCGAGGTGGTGCTGCACGACTACCGGCGCCCGGAGAACTCCGTGGTCGCCGTCGCGGGGGAGGTGACCGGGCGGGCCGTCGGCGGCGCGATGAGCGAGATCGGCCTGCGTGTCCTCGCCCGCGGCGACGACGCCGACGACGAACTGAACTACGTCACCCGTACCGCCGGCGGCCGGACGGTGAAGTCCTCGACGATGGTGCTGCGCGACTCCGCCGGCACGGTGTTCGGCGCCCTGTGCGTCAACGTGGACGTCACCGAGGTCGGCCGCGTCCAGACCCTCCTCGCCGCCCTGGCCGGGGCCGCCGGCCCGCCCGCGGACCCGCCCCTGACCACCTTCGGCGACGACATCGACTCCGTCGTCGACACCCTCCTCGACACCCACCTGCCGCGCGACCGGACCTGGGCCGGCCTGGAGAGGACCCGGCGCCTGGCGCTCTTCCGCGCCCTCGACGAACGCGGCGTGTTCGCCGTGCGCAGGGCGGTCGAGCAGGTCGCCGCCCGCCTCGGCATCTCCCGCGCCTCCGCCTACAGCTACCTGTCCCGGGCCCGGGCGGCCGCCGGGCCCGGACCGCACCCCACCTCCGAGGGAGCCCGCCCGTGACGACCGCACCCCCGCCCATCACCCTGGACGACGTCCGTGACGCGGCCGCCCGCCTGAAGGGCGTCGCCCACCGCACCCCGTCCTGCGCTCCCGCATCCTCGACGCGCTCGTCGGCTCCGAAGTCCTGCTGAAGTGCGAGAACTTCCAGCGGGTCGGCGCCTTCAAGTTCCGCGGCGCCTACAACGCCGCCTCCCGGCTCACCCCCGCGCAGCTCGCTCGCGGCATCGCCGCCTACTCCTCCGGCAACCACGCCCAGGCCGTCGCCCTCGCCGCCCGGGAACTCGGCACCACCGCGGTGATCGTCATGCCCGACGACGCCCCGCGCTCCAAGCGCGAGGCGACCCAGGGGTACGGCGCCGAGATCGTGACCTACGACCGCTACGGCGACGACCGGGTGGCCGTCGCCGAGGCCTTGGCCGCCGAGCGGGGCCTGACCCTCATCCCGCCCTACGAGCATCCGCACGTCATGGCGGGACAGGGCACCGCGGCCCTCGAACTCTTCGAGGAGGTCGGCGAGTTGGGGGCGCTGCTGGCGCCGGTCGGCGGCGGCGGACTCGTCGCGGGCAGCGCCACGGCGGCCAAGGCGCTGTACGGGGGGATCCGGATCGTCGGCGTCGAGCCGGAGGCCGGCGACGACACCAGGCGGTCGCTGGCGGCGGGGCGGCGCGTCGAGATCCCGGTGCCGCGCACCATCGCCGACGGCCAGGCCCTGCACACGCCCGGTGAACTCACCTTCTCGGTGAACCGGCGACTCGTCGACGAGATCGCGCTGGTCTCCGACGACGAGATCCGCGCGGCCATGCGGTTCGCCTTCGAACGCCTGAAGATCGTGGTCGAGCCGAGCGGCGCCACCGGGCTGGCCGCCCTGCTCTCCGGCCGGACCGGCGCCCTGCCGGAGCGGGTCGGAGTGATCGTCTCGGGCGGCAACATCGACGCCGAACGCTTCGCGCGGCTCTGCGGCGGCGGCCCGCGGGACGGGTCCTGAGGGCGGCCCACGAGGACGCCTCACGAGGACGCCTCACGAGGACGCCTCACCGGGACGCCCCGAGATCACCGGGAGAGGTTCGGCGACCGCCCGGCAGTCGCCCGTGGACGCCGCATTCACCCGAATGGCGGCTTTCAGGTGGCGGGCGGAGGATGAACGGGTGGGGACCGGCCCCCACCGGTGACGTCCGGTGCCGCCGGGGAGACCGGCCCCGGCCGCGGTCGACCGCGGCCGGAAGGGAGGAGCGTCATGCTGGAAGTGAAGACGCTCGACAAGCCGGACGAGCGACGCGATTTCCCGCGGGGGCACCTCGAGGCCGTCCACATGACGGGCCTGGACTTCGCCGTGGCGACCTTCGAGCCCGGCTGGCGCTGGTCGGAGTCGGTGGCCCCGATCGCCGGAACCGAGAGCTGCCAGGTGCACCACAACGGCTACGTCGTCCAGGGCCGCATGCGCATCCGTATGGACGACGGCGCCGAGAGCGAGGTGGGCCCCGGCGACGTGTTCGTCTGCTCGCCCGGCCACGACGCCTGGGTGGTCGGCGACGAGCAGGTGGTGGCGTACGACTTCGCCGGGCAGATGGCCCAGGAGTACGCGAAGGCCGACTGAGACCGGCCCGGTCGGGCCGGAAGCCAGGCCGGGAGCCGGACCGGGAGCCGGGCACGGGAGTCAGGCCGGTCAGACCGGGAGGATACGGCCGATCAGCGCGCCGAGCTGGCGGGCGGTGCGGCACTCGTGCATCGCGACCAGTTCGGCGTAGTCCGGGGCGGCCGAGTCTCCCGTGCCCCACTGCGTCCGCGGCTCCGGATTCAGCCAGTGCACCCGGCGTGCCCGCGCCGCGATCCGCCGTACGGCGGGCAGGTTGGGGTCGCTCATGTTCGTGCGGGCGTCGCCGAGCACGAAGACCGTCGTGCGGGGCCCGACCGCCGCGCCGTACCGCTCGGCGAACTCGCCCAGGGCGACGCCGTAGTCGCTGCCGCCGTGCCAGCCGGTCAGCGTCGCCTCCGCGCGGATGCGGGCGCCCAGGCCCTCCGGGTCGGCCGCGCCGTGCCGGAGCAGGCCGGTGACCTCGTCGACGCGGTTGACGAAGGCGAACACCCGCACCTTGGCGAACTGGTCGTGCAGCGCCTGCACCAGCAGCATCGTGAAGTCGGAGAAGCCCGACACCGAGCCCGACACGTCGCACAGCAGCACCAGTTCGGGCCGGGCCGGACGTCGGCGGCGCAGCACCGGACGCATCGGCACCCGCCCGTCGACAGCGAGCCGCGCAGCGTGCGCCGCAGGTCGATCGAACCGCGCGCGGCCCGGCGCCGGCGCGCCGCCAGCCGGGTGGCCAGCTTGCGCGCCAACGGGTGCACGGTGCGCCGCAGTTCCGCCAGCCGGTCGCGGCCGCGTACAGGAAGTCGACCCGGTCCGCGGTCGGGGCGACCGCCCGCCGGGCGATCTCGTCCCGGCCCCGCCGCTCGGCCACCCGCCGCCGCGCCTCCACGGCGACCAGCGCCCGGAAGGCCTCGATCCGCCGCCGGACCTCGTCCTCCAGCAGCCGGTCGGTGAACCCGGCGCCCCCGCCCCGCCGCCGCACCTCGTCCCGGACCCGCGCCAGCAGCGTCTGCGGGCGCAGCCGTTCGAGGGTCTGGTACGCCGACCAGCCGTCCGACCCCGGTGAACTCCCGTACCCGCCCAGGCCGTCGACGGCCTCGATCGCCAACCGGGCCGTCAGGGCCGTGTCGTCGTCGGCGAGGGCGGCCGCGAGCCGGTCCCGCAGACCCTCCCGGTCGGCGGGCGGCACGGGCCCGGATCCGCCGGCCCCGGACACGCCGACGCCGTACGGGAAGTACAGGTCGAAGACCGCGTCGAACACCCGCCGCTGGTCCGCGGAGTGCAGCAGCGTCGCGGCCAGCCCCTCGCGCAGCAGCGCGCGGTCGGTGAAGCCCAGGACGGCCGCCGCCCGCGCCGCGTCCACCGTCTCACCGGTGCCGACCCGCAGCCCGTGCGCGCGCAGCGCCGCGACCAGGCCCGTCAGCCTCTCCACCACCTCCGAGCCGCCGGTCACACGGCGTCCAGGTCGAGCTTCGCGGCGGCCTTGAGGACGTCGTCCTGGTGCTTGAGGATCACGCCGAGCGTGTCGCGCACGAGGTCCGCGTCGAGCGCGTCGGCGCCCAGCGCGAGCAGGGTGCGCGCCCAGTCGATCGTCTCCGCGACGGAGGGCACCTTCCGCAGGTCCATCGCGCGCAGCGCACCCACCACCCGCACGACCGACTCCGCCAGCGCCGCGTCGATGCCCGGCACCTTCAGCCGGACGATCCGCCGCTCCAGCTCCTCCTCGGGGAAACCGATGTGCAGGAACAGGCAGCGGCGGCGCAGCGCCTCCGACAGCTCACGGCTCGCGTTCGAGGTGAGAACGACGAAGGGGCGGCGGGTCGCCGTGATCGTGCCCAGCTCGGGGACGGTGACCTGGAAGTCGCTGAGCACCTCCAGGAGCAGGCCCTCCACCTCGACGTCGGCCTTGTCGGTCTCGTCGATCAGCAGCACCGTCGGCTCGTCGCCGCGGATCGCGGTGAGCAGGGGCGGGGAGGAGGAACTCCTCGCTGAAGATGTCCGTGCGGGCCTCGTCCCACGTCTCGTCGCGTCCCGCGCTGATGCGCAGCAACTGCTTGGCGTGGTTCCACTCGTACAGTGCCCGCGACTCGTCGACCCCTCGTAGCACTGCAGGCGCACCAGCCGGGCGCCGGCCACCTGGGCGACGGCCTTGGCGAGTTCCGTCTTGCCGACGCCGGCCGGCCCCTCCACGAGGAGCGGCTTGCCGAGCCGGTCGGCGAGGAAGACGGTGGTGGCGACGGACGGCGAGGCCAGATAGCCGGTCGCGGCGAGGCGGGCGGAGACATCGTCGACGGACGTGAACAACGGGGCCTCCGGCGGTCGGGTGCGGAGCGGGCGAGGTTTCCGGGGGCTATCTAAGCGCTTGTTCAGCACGCTTGTCATCAGGTCGGCGGGGCCCGCCGCGCGGTCGGCGGGGCCCGCCGCCCGGCCCGCGTCGTCGGTGCCGCCCGCTACCGTGCGCTCATGGGCGTCTATCTGGTGAGCATCGGCGAGCGGGAATGGTTCAGCGAGGACGAGGGCGGGTACGGCGCCGTCGCCGCGGCGCTCGGCGACGAGCTGCGGCGACGTGGACTGCCGCCCTACCGGCCGGGGTCCGGGCCGTCGGCCGGGCGCGGAGGCGAGCGCGGCTGGTTCGAGGAGAAGGCCGCTCCGCCCATGGCGGGGTTCGACGCGTTCTGCCGGGACCGGCTGACGGAGGCCGAACGCGACGCCTTCTACGGCTGGACCGTCCTGGCGCCCGTGTCCCTGACGGAGTCGGTCGTGCTGCCGTTCGGCTCCGCCTACACCGACGAGACGGTGGTCGCCGGCGCCCCGCAGGCCCTCGCTGTCGGCGAGCGGCTGGCCGCGGTCCTCGGCCTGCCCCTGGACGCGATACCGGAGACCGGCGCCAACCTCGAACTGAGCCGGTGGTTCACGGCGGACGGCGCGCGCGCGACCGCCGCCGCGCGACCGGGCCCGTGGGCCGACGACCTCGACACCGCCTTCTACGCGGCGGTGTACCTGCGCGCCGCCCGGTACGCCCTGCGGCACGGCTGCCCGATCACCTACTGCTGACCCGACCGGTCACCGGCGGAACGCGGTCACGCGGTCACCTGGTCACGCGGCCATGCGGTCACCTGGTCACGCGGTGACGCGGCCGCCTGGCCACCCGGCCATGCGGCCACCCGCCGCCGTGCCCGCCCGCCGTGTGACCGGCCCCGGCGCGGGCACTCGGGGCCCATGGAACAGCAGGCGGACATGCACGGGTCGTACTGGCTGCACACCGCACCGCCCGGTGATCCGGCGCCCCCACCCGAGGGGCCGCTCACCGTCGACGTGGCCGTGGTCGGCGCGGGCATCGCGGGGCTCAGCACGGCCCTGGAACTGGCCCGGCGCGGCCGCTCGGTCGCCGTCCTGGAGGCCGACCGGATCGCGGCCGGCGTCACCGGCCACACCACGGCCAAGCTGAGCGCCCAGCACACCCTCGTCTACGACCACCTGCGGCGCAGCCGCGGCCCCGAAGGAGCCCGGCTGTACGCCCGGTCCCAGTCGGAAGCCGTCCGGCACGCCGCGGCCGTCGCCGAGGAACTGGGCATCGACTGCGAATGGGAGGACGCGGCCTCCTGCACCTACGCGCAGGACCCCGCCCGTACGGACCTGTTGAAGGCCGAGGCGGAGGCGGCGAGGGAGGCGGGGCTGCCCGCCGAGTACGTGACGGAGACCGAACTGCCGTTCCCGGTCGCGGGCGCCGTCCGGGTCGCCGACCAGGCCCAGTTCCACCCCCGCAAGTACCTCCTGGCCGTCGCCGACGCCGTCCGGCGCCTCGGCGGCACCCTCCACGAGCACAGCCGCGTCACCGGCCTGAACGAGGGCGACCCCTGCGAGCTGACCGTGGAGTCCCCGCGGTCGGTGACGAAGGTGACCGCCCGCGCCGTCGTCGTCGCCACCCACTACCCGGTCTTCGACCGCGCGCTGCTGTTCACCCGGCTCTCCCCGCGCCGCGAACTGGTGCTGGCCGCGCCGGTCGACGCCGGCCGCGCGCCGCGCGGCACGTACATCACCCCCGAGGACAACACCCGCTCCGTGCGCACCGCGCCCCTGCCCGACGGCCGGCGGCTCCTGATCGTGACCGGCGAGCACTTCACCCCGGCGCGGGCGGCGACGTCGAGGAACGGTTCGACAGGCTCGCCGGCTGGGCCACCGGGCACTTCGGCGACCTGACCTTCACCCATCGCTGGGCCACCCAGGACAACGACTCCACCGACTCCGTCCCGCTGGTCGGCCCCCTGCACCCCGGCAGCCGGAACGTGTACGTGGCCACCGGCTTCGGCGGCTGGGGCATGAGCGGCGGCATCATGGCGGGCCGGCTGATCGGCGACCTGATCACCGGGCACGACTGCCCCTGGAGCGGCCTCTACGACCCGCGCCGCATCGCCTCCGTCGTCCGGGAGGGAGCCACCTTCCTCAAGCACCAGGCCGACGTGGCCCGCCACTTCGTGGGGGACCGGCTGCCGACGGGGACCGGCTCGACGGTCGACGGGATCGCCCCGGCGACGGCGCGGTCGTGCGCGTCGCCGGGGAACGCCGCGCCGTCCACCGCGACGAGGCCGGGCAGCTCCACGCCGTCTCCGCGCGCTGCACCCACCTGGGCTGCCTGGTGGCGTTCAACCGCGCGGAGCGGGCCTGGGAGTGCCCCTGCCACGGCTCCCGCTTCGACGTGGAGGGCAAGGTCATCCAGGGCCCGGCCCAACAGCCGCTGGAGCGCAAGGAGTTGTGAGGCGGCCGCTCAGGGTCTTTCGTTTGGATCAGGCCGGGCTCGCGGGGTCCGGCCTGATCCACCTGATCCAAACGAAAGACCCTGGCCGACCAGGATCACCTCCAGGGTGCGCGGGCCGTGCACGCCCTCCACCCGGTCGAGTTCGATGTCGCTGGTCGCCGAGGGCCCGGAGATCCACGTCAACGGGCGTGCCGGGTCCAGCCGTTCGAGCGCCTGCGGGACGGAGGCGACCACCTGGTCGGGGACGCGCACGACGCAGATGTGGTGGTCGGGGACGAGGGTGATGCGGCGGCGGCCCTGGTCGGGCGAGCCGTCCAGGACGATCGTGCCGGTCTCGGCCACCGCCACCGTGCACGCCGTGACCACGCTGTCGATCCGGTCGAGTTCGTGCGGCGTGCTCGTCGCGGTGTCCGGGAGCCGTTCGGCATCGGTGGCCGCGAGCCAGCGGTCGTCCAGTCCCGGCGGCACGAGCACCGTCCTCGCGCCCCGCGCAGCCAGCGCGCCCGCGATCGTCGCCGCCAGGTCCTCCTCGGTACAGCGGTGCACGACCGCCCGGTAGTCCGCCAGGTTCTCCGCGAGCAGCTCCACCGTCTGCGCGACGCTCCGGTCGCCGTGCTCGCGCAGGTAGTCCCGCCCGACGGCGTCCTCGTAGTCCTCGTACGGGGAGTCGTCCCGCGGCACGTCGGCCAGCGCGCGCCGCACCCGGCCCAGAATCCGTTCCCTGCTGCTCGCTTCGCCGCTCACTGCGCGGCCCCCTTGTCGTCGTTCCCGCCGTGCGTGCGCTGCCACCAGTCGCGGAAGGGCTCCGCCGGCACGGCCGGGAGGTCCCGGGTGCCGCTCCACGCCTTGCCGGGGCCCGGCAGCGAGCGCGGGTGCAGCCGACGGGTGCGGGAGGCGAGCCGCTGCCCGGCGCGCAGGGCGCCGGGCCGGCTGAACGCCCAGCGGGCCGCCCGCATCGCCGCCCGCTCGGCGGCGTGCCCCTTGGCAGGCTTGAGCACCGTCTTGTTGCCCTCCCGCGTCACCGGCCCGCCCTGCACGACCCGTTCCCGCAGGTGCACCAGCACCTCGGGGATGTCGATGGCGACCGGGCAGACCTCGTAGCAGGCGCCGCACAGCGAGGAGGCGTACGGCAGTGAGGCGTCGATCTCGCTCTGGGTGCCCCGCAGTTGGGGGCTGAGGATGGCGCCGATGGGCCCCGGGTAGACCGAGCCGTAGGCGTGCCCGCCCGCCCGCTCGTAGACGGGGCAGACGTTGAGACAGGCCGAGCAGCGGATGCAGCGCAGGGCCTGGCGGCCGACCTCGTCGGCGAGGGTGTCGGTGCGGCCGTTGTCGAGGAGGACCAGGTGGAAGGTCCGCGGGCCGTCGCCGTCGGTGGTGCCCGTCCACGTGGAGGTGTAGGGGTTCATGCGTTCGGCGGTGGAGGAGCGGGGGAGGGTCTGGAGGAAGACCTCCAGGTCGCGCCACGACGGCACGATCTTCTCGATGCCGACCACCGAGATCAGCGTCTCGGGGAGGGTGAGGCACATCCGCCCGTTGCCCTCGGACTCGACGACCACCAGGGTGCCGGTCTCGGCGACCATGAAGTTGGCGCCGGAGACGCCCACCTTGGCCCGCAGGAACTTCTCGCGCAGGTGCAGCCGGGCCGCCTCGGCGAGTTCGGCCGGCGTGTCCGTCAGCCCCTCGGGCGCCGGGCGCCCCCACTCGCCCATCTCGCGGGCGAAGATGTCGCGGATCTCCCCGCGGTTGCGGTGGATCGCGGGGACGAGGATGTGCGAGGGCCGGTCCTTGCCCAACTGCACGATCAGCTCGGCGAGATCGGTCTCGTAGGCGCGGATGCCCGCGGCCTCCAGGGCCTCGTTGAGCCCGATCTCCTGCGTGGCCATGGACTTGACCTTCACGACCTCCGACTCGCCGGTCTCCTCGACCAGCCGGGTGACGATCCGGTTGGCCTCGTCGGCGTCGGCCGCCCAGTGGACGGTGCCGCCCGCCGCCGTGACGGACTGCTCCAACTGCTCGAGGTAGCGGTCGAGGTGACGGAGCGTGTGGTCCTTGATCCGCTTGCCGGCCTCCCGCAGCTCCGCCCAGTCGGACACCTCGGCGACCGCCGCCGCGCGCTTGGCGCGGATGGTGTGCGTGGCGTGCCGCAGGTTGCCCCGCAGCGTCGTGTCGCCGACCGCCTCGCGGGCGGCCTCCGGGAACGCCGGCATTCCGAGATACGTCCCGCTCATACGGCCGGTTCCTCCTCCGTGCTCGCCAGGATCTCCGCGATGTGCACCGGCCGCAGGCCGGAGCGGAGCCGGGTCATCGTGCCGCCGAGGTGCATCAGGCACGAGTTGTCGGCCGCGCACAGCACCTCGGCGCCCGTCGACTCGGCGTTGCGCACCTTGTCCGCGCCCATCGCCGCGGAGACGTCGGCGTTCTTCAGCGCGAAGGTCCCGCCGAAGCCGCAGCACTCCTCGGCGCCGGGCAGCTCGACCAGCTCCAGCCCCTTCACGGCTTCGAGCAGCCGCCGGGGCCGCTCCCCGAGACCGAGACCACGCAGCCCGTGACAGGTCGGGTGGTAGGTCACGGTGTGCGGGTAGTACGCCCCGACGTCCGTCACGCCGAGCACGTCGACCAGGAACTCCGTCAGCTCGTACGTCTTCGGCACCACCGGCGCCAGGGCCGCGGCGAGGGTGGTGCCGCGGCCCTCGGCCCGCGCCCGCTCGCCCATCCGCGGATACAGCTCGCGCACCATCGCCCCGCACGACCCCGACGGCGTCACGATCGCCTCGTACTCCCGAAGACGTCGGAGAAGTGGCGGGCGAGGGGTTCGGCCTCGTGGCGGTAGCCGGTGTTGTAGTGGGCCTGGCCGCAGCAGGTCTGGGCCATCGGGAAGTCGACCTCGACACCCAGTCTGGTCAGCAGTTTCACCACGGCGCGGCCGGTGTCGGGATACAGCGTGTCGTTGACACAGGTCAGGAACAGTGCGACACGCATCGCGGCTCCTCGGGATCGTTCGTCGGGTGGGTGCAGGGTAGCCCGGCGGCCGGACCGGGGCCGGACTCCGGCTCACGCATGGCGGGCCGGGTCCGGTTCATGTGGGGCGGGCCGGGTCCGGGGCCGAGTCCCGGCTCATGTGGGGCGGGCCCGGTCCGGGCGCGGGTCCCGGCTCACCGTGCGGTGAGCCGGGCCTGCGCGTCCCGCCAGCGGCCGGTGCCGCCCCGCGGTTCGTAGCGCGTCAGGTGCTGGGTCCTGGCGAGCAGCCCGCGCATGTCCTGCCGGTCGCCCACCAGCCCGTGAGCCCTGGCCTGGACGAGGACGTTGCCGAGCGCGGCGGCCTCCGTCGGACCGGCCACCACCGGCAGCCCGCAGGCGTCGGCGGTGAGCTGGCACAGCAGCGAGTTGCGGGTGCCGCCGCCCACGACGTGCACGACGTCGACGGGATGGCCGGCCAGCCGCTGGGCGTCCTCGACCGCCCGCCGGTGGGCGAGCGCGAGCGAGTCCAGGATGCAGCGGGTGATCTCGGCGGGGTGCCCGGCACCGGCTGCCCGGAGGCACGGCACGCCTCGGCGATCCGCTCCGGCATCCGGCCCGGGGCGAGGAACGCGGCGTCCCCCGCGTCCACCACCGACCGCAGCGCCGGCACCTCGGCGGCGTCGCGCAGCAGCCCGCTCAGGTTCGGGTTCCCCCAGGCCCGGACGCACTCCTGGAGCAGCCACAGCCCCATGATGTTGCGGAGGTAGCGGACCGTGCCGTCCAGCCCCAGCTCGTTGGTGAAGTTGGCGGCGCGGCTGTCCTCGGTGAGCACGGGCGCCTCGAGCTCCAGGCCGGCCAGGGACCAGGTGCCGGTGCAGATGTAGGCGAAGCGCCCGCCCGTCGCCGGTACGGCGGCCACCGCGGACGCCGTGTCGTGCGACCCGACGGCCGTCACCGGCACGGGCCCGGCCAGCCCGGTCTCCTCCAGCACCTCCGCCCGCAGCACGCCCGCCGCGTCCCGGGCCGCCGCAGCGGCGCGAACAGGGAGAGGTCGACGCCCAGCCGCGCGGCGAGGCCGTACGCCCAGTCGCCGGTCCGGGGATCGACGAGCTGGGTGGTGGAGGCGTTGGTCAGCTCGGTGCCCTGCTCGCCGGTCAGCCAGTACGACAGCAGGTCGGGGATCATCAGCAGCCTGCTCGCACAGGCCAGTTGACGGCTCCCGCGGGCCGCCGTCAACTGGTACAGCGTGTTGAACGGCGCGTACTGCAGTCCGGTCGCCGCGTACAGCTCGGCGGCCGGGACGCTCGCCCACACCTTCTCCGGGACGCCCTCGGTGCGGGCGTCGCGGTAGTGCACCGGGTTGCCCAGCAGGGCCCCGTCGGCGTCGAGCAGGCCGTAGTCCACGGCCCAGCTGTCGATGCCGACGGAGTCGAGCCGGCCCCCCGTCGCCGCACCGGCGGCCCGCAGCCCCTCCAGCACCCCGGCGTACAGCCCGAGCACGTCCCAGCGCAGGCCCTCCGGCACGCGCACGGGCCGGTTGGGGAAGCGGTGCGCCTCGGTCAGCTCCAGCGTGTCCGGGCCGACGCGGCCGGCCATCACGCGCCCGCTGGAGGCGCCGAGGTCGACCGCGGCGTACGACTTCACGGCCGTCACCGGAGGAAGGCGGCCGCCACACCCGCGTCGACGGGATGTGCAGACCGGTGGTGTGGGTGAGCTCGCCGCCGGTGAGGGCGAAGACGGCGTTCGCCACGTGCTCGGGCAGCACCTCCCGCTTGAGGATGGTGCGCTGCGCGTAGAACTCGCCCAGCTTCTCCTCCTCCACTCCGTAGACGGCCGCGCGCTTGGCGCCCCAGCCGCCCGCGAAGATGCCCGAGCCGCGCACCACGCCGTCGGGGTTGATGCCGTTGACGCGGATCCCGTGCTCCCCCAGCTCGGCGGCCAGCAGCCGCACCTGGTGGGCCTGGTCGGCCTTGGTCGCGGAGTAGGCGATGTTGTTCGGGCCGGCGAAGACGGCGTTCTTCGACGCGATGTAGACGATGTCGCCGCCCAGTCCCTGCGCGATCATCACGCGGGCCGCCTCGCGCGAGACGAGGAAGGAGCCGCGGGCCATGATGTCGTGCTGGAGGTCCCAGTCCTTCGCGGAGGTCTCCAGCAGCGGCTTGGAGACGGAGATGCCGGCGTTGTTGACCACCAGGTCGACCCCGCCGAAGGCGAGCGCCGCGGACCGGAAGGCGTCGGCGATCTGCTCCTCGGAGGTGACGTCGACGGTCACGGCGACGGCCTTGTCCGGCCCGCCCAGCTCCTCGGCGACGGTGGCCGCGTTGTCCCCGTTCAGATCGGCGACCACGACGCACGCGCCCTCGGCGACCAGCCGGTGCGCGATCGCCCTGCCGATCCCGCTGCCCGCGCCCGTCACCAGCGCCACCCGTGTGGCCAGCGCCTTCGGCTTCGGCATCCGCTGGAGCTTGGCCTCCTCCAGCGCCCAGTACTCGATGCGGAACTTCTCCGACTCCTCGATCGGCGCGTACGTCGACACCGACTCGGCGCCGCGCATCACGTTGATCGCGTTGACGTAGAACTCGCCGGCCACCCGGGCGGTCTGCTTGTCCTTGCCGAAGGAGAACATGCCCACCCCGGGCACGAGCACGATCGCCGGGTCGGCGCCGCGCATGGCGGGGGAGTCCGCCAGCGCGTGCCGCGCGTAGTAGGCGGCGTACTCCTCGCGGTAGGCGGCGTGCAGCTCCTTCAGCCGCGCGATCGCCTCGTCGAGCGGCGCGGCGGGCGGCAGGTCGAGGACCAGCGGGCGGACCTTGGTGCGCAGGAAGTGGTCCGGGCAGGAGGTGCCGAGGGCGGCGAGGCGCGGGTGCTCGGCGCGGGCGGTGAAGTCGAGGACGACCTCGGAGTCGGTGAAGTGACCGACCTGCGGGCGGTCCTGGGAGGCGATCGCCCGGACGTACGGCGCGAGGGCGGCGGCCCGCTCGCGGCGCTCCGCCTCGGGCAGCGGCTCGTAGCCGTCGAGCACCGGGCCGAAGGGCTCCGCCTTGCCGCGCTCCTCGAGGAAGGCCTCGGCGGTGCGGATGATGTGGAGCGAGTTGCGCTCGCACTCCTCGGCGGTGTCGCCCCACGCGGTGATGCCGTGGCCGCCGAGCACACAGCCGACGGCCTGCGGGTTGGCCTTCTTCACCGCCGCGATGTCCAGGCCGAGCTGGAAGCCGGGCCGGCGCCAGGGCACCCAGACGACCGTGTCGCCGAAGCACTCGGCGGTCAGCTTCTCCCCGTCGGCGGCGCAGGCGAGCGCGATGCCCGAGTCGGGGTGCAGGTGGTCCACGTGAGCCGCGTCGACCAGCCCGTGCATCGCGGTGTCGATGGACGGGGCGGCACCGCCCTTGCCGTGCAGGCAGTAGTCGAACGCGGCGACCATCTCGTCCTCGCGCTCGACGCCCGGGTAGACGTCGACGAGCCCCGCAGCCGGTCCAGCCGCAGCACGGCCAGTCCCGCCTCGGCCAGGGTGCCGAGGTCGCCGCCGGAGCCCTTCACCCACATCAGCTCGACGTCGGTGCCGGTGACGGGGTCGGTGTCGGTGCCCTTGGCGGAGGTGTTCCCGCCGGCGTAGTTGGTGTTGCGGGGGTCAGCGCCGAGCCGGTGCGACCGGGCGAGGAGTGCGGCGGCTTCGGGATGCGGTGCCATGAACTTCCAGTCCTTGTGTGAGAGAGGAGGGTGAGTGCGGTTCTTCCAGGGGCGCGGGCCGTGCCGATGCGCGGCTCCGCCGCAGGGGGCACCGCCGTTCACGGCGACCCGTGGCTCGCGAGCGGCGGGGACACCGGCCTGCGGTCCGCGAGCGGCGGGGACGACCCCCGGCCGCGAGCGGCGGGGAGGACGACCTCCGGTCCGCGAGCGGCGGTGACGACTGCCCGCAGTCCGCGAGCGGCGACCGGCGCCCCGTGAACGGCGGGGACGACGCCCCCCGGCCGCGGGCGGCGGATACGCGGGCGGTCGGCCGCGACACCCCCGGTCCGCGAGCGGCGGAGAGGGCGCCCCCGGTCCGCGACTGGCGGAGAGAGCGACCCCTGGCCCGTGAGCGGCGGGAACGCGGCCGGCGCTCACGCGCCCCAGCCGGCCTGCTCCCACCGACCCGCTCGGCGACGATCTTCTCGGCCCACCCGCTCGCGCGGTACGCGGCGACGGGGTCGGGGTCCAGCCCCGTCTCCTCCCGCACCTCGCGCAGCAGCGGCCGCACATCGGTGTTGTACGCGTCCATCAGCACCGCGTTCGCCTCCAGGACGTCCCCGGCGGCCTGCGCGGCGGCCAGCGCCGACCGGTCGACCAGCAGCGCCTTCGCCGTGGCCTCCTGGACGTTCATCACGGACCGGATGATCGCCGGGATCTTCGCCTCGATGTTGTGGCACTGGTCGAGCATGAACGCCACCTCGGAACCGAGGCCCCCGCCGCGGACGACCTCGTACATGATCCGGAACAGCTGGAACGGGTCGGCCGACCCCACCATCAGGTCGTCGTCGGCGTAGAACCGCGAGTTGAAGTCGAACCCGCCGAGCTTGCCCTCGCGCAGCAGCGTGGCCACGATGAACTCGATGTTGGTGCCCGGCGCGTGGTGCCCGGTGTCGACCACGACCTGGGCCTTGGGACCGAGCTTGAGGCAGTGGGCGTACGCCGTACCCCAGTCCGGCACGTCGGTCGCGTAGAACGCGGGCTCGAAGAACTTGTACTCCAGCAGCATCCGCTGCCCGTCCCCGAGGCGCCCGTAGACCTCGGCCAGGGCCTCGGCCAGCCGGTCCTGCCGGGCCCGGATGTCGTCCTGGCCGGGGTAGTTCGTACCGTCGGCGAACCACAGCTTGAGATCGGCGGAGCCGGTCGCGTCCATGATGTCGACGCACTCGAGGAGGTGGTCGACGGCCTTGCGCCGGACCGAGGCCTCCGGGTGGCAGACGCTGCCCAGCCTGTACGCGTCGTCCTGGAAGGTGTTGGAGTTGATCGTCCCCAGCTTCACCCCCGGTCCTCGGCATGTTTCGCAAGTGCGGAGTAGTCCTCCACCTTGTCCCAGGGGATGTGCAGGGCCACGGTCGGGGCGACGCCGGTGAACTCGTGCACCTTCGCCGCGTCGTCGAGCTTCTCCCGCGGGTCGCGGGGCACGCCCTCCTGGGCGAACACCTTGAAGCGGGTCCCCGAGTTCCCGTACGCCCACGACGGCGTCTCTACGGCCTGGGTCTTCAGCGCGGCCTTCACCGCGGCGAGGTCGGTCACTCAGTGCTCCTGTGACATCGGTCCGGAAAGACATCCTGATCGGCTTCCGGAAAGGCTTCTTGAAAGGCGTCCGGATGAAACGATTCAGAACGGGAAGCTATGAGGCTGCCGGGGGTGTGTCAACCCCTCTGCCCAGGTCCGGTCTCCGTGACCGTTGTGTGACCTTCGATTATCGAAAACTTTTCGAGGCGGACCCATTGACGTGACATGTCCGTCGTGCCTAACGTCCCGGCCATCCAGTTGAAACCTTTCACGACGTCGTGGCGGCCCCTCGGGGACTGTCGGCGGACGTCGTCGAGGAGCCATCCATGACCCACCCGTCCGACACGGGACAAGCCCCGGTGCTGGCGCTCAGGGACGTTTCCAAGTCCTTCGGCGCCGTACGCGCCCTGCGGGGCGTCTCCCTGGAGCTGTTCCCCGGCGAGGTCCACGCCCTCGCCGGGGAGAACGGCGCGGGCAAGTCGACCCTCATCAAGACGCTCGCCGGAGTGCACCGGCCGGACGCCGGCCAGGTGCTGCTCGACGGCGGGCCCGTCGTCTTCCACGGCCCCGGCGACGCCCGCGACGCCGGCATCGCCGTGATCTACCAGGAGCCCACGCTCTTCCCCGACCTCTCGATCGCCGAGAACATCTTCATGGGCCGCCGGCCCCGGCGGGCCCTCGGCCGCATCGACCACAAGGCCACCCACGAGGCCACCGCGGCCCTGATGCGGCGCCTCGGCGTCGACCTGGACCCGGACCGCCCGGCGCGCGGCCTGTCCATCGCGGACCAGCAGATCGTCGAGATCGCCAAGGCGCTCTCCTTCGACGCCCGCGTCCTGATCATGGACGAGCCGACCGCCGCTCTCACCGGCAGCGAGGTCGCCCGCCTCTTCAACGTCGTGCGCACCCTGCGCGAGGAGGGCGCCGCCGTGCTGTTCATCTCGCACCGGCTGGAGGAGATCTTCGCGATCTGCCAGAGGGTGACGACCCTGCGGGACGGCGCCTGGATCGCGAGCGAGCCCCTCGACGGCATGACCGAGGACGACCTGGTGCGCCGGATGGTCGGCCGCGACCTCGACGAGCTGTACCCGAAGCAGCACGTCGACCCGGGCGAGGTCGCCCTCAGCGTGCGCCGGCTGACCCGCGAGGGCGTCTTCACCGACGTCTCCTTCGAGGTCCGGCGCGGCGAGATCGTCGGCCTCGCCGGACTGGTCGGCGCCGGGCGCACCGAGGTCGCCCGCGCGGTCTTCGGCATCGACCGCTGGGACGCCGGCGAGGTGGAGGTCGCCGGCCGCGCGCTCACCAACGGCGCCCCGTCCACCGCCATGGCCGCGGGCCTCGCCCTGGTCCCGAGGACCGGCGCGCCCAGGGCCTGGTGATGGACATGTCCATCGAGCGCAACATCGGCCTGACCGGACTCCGTACGACCGTCAGGGCCGGCCTGATGGACCGCGGCGCCGAGCGCAGCCGCTCGCTCGACTGGGCGGTCCGGCTCCAGGTGAAGTACGCCCGCATCGCCGACACCGTCAACACGCTCTCCGGCGGCAACCAGCAGAAGGTCGTGCTGGCGAAGTGGCTGGCCACCGGGCCGAAGGTGCTCATCGTCGACGAGCCCACCCGCGGCATCGACGTCGGCACCAAGGCCGAGGTGCACCGGCTGCTGTCCGAACTGGCCGCCGACGGGGTCGCCGTCCTGATGATCTCCTCCGACCTGCCCGAGATCCTCGGCATGGCCGACCGCGTGCTGGTGATGCACGAGGGCCGGCTCACCGCCGAGATCCCCGCTCCGACGCCACCGAGGAAACCGTGATGGCCGCAGCCACCGGGAGGGCAGCCGCATGACGGTGACCACTCCCGAAGCCCCCGCCGCCGAGGTGGCCAGGTCCAGCAGCACCCGCCTGGTGGACCGCGTCTTCAAGATGCGCGAACTGGCCATCCTGCTGGTCTTCCTGGTGATGATCGCCGTCACCCAGGCCGGCAACAGCGAGTTCCTGTCGGAACAGGGCATCAAGGACCTGCTGCTCAACGCGACCATCCTGGTCCTGGTCGCCACCGGCCAGTCCCTGGTCGTCATCACCCGCAACGTCGACCTGTCCGTCGGCTCCACGCTCGGCATCAGCGCCTTCGCCGCCGGCGTCTACCTCCAAGGCGGCGGCGACCCGCTCGTCGCGGTCGTGCTGGCGGTCCTGCTCGGCATCGGCTTCGGCCTGCTGAACGGCCTCCTGGTCAGCCTCGGCCAGGTCCCGGCCCTGGTCGTCACCCTCGGCACGCTGTACATCATCCGCGGCATCGACTCCATCTGGGTCGGCTCCCGGCAGATCACCGCCGCCGACCTGCCCGGCGGGTTCGTCGACTTCGGCTCCGGCGGCATCTCCGCCGTGCCGTACCTGGCGGTCATCGCCCTCGTCGTCCTGGTCGCCACCGCCTACTACCTCAAGCACTTCGGCAGCGGCCGCGAGCTGTACGCGCTCGGCTCCAACCCGGAGGCCGCCCGCCTCGCCGGCATCCCCGTCCGCAAGCGGATCCTCGTCGCCTACACCTTCTGCGGCGCCCTCGCCGGCCTCGCCGGAGCCCTGTACCTCGCCCGGTTCGGCAACGTCGACTCCGGCACCGGCAACGGCTACGAACTCACCGTCGTCAGCGCGGTCGTCGTCGGCGGCGTGGTCTTCACCGGCGGCTCCGGCAGCGTCTACGGCGCCGCCCTCGGCGCCCTGCTGCTGACCTCCGTCAACAGCGTGCTGCCCGCCCTCGGCGTCAGCTCCGTCTGGGTGCTCGCCATCAACGGCATCCTGCTCCTCCTCGCCATCGCCGTCGACCGCGTGGTCGCGCTGCGGGTGGCGTCGGCCCTGAAGAAGAGGAACGCCCGCCATGCCTGAGTCGCTGGCCCGCGCCATCCGGTGGGACACGGTCGTCGGCGCCCTCCTGATCGTGCTGCTCCTGCTGTCCTTCTCGTTCGTGGACGGCTTCGGCAACGCCCTCAACCTGTCCTTCCTGATCGGCAACACGCTCCCCATCGCGCTGATCGCCCTGCCGATGACCCTGCTGGTCGTCTCCGGCGAGATCGACCTGTCCGTCGCCTCCACGGCCGGCCTGTCCGGCGCGGTGATGGGCGCCCTGTGGAACCAGGGCATGACCATCGAGGCGATCATCCCGGTCTGCCTGCTGCTCGGCGTGGTCTGCGGCCTGGTCAACGGGCTGCTGGTGACCCGCCTCGGACTGCCCTCGCTCGCCGTCACCATCGGCACCATGGCCGCCTACCGGGGCATCGCGCAGATCGTGCTCGGCTCCGACGCGGTCACCGACTTCCCCGCCCCGTACCTGGACTTCGCGGCCGGACGCATCGGCGACACCTTCGTCCCGCAGGCCCTGCTGCCCTTCGTGGTGCTCCTCGCGATCGCCGTGGTCGCCCTGCACGCCACCCCGTTCGGCCGGTCGCTGTTCGCGATCGGCGCCAGCGAGGAGGCCGCCCGGTTCGCCGGCATCCGGGTCAGGCGGCAGAAGCTGATCCTGTTCACCCTGACCGGCCTGATGGCCTCCCTCACCGGCGTCTTCTGGGCCCTGCACTACGCCAGCGCCCGCTACGACAACGCCACCGGCCTCGAACTCTCCGTCGTCGCCGCGGTGCTGCTCGGCGGCATCGACTTCGACGGCGGCAAGGGAACCCTCGGCGGAGCCGTAGCCGGTGTCTTCCTGCTCGGCGCCCTGCAGAACGTGATGAGCCTGAAGGACGTCTCCGCCCAGTCGCAGATCGTCGTCACCGGCGTCCTGCTCGTCCTGTCCGTGCTCGGCCCCCGCGTCGCCCGCCAGATCGCCGTCGCACGGGCCGGCCGGCGAGCCGCGTCGGCACCACCACCGGCCGGCGCACCCGCCCCGGCCCCGTGACCCCCCAGCCGCCCCCGCGTCCTCCCGTACTCACAAAGGACCCTCTCCCATGCGCAAGTCATCCCTCCGCCGTGCCTGCGCGGCCCTCGCCGCCGTCACCTCCCTCGCGCTCGCCGCCACCGCCTGCGGCGGCACCACCAAGGAGGACGTGAAGAACGAGAGCACCGGCGCCGCGGCCTCCGGCGGCAAGGCCGACCCGAACGCGGCCACCAAGAAGGGCCTCACCGTCGGCTTCCTGCCCAAGCAGGTCAACAACCCGTACTTCACCACCTCCGACAAGGGCGGCGAGGCGGCCCTGAAGGAACTGGGCTCCAGCTACAAGGAGGTCGGCACCAGCAGCGGCACCGACACCTCCGGCCAGGTGTCCTACGTCAACACGCTCACCCAGCAGCAGGTCGACGCGATCGCCGTGTCCGCGCAGGACCCGGGGGCGCTGTGCACCGCGCTCAAGCAGGCCATGAGCAACGACATCAAGGTCGTCACCTACGACTCCGACACCAACCCCGAGTGCCGCAACGCCTTCGTCTCCCAGGCCAGTGGCGAGGACCTGGGCCGCACCGAGGTCCAGCTGCTCGCCGAGCAGATCGGCTACAAGGGCGAGATCGCGATCCTGTCCGCCGCGCAGACCGCGACCAACCAGAACGCCTGGATCGAGTTCATGAAGGACGAACTCAAGGACCCCAAGTACAAGGACATCAAGCTCGTCAAGGTCGCCTACGGCGACGACGACGCCCAGAAGTCCTTCCAGCAGACCCAGGGCCTGCTCCAGGAGTACCCGAACCTGAAGGGGATCATCTCCCCGACCACCGTCGGCATCAAGGCCGCCGCCCAGTACCTGTCCGGCTCCAAGTACAAGGGCAAGGTCAAGCTGACCGGCCTCGGCACCCCCAACGACATGCGCAAGTACGTCAAGAACGGCACCGTCGAGGCCTTCGAGCTGTGGGACCCGGCGAAGCTCGGCGCGCTCGCCGCGCAGACGGCGGTGGCCCTGGTGTCCGGCCAGATCACCGGCAAGGAGGGCGAGACCTTCACGGCCGGCGGCACGAGCTACACCATCGGCAAGGACGGCGTGATCAGCCTCGGCAAGCCGACCGTCTTCGACGCCAAGAACATCGACCAGTTCAACTTCTGATCACACAAGGGGTGTTGATGCAACGCGTGTGCTTCCTGCTGAAGGTCCGGGCGGACCGCCTCGACGAGTACCGCGAGCGGCACGCCGCCGTCTGGCCGGAGATGCTCGACGCACTCTCGGCCACCGGCTGGCACAACTACTCGCTCTTCCTGCGCGAGGACGGACTGCTCGTCGGCTACCTGGAGACCGAGGACTTCGCCGCGGCCCAGGCCGGCATGGAGGCCACCGGGGTCAACGCCCGCTGGCAGGCGGAGATGGCGCCGTTCTTCGAGTCGTTGGACGGCGCCCGGCCCGACGAGGCCATGAAACCGCTCACCGAGGTCTTCCACCTCGCCTGACCTCCTCCCCGCGTTCCCCTCGTACGAGACGACGAAGTCCCCGAGTCGGACGGCGTCCCGTCCGTCCTCCACCAGGAGAAGTCGAGCGGGACGACCCCCTCGGCGCTCCACGCCGCCGACTTCCGGCTCCCCGCCCGACCGGTCCGGTGCGCGGCGGGATGGCGGTAATGTGAAGGTCCCCCACCGCCCTCCCCGCCGCCCCTCGTCCCTGACTCTCTGGAGGTTTCTGCCTGATGGCCCAGTCGGTGGGAATCAAGGATGTCGCCCGCGCCGCCGGCGTCTCGGTCGGCACGGTGTCCAACGTCATCAACCGCCCGGACACCGTGGCCACGGAGACCCGTGCCCGCGTGCTCTCCGCGATCGACCGGCTCGGCTACGTCCGCAGCGAGTCCGCCCGCCAACTGCGCGCGGGCCGCAGCCGGATCATGGGGCTGCTCGTCCTCGACATGGGCAACCCCTTCTTCGTGGACGTCGCCCGCGGCGCCGAACGGGCCGCCCGGCAGGCGGGCCTCGGCGTGATGGTCTGCAACAGCGCCGAGAGCGCCGGCGAGGAGGCCGAGTACCTGTCCCTCTTCGCCGAGCAGCGCGTGCGGGGCGTCCTGCTCACCCCGGCCGACGCCACCGGCCGCAACATCGCCGCGTTCCGCCGGCACGGCATCCCGTTCGTGCTGGTCGACCGGGTCTCCGAGGGCACCACCGAGTGCTCGGTCTCCGTCGACGACGTGGCCGGCGGCGCGCTCGCCGTACGCCACCTCGTCGACGCCGGACACCGCTCCGTCGCCTACGTCAGCGGCCCGCCCGGCCTCACCCAGATCCGCGACCGCCGCACCGGCGCCCTGAACGCCCTCGCCGAGGCGGGCCTGGGCCCCGAGTGCCTGCGCGAACTGCCCACCGAGCGGCTCGACGTGGCCGCCGGACGGGACGCGGGCGCCCGTCTCCTAGGCCTGGCCGACCGCCCGACCGCCGTGTTCTGCGCCAACGACCTGCTCGCCCTCGGCGTCCTCCAGGCCATGTACGCGGCCGGCGTCAACGTCCCCGACGACCTCGCGATCGTCGGCTACGACGACATCGAGTTCGCCGCCGCCGCGGCCGTACCCCTGACGTCCGTCCGCCAGCCGGCCGTCACCATGGGCGCCCTGGCCGCCGGCATGCTCCTGGAGGAGACCGAGGAGGGGCCCGGCGGAGGGACCCGTCCGCACGAGCACCGGCGGGTCGTGCTCCAGCCGGAGCTGGTGGTGCGCCGCTCCAGCCTGTCGTCGCGCTGACCGGCCGTTCAGCGGTGATGCCCGGCGGTGATGTCCGGCAGTGACGATTCTTCTTCCGGCGGCTTGACCCGTCGTTCAGTAGCGGTTCGTGATCCCCGGCCTCCGCCGGCGCCGGGACGTGTGCTGAACTGGGACGCGGCCCGCACCTCGATCGCCACGGGAGCCTCACGTTGTCCGACAGCTACCGTCAGCCCGGCGTCGTCCTCACCGACCGCCGCTTCACCGTGCCCCTCGACCACGCCGACCCCGCCGGGGAGACGATCGAGCTGTACGCCCGCGAGGTCGTCGCGAGCGACAAGGCGGGGCAGGACCTCCCCTGGCTGGTCTACCTCCAGGGCGGACCCGGCTTCGGCGCCCACCGGTTCGTCGGCCGGCAGGCCTGGCTCGACCGCGCCCTGAAGGAGTTCCGCGTCCTCCTCCTCGACCAGCGCGGCACCGGCCGCTCCACGCCCGCCAACCGGCAGACGCTCCCGCTGCGCGGCGGCCCCGCCGAGCAGGCCGCGTACCTGACCCGCTTCCGCGCCGACTCCATCGTCCGCGACTGCGAGCTGGTGCGCCGCGAGGTCACCGGCGGCGCCCCTGGACCGTCCTCGGCCAGAGCTTCGGCGGCTTCTGCACGCTCACCTACCTCTCCCTCGCCCCCGAAGGGCTCGCCGCGGCCCTGATCACCGGTGGGCTGCCCGCCCTGGACGCCCACGCCGACGACGTCTACCGCGCGGCCTACCCGCGCATGGAACGCAAGACGGCCGCGCACTACGCCCGCTACCCGCAGGACGTCGCCCGCGCGCGCCGCATCGCCGAGCACCTGCTCTCCCACGAGGTGACCCTCCCGAACGGCTACCGCCTCGGCGTCGAGGCCTTCCAGAGCCTCGGCATCCTCCTCGGCGGCAGCGAGGGCAGCCACCGGCTGCACTTCCTCCTCGAGGACGCCTTCGTGCCCACCCCGGCCGGCCCCGCCCTGTCCGACGCCTTCCAGGAGGAGGTCCAAGGGCTCCTGTCGTACGCCTCGCACCCCCTCTACGCCCTCGTCCACGAGTCGATCTACGGCCAGGACGAGCGGCCCACCGCCTGGTCGGCCGAGCGGGTGCGCGCCGAGTTCCCGCAGTTCGACGCGGCGAAGGCGCTGGCGGGCGACGGACCCCTGCCGCTGACCGGCGAGACCGTCCACCCCTGGACGTTCGACCGCGACCCGGCGCTGCGCCCGCTGCGCGAGACCGCCGAACTCCTCGCCGCCCGCACCGACTGGACCCCCCTCTACGATCCGGCCCGCCTCGCCGTCAACGAGGTCCCGGTCGCCGCGGCGGTCTACCACGACGACCTCTACGTCGACACCGCGCACTCGCTGCAAACCGCCCGCGCCGTCCGCGGTCTGCGCACCTGGGTCACCGACGAGTTCGAGCACGACGGCGTCCGCGCGGGCGGCCCCCGCGTCCTGGACCGGCTGCTGGCCCTGACCCGCGACGAGGTCTGACCCACGACGGGATCCGTCCCGGGACGGGATCCGACCCGGGACGGCGGAGCCCTGTGCGGCGTCCGCCGCCCCCGCCCCGAACCGCTGATCACCCCCAATACCGCGGCACCCGGGGCGGGGTGGCCCGGAACACCCCCGGCCGCGTCGCCTCCCCGCGGTCAGTAGGGTGGGCGGAATGCGAGACCAGACCGTGAACCGGGAAGACCTGCGCGGCGACTGCGCGAACTGCTTCGGACTGTGCTGCGTGGCCCTGCCCTTCGCCCGCTCCGCGGACTTCGCGCTCGACAAGGCCGCCGGCACGCCCTGCCCCAACCTGGGCGAGGACCACCGCTGCGGCATCCACGCCCGGCTGCGGCAGCAGGGCTTCAGCGGCTGCACGGTCTACGACTGCTTCGGCGCGGGCCAGAAGGTCTCGCAGATCACCTTCGGCGGCCGGGACTGGCGTACGGGGCCCCGCGACCACGCCCGCCGCATGACCGAGGTCTTCCCGGTGGTCCGGCACCTGCACGAGCTGCTCCGGTACCTCACCGAGGCCCTCGCCCTCCCCGCGGCCGGCCCGCTCCGCCCCGAGCTGCGCCGGGCCCTGGAACGCACCGAGGAACTGACCCTGGGCACCCCGGAGGAACTCGCCGCGCTGGACGTGCCCGCCCACCGCGAGACCGTCGGCGCCCTGCTCCTGCGCGCCAGCGAACTGGCCCGCGCGGGCCGCCCCGGCCGCCGGCGCGAACACCGGGGCGCCGACCTGATGGGCGCCCGCCTCAGGGGCGCCGACCTGCGCGGCGCCAACCTGCGCGGGGCCCTGCTCATCGGGGCCGACCTGCGCGGCGCCGACCTGCGCGGCGCCGACCTCATCGGGGCCGACCTGCGCGGGGCCGACCTCACCGACGCCGATCTGACCGACGCGATCTTCCTGACCCAGCCGCAGCTCACCGCGGCCCGGGGGAGCGCCGGGACCAGGCTGCCGGGGTCAGTCGACCGGCCCGCGCACTGGACAGCGGGGCGCTGAGGCGGGCTTCGGCGCGTCGGCTCCCCGCACGCCCGTCGCCGCGCTCGTCGCCGTCGCCGCGCCCGTCGCCGGCGTGCGCCGCTCCAGCCGCAGCCGCAGGCCCTCCGGCATCAGGGTCAGCCGTTCGGCCACCCGCAGCCGGTAGCCGGGGTCGGGCACCAGTTCGTAGCGGCGCAGCAGCAGGCCGAGCACCAGCGTGGCCTCGTGCAGCGCGAACTGCCGGCCGATGCAGGCCCGCGCCCCGGTGCCGAACGGCTTGAAGGTGTGCGGGGCCCGCGCGCGCACCGCCGCCGCCTCGAAGCGGTCCGGGTCGAACTCCTCGGCGCCGGCGCCCCACACCTCGGGGTCGCGGTGCAGCATCGGCGTCAGCACGAGTGCCCACGCGCCCCGCCGCATCGGATGCTCCCCGGCCAGGACGGTGTCCTCGCGGGCCTCACGGGCGAACGCGGGCGCCGTGGGCCACAGCCGCAGCGACTCGTCGAGGACCCGGCGCACGTAGCGCAGCCTGGCCACCTGGTCGTACCCCGGCACCGGCGTGTCCCCCCACACCCGGTCCACCTCGGCGCGGGCGCGGGCGGCGACCTCCGGGTGCCGGGAGAGGTAGTGCAGGGCGAAGGAGAGCGCGCCCGAGGTGGTCTCGTGACCGGCGACCAGGAAGGTGACGACCTGGCGCCGCACGTTCTCCGCGGACAGCCGCTCCCCGGTCTCCGGGTGGGCCGTCTCCAGCATCCGGTCGAGGAGGTCGCCGTCGCCGGCGGGTCCCGCCCGACGGGCCCGCACCAGCGCGTCGACCGTGCGGTCGAGGAAGGCGATGTCGGCCTCGTTGCGGCGGCCGGCCCGCCACAGCAGCCGGGGCGTCGGCACGGTGTTGAGCCGCTGCGCGTGGCTCAGCGTGCCGACCATCGCCGTGACGAAGGGGTGCGGCCGGGACCGTTCGAACGAGCCGAAGTCGTGCCCGAACCCGGTGCGCGCGATCGTCTCCAGCGTCAGCTTCGTCATGTCCGCGGGCACGTCCACGGCGTCCCCCGAGGCAGCCGCCCGGTCCCACTGACCAGTCAGCCGGTCCGCCACGTCCAGCATCATCGGGTGGTAGGCCGCCATGGCCTCCCGGCTGAACCCCGGTGCCAGCACGTCGTGTGCCAACTGCCAGTTGGGCTCGTGGTTGTACGCCGTGAACAGGGCGTCCCCGACCACCGGCCGCAGGTTGGCGACCCCGAGCCCCACGTGCTTGGCGAACCGGGCCTCGTCCGCCAGGTCGGCCGCGAGCCGCGCACCCCAGACGAACACGAACTCCCGGCCGAAGACCCGCCGCCGGAAGACCGGCCCGAGCCGGCGCGCGTACTTCAGGGAGTCCTGCACCGGTGTCCGCCGGCTCGCGCCGAGCACGTCCCCGAGCAGCGGCAGCCGGTACGGCGGATGCGGAATGCGCCGCAGCCCGGGCCACCCCAGCTCGGCACCGCGGAACCCCTTCGGCAGCGCGGCCCCCGTCCCCGGGCCCGCCCCCGTCGCGGTCGTCGTCTCCGCCATGACGCGATCTCCCTTGACGCAACGGCAGGTTGAGCGTGTTGTACGTGGGTTCAATAGCGCGCCCAGTCTCGTCCCGCCGCTGAACCGGCGTCAAGTAAAGTGCCGACATGGCCGCCAACCAGGGGGAGCGTGCGCGGCGCCGCCTCAGCACCGGAGAGCGCCGCGAGCAGCTTCTGTCGGTGGGCGCGCGCCTGTTCTCGGAGAGCCCGTACGACGAGGTGTGGATCGAGCAGGTCGCCGAGATCGCGGGCGTCTCGCGAGGGCTGCTCTACCACTACTTCCCGGCCAAGCGGGACTTCTTCGCGGCGGTCGTCGAGCGGGAGAGCGAACGGATGCTGCGCATGACGGCGGCGGTGCCCGGCGTCCCCGTCCGCGAACAGCTCACCGCCGGCCTGGACGCCTACCTGGAGTACGTCCGCACCCACGCGCACGGCTACCGCGCCTTCCACCGGGCGGACGCGGCCGGTGACCGGGCCGTGCGCCGTGTCTACCGGCGGGCGCTGGCCGCCCAGGAGCGGCAGATCCTCGCGGCCCTCGTCGCCGACCCCGAGTTCGGCCCGCTCCTCGGGGAGCGCGCCGACGTGCGCCTCGCGGTGCGCGGCTGGCTGGCGTTCACCACGGCGGTGTGCCTGGAGTGGCTGCGCGGGCCCGACGACGCGCTGTCGCGGGAGCAGGTCCGCGAGTTGTGCGCGCGGGCGCTGCTCGGCGTCATCGCCCGCTGACGGGTGCCGCACGGGTCACGGCCCTGGTTGGCGCACACCCCGATCTCCGATAAGTTAGGTAAGCCTTACCTGAGGAGGTCCTGAGATGGGTGACAGCGGCAACTGGACGGCCGTACCCGGCGTGGCGGAACGGGCCCGGTCCGTGCTCGCCGCGGCGTGGTCCTGCGCGGTGACCGCGCAGGGCGGACGCGAGGAGTTCGTCGGCGCGCACACCGTCGCCGACGACGGACGGGTGTTCCTGCGCGTGCCGGAGGACGGCGCGCTGCCGACGGCGGCGATCTGCGCGCCGCGCGGGGAGCCGTCCGCCGTGCTGGAGTTCGCGGACGTCGCGCCCGTCCCCGTCCGCGACCGCGTCCGCGCACGGCTGTGGCTGGCCGGCTGGTTCGTCCCCGAGGACGGCCGGCTCGCCTTCCACGCCACCCGCGTCGTGCTGAAGGAGCCCTCCGGGGCGGTCGTCGTCGCCCTCGACGAATTCGCCGCCGCCGCGCCCGACCCGCTGGCGGCGGCCGAGGCCCACCTGCTCACCCACCTCGCCGACGCCCACCCTGACGCCGTGGAGCGCCTCACCCGGCTCGTCCGCGAGGAGAGCCTGCACGGAGCCGTCCGGGTCCGGCCGCTCGCCGTCGACCGCCACGGACTCACGCTGCGCGTCGAACGCGCCCGCGCCCACGGCGACGTACGCCTGCCCTTCCACGCGCCGGCCGACGACGTCGCGCAGCTCACCGAGCGCCTCCACGTCCTCCTCACCCAGGCGGCCGCCGCGTCCTGTCCGCGGTCCCCGCAGCGGCAGCGCACAGACCGCGACGGGTGACGTGAACGGCTCGCCCGCGCGCCGCAGGGCGCCGCCGCGGCCGTCCACGTGGAACACGGCGACCGTGCCCGAGCGCCGGTCCGCGGCGAACGGCGGACCGCCGCCGGGGGAGGGGGCGAGCCGCCGGGGGAACTCCCCGCCGCACGGCACCGTGTCCAACGGACGCGAAGCCGGACGCGGGCCCCCGCCCGCCGGTCGCTGTCCCACGGCGTCCTCGCCGGCCGGGAAGACCGGCCGGGAGGAGCGGCCGGAAGGTGTCCTCACCTGGAACGGCGCGATTTCCCCCGCCGGTTCCGCCGCAACCGGTCGGGAACCCGCAGCCGCCGGTGGACGTGCTCGCGCAGCCGGGACAGCCAGGGCAGCCGTCCGTCCTGCTCCCGCGTGGCACGGTCCAGCTCCTCCAGGAGGCGGTGCGAGCGGTGCTCGGTGTCGAGTTCGTCGATCATGCGGTTGACCTCGGTCAGCACCGCGCCGTGCAGCTGCCACTGCCGGGCGTCGTGCTGGAGCTGCTCCAGCAGCAGCTGGGCGAGCTTGTCGCGGGTGGCCGCGGCCTCCCGCAGCTGCGAGGTGAGGCGATCCTCGGCGGACTCGGCGTTCTCGCTGACGTCCGTGGTGACCAGTACCGCGAAGCTGACCACCGCGTCCGCGATCTCCGACAGCAGCCGTTCCAGGGTGGCGCCGGTCTCCGCCGGGAACAGCGTCCCCGGCTCGCGCTCCTTCGTGAGGTCCGTGAGCGTGCGGGCGAGCACCCGCAGGACGACCGTGCAGATCTCCAGCGTGTCCAGGCCGGTGCGCAGCACCACCCGGTGCAGCACGCCCTCCCGGACCCGGGGATTGAGCCGCAGACTGTCCTCCGCCTGCCGCAGGGCGGCGTCCACCTCGATGATGTCGTGGTCCAGGCGGCGCGCCTCGTGCAGCCGGGCGGCGGCCTGCTCGGAGGGCATGCGGCCGGCGGCCTCCTCGCCGATCCGCAGCATCAGCTGCCGCACCCGGCGGGCCAGGCCCTCGATGGACTCGCCCGCCTCCTCCACCCACACCGGGGGCGGCAGCAGCAGGTTGGTGCCGAGGCCGACGACGGCCCCGATCAGGGTCTCCAGCACCCGCGCCCAGGCGGTGTTCCCGACCGTGGTCACGCCCAGCACCAGCATGGCGCTGATCGCCACCTCGGGCACGTACTCGTCGACCCGCACCAGGTGGCCGACGGCCAGCGCGGCCACGATCAGCAGCCCGAGGCTCCACCAGGTCAGCCCCACGAGCAGGCTGAACGCGATGGCGACGAGCACGCCCGCCACCACCGCGTTGACGCGCCGCACCCCGTTGGTGAGCGTGGCGTACAGGGTGACCTGGACGACCAGCAGCGCGGTCAGCGGCGCGGTGAGGGGGCGGCCTCGGGACTCAGGTGCAGCGCGAGGACGTAGGCGATCGTCGCGGCCGCGGAGGACCGCAGGGCCTGGACGACCGCGGGTTCCCGGCGGCGCCGCACGAACCGCACGAGCGGTGCGGCACGCTCACGTACATCAAGCATCCCTTGGCCAGTTCCCGCTCCTCACCTGCCTCGAACGTCTCTTCCGTCACCGACCTCGAACGGCGGCGCGGAACGGAGCCGGTGGCCCGGGGGCCGGTCCGGGAGAGCGGCCGGGGAGGTCACTCGAACAATTTGTCGAGGAAGGCCGTCAGGTTGCCGGCCGTCCGCGCGATCTGCTCCTCCAGGGTGAGGCTCTCCTCGAACCGGCCCCCCGACTCCGGGACCTTCCTCCCGCGCACGTAGAGCGAACAGGCCAGGTCGGTGCACATGTAGAGGCCCACGGAGTTGCCCTCGCGCCCCGCGGCGCCCGCCTTGCGCGCGGTCATCAGCGACACCCCGCCGCCGGGGTGGGTGGTCAGGCACAGCGAGCACATGCTGCGGTGCAGGAAGCCGCGCCGCGAGGCCGGGAACCGCAGGGTCACACCCACCGGACGCCCGTCCCGTTCGGTCACCAGGTAGCTGCGGTCGGGAGCGCCGGGATCGCGCCATCCCAGGAAGTCCAGGTCGTCCCAGGGCCGCGAGTCGAGGTCCCGCGGCACCGCCAGCCGCCTGGCCTCCCCCCTGGAGCAGTTCACGAAGGAGGTGCGGATGTCGTGCTCGGTGAGTGTCCTCATCGAAAGTCTCCTGAATCGCGCGGCCCGCGACGACCGCCGGACCGGGCTGCCGTTTCCTTGGGGCTCTAGGTTTTGGCCTAAGCGTAAAGGTCCCTCGCTAAGGGGGGCCAGTGTTTTTCCATCAGGGTGCAACGCCCCGGCGCCGGTCGCCCCCTCGGGCGGACGGTGGTCATCGGGTCGGGCGGTCGGTACCGTCTACGGGTCCGGGCGGGTCGTGGCGGCTCGCGGTGCGGGCTGGCGGGAAGGGGTGGGGCGCGGTGGGGGACTCGCGGGAACGGGCCGCCCTGCGGGCCCTCGCGGTGGCCGGGCTGCCGGCCGGGAGCCTCGCCCGCGTCGTGCCGCTCGCCGGCGGCACCTACAACACCGTCGAGGAACTCCGCCTCACCGACGGCCGCCGCTTCGTGCTGAAGACGGAGCCCGCCGGGCCCGGCCTGCGCCACGAGAGCGGTCTGCTCGTCTCCGAGGCGGAGTTCTACCGCGGCGCGGCCCTGGCCGGCGTACCGGCGCCGCGGGTCGTGGCCCTCGACGGGCCGTGGCTGCTGATGACCCTGTCGCCGGGAACCCCCTGGGACGACACGTTCACGGCGGCCGAACGCGCCGACCTGCGGCGTGAGCTGGGCCGTCAGGTGGCCCGGCTCCACACGGTGGCCGGACCCGGCCACGGCTACCCGTCCGGCGCCCTCGGCCCGCTCGCCGCCGACTGGCGTTCCGCGTTCGCCGCGATGCTCGACGCCGTCCTCGACGACGCCCGCCGCTACCGCGTGCGGCTGCCCCGCCCCGCCGACGAGGTGGCCGCCGTGGCCCGCGGCGCCTACGGCGCCCTCGACGCGGTGACCGTCCCGCGCCTGGTCCACTTCGACCTGTGGCCGGGCAACATCCTGGTCGACCGCCCGGCCGGCCGGCCCCGGATCGGCGGGCTCGTCGACGGGGAGCGGATGTTCTGGGGCGACCCCCTCGCCGACTTCGTCTCCCTGGCGCTGCTCGGCGACATCCGCCGGGACGGGGCGTTCCTCGCCGGCTACCGCGAGGCGGGCGGACAGGCGGAGTTCGACCCCCCGGCCCGCCTGCGCCTGGCCCTCTACCGCTGCTACCTCTACCTGATCATGCTCACCGAAACCGTGCCGCGGGCGGTCGACGAGGGCCGCGTCCGGTGGGCCCGGGAGACGGTCGCCCCCGAGCTGCTCGCCGCCCTCGAGGAGATCGAGAGCGTGGACGTCTCTTAGCTCACCACATGAACTAAGGGTTGGACGAATGTCGCGCCGACCCCGCCCGCACAGGTATGTTGCAGGTCGGGCAGGGTTCGAAGGGGGCCGACATGACGGGGCGCAGCGGGCGTACGGTACGCGATCTCAGGCGGGCCAACCGCACGGCCGTCCTGCAACGGCTCTACTTCGACGGCCCCCTCAGCCGCTTCGAGCTGGGCCCGGCCACCGGCCTCAGCTCCGGCTCCGTCAGCAACGTCGTCGCCGACCTGGTCGCCGACGGGCTCGTGGAGGAGGCCGGCAGCGTCGACTCCGACGGCGGCCGGCCCCGCACCCTGCTGCGCGTGGTGCCCGCCAGCGGCCACATGATCGGCGTGGACATCGGCGAGACCCGCGTGCGCGTCGAGCTGTTCGACCTCACCCTCACCGAACTCGCACGCGCCGAAAGACCGCTGGAACAGCGGCGGTACGAGGTCGAGGGCATCGTCGGCCACGTCCGCGACGGCATCGCCGAGGTGCTCGCCGCCGCGGACCTCGCCCCCGAGCGCCTGCTCGGCGTCGGCATCGGTGTTCCCGGCATCGTCGAGCGCGGCCCCGAGCACGGCGCCGTCGTGCACGGCCAGACGATCGGCTGGGACGCCGTCCCGCTGGAGGAACTGCTGCGGGCGGGCTCCCCGCTCCCCGGGAGCGTCCCGTACTTCATCGACAACGGCGCCAGGACCCTCGGCCAGGCCGAGATGTGGTTCGGCGGCGGTCGCGGGGCCCGCAACGCCTGCGTCGTCCTGTTCGGCTCGGGCGTCGGCGCCTGCCTGGTCACCCCCGACGTGGAGAACGGCCGGGCCGTCGAGTGGGGGCACCTGACCGTGCGGGTGCGCGGCCGCCGCTGCCGTTGCGGGGCGCTCGGCTGCCTGGAGGCGTACGCGGGCGCCGAGGCGCTGCTCGACCGCTGGCGCGAGGAGGGCGGCCGACCCCCGCGGGGCGCCGACGAGGAGACCGCGCTCACCGCGATGCTCGCCGCCGCCTACCCGGCCGACGGCACCACACCCGACCCGGTCGCGCTGGCCGTGCTGGAGGAGACCGCCGAGTACCTGGGCGCCGGACTCTCCGACCTGATCAACCTCTTCCAGCCCGAGCGCATCCTCATCGGCGGCTGGGCCGGCCTCCAGCTCGGCACCCGCTTCCTGCCCGCCGTACGCCGCCACGCCACGGCGTACGCGCTGCGCCACCCGGCGGAGAAGGTGGCCGTCGAACTGGGCCGGCTCGGGCCCGACGCGGTGACCGTGGGTGCCGCGATCCTGCCGCTCGCCGACTTCTTCTCCCGCGGCGGCCGGCGCCCCGACCCCCTGCCGAGCGGTCCGGCGCCCGCCTGGCGCACCGCGCTGGAGGAACGCGCCCCGCACTGAGGTTTCGCCGGTCACCCGGAAGGTACTCGCGTCCCGCTCCGTGCGACACGAGCCCGAAGGGAGGACGTCGTGGCCGATCACCGCCTCGAAGGACCCGGAGAGAACGGCACCCCCGTCCCGCGCGACCTGCCCGACCAGCAGGCCGACGGGGGCGAGGACCGCTGGGACGCCGCCCCCGTCCGGCCGGACGAGAACCCCGGCAAGCCCGGGAAGCCCGGGAAGAGCGACGACTCCCACGGCGCCGACCCCGGCCTCGACCCCGATGCCGACGCGGACGTCCCCGACACGGACGAGGCGGGCACCGGCCGTCAGGGCGCCCCCCGCTCGGCCACCGTCAACCCCGATCACCCCACCCCCGACGAGTCGTCCGGCTGAGACGAACGCCCCGGCACCCGTACGACGCCCTGCCGCCCGGTCCCGTGCGACGATCCTCCGCACGGCCGACCGGGCGGCCTCCGTCTCCTGGCGCCGACCGGCGGCCGGGCGGCGCCGACCGCCGGTCGCACCGGCCGGGCGGTCAGCCCACCTTGCGTCCCCGCAGCGGCTCCGTCGGCGCGCCCGCGCCGGCGCGGACTCCGTGCAGGAACTCCTCCAGCACCTCCGTCGCCGTACGCTGCGGACGCCAGCCCAGTTCGACGCGCGCGCGGGTGCAGTCCATCAGGGGCAGCCGCAGGACCGCGTCGAACAGGTGCGGGGACGCGGGCAGCAGCCGCAGGCCCCACGCGGCGGCGATCGCCGCGCGGGCCGCCGGCCGGGGCAGCCGCACGAGGCGGGCGTCGAACATCCCGGCGAGCAGCGCCGCGTCCAGCGGCGGATCGGCCGCCAGGTTGAACGGTCCGCCCACGTCCGTGCGCACGGCGAGCCGGTACGCCTCCGCGGCGTCGTCGGTGTGCAGGGCCTGCATCCGCAGCCCCGGCACGTCCGGCAGGAACGGCAGCAGCCCGGGACGGAAGACCGGCCCCGGCAGGAACCGGCCGCCGAAGATGCGGCGCTGCTCGCTCGCGGCCTCCCGCTTGAACAGGAACGCCGGCCGCATCCGCACCACCCGGATGCCCGGGTGATCGCGTTCGAAGGTGTCCAGGGCCCGCTCCAGATACGCCTTCTCCCGGCAGTACGCGGCGTCCGGCCAGCCGTGCGTGGGCCACGCCTCGCCCACCGCGCGCCCCTTCGGCCCCGGCGAGTACGCGCCCACCGACGAGGCGTGCACCAGTACCGGCACGTCCGCCGCCGCCACCGCCTCGAACACCCGCAGGCTGCCCAGCACGTTGGTCCGCCACGTCACCGCGGGGTCGTGCGTCGGCTGGAACGCCCACGCCAGGTGCACCACCGCGTCCGCGCCCTCGAACACCCCGGTGAGACTGGTCTCCTCGGTGCCCAGGTCGACCGTCGACCACCGCGTGCCCGGTGGCCTCCGGTCCGGCAGCCGCCGGGCCAGCCCCACCACCGACTCCACCTCGGGATCCTCCGCCAGCAGCCGCACCACGCTCGTGCCGACATTGCCGGTCGCCCCGGTGACCACGACCCTCTTGCCCGACCCGCTGCTCACCTTCGACTCCTCTCGTTGCCGTCGGTCGAGCGCGACGAGTACCCCCGTTCGGCGCGGGGCACGCGAACGCCCGGAGCGGCCCGGGGGGAACGGTGCCCGCTCCTTCCGAAGCCGAGCGCGGCCGGGGGCGTACAGGGTCGATGCCGGGCCCGCACGGGGCCGGTACCGGGGCAGGGCGCGGACAGCGAAGAGCCCCGGCCGTGACGGGGAATCACGGCCGGGGCGGTCGAGGTGTGGGCACGGACGGCGGTCGCCTCTCGGCGAAAGGCTCCACAGGGCTTCAGCCGAACGATCTTCCCTGTGGGCGAAAGGTGAGGCCCGGGGACACTGTTCCGTCCGCACCCACATTCTGTTCAACGGCGAACCGCCGACGGGTGTTCCCGGCGCTCACGGCCCCCTCCGGTGACGTGCGTCACCGGCTCCGCTCCGCCTCCCGGGCGGCCGGGAGGACCTCGGCCCGGAGGTTCTCCGCCTGGAGCAGCAGCGCCCCCAGGACCGCCGTGTGCGCCGCGCCCCGCGTGGCCTGGTCGCGCAGACCGTCCTGCAGGCGGAGCCGCAACTCGTCCAGTTCCTCCAGCGCCGCCGGACCGACCGGTCCGGCCGGCCCGGCCGTTTCCTCCGCGCCGTCCGCCCCGGTGGTCGCGGCCCGCTCCGCCCCGGTGGTCGCGGAGCGCTCCGCCCCGGCCCGGCAGGCGTCGCCGAGCAGTTCCAGCAGCCGGGCGTACGTCCGCAGAGCCGCCGTCCCGGGCGGGGCGGGCGCGCGTTCGCCGTCGGCCGCCACCGCCAGCGTGCGGGTGAGGGCCACGACGTGGTCGGTGACCCGGCCCCAGCGGGCGTCCTCGGTCTCCGGCGGCACGTCGAGGGGGAGCCGGTGCAGAGCGCGCAGTGGCCCGGAGGTCAGCCGCAGGCTCTCCCGGCTCCAGCCGCGCGCCGACCGCAGCCCCTCGCGCCGCCGTTCCAGGCGGGCGGCCGCCCGTGTCCACTCGGCGGCCGCCCCCGTGTCCCATCCGCCGTCCCGCAGCCCGCCCGCGACCGCGTCCAGCACCGCGCCGGCCTCCCGGGCCAGCGCGACCAGGTTCTCCCGCACGTCCCGCAGATGCACCGGCGGCAGCACCAGCGCGTTGACGGTGACCCCGATCACCGCGCCGAGCGCGGCCTGCCCCACCCGGTGCCCGACCGCCGGCGCCGACACCGCACCGGAGGCGAGCGTGAACACCGCCGTGGTGGCCGCGTAGACGCCCTGGTCGCCGAACCTGGGCCAGTTGGCCAGCAGCATCAGCACCGGCAGCGACAGGGTGAGCGCGCCCAGGGTGTCCGCGGTGACGGCCTGCGCCGCCGAGGCGCACAGCGTGCCCGCGCAGATCGCCGTCCACTGCTGGGCGGCCTGCCGCAGCGAGCCGTACACCGTGGCCTGCACCAGGACCAGCGCCGCCCAGGGCGCCATCAGGGCCATCGGGTCGCCCAGCCAGCTGCCCGCCACCAGCCAGGCCAGCAGGGCCGCCCCCGCCGCCTTCAACGACTGGACGACCAGGTCCCGTTCCCGGCCGGGCCCGCCGCAGGCCGCCCGCGCGGCCCGGCCGACGCCACTCGCCTCCCGTCGTACCGCCTCCGTCAGGCGCCGCCCCCAGGACGCCTCCCTCATCCCTGTTCCACCGCGGATGCTCATGCCAGCGGGCTGTCCTCCAGGGTCGCCAGCAGGTGGGCCGGGCCGTCGTAGACCGCCCGGGCGCCCGCCTCCTCCAGGTCGGAGCGCGCGATGCCGCCGCACAGCACGCCGACGCAGCGGACCCCGGCCCGGGTGCCCGCCCGCATGTCCCACACGGTGTCGCCGACGAACACGGCCCGCTCGGCGGGCACCCCGGCCAGCTCCAGGGCGTGCTCGACGGGCTCGGGCGCGGGTTTGCCCTCCTCGACGTCGTCCGCGCTCGCCGTGGCGGTGATCGCCTCGTCGGCGTCGAGGGCGCGCCGCAGCGCGGCCAGCTCCGTACCGCTCGCCGAGGTGGCGAGCACCACCTTCCAGCCGTCCTCGTGCAGCCGCCGCAGCAGCGCCCCGGCGTCCCGCAGCGGGGGCAGCCGGTCGAAGTACTGGCCGTACAGGGCCTTGTGGGCGGCGCTCAGCCCGGCGTCCCGGTCCTTGTCGAGGTCCTCGCCCAGCACGTGGGCGATCAGGTCGTCGGAACCGAGCCCGATCGCCCGGTGCACGGCGTGCATGGGCACCCGGTGGCCCGCCTGGCGGAACGCCTCCCACCAGGTCACGACGTGCAGGTGATTGGTGTCGACGAGGGTGCCGTCGACGTCGAAGACGGCGGCGCGTTCCATCCGGGGTTCCTTTCGTCGTGCGGGGCCTCACGCGCGCGGGGGACGGTTCCGCCTCCGCGCGCGGCCCGTACCGGGTACCACGTCAGCGGCCCGCCACGCCCGCCGCCACCCGGGGTGCCGCCGAGGCGGCGGTGCCGGACCGACGGCGCCCGACCCGCTCGACGAGAAGACGGAGGACGCGGGGACGCAGGGACGCGGGGACGCGGGGACGCGGGGACGGGGAGACGGGGGGCAAGGCACGGGGAGACAGGGGGCGAGGGGACGCAGGCGAAATTGGATGATTCATACCGGTCCATTGCGATTTACGCTCTATGACATGACCGAAAGCGCGAGCCCTTACATCTCCCAACCGCGGATCACGGTGCTCGGGGTACAACCGTGCGAGTCGCCGTTCCGCATCGTGGAAATCGACGGAGAGGTGGTCGGTGAGGCCAGGGCCGTCACCGACGTCCTCGAGACGGCCGCCTCGCACGGCATCATCGTCCACGACCTCGACGACCCGGACGTGGTGCGCTGGGTGGGCGGGGACCGGTACACCTGGAAACCCCGGTACCGTCTCCGGCACCGCTGAGGATGTTCCGGCCGCCCGCCTCGTCACCCCCGCGTCGTCACCCCTGCTCCGGCACCCCGCGTCGTCGCACCCGGCGCTCCCGCGCGTGCACGGCCCGGCTCATCCGCCGGCCCAGCAGCACGTACCCGATGAGCGCCCCCGTCGTGTTGAGGATGACGTCGTCGACGTCGAAGGCGCGCCCGGTGACCAGCGCGCCCTGGGCGAACTCCACCAGCAGCATCACGCTCGCGGTCAGCAGCAGGACCCGCACCAGTCCGCGCGCCCGGGGCGCGACGACCGGCACCAGCACGCCGAACGGCACGCCGAGCAGCAGGTTCCCGCCGATCTGCTTCACCGCGTCGCGCAGCTCCGGCTGGTTCAGGTACGCCTTCAGCGACTGGCCGGGCCGCAGATTCGAGTGCACGAGCGCCTCGGAGGCGGGGGACGGCTCCAGGGTGAGCCGGGCCAGCACGACGGCGAACGCCACCATGAACGCGAAGGCGATCAGCATCGCCAGCAGTCGCAGGGGGAGCGGCAACGGCCGGCGCTCGCCCTGCTCGGCGCTCGCGGACTTCGCCCGCCCGGTGGACTTCGCTCGCCCGGCGGGCCTCGCCTTCCTGCCGCGCTCGGCCGGTCCGGTCTTCGCGGGCGGCTCGGTCTTCGCCGGCGGTTCGGGTTTCGCGGTGCGCAGGCGAAACGCGGTGCGCGCGCGCAGCGCGGCGACACGCGGACGTAGGGCTGCACGGTCCATGCGGTCCTCCAGTCTTCAACTTCCCTGCGTGGTAAGGCTGTTACCCCCGAACATCCGGAGGATGCGGGGGCTCACGGCCGGGCTCCCGACCTCTGCCGCTCCCGCTCGCGCGTCGTGAGGCCGGCCGCGTCGCCCCGTCGCGGCCGGCCGGCCGCGAGGAGGTTCGGGCGGTGGGTCCGCCGCTCGGCACCGCGGCGGGGCCGGAGCCCCGCCGCCCCGCTTCGGCGGGCCGCACCGCCGACGGGGCTCGCCGGTCCCCCGTACGGGCTCGGGCGCTCCCGCCCCGCCAGGCAGCCCCCGCGGGCCGGTCGGCGCATCAGGTCACGCCCCGTAGGTCATGAGCCGTAGGTCACGCGCACCTCCTTGAAGCCGAGGGAACGCAGCAGGCCCTGGAGCATGCCGGTGGTGTTGCTCTCGGCGCGCGCGGTCAGCTCGCTGTCCTTCGCCGCGTCGCCGATGTGCCGGACCGCGAGCTTCTGCACGGCCTGCTCGCCGTTGGGGTTGTCCGAGAAGAGGTCGCCGAGCCGGTCCAGCAGGCCGCGTTGCTTGGAGACGGCGTAGGAGCGGTCGGGGTCGAGGGCCGGTGTGCCGAGCCGTGCGTGCGGCAGCCGGAGGGTGGCCGACGTGCGGTCGCCGTCGACCGTCACGTCCTTGTCGCCGACCTTGCCGAGGTCGACGTAGGCGTCCACGGTGCCCGCCCCGACGTACAGGGTCCTGGTGCCGCGGAGCGCGTCGGGGAGGTACTTGGCGTCCTTCTCCAGGTCGACGACGACCTGGAAGTTGCCGGAGGCGGCCTCGTAGCGGCTCATGTCCTGGATGGATCTGAGCAGCGCGGGCCCCGAACGGTCGTGTGTCTCGGTACCGAAGACGTCGCGCAGTCCCGGCAGCAGGCTGAACCGGATCCCGGCGAACATCACGACGAGCACGACCACGACGGCGGTGAGCACCTTGGCCCAGCCGGGCATGCGTCCGGGGAGGCGCTTGATGGAAGTCGTCATGTCGGCGCTCCCTCCTTCCTGCTCCCCTGATGCCCGTCGAACGCCTTGGCAGGCCCGCCTGTTGAGGAGCTGTGACACGGGCGTCCGGGGCGGCCGCGGGCGGGGGAGCGGGCCGGACGGCGTACCGGTGAGGGTGACGGGGAGGGTGACATCGGACAGCATGGGAGATCCCGCCGGACCCGGTTCATCCGAGGAGCCTCAGTGCGTGACATCTCCGTGTTCAGCGGCAGTGCCCACCCCGACCTGGCCGCCGAGGTCTGCGCCCACCTCGGCGTGCCCCTCAGCCCGTCGCGGCTCAGCAGGTTCGCCAACGACTGCCTGGAGGTCCAGCTCCTGGCGAACTGCCGGGAACGCGACGTCTTCCTCGTGCAGCCCCTGGTCCGGCCCGTGCAGGAGCACCTGGTGGAACTGCTGCTGATGTGCGACGCGGCCCGCGGGGCGTCCGCGGGCCGGATCACCGTCGTCATGCCGCACTACTCCTACGCCCGCTCCGACAAGAAGGACGCGCCCCGCATCTCGCTCGGCGGACGGCTGGTCGCCGACCTGATGGCGGCGGCGGGGGTGCACCGCGTCCTGACCATGACGCTGCACTCCCCCCAGGTGCACGGCTTCTTCTCGGTCCCCGTCGACCATCTGCACGCCCGCCGGGAACTCGCCGCCCACTTCCGCCGCCACGACCTCACCCGGACGACCGTCGTCTCACCCGACCTCGGCAACGCCAAGGAGGCCGCCGCGTTCGCCCGGATGCTCGGCGCGCAGGTGGCGGCCGGCGCCAAACAGCGGTACGCCGACGACCGGGTCAGCATCAACACGGTGATCGGCGAGGTCGCCGGACGGGACGTCATCGTGCTGGACGACGAGATCGCCAAGGGCAGCACCGTCCTCGAACTCCTGGACCGGCTCAGGGAGTCGGGGCCCCGGACGATCCGGGTGGCCTGCACGCACGGACTCTTCGCGGGCGGCGCCCTCAAACGGCTCAGCGAGCAGCCGGACGTGCTGGAGATCGTGTGCACCAACACCGTGCCCGTGGCCGCGGAGGAACACACGGACAAGCTGCGCGTGCTGTCCATCGCCCCGGCCCTCGCCGAGGCCGTACGGCGTATTCACAACGGTGAGTCGGTCAGCGCCCTCTTCGACGCGGACCGTGCCTGAGAGACCCGGGCGGGGTCATAACGAGCCGTACGCGGCCCCCGGCCGTTCCAGGGCCGACTCCAGGCTGGCCGCGGGCGGCAGCAGCCGGGACAGGCCGGTGGCCCGCAGGACGCGCAGCGTCAGCGGGTGGGTGCAGACGAGGTGCAGCTCACCACCGTGGTCGAGGACCCGGGCGCGGGCGCGGTAGAGCAGGCGCAGCCCCGAGCAGTCGAAGAACTCGATCCCGCTCAGGTCGAGCACGACGCGCGGCGTGGGGCCGGCCGTGGCGCCGTCCAGACGGGAGCCGATCTCCGCCGCGGCGACGAGGTCGATCTCGCCGCGGAACTCCAGCACCGTGTACCCCCGGTCCTCGCGGACGCGCAGATGCGGGGTGTCCGCGGCGGGTTCCTGCTGCACGACGACATCGCCTCCCACACAGCTCCACCGGTCGGGAGCCTCCAACGGCGGGGGAGCACACGGCAGTTCCCCACCCAGAAAGTTACCCCCGATCGAGTGAATTCCAGCATGTTCGATTGACATATGTCTTCGAAATAAGGGCGTGTCTCGACCGAGTTTTTTCGCGCCGTGAACGAAGTGGTGAAGAATACCCCTACGGCGGGCGTACGCGCGCCCACGAAAGGGCCCGCGTCCGCCGCCGGGGAGTGACGGACCGTCAGTCGACGGTCGGGACCGGCTTGCCGGTGGTCCGGCCGGTGTCGCCGAGCCGGTGCGCCTCGGCGGCGTCGGCCGGCGGGAACGTCCCGGCGATCGGCCTCTCGCCCCCAGGCGTACCGCAGGACGTTCCAGGCGGCCCGCTGAACGTTCCGGGCCCCCGCCGCGTCGCAGGAGCGCGAGGCCGACCGGAGGTCGGCCGGAGGGACAGGAGTGGACGTGCGCAGAGGGCTGACGGCGATGGTGGCGGCGGTGGCGGTGGCGGCGGTGGTGGGATGCGGCGCGGGGGACGAGGACCTGGTCGTCGAGGGGACCGCGCCGGCCACCCCCTACGGCGGCCCGCTCGACGTCCCCACCCGCGACGCGGACGGGAGCTCCCCGCGGGCCCTGCGCGCCGTCACCGGCGCCGCGGGCCGGGCCCTGGAGTGCGAGGGCGAGATCTTCGAGGGCAACGGACCCGACGGCTGGAGCGGCGGCGACGCGGGCGGCACCCCGGAGGACGGACTACGGCTCTTCTTCACGCTTTTCGCACCCGAAGTGCCCAGCTCCGGCTACCGCGTGGAGCGCCGCGAGAGCGACCGGGTGCTGTACTCCCTCGACGTCGGCGGCCGCACCAAGGTGGCCGTCGTCGTCGCCCGCGACCAGCGGGACCGGCCCGGCTGGGGCCCCGAGACCAGCGCCTCCTGCGACCCGGTCGAACTCCCCGCCGACTTCGCCGGCTCGCGGCGGTACGAGTTCTGGACGGACGCCCGGGGCGAGCGGCAGCCCGTCGCCCGCATCCACAGCTCTCCCGGCCCGGAGCACTGCGACTGGCAGTCCGTGCGCTTCCTGACGCTCGGCCGCGGGCCGACGGCCACGACGTACGTCCGCGACCCCGACGGCGTCCTCGGAACCGACCTGCCGACCGCCCCCTACGACCCCGACGCGACGCTTCCCGCCGACGCCCGCGACACGGGATACCGTTACGGAGAAGGGCAGTTGTGGCTGACGGGCGACCGCAGGACGGCGTACGTCCGCACCCCCGGCCACGTCGAGGCCTGGCCCGCGGCCACGGACGGGCCGGCCTGTATGTGAGGGCTCAGCGGCTCGTGTGCAGGGCGACCAGCAACTGCCACACCTGGTCGGCGATCTCGGCGGGCCCCGCGTCCAGCAGGCCGTGCAGCCAGTCCGCGAGCACCCCGGCGAAGGTCGCGGCGACGGCCGAGGCGACGAGCGGCGCGTCGGCCGCGCCCGCCCGTTCGCGCTCCCGCAGGCTGTACGCCCGCAGGTCCCGGTGCAGCACCCGGCCCAGCGGGCCCCCGCCGCCCGGTGTCAACAGGGCGCGGTACAGGGCCGCGTGGGGGGCCAGCGAGGCGAAGAACTCCGCGAGCGCCGCGGGGGCGCGCAGCGGGTCGGGCCGCCCCTGCCAGGCGTGCAGCGCCTCCACCGCCTCGCCCACGACGTCCGCGCAGGCGTCGACGGCGAGGGCCTCGAGGTCCTCGTAGTGGACGTAGAAGGTGGCCCGGCCGACGCCGGCGCGGCGCACCAGCGCGGCGACGCCGACCTCCGCCAGCGGCCGCTCCGCGCACTCGTCGAGGAGCGCGGCGCGCAGCCTCGCCCGGGTGCGGGCCGCCCGCGGGTCCCCGGGCTCGCCGCGGGTCACCGCGCGATCAGCACGGCGGCCAGGGCGAGGGCGCCGGGCAGCGCCTGCGCCACCAGGATCCGGCGGTTCGCCGTGGCCGCGCCGTAGACACCCGCGACGATCACGCAGCACAGGAAGAACACCTGCGCCCGGAAGCCGGTCGGGTCACCGGCGACCAGCCCCCAGACCAGGCCTGCCGCCAGGAACCCGTTGTACAGGCCCTGGTTGGCGGCCAGCGGGGCGGTCGCCCGGGCCATCTCCGCGTCGAAGCCGTGGAAGGCGCGCCCCCGTCTCCCCTGCCACAGGAACATCTCCAGCACCAGGATGTAGACGTGCAGGGCGGCGACCAGCCCCACGAGAACGTCGGCGACGGCTTCCATCGGATTCCCCATTTCTTGGACAGGTGTCCACTATAACTGGACGAGTGTCCAGGAAAGCCGGCGGGCGGGGCGCCCTGCGCGGACAGCCGTCCGCGGCCACACTGGGATCATGACCTCAGCACCCGCACGCTCCCCGCGGCAGCGCAGGCACGACACCCTGCACCGGCTGGAACACGACGTCGACGCCTGGGTCGCCACCGCCGCCGAGGACGGCGCGGCCCCCCACCTGATCCCGCTCTCCTACGTCTGGGACGGCGCGACCCTGCTGATCGCCACCCCGGCCGCCAGCCGCACCGGACGGAACCTGCGCGCCACCGGCGTCGCCCGCCTCGGATCGGCCCCACCCGGGACGTCGTGCTCGTCGACGGCTCCGTCCTGGCGGTGGAGCCCACCGACCTGCCGGAGGAGGACGCCGAGATCTTCGCGGCCAAGACCGGCTTCGACCCGCGCGAACTGGCCACGCCCCACCTGTACTTCTACGTCCGGCCGCGCCGGATCCAGGCCTGGCGGGAGACGGACGACCCCGCGGGACGGGAGCTGATGCGGGACGGCGAGTGGCTGGTGCCCGACTGAATCCGGGGTAACCGCAGGGTCCGGGGGCGGCGCGGGTCCGCCCCGCCTGCCGACCTCGCGGAGGAGACATGTCACTGGTGAAAGCGGGCATCGTGGTGCTCGACTGCGCCGAGCCCGAGAAACTCGCCGAGTTCTACGCCGGCCTGCTGGACGCCGAGGTGACCCACGCGTCCGCCAACCTCGTGGAGATCACGGGCGCCGCCGGCACCCGGCTGGGCTTCCGGCGCGACGTCAACGCGACCCCGCCCAGCTGGCCCCGCCCCGAGGCCTCCCTCCAGGCCCACCTCGAGTTCCTGGTGGAGGACCTGGACGAGGCGGAACGCCGGATCGTGGGCCTGGCCGGGCGCCCGGTGGAGACGAAGGGCGCCGCCGGCGCGCACGAGGAGCGCCAGTACGCCGATCCGGCCGGGCACTCCTTCACCCTGCGCCTGCGGCCGTCCACCGCACCCAAGCAGAACTGAGGGCGGCGCCGCCCCGCGAAGGGGCGGCGCCGGCCGTTTCCGTCAGTCCCGGCCGCTCTTGTCCTTCGCCGGCCACACGCCGGTCGACCGTTCGATGGCCTTCGCGCCCGTACGGTCCGCCGCGCTGCGGACCGCGGCGAAGATCGCCCCCTGGATCGCCGCGGCGAGGAGGACCTCCCCCCAGCCGCGGTCCCGGTCCAGGGCGTCCGGGGCGTCGTCCTCGTGACGGACGACCTTCCAGATCTTGCGGAAGGCCATCCCCGCCAGCGCGCCGCCGGCCCAGCCGAAGGCGAATCCGACGGGCTGGTAGACGAGCGGGAGCTTCTGCTTCTTTCCCACGTGTACCTCCTGGTGCGTAGGGACGAAAATGACGGAGAGCGAAGAGCAGGAACGGAAAAGGGGTGTACGGGCGGTCAGGGCCGGCCTCGCGCCGGGACCTCCTCGCCCGGCCGGCCGTCGCGGCCGTTCGCGGTCACCCGGCCGGCGAGGTGACTCCCGGTCCGCTCGAACGCCTGGTGCCCGTAGGCGCTGTCGCCGTCGGCCCGGCCCGCCATGGTTCCTCCCGGTCGTGGTGCGTACGTACGTCGTCCACCGCGTTCCCCGTTTTCCGCCGACCGCACGGTATGAGTCCGATCCGCCGGGGCAACCGGCGGAAGTGACGGGAACTTCATCGAAAGCCACGACCGTGAACGGCGCCACCTCGCGGACGGCGGCCCCCGACCGCGCGGGCGCGCGGGACGCGGCCCCGGACGGCGCGACGGTCCGGGGGACGACCGCGGAAAGCACCGCCGGACCCGCCGCCGACCGCAGTACCCGCCTCACCGTGCTGGTGGCGCTCGCGGCCAACCTGGTCATCGCGGTCGCCAAACTCGTCGGGGGCCTGCTCGCGGGCTCGCCCGCGCTGCTGTCCGAGGCGGCGCACTCCGTCGCCGACAGCCTCAACGAGGTCTTCCTGCTCGCCGCGCTGCGCCGCAGCCGCCGCCCCGCCGACCGCCGGCACCCCTTCGGCTACGGCAAGGAACGCTTCTTCTGGTCGCTCCTCGCGGCCGTGGGCATCTTCGTCATGGGCGGCTGCTTCTCCTTCTTCCAGGGCGTCGAGGCCCTGCACGCGGAGACCGAGGAGAAGTTCAGCGGCTACGTGGCCGGCCTGGCGGTGCTCGGCGTGGCCTTCCTCGCGGAAGGGGCCTCGCTGCTGCGGGCCCTGCACCAGGCGCACCGTCAGGGCGGCACCGCGAACCTGCGCGACCCGGCCCTGCGCACGGTCCTCGCCGAGGACGGCACCGCGGTGCTCGGCGTCGTCCTGGCCGCGGCCGGCATGGCCCTGCACATGGTGACCGGCCAGGTGGTGTGGGAGGCGTCCGCCTCGCTCGCGATCGGCGCGCTCCTCGTCTGCGTCGCCTACGGCCTCGGCCGCGAGGCCCGCGACCAGCTGATCGGCGAGGCCGCCGACCCCGGGACCGCCGGCCGGATCCGCGCCCTGCTGGACGCGCAGCCGGAGATCGACAGCGTGGAGGGACTGTTCACGATGCGCACGGGCGTGGACTCGGCGCTGGTGGCCGCCCGCGTCGACCTGGTGCCGGGGATGGACAGCGAGCACGTCGAGGAGGTCGCGGTGCGCATCAAGCGCTCCCTCGCCGGTGTCGTCCCCGAGGCCGACCAGATCTTCCTCGACGTGACCGACCGCGCCTGCCGCGAGCACGGCGAAAGCCCCGCCGCGACGGGGGAGCGCGGCGGGGCCTGACCGTCGGCTGCCCGGCACACGGGCGTCCATGCCTTCCGCCGGCGGATTTCCCCGCGCGATCCCTCCGACGGACGCCGGCCGTTCCGCCGGCCGGCGCCCCGGTGCGGGCCGTCGGGTCAGTGCGGCCGGTCGGCCCGCTCCAGGACGAACACGGGGATCTCCCGGGCCGTCTTCTCCTGGTACTCCGCGTACTGCGGGAACGCGGCGACCGCGCGCTCCCACCACCGCGCCTTCTCCTCGCCGGTCACCTCACGGGCCCTCATGTCCTGCTTCACCAGGCCGTCCTGGAGTTCCACGCGCGGGTCGGCCTTGACGTTGAAGTACCAGACCGGGTGCTTGGGGGCCCCGCCCAGCGAGGCGACCACGGCGTAGCGCCCCTCGTGCTCCACCCGCATCAGGGGCGTCTTGCGGATCTTCCCGCTCTTCGAGCCCACGGTCGTCAGGATGATCACGGGCTTCCCGGTGTCCAGGAGCGTGGTCCCCTCGGTGCCGCCGGAGCTCTCGTACAGTTCCACCTGCTCGCGCACCCACTGGGTCGGGCTCGGTTCGTACTCGCCCTCGAGAGGCATGGCATCCGTCCCTTCGTCATGTCGTCTCGTCATGTCGTCGATTCGATCGACCCGGTGACTCGTCGACCGGCAACCACCGTCAACACTGGCACCGGCACGTTTCATCCGCCGCGCGACGCACCGCGGCCGCCATCGTCGGGTTCCTCACCGCCAAGTGGGCCCGGGAACGCGAGTACGCCCTGCGCAAGGACCTGTGGGCGCACGACGGTCACCGCATCGCGGTCCGCTTCCAGTACGAGTCGCGGGACGGCGACGGCCGCTGGACGCGCAGTTACGGCAACGAACTGTGGGAGTTCGACGAGCGGGGGCTGATGACCCGTCGGGAGGCGAGCATCGACGACGTACCGATCGAGGAGCACGAGCGCCGTATCCGCGGCCCGCGCCCCGAGGCCGAACGCGGGCTGTCCCTCCCCCTTCAGTAGGGTGCGCGCGTGACCGCACCACAGGACGAGAAGCCGCCCTTCCTCTACGTCGTCGTCTGCGCCGCCGGCATCGCCGTGGACGTCGGGAAGCTGATCGCCGCCGCGCAGGACAGGGGGTGGCGGGTGGGCGTGATCGCGACGCCCGTCGCCGCGAACGGCTTCTTCGACGTGGCCGCCGTCGAGGCGCGCACCGGCCTGCCCGTGCGCTCGGCCTGGCGGCGGCCCGGCGAACCGCGGCCGTTCCCCGCCCCCGACGCGGTCGTCGTCGCCCCGGCCACCTTCAACACCGTCAACAAGTGGGCGGCCGGCATCGCCGACACCCTCGCCCTGGCCACCCTGTCCGAGGCGGCCGGCCTCGGCGTCCCTGTCGGCGTCCTGCCCTGCGTCAACGACGCGCTGGCCGGTCATCCCGCCTACCGGGAGAGCCTGATACGCCTGCGCGGGATGGGTGTCCGATTCGGATGTCCGCACGAGGGCGCGGAGGGCGCCGAGGGTGCGGAGTTCGGCTGGGAGCGGGTGCTCGACCTGGTCTCCTGAGCCGGCCGGTGGTCCGCCGGCCGGCCCGACCACCGGTGGCGTCCCGGACCGTCCGGCGCCCGCCGCGTCCGGGACGGAATGCGTCCCGCAATTACCTCCAGAAAAGGGGCACCATTACAGCGGCCGCCGCGAATGGCGATGGTTATTGACGATCTGTCAAAACCATTGCCTCGGCGAGTAATGCGCGAAACCGCGAGATCACTTGTTCTGCCCGGTCCGCCTGTGCCAAGGTGGGTCGTCGTCGGCGCGCGGAGATTTTTTCCCCGACCGTGCGCACGAGACACTCCCCGTCTTACCCCCCACACCCCAAAAGAGCCGTGCCCAGCGGGCGTTCGGGATGTCGAACGCTGTGCGCGAAGAGCCCCACCGGCAGGAGAACGGGTTCGCGCACCCCTTGGTACGGACTTTATGCCGCATGTCCCCGGGAGGAATGCAGCCGTGAAAGACGCAGGCCTGTCGAAATTCCCTTCGGCGCGCCGCTTCGAGGTGACGGACGAACAACTGAGCGCCGAGCTGAAGGACTGGACGGGCGCCTCGCCCGCGTTGCACCCCGTCGGTGAACTGCTGGACCGGCACTGGGAGGCGGCCTTCGCCTACGCGCGGCTGTGCACCGACGGCGAGCGCGCGGCCGGCATGCTCACCACGGCGGCCTTCACCCGGCTCTTCGGCGAGACCCTGCGGCAGAACGGACCGACCTCCGCGTGGCGCCCCCACCTTCTGGTCACCGTGCGCCGCATCGCCGCGGAGTGGGACTCCGACGGCCGCCGGGACCTGCTCCACCCCGACCTGCGTGCCGCCGAGGACGACGGCGAACGACCGGCCGCCCGGCTGCTGCCGCCCGTGCACCGCCGGTTGCTGTCCCGGGCGTTCCAGCGGCTGCCCCAGTCCGCGCGCTGCCTGCTGTGGCACACCGAGATCGAGGCCGAACCCCTCGCCGTCCCGGCCGGGCTGCTCGGCCTGGAGGTGGAGGCCGCCCGCGTCGAACTGCGCCGGTCCCACGAACGGCTCCGCGAGGAATGCCTCCTGGGCCACCGCGAACTCGCCGTCGACGAGGACTGTCACCGCTACCACCGGCTTCTCGACGTCACCTGCCGCCGCGGCGGCATCGACGTCGACCCCGACCTGCGCGCCCACCTCGGCCACTGCCGGCACTGCGCGCACACCGCCGACCAGTTGGGCCGGTTCGACGCGGGCCTCGGCACCGCCCTCGCCGAGGGCGTCCTCGGCTGGGCCGCGGACGCCTACCTGCGCGCCAGGACGGAACCCTCCGCCGACGCGCCCGTGGCGGCACCGCCCGTGCGGCAACTCGCCTCCGTCGGGGAGGCGTTCACCGAGGACGCGCCCGCCGCCGCGCCTCCCGCCGCGTCCCCCGGCGGGACGACCGGCACGGGCGAGCGGACCGGGGCCCCGGCGCCGGGCACGGAACCGCACGCCGCCGCCTCCGCTGCCGTCTCCTCTTCTTCCTCTTCCTCCTCCGGCTCCGGCCGCGGCGCCCGTCCCGTCTCCCGCCGTTCGGCCCACCGGGCGGCCCGCCGTGCCCGGCGCCGCAACCTCTCCGTCGCCGTGCTCACCGTCAGCGCAGTGGTCGTCCTCCCGCTCGTCCTGTGGTCGGCGCTGTCCGGCGGCTCCGGCGCCTCCGGCGACGGAACGGCGGCCGTCCCGGCACCCGGCACGGACGCCTCCACCTCCGACCCGTCCTGGGCGGGCGCGGGCGAGGAGACCCAGGGCACCCTGCGCGGCCGCCTGCACAACGTCGCCTCGGGGCTGTGCATCGGCATCGTCGGCGCGAAGGCCGTCGAGGGCGCCGAGACCGAGCTGACCACCTGCTCCTCGGACGCGGGCCAGCAGTGGTCGTACGAGGGCGACGGGCAGTTGCGCAACGCCGGCGACCCCGATCTCTGCCTCGACTCCCGCCTCGGCTACTCGGTGCGGCTGGCCCCCTGTGCGGGTGCCTCGCAGCCCGGCGCCCGGAGCGTCCGCTACGACTTCACCCTCCAGGGCACGCTCGTCCCGCGCTCCGACCAGAACCTCGCCCTGGCGCCCGCCGCCACCGACGGATCCGGCGCCCTCGTCCTGAAGAACCGCACGGACAGCGGCGCCCAGCGCTGGGTGATCGACACCTCCCGGCCGGACCCCCGGATGCAGGTCGTCCACTGGGGCGCCGACAGCGCCCTGGCCGACACCCGGACCCCGCCTCCCGCCCCCGAGCCGTCGCAGCCCTCGGCCCCCACGACCGCCCCGAAGGCGGCCCCCACGCCCACCCCGGCCCCGAGCACCACCTCCGCCCCCGTTCCCGGAGCCACCGCCTGCGCCTACCCCTACGGGGCCTCCTGCACGACCGGCGGCACCCCGGACCACGGCTACGGCGGCCATGACCAGGGCGGTTACGGGTACGGAGGCTCCGGCCCGGACGGCCGCCGCTGACGGCACGGCCGGCCGGAGCACTTCCGGGCGGCGCGGTCGTGGACCGGGCCGGACACCGGGTCAGGGGCCGGTGCCGGGCGCGAGCACGGTGAGCCGTACCGAGGACGCGTTGCCCGCCACGGGGACCTTCCCGCCCGTCCACGGCACCCGCAGCGGGTCCCGCTCGTCGGGCGGGGTCACCACGAGCGTCGTGGGAGTCGCCGCCTCGGCCCCGCTGACCTCCGGGTTGGAGAACGTCAGCCCCGCCCACGCGCTGCGGCCCGGCGCCAGCGTCACGGTGACCGGCCCGGACCCCGGTTCCCGCCGGGGATCGGGGCCCAGCTGCCTGCCGGAGGCGTCCAGGAAGGCGGCGCCGGGGTAGCCGCGCACGGTGCAGGTCCGGTCGGAGGTGTTGGTGAGGACGACGGGGAAGTTCTCCTGCCCGGCCCCCGGGTCGTTGCGTCCGACGGAAGCGCGCAGCTCCGAGGTGTGGCAGCGACCGCCGGCGGCCGGCCGGGCGGGGGAGGGCGCGGTGGAGGCGGCGGCCGGCGCCGTGGACGTCCGCGCGGACGCCGCCGTCGACGGGGGCGGCGAGGGCGACGCCGGTGACGCCGGTGACGCCGGTGACGCCGGTGACGCCGGTGACGCCGGCGACACGGACGACGAGGACGCGGGGGCGGAGACGGAGGTGGATCCCGTACCGTCCGCACCGCCTGTGCCGCAGGCGCCCAGCGACCCCAGCACCGCCAGGGCACCCGCCGCCAGCACGGCCCGGCGCCGTCCCCGCCGCGACCGGCGCGCCGGGGACGGGCACTCCGGGGACGGACGCTTCGGGGACGGGCGGGCCCGTGACGACCGGGCCGTGGACGGGCCCGGCGGGGACGAACCCGGCGGGGACGGGCGTGCCGGGTCCCCGGACGACCGGTCCGCATGAGCCAGAGCCGAATCTGCCATCGTCGCTCCACCCTCCGATGCCGCGTCACCCCGCTCCGGGTACCCGGAACGGGTGCCCGCCGGGGACACGGCCGACACGCCGCTCACCCCCGGCCCGGACGCCCTCAGTCCTCCCCGAGCAGTCCCAGCTCCGCCCAGATCGTCTTGCCCTCCGCGTTGTGCCGGCTGCCCCACCGCTGGGTGAGCTGGGCCACCAGCAGCAGTCCCCGGCCGCCCTCGTCGAAGGTCTTCGCCCGGCGCAGGTGCGGCGCGGTGTGGCTGGTGTCGGAGACCTCGCAGATCAGGGTGGTCTCATCGTGGATCAGCCGCAACCGGATGGGCTTGGCGCCGTACCGGATGGCGTTGGTGACCAGCTCGCTGACCACCAGCTCCGTCGTGAAGGAGTGCTCGCTCAGCTCCCAGCGCGCGAGCTGCTCGACCGCCTGCCGGCGGATCGGCGCCACGAGCGCGGGGTCCGCGGGGATGTCCCAGGTGGCGACCTGCGAGGAGGGCAGCCCGCGGGTGCGGGCGAGCAGCAGGGCCACGTCGTCGGAGGCCCCGCCCTGCGGCAGCAGGGCGTGCAGCACCCGGTCGCAGGTCTCGTCGAGGGAGCCCGAGTACGCGGCGAGGGTCTTGCTCAGCAGCCGGAGACCGGTGTCCGCGTCCCGCTCGCGGGACTCGATCAGCCCGTCCGTGTAGAAGGCCAGCACACTGCCCTCGGCCAGCTCCAGCTCGGCCGACTCGAAGGGCAGTCCGCCGACCCCCAGCGCGGGACCGGCGGGCAGTTCGACCCGGCGCGGCTCCCCGCCCGGCCGCAGCAGCACCGGCGGGGGGTGCCCGGCCCGGGCGAGCGTGCAGCGCCGGGAGACGGGGTCGTACACCGCGTAGAGGCAGCTCGCGCCCACCTCGCCCGGGTCGCCCTCGCCGCCGGCCTCCTCCGACAGCCGGACGACCAGGTCGTCGAGGTGGGTGAGCAGCTCCTCGGGGGCCAGGTCGATGTCGGCGAGGGTGCGCACGGCGGTCCGCAGCCGGCCCATCGTGGCGGAGGCCTGGACGCCCTGTCCGACCACGTCCCCGACGACCATGGCGACCCGCATCCCGGACAGCGGGATCACGTCGAACCAGTCGCCGCCCACCCCGGTGCGGGTGGCCGGCAGGTAGCGCGAGGCGGCGTGGACGGCGAGGGTGTCCGGCAGGGTCCGCGGCAGCAGGCTGCGCTGCAGGGCGAGGGCGGTGTCCCGCTCGCGGGAGTACCGGCGGGCGTTGTCGATGCAGATCGCGGCCCGGGCGGTGATCTCCTCGGCGAGCAGCACGTCGTCCGGGGTGAAGGGGTCCGGCCGCCGGTACCGGGTGAAGACCGCCACGCCGAGCGTCACGCCGCGGGCCTTCACCGGTACGGACATCGTGGCGTGGACGCCGAGCTCGCGGACCCGCTCACCGCGCAGGGGGTCCCGGGTCAGCCAGGTGTCGAGCCCGCCCACGGAGGCGAGGACGGTGCGTCCCGCCAGCAGGGAGTCGGCCTGCGGCGATCCCGCCGGATAGTCCTGGACCTCGCCGGGCTCGACCACGGCCATCGAGCCGCCGGGATCGACCGAGTGGTGAGCGGCACGGCGCAGGCCCAGCGGAGCGGCGAGGCGGGCCGGGTGCTCCGCCTCCTCCCGCGGGTCCAGCAGGTCGACGCTGACGAAGTCGGCGAGCGCGGGCACGCAGACCTGGGCCAGCTCCTGCGCCGTCCGGGTGACGTCGAGGGTGCTGCCGATCCGCACGCTCGCCTCGTTGACCAGTTGCAGCCGCTCGCGGGCGAGGTGGTTCTCGGTGAAGTCGTGCGCGGCCAGGCACACCCCGCGCACGCGGCCCGCCGCGTCGGTGACCGGCGCGAACCTGGCCAGCCAGGCGTGCGCGCGCGCCTCGCCGCCGGTGCGCGTGTGGATCTGGACGTCCTTCGCCCGCCCGCCGGTGAGCACCCCGAGCATGTGCCCCTCCAGTTCCGCGCTCTGCGCCCGGCCGCCGATCTCGGAGACCCTCAGGCCCCTGACGCGCTCCTCGGGCAGCCCGATCACCTCGGCCATGGCGTCGTTGATCCGGGCCAGCCGCAGCCGCTCGTCGTAGACGGCGACCGCGCACGGTGACTGCGCCAGCGCCGCCGTGGCCAGAACGTCGTCGTGGGAGCCGGCGCCGGCCCGGGGGAGCGGGGTCACCACGAGCCAGGTGGCCGGGGCGCCGTCGCGGGGCGGGCGGTGGTGGGCGAGCAGCCAGATCCGCACGGACCGGCCGTCCCGGTGGCGCAGCGCGAGCGTGCCGTCCCAGCGGGGGCCGGCGGCCGCGGGGAGGCGCCCCTCGGCCAGCAGCTCACCGGCGGGGCGTCCCACGACCTCGGCCGGGGCCCAGCCCAGCAGGGCTCGCGCACCCTCGTTCCACCCGACGACCGTGCCGGTGTCGTCGATGACCACCCGGGCCGTCGCGGCCTCGTCGAACGGGTACTCCGGGCTCATCGTCGCCACTCCATCGCGGGAACTCACAGTGAACGGGCGCGCCACGTCCGCTCCAGCCTAGGCCCTGTCGCCGCGTTCCCGCCCGCCCCGCGACGCCCCTCGACCGGTGAGACCACCGGGCGGGCGGGCCCCGGCGGGCGGACCCCCCGGGCGGGCGGGCCCCCGGGCGGGCGGGTCTCCGAGCGGGCGGGTCTCCGAGCGGGCCTCCGGCCCGGACGTCGGGTCCGGGACGTCCGGACCCGACGTCCCGGACCGCGACGCACGTGGTCACTTTCGAAGCCGTCCCGTCCGGACCGTTGACGGAGTGTCATGACTGCAACAAACATGTCCCCCGACCGTCATTGGGAGCGCTCCCATCGCATCGCCGCCGAGCGCTCCCGCCCCTCCCGGAGGAGCTTCGGACGTGAAACGACGCAGAACCACCCTGCTGTCCCTGGCAGCCCTGCTGGGCACGGCCCTCACCGCGCTGCCCGTGCCGCAGGCCGGGGCCGAGGAGGTCGAGCAGATCAAGAACGGCACCTTCGACGCCGGCGCCGACGCGTGGTGGTCCAGCAACGTCACCGCCGCCCCGTCGGAGGGCCGGCTGTGCGCGGACGTGCCGGGCGGCACCGTCAACCGCTGGGACTCCGCCGTCGGGCAGGGCGGCATCAGCCTGGTCGCGGGGGAGACCTACCGGTTCTCCTTCAAGGCCTCCGGCGTGCCCGAGGGGCACGTGGTGCGGGCGATCGTCGGCCAGGCCGTCGCGCCGTACGACACCTGGCAGGAGGCGAGCCCGGTGCTGACCGAATCGGCCGGGTCGTACTCCTACACCTTCACCTCGCAGGTCGACTCCGCCGAGGGCCAGGTGGCCTTCCAGGTCGGCGGCAGCGCCGATCCGTGGCGGTTCTGCCTCGACGACGTGTCCCTGCTGGGCGGGGTGCCGCCGGAGGTGTACGAGCCGGACACCGGGCCGCGGGTGCGCGTCAACCAGGTCGGCTACCTGCCCGCCGGCCCGAAGAACGCCACCCTCGTCACCGACGCCACCGGAAAGCTGCCCTGGGAGCTGAGGAACGCCGGCGGCGCGGCCGTCGCGCGCGGCTGGACCGTGCCCCGCGGCCTCGACGCGTCCTCCGGGCAGCACGTCCACTCCGTCGACTTCGGCGCCTACCGTACCCGCGGCACCGGCTTCACCCTGGTCGTCGACGGCGAGACCAGCCACCCCTTCGACATCGGCACGACCGCCTACGAACGGCTGCGCCTGGACGCAGTCAAGTACTACTACCCGCAGCGCAGCGGCATCGCGATCCGCGACGACCTGCGGCCCGGCTACGGCAGGGCCGCGGGTCACCTCGGCGTCGCCCCCAACCAGGGCGACACCTTGGTGCCGTGCCAGCCGGGCGTGTGCGACTACACCCTGGACGTCTCCGGCGGCTGGTACGACGCCGGCGACCACGGCAAGTACGTCGTGAACGGCGGCATCGCCGCCTGGGAGCTGCTCAGCACCCACGAACGCGCCCTGACGGCCCGCACCGGCGACCCGGCGAAGCTCGGCGACGGCACCCTCGCGCTCCCCGAGAGCGGCAACAAGGTGCCGGACGTCCTCGACGAGGCCCGCTGGGAAATGGAGTTCCTGCTGAGGATGCAGGTGCCGGACGGCCGGCCGCTGGCCGGCATGGCGCACCACAAGGTCCACGACGAGCAGTGGACCGGCCTGCCGATGCTGCCGAGCGACGACCCGCAGAAGCGCGAACTGCACCCGCCGACCACCGCCGCGACCCTGAACCTGGCCGCGACCGCCGCCCAGGCGGCCCGCCTGTACAAGCCCTACGACAAGGCCTTCGCCGCCCGCGCGCTGACCGCCGCCCGCAAGGCCTGGACGGCCGCCCTCGCCCACCCCGCCGTGTACGCCGACCCGGCCGACGGCACCGGCGGCGGCGCCTACAACGACGACGACGTCACCGACGAGTTCTACTGGGCGGCCGCCGAGCTGTATCTCACCACCGGTGAGCGGCAGTTCTCCGACCACGTCCTGAACTCCCCGGTGCACACGGCCGACATCTTCGTCCCCAGGGGCTTCGACTGGTCGAGGACCGCCGCCGCGGCCCGCCTCGACCTCGCGACCGTCCCCAGCCGCCTGCCCGGCCGCGACGCGGTGCGCCGCTCGGTCGTCAAGGGCGCGGACGCCTACCTCACGACGCTGCGCGGCCAGGCGTACGGGATGCCGTACGCGCCGGAGGACAACCGCTACGACTGGGGCTCCGCCCACCAGGTCCTCAACAACGCCGTGGTCGTCGCCACCGCCTACGACATCACCGGCGCCTCGAAGTACCGCGACGGAGCCGTCCAGGCGATGGACAACATCCTCGGCCGCAACGCGCTGAACATCTCCTACGTCACCGGCTACGGCGACGTCGCCGCCCATCAGCAGCACAGCCGCTGGTACGCCCACCAGCTCGACCCCCAGCTGCCGAGCCCCCCGGCCGGCACGCTCGCGGGCGGCCCGAACTCCAGCATCCAGGACCCCCTCGCCCAGGCGAAACTGAAGGACTGCGTCGGGCAGTTCTGCTACATCGACGACATCCAGTCCTGGTCGACGAACGAGACGGCGATCAACTGGAACGCCGCCCTGGCCCGGATGGCCTCCTTCGTGGCCGACCAGGGGTAGCGGCCGGGCGGCGGCCGGCGAGAGGGGCCGCCGCCGGACCGCTGGTGACCGAACGGTGTCCGGGACTGCCCGGAAACGACCGGCGGCAGGATCGCTCGGGCACCGTTCGGTACCGCCTTCCCTTCAGTGTGACCAGGGGATATTTACGAGCAAGTACCCGAGCGGTACCGTGAGGGACATGCCAGCCCTCAACGTGGAATTCAGCGATCGCGAGCTGGAGGACCTGCGGCAGATCGCCAAGGAACGCGGTACGTCGATGAAGGCGCTCGTCCGGGAGGCCGCCGCCGCCGACATAGCCAGGCACCGGGCGCTCCAGGAGGGGGCGAAGGCCTTCCGCAGGTTCTTCGCCACCCACGCCGACGAGTTCGCCGCGGCGTTCCCCGACGACGAGGCGCCCGTCCGGGGCGAGGGACGGGTCGCCTGACCGATGACACCCGTCATCCACATCGACGTGCCCTGGCTGCTCCAGCGCCACGAAGAGGTCCTGCCGGACCAGCCGACCGTCAACGACTTCTCCGCGCTCGTCGCCGCCGTCGCCCGCCACCGGGTCGACCCGCCGCGGCTCGGCGTGGACTCCGACCCGGCCTGGCGGGCCGCCGCGCTGCTGCACACCCTCGCGCTGCTCAAGCCCCTGCCCTCGGCCAACGCCCGCTTCGCCAGCGCGACGGCGGTGGCCTACATGTTCGTCAGCGGCGTCGGCATCGACCCGCCCTACGGCGCCCTCGTCGACCTGACCCGCGACCTGATCGACGGCAGGACCGACGTCTACGGCGCGGCCGACCGGCTGCGGTCCTGGCAGATCTGAGGAAGGGGCCCGGGCCCTCCCGGGCCGGCGGCCGTTTCGCGCGAGGAGAGCCGCCGGCCCGCGCGTGGTTCTCGGGAAGGGTCGCTCTCCGTCCACTGCGTCCATCGCGCGCCGCGCACGCCGGGGCCGTGTGCGCCGCCCCGCCGCGTGCGCGCTTCACACGGATCGCAGGGATCTCACGGACCGCACGGGACTCGGGCGGTGCGCGCGGGGAGGGGAGATCCGGAACCGGTGAAATCGGGGCACAGCGGGCGCAGCTTGTCGACATCTTTTCAACAGTGGCCGGGAACCTCCGGCGGCTTGTTGTGCGCGACTCGGTTGTGCGAAGGTGAGCCACTCGCGCGGGGGCCGGGGCCGGGCGCCCCGTGTTCGCCGGCGGAGGCGGACACGTGCTCCCGCCGCGCCGGACAGGTACGTACCGAAGGAAGCCGCACCGTGCTCACCCCCCAGCCCCCTCGCCCGCCCTACCCCCGCCCGGCTCGGGACCCGGGAATCCGACGAGTCCCTCGCCGCGGGGACCCGCGGGGGGACGGACGGCGAGGTGGCCCAGTCCACCGCGATGCTCATCGCGCGGCACTGGCAGCCGGTGCACGACTACGCGGTGATCTGCCTCGCCTCGTCCACCGGCGCCGCCTCCATGGTCACCACCGCCGCCTTCCACCAGGTCCTCGACCGGCTGAAGCTGGGCGAGCCCGGCACCGCGCTGCGTCCCCGCCTGCTGGTCACCGTGCGCGACACCGTCCGCCTGTGGGCCGCCGACGAGTCGCTCTCCGCGTCCCTGCCCGACCTCGGCAAGCCGGCCGGCGCCCGGGGGATGAAGGCCGCCACGTCCATGACCCCGAGAACCGGCTGCTCGCGGAACGCGCCTTCGAAGGCCTGCCCCCGGTCGCCCGCTGCGTGCTCTGGCACGTCGAGGTCGAGGCCGAACGCGTCACCGTCGCCGCCGGCCTGCTCGGCATGGACACCGACACCGTGACTGCCGTGCACGAACAGGCCCGGGAGAAGCTGCGCGAGGGCTGCGTCCGCGCCCACCGGGAACTCGCGCCCGGCAAGGAGTGCCGGTTCTACAACCGTCTCCTCGACGTCCCCATAGGCCGCGGCGGCGACCTCCTGCCGGACGTCCGCCGGCATCTGGACGCCTGCCGCTACTGCCGTGCCGCGGCGGAACAACTCGGCCATTTCGAGGGCGACCTGGGCATCCTGCTCGCCGAGGCGGTCCTCGGCTGGGGAGCCCGCCGCTACGTCGACTCCCGGCCCGGCCGCGCCGACCGGCAGCCCGTGCGCCTGCGCGGCTCCGCCCGGCACCGCGGCGGCCGCCCCCGCGGCACGCGCCGCGCCGCGGGGCTGTTCACCCGCGTCCCCGCGCCCGGCCGCCGCGAGCCCGGTGGCCCGCGCTCCCCGCGAGCCCTGTACACGGGTGTGGGCCTCGCCGGGGCCGGTCTGCTCACCACCCTGCTCGCCGCCGGCCTGTGGACCGACGACGGCACCGCCGGCCCGGCCGCCTCCCCGGTGGGCGGCACGGCCTCCTCCGACACCGGGTCCCGGGCCGCCCCGACGGTTCCCCCGGGTCCCGACACCGCCCGACTCCCCGACGCCCCGCGGCAGACCCGGCTGCGCAACCTCGCCGCCGACCTGTGCCTGGACGTCCGGGGCGAGGCGAGGGCGGGCGCCGCCCTGGAACTGGCGGACTGCTCGGACGACCGGTCCCAGCAGTGGTCGTACGAGGAGGACGGGCAGCTGCGCAGTCTGGCCGAACCACGGCTGTGCGCGGACTCCCACGCGGACGCCGGCGTCGTCATCCTGGAGGCGTGCACGGGCACCGACACCCCGCGCGCCCACGACGTCCGCTACGACCTCACGCCGCGCGGGGAACTGCTGCCCCGCTGGAGCGACTCCCTCGCCCTCGCCGGGGCCGGCGCGGACCCCGGCGCGGACGTCGTCGTCAAGGTCCGCGACCGCTCCGACGGACAGCGCTGGCAGACCGACGCGATCCCGGCCGCCACCGGCTCGCTGTCGATCACCGGCACCGAGCCGCCCGCGGCGCGGCCCGTCGAACTGCCGGACCACACCGCCTGAACGACGCGTCCGCCGGGCCGGCGGCCGTCACCCGGCGTCCTCCTCCAGGTCCGCCGGTCCGACGGTCGCCGGGCCGGCGTGACCGGACAGGGCCAGCGTGAGGTCCAGTTCGGCGAGCAGACAGCGGATCACGTGCTCCACGCCGGACTGTCCGTCCAGGCCGAGGCCGTAGACGTACGGCCGCCCGAGGAGCACCGCCTCGGCGCCGAGCGCGAGCGCCTTGAACACGTCGGCGCCGCCGCGCACCCCGCTGTCGAACAGCACGCTCAGCCGGTCACCGACCGCCGCCGCGACCCGCGGCAGCGCGTCGGCCGCGGCGACCGCCCCCGCCACCTGCCGGCCGCCGTGGTTGGAGACCACCACGCCGTCCATGCCGGCGTCGACGGCCAGCCGGGCGTCGTCCGGATGCAGCACGCCCTTCAGCACGAGGGGCCCGTCCCAGTGCTCCCGCAGGAACGCCAGGTCCGGCCAGGTCTTGCCGGGGTCCGCGAACAGGTTCACGAAGTGCGTCACCGCCGCGTTCGGATCCTCCCGCACCGGCCTGGCCAGACCCGCCAGGAACGCCGGATCGGTGAAGTAGTTGGCGGTGCCCACCCCGTGCAGGAACGGCAGGTACGCCCGGTCCAGGTCCCGCGGCCGCCAGGCGAGCAGCGGGGTGTCCAGGGTGACGACCAGCACCGAGAAGCCCGCCGCCCGTGCCCGGCCCAGGAAACTCCGCGTCACCTCGCGGTCCTTGGACCAGTACAGCTGGAACCAGCGCTCGGCGTCCCCCATCGCGGCCGCGACCTCCTCCATCGGCGTGCTCGACGCCGACGACAGGACGAACGGCACGCCCTGCGCGGCGGCGGCCCGCGCCGCCGCCGGCTCGGCCTCCGGATGCATGATCGACAGCACGCCCACCGGGGCCAGGGCCACCGGCGCGGGCAGCGAGCGGCCCAGCACCTCCACCGACAGGTCCCGCTCGGCCACGTCCCGCAGCATCCGCGGCACGATCCGGCGGCGCTCCAGGGCCGCCCGGTTGGCGCGGGCGGTGCTGCCGTCACCCGCGCCGCCCGCCACGTAGCCCACCGGCCCGGGACCGAGCCGCCGCTCGGTCAGCTCCTCCAGCCGGCTCAGGTCGGTGGGCAGCCGGGGCACCGTGCCCGTCATGCCGTTCAGGTAGATCTCGTACTGGAAGTCCGCCCAGTGCCTGGCCATCCGTCCGCCCCGCCTCTCGTCGTCGAGCCGCGCTCCACGGCGACCATAACGGCCGGTGGCGGCGGAGCGGACGACGGCCCGGAGCCCGCCGGACAGGGCCCGCCGGGCCGGCCGCCGCCGTCCCGGGGAGGAGGCGCGCCGGTCCGCGGGCGAATGTTTCCGGACGATTGACGAGCCTACGGAAACCGGACACCCGGGCCGGTGAAGGGATCATGAAGCGCTTGCCCGGGCGGTTGGAACGTTCGAACTCCGTTACTTCGCGCCACTGATTCAATACGCAAGGTTACCGAAAGCCGTGGGGTCGATGTGAGTTCCGGCGGCGGAGTCGGCAGACTCGCGCTCGCCGCGTTCGACACCGACCGAGTCGGAGCGGCACACCCTCGAAACGAGCGGAAGGATGCACACAATGCGGAACACCGCGCGCTGGGCAGCGACCCTCGGCCTCACGGCCACCGCAGTCTGCGGACCCCTCACCGGGTCCGCGCTCGCCGCCCCGGCCGCCCCGGCCTCGCTCTACGCCCCGTCGGCCCTGGTGCTGACCCTCGGGCACGGAGAGAGCGCCGCCGCCGTCAGCCCGGCCCGTGCCGTCACCCTCACCTGTGCGCCGGGCCCTTCGGGCAGCCACCCCGCCCCCGCTGCGGCCTGCGCCGAACTGCGGGCGGCGGGCGGCGACCTCGAGCTGCTGGCCGACCCGGGTGACGCCTGGTGCACCAGGCAGTACGACCCGGTGGTCGTCACGGTCGACGGCGTGTGGCAGGGCAAGCGCGTCTCCTATGAGCGCACCTTCTCCAACGAGTGCGTGAAGAACTCCTCCGGGAGTGCTCTCTTCGCGTTCTGAGACCGGGGTCGCGTGGCTCCGTGGGCAACGAGAACGGCTCGTGACGTGGGGAGTGCGAGCCACTGACACGGACAACCACGGCGATCCCGCGACCAGGGGCCGGCCGGGCGGAGTGGGGCCGCCCGCCGGCCCTGGCACATGCGCGCACGACGCCTCGCGGAGCGGAGCGGACCGGCCGGTCCCGGCCGGATCAGGCCCGGTCGCGGCCGGATCAGGCCCGGTCGCGGTGACTCGTGTCGCACCACGGATAGCGGCGGCTGCGCCGGCAGGTGCACAGGGCCACCCGGAAGCGGTCGGAGACGACGGTGGAGCCGTCCTCCAGCTCCACCTCGACGGGCCCCTCGACGAGCAGGGGCCCCTTGCGCTGCACACTGAGCCGGCGCGGCCGCTCAGCGGGGGAGTTCGGCACGGACGACCACCAGTTCCTCGTTGTTCTCGTCACCGGACAGCAGGCCCCGCCGCCGCAGCCACTCCTCCCGGGAGCGCAGGACCGGCCCGAACGGAATGCGTCGCCTGCGGGTCACGGACGCCTTCAGGTCCGCCGCGCGCAGATGCCGGACGGTCCGGTCCGGATCGCTCAGCGCGGAGTGCACCATCAGCAGCACCCCGCCCGGCCGCAGCAGTCCCGGCGCCTCGCGGCAGATCCGGTCCAGCACCAGCCGGCCGTCGCCGCCCGCGTCCCAGGCGCGGGCCGGTCCGCGCGGCGCACGGCCGCCGGTCGGAGCGGGTACGTACGGCGGATTGGCGAGGACCAGGTCGAAGGTCCGCCCCCGCACCGGTTCGAAGAGGTTCCCGCGCAGCACGCGCACCGGCAGCCCGGCCCGCCGCGCGTTCCAGCGGGCGGCGTACACCGCTCGCCGGGACACGTCGACGGCGGTCACGCGGGTCCCGAGCCGCGCGGCCTCCAGGGCCAGCGCACCGGAACCGGTGCCGACGTCGAGCACGTCCGAGCCCGGCGGCAGAGGTTCTTCGGACAGCGCCCCGGCCAGCAGGTCGGTGTCCTCCTGAGGGGCGTACACGCCCGGAAGTACCAGCGGATTCACGCCCGCCGAGTACCCCGGCAATCAAGAAACATGAGCCGTTTCGGACGGGAGGGGGGTGCGCAGCGAGGAACGGCCGGCGCGCCAGGAGGCGAGCAGCCGTGCGGCCAGCCGGTCCTCCAGCAAGGTGGTCACGCCGACGCCGAACGCCACGTCGGCGGCGAGCTGCGGCTCCTCCTCGAGCAGCCCGCCGATCACGTCGTGCCGTACGACCTGCTCGTGGACCGCGTCGGCCTCGACGTGCTCGTCGTAGAAGTGCTCGGCGGCCGGGCCGGCGTCCGCGCGGCGCATCGCCTCCGCGAGCCGCCGGGAACCCGGCGAGGAGGTGATCTCCACCGTCGCGAAGTGACCGACCAGCGCACCGCGCAGAGAACGGTGCAGGCCGAGCAGCGACATGACGTTCACCGTGGCCAGCGTCTCGGCGCACGCGGCGTCCAGGTAGCGGCCGTACGCGGTGTCCAGGCCGAGGTCCGTCATCAGGTCCGCGAACAGCCGCGCGTGCACCCGGTCGGGGCGGCCGCCGCCGTACTCGTCGAACTCCACCGCCGCCATCCCCGCCTTGGCGCGCCCCCACAGCCTCGGCAGCACCCAGGCGTGCGGGTCGGCCTCCTTGAGGTGGTAGAGGGAACGCTGGGCCGCGTACTCGCGCAGCTGCCACAACTCCCCCTCGTCGCGCAGGAAGTGGGAGACCCCGCCGCCGTCCACCGGCTCGACGAGCAGTTCCGCGACCGCGTCCTCGACGCTGTCGTGGACCGGCGTGTCGGCGCGCAGGGCGGTCAGGAAGCGGTCCTCGAGCGCGGCGCGCAGCCGCAGCAGGCCGGGATCCCACTCCAGGTCGGCGTCCACCCCGGCGAAGCCGCGGTAGTGCAGCTCGTAGCAGAGGTAGAGGGCCAGCTGGAGGTCGTCACCGTACGCGGGCGCGGCCGCCGCCGCGTCGGCGGGCGGCAGGGGGCCCGCACCCAGCAGGTACTCCCGGACAGCCGTGGAGAGGGGGCCGCGGGCGGCGGGCAGCCGTGGTCCTTCGTGTGCCATGGGCGCCGGGTACCCTCCTGGCCGCCGGTCATCCGCCCGGGTCGACCGGGCCCGCGGGGTACCCGGCACCGTCATGAAGGCACTCGTGGTCAACCGCACGCTCAAGAGGTCGCCCCTGGCCGGGGTGGTTCGGGCACTCGCCGAACGGCCACTGGAGGCACCGCCCGGCCGAGCACCACGGCCGGGCCGGGCTCTGCTCGTCCGGCCGAGCCGTCGAGCCGGTCCCTCGAGTCGGCCGAGACGATTTCCGCGGGCCGATTCGGCCGGGTCAGTGCGCCGGGCCGAGCCGGTCGGGCCGAGCCGGGTGGGCGAGCCTGCTCGGCCGGGTCGCGGGACCGAGGTCGCCGGGCGGGCCGGCCGGTCGAGCCCGCCCGGCTGCGCCGCCCGGTCCATCCCCTCGGGCCGGGCCGGGCTCGCCGTGCTGGGCCCGTCGGGCCGGGCACGGCGGCCGAGCCGTCCTGCCGGCTTCCTCCGGGGCGTCGTCCAGCGGCTCTCGGCCGGGCGGCTCCGGCCCGGCGGCCGTCAGTCCCCCCGGGACTCCTCCTGGGCCCGGGTGTTCGGGGTGACGGCCTCGGAGGCCTCGCCGCGGCCGCGGCGGGTCGCCTGCTCCTCGTCGGTGCGGCGTTCGGCCTCCTCGATCTCCCGCATCACCTCTTCGAGCGCGGTCCGGGCGGGTCCCGCCGGTCCTTGCCGACGTCCCGCTCCTCGTGCTCGTGCCGGTCCCCGGGGTGCTTGGCGTCCTCTGACATGGACGGTTCCCTTCCTCTCGTCCTCTCGTCCTCTCGATGCCGGGTCTCCGCCGCCGCACGGCGCCCGGCCGGGTCCGGTCAGTTCGCGGCGGCCGCGACCCGCAGGGGCACCGGCTGTGCGGGCGCCGACTCCTCGGAGAGCCGGATCACCTCCGCCCACCAGGACGAGCCGTCCTCGATGTGCCGCAGCAGGACGCCCTCGCGGATCGCCCACGGGCAGACGGTGACCGTCCTCAGGCCGATCAGTTTCATCGCCGTGTGCCCGACCACCGCGCCGGCCAGGCTCTGCGCGGCGCGCGGCGCGGAGATGCCGGGCAGCTCGGCGCGGGCGGCGACCGGCAGCCGGGCCAGCCGGACCACCGCCTCGCCCAGGTCGGCGGAGTCCAGCGTGCGGGCGACGAACGGGCCGTGGCGGCCGGGCGGCGCCCCGCACAACCGGGCCAGCTGCTGGAACGTACGGGAGGTGACCACCGCGGTGCGCGGCCCCTCCCAGCGGATCCGGGCGGCCACGTCCCGGAGCTGGTGGCGGACCTTGCGGCGCAGCTCGCGCACCCGGTGCGGGGGCGGCGGGTCCTGGTCCGCGAAGAACTCGTGGGTCAGCCGTCCGGCCCCCAGCGGCAGCGACGCCACGAAGTCCGGCAGCCGGCCCCGCCCGAACGCCACCTCGAAGGAGCCGCCGCCGATGTCCATCAGCGCGAGCGGCCCCGCCCGCCAGCCCATCCAGCGCCGCGCCCCGAGGAACGTCAGCTCGGCCTCCACCTCGCCCGGCAGGGTGCACAGCGGGACACCGCTGCGCGCGGTGACCGTGCGCAGCACCTCCTGCCGGTTCGGGGCGTTGCGCACCATGGCGGTCGCGAAGGCCAGCGGGCTCGTCGCGCCCCAGCGGGCCGCCGTACGGTTCGCGGAGTCGACCGCGTCGACCAGGTGCGCGATCGCCTCGTCGGGTATGGGTTCACCCGGCCTGACCCGTTCGGACAGCCGCAGCCGCCACTTCGCCGTGTGCACCGGCAGCGGAACGCCGTCCTGCGCGTCCGCCACCACCAGCCGCACGGCGTTGGATCCCACGTCCAGCACGCTGATTCTCATGGCGGGCGAGTACCCGGCGGAACCGCTCCCTACGTCACGCCGCGGCGGCCGACTTCCTCACACGGGCGCCGCCGCCTCAGGCGAGCTGACGCCGCACCAGTTCGCGCAGCCGGCCGCCGGGGTCCGCGAGCAGCTGCGACGGCGGACCCTCCTCGACGACCTTGCCGTCCTCCATGACCACGATCCGGTCGGCGTCCAGCACCGTCGACAGACGGTGGGCGATGACGACGCGGGTGGCGTCGAGTCCCCGGGTGCTGTCGATGACCGTGCGCTGGGTCTCGTTGTCCAGGGCGCTGGTCGCCTCGTCGAGGAAGAGGATCCGCGGCCGCCGGATCAGCGCCTGGGCGATCATCAGCCGCTGGCGCTGACCGCCCGAGACCGAGCCGCTGCCCGAGACGATCGTGTGCAGCCCCATCGGCATCTGCTCGATGTCCTCCGCGAGCCCCGCCATCGCCGCCGCCGCCATCGCCTCCTCGGGCGTGTACGACCCGGTGCCGCAGATGACGTCCAGGATCGAGCCGGTGAACGGCTGGGCGTGCTGGAGCACCACCCCGCACTGCCGGCGCACGGCCGACTGGTCGAGGGCCGCCAGGTCCTGCCCGTCGTACAGCACGCTGCCCGAGACCGGGCGGTCGAAGCCGATCAGCAGGCGCAGCAGGGTGGACTTGCCGCAGCCGCTGGGGCCGACGACCGCCACGAACTCGCCCGGCCGCACCGTGAAGGACACGTCGTCCAGGACCAGGGGGCCGTCGTCGGAGTAGCGGAACGACAGCCGGCGGGCCTCCACCGCGCCGGACAGCGGGCCCGGCCGGGCGCCGGCCGCCCGCACCTCCGGGGCGGCCTCCAGCACCGGCCGGATCTCCTCGAACAGCGGCAGCGCGGCCACCGCCGACACGAACGCGCCGGTCAGCGAGGTCACCGAGGTGAGGAGCATCGTCATCGACGTGAGGAAGGTGAGGAAGTCCGCCGCCGACAGCGCGCCGCGCGCCGGACCGGCCAGCAGCATGAACATCAGCAGCGAGCACAGCGGCAGGTGGACCGCGCCGAGCACCGTGCTCAGGTTCCTGATCCGGCCCAGCCGCTGCTGGAGTTCGCGGCTGCGGGCGAACTCGCCGGCCCAGGCGGCGTAGGCGTAGTTCTCGGCGGCCGCGATCCGCAGCTTCGGCAGGCCCCGCAGGGTCTGGAACGCCTGGTTGTTCAGCTTGTTGGAGAGCGTGACCAGCCTGCGCTGCCAGCGCACCTGCCACAGCCCGAGCCCCAGGAACACGACGGCGACGACGCTGAGCATGCCGATCGCGGCCAGTGCCAGCGGGACGCTGTACCAAAGCAGCAGGCCCAGGTTCACGGCGCCGACGGTGACGGACTGGACGACCGACGGGCCGAGGCCCGCCAGCAGCCTGCGGATCGCGCTGATCCCCATGGCCGCGCTCGCCAGCTCACCCGTGGAGCGCTCGGTGAAGAACCTCGTCGGCAGCCGCAGCAGCCTGTCCCACACGGCCGGCTGGAGCGTGGCCTCGACGCGGCCCTCCAGCCGCAGGATCGTCGTGTTCTGCAACAGCATGAACGCCGCCGCGACCACGCCGCCGACCAGCACGGCGAGGCAGGCCTGCTCGATCAGCCCCTGCTGGGCCCTCGGCACGTACTGGCCGAGCACCTTGCCGGTGGCGACGGGCACCAGCGCGCCGACCGTCACCGTGACGAGCCCGCCGAGCAGCAGGTTCGCCAGGTCGCGGCCGGTGCCCCGCATGCTGAACCGCAGCAGCCCCAGCGGGCCGAGCCGCCGCTCGGGCAGCGGGCGGTAGAACATGACGGCCCGCGGGGCGAACTCGGCCGCGTTGGCCTTCTCCACCGGTGTCTCGCGGCCGGTCGCGGGGTGGACGGCGACGTAACCGCCGCGCCGCCACAGCAGGGCGACCGGCGCCCCCGACAGTGCCCGGTGGCCGACCAGCGGGCCGACGTCGTCGCGCCACCAGCGCCGGTCCAGCCGCACGGCCCGGGTGCGTACGCGGGAGGCGAGCGCGATCCGCTCGACCGGGTCGAGGCGGTCGTCGCCGGCGCCCGTGCGGGCCGGTTCCACCAGGGCGATGCCGGCCGCCCGCGCGACCAGCCGGCAGGCGGCGAACGTGGCGTCCGCGTCGGCGGCCGTCGCGCGCGGCCCCGCCTTCTCGCCGATCGACGCCAGCAGGGTCCGGTCGGCCTGCGCGCGCACCGCCTCACCGGCCCTGATGCCGGCCGCCGTGCGGGTCTCGTGGATGTGCTCCAGCTGCTCGATCCAGCGGTCCAGGGCGGTCAGCAGGCGGTACTGCTGGTCGACCACGGACTGCCACAGGGCCGGGTCCATCAGCAGGTCGGCGGCGGCCTCCGCCCCGTACAGCGAGCCGTACCGGACACTGCCGGGCGGCACCTGCATCCAGAACACCTCGTCGTCGTCCCGGGTGCCCGCGCGCGTCCGCGCGACGGCGCCCCCGTCCTCCCCGGCCCGCCCGTCGGCCGTCGGCGCCTGGAAGAGGACGGCCAGTCCGCGGCCGACGCCGAGGGCGAGGGCGTACTCCAGGGGGCTCGACGCGGGCGGTACGTGCAGGGGGTTGCCGTACTCGTCACAGGACCAGGTCCGGGTGCTCGCGGGCTGGTACAGCTCCCGCAGGGCGATCCGGTGGACCACGCAGTCGCGCAGCGGGCGGGCCACCAGGGTGTGCCGGGGGCCGGCGACCGGACCGAGCAGCAGTGCGCCCGCCTCCAGCCGGCCCAGGTGGTGCCAGTGGCCCTGCTGCTCGGCGTCCACCGCGAACAGGTCCAGCGCGCCGGCGGCGACCAGCCACAGCACCTGCGGACCCTCCAGGCCGAGCCGGCCGGTCCCGGCGCAGTCCACCCGCGTGCCCGTGTGCCCCAGCGCCGACAGGACGACGTCGCCCTCGGATACGGCCGTCATCTCATCGCTCCCTGGCCAGTGCCGCGTACGCCCCGCCGCGGGCGAGGAGGTCCTCGTGCCGTCCGCGCTCCACGACCGTGCCGTGCGCGAGGACGACGATCTCGTCGCTGTCGCGGACCGTGCTGAGCCGGTGGGCGATCACCACGCAGGCGCAGCCGCGCCGGCGCAGGTTGTCCATGACGACCTGCTCGGTCTCCGCGTCCAGCGCGCTGGTCACCTCGTCCAGCACCAGGATGCTGGGCCGGCGCACCAACGCCCGTGCGATCTCCAGGCGTTGGCGCTGCCCGCCGGAGAAGTTGCGGCCGTCCTGCTCGACCCGGCCGTGGATGCCGCCGGGCCGCCGCACGACGACGTCGTACAGGGCGGCGTCCCGCAGCGCCTCCACCACCGCGTCGTCGGGGATCGAGGGGTCCCACAGCGCCACGTTGTCGCGGACCGTGCCCTCGAAGAGGAACACCTCCTGGTCGACGAAGGAGACCGAGGCGGCGAGCGCCCCGCGCGGGATGTCCTCCAGGCGCTGCCCGTCGATGCGGATCACGCCCTCCCACGGCGCGTACAGCCCCGAGATCAGCCGGGACACCGTCGACTTGCCGCTGCCCGAGCCGCCCACGAGCGCCACCTGCTGCCCCGGCCCGACGCTCAGGTCGAAGCCGGTCAGCAGCGGCTCGTCCAGCGGGCTGTAGCCGAAGCCGACGTTCTCCAGCTCGACGTGGCCGTGCAGCCGGCGGGTGGAGTCGCCGCCGGAGCGGCGGTCGTAGAGCGGGTCGGCCCGGAAGTTCTCCACGTCCTTCAGCCGGGCCACGTCCGCCGCGAAGTCCTGGAGGCGTCCCGCCACGCCGTTGAGGCGGGTCAGGGGAGCGCTGAAGCGGGCGACCAGCGACTGGAAGGCGACCAGCAGGCCCACCGAGACGGCGCCCTCGATCGCCCGCATCCCGCCGATCCACAGGATCAGCGCGCTGTTGACGGTCGCGAGCGTCGGCGCGACCACGCCCAGCCAGGCGCTCGGCACGCCGAGCCGCTGCTGCTCCTCCAGCGTGGTGGCGTGCTGCCCCGCCCACTTGCGGAAGTAGCCGTCCTCACCGCCGGTTGCCTTCATGGTCTCGATCAACTGGAGCCCGGTGTAAGCGGTGTTGGTCAGCCGCGCGTTGTCCGCGCGCAGCTTCGCCGTGCGCGTCGCACGGAGCCGGATCACCACCCGCATGGCGACCAGGTTCAGCAGGGCCACGCCGACGCCGACGAACGTCAGCTCGGGGTCGTAGGTGTAGAGCAGGACCGCGTACAGGACGACGACCACCGCGTCCACGCCCGCCGACGCGAGGTCGCGGGCCAGGGTCTCGGCCACCGCGTCGTTCGACTGGAGGCGCTGCACCAGGTCGGCCGGGCTGCGCTGGGAGAAGAAGGTGACCGGCAGCCGCAGCAGATGGCGCAGGAAGCGGGCGCTGGACAGGGTCGAGGAGACGATCCGGCCGTGGTGCAGGTTGGCCTGTTGGAGCCAGGTCAGCGCGAGGGTGAGCAGCACGCACACGCCCATGGAGGCGAACAGCACCTCCAGCAGCGAGGTCTGACCGCCGATCAGGAACGTGTCGATCCAGGTCCGGCTCAACGCCGGGACGGCCGCGCCCACGGCGACCAGCAGCAGGCTCGCCAGCACGGCGGCCGGCAGGGTGCCCGCGGTGCCGCGCAGCCGGGCCGGCATCGCGCCCAGCACGCCCGGTCTGCGCCCGCCGCGCTCGAAGTTCCCGCCGGGCTCCAGCACCAGGACCACACCGGTGAAGCTGCCGTCGAAGTCCTCCATCGGCACGAACCGGCGGCCCTTGCCGGGGTCGTTGACGAAGACGCCCCGGCGGCCGAAGCGGCGGCCCAGGCCCTCGTAGACGACGTAGTGGTTGAACTCCCAGAAGAGGATCGCGGGCGCCCGCACCTCGGCGAGAGCCGCCAGGTCCATCTGCATGCCTTTGGCGGTGAGGCCGTAACCGCGGGCCGCCTTCAGCAGGTTGCTCGCGCGTGAGCCGTCCCGCGACACCCCGCACGCGATGCGCAGCTCCTCCAGCGGGACGTGCCGGCCGTAGTGGCCGAGGACCATGGCGAGGGAGGCGGCACCGCACTCCACGGCCTCCATCTGGAGCACGGTGGGGGTGCGGACGGTCTTCGCCCGGCCGGTGGGGACCGGCCGCCGGGGCGGCGCGGCCCGCCGTCTGCCGCGGGTGCCGGTCGCGGTCATGGAAGCAGCCAATCGAGGGGCGCTGGTCGGCCAGCCGGATCGAGGCGGTGGCCAGGGTCATGGAGGTGAGCGCGTACGGCGGTCCGTCCGCGGACGACCACCGGTAGCCGCTCGGCGTCGCGGGGGACGCGTCGAGACGGACCAGGACCGCCACCGGGCGGCCCTCCTTCGTGAACTGCTCGCCCAGTTGGCCGTCGCCGAGGAAGGCGGCGATCTGCCGCGCCGAACGCGCCGCGCGGTCCACCGACTTCACGTGGCCGCGCAGCACGCCGTACCGCTGGGCCGGCACGGTCTGCACGGTCAGGTCCACGGCCGCGTCCGCGGGACGGAGCCCGCGTTCTCCGCGGGGAGGTACACCGTGGCGTACAGCGGGGCGTCGGCGTCCGGGACCTTCTCCACGGCGGCGACGTCCGCGCCGGTCGCGACGATCTGCCCGAGGGCGGCGGCGAGCGCGGTGATCCGGCCCGCGGCGACCGTGCGCACCACGGTCTCGCCGTCGGCCGTCCGCACCTTCAGCACGGGGGAGCCGGCGGGCAGCCGCTCGCCCTCCTTCGCGAGGACCGCGGTGACCTGGCCGGCGGCGGGGCTCTGGAGGACGTAGCTCCCTCGCCGTGGGTGAGGACGGCGGGCGCGCTCACCGTGGAGACGACCGAACCGGTCACCGCCCACACGGACGCGGCGGCCATGACGGCCACGGTCACGGAGAGCACCAGCCACCCCTGGGGCGGGCGAAGCGCACCGGCAGGTCGAGCTCCTCCGGCGACCGGAGCTTGGTGAGGGCCTGTTGGCGGAACTGCACGGGTCTTCCCTCGGGGTTCACGGCACCGGCTCGGTGGTTCGCGCCGACCGGCTCGGTGGTTCTGCGCCGACCGGCTCGGGGCGGTGCGGCACCGAAGAGTCCCGGAACCGGGTGCCGGCTCCGGGACTCAAGGGTCACGAGACTGCGGTCAGAGACCGGCGACCAGGTTGGTGACCGGGGCGGTGCTCAGACCGGTCGTGCCCTCCACGGTGCCGACGACGGTGTCGACCAGGCCGGAGACCGGGGCGATGCCGTCCACCAGACCGGTGACGGTGCCGACGGCGTTCACGGACAGGCCGCCGGAGACGTTGTCGAGGTCGGCGTCGGCGATCTCGGCGGTCTGGACCTGGGGGGTGGAGTTCATGGGGGAACTTCCCTTCGTATGGATGTCTCACAAGGGGGAGCGGCCCCCTCCGGTGACAGATGACGGCCGCGGCCGCGGGCGCCGAAGGCCCGTTTCCACGGACCCCGGCGGACCCGGCGGTGCGATGGATCAAAGCAGGTCCGCCGTCGGCGCATCCAATCAATCACCGCTCTCACCAGGGCACTTGCGTCACAACGGCGTCACAGCGTGCAGGTGCGGCCACGCCTTGTCGGCGACTTCTTCACAGCCGCGGCCGGGATCGCTCCGACGAGTGGCGCACACCTTCGCGGCGAATCCGGCACATCCGTCCCAATGGCACGGCGGGGCCTGCGCGGTTGTGCAGGAGCTCCGTCTCCCGTGACCCGCTTGGGCAATCGGTGTGCAGATTCTCTGAAGCGGGGATTCCGCTTCCGGATCGGTACGTTCCGTCAGCGGGCGGTCACCTTCGGTGCCGCCCCGGGTCACCGGGGCGGCGATCACCGTCGAGGCGCGGGCGGTTGTTCCCCGGCCGCCGGCCCCGGGCCGCCGGTCACGGCCGATTCGCGTGTTCGCAAAGGAAGTTGGCAAACGGCGTTGAACGCACCACGCGCCTCCTGCGTACCCATCGGCAACCAGGCACCGCCGTACGGAGCTGCCGCCCCCGGCAGCCGGACCCCGTCCCCCCAGGAGGTCGAGTCTCTTGAGTCACAAGCGAATTCCGAAGCGCAAGGCCGCGATGGCGCTGGGCGGTGTCGCGGCGCTCGGAGCGGCGGCACTCCTGCTCCCGCACGCCAACGCCTCCCAGGACGGCGGCGACACGGCCGCCGCGGCACCGAAGACCCTGAAGGCGGCGGACGCCTCGGACCTCGCTTCCCAGCTGCGGAACCTGCTCGGCGAAGCCTTCGCGGGCTCGTACTACGACACCGGCAGCAAGCAGCTCGTCGTCAACGTCGTCGACGTCTCCGGTGACCGGAACGACGTCGTCGTCCAGGCCGAGAAGGCCGGCGCGCAGATACGCGAGGTCGAGAACAGCACCGCCGAACTCGAGGCCGCCGCCAAGACCCTCAAGGCCGACGCGACCATCCCGGGCACCGCCTGGGCGGTCGACCCGCGCACCAACAAGATCCTCGTCACCGCCGACTCCACGGTCACCGGCGGCAAGTGGGACCGGCTGGAGTCGACCGTCCGCGGCCTCGGTGACGGCACGGCCACCCTCAAGAAGTCGGCCGGCGCCTTCAAGACCTTCGCCTCGGGCGGCGACGCCATCTTCGCCGGCGGCGCGCGCTGCTCGCTCGGCTTCAACGTCACCGCGGGAGACGGCTCCCCGGCCTTCCTGACGGCCGGTCACTGCGGGGTCGCGGCCGAGGCCTGGTCCGACTCCGCGGCCGGTGAGCCCATCGCCACCGTCGACCAGGCGGTCTTCCCCGGCGCCGGCGACTTCGCGCTCGTGAAGTACGACGACCCGGCCACGGCCGCCCCGAGCGAGGTCGACCTCGGCCAGCAGACCGTCCAGATCTCGGCGGCCGCCGACGCGACCGTCGGCACCCAGGTCTTCCGGATGGGCAGCACCACCGGTCTCGCCGACGGACAGGTCCTCGGCCTCGACGCCACCGTCAACTATCCCGAGGGCACCGTCACGGGCCTCATCCAGACCGACGTGTGCGCCGAACCCGGCGACAGCGGCGGCTCGCTGTTCACCCAGGACGGCCTCGCGATCGGCCTGACCTCCGGCGGCAGCGGCGACTGCACGGCGGGCGGCGAGACCTTCTTCCAGCCGGTGACCACCGCCCTGGCGGCGGTCGGCGCGACCCTCGGCGACGGCGGGGCCGGCCAGGGGGTCGGCGCCGATGACGGCGTCGGCGGCGAGGAGGCCGGCGCGGGGCCGGCGCCGGCGACGGCGCCGACGCGGGTGCGGGTGCGGGTGAGGAGGCCGGCGCCGGTGCCGGCGGGGAGGCCGGCCAGGAAGCGGGCGGTCAGGAAGCCGGTGGCCAGGAAGCCGGTGGTGACGCCGGCGCCGATGCGGGTGCCGGTGCCGAGGGGCAGGACGGCGCCGTCCAGGACGACTCCGGGCCGACCGGGACCCACTGACGCACGGTCCGACCCGTTCGGGACGTGTCCGGCGATCCGCGCCGGATCGGCGCGCGGCGTCCGGTGCCGGGGGTACCCCCCACGCCGTTCGAGCAGTGGGGAGCACGGCAAGGCGGAGGACCGCCCGCGTACGGGAGGTACTCAGGTGATCCACAACGCGGCGAGGCGCCGTGCCGGGCGTCGCGCGCCCGGCGGGAACCGGTGGACACGCCCTGACCCGGCACCACCGTCCGGACGCCTCCACCGGTCCGGCCGGGGCCACGGTCCGGCCCTCCGGCGGGAGGGCCGGACCGTCGCGTCTCCCCGTCCCGAAGAAGGCCCTGACGGACCGCCGGTCACCGTCGCGGACCGCCGGAGGCACCTCCTGACGATCCCTCAGCCGCCGTCCCGGACCGCCGGAGGCGCCTCCTGGCGGCCCTTCAGTCGCCGTCCCGGACCGTCGTGCGCAGCAACAGCAGCGCCACGTCGTCGGTCCGCTCCTCCGCCCCCGCCTCGTGCCGCACCAGCTCGTCGGCCAGCTCCTCCAGCGGCAGGTCGCCCGCCTCGCCCAGCCGCCGGCCCAGGTGGGCCACCGCGTCCTCGATGTCCACCTCCGGTGACTCGATCAGCCCGTCGGTGTAGAGGGCGAGGACGCAGCCGGGCGACAGCTCGATCTCCGTGCTCGGGTACGTCGCCTCCGGGTCGATGCCCAGCAGCGGACCGCCCGCCAGGTCGAGGGCCCGCACCCGCCCGTCCGGCTGCCGCAGCAGGGGCGGCGGATGCCCGGCCCGCGCCACCACCGCCCGACCGTGCGCCGGGTCCAGCCGCAGGTACAGACAGCTCGCGAACAGGTCCGTCCCCAGGTCGATCATCAGCCGGTTGGTGCTGCGCATCACCTCGGCCGGCTCCTGGCCCACGGTCGTGTACGCCCGCACGGCCGTGCGCAGCTGCCCCATCAGCCCGGCCGCCGTCACGTTGTGCCCCTGCACGTCCCCGATCACGGCCGCCGGCAGCGGCCGCGAGGGCACCAGGTCGTAGAAGTCGCCGCCGATCTCCATCCCGCGGGAGGCCGGCAGATAGCGGGCGCTCGCCTCGACGCCCGGCAGGGACGGCAGCGAGTGGGGGAGGAGAGCGGCCTGGAGGCCTTGCGCGAGCCGGTGCTTGGCGTCGTAGAGCAGGGCCCGGTCCAGGGCCTGCGCGACCAGTCCGGCCAGGCTGGTCAGGACGGCGCGTTCGTGCGGGGAGAAGTCGTGCGGTTCGGCGTAGGCCAGCACGCAGACGCCCACCGGGCGGCCCGAGGCGATCAGCGGCAGGTAGGCCCAGGCGGCGAAGCCGTCGGAGGCGAAGGCCTTTCCGGGGTAGAGCTGTTCCACCCGGCTGCGGGAGCCGAAGAACGCGGGCACTCCGTGGGTGACGGCGTGCGTGCCGGGGGTGGGGGAGGCCAGCGGCATCCGGTCGAACCGCTCCACCACGTGCGGGTCCCGGTAGCCGTGGTGCCCGAGGACGTGCAGCCGGCCCGCCCGTACGCCGAGCAGCGCCAGGGCCCCGCTGCCCACGGCCGGCGCGATCTCCTCGGCCACCAGCCGCACCACGTCCTGCACGCTCACCGTCTCGGTCAGCGCCCCGGCCAGGCTCAGCGCCTGCGACATCGACACCAGCGGGGGCGGGGCGTCGTCGTCGCGCACGGCGTCGGGCGGGGACGTCACCGTCGCCGCCCGTGCCCTGACCACCCGCACGGTGATCCCCGTGGTGTCGGGGTACAGCCGGAAGGAAAACCAGTCCGAGGGCGGGTGCAGCGCCACGAAGGAGGTGACGTTCCCGCTGATCGACGCGGCCTGGTGGCGCTCCTCGTACATCGGATCGGACAGCCACGGCACCGACGCCCACAGCGGGGCGCCCAGCAGCTCGTCCACCGGGACGCCGAACAGGTCGGCCGCGGCCTCGTTGGCGAACGTCACCCGCCCGGCCGGATCCAGTGAGCAGAGGCCGTACGGCAGCCGGGCCACCAGCCGCGCCGCCTCGACCGTGTCCGGTGTGCCCGCGGCCCCGGACCCCGCGGCCGGCTGATCGGCCCCGGCGCGTCCCGCGGCCGGCCGATCGGCCCCGGACCGCACCGGACGGTTCCCGGCGGCGGCTCGCTCCAGCCGCAGCGCCAGCCGCTCGCAGCCCGTTCGCAGCTCGTGCCGCTCCCGGTCGGACAGCTCCGGCGCGTGCGAGCCGGGCCAGGTCACGAAGACCGCCCCGTACACCTTCGAAGCGGTCGCCAGCGGCAGCGCGGCCAGCGCGAACGAGTACGGCAGGACCATGCCGACCCGCGGATAGGAGCGGGCCATCTCCTCCTCGCCGCCCACCCACACCAGCCGCCGCTCGCGCACCGCGTGGGCCACCGGGATCTGCGCACCGAGCCCCACCCGCTCCCAGGGCGCCGCGAACGACCGGGGCAGCCCCGCCATCACCGCCATCTCCAGCACCGGCTCGTCGTCCGGCAGCAGATAGACGGCGCCGGAGTGCGCCCCGACGGCGTCGATCATCGCCGCCAGCGCCGACGACAGCACCGCCGGCCCGACCCGGCTCCCGGGCGCCCGGCCGGACCGCTCTCCCTCGGACACGGCGCCCACCTCCTCGCCCGGCCGTGTGATCCCGGGCAATCAAATCTGCCCCTTGCCGGCCGCGAGCGCACGGCGAGAGCGGCGCGGACGGTCGGACGGCCGTACGCCGCGGACCGGCACGGGATCCCCGGGCCTCCGCCCGCCCCGGGCCCCGTCCGCCGCGTCAACCCGCCCCGGCGGCCTCTCCGTGTCGTCGCAAGGGCTGCGGGAACGTCTCATAAGCGCTGTAATGACGGTCGTGGTGAGTCAGGGTGCTGCGGAGCGCAAGGCGAGAGCCCTGCGGGTCGCAGATGCCCTGAAGGCGGTCACCGCCGACCCCGCCTCACCGGAACGGATGCGGCGCGTCCTCGAACAGGCCCTGGTCTTCTCGGGCGCGAGCCTGGCCGCCGTCTACACGCCCGGCGAGGACGGCGACCTGCTCTGTCTGATCGAGTCGGCCGGCGTCCCCAGGACCCTGTACGGGCTGCGGGAGAGCTACCCCTCGACGGACGGTCCCCGCTCGCCGACGCCCACCGCGCCGGGGCGCCCCTGTGGCTGGGCCCCGAGCAGCTCGCGGACTGCCCGGACGCGCACCGGATGCCCGCCGGGGACGTCCACCTCGCCCTCCTGCCCGTGCGCGAGGGCGACGGCGGCTGCCTGCTCGCCGTCAGCGAGCGTCCCCGCGGCTTCGACACCGACGACCGCGCCTGTCTGGAGCTCGTCGCCGAGGCCGTCCGCCCGCCCGCCGCCGGAGAGCCCGACGAGGTCGGGGAGGTGCGCGCCAACTCCTTCAGCCTCGCCATGGACACCGGCCGGGTCGAGGTCGGCGACGAGATCCTGGACCTGTTCGGCCTGCGCCGGACCGACTTCGACGGCCGGGTGGAGACCCTGCTCGGCCACACCGTCCCGGACGACCTGCCCGCACTGATGTCCGTGGTCGAGGCCGACCACATGTCCATCGGCGAGCGCGAGCTGGAGTTCCGGGTGCTGCGGGCCGACGGCGGCCCGCCCCGCTGGCTGCGGCTGCGCGGCCGTCTCCTGCCCGGCGGCGAGGGACACCCGGCCCGGCTCGCCGGCACCGTCGCCGACGTCTCCACCGTGCGCTCCGGCGCCACCGACGTGGCCCGCGTGCAACGCCTGGCCGCGGCCCTCGCCACCGCCGGCACGGTCCGCGACGTCAGCAAGGCCGTCGTCGCCGCGCTGCGGCTCCCGCTGCGGGCCGACCGGATCGCCCTGGCCGAGCTGGAGAACGAACGCCTCGTCGTGACCGTCCTGGACCCTCCCGAACCCGAGTCCTGGCCCGGACTGTGGCGGCTGGAGTGGCGCACCGAGTGGCCGGACGCGCCCGTGCGCACCATGCCCACCCTCGCCGCCGCCCTGCGCGAGGGACGGCCCCGGATCTGGCCCGCCGGCACCACCCTGGAGCCGGCCCTCGCCGACGTCGGCCCCGGCGGCCTGGCCGTCCTGCCGCTGTCCGCCGGGGGCCGCATGGCCGGCGTCTGCCTGATCGGCTGGACACCCCGCACGACTTCGGGGCCGACGAACGCGCCCTGCTCACGGCTTCCGCCGGACTCGTCGGCCAGGCCCTGACGCGCGCCCACGCCTTCGACGCCGAGCACGAACTCGTCGGCATGCTCCAGCGCCAGCTGCTGCCCCGCCGGCTGCCGAAGCTCCCCGGCGCGGTCGCCGTCGCCCGCTACCTGCCGGCCACCGCGGGTCTGGAGGTCGGCGGCGACTGGTACGACGTGATCCCGCTGCCCGACAACCACGTCGCCCTCGTGATCGGCGACGTCCAGGGGCACAGCACCGGCGCCGCCACGCTCATGGGCCAGATGCGCACCGCCCTGCGCGCCTACGCGGCCGAGCGGCACCCGCCGGACGTGGTGGTCTCGCACGCCAACCGGCTCCTGATGGAGCTGGAGACGGACCTCTTCGCCACCTGCTGCTACGTCGAGGTCGACCTGGAGGCCGGCACCGCCTGGTGCGTCCGGGCCGGGCACCCGCCGCCCGTGCTGCGCCACCCGGACGGCGCAACGGAGATCGCCGAGTCCGACGGCGGCCCCCCGCTCGGCGTCGTCACCCAGGCCGACTTCCCGATGACCCCGCTGCGGCTGGTGCCCGGCACCGTGATCGCCCTGACCACGGACGGGCTCGTGGAGTCCGCCGCCATGGACATCGACACCGGCATGGACCGCCTCGCGCACGAACTGTCCGTGTCCGACCCCGCCCACCTGGGCCTCGTCGCCGACGCCCTGCTCGGCAACGCCCACCGCGGCGACGACGTCGCCCTGCTCCTGATGCGCTACGACGGCATGGCCGTACAGCCGCTGCGCGAGGGCTGGACGGTGTGGCGGGTTCCCGAGGCCGCCCGGCACGCCCGCCGCTTCACCCGGCGCAGCCTGCGCGGCTGGGAAGTGCCGGCGGACGCCATGGACGCCGCCCTGCTGGTCGTCTCCGAACTCGTCACCAACGCCCTCGTGCACACCGACGGCCCGGTCCGCCTCGACCTCATGCTCGTCAACCACCGGCTGCGCGTCTCCGTCACCGACGCCTCGCCCCGCACGCCCGTCAAACCGACCAGCCTGGGCTGGGAGGCCACCGGGGGCCGCGGCATCCTGCTGGTGGAAGCCGTGTCCGACACCTGGGGAACGCTGCCGGTCAGCGGCGGCAAACAGGTGTGGAGCGAGCTTTCGCTGGGGTGACCGGCGGGGGAGCGGACCCGTGCGGGCCGGGCGGCGGCACGCCGGGTGTTCCCGGGCGTGCGCAGGGTACCCGGCGCTCATGGACACCACTGCCACCGCCGTGCTGGCGGCCTCCGGAAAGTCGGCCCTGGCCACCGTCGCCTTCGTCGTCGTGGGCGTCGCGCTCGTCGGCGGCCTGATCTGGGCCTTCCGGCTCGGTGCCAGGATCCGCAGCCGCGAGCCCGCCCCGCCGCGTCCCGAGGAACAGCCCCGGATGCCCGCGTCGGGCCCGGTGCGGGAGAGCCACGGGGCGCGCGAGCCCAACGAGATGCCGCGGTCGCAGAACGGCGAACGCCTCACCCCGCACGAGCTGCGGCCCACCGGCAGCCGCGAGAGCGAGGACCGGAGCCGCCCCCGCTGGGACTCGGGGTCCGGCGGCTCCTTCGGCAGCGGCGGCCCCGGTGCCCGCTGACCGTGACGCAGAAAGGCGATGAACGACCGTGACGACCTCACCCCTGGACGACCGCCCCACCGCCCGAGGGCCCGAGACGGGCTGGGCCAGGGCCCGCCGGCTGCGCGGCGCCGGCGCCGCGTTCCGCACCTGCGTACCGGCCGTGGAACTCCCCGGCGCCGCACCCGCGGCGCGCGGCGGCCCGGAGGGCAACATCGTCAGGGGCGACGACTGAGACGACTGAGGGAACCGGCGCGGGAGCCCGCCGCCGTACGCTGAGTCCGTGCGCCTGCTGCTGACGTCCGACACCCACCTCCCCCGGCGCGCCAAGGTGCTTCCCGCGCCACTGCTGGACGCGCTCGCGGAGGCGGACGTCGTCGTGCACGCCGGGGACTGGGTCGACACGGCCACCCTGGACCTGCTGGAGCGCCGCAGCCGCCGGCTGATCGGCGTGTACGGCAACAACGACGGCCCCGACCTGCGGGCCCGCCTCCCCGAGACCGCGTACGCCGACCTCGGCGGGCTGCGCCTCGCGGTGGTCCACGAGACCGGCCCGCGCGGGGCCGGGAGGCCCGCTGCGCCGCCCGCTTCCCCGACGTCGACGTCCTGGTCTTCGGCCACAGCCACATCCCGTGGGACACCGTCGCTCCCGGCGGGCTGCGGCTGCTCAACCCGGGTTCCCCGACCGACCGCCGGCGCCAACCGCACTGCACCTACCTGACCGCCGCCGTGGAGACGGGCGGCTCACCGACGTCGTCCTGCACCGGCTGCCGCCCCGCTGACGCGAGCGGCTGCCGCGCCGGGTCTGCCGGGCGCGCGGGGCGGACGTGCGGGGGCGGACCCCTCCCGCCGTCGCCGGGCCCCGCTGCCGCCCCACCGCGGGGCGGCGATCGCGGCGGCCACGGACACGGCCACCCCCTCGGGCGCACGCGCCCCCGGACCGAGCCCCACCGGGAGGCAGCCGGGACAGCTCCCGCCCGGGCGCCCGGCCGCCCGATCCTCCAACCGCCCTGCCGCTCCGTCGCGCGAGCAGCGGTGACGGAAAGTCAGCTTACTCCTGAGTCAGAAGCTATTGACGGTGCCCGGGAAGGGCCGGACCGTAGGGGACATGCCGAATGTCCGGGCACGTCTGCTCGCTGTTCTGGTCGTCCTCTGCGGACTCTGCGGATTCCTGACGGTGGCGGGGACCCCGGCCGCCACCGCCGCCCCCCTCCCCGACTCCCTCCCGTTCGACGGCACCGCGCTCACCGTGTCCGGCGGCCGCTTCACGGACGGCACCGGACGCGAGGTCGTGCTGCGCGGCTACAACGTCTCCGGCGAGACCAAGCTCGCCGAGAACAAGGGCCTGCCCTTCGCCTCGGTCGCCGACGCGAAGAAGTCGGCGACCGCCCTGCGCGCGCTCGGCGGCGGCAACTCCGTGCGCTTCCTGCTCTCCTGGGCCTACGCCGAACCGGTGCGCGGCCAGGTCGACACCGCCTACCTGGCCGCCGCCACCGACCAGCTGCGCGCCTTCCTCGACGCGGGCGTCCGCGTCTACCCCGACTTCCACCAGGACCTCTACTCCCGCCACCTCTTCGACCCCGACAGCTGGTACACGGGCGACGGCGCCCCCCGGTGGGCGGTGGAACTCGGCGACTACCCCGACGAGTCCTGCGGGATCTGCCTGTTCTGGGGCCAGAACATCACCCAGAACGGCGCGGTGAAGGCCGCCCAGCACGACTTCTGGCACAACGCCCACGGCCTCCAGGACGCCTTCCTCGCCACCGCCGAGCAGACCATGACGTACGTCCGGCAGCACCTGAGTGCCGAGGAGTTCGCCGGCGTCATCGGCTTCGACCCCTACAACGAGCCCTACGCGGGTGCCTACGACTCCGGCCAGAACAGCCGTGCCTGGGAGCGGGACCTGCTGTGGCCCTTCTACGTCAGGTTCCGTGCCCGGATGGACGCGGCCGGCTGGCAGGACAAGCCCGCCCTCGTCGAGCCGAACCTCTTCTGGAACGCCAACATCGCCTCCCAGAAACAGGAGGGCGGCCTCCTCGACGCGGGCACCCTCGGCTCCCGCTACGTCCTCAACACCCACTTCTACGACCAGAAGGCCATCTCCGCGATCCTGATGTGGGGCAAGGCGGCCGACGGCCAGTACGCCACCGACTTCGGCGCCGTCCGCGACCGGGCGGCGGCGGCCGGGACGACCGCCGTGGTCAGCGAGTTCGGCCACCCCCTCGCCGGTACGGTCGCCGACAAGGCGCCGACCGTCCTCAAGGCCATGTACCAGGCCCTCGACTCGCGGGTGAAGGGCGCCGCCTGGTGGACGGACCCGGCCGGCTCCGGACCGGTCCTCTCCGGCAGCCAGTGGCAGTGGGACATCTACCACGGCCGCCACCACGAGCCGATGAACGGCAACCCCGACAAGGTGCTCACCGCCGGCGACGCCTGGAACGACGAGGACCTCTCCGCCGTACGCCTCGACGACCGCGGTGAGGTGACGCTCCGTCAGGATGCGCGGCTGCTCGACCGGATCTATCCGAGCGCCACCTCCGGCACCACCCTGGCGTTCACCTACGAGGACCGCTCCCGCGACGGCTCGGCCGCCCTCACCTGGAACCCGGTGCCGAGTTCGCTGCCCGGCGTGGCGCAGCTCGTGGGCTCCGGGCAGTACGGACTGCTCGTGTGGCGCTCCGGCAGCGGCGCGGCGCCGACCGAGCTGCACCTGCCTGCCTCGTTCCCGGCCGCGTCGACGACCGTGGTCTCCGACCTCGGCACCGTCCACGCCCCGCCGGCGTACACCGATGCCGGCCCGGTCGGGGTCGCCGCCGAGCCGGGCGGCACCGGAAGCCGGCGCCTGCTGCTCACCGACGCCGACGCGGGCACCGTGCACTACGCCCTGGTGACCAACGGCGCCACCGCCCCGGCCCCGGCCCTGCTGGCCGCGGCCCGCGGCGAGCTGGCCGCGTGGGCGGCGCGGCGGATCGGCGGCTGACGGGTCCGCCCGTGCGCCGGTCCGCTTGTGCGCCGGGGTCCGTCCGGCCCCGGCGCACGGGCGGGCGCCCCGGCTCAGCCCGCCGGAGACGTCCAGTCGGCCGCGACACGGCCGAGCCGCACCCGCTGCGGGTGGTCGCCCACCGGCACCGAGACGACCTTGCGGCCGGTGGCGAAGTCGATCGCCGTGACCTGGTCCGCCCCGCTCTCGGAGACCACGCAGTCCTTGCCGTCGCCGCCGACCGTCGCCCAGTACGGCTTGGAGACGGGGACCAGCGGGCCCTCCTGGAGGGTGGCGCGGTCGACGACGGTCGCGTAGTCGTCCATCGTGCCCGCCACGCACAGCTTGCTGCCGTCCGGCCGCATCGACAGCCCGTGGTGCCGGGAGTCGTTGACGAACGTGGTGCGGTCGTCGTTCGTGGCGGGGTTCTCCGGCAGCGTCTTGGTCCGGGTGATCCGGTCCGTGGCGACGTCGTACTCGAAGAAGCCGTTGAAGAACGAGACCTGGAAGTACAGCTTGGACTCGTCGGGCGAGAAGGCGGCCGGGCGGACGGCGTCCGAATGGTCCGACAGGCCGATCGCGTCCAGCCGCTGCCGCATGTCGATCGTCCTGACCGGCTGGAACGTCGTCGCGTCGACGACGGTGACGCGCCGGTCGCCCTTGGTCCAGTCCAGCCACGGCGCGTCGAGGGCGGTGGTGACGTCGCCGATCGACATGGTCCAGATGTACTTGCCGTCCTTGGTGAAGATGTTCTCGTGCGGCTTGTCGCCCGTGGAGTACGAGCCGAGCTGCCTGCCGCTGTCGATGTCGAGCACGTGGACGGTGTTCGACGTCGACGCGGAGACCGCGACCCGCTTGCCGTCGGGGGAGACGGCCATGTGGTCGGCCCGGTAACCCGACACCGGGAAGCGCCAGTTGACGGCTCCCGTCGCCACGTCGATCGAGACGACGTCGGCGAAGCTGGGCCGGGAGACCACCACGGAGGTCCCGTCCGGCGTGGAGTACATGTCGTCGACGAACTGGTCGTGGCCCTCGCCGACGCTGTTGCGGATCGTCATGAAGGCGATCCACCGGATCGGGTCGGCGTTGATCTCCGCCATCCGCCGGTCCTTGTCGGGGATGACGTTGATCCGGCCGATCCTCGCGTAGTCACCGGTGGACTTGATGACGTCCGCGGTGCCGTCCCAGTTGTTGGCGACCAGCAGCACCTGGCGCAGCGCGGCGGCATCGGTGGCGGTGGCGGAGGTCGTGGCGGTCGCGACGGCGGCGGGGGCGGTGACGGTCAGGACGAGGGCGGCGGCTACGGAGCAAAGGTGCCTGGTTCTGAAGGCAGCCATGGCTGCTCTCTCCTCTGGGGTGGGGGGCGCGTGCGGGCAGCTGTGCAGGGAGGTCCCGAATCTGAACACGGGTGCGTTCAAAGTTGACTTACTGGAAAGTAAGGAAGGGGTGCCCTTCGCCACAAGCCACGTGCACGACAAAATCGGGAGACGGGACGACGAGGGAGGAAGCGTGGCGGGCAGGCTGAGGGCGCCGACCGGCCGGTACGCCGGCAGGTCCGCCGCGGAGCGGCAGGCCGAGCGGCGGCGCAGGTTCCTGGACGCGGCGCTGCGGCTGTTCGGCGACACCCCCGGCTACCGGAGCACCACGGTCGCGGCGCTCAGCGAGGCGGCCGGCCTGTCGACCCGGCAGTTCTACGAGGAGTTCCGCACCCTCGAGGACGTCCTGGCCGCGCTGCACCTCCAGGTCAACGACCTGGCCGAGGAAGCGGTCGTGGCCGCCTTCGCCGCCGCCCGGGACCTGCCGCTCGCGGAGAGGGTCGCCGCGTTCTTCCACGCCTACGCCGACAGTGTCACCGCCGACCCGCGCCGCATCCGCATCACCTTCGTCGAGATCGTCGGCGTCAGTCCCCGCATGGAGGAACAGCGCCTCGCGCGGCGCGCCCGCTGGGTCGAGCTCATCTGCGCCGAGGCCGACGCCGCCGCCGGCCGCGGCGAGGCCGCCCCCCGCGACCACCGCCTCGCGGCGACGGCCTTCATCGGCAGCGTCAACGGCCTCCTGCACGACTGGAGCGCGGGCTGGGTGGACGCCACCCTCGACGAGGTCGTGGACGAACTCGTGCGGCAGTTGCTGGGCATCCTGCGGCCCGCGGAACGGAGCCCGGAGGGGACCCGCCGGACCCGTTGACGGCCGGTGCGCACGGTCGCACCGGCCGCCGGGCCGCCCCTCGTCCCGCCCTCTCACCCCGCCCCTTGTCCCACCCCCTCGTCCCGCCCTCGTCCCGTCCGCCGCCGGTGGTCCCTCCCTCACTCGTCCCAGGCCTGGATCATCGTCTGCCCGACGATCTTGCCGTCGCGCAGGGTGATCATCGACTCGGACAGGACGCGGACGCCGTCCGCGTACGCGCAGGACTCGCTGAAGGCGGCGCGGTCGCCCTGCACCACGCAGTCCTCCAGCCGGTGCGTCATGTCACGGCTGTACACGTCCTCGAGCATCCCGGCGATCTCGTCGCGGCCGTGCAGGACCGTCGGGTGGCTGGGCTGGCTGTTGCGGTCCACGACGCGGAGCTCCGCGTCGTCCGCGTAGAGCGACAGCAGTGTCGCGGGCGTCCGGCCCTCCACACCCCTGCGCAGGGTCTCGGTGTCGAAGGCGGAACCTGTCGCGGTGCCCATGGTGACCTCCTTCGAGGACCACGGACCGCGGGGGACGGCCCGGCGGGCCCTCACCCTTCGAGGCTCCTCCGCCGCACCGCGCTCGGCAAGCGCAGGCCTCCCGCTTGCGTCCCCCGGGTGAGCACCGCCCGGCACCCGTGTCCGCGGGGCCGTTCCGCGCGTTGCTCCAGGCATGATCTCCACTCGTCGCATCGTCGCCGTCGCCGCTCTCGCCGCCGGGGTCACCGGCCTCGCCGCACCCCTGGCGAGCGCCGCCGAAGCCCCGTCCGTCGGCGGGCTGAACCCGCTCAGCGCACTGGACTCGCTCGCCGAGGCGCAGGTCCCCGCCGAGCAGCGGGACGCGCTGCCCTCGGTCTCGGGCCAGCTGAACGAGCTGAACAAGGTGAAGGGGCTCCGGCAGCTCAACGAACTCCAGCAGGTCACCGGCCTCGTCGCCCCCGTCACGGGCCTGGTGCCGGCCGTCCGGACCTGACCCCGCCGCACGTCCCGCACGTCCCGCAGGTCCGCCGGGGGCCGCCCGGAGCACGGGCGGCCCCCGGCGGCGCGTCAGCCCGCCGTCGCCAGGAACTGCGTCGCCGCCAGCTCGGCGTAGAGCGGATCGGCGGCCACCAGCTCACGGTGGGTGCCCATCGCCCGCACCCGCCCGGCCTCCATGACCACGATCCGGTCGGCCGAGGTCACCGTCGACAGCCGGTGGGCCACCACGAGGACGGTGGTCGTACGGGCCACGTCCGCGACGGTGTCGCGCAGGGCCGCCTCGTTCACCGCGTCCAGCTGGGAGGTCGCCTCGTCCAGCAGCAGCAGGCGCGGATTGCGCAGCAGGGCCCGGGCGATCGCCACCCGCTGGCGCTCACCCCCGGACAGCTTGGTCCCGCGGTGCCCGACCAGCGTGTCGAGCCCGTCCGGCAGACCGCCGACCAGCGTGTCCAGGCGGGTCGTCTTCAGCACCCGCCGCACGGCGTCGTCGTCGGCCTCCGCGTTCCCCAGCAGCAGGTTGTCGCGCAGCGTCCCCGACAGCACCGGGGCGTCCTGCTCGACGTAGCCGATGGCGGCGCGCAGCGCGCCGAGATCCCACTCCGGCAGCGGACGGCCGTCGAGGGCGACCGTCCCGGAGCAGGGGTCGTAGAACCGCTCGACCAGCGAGAACACCGTCGTCTTGCCGGCGCCGGACGGGCCGACGAAGGCGGTCATGCCGCGCGCCGGCACGTCGAACGTCACCCCGTGGTGGACGTACGGCAGATCGTCGGCGTACCGGAAGCGGACGTCGGTGAAGGCCAGCGAGGCCGGTTCCGCCGCCGGCGAGGGCAGCGGCTCGGGGCGGGACGCCGGTTCGGCGGGCAGCAGCAGCGTCTCCTGGATGCGGCCGAGCGCCGCCGAGCCCGCCTGGTACTGCACGACGGCGCCGATGACCTGCTGGATCGGCGACATCAGGTAGAAGACGTACAGCAGGAACGCCACCAGCGTCGCGATGTCGATCGCGCCCGTGGCGACCCGCGCCCCGCCCACCGCCAGCACCGTGATGAACGCGCTCTGCATCGCCAGACCGGCCGTGTTGCCCGCGGCCGCCGACCACTTCGCGGCCGACACGCTCTGCCGCCACGAGTCCTCCGCCGCCGCGTGCAGCGCCTTCTCCTCACGGTCCTCGGCACCCGCCGCCTTGACCGTGCGCAGCGCGCCCAGCACCCGCTCCAGCGAGGCGCCCATCACCCCGACCGCGTCCTGCGCCCGGCGGCTGGCCCGGTTGATGCGCGGCACGATCACCCCGATGACCGTCCCGGCGACCAGGATCACCGAGAGGGTGACCCCGAGCAGCACCGGATCCACCACCCCCATCAGCACCACCGTCCCGACGAGCGTGAGCCCGCCGGTGCCGAGGCCGACCAGCGAGTCGGTGGTGACCTCCCGCAGCAGGGTCGTGTCCGAGGTCATGCGGGCCATCAGGTCACCGGGCTCGCTGCGGTCCACCGCCGCGATCCGCAGCCGCAGCAGGTACGACGACAGCGCCCGCCGCGCGCTCAGCACCACCGACTCGGCCGTGCGCCGCAGCACGTACGAACCCAGCGCGCCCACCGCCGCGTTGGCGACCACCAGGACCGACAGCAGCACCAACGCGCCGGTGATCGCCCGGTCGTGGGACAGGTCGTCGATCAACCCCTTCGCCACCAGCGGCAGCAGCAGTCCGGTGGCCCCGGTGACCAGCGAGAGCAGCGCCCCCGTCAGCAGCGTCCAGCGGTGCGGTGCGACGTAGTGGAGCAGCAGCCGCCACGGGGGCTGGACGGCGGGCGTCTCTGCGATGCTCACGAGGCTCCTCGATGCGGGTCGGGTTGCGGCGTTCAGGCTACGTCGCGCCCCGCGCGACCGGGTCCGCGGAGACCTTTTCGGCCGGTGACCTGGCTCGACGTGCGTCGCCCGCCGATCATTCACGCGTAGGGTCGGAGGCGGACGGCAGGCCGCCGACGAAAGGAACAGCACCATGGCGCAGGAAGTGCGCGCAGTGATCGCACCGGGGAAGAACGAAGCGGTGCGGGTGGAGACGATCCTCGTGCCCGACCCCGGACCCGGGGAGGCCGTGGTGCAGATCCAGGCCTGCGGGGTGTGCCACACCGACCTGCACTACAAGCAGGGCGCGATCAACGACGACTTCCCCTTCCTGCTGGGCCACGAGGCGGCAGGCGTCGTGGAGTCGGTCGGCGAGGGCGTCACCGACGTGGCCCCGGCGACTTCGTGATCCTGAACTGGCGGGCCGTGTGCGGCCAGTGCCGGGCCTGTCTGCGCGGACGCCCCTGGTACTGCTTCGACACCCACAACGCGACGCAGAGGATGACCCTCGCCTCGACGGGGCAGGAACTGTCCCCGGCGCTGGGCATCGGCGCCTTCGCGGAGAAGACGCTGGTCGCCGCCGGCCAGTGCACCAAGGTCGACCCGGCCGTGTCGCCGGCGGTGGCCGGGCTGCTGGGCTGCGGCGTGATGGCCGGCATCGGCGCCGCGATCAACACGGGCGACGTCGGCCGCGGCGACACCGTCGCCGTCATCGGCTGCGGCGGGGTCGGCGACGCGGCGATCGCCGGGGCGAACCTGGCGGGCGCGGCGAAGATCATCGCCGTCGACATCGACGACCGCAAGCTGGCCACCGCCCGGTCGATGGGCGCCACCCACACGGTCAACTCCAAGGAGACGGACCCGGTCGAGGCGATCCGCGAGCTGACCGGCGGCTTCGGCGCGGACGTGGTGATCGAGGCGGTCGGCCGCCCGGAGACCTACCGGCAGGCCTTCTACGCCCGCGACCTCGCCGGCACCGTCGTCCTGGTGGGCGTGCCCACCCCGGAGATGAAGCTGGAACTGCCGCTGCTGGACGTCTTCGGACGCGGCGGCGCGCTCAAGTCCTCCTGGTACGGCGACTGCCTGCCCTCCCGCGACTTCCCCATGCTGATCGACCTGCACCAGCAGGGCCGCCTGGACCTCGGCGCGTTCGTGACCGAGACCATCGGGCTCGACCAGGTGGAGCAGGCCTTCGAGCGGATGCACCACGGCGACGTGCTGCGCTCGGTGGTGGTGCTGTGATGGCCACCCGCATCGAACGCGTCGTCACCTCCGGCCGGTTCACCCTCGACGGCGGCACCTGGGACGTCGACAACAACGTCTGGATCGTCGGCGACGACCACGAGGCCGTCGTCGTCGACGCCGCCCACGACGCCGACGCCGTCCTCGCCGCCCTCGGCGACCGCCGGCTGACCGCCATCGTGTGCACCCACGCCCACAACGACCACATCGACGCCGCGCCCGCCCTCGCCGACGCGACCGGCGCCACGATCTGGCTGCACCCCGACGACCTCCCGCTGTGGAGGATGACCCACCCCGACCGCGAGCCCGACGCCCACCTGGTCGACGGCCAGGTCATCGAGGTCGCCGGCGCCGACCTCACCGTGCTCCACACCCCCGGCCACGCGCCCGGCGCGGTCTGCCTGTACGAGCCGGTCCTCGGCGTCCTCTTCACCGGCGACACCCTCTTCCAGGGCGGTCCCGGCGCCACCGGCCGCTCCTACTCCCACTTCCCGACCATCATCGACTCCATCCGCGACCGCCTCCTGACCCTCCCGCCCGAGACGAAGGTCCTCACCGGCCACGGCGACCCGACCACCATCGGCGCGGAGGCCCCCCACCTCCAGGAGTGGATCGCACGGGGCCACTGACCGGCCCGCCCGGCACCCGCCCTCGGCCGACCGGGCGACCCCGCCGTAAAAGGCGACAGAAGATGTCCGGCTTCCACGTGATCCTCGATGACGTCGATGACGTCATCGACGGAGACACCCACAGGAGGTCACACATGTCCGGACCGCTGGAAGGCAGGGTCGCCCTGGTCGCCGGGGCGACCCGGGGAGCGGGGCGGGGCATCGCCGTGGAGCTGGGGGCGGCCGGCGCCACCGTCTACGTCACCGGCCGCTCCACCCGCGCCCGCCGCTCCGAGTACGACCGCCCCGAGACGATCGAGGACACCGCCGACCTGGTCACCGAGGCGGGCGGCCACGGCATCGCCGTACCCACCGACCACCTCGAACCCGCGCAGGTCCGCGCGCTCGTCGACCGGATCGCCGCCGAGCAGGACCGCCTCGACCTCCTCGTCAACGACATCTGGGGCGGCGAGAACCTCTTCGCCTGGGACACCCCCGTCTGGGAGCACGACCTCGACGACGGCCTGCGGCTGCTGCGGCTCGCCGTCGAGACCCACGCGATCACCAGCCACCACGCCCTGCCGCTCCTGCTGCGCCGGCCGGGCGGCCTGGTCGTCGAGGTCACCGACGGCACCGCCGAGTACAACCGCGACACCTACCGCGTGAACTTCTTCTACGACATCGCCAAGGCCTCCGTCCTGCGGATGGCCTTCGCCCTCGCCCACGAACTCGGCCCGCGCGGCGCCACCGCCCTCGCGCTCACCCCCGGCTGGATGCGCTCCGAGATCATGCTCGACCAGTTCGGGGTGCGCGAGGACAACTGGCGCGACGCCCTCGAGGAGGTCCCGCACTTCGCCATCTCCGAGACGCCCCGCTACGTCGGCCGCGCCGTCGCCGCCCTCGCCGCCGACCCCGACGTCGCCCGCCGCAACGGGCAGTCGCTGTCCAGCGGATCGCTCGCCCCCGAGTACGGCTTCACCGACCTCGACGGCAGCCGCCCCGACGCATGGCGCTATCTTGTCGAGGTCCAGGACGCGGGCAGGCCGGCGGACACGACGGGCTACCGCTGAGCCGGCCCGCGGGTGATCCGGCTCCGGCCGGGACCCGGTGGGCGGCCCGCGGGGAAGTTCACCGTTTCGTCACAGTACGGGCCGCACTACAACCGAAGCGCCGCCGAACGGGTCTAGTGGGTGGAGTCGCCGGAATCGGGCCGGGGAGAGGCAGGGGCAGGAGTGGCAGTCATGGGGGACATACGCAGACGAGGTGCCGTCGCGCTCGGGGTCACGGGGCTGATCGCGCCGCTGACGCTCGCGCTGGGCGCGGCGCCCGCACAGGCCGCGAGCTGCACCACGCAGACCGGGCCGTACCAGAAGCAGGTCGAGAAGTTCCTCGGCCGGCCGGTCGACGGCAAGCAGTCGTCGGCCGACTGCAAGGCCATCCAGGCCTTCCAGACCAAGCACGGCATCACGCCGAACATCGGCTACGCGGGACCCGTCACCTGGGGCGTGATGGATCTCATGAACAAGCAGAAGGCGGTGGGCACCAAGCCCAACAAGGCGGGCAAGTGCCCGACCAACAAGGGCCGCATCGCCTGCGTCAACCTCACCCTCCAGATCAGCTGGATCCAGGACGGCAGCCGCCTCGTCCACGGGCCCGTCCCGGTCCGCACCGGACGCGACGGCTACGAGACCCGCACCGGCCTGAAGAAGGTCTACTGGCGCAACATCGACCACGTGTCGAGCATCTACAACGTGCCGATGCCGTACAGCCAGTTCTTCGACGGAGGCCAGGCCTTCCACTCGGTCGGCGTCAGCATGTGGAACCCGCCCGGCTCGCACGGCTGCGTCAACATGACGAAGACGGCCGCGAAGAAGTACTGGTCCCTGCTCAAGACCGGCGACGACGTCTTCGTGTACGGCCGCAAGCCGGGCACCTGACCGGGACCTGACCGACGCCGGGCGCGCGGACACGCGGGCCCGGCGGAGTGGACGCCGCGGAACGAACACGGCAGAACGGACGTGATCAGTGACACGTCCGTTTTGTCCGTTTAACTCATGTATTACTCACGCCGCCTTCACCCCGGGCACCGTAAGATTCACACCATGTCCACCACTGTCGAACACCTCACCGAACGCTCGGCGCGCTCGGCTGCCGAGGTCAACGAGGAGATCAGGGCCCTGTGGCTCCGGTCGGGCGGGACACTGACGGGTGAGCAGCGCGAGGAGTACCAGCGACTCGTCCTGGAGTGGGCCGCCGCGGCCCCGCAATCGGTCGAGGCGGCCTGACGGCCGTCAGGCCGCGGGACCTTCCGCCTCGCAGCCCCGCCCCCGCAATTCCGTCCGGGCACCTCTCGTGGGTGCCCTTCTCGTTGTCCCGCGACACCGAAGGGGCCCGGTGCCCACCGGGCTCCCCGCCACCGTGGCCGGCGTCACCTCACCCCCAGCTCGCCGAGTACTGCCGCTGGTACGCCTTGCGGTCCTGCTCCGCCCGGATGTACCGGGTCGCCACCAGCGCGACCAGACTGCCCGCGATCACCAGCAGGCCGGGCCCGATGTTGCGCGGATCGGTGAGCCGCGCCGCCAGCGACACGGCGTCCGTGCCGCCCGTCACCGGCGTCGTCGAGCCCGGCGTGACCGACCCCGGGCCACCGCCGCCTGCGTCGGTGACGACGACGGCTCGGGAGCGCCCTCGGACGGCGCGGGCGAGGCGCCGTTTCCCGCGGCGTCGGACGGCGCCGCCACGATCAGCTGCACCCCGAGCTGCGCCAGCGCCCTCGTCACCGGCTGGAAGAAGGTCGTACCGCCCGTCGTGCAGTCACCGCTGCCGCCCGAGGTGACGCCGAGCGCGACGCCCTCGGAGAACATCGGCCCGCCGCTGTCGCCGGACTCGGCGCACACGGTGGTCTCGATCAGCCCGGAGACGGTGCCCTCCGGATAGTTGACCGTCGCGTCGAGGCCGGTCACCTCCCCGTCGCGCAGGCCGGTGGTGCTGCCGCTGCGGAACACCCGCTGCCCCACGGCCGCGTCGCCGACGCCCGTGATCCGCACGCCGTTGCCGTCGCCGATGGCCACGATGTCCGCTCCCGGACCGGCCTCCCCGTCGGCGTACCGCACGAGCGAGAAGTCGGAGCCGGGGAACGTCGAGCTGACCGTCCGGCCCACCTGCCGGGTGCCCTGGTTGTCCGCGAACCAGTCGGCCCCGGCGGGACCGCAGTGCCCGGCGGTGAGGATGAAGTCGTCCGACCCGTTGGTGACGTTGAAACCCGCCGAACAGCGTCCGCCGGTCGACAGGATGGGCTGGGCGCCGTTGAGCCGGGTGGTGAAGGCGCCCCCGGTGCGCTCCATGCGGACGAAACTGCCGAGGCCCGACGCCACGTCCGTCATCCGCCCCCAGTCGGAGGCGGACACGGTGCTGTCGCCGCGCACCACGACCTGGTTGGCCTTGTAGTCCATCACCCAGGCGGTCCCGGCCACCCGGGGCGCCGAACGCAGCGCCGCCGCGGCCGACTTCAGCTCGTTCATGCTGTGCCCGACGACCTTCGCCCCGACGCCCGCCGCGCGGACCGTCGCGGCCGTGGCCTCGTCGGTGACCGCGACGACCGGGCGTCCCTCCTGGTCGACCCAGGTGCCCGCCGTCCGCGCGGTGCCGAGCCGCTCCACCAGATCCGCGCCGGTGCTCGCGACGGACCGCGCCGCGCCGCCCGGCACGGCCGTGGTGGCGGGCGGCTCGCTCGCCATGGCGGCCTGCGTGACCATGGCACCCCCCAGGAGGAGCCCGCCGACGGCCGCCAGCCGTGTCGCTCGCCGGACGATCCGTCGTCGTACGTGCCTCATGCCTGGCTCCCGGGAACAGCGAACGCGCGGTACGACACCGCGGGGTCCTCCGGTCGTCGAGGACCCTCACTTCCTTACGTGCCGGGACCCGGCCGTGTTCAGCCCGGAGACGAGCACCTCACGGCTTGCGGGCCACCCCGCCGAACATGGCGACCTCCGCCGGCTCCGCCCCGCCGGTCTCCTCCGGCCGCCAGCGCGAGCAGGACACCACGCCCGGCTCCAGCAGCTCCAGGCCCTCGAAGAAACGGGCCACGTCCTTGGGCGTGCGCTGGGTCAGCTTCGGCGTGCCGTGCTCGTTCCAGAACCTGACGGCCTCGTCGACGTCCGGCATCGACGGGCTGGTGACGGTGTGCGAGAGCACCAGGTGGCTGCCCGCCGGCAGCCGGTCGACCAGCCGGCGCACCAGGGCGTACGGGTCCTCCTCGTCGCCGACGAAGATGACGACGCCCAGCAGTATCAGCGCCACGGGCTCGCCGAAGTCCAGTGTCCTCGCGGCGTGTTCGAGGATCGCGTCGACGTTGCGCAGGTCCTCGTCGAGATAGTCGGTACGGCCCTCGGGCGTGCTGGTGAGCAGGGCGCGGGCGTGCGCCAGGACCAGCGGGTCGTTGTCGACGTAGACGATCCGCGCGTCCGGGGCGGCGGCCTGCGCCACCTCGTGGGTGTTGTCCGCGGTGGGCAGGCCGGTGCCGATGTCGAGGAACTGGCGGATCCCGGCCTCGTGGACCAGATGGCGCACGGCGCGGCCCAGGAAGAGGCGGTCGGCGCGGGCGTACTCGCCGATGCCCGGGTGCAGCCGGCGGATCTGGTCGCCGGCCGCGCGGTCGACCTCGTAGTTGTCCTTGCCGCCCAGCCAGTAGTTCCAGATGCGGGCGGTGTGGGGCTGGTCGGTGTTGATGCGGTCGCGCAGCGACTGTGCCGCCTCGTCCACGGCCGGCGGGTTCTCGGTCACGGAACTGCTCCTGGGATGCGTGGTGTTTACGGTTCTACGGTTCTTCCGGATCAAAGAGCAATCTAGTCGCGGGAGTTGATCTCCGTGTCCGGTCCGTCGCTTTGCGTCGCCGCGACCGGTCGCCGGTCCGGCCCCCGGCGTGAGCCCATGGGCGGGATCCCGCGCGCGTCGTCCGGTGAACCGAGTCCGCTGCGCGCCCTCACCCTCGACCGCCTCCGGCGCCGTACGAGCACGAAGTGGCGCACCTGCCCCGACGACGTCCTGCCGCCGGGGGTCGCCGAGACGGACGTCCCGCCCGCCGGGCCCGTCGTGCGGGCGGTCGGTGCCGCGATGCCCCGGGCGACACGGGCTGACCGGCGGGCAGCTGCCACGCCGAGGAGCCGGCGGCGCCGGGCACGTACGGCTGAACCTCGCGGCCTCGCCCGACATCCTCACCGAGGCGGTGCGCGGGACGGCGGCCGCACTGCGCCGGCCCCCGGTGCGCGTGCCTACACTGCGGGCATGGACGACAAGGCGCTCGACCGGCTCGGAGCGGGGAAGTACCTGCTGATCACCAGCTACCGGAAGAACGGCACCGGGGTCGCCACCCCGGTGTGGGTGGTGCGCGACGGGGACGCCCTCGGCGCCTGGACGGTCGCCGACTCCTGGAAGGTGAAGCGGATCAGGGCCCGCGGCGACGTCATGGTCGGTCCCTGCGACGTGCGCGGCAACCCCACCGGGGAGCAGGTCCCGGCCCGCGCCGAGATCTGCGACGCGCGGACCACCGCCCGCTACCGCACCCTGCTCGCCCGCAAGTACGGCGTCGTCGGCCGCCTCACGCTGCTCGGCAGCAGGCTCCGGCGGGGCCCGGACGGCACGGTCGGGATCCGCGTGACCCTGGACGGGTGAGGGGGGCGGGGACCGTCCGGCCCCCGCCCCCCCCTCCCGCCCGCGGCCGTGCGGGCTACCGTCCGCCCGCGGCCGTGCGGGCTACGGCGCGTCCGTCACCGTTCCGGTGCGGACGGGGCGGCCGGGCAGCGGCTCGCCCTCGTCGTCGGTGAGCGCCAGGCGCACCGACTCGGCCGGCTCGGCCACCTCGTCCGCCACCGTCACCACGGTGAAGTCGGCGGTGGTGGTCCCGGCCGGGACGTGCGCCCAGATCCACAGACCCGCCTGGGACAGCGGGCGTTCGGGGTCGGGCAGTTCACCGGTCTGGTCCGTCAGCCACCGCGGGTCGACGTCCTTGGTGGACAGCTCGGCGCCTCCGGTGACCGCGAGCACCCGCACCGGCTGCCAGAACTCCACCTCGGCCGCCTCGGACAGGGTGATCCGCCAGGCCAGCGTTCCGCCCTCGGTCACCCGGTCCGCGACCGGGCTCAGGGTCACCTCGGGCTCGGGGTCGTCGTTCTGCGCGGTGACACCGCCCCGGTAGGAGCCGACGACGGCGCCGCGCACGGCCTTGGCGAGGAGGTCGTGCTGTTCGTCGTAGCCGAAGCGGGTGTCGCCCTTCACCTCGACCGGCACGTCGAGCGGGGTGGCGCCGGGCCGCACCGTGACCAGCCGGTCCACGGATCGCCCGGTGTCGGGGTCCAGGACGGAGAAGCGGACCGTTCCGCTGCCGTGCCCGGAGACCCGTACCGGGACGTGGTAGGTCCGGGTCCCGGAGTCGCCCTCCTCGACGGTGAGGCGGCCGATGTCGACGCGCGGCAGAGCCGCCGGCCGCACCACCGGGGTACCGGGCGCCCAGCCCCAGGCGTCCATCAGCCAGGCCTTCCCGGACGCCGAACGCGGCGTCAGCTCCAGCGACCTGACGTGCCCGAGGGCGATTCCGGCGCGGGTGGCCGCGGTCAGCGGGACGCGCACTTCGCGCGCCCAGTAGGAGGCGGTGCGCTCGCTGCCGGGCAGCCCGTCGACCGTGATGCGGCCGAGCCGGGCCCGACGGCCCGCGGAGTCGGTGATCGCCACGTCCAGCTCGGTGCCGGTGGTGTTCGGCGGCACGAACACGCGCAGCGCCAGGCTCCCGGCGCCGGTGAGGGAGAGCGGCGCGGCCGGCCGGACGCGCGTCACCGTGCCCGGTGCCGTCCAGTCCAGTGCCACCGCGCCGCGGCCGGCCTCCTCGTCGGTCTGCCACCACGCGAAGTGGGGCGAGGATCCCTTGGTGCCGTCGGGCAGGCAGGCCTCGGCGGGGTCGGGGTCGACCGCCGCGCACAGCCTGCCGCCGGTGACGCGCACCCCGCCGTCGGGCAGGAACCCGGCCGTGCGGCGGGCGCCGACGGCGTGGGTCAGCACCCGGGCCGGGTCCGCGGACGGGGCGCGCCGCCCCGAGCCGTCGAGCAGCGGGCGCACCCGGTCGTCGCCGGCGACGAACAGCCGGGCCGCGGCGGCGATGTAGGTGGCGCCGGCCCGGTGCTGCTGGTCGGCGGTCAGCCGGGTGCGGGCGCCCGCGGAGCACACCGGGTCGGGCTGCTCCGGGTCCTCCCAGAAGTCGTCGGAGGAGGGCGCCTCGGACCGGCCCGGCGTCCACTCGGTGTTGAAGAAGTTGTGGTTCGCGCCGACCACGTACACGGCGCTGTGCAGGGCGGTGCCCCGGCTGACGCCGCGTGTGCCGTCGACGTACACCTCGCCCTGGAGGTCGGAGACGTCGCCGTCGCAGCCCGGCAGGATCGTCGTGGAGGGCACGTCGGCGACCGGATTGTGGCCGAAGACCGTCGGTCCGACGAGGACGGTGCCGCGGATCTTCCAGCGGACCGGACCGCGGTAGCCGTCCTGGGCGGCCGGCGGCGGGTACAGGCTGTCCATCGCCGCCCGGTTGACGCCCTCGCCGCCGCGGGAGTGCCCGACGAGCAGGACGCGCGAGAGGTCGGCCGTGGGCGCGCCCCGTACGGCCGCGGGGGCGGTGCCGGGGCGGGCGGCCCAGCCGGCCCACTTCGCCAGGTGCTGCCGCACCAGCGAGGACCGGGCCTGTGCGCCGCCGTCCTCGGCCTCCCAGTCCTGGCCGTTGACGCCGTTGGCGGAGATCGACACCGTCACGTAGCCCTGGGAGGCGAGGAGCCGCTGGTCCTGCAGGTACCCCTTGTGGCTCGGGACCGCCTTCGTGCCGGCCGGGCAGGGCCAGTCGCCGGTCACGTCGTCGGTGCCCGGCTTGTAGCAGGTGCCGTGGCGGCCGTGCAGGAAGAGGGCGAGGGCCGCTTGCCGGTGGCGCCCCGGGGCGCGACGACCACGGCCCGCATCTCGACCGGCGCGGCGAAGCCGGGCAGCTTCACCGGGTCGAGGCCGTACTCGCCGGTGAGCGTGCGGTACGGGCCCGGCCTGCCGGGGTCCACGGGGTTCGCCGGGAGCGCCGCCGGGGGCTTCGCGGCGGACAGCGCGTCGCGGTGTCTCCGCGCGGCCCCGCCGGCCGGCGCGTCCAGCCGGCGTCCGCCCGACAGGACCTGGAGGTCCCTCAGGGGCGCGTCACCGGCCGCGTCCAGGGGAAGCCGGAACGTGCGGCCGTCGTCCGCCCGCTCCGGGGCGCCGAGCAGCCGGTCGCCGGCGCGGAACTCCACGCGGGCGTCGCCCATCGGCACGGGGGCGGGCGCACGCCACACCAGCTCGCGCGCGGCCTTCCCGCCGCCGATCCGCCAGCCGGGCGGCAGACCGCTGTCGGGGGACGCGGTCGACGTCGTCGTCTCGGACGGTTGCCGGGGCGGTTGCTGTGCTTGTGCCAGTTCCGGTGTTCCCGCCAGGGCCGCGAGCGCGGCCACGGCGGTGACACCTATTCGCCGGGCACGGATCAAGGGTCCACTCCTCAACGTTCGGAGCGCGGGAGCCCCGTCCGTATCCGGAGCCCCTCACGTCACGAAGGAAGGGAAAGGGGACCTGTGGGTTGCCTGTGCCGACCGTTGTGTGTCGCATTCCGCCCGCGCGGGGCAGGAATTCGGTCACCCGTAACTGCCCGTGCCGTGAACGTACTTGACCGAGTCGTCCGCGAGCGGCGGAGCGAAGGGTCAGTGCCAGGCCCGGTACGGCTCGTCGAGCAGCTGGAAGACCGGCTCGCCCCGCACCGGGTCCTTGGCGGTGGACAGCCGGACCCGGTCGCCGCTGTGGATGCCGATGAGCGGGCCCGTCACCCGGCCGCGCACCACGAAGCCCTCGGTCATCTCGACCAGGGAGACATTGCGCGCGGACGGGGTGTTGCGGTGCACCACCGTCGCGTGGCGGACCGTGCCCGTGCCCTCGCTGCGCTCCGTGCGCAGGTCGCTGCCCTGGCACACCGGACACAGCAGCCGGTGGTACATGGCGGTGCCGCACCAGGTGCAGCGCTGGAAGAGGATCGCGTCCGTGTCCGTGGCGGCCTTGCGGTCGAGAAGGCTCGCCGAGGTGCCCGCCGCCTGCTGAACGGCGCTTCCTGAGTGGTGGTACACGCTGGTCAACTCCCTGCACTTCGGCCGGAATGCGCCGTGCGCGGCTCACCCGGGCACGGGCGTGCGCGGTTCGCCGTGCCACCGTGCACGCCCACAGGGTATGGCACTCAGTGCCACCCGTAAAGGCACTGCGTACCCCCAATCTGACGGGGCTCCGCCGCTGCCCTATCCGCGTCCGAGGGTCGTCTCGATCTCCTGCACCACCCGCCACAGGGGCGCTCCGCGCCGCGACACGACGACCACCACGTCCTCCGGGTGCCCGGGGTCCCCGCCGCCCTCGGGGTGCCCGGGGCGGTCCGGCCACCCGGGCGCCGGGGCTCCGGCCGGGGTGCCGAACGCGGACTGCACGTAGCCGAGGGCGTGGTCCACCGTCGCGCACGCGTCGCCCGTGCCGTCCGAACGCAGCCAGGAGCGCAGCGCGTTGTTGTGGGCGGCGACCACGGCGGCCGCGATCACGTCGGCCCGCAGGTGCCCGCCGGGCCGGCCGGCGAAGCGGCCCCGGAGGTACTCGGCGAGGGCGCGCTCGTAGCGCCACACCACCGACAGCTCGTACGCGCGCAGCCCCGGCACCTGTTTGGTGAGCCGGTAGCGCTGCACGGAGAAGGAGGGGTTCTCGGCGTACATCCGCAGCACGAGCCGGGCGGCGTCGCACACCCGGCGCACCGGCTCGTCCCCCTCGTCGCTCGCGGCGAGGAAGGCGGTCATGTCGGCCAGGCAGCGCTCGTGGTCGGGGAAGACCACGTCCTCCTTGGAGGGGAAGTAGCGGAAGAACGACCGTCGTCCCACCCCGCGAGGGCCACGATGTCGTCCACGGTGGTCTGTTCGTAGCCCCGCTCCGGGAAGAGCCGGAAGGCCGCCGCGACCAGGGCGTCCCGCATGGGCGGCTTGGCGCCGGCCGCCTCGGCGCTGTCACTGGAGCTCATGGCAGGGAACGTAACACCCGGCCGAGGGCGATGGCACTCAGTTCCCTCCAGGGGGAACCGAGTGCAGTCGCCGGGGTGGCGCCGTCAGAACCGTTCGGCCGCCTCGACCACGTTGGTCAGCAGCATCGCCCGCGTCATCGGACCGACCCCGCCGACCGGCGGCGCGAACGACCCCGCGACACCGCTCACGTCCGGGTGGACGTCACCGAGGATGCCCTCGACGGTGCGGGTGAGACCGACGGACAGCACGGTCGCGCCCGGCTTGATCCAGTCCGGCGTCACCATGTGCGCGACACCGGCCGCCGCGACGACCACGTCCGCCACGCGCGCGTGCGCGGCGACGTCCCGGGTGGCCTCGTGGCACAGGGTCACGGTGGCGTGCTCGGAGCTGCGGGTCAGCATCAGGCCCAGCGGGCGGCCCACCGTCACACCGCAGCCGATGACGCAGAACTGCCGGCCGGTGATGGCCACGTGGTTGCGGCGCAGCAGGTCGATGATCCCGCGCGGGGTGCAGGGCAGCGGCGCCGGTATGCCGAGCACCAGCCGGCCCAGGTTGGCCGGGTGCAGGCCGTCGGCGTCCTTCACCGGGTCGATCAGCTCCAGCACGGCGTGCGTGTCGATGTGCGCGGGCAGCGGGAGCTGCACGATGAACCCGGTGCACGCCGGGTCGGCGTTCAGCCGCAGCACCGCCGCCTCCACGTCGGCCTGCGAGGCGGTGGCGGGCAGCTCGACGCGGATCGACGCGATGCCGACCTGGGCGCAGTCGCGGTGCTTGCCGCCGACGTAGGAGCGGCTGCCCGGATCGTCGCCCACGAGGATCGTGCCGAGCCCCGGGGTGATGCCGCGTTCCTTCAACGCCTGCACGCGCAGGGCGAGTTCGTTCTTGATGTCGGCCGCGGCGGCCTTGCCGTCCAGGAGTGTTGCGGTGGTCACGAAAGTCGCGGGCCCTTCAGGAGTACCGAAGACGTACAGCGGGGACGACGGGGAGACGACGCTGTCCCGGACCGGTCGTACGGTCCGATACCCGACCCCGTCATCGTACGTCCCGCCCGTACCGGGCCGCCCCGACGAGGGCGCCCGCCGCCGGGCCCCGGACGGAACCTCCCGGCACCCCCGACGTACGCTGCCCGCACCGCCCGCACCGCCCGCACCGCCCGCACCGCCGAGGAGTCCCGCATGTCCGCCGTCCGTCGCCGTCTCCTCTACGTCACCGACCTCGCCTACGAGGCCCGCGGGCGCCGCTACGGCGACGAGGACGTCTTCCTCACCTCCCGGCTGCGCGCCCACTTCGACCTCGCCCTGTGCCACCCCCTGGAGGCGGCCGCGCTGATGGACGCCTTCGACGCCGTCGTCGTCCGCAACAGCGGCCCCGTCCTCGGCTACCGCGAGGAGTACGACGCCTTCCGCGAGCGGGCGCTGAGCGCCGGCACCCGCGTCTACAACCCGCTCACGGGCCGCGCCGACATGGCGGGCAAGCAGTACCTCCTCGACCTGAGCGCCGCGGGTTTCCCGGTGATCCCCACCGTCGACCGCCCCGAGGACCTGCACCTGCTGCCCGCGTCCGACCGCTACGTGGTCAAACCCAAGCTGGGCGCCGACTCCATAGGCCTGCGGATCGTCGCCCCCGACGCCCTGCCGGCCCTCGCCGACGGCGCCACCCTGATCCAGCCGTGCGTCGACTTCGCCCACGAGATCTCCTTCTACTTCGTCGACGACGACTTCCGGTACGCCCTGTACGCCCCGCACCCCGACCGGCGCTGGCGGCTGGAGCCGTACGACGCCACCGCGCGGGACCTGGAGTTCGCCCGCCGCTTCGTCGACTGGAACGGCCTTCCGCACGGCATCCAGCGCGTCGACGCCTGCCGCGCCCCGGACGGCGAGCTGCTGCTGGTCGAGCTGGAGGACCTCAACCCGTACCTCTCCCTGGACGTTCTGGACGACGGGACACGGGACGCCTTCGTCGCCGCGGTGACCCGTTCCCTGCACGGCTTCCTCGCCGGCTGAACCCCGCCGCCCCCGCGTCCGTATCCCTCCCCGGGAACGCGGGGAGACCGGTACGGAAGCCGGTACGGAGGGAGAGCAGCGTGCCGACAGCGGACGAGCCCGGAAGGCCGCACGAACGCCCGGTCCTGGAACCCGTCCGGGTCCTCAGACCGCGCAACACCGACGCCCTCGCGGAGCTGTTCCGCGAACTGGACGAGGACAAGGGCACCCCCGAACACGCTCGGAACATCTGGGGCACTCGGGACAACAGGAATAGAAGGGACAGTAGGGACGTCGAGGACACCGGGGTCTACGACAGCGTCCCCCTGCCGTCCGAGGAGCGGACCCAGGAACTCCCGCCGGTGCCGGCCGCGAAGCCGTCCGCCGCCCGCGGTCCCGGACCGCGCCGGGGCGTCGCCGCCGCGGCCGCCGTGCTCGCGGCGGCGCTCGTCGGGTTCGGCTGCGCCCTCCTGCTGCCGGACGGCGGCCGGGACACCACCGCCCGGACCCTCCCGGCCGCCACCGCACCCGCCACCGCACCCGCCACCGCCGCCGTCACCGCCGCGCCCCGGCCGACCCCGACGGCCCCGGCACCCTCCGCGAGGGCGCCACCGGCCCGGAGGTCGCCGACCTCCAGCAGCGCCTGCGGCGCATCCCGGACGTCTACGACGACGGCGCCACCGACGGCCGCTACGACACCGTCCTCACCGAGGCCGTGGCCCGCTTCCAGCTCTGGTACGGCATCCGCGGCGACGAGAGCGGCGTCTACGGCGACGACACCCGCCGCGACCTGGAGTCGCGCACCGGCTGACGGGTGCTACGCGGGATGTTCGTCCTCGCCGGGCACCCGGATGTCCAGTACGCACACGTCGTCCCGCTGCTCCGGCTCCAGCAGTGCCCCGAGCAGCCGGCCCAGCGGGGCCGAGCCGGCCGTGCCCGGCAGCACGGCGGCGCGGGCCAGCCGCTCCAGGCCGTCGTCGATGCACTCCGAGGGCCGTTCGACCAGGCCGTCGGTGTACAGCACCAGGCGGTCGCCAGGTTCGAGAAGGCACTCGGACTCCTGGTAGCGCGCGGTGTCGGCCGCGCCGAGCAGCATCCCGAAGGGCCGGTCGAGGTAGCGGGCCTCGCCGTCCCGCACCAGCAGGGGCGGCGGATGGCCCGCCTGCGCCCAGACCAGCCGCCGTTCGCGGGGGTTGTAGCGGGCCAGGACCATGGTCGCCGTGCCCTGCGGGTCGCGGGAGTGCAGCAGCAGGGCGTTGAGCCGGGCGAGCGCGCCGGTCAGCGACGAGCCGGTGATGACCATGCCCTTGGCGGTGAAGCGCAGCAGGGCCATCGCGGCGACCGCGTCGACGCCGTGCCCGGCCACGTCGCCCACCACGAACAGGGCGTCACCGTCGGGCAGTTCGATGGCGCTGAACCAGTCGCCGCCGACGTTGAGGCCCGACTGGGCGGGCAGGTAGGCGATGTCGACCCGCAGTCCCGAGAGGCGTACGGGCTCTTTCGGCAGCGGGAGCAGCGCGTCCTGGAGCCGGGCCGCCATCGTGCGTTCGGCCTGCAGCACGCCGTGCTGGGTGAGGATGGCCCGCTCGCTGGCGACGAGGGCGAGTTCGGCGCTGCGTTGCGCGGTGATGTCCTGGACGAAGCCGTGGACCTCGACCGGGGTGCCCCGGTCGTCCGGCACGGTCTCGGCGACGAGTCGCAGGTGCCGGGCCCCGTCGTGGGCGGGGATCCGGAACGGCACGTCGCACGGCCGGCCCTCCAGCACCAGGTCCGTGACGGCGCGCGCCACCGCGGGCATGTCCGCGGGCAGCGCCAGGCTCGGCAGCCGGGCCAGCGGCACGGCGCCCCGCACGGGGTCGCGGCCGAGGACGGAGAAGGCCTGGGAGGACCAGTTCACCTCGTCGGTGACCAGGTGCCAGCTGGCCCAGCCGAGGTTGCCGAGCCGCTGCACGTCCGCGAGCCGCTGCTCCTGCCGGTCCGAGGGGTCGTGCCGGATCCAGTTGAGGACCAGCCCGTCGCCCAGCCGCGCCACCCGCGCCGAGTAGGTGGACAGCTCGCCGCCCCCGGCCACGACGTGCTGCCGGGCGAACGGCCCGCTCTCGTACGGCTGTCCGGACGTCAGGGTGTCCAGGCAGCCCTGCCACAGGGGTTCCCCGGCCGTCCCCGGCCAGCACTCCAGGAAGCGCAGCCCGAGCAGTTCCCGGCCCCGGCGGCCGACGGCGTCGGAGGTGTCCGCGGTGGCGGCGTCGATGCGGAAGTCCTCGACGTCCCCGGACGGGGAGCGCAGCGGGGTGAGCAGGACCGAGGCGCCCGGGAGCCGGTCGAACACCGTCCGCACCGCCTCCGCGTCCGCGTCGATCGCGGGGTCCTGCCGGATGCCGAACATCCGCAGCGGGCCCGCGCACAGCCGGGCGGCGGCGAGCAGGTGCTGACGGACGGCGGGGGCGAACGGCTCGGTGCGGCGCCGGAGCACGCCGATGGCGACGTCGGCGGACCGGCCCCCGTTCGTCACGGGCAGCCAGGCGCGGGTCGGCCACCGCTCGGCGGGTTCCCCGATCAGCTGGTAGCGCCACCGGTCCGCCCGCGTGTTCTCCAGCCAGCGCGCCTCACCGGAGTCGAGGGCGTCCAGCGCGGCTATCCCGCTCAGCGGCGGCACCCGGCGCCACTGCTCGACGAGCACGTCGTCCACGCCCGCGTGTCCGACGAGTTCGAGTCCGCCGGCCGGCAGCCGCGTGAAGATCATCACGGCCTCGGCCCCGGTGTCCGGCGGGAGGTGGTCGAGCAGGCAGCGGGCGAGGTCCTGCGGTCCGCCGACCCGGACCAGCGCCCGGGCGAAACGGGCCAGGGCCTCGCCGTCGGGTTCCGCGCCGGGCGGCGCGGGCGACGGCGGGCGGTCGGTGACGTCGTCGGCGCGGGGCGGCCGCACGGCCGTGCGGCCGGACGGGGCCAGGTCCCCGAGGGTGATCCAGCACTCCTCGAGCAGGGTCCGGCGGGCGTCCTCGGCCCGCCGCTGGAGCTCCTCGTGGGCGGCGGCCAGGGAGCAGCCGGTACGGGCCATGAGAGCGCCCCTGGCACGCTCCAGCACCACCGAGGCCGCGGCCTTCTCCTGAAGCCGGTCGAGCTCGGCGCGTTGGCGTGCGACGACCTTGGCCAGGGCGGCCAGATCGGGGAGGGTGCCGGCCTCGGAGGGCCGGGCGGCTTCGCTCGTCACGTCTCGAGGATCGCATACCGGCCGGAGTCCGGGCAGGGCCTTCCGGCACCGCTCCCGCCAGCGGTGACGCGGGCCGGGCGGACGAAGCGGAGGATGTGATTCAGCGTCCGGGGCCGCTCTCCACGAGCGCCTCGGAGACCGCGCGCACACTGCGGGCGATGTGCTGGAGCTGCATCACCTCGGCGGCGTACAGCTTGATCGTGTGTTCGATGACGGACTCGGGCAGGCCGAGGCGCGGCAGGTCGGCGCGGGCGGTCTGGAGCGCGGTGCGGGCCACCCGGATCTCGTGCTCGACCTGGATCCGCGCATGGCGCGCGAGCAGCACCGGGTGGCGCAGCAGCGCGGGGTAGCTCGCGTAGCGCGCGGGGACCAGTTCGCGCAGCCACTTGGCAGCGGAGCGCTCCCAGTCGTAGCTGCCGGGGGTCTTGACCTGGCACGGCCAGTCCGGGCTGATGCGCGTCGTCGTCAGAGGCATGGTGATCGCTTCCGGGTGTCTGTCGTCGTGACGGGTGGTCCGACGGTTCTGGGCGGCCCCGGCCCAGGGGATGACCGGGGCCGCCGCGGGCGCTCGTTCCGGCGAGGCCCCGAGCGCCCTCGGCGCCGACGCGGGTGGGTGACGGCGGCTTCGGGTGCTCGTTCTGGTGCCCTTGGCGGGCGGGTGCGGCCGTGAGCAGTATTTATATATGCCGTCCGCTTTGCAAGACGTATGAAAACATTCATGTGTGATGCGTTCGCGATGATCCGCCGGCGATTCCGAGGGGAGTGGGTGGAGGAACCGGCGGTCGGCGCCGGGTCATTCCCGCAGGAAGAACTGGTGCTGCTCGGCGATCTGCTCGTACTCCTCCAGCCGCGCCTGGGTCCGTTCCGGACCGGCGTCCGTCATGGCCTGGAGCAGCGCCGCGGCCATCACGCCGGGGGCGGCGTAGGAGTCGAACACCAGGCGGGAGCCGGTCCCGGTGGCGAACGTGACGTCGGCCTCGTCGGCCATCGGCCCCAGCGCCAGGTCGGTGACGAGCGCGACCCTGAGCCCGGCGCTGCGCGCGACCCGCATCGCGGTCAGCGTCTCCTGCGCGTGCCGGGGCATCGAGAACGCCAGCACCCACGTCCCGCCCGCCTCCCGGGACTGCAGCAGGGCGTCGTACGCGACGCTGCCGCCCCGGGTCACCAGCCGTACGTCCGGGTGGATGCGGCGGGCGGCGTAGGCGAAGTACTCCGCCAGCGAGACCGAGATGCGCAGGCCCAGGACGGTCAGCGGGGTGGAGGCCGACAGCTGCCGGCCCACGTCGATGACCCGGTCCGGGTCGGCGAAGTCGCGGCGCAGGTTCTCCAGGTTCTCCAGCTCCGCGTCGACCGCCGCCTGGAGTTCGTTGCTCCGGTTCTCCTCCGCCGCCGGACCGCCCGAGAGCGTGCCGAGCGCGATCGACTGGAGCCTCTCCCGCAGCGCCGGGTAGCCGCTGAAGCCGACCGCCGCCGCGAACCGGGTCACCGAGGGCTGGCTGACCCCGACCCGCTCGGCCAGGTCGGTGATCGACAGGAACGCCGCCTCGGTGAGGTGCTCGATCAGGTACTGGGCGATGCGCCGCTGCCCGGGGACAGATGGGGCCCGTCGAACAGCGTCCTGAGCCGGGAGGTCGAGGACACCTCCGCCTCCGGACCGGTCCTGCCCGAGGTGATCGTGGTCGCCTGTGCGCGTGCCTGCTGGGGCGATGGCACCGGTTCTCCTCCGTGTTCTCCCACGAGGCTCAACATAGCCCACGGACCGTGCCCGGCCGGGTGCGCGAGAGAGCGGGCCGGGGCCCGGGGAGGGGCGGCGGACCGGAGGGGGACGGGGTGTCACGGGGTGCGGGGCGCGTGGGCGGGAGGGGCTGGTGGAGGGGGGTGAGGAGGCGCGAGGGCCGGGGGAGGGGAACGTGCGGGTGCGGGGGCCGGGGAGCGTGTGGGTGCGGGAGGGAGAGGTCCGGTGGGACGGTGGGCGACGGTGTACGGGCGGGAGCGGTTCCCCGGGGTCGCGCGACCCGGCGCCGGGCGGGTGCGGGTGTCTGCGCCCGCCCGGCGCCGGACCGCTCCCGCCCGTCAGGGCGTCAGCGCCGCTCGATGCGCACGGACAGACCGTCCGCCGTGTACACCGGCACGGCCCGCAGGTGGTCGGAGTCCGGGTTCAGCTCGATCCGGTCGAAGCGGCCGCGCAGCGCCGGGGCGCCGAGCACGCGGACGGTGCTGCCCACGGCCGGCGGGCGTTCCTCGTCCAGTCGCAGCGACAGCACGCTGTCCGCGCCCAGCACGACCCGGCGCGTCACGGTCAGGACCGCCTTGTGCCGGCCCGCGCGCAGGGTCGGCGCCAGCGTGCCGGACTCCTGGGCGAACAGGCCGTGCACCTGGACCGGTTCGTCGACGCGGAGGGTCCCGCCGAGGACCCGGACGTCGCCGTGGCCCAGCGCGTGCGCCGACGCCGAGACCAGCACGCCGTCCCGCACGACCGTGCCGCCGGTGTACCGGTTGCGGCCGGTCAGGGCGAGCGTGCCGGTGCCGTCCTTCGTCAGACCGCCCCGGCCTCCGATGTCGTTGCGCCAGGCGTCGGCCGCCTGGAAGCCGCCCGCCGACGCGTCCTGCGCGACCGTCACGTCCGTGTCGAAGGAGCCGTAGCCGTCCGCGGCGGTGAACAGGTCGAGGCGGCCCCACTGCTCGAAGCCGTCCAGCAGGACGTACCCGGCGGGCAGCGCCGTCGTGCGCAGCACCTCGCGGCGCTGGGCCGCGGTCAGGTACGGCAGCCGGGTCTCCAGCAGCACCTCCGCGCCCTTGGGCACGGTGAGCGGCTCGTCGCGGCCCTCGCGGGTGAGCACGTACGTCAACCGGTGCCGCACGGAACGGCGGTTGGCGCTCCGGTCGGCGTAGCGGTCGTCGGCGTCGGAGTGCGCGTGGGCGTACAGGGTGTCGGCCGTGGTGCCGGTCCGCTGCGTGAAGTAGGCCAGGGCCTGCGCCCGCGCGGCCTCCTTCAGCCCGGCGTGGGCGGGGTCGGCCAGCGCGGCGGCGGCGAGGGCGGTGGCCATGACGCGCCCGCCCATGACGTCGACGGTGGAGTGCATGCCGGAGACGATCCGGGTGTGGCTCAGCTCGAAGGCGCGCGTGACGAGTTCCTGGAACCGCTCGGGCACCGCGTACGCGAAGGCCAGCGCGGCCAGGTGGAAGGCGTTGGTGTGCCCGCTGGGGAAGCCCCCGTCGTCGACGGGGGAGGTGCTGCGCTGGCGCAGCAGCTGGGGGACGACGACCACCTCCGAGTCGTAGACCGGGTGGCCGAAGGCGTCGGTGCGGCCGGTGTCGACGACCTCGCTGTCCTCGTTCATGCGCCACGGACGCGGGTACTGGAAGGCGTACTTGCCGGGGTTGCCGGACGCGAACGGGCCGCGCACGGTGTCGACCAGCCGGGCCACCTGCCCGAGGTCGGAGGTGTACGACCCGGCGCCGAGCGCGGAACCGGCCGGGGCGTCGGCGGGGACGGCGTCGCTGATCGTGGTCGGGGGAGTGGTGTCGGGGGCGGTGGTGATCGAGGTGACCGCCCTGGCGCCCGTGCGGTAGAGGTCGGCGAGCGTGCCGAGGGCGCCGATCATCGCGTAGCTCTGGTGCTGGCGGTCGTGGACGAACGCCTCCCGGGCCTGCGCCTCCGTGCGGGCGGCGGTGACGCGGGCGCAGTAGCGCATGTTGGCGCGCAGCACGTCGGGCCGCAGCGCGGTGCCGGTGTTCCAGGCCGCGCCCGTCTTCCAGACCTGTGCCATGCCGCCGAGGACGCGCACCACGGCGTTGGTCCCGGGCGTGAGGTTCGCCATGACGTTGCTCTGGTAGTCGTCGACGAACGCCGGTGCGGCCGTGGCGGCCTTGGCATCGGCGGCGGCGAGCCAGGAGACCAGGGTGGGGGCGGCGAGCAGCGCGGCGGAGCCGCCCAGCGAGGCCTTGAGGAAGCCGCGTCGGTTCACGGCGGACGGCGTGCGGGGCCCGGCGGTTGACGGCATGGAGGTGCCTCTCTCGGACGGTTCGGCCGTGCGGCCGGGAGGTGGGACGATCGGGTGCGGATCTGAGCGGTTGTGTCGGTTCCTGAGCCGATCGGTGCGTACGTGCGAAGATCTACGGCCGTGTCGTGTCCCGTCGGGGAGACTCCGGCGACCGGGGTGTGTCCCGGGGGTGAACGCGGCGCCGGTACCCCGCGGGCGAATGCGGCGTCGCTGCCCCGCGAGCGACCCCGGCGCCGTTGCCCCGGACGTGAGCGGGCGGGCCGGGCGGGGAGGGGTGGCCCGGGGGTCCGGGGGCCGGGAGTCCGGGGGAGGGGACCGCGGCGCGGGCGGCGGCGATCGCCGGATCACGGACGCCCCGTCACACCGGCCCCCGGGCCAGCGCGATCGCCCCTTGCACGGGCGGTACCCGCAGTGCTCGCGCCCGGGCCCCCGGCAGGGTCTTCGCGAGTGCCGTGGTGAACGCCTCGAACAGTGCCGGCTGCGCGAGCACGGTCCCGCCCGCGACCACGACGTCGTCCACGACGACCCCGCGGGCGGCGAGCCGGGCGACCAGTGCGGCGAGCGCCCCGCCGGCCCCGGTGATCACGGTGCGGGCGAGTGCGGAGCCGTCGGCGGCGGCCGCGAAGACGGCGGGGCGTGCCCGCCCCACTCGGCGGAGAGGTCGGCGGCGGCCTCCAGCGCCGCGCCGAGCGCCGGCACCTCGGGCACCCCGAGGGAGCCGAGCAGCCCGCGCGCGAGGCGTCCGGGGCGTTCCCCGCGGTCGTGGGCGGCCCACACGGCGCGGGCCGCCTCCCGCACCAGACCGGCGGCGCCGCCCTCGTCGCCGAGGACCGCGCCCCAGCCGCCGACCTGGACGGCGGTGCCGTCGGGCAGCCGGCCCACGGCCACCGAGCCGGTGCCGGCGACCAGGCCGACGCCCTTGTCGAGTCCGGCGGCGGGGACGAGGAGTTCGGCGTCGCCGACGATCCGTGCGGGCACGCCGAGGAGGTCGGTGACGGCGGCGCCGATCGCGGCGCCCTGACGGGGGTCTCGCACGCGTGGGCGCCGACGCCGAGGGCGGCCGGGCGGGCGCCGGCGGGCAGCGCGTCGCGCACCAGCGCGGCCAGCCAGTCCGCGGCGGCGGCCGGGTCGTGCGGCCGCCAGCCGCCGCTGGCGCGGACGTGGTCGGCGACGAGGTCGCCGCCCGCGAGCGCGCGGAGATGCGTCTTGGTGCCGCCCACGTCGATGCCGACCAGCAGGGGGCACGCGGGAGGGAATTCCTGCACGGATCCTCTTTCGTCGTTGCGCTGGGCTGCGACGGCGGGCGAACCGTGTCCTGGGAACAGGAGAGAAGCAGGAGAAGGGGAAGGTGTCGAAGCCCCGGGACGGGCCTCTGGCGGAGCACGGCAGGCGAGTACCGTGATGTTCGTTAGGAAGTTAACTAACGAAGTACAGTGCGTCAAGAGTCGTCGCGCGCTCGGGTCCGGGCGCGCTCCGGCCGGGCCGGGAACGCGGGACGCCGGCCCTTCCCCGGCCGTGTTCCGCGGAGCCGATCGCAGGCATGATCGCCTTCGCGGGTGCGGTCCGTGACCTGAGCGGCCCGCGATCCGAGCGGCCCGTGACCTTGAGTGGCCCGTGACCTTGACTGGGGGAACCGTGGAACACGTCGTGGCAAGAGCCCCCCGCCTGACCGAGAGCGCCGGTGCGGTGTTCGCCGTGCTGGCCGGGGCGGGCAGCGCCACCCGGCCGCAGCTCGCGGCCCTGGCGGGCCTGTCCAAGCCGACGGTGTCCTCCGCCGTCGCGGAGCTGGAGGGCGTCCGCCTCGCGGCCCACTCCGGCACCTCCTCCGGCGGCACGGGCCGGTCGGCGGCCGTGTACCGGCTCGGTCCCGCCGCCGGGGCCGTACTCGCCGTGGATCTCGGCCCGGCCCTGACCCGGGTGCGCGGCTGCGCCCTGGACGGCACGCCGCTCGCCGAGGCCACCGGCCCGCGGGCGGACGCCGCCGACGTCGTGCGGGAGGCGCTCGACGCGCTGCCGGCGGACGCCCCGCTGCGCACGATCGTCGTCGCCGTGGGCGACGTCACCGCGCCCGGGGAGCGGGTGGCGGCATGCGCCCGGCGACCGCCAAGGCCGGTCCGGTCTTCGACGCCGTGGCCGTGGCGCTGCCGCCGGGGGTCCCGGTCCACCTGGAGAACAACGTGAACTGCGCCGCGCTGGCGGAGCTGCACGAGGGCGCGGCACGAGGCCGGGACACCTTCGGCTACCTGCGGATCGGGGTCGGCATCGGCCTCGGCATCGTCGTGGGCGGGCGGGTGCTGCGCGGGGCGAACGGGGCCGCCGGAGAGCTGGCCCGGCTGCCCTACCCCTGGACCGACGGCCGCGAGCCGCGGCACGAGGCCCTGGAGGAGTACCTGGGCGCCCGCGCCCTGCTGCGGCGCGCCGCCGAGATCTGGGGCGAGGACGACGGGCCGTGTCCGCGCACCACGGACCGGCTGCTCGCCCTGGCCGCGAAGGGCAGCGCCCCGGCCAGGGCCGTCCTGGACCGGCACGCCGTGGACGTGGGGCGGCTGGCCGCCGCCGTGATCGCCGTACTGGACCCGGGGCTGGTCGTGCTCGGCGGCAGCACCGGCGCCGATCCGCGGCTGCTGCCCGGTGTGCGGGCCGAGGTGGAGCGGCTGAGCTGGCCCACCGAGGTGGTCAGCAGCACCGTCGGTGACCTGGGCACCGTCGTCGGCGCGGCCCGGCTCGCGGTGGCCCGGGGAGTCCAAACCGTGACCGAGGCGGCGCGGACGGAGGATTGACGGCCTCCGACTCGGTCTGCCAATGTCCGGACAAGCGCTTTCTAGGTCGGCCGGGACGCCGACTTGGGGAGGCGTCCCGCCCGTACCGAGGTACGGCAGCCGCACGAGGGCGTGCTCGTGTGACGACGGCCATGGCAGCCGGGGATCCCCACCCGTCAGGATGGCGCGGCCGGGCGAGGCCGCACTTCCGGAAGGCGCCATTCCGAGCAGCATGCCCGTGCCGCATCGACCGGCCGGGACGTCCATCACGCACCTCAGGGAGGACCCGGTGGGTCACCAGATCTCGCGCAGAACCCTCTTCCGCACCGCGAGCGGTCTCGCCGTCGCCGGCGCGCTCGGCAGCTCGCTCGCGGCCTGTTCCGGCGGCACCGGGGCGGGCAGCACCAGCAGCAAGCTGACCATGACCTGGTGGGGCAGCGACGAGCGGCACGCAGCCTACAAGAAAGCGCTTGCTGCATTCCGGAAGGCCAACCCGAAGATCGAGATCCAGGAGACCTACTCCGGGTACGACGGGTACTTCGACAAGTTCAACACCAACGTCGCCGGCGGCAGCGCGCCCGACCTCCTGCAGATGGACACCGCGCTGGTCGCCCAGTACGCCCGCAAGGGGTCCTCGCCCCGCTCGACGAGTACGTCGGCAAGGACCTCGACCTCACCGGCTTCTCCAAGACGCTCCTGGCGAACGGCACCGTCGACGGCAAGCTCTACGGCGTCCCGTCCGGCATCGGCGTCAACCAGCTCACCGTCAACCGCAGCGGCCTGGAGGCGCTCGGCCTGAAGCTGCCCGACCGCGAGTGGACCTGGGCCGACCTCAGGTCGATCTCCCAGCAGGTCCACAAGAAGAGCGGCGGCAAGACCTACGGCGTCGACGACGGCGGCGGCGGCACCCTCCAGTGCTTCGAGATCTTCGCCCGGGAGAAGGGCGAGACCTTCTTCTCCGAGGACGGCAAGAAGATCGGCTTCAGCGCCGACACCCTCCAGGAGTGGTGGGAGTACTGGGCCGAGATGCGCAGGCTGAACGCCTGCCCGCCGCCGGCCGTCACCTCCGCCGCGCACAACGACCTCACCAAGAACGCGGTCGTCATCGGCAAGGCGCTGTTCACCTTCGACTCCGGCGTCTACGGCGCGGGCGGCTCGATCACCGACGCGCAGCTGGACTTCCTGCCCACCCCGCGGGGCGACTGGTCGGGAGCGCGCGAGGGCAACTTCGTCAACGGCGGTGTGCTGCTGAGCGCCACGAAGAAGAGCAAGCGGGTGGCCGAATCCGTCAAGATCATCTCGTTCATCGCGCAGGACGACGCCGCGATCAAGGACTTCCAGCTGCTGCGCGGCATCCCGCCGACGGACAAGGCCCGCAACCTGATCTCGGCCGGCCTGTCCGAGACGGACAAGCTGAACATGGCGAACGCCGACTACATCTCCCAGCGGGTGGCGAAGGCCACCGACGCGCTGCCCAACCCGGTGCCGCCGCCCCAGGGCGCCGACCAGGTCTGGGACCTGCTGTTCCAGTCCAACCTCGCCGTCGCCTTCGGCAAGAAGTCGATCAAGGCGCAGTCCGGCGAGTTCTTCGACCAGGCGGCGGGCGTCCTGTCCGCGTGACCCGCACCGCACGCAGCAAGACCGGGAGAGGGCCAGGGAGATGAGTATGACCACCGCGAAGTCCGACGAGGTCGTGAGGGAGACGCCCGCCCCGGCGACCCCCTCGGACCAGCGGGAGCGCGAACGGATGCGACGCCGCCTCGCCAGGAAGCGGGGCGGGGGCTGGTGGCCCTACGTCTTCCTGGCCCCCTGGTTCGTCGGCCTGTTCGGCCTGACGATCTACCCGATGCTCGACTCGCTGTACCTGTCCTTCACCGACTTCGACCTGCTGACGCCCGCCCGGTGGACCGGCACCGACAACTACGAGCGGATGTTCACCGACGACCCGGTCTTCTGGGACACGGTGCACGCCACCCTCCTCTACGTCGTCGTGTCGGTCCCGCTGAAGCTCGCCCTCGCGCTCGGCGTGGCGCTGCTCCTCAACCGGGACCTGAAGGGCATCGGCCTCTACCGGGCCGCCTTCTACCTGCCCTCGCTGCTCGGCGGGGCGGTGGCCGTGGCCATCGTGTGGCGCCAGGTCTTCGGCGGCGACGGCCTGTTCAACGACGTCCTCGGCTGGTTCGGCATCGAGGGCCAGGACTGGATCTCCAGCCCCGACACCGCGATCTACACGCTGATCCTGCTCGCCGTCTGGCAGTTCGGCACCCCGATGGTCATCTTCCTCGCCGGCCTGAAGCAGTTGCCGAAGGACGTCTACGAGGCGGCCGCGATCGACGGGGCCGGGCCCGTCACCCGCTTCTTCAGGATCACCCTGCCGCTGCTCACCCCGATCGTCTTCTTCAACGTCGTCCTCCAGATCATCGACGCGTTCAAGACGTTCACCCCCGCCTTCGTCATCAGCAACGGCAGCGGCGGACCCCTCAACTCGACGATGCTGTACTCCCTCTACCTGTACAAGAAGGGCTTCACGGACCTCCAGATGGGATACGCCTCGGCCCTGGCCTGGGTGCTGTTCCTGGTCATCGCGGGCTTCACGGCGGTCAACTTCATCGCCGGCCGCTACTGGGTCCACTACGACGACTGACGCCCGGCGTCCCAGCGAGGAGTCCTTCCCACCATGTCCGTCACCACCTCCACCACCTCCACCACGACCTCCACCGCCTCGCCGCTGAAGAAGCTGCGCTCGGCCACCGGCCCCCGCCGGATCTTCCTCCACACCCTGCTCGTCGGCGTCGCCGTCGTCATGCTGTACCCGCTGCTGTGGATGCTCAGCAGTTCCATCAAGCCCGACACCGAGATCTTCACCCACCCCGGACTGATCCCGAACGAGCTGAACCCGCGGAACTACGCCGACGGCTGGAGCGGCTCCGGCAACTCCTTCTCCCTCTACATCACCAACTCGCTGATCGTCACGATCGGCGCGGTGATCGGCAACGTGATCTCCTGCTCGCTGGCCGCCTACGCCTTCGCGCGCTTCGAGTTCCGCGGCAAGAGGATCTGGTTCGGCCTGATGCTCGGCACGCTGATGCTGCCCACCCAGGCCGTCCTCATCCCGCAGTACACGATCTTCTACAACCTGACCTGGATCAACACCTACCTGCCGCTGATCGTCCCGAAGTTCCTCGCGGCGGACGCCTTCTTCATCTTCCTGATGGTCCAGTTCATCCGCTCCATCCCGCGCGAGCTGGACCACGCGGCGATGGTGGACGGTGCCAACCCCTGGCAGATCTACTGGAAGATCATCCTGCCGCTGATGAAGCCCGCCCTGATCACCACCACCATCTTCACCTTCATCTGGACCTACGACGACTTCCTGCACCAGCTCGTCTACCTCCAGCAGAACGACAAGTTCACCGTCCCCCTCGGCCTGACCCTGTTCCTGGACCAGACCAGCGGCTCCTCCTACGGCGCCATGTTCGCGATGTCGACCCTCGCCCTCCTGCCGACGCTCGTCTGCTTCCTCGTCTTCCAGAAGCGGCTGGTCGAAGGCCTGGCGACCTCCGGCATGAAGGGCTGAGCGGACATGCACCTCCCGCACCAGCGCGGCCCGCTGCACGACCTCCCGGACACCCCCGAGGCCTACGACGCCGTCCTCGCCGACGTCGCGGAACAGGCCCTGGCCCGGCTGACGCCCGAGGGCAGCCTCGAACACCCCGACTGCGCCGACGACATCGGCGACACCTCCCTCGGCGTCACCTCCCTGCTGGCCCTGGCCTGGCAGCGCTCCGGCGACCCGCGCCTGCCCGAGGCCGTGCGTCGCAGCACCGCCTTCCACCTGCGCGAGCGGGTCTACCGCGAGGACAACCCCGGCTACCCCAACCTGAGGATCCGCGACTCCCGTCTGCCGTACGCCCGTTACACCCTCGCACCGGGCGCGCACCCGATCGGGGACTGGCCGAGCACCGTCTGGGCGCTGCTCCAGGCCGTCGACGTCCTCGACACGGCGGACGGCCTGATCGACGGGGAACAGCGCGCGGAACTGCTGGAGGTCGCGCACGGCTACTGGCGCTGGCTCACCGAGGCGACCTTCTTCAACCCGCAGGAAGCCGCCAACCAGGCCATCGGCTGCGTCGTCGGCGGCCTCATGCTGGCCCGGCACCTGCCCGGACCCGACGGCGAGTCGGTGCGCGCCCGGGCCATGAGCCTGTACGAGGAGGAGATCCGCGCCCGTCGCGTGCGCGACCGCGGCGCCCTGCTGCCACCCGAGCACGGCGGCGCCTACGACAACAACTACGGTCCGATCTCCCTGTCCTTCCTCGCCCAGGCCCACCGGGTCAGCGGCGAGGAGGTGTTCGCCCGCGACGGCGACGCGCTCGCCCGCTACCTCGACGCCCGGCTGACCAACGGCGGCTTCGACCACGGCGGCCCTCGCTACAGCGAGCAGCACTCCGGCTTCGAGTCGGTCCTCGGCCTGCGCTGCTTCGGCCACCGGATCGGCTCCGACCTCGGCCGCTACCGGGGCGACACCCGCTGGGGCCGGCACGCGGTGAAGGCCGACGGCGGCGTCGACGGCCACTTCGCGTGGATGCTGGTCTGGCAGATCCAGGACACCACCCCCTGGCACCGCGGACCCGCCGAGGGCCCGGCACGCCACCAACTGCGCGCCGGCACCGTCTCGGTGGCCTTCGACGACCGGATGACCCCCGCCCTGATCGAGGCGGGCGGCACCTACTGGCTGCCCGCCGCAGTCGCCCGGCAGCACGGCTTCGGCCCGGTCACCGACGGTTTCCTGCTGTGCCGCCCGATGGGCGAGGTCCGGGTCCGCGACGTCCGCGCCGGCGGCCTGACGGCCAAGCTGGTCACCAAGCCGGTCGTCGGCCGCGACCACGTCCTGCGGTACGTCCGCTCCCTGTACGTCACCGACGGCGCCCTGCTGTGGACGACGGTGAGCGTCGAACGCCTCGACGGCACGCCGTACCTGCTGGCCGGCCTGCCGTACGCCGAGGACGACGGCGACCGGGTGCGGCGCACGGCACGCGGCGAGGCCGCCTCGGCGGGCCCCCTGCGCCTGACGCACCCGCGGGCCGAGGGCCCGGAACACTTCGATGCCCGGGCCGAACTCACCCAGGAACAGGCCGCGTTCGCCCTCGCCGCAGACCCGCGCGGCTACGGCAACCCGGACGAGGGCTGGCGGCACCTGGTCGCCTCGACGGCCCTGGAGGCCGGCCCCCTCCCGGACGCCCCCGAGGACCTGCACGTCTTCGCCGTGCGGTACGGCTCGTCCGACCCGCTGACGGTGTCCGTCACCCGGGACGAGCCGGGCCTCGTCATCCGCACCGCCGCCTTCACGGCCGTCCTCGGCGGCGACGACGCCCACGGGGAACCCGAGCTGACCCTGCGCGCGACCTGACCGCGGGTACGGTCAGCCGTCGAGCGTCATCCGTGGTGTGCCGCACACCGCGTAGGCCGGCAGCCGCGCGTCCTCCAGGCACCCGCGGGGGAGCGACAGCCCGAACCGCCGCTCCACGACGCCCAGACTGCGACGGTAACCGGTCCTGTAGTCCTCGTCCTCCGGCGGGAGGTACGTCTTCCCGTCGGGGGAGAGGATTCCGGCCTCGACGAGAGCGGGCAGGAGCAGATCGGGTTCGAGCCCCCAACGCCACACCTCCTCGCGCAGTCCGAAGCCGCAGAGGAAGACGCCGTCGTGGGCGTAGTCCACAGAGGCGGGGGGATGCTCCTGCATGGGCACGTACCGCACGACCTCGGCGCCGTCCCGCGATATCTCCGCGAGCAGGTCATCACCGGTCGAGTCGCCGTACTCCACGGCGAAGGACCAGTCATTGCACTCACCGACCCGCACCACCCCGTCCCCTCGCTCACCCGGCCGGTACCAGGTCACCCGAGGTGCTCCACCTCCAGGTCAGTGAACGGCCCGGTCGCGGCGTCCGGGGCGCCACCCATGCGCACGGCCAGCTCCTCGGGGGTGATCCCCCGGGCGAACACGACGCTGGACATCCAGTGCTCACGGTCGACCAACCACACGATTCCGTCGCTCATGGTGGGGACCCTAAGCGGAGGCACCGACAGCGGGCCCGCCGAACTCGAGGGCGTTGGGGACGAGGGCGTCGCCGGACGGGCGGGCCCAGCGGATCCCGCCCCGCGATGCCGTGGGGGAGGCAGCCTGCCACGGCAGGGCGTGGCCACTCAGTCGACGGACCCCGCTCCGGTCCGGCCCGGTCCCACGCCACCCGGCAACCCTCGCAGGACCAGATCGGCGCGGTCGCGCGTGGCGGCCACCAGGTCGGCGTTGTCCTGGTCCGGGCCCCGGACCCAGGCGACCGCCTCCTCGTGCGACTTGCCGAACTCCTCGTGGCGGGCGACCAGCCGGCGGATCCGTTCCTCCTCGTCGGTCTCGCAGAACCACACCGCGTCCAGCTCGGAGCGCACCCGCGCCCACGCGCCCGTGCCCAGCAGCAGGTAGTTACCCTCCGTCACCACGAGGCGGGCGCCCGGCGGCACCGGGACGGAGCCCGCGACCGGCTGCTCCAGGACCCGTTCGAAGCCGGGCGCGTACACGACGTCCTCGCCGTCCGCCTCCTCCCGCAACCGGCGCAGCAGGGCCGCGTACCCGGCCGCGTCGAACGTGTCGGGTGCCCCCTTGCGGTCGCGGCGTCCCAGCCGCTCCAGTTCGGCGTCGGCCAGGTGGAAGCCGTCCATCGGCACGTGCGCCACCCAGGGCTCCCCGGTGCCGTTCAGCTCCCGCACCAGGCGCTCCGCAAGCGTCGTCTTGCCCGAGCCGGGAGCGCCGGCGATGCCGAGGATCGCGCGCCGCCCCGGCCGGGTGAGCGCACGCGCGCGGGGCAGCAGGTCGTCATGGGTGAGCACACAGCAGAGTGTCGCAGCCCGGAAGGGGACCCGGAGGGGCCGGAGAGGCCGGAGGGGCCGGGAGGCCTTGCAGGAAAGGAGCGGAACGGAACATGTCGGAGGACGAGAGGCGGATCCGCGCGCTGATCACGCGCTGGGCCGACGCGGTCCACCACGGAGACCTGGAGGGCGTGCTCGCCGACCACGCCGAGGACCTCCGGCTGTACCACGTGACCCCGCCCGACGACGGCATCCGCGGACTCGCCGCCTACCGGGCGCTGTGGCCGCCGTTCTTCGCCTGGCAGGCCGACGGCGCGCTGTTCGAGATCGACGTCCTCGACGTCGCCGCCGGCCCGGAGGTCGCCTTCGCGCACGCCCTGCTGCGCTGCGGCACCCCCGCGGAACTGGCCGAACGGCCCACCCTGCGGCTGCGGCTGACGTTCGGTCTGCGCAAGCGGCGAGGCCGCTGGGTGATCGCCCACGAGCACCACTCGTTCCCGCACGACTGACCGCACGACCGACCGCACGCGTGACCGTACGACCGGCCGCACGTGGCACCATGTGGCGCGCGCCACCCGGTGGGGAACCCGCGGAGGGGGAACGGGAGCTGTATGACGACGACGCTCGGTCTTCCGGACACGATCCAGGCCTGCCTCTTCGACCTCGACGGGGTCGTCACACGGACGGCCGTCGTGCACGCGGCGGCCTGGAAGGAGATGTTCGACGGGTTCCTCCGCGACCGCGACGGCGCCGGCCACCGGCCCTTCGACTCCCACGACTACGACGAGTTCGTCGACGGCCGCCCGCGCGCGGACGGCGTCCGCACCTTCCTCGCCTCCCGCGGCATCCGGCTGCCCGAGGGCTCCCCGGACGACCCGCCGGACGCGACGACGGTGCACGGGCTCGGCAACCGCAAGAACGAGCTGCTCCTGGCGAAGATCCGCACCGACGGCGTCGAGGCCTACGAGAGCACTCTCGACTACCTGCGGGCGGCCCGCGCGCGGGGCCTGCGCACGGCGGTCGTCTCCTCCAGCGCCAACACCCGTGACGTACTGCGCTCGATCGGCGCCGAGGACCTCTTCGAGGTGCGCGTCGACGGCGTGGTCGCCGCCGAACGGGGCCTGCCGGGCAAGCCGCACCCCGACACCTTCCTCGCCGCCGCCCGCGAACTCGGCGTCGCACCCGACCGGGCCGCCGTCTTCGAGGACGCGCTGGCCGGCATGGACGCGGGCCGCGCCGGGCACTTCGGGTACGTGGTGGGCGTTGACCGGGTGGGACAGCGCGACGCCCTGTACGCCCACGGCGCGGACGTCGTCGTGAAGGACCTGGCCGACCTGGCCGCACCGGGGGAACTGGGGGAACACGAGTGATCGCCGACCGGCCCTACGCCGTCGAGCCCTGGCGGGTGCGCGAGACGCACCTCGACCTCGACGCCCTCGCCCGGAGCGAGTCGGTGTTCGCCCTGTCCAACGGGCACGTCGGCTGGCGCGGCAACCTCGACGAGGGCGAACCCCACGGCCTGCCCGGCACCTACCTCAACGGCGTGCACGAACTGCACCCCCTGCCCTACGCCGAGGCGGGGTACGGCTATCCGGAGTCCGGCCAGACCGTCATCAACGTCACCAACGGCAAGATCCTGCGGCTGCTGGTCGACGACGAGCCGTTCGACCTGCGCTACGGCCGGCTCGTCTCCCACGAACGCGTCCTCGACCTGCGCCGGGGCGTCCTGGAGCGCACCTGCGAATGGACCTCGCCGGCCGGCTCGACGATCCGGGTGCGCTCCACCCGGCTGGTCTCCCTCAGCCAGCGCGCCGTCGCCGCCGTCGCCTACGAGGTGGAGGCCGTCGACAGCCGCTGCCGCGTCGTCATACAGTCCGAACTCGTCGCCAACGAGAGCCTGCCCGAGCCTGCCGCCGACCCGCGGGCCGCGCGGGCGCTGAAGTCGCCGCTGGAACCGGAGGAGGACGTGGCCGTCGGCCGCCGCCTGCGGCTGGTGCACCGCACCCGGCGCAGCGGACTGCGGGTGGCCGTCGCCGCCGACCACACCATCACCGGCCCCGGGCACACCACCACCAGCAGCGAGAGCAACGTGGACGTCTCCCGCCTCACCGTCACCTCCGTACTGGAGCCCGGCGAGACGCTCCGGGTGGAGAAACTGGTCGCGCACGGCTGGTCCGGCGCCCGCTCCCGGCCCGCGATGAGCGACCAGGTGGAGGCGGCGCTCGCGGCGGCCGGACACAGCGGCTGGCAGGGACTCCTCGACGAACAGCGGGACTACCTCGACGACTTCTGGCCCGCGCGGACGTGGAGGTCGACGGCGACGAGGAGATCCAGCAGGCCGTCCGCTTCGCCCTCTTCCACGTCCTGCAGGCCGGCGCCCGCGCCGAGCGGCGCGCCATCCCCGCCAAGGGACTCACCGGCTCCGGCTACGACGGCCACGCCTTCTGGGACACCGAGACCTTCGTCCTGCCCGTCCTCACCTACACCGCGCCCGACGCCGTCGCCGAGGCCCTGCGCTGGCGGCAGTCCACCCTGGACGCCGCCCGCGAGCGGGCCGCCCAGCTCGGACTGGGCGGCGCCGCGTTCCCCTGGCGCACCATCGAGGGCTCCGAGGGGTCGGCGTACTGGCCGGCCGGCACCGCCGCCTTCCACGTCAACGCCGACATCGCCGACGCCGTCGTCCGGTACGTCGCGGCCACCGGGGACACCGCGTTCGAGCGGGACACCGGCGTCGAACTGCTGGTGGAGACCGCCCGCCTGTGGCGCTCCCTCGGCCACCACGACGCGCACGGCGTCTTCCACATCGACGGCGTCACCGGCCCCGACGAGTACAGCGCGGTCGCCGACGACAACACGTACACCAACCTCATGGCGCGGGCGAACCTCCTGGCCGCCGCCGACGCCGTCGTACGCCACCCGCAGGAGGCGGCCCGGCTCGACGTCGACGAGGAGGAGTCCGCGGCCTGGCGGGACGCCGCGGCGGCCGTGCACATCCCCTACAACAAGGAACTCGGAGTCCACGAACAGCACGCCGGTTTCACCCGCTACCAGCACTGGGACTTCGACGGCACGCGCCCCGACCAGTACCCCCTGCTGCTGCACTTCCCCTACTTCGACCTCTACCGCAAACAGGTCGTCAAGCAGGCCGACCTGGTGCTGGCGATGTACACCTGCGGCGAGTTCTTCGACGAGGAGCAGATCGCCCGCAACTTCGCCTACTACGAGCCGCTCACCGTCCGCGACTCCTCCCTCTCGGCCTGCTGCCAGGCCGTCGTCGCCGCCCAGGCGGGCCACCTGGACCTGGCCTACGCCTACACGGCCGAGGCCGCCCTCATGGACCTGGCCGACCTGGAGCACAACACGAGCGACGGACTGCACATCGCCTCGCTGGCCGGCACCTGGATGGCGCTGGTCGCCGGGTTCGGCGGGCTGCGCCGGGACGGCGACCGGACCCTGTACTTCTCGCCCCGGCTGCCGGAGGCGTTCAGCCGCCTGGCCTTCTCCCTGCAGTTCCTCGGCCGCCGCCTGCACGTGGAGATAGGCCCCGAGAAGGCCACGTACACCCTGCTGTCCGGGCCGCCGCTGACGATCGCCCACCACGGCACGCGGGTCCACCTCAACGGCGACGGACCCGCGGTGCGGCCCGTCCCGCCCGCCCCCGAGCGCCCGGCCCCCGAACAGCCGCGGCACCGCCGCCCGCACCTCCGCTAGGGCCTGCCGTCACCTTCCGTCGTCCGCCCGGAGGACGGGCCCCGCGGCGTCAGGCGCGTGCTCCGGGGGTCCCGCCGGTCGAAGGCCGGGGGGGTGCCGGGCCCCGATCCTCGTACGGGACGTACTCGGGCCGGGGCCCGCTCTTCCGGCGGCGGCGGGGCGTGACGACCGGGACCGGCCCGACGGATCCGCGCGCGACTGGCCGTACATCACCCCGCGTGCCCGACCCCGGCGCGTTAGTTTGGCCATGTTTTCCCGGTCACGGGCAGGCGACGGGCAAGGGGTGGACATGGCCGACGGCAGGAACGCCGCACTCGCCGGCGCGCGCCGGGGCGCACCGGCGACCGTGCCCGGCGCGGGCCGGCGGGCGCAGGGCTCCTGGCCGCTCGCGGCCGTCGCCGTCGCCTTCACCGTCGCCCAACTGGTCCTCGTCGGGCCGGGACTGGGCCTCGGCTGGGACGAGACGGTGTACGTCAGCCAGATCTCCGCCCAGGCCCCGCCCGCCTTCTTCAGCGCGCCGCGCGCCCGCGGCGTCTCCCTGCTGGTCGCCCCGGTGACGTCCTGGTCCACCTCGACCGCACTGCTGCGCGTCTACCTCGCCGTGCTGTCCGGGCTCGGCCTCCACCTCGCCCTGCGGGTCTGGCTCCCCTTCTTCCCGGCCCGCGTCCTGGCCGCCGCGGGCGCCCTGTTCGCGTCCCTGTGGGTGACGCTGTTCTACGGCCCGGCGGCCATGCCCAACCACTGGGTCGCGATCGGCGCCCTCGCCTGCGTCGGCTGCTTCCTGCGGGCCCGCGCCGACCGCACCGACCGGGCGGCCCTGTGGGGCGTCGCGGCGGGCGCCGCCCTCATGGCCTGGATGCGTCCCACCGACGCCGTCTGGACCACCCTCCCGCTGCTCGTCCTGCTGGTCCCGGCCCGGAGCGGCCGCCTGGCCCTCGCCCTGCCGGCGGGCCTCGCCACCGGCGGCGGCCAGTGGATCGCCGAGGCGTACCTCGGCCACGGCGGTCTCGGGCAACGGCTGTCCGACGCCTCCCGCATCCAGGGCGGCCTCGGCCGGCACCTCGCCGTCGACGACCAGCTGCGCAGCCTCGTCGGCCGGACCCTGTGCCGCCCCTGCACCGGCTCCATGCCCGACCCGGTGGTCGTCGCCTGGTGGTGCCTGCTGCCCCTGGCGGCCGCCGCCGGTCTCGCCGTCGCGGTCAGGGCCCGCCGCACCACTCCGACGCTGCTGCCGCTGGCCTGCGCCGCGACCGCCGCCGTGCCGTACCTCTTCATGATCGGTTACGCCGCGCCGCGCTTCCTGCTGCCCGCGTACGCGCTGCTCGCCCTCCCGGTCGCCGACGCGCTGTCCCACCTGGTCACCGCGCCGGGCGGCCGGGTGCGCCCGGTCGCCACCGGGCTCCTCGCGCTCGGCCTCGCCGGACATCTGGCGGTGCAGTACGTCGTCCTGGACCGGGTCGTGGACCGGACCGCCGCCGACCGCCGCGACTGGAGCCGCACCGCCGTCGACCTGCACCGGTCCGGCGTACGCGCGCCCTGCCTGGTCACCGGCACGGAGGCCGTCCCGGTCGCCTACTACGCCGGCTGCTCCTCGGCCAACCCGCGCGGCCACAACGCCAACACCACCGAGGCGGGCATCGTGCGCACCGCCGGCCGGATCCCCACCGCCGCCTCTCCCCGCCCGGTGGACGGCCGCCGCCGTACGCCCGGGGCTGGCGGACCCGTCCGTCCGCCGGACTCGACCTGCACCTCGCGCCGCCGCCCGGCACCGGCGTGCGATGACCTCCGAGCGGGCCGCGGCCGGACCGGCCGCTCACACCTGCCGTGCCGGCGCCGCCGTGCGGCCGGCCCACCGGCACCGGCCCACCGGCACGGGCTCGTGCCGCGCATCGGCCCACCCGTACCGGCCCGTGCCCGCACTGACTCGTGCCGCGCACCGGCCCGTGCGGTCCGCCGGTGCGGAGCGGCGGGGGAGCGGCCCCGCGGCGCGGGCAAGGAGGCAGGTGGCACGGTTGGGGCGCGTGCGACGGGATACGCGGACGGGGACAGAGCAGCCGCGACAGCCCCGGGAGGCATCCATGGGCACGGAGCCCGAGACGACCGCCGACGACGCCTACCAGCCCACCGGCACCAACGAGGAGCAGGAGGACGCGGCGCCGCTCGACCTCCAGGACGCGCTCGACGAACGCACCTACGACGACATGCTGGACGAGGGCTACTCCCCGCCGGAGAAGCCGCTGGGCGTCACCAAGTACGGCACCACCGCGGCCGAGCAGCACGAGGGGGAGAGCCTCGACCAGCGCCTGGCGCAGGAGGTCCCGGACGTGTCCGAGCCCGCCGGGGACGGCGTCGGCGACCTGCCGCGGGGCGAGGGCGAACCGGTCGACCCGGAGGCGGGCGAGGCCCGGGCCGGCCGTCTGGTCGCGCCCGACGAGGGCGCGCATCCGGACGCCACCAAGGAGGAGATCGCCGAGGACGTGGGCATCGACGGCGGCGCCGCCGGCGCGGAGGAAGCCGCCGTGCACATCGTGGACGACCACGACCTTCCCTAGGACCTCTCGGCCCCACCACGACCGCCCCCGCCGCTCGGCACGGCGGGCCGAAGCCGGGAACGCGCACGCCGGGGACGCGCACGCCGGAGACGGGCGTGCGCGTCCCCGGCGTGCGCAGGAGCAGGTGCCCGCGGGGTCGGGCAGGCCGCGGGGCCCGTCCGAAAGGGGTGAACCGGCCGCGTCCGGCGGCGGGCGGCAACCGGTTCACCGCGGGGTCGGGTCAGGGAAGCATCTTCTCGATGCAGTCCGGCCCCTCCGCCTCCAGCTTGCGCCGGGCCCACTCGAGATTGCGCGGGGTGAGGTCCCGGCCGGTGGCCAGGACCACGTCCTCGGGCGACACCTCGGTGCCGGTGCGCGTGTGGAGCAGGTTGTCCGGGGTGGCGCGCTCGGAGGGCGGCCGGGAGGGATCGGGCTCGGTGGTCGGCATGGTCACGGCTCCTCGGTCCGGAGGGCTGCTGCGGCCCCGGTGCGGTCATGGGGTCCACTAACACCATTCATCGCGGGAGCGAAGTGTGCATCCCGGGGGCCCGGATGCCCGTCCCGGCCGGCCGGTGTCCAACGGATCGCATCGGGAGCAGGGCGAACCACTTCCGGCAGCGAAGGCGCGGCCCATGGATTCCAGCGGGGCGCTGCGAGGCGGCACACTCCGGCGGCTCGGCACCTGGTGCGCCCGCCACTTCCTCGACGCCACCGTCGTACGGCTGCTCATGGTCCCGGCGGTGATGACCCTGCTGAGCCGGCACGCCTGGTGGACCCGCGGTGGCTGGACCGGATCCTGCCGTACATCGACGCCGAGGGCGAAGGGGCGGTGGAGCAGGCGGGGCGGGAGCGCCCGGGAGAGCACCCCCGGGACGCGTCCCGGGCGCACCCCCGTGACGCGTCCCGGCGGAATCCGTGACCGGCCCGGCCGTCCGCGCGCCGGGCCCGCCGGTGCCCCGGCCGGCCCCGCGTTCCGGCCCGCGGGCCCTCCGGCCCGCGGGCCCTCCGGCCCGCGGGCCCTCCGGCCCGCGGGCCGGCTTCGTCGGCGTCGTGCCGAACACCGGGACCACGGCCACGCCCACGACCTGCTCGCCGGACGCACCCGCCATCTCGGTTCCCACGGTGCGCAGTTCACCGCCGGTGCGACCGGCCGGGGCGACCTCCCCGGGCCGCGCACTTCACGAGGGCCGGCCACCCGGTCGTAGGGGAGCGGGTGGACCGTGCTCGCCGTGCTCGCCGTGGACCCGGGCCGACGGGGCGGATCCCCTGCCGCGCCTTCGGGGTGAGCGGGCCCGGTTCCGGTGGAGCGAGGGGACCTTCGGGGACGGACGACGCGCACTGACAGGTTTGCGATTCCCCTCGCCGCGCATTCGGAAGACATACACGCTCTCCAACGGAGATGGGAGGAACCGTGGGCATCATCGCCTGGATTCTGATAGGCCTGCTCGCCGGTGCCATTGCCAAGATGCTCCTGCCCGGGAAGGACCCCGGCGGCATCATCGTCACCATGCTGATCGGCGTCGTCGGCGGTCTGCTCGGCGGCTGGCTCGGCAAGGTGATCTTCGGCGTGGACTCGATCGACGGTTTCTTCGACCTGTCCACCTGGATCGCCGCGATCGTCGGCTCGCTCATCCTGCTGGTCCTCTACCGGGCCGTCACCGGCAACAAGCGGACGCACCGGCACGCCTGACCGGCCCTTCGCGGCCGTGGTCTCAGCCCGAGTCGGAGGCCAGCAGGCCCTCGGCCTCGGCGAGGATCTCGGTGACCCGCAGGCCGAACCCCGCATCGCACGGATGCGGACGCCCGTCACGGGCCGCGGCGCACAGTGCGTCCGCGGCCCGACGGAGTGCTGTGGCGGCGTCCGCGGCACTCTCCGGGAGACGCGCCACTCCGGTCTCCCCACGGATCTCCACGCCCGAACCGGCCGCCGCCGACGGGGCGGTCAGGCTCAGCGTCAGCGTGCTGGAGGCCCCGCCGCGATGGTCCAGGACCAGGTGGACGGTGTCGCCGGGCCCCGGAGCCGCGGCGGCCACCCGGCGGACGTCGCCGAGGACCGGCAGCAGCACGGACAACGCGTGCGGGCCGACGTCCCACAGGGCGCCCTTCTCCCGCCGCCACGGCGTGGCGAACGGATGCTCCCCGCCGGTGAACACCGAACCCAGCCACTGCGCGTGCCCGGTGAACCAGCCCCCCGCCTCCGCCTGCCGGGCGATCCACGCCTCGGGTTCGGGGAGGAAACGGGTGGTGAAGAAGACCACCGAGGCGACCCGCGCCTCCCGCACGGCGCGCACCACCTCACGCGCCCCCGCCACCGTCGCGGCGAGGGGCTTGTCCAGCAGGAGATGACGACCGGCACCGGCGGCCCGCACCGCGAGGTCCGCCTGCACGTCCGGCGGCAGCGCCACCGCCACCGCGTCGACCTCCGCGAACAACTCGTCCACGTCGTCGAAGGCCCGGGTGCCGTGACGGTCCGCCAGCTCCTTCGCCGCGGCGGGACGCCTGCCCCACACCCCGACGAGGTCGAGATCCTCGTGCGCGCTCAGGACGGGGGCGTGGACCGTCCGCGCCCAGGGGCCGGTGCCGAGCAGACCGATGCGCATGCCGCTGACTCTCCCTGTTGCCGGTCGGGGTGACGCCGGTCGAAGTGACGCCGGACGCCGCGCCGGGCGCCGTCCACGGCGAGCCTCGCACACGAACGGCGCCGGAACGCATCCCGCGGTGAACCCGCGCCGGCCGGGGCCCGGCCGTCAGGCGGCGCGGGGCCCCGCGGCGGTCTCGCCGGTGGCCTTGTGAGCGCCCTTGCGGGCGGTCGTTCCCGTGCTCCGCGACGCGTCCCGGACCAGGTGCAGATGCCTCCTGCGTCCTGCGTGCCGCCGCCTGGACCGGGCCGGGGCGAGCACCCTGTCCTCCACGCGGTCCAGGACCACCAGCAGGGCGGACAGCGACGGCAGCAGCAGTACGGCGATCCAGAACACGGCGTCCCTCCTCGTCCGGCGACCCGCTCCGGGTGCACCGACGGACGCCGTTGATGCGTGCGGACGCCCGGGAAACGCCGTCAGGGACGTGAAGGATCCGTGAAACCGTCCAGCAGCGCGTCCGCCTGAGCCAGCCCGCTCTCCTGCGACACCTCCCGCAGGGTCTGCGCCGGCCGCACCGTGACGAACCCGACGCCGCCGCCCCCGGACGTGAAGCCGTACACCCCCGGCCGGGGCAGGCTGTTGTACGCCCAGGGCGCGGAGAAGCAGTAGGCGCCCGCGTCGTGCAGGACGACCAGGTCGCCCTCGGCGATCTCGGGCAGCGGGCGGTCGTGCGCCACCACGTCACCGGCGAAGCAGAGCGGCCCGGTGACGTCCTGGCGCAGCGGCGGCGCGTCCTTCGGCGTGCCGTCCGGGCCGTGCACGGACACCCGCAGCGGCCAGTCCCGCGGCATGAACACCGTGCGCGTGGCGACCTGGGCGCCGGCGTGGGTGAGCGCGACCCGGCGGCCGCCGGCGTCCTTGACGTACTCGACGCGGGCCGCGAGGAAGCCGTTCTTGGCCAGCAGGGAACGGCCGAACTCGGTGACCAGCCGGTAGCGGCCGTCCAGCACGGCCGGCCGGACGGCGGTGAGCGCGGACACGTAGTCGGCGTAGGTGGGGGTGACCGTGTCGCCGTCGAAGTTCACCGGCAGGCCGCCGCCCAGGTCGAGGCTGGTGACCTGCCGGCGGCCGGACCGCGCGTCGATCTCCTCGGCGAGGTCGTGCAGGGCCGCGACCCCTTCGGCGATCAGCGGCAGGGGGCAGCCCTGCGACCCCACGTGCGCGTGCAGGCGGGTCAGCCACGGGCGGCGCGCGAACGCCTCGACGACGCGTTCCCGGGCCCCCGGGTCCCGCAGGGCGACACCGAACTTGGAGTGCGCCGTCGCCGTGCTCATCGGGCCGATGGTGCCGCCGCCGACCTGTGGGTTCACCCGCAGCCCGAGGACCGAGGCGCAGCCGGGCGGGCGCAGGGCGTCCACGCGCTCCAGCTCGGCCAGGTTGTCGGCGTTCAGCGCCACGCCCAGGGCGAGGGCCTCGCGGATCTCCGCGCGGGTCTTCGCGGGCGAGTCCAGCACGATGCGGGCCGGCGCGAAACCGGCGTCCAGCGCCAGCCGCAGCTCTCCCGGGCTCGCCGCCTCGCAGCCCATCCCCGCGTCGGCGAGCAGCCGCAGGACGGGCACCAGCGCGCACGCCTTCGCCGCGAACGTGTGCAGCACGTCGGGGACGTGCGCGAACGCCTCGTGCAGGGCGGCGACGCCGCCTCGCACCCCCCGTACGTCGACGAAGCCGGCCAGCGGCCGGTCCTCGCCGATCAGCCCGTCGGCGACGGCCCCGCGCAGGACGGCCGCGACGCGGGCCGAGCCGTCGGCGCCGGTGGGGCGGGCCCCGTCGTCGGGGCGAGGGCCGTCGTGGGGGCGGGGGCCGTCGTCGGCGGGGAGCGCCACGTGAGGGCCTCCTTCGGTGCCGGGCGGGTGCGGTCACCTCCAGCTTCGTCCCGCGCGGGGGAGTACGGCGACCGCGGAGGACGCCGCGGGCGGCGGGGCGGGCCGCACGAGACCGGCGACATTGCCGGTCCCCCCGGCGGCGATCACCCCCAGAGTGACACGGCCAACCCCCACGAGGACCCGCCCGGCAGGGCGGGCCGCCACGACAGAGAGGACGACTCGTCGTGCAGCAGCAAGCGCGCACCGGTGCCGCCCACCGGTCCCCCCACCGCGGAAGAGGCCGGTTCGCCGGCCTGGTGACGGCGATCGCCGCAGTCGTCGGACTCACCACCCTCGGCCAGCCCGCGGCGCAGGCCGCCGACAACCCCTACGAGCGCGGCCCGGCGCCGACCACGTCGAGCATCGAGGCGGCACGGGGCCCGTACGCCGTCTCGCAGACCGCCGTCGCCTCCTCCGCCGTCACCGGCTTCGGCGGGGGCACGATCTACTACCCCACCAGCACCGCCGACGGCACCTTCGGCGCGGTCGCCGTCTCGCCCGGCTTCACCGGCACCCAGTCCTCCGTCTCCTGGCTGGGCCCGCGGCTCGCCTCCCAGGGCTTCGTCGTCTTCACCATCGACACGACCTCGACGCTGGACCAACCCGCCTCGCGCGGCAAGCAGTTGCTCGCGGCCCTGGACTACCTCACCGGCCGCAGCTCGGTCCGGACCCGCGTCGACGGCACCCGGCTCGGCGTGATGGGCCACTCGATGGGCGGCGGCGGCAGCCTCGAGGCCGCCAAGACCCGGCCCTCCCTCCAGGCGGCCATCCCGCTGACGCCGTGGAACACCGACAAGACGTGGCCGGAGGTCGGCACGCCCACCCTGATCGTCGGTGCCGACGGCGACACCGTCGCCCCCGTGGCCGGCCACGCCGAGCCCTTCTACACCTCGCTGCCGTCCTCCCTGGACCGCGCCTATCTGGAGCTGAACGGCGCCACCCACTCCGCCCCGACCAGCTCGAACACCACGATCGCGAAGTACAGCGTCTCCTGGCTGAAGCGGTTCATCGACAACGACACCCGCTACGAGCAGTTCCTGTGCCCGCTGCCGAGCCCGAGCTCGACCATCGAGGAGTACCGGGGCAACTGCCCGCACACCTCCTGACATCCCCGACGCCGCGCTGAGCCGCCCGACGACGGCGGCGACGACGGAGGCGGCGGTCGCGCCCGCCCGCGCCCGCCGCCGTTGTGCACGATCACGGCGCAGGCGGGCGGCGGTTGGGCACCGGCACAAGCCCGCACACCGGGCTCCACCGCGAACGCCCAGGTGGCGGGCCGGAATCGGGGCCGCGCACACGAATGTGTGACTTCCGCCTCACGCTACGCGTGCGTAACGTCACGGTGATGACCGGACAGACGACCACGACCCCCGGCCCGGCGCCGCACCGGGCGGCCGCCCCCGCGGACCGGCTCGACGGCGCCGCGCACGTCGTCACGGGCGAACCGGGCTGCGGCCGCAGCCGGTTCCTCGAACACGCCGCCCGCGCCTTCGCCGGGCCCGCGGTACGGGTACGGGCGGACCCCGCCCGGCCGGCCGTACCCGGCGGGGGCCTGCGCACCCTGCTGCGCGCGCTCGGCGACGTCACCGGCCACGCGCCGGCCGGCCGCTCCGGACCGGCCCTGCTCGACGCGCTGTCCGCCGGCCCGGCCCCGCTGCTCGTGTGCGTCGACGACGCCCACCTGTGGGACCCCCTCTCCCGCGCCGTGCTGGGCGACGCCGCCCGGCAGCTGTGCCGTACGACGGCGGCGGCGCGCCTGCTGCTCACGGTCCCCGGACACCGCCCGCCCGCCCCGGAGTTCGCCGGGCTGCCGGTGGTGAGGATGGACCCGCTCACCCCGCCCGAGGCGGTGGCGCTCCTCGACGAGGTCACCGGCAAAACCCTCGACGGGGGAGTGCGGGACGCGATCGTGGACGCGGCCGAGGGCAGCCCGGCCCTCCTGCTGGCCCTCGTACGGCGGCTCTCGCCCGCCCAGGTGCGCGGGGATCGCCCGCCGCCGCGCCCGCTGCCCGGCGCCGAGGTGCTGACGGGCCTGGCCGGCGGGTACCTGGACGGACTCACCGCCGGCCGCCGCGACCTCCTGCTGACGGTGGCGGCCGCCGTCCGCGACGACGAGGACACGGGCGTCGGCCTCGGACTCGTCCTGCGGGCGGTCCGCCACCTCGGGCACGACGGCCCCGTACCGCTGCCCGACCTGCTCGCGACCGCCGACGGCGAGGTCCGCTTCCACAGCGGGCTGCTGCGCAGGACGGTGTACGCCGCGGCGCCGGACGAGCGGCGACGGGCCGTGCACCTCGCGCTGGCCCGGGAGTTGGCGGAGGGCGACCCGCGGACCCTGCTGCACCGGGCCTGGGCCGGAGCCGTGGGCGGGGACGAACTGGAGGCGGCCGCCGGGGACCTGCCGTCCCGTCGGCTGCGCTGCGCCGCGTACACCCGCGCCGCCGAACTGTGCGACGACGGCCCGCGGCGCGCCGAGCGGTACACGACCGCCGCCGGGCAGGCCCTGCTCGGCGGACGTCCCCACCAGGCGCTGCGGCTCCTCGACGTGGCCCGGACCGGCGGCGCGCCCGCCGGCGTACGCGGCCGTGCCGCACTCCTGCGCGGGACGACGGCACTGCGCGACGGACCCGTCGACGAGGCCCAGGCCTCCCTCCTGCTCGCCACCTCCCTGCTCGCCGACCGCTCCCCGTCCGATGCCGTGGCCGCCGCCCTGGCCGCCTGTGACGCGGCGTGGGCGGCGGGCGACCCGGCGGGCTGCCTCGCCGCACTCGAACGCTGCGGGCAGGTCACGGCGGCCCCCGCCCCGGACGACCCCCGCGCCGACTACCGGCTGGGGCTGCGAGCCCTGCTGGAGGCGCGGTTCGAGGAGGCCGCGGTCCGGCTGCGGCGGGTGGTGCCGGCTCCGGACGGCTCCGGCGACCCGGAGGACAGCCTGCGGGCCGCCGCGGCGGCCCTCATGCTCGGCGACCTCGCCGGCGCCCGCCGGGCGGGCGCGCGGGCCCTGGCCGCCGCCCGCACCCTGGACACCGTCGCGGCCGTCCCCCGCGCACGGGAGTACCTCGCCTACGCCGAACTGCGCGCCGGACGGCACGCGCTCGCCCGCACCCACGCCGAGGAGGGACTGCGCGCCGCGCACCGGGCCGGGCAGCGCAACACGGCCGCCCACCAGCACGCCGTACTGGCGCTGGCGGCCTCGATCGAGGGGAGACCGAACGGGTCGCCGGGCACGTGGCGGCCGCGCTCGGCACCGCCCGCCGGCACGGCCTCGCCCAGGCGGCGACGCTCGCGGAGTGGGCGGCCGCCCGCGCCGACCTGGGGCGCGGCCGGCCCCAGGAGGCCGCGGACCGGCTCGGACCCCTCGTGCGGCCGGGCACCCGGCGCGGGCACTTCGCGCTGTGGATGCTCGCCGTCCCCTGCTACGTGGAGGCCGCCGTCTCCGCCGGGCAGCCCGAGGGCGCCCGGAGCGTCGTCGAGGAGTTCGCCCTCTGGGCGGTCTTCGGCGCCGACCCCCAGGCCCCCGCCCAGCTCCTGCGCTGCCGCGCCCTGCTGGCCCCGCAGGACCGGGCCGACGCCCTCTACCGGCGCGCCCTCGACCTGCACGAATCGGCCGGCGGCGACTTCGAGCGGGCCCGCACCGAACTCCTTCACGGCAAGTGGCTGCGCCGCCGGCGCCGCCTGCGCGAGGCCCGCGACCGGCTCGGCGCCGCCCTCGTCGGCTTCGAACGGTGCGGGGCCCGCGCCTGGGCCGAACAGACCCGTGACGAGCTGCGCGCCAACGGCGCCGCGGCCGGCGGACCGCGCCCGCACGGGTCCGCCGACCTGGCGGGGCTGACCCCGCAGCAGCTGCGCATCGCCCGCCGCGTCGCCGAGGGCGCGACCAACCGGGAGGTCGCGCTGACGCTGTCCGTGAGCACCCGCACCGTCGACTACCACCTGCGGAAGGTGTTCGCCACCCTCGGTGTGCGGTCCCGGCTGGAACTGGCCCGACTGGTCGAGCAGGCGGAAAAGACCGGTGCACACCCCTAGGGACCGACCGGACGGTATGTCATCCTTCGGGGCAGGACCCGCCAGCCGGCGGGACCCGCGCGGACCCCCGTGACCGGCCCGGAGCCGGACGGGGCACCACCGTGCGGGAGCCGCCGGGTCACCGACCCCTGGGGGAGGACCGCGATGCACCACGCCCTTCGGCCACGGATTGCGGTGCGCCCGGCACCGGCAGGACCCACCGGACCGGGCCCGCGACCGCGGCCGCGCGTCCGGTCGCTGATCGACGCCGACGCCCTGCGCGTGCTGCACCGCGCCGCGCGGGTGCTCCTCGACGACCTGCCCGACCTCACCGACCGGCTCGTCGCCACGCTCCAGGAGCAGGAGCCCGCCTACCGCACCGCCGTGGACAGCGACCCCGCCGCCACCTGGCAGGAGATCCACCGCTCCCTGCGGCACAGCGTGAACTCGCTCCTCGACCCGCGCGGCAACCGGGACGCGGCCCGCCGCTGCTCCTGGAAGATCGGCGCCACCCGGGCCGAACAGGGCCTGCCCCTGGACGCCCTGCTGCACGCCTTCCGGCTCGGCGGCTCCCTGGTCTGGCAGGGCCTGGTCGAGGAGACCTCCCGCGCCGCCCCCGAGGACGTACGCCTCCTCGTGCACGTCGCCACCGACGTGTGGAACTTCGTCGACGAACACTGCACGCTCGTCGCGGACGCCTACCGGCAGGTCGAACGACAGCTCGCCTGGCGGCGCGAGAACCGGCTGCGGCTGCTGGCCGCCGCCCTCCTGGAGGGCACCAGCCGCATCGCCGACCTCCCCGAGGCCGCACAGGCCCTGGACCTGCCCGAGCAGGGCCGCTACGTCGTCGTCGCCGTGTCCGGCGGCTCCCCGGCCGAGGCGGCCGGTGCCCGTGCCGCGGTGGGACGCGGCGTGCGTGTGCACTGGCACACCGGGGTCGAGGTGGACTACGGCATCGTCCTGCTCGGCGACGGCCGGGACGGGACGGCGATCGACGGCGGCCCGCCCTCGGGCGCGCGCGTCGGCGTCGGTACGGCCGTGTCGGGCCTGGCCGCCGTCGGCGACGCCCGCCGGCTCGCGGACACCGCGCTGCGCATGTGCCCGGGGACCGGCGGCACGGTACGCCTGACCGAACACCTCCCCGCGGCCCTGGTGATCTCCGCGCCCGACCTCGCCGCCGCCCTCGCCGACCGGGTGTTCGGTCCCCTGGGAGCCCTGGAACCGGCCGACGCGGCCGTCCTCCTGGACACCCTCGCCACCTGGCTGGCCTGCGACGGCTCCGCCCAGCGGGCGGGCGAACGCCTCTACTGCCACCGCAACACCGTCCTCAACCGCCTCCGCCGCTACGAACAGCTCACCGGCCGCAGCCTCTCCCGCCCGACGGACGTCGTGGAGATCACCCTCGCCCTGGCGACCCGACCGGCCCGCTGACGGACACCGCGGGGAGCCGGGTACGGCGGTGCAGGTCCCCGCGCCTGCCTGCGTCTCCGGGTCTCCGGGTCTCCGGGTCTGCCCGCGCCCGGGTTTCCGGGGCTGCCTGCGCCTTCGGGGCTCTGCGTCCCCGGGTCTGCCCGCGCCCAGGTCCCCCACCTCTGCCCGCGTCCCCGGGTCTCTGAGCCTGGCCGGGTCCTGCGTCTGCCCGCGCCTGGGTCCCCGCGCCTGGGTCCCCGCGCCTGGGTCCCCGCGCCCGGCTCCCCGTGCCTGGGTCCCCGCCCCGGGCGGGCCGGGTGAGTTCGGCCGGTTCCTCCCGGCCGGGCCGCGGTCTCTTCCGTCCGGCGGGCGTCATCAGGTCCACCCCGGTTCCGGCGGCCCGGCCCGGCCCGGCCCGTGACGGGCGCCGCGGCGGGGCGGGGCGGGGCGGGGCGGTACGGCGATACGGGCCGCACCGCCGCGGCGCACGTGCCCGTGACCCGCGCGCCCCCGCCCCGCCGCGACGGCGCGCATTTCCCGCCTGGGCACCCGCACAAGCCCCCGCCCCCCGCACTGGGCCCGCGCAGCGACCCCGTCCCCGTGCCTGTACCGGCGCCTCGGCCCCGTGTTGTGGTGAGCGCCCCCGTCCCCCGAAGTGCCGTGACCGGCCGGCACGGACCCGAGGAGCAGCGATGCCCGAAGCACCACCGCAGGATCCGCCCGCGCTGCACGTCGAAGGGCTCGACGTCATGTACGGGCGGGCCCTGTCAGCCCTGCGTTCCGTGTCCCTGACCGTTCCGCCCGGCGCGGTCGTCGCACTGCTCGGCGCGAACGGCGCCGGCAAGACCACGCTGCTGAGGGCCGTCTCGGGCACCCTGCGCCTGTACCGCGGCACCGTCACCGCGGGCCGCGTCCGCTACGGCGACACGGAACTCGACGGACGCGACCCGGTCGCCGCGGTCCGGGCCGGAGTCGTCCAGGTCCCCGAGGGCAGACGGGTCTTCTCCGGCCTCACCGTCGAGGAGAACCTGCGCGCCGGCGGCCTCGGGCTCGGCCGGCGCGCTCCCGCGCTGGTCCGGGAGTCCCGCGACCGCGTGTACGGCCTCTTCCCCGTCCTCGCCGAACGCAGCCGGCAGGCGGCCGGCCTGCTGTCCGGGGGCGAGCAGCAGATGCTCGCCATCGGCCGCGCCCTGATGGCCGCCCCCGCCTGCTCCTGCTCGACGAGCCGTCCCTCGGCCTCGCCCCGCGGATGGTGTTCCGCATCTCCGAGGTCGTCCGCGAGATCAACGAGCAGGGCACCGCCGTGCTGCTGGTCGAGCAGAACGCCGGCATGGCCCTTTCCCTCGCCGACCACGCGCACGTCCTCGAGGTGGGCGAGATCCGGCTCTCCGGCCCCGCCGACGAACTCGCCCGCACGGACGCCGTACGCCGTCTCTACCTCGGCGAGAGCGCCGACGAACCGGCCGGCGAGCAGGGGGCCGCGTGAACATCCGCACCACCGGCCCTGCGGCCGCCCGCGCCACCGCCGGCACCCCGGCCGCACCGCCCGCGCTCCACGTCCGTGACGTCACCGTCCGCTTCGCCGGCCTCACCGCCCTCGACACGGTCTCCTTCACCGTGGCCCCGGGCTCGGTGCACGCCCTGATCGGACCCAACGGCGCGGGCAAGTCCACCTGCTTCAACGTCCTGTCGGGCCTGTGCCGCCCGGTCGCCGGCCAGGTCCTGCTCGGCGACACCGACCTGACGGGACTCGCCCCGCACCGGATCGCCGCGCTCGGCGTGGCCCGCACCTTCCAGAACATCGTCACGACCGAGGGCACGGTCGCCGACAACCTCATGCTCGGCCGGCACGCCCTGTCCCGCGCCGGCTTCGCCGCCAGCGCCCTGCGCCTGCCGAGCGCCGTGCGCGAACAGCGCGCCCACCTGGACCGGGTCCACGAGATCGCCGAACTCACCGGCCTCGCCGCCCACGTCGACACCCCGGTGGCCCTGCTGTCGTACGGCGACCGCAAACGCGTCGAACTCGCCCGCGCGCTCTGCCTGGAGCCACGCGTGCTGCTGCTCGACGAACCGGTGGCCGGCATGAACGGCGCCGAACGCGCCGCCACCGCCGACGTCGTCCGCACGGTCCGGGAACGGCTCGGCCTGTCCGTCGTCCTCGTGGAGCACGACATGGGCCTGGTCATGCGCCTCGCCGACGAGGTCACCGTCCTCGACTTCGGCCGCCGGCTCGCCCACGGCACCCCCGAGGAGATCCGCCGCCACTCCGAGGTGCTGCGCGCCTACCTGGGTACCGGCGCCCCCGACGAGGCCGACGGGGCCGACGTCCTCGACGGGGCCGGCGCCCCGGACGGGACAACCGGGACGGACGGGGTCACCGGGACGGTCGGGACGCCGCTCAGGACGGCAAACGCGACCGACGCGACCGACACGACAAACGCGACCGAGACGGCTGAGACAGCTGAGACAGCTGAGACGACCGACGCGACAAACGCGACCGACGCGACCGAGACCCATGAAGAGACCGACGTGACCGAACCCCCCGGGGAGAACGCTCAGTGACCACCCTCCTCGACACCCTCCTCAACGGCCTCGCCCTCGGCGCCGTCTACGCCCTCGTCGCCCTCGGCTTCGTGGTCATCTTCAAGGCCTCCGGCGTCCTCAACTTCGCCCACGGCTCGCTGCTCCTGCTCGGCGGTTACCTCGTCGCCGTCCTCCACGACGACCTCGGCTTCGCCGGCGCCCTCGCGGTGGCCGTCCTGGCGACCGGGGCCGTGGCCGGCGCCCTCGACCGGCTGCTGCTGCAACGCGGCGATCCGGACCCCAAGGCCGCCCACGTGCAGACCATCGTCACCATCGGCGTGGACATCGTGCTGGTGACCGACCTGTCCCGGCGCATCGGCGGCGACCTCCTCACCCTCGGCGACCCGTGGGGCGACGCGGTGACCGGCCTCGGCCCGGTGACCGTCGCCGACAGCCGGCTCGCCGCCATCGCCGTCTCCGCCGTCGTCATCGCCGCCGTCTTCGCCCTCTTCCGGTACACGCCCTGGGGCCTGTCCCTGCGCGCGGCGGCCGAGGACGTGGAGGCCGCCGCCCTGATGGGCGTACGGCTGAGCCGGGTCCGCATGCTCGCCTGGTGCCTGGCCGGCGCGCTCGCCGCGCTCGCCGCCGTGTTCCTCGCCGCCTTCCCGGCGCCGGGCCTGGAGCGCACCACCGGCCAGATCGCCCTCAAGGCCTTCCCCGCGGCCATCCTCGGCGGCATGGCCTCACCGCCCGGCGCCCTCGCGGGCAGTCTGCTGATCGGCCTGACCGAGGCCCTCGTGGCCGGCTACCAGTCCGAACTGCACGTCCTCGGCGAGGGGTTCGGCGACGTCGCCCCCTACGCCGTGATGGTGGTCGTCCTGCTGGTGCGGCCCACCGGTCTGTTCGGCGCGAAGGGAGCGGTCCGTGTCTGAACTCGTCCCGAAGTGGGCCAGGCTGCTGCTGCCCGCCCTCGTGCTGTGCGCCCTGCCCTTCTACCTCGACGCCTTCTGGCTGCGCATCGGCCTGTTCTCGCTGGCCGCCGCCATCGGCGCCGTCGGCCTCGGCCTGCTCAGCGGCACCGCCGGCCAACTCTCCCTCGGCCATGCCTTCTTCCTCGCCGTGGGGGCCTACGGCTACACCTGGCTGGCCGGCGACCCCGGCCCGGCCCTGCCCCCGGCGCTCGCCGCCGTCCTCGCCGTGCTGCTGGCCGGGGCGGCGGGCGGCCTGTTCAGCCCCGTCGCCGGGCGGGTGCGCGGCATCTACCTGGGCATCGCCACCCTCGCGCTGGTCTTCCTCGGCCACCACCTGCTGCTCACCGCCGACTCCGTCACCGGCGGCTTCAACGGCCGCTCGGTGCCGCCGCTCACCCTCGGCGGTTTCGGCTTCACCGCCGACGACCCCGAACTCACCGTGCTGGGCGTGCCGTTCGGCGCCGAGGAACGCCTCTGGTACCTCGGCCTCGCCCTGTTCGCCCTCACCTGGTTCACCGCGCGCGGACTGCTGCGCGGCCGCCCCGGCCGGGCCCTCGCAGCCGTCCGCGACAGCGAGACCGCGGCGGCCGTCATGGGCGTGAACGTCGCCCGCTACCGCTCGGCCGCCTTCGTCGTGTCGTCGATGTACGCCGGCCTGGCCGGGGTCCTGCTGGCCCTCTCCTTCCGCCGGGTGGTGCCCGACTACTTCGGCCTGGCCCTCTCCGTCGACTACCTCGCCATGATCGTCATCGGCGGCCTCGGCTCCGTCGCCGGAGCCACCGCGGGAGCCTTCTTCGTCACCGCGCTGCCCCTGCTGATGACCCGGTACGCCGACCAGCTCCCGCTGGTCGCCGCCCCGGGCACCGGCGGCGAGGGCGCCATCGGTCCGACCGAGGCCGCCCGCTACCTCTACGGCGCCGCGATCGTCGTCATCCTCCTGTACGCCCCCGACGGCCTGCACGGCCTGACCCGTCGCGTACGCGCCCGCCTGCGGTCCGCCCGCTCGCCCGACCGGACGTCCTCCGCACCTCCGCCGACCACCACCGACGCCTCACCCGCCTCACCCGCCTCACCCGCCACACCGGCACGAGCCAAGGAGCACACCCCGTGAACCCCAAGCACCGCACCCGCGGCACCGCCCTCACCGCGGCACTGGCTGCCCTGCTGATCGCGGCCACCGGCTGTAGCTCCAAAGCGGACGGCGGCACCACCTCCGACGGCGCCGACGGCGTCAAGGCCGGCCCCGGAGTGACCGACAAGGCCATCAGACTGGGCGCCCTCACCGACCTCACCGGCCCCTACGCCACCCTCGGCAAGTCCATCGTGCAGGCCCAGCAGATGTGGGCCGACGAGACCAACGCCAAGGGCGGCATCTGCGGCCGCAAGGTCGAGATCGTCGTCAAGGACCACGGCTACGACGTCCAGAAGGCCGTCACCGCCTACGCCGACATCTCCCCGGACGTCGTCGCCCTGCCCCAGGTCATCGGCTCCCCCGTGGTCGCGGCCCTCCTCGACGACATCGAGCGCGACCACCTGCTCACCTACCCCCAGGCCTGGGCCGCCTCCCTGCTCGGCAAGGACTCCGTCCAGGTCATGGCCACCACGTACGACCTCGACATGATCGCCGCGGTCGACTTCCTCACCCGCACCAAGGGCCTGGCCAAGGGCGACACGATCGGGCACGTCTACTTCGAGGGCGACTACGGCGCCAACGCGCTCCAGGGTTCCACCTGGGCGGCGGAGAAGGCCGGGCTGAAGATCGCGGGCCAGAAGATCAAGGCGACGGACACCGACCTCTCCGCCCAGGTGACGGCGCTGAAGAAGGAGGGCGTGAAGGCGATCCTGATCAGCGCAGGGCCCGCCCAGACGGCCTCCCTGGTCGGCGTCGCCGCCTCCCGCGGCCTGCGCGTCCCCGTCGTCAGCAGCGCGCCGGGCTTCGCCCCCCAGCTGATGAAGACCCCCGCCGCGCCGGCCCTGACGGCCATGCTGAGCATCGTCAGCGGCGCCCCGGCCGTCAGCTCCGACATCCCCGGCGTGAAGACGATGGCCACCGCCTACACCAAGAAGTACCCGGCCTCCCCGGTCGACTCCGGGGCCCTGTCCGGCTACAACGCGGCCCAGCTCCTCGGCGCCGACCTGAAGAAGGCCTGCGAGGGCGGAAGCCTCGCCCGCGAGGACGTGGTGAAGGCGCACCGTTCGCAGAAGAACGTCGACACCGGCCTCGGCAGCCCGCAGGACTTCTCCGACGCCGGCCGGCCCGCGGCGCTGTCGACGTACGTGCTGAAGCCGGACGCGAAGGCGGCCGGCGGCGTGGTGGGCGTCGAGGACGCGCACCAGGTGCCGGGAGTGGAGGAGTACCTGACGTCGAAGTCCTGAACCGGGCCCGCATTCAGCGGCCCCGCTGCTGAATGCGTTCGCTTTCTTCCATTGGACCTCCGAGGCCCACCGGGGCCAGGCTGGAACGCGTCCGGTGCACCGCGCTCACCTTCCGGTGCACCGGACTTCGTCACGCCCCACCGTCGAGAGAGGTCACGAGCCATGCACACCCGCCGCATCGGTGACGTCGAGGTCAGCGCGATCGGGCTGGGAGCCATGCCCATGTCGATCGAGGGCCGCCCCGACGAGGCGCGCTCCCTCGCCACCGTGCACGCCGCGCTGGACGCCGGCGTCACCCTGATCGACACCGCGGACGCCTACCACCTCCACGCCGACGAGGTCGGCCACAACGAGACCCTCGTCGCCAAGGCCCTCGCCTCCCACGAGCGGGGCGCCGACGTGCTGGTCGCCACCAAGGGCGGTCATCTGCGCCCCGGCGACGGCAGTTGGACCCTCGACGGCAGCCCCGGCACCTCAAGGAGGCCTGCGAGGCCTCGCTGCGCCGGCTCGGCGTGGAGGCGATCGGCCTCTACCAGTTCCACCGCCCCGACCCGCGCGTCCCGTACGCGGACTCGGTCGGCGCGGTGCGCGAACTGCTCGACGAGGGAAAGATCCTCGCGGCCGGCATCTCCAACGCCGACCCCGACCGGATCAGGCTGGCGAACGACATCCTGGGCGGCCGGCTGGTCTCCGTGCAGAACCAGTTCTCGCCGGCCTTCCGCTCCAGCGAGCCCGAACTGCGCCTGTGCGACGAACTGGGCATCGCCTTCCTGCCCTGGAGCCCGCTCGGCGGCATCTCCCGCGCCGGTGGACTGGGCTCCGCCCACGCGCCGTTCGCCCGGATCGCCGAGCGGCACGGGGTGAGCCCGCAGCGGGTGTGCCTGGCCTGGATGCTCGCCAAGTCGCCGGTGGTGGTGCCCATTCCGGGCGCCAGCCGCCCGGAGACGATCCGCGACTCGGCCGCGGCGACCGAGCTGGTCCTCACGGCGGAGGAACTGGCGGAGCTGGACGCGGCCTGACCGGGCGCGCCGCCGCGGCCTGACCGGGCGCGCCACAGGGAGGCGGGAACGGGGGTATGCCCCGGGGCGGGCCGCTGGGGCGTACCCCCGGGACGGGCCGCTGGGGCGTGCCCCCCGGTATGTGCCCCGGGACGGGCCGCAGAGACGCACCTCCGGGCCAGGTCATCGGGGGCGATCCCGTCGACCGGGATAGAAAGCGCTTGCCCTACGCTCGGGACCCGCACACCCCACCCGATTCCCGCATCCCGTACCCGGGGAGGACCACCGCCGATGGCGTCGTCGCTCGACAGACCCCTCGACCACCGCTACCGCGACGAGCACCCGATCCGCACGCTCGCCTACCTCTTCCGCGCCGACCGGCACCGGCTGGCCGGCGCGGTCGTCGTCTTCACCGTCAAGCACAGCCCCATCTGGCTGCTGCCGCTCATCACCGCGTCCATCATCGACACCGTCGTCGAGCACCAGCCCATCGGCCGCCTGTGGACCAGCACCGGCGTCATCCTCTTCATCCTGATCGTCAACTACCCGCTCCACCTGCTCTACGTCCGCCTCCTGTACGGCAGCGTCCGCCGCATGGGCACCACCCTGCGCTCCGCCCTGTGCACCCGCATGCAGCAACTGTCCATCGGCTACCACTCACGGGTCAGCGCCGGAGTGCTCCAGGCCAAGGTCGTCCGGGACGTCGAGGCCGTCGAGCAGATGGTGCAGCAGACCGCGGAGAACGGGCTCGGCGCGATCACCGTGCTCACCGGCGGCCTCGTCATCATCGCCGTCCGTACCCCCGAGTTCGTGCCCGTCTTCCTGATCGTGGTGCCCGTCGCCGCGTTCGTCGTGGCCCGCCTGCGCTCCCGGCTGCGCGCCCACAACGAGCACTTCCGCCACGAGGTGGAGGCCCTCTCCTCACGCGTCACCGAGATGACCCGGCTGATACCGGTCACCCGCGCCCACGGCCTGGAGGGCAAGGCGATCACCCGCATGGACGGCACCCTGCGCCGCCTGCTCACCTCCGGGATGCGCCTCGACCTGGTCAACGGCCGCTTCGGCTCGATCTCCTGGGTCGTGCTCAACGTGGTCGGCGTACTGGTCCTGACGGGCGCGGCCCTCGTGTCGTACTACGAGGTCTGGGGCGTCACCCCCGGTGACGTCGTCATGCTCAGCGCCTTCCTCACCACCCTGACCAACTCCACGACCACGCTGACCGGCCTGGCGCCGGTCATCACCAAGGGCCTGGAGTCGGTCCGCTCGGTCGGCGAGGTCCTCCAGGCGCCCGAACTGGAGGACAACGAGGGCAAGGCCGAACTGACCGCGCTGCACGGCGCGGTGACCTTCGAGGGCGTCGGACACGCCTACGAGGGCGGCCGGCCCTCGGTGCGCGACTTCACCCTGTCCGTGGCGCCGGGCGAGACCGTCGCGCTGGTCGGCGCCTCCGGCGCGGGCAAGTCGACCGTGCTCAACCTCGTCATCGGCTTCATCCGGCCGACCTCGGGCCGACTCCTGCTGGACGGCACCGACATGAACACCCTCGACCTGCGCACCTACCGGCGGTTCGTCTCGGTGGTCCCGCAGGAGTCGATCCTCTTCGACGGCACCGTCCGCGAGAACGTCGCCTACGGCATGGAGGACGAGGCCGACGACGAAGCGGTCCGCGCCGCCCTGCGCGACGCCAACGCCCTCGAGTTCGTCGACCGGTTGCCCCAGGGACTCGACACCCTCGTCGGCGAGCGGGGAGCGCGCCTGTCGGGAGGACAGAAACAGCGGCTGGCGATCGCCCGCGCGCTGATCAGGGACCCCAAGGTGCTCATCCTGGACGAGGCCACGTCCGCGCTCGACACCCGCTCGGAGGCCCTGGTCCAGCAGGCACTGGCCCGGCTGCTGCACGGACGCACCACCTTCGTGGTGGCGCACCGCCTGTCCACGGTGCGCGGCGCCGACCGGATCGTGGTCATGGGGGAGGGGCGGATCCTGGAGACCGGCACGCACGAGGAACTCCTGCGCCGGGGCGGCGCCTACGCGGCCCTGCACAGCGGGCAGGTGGCCTGACGCGACGGGGCCGCCCTCCGGGGTGGCACGGGATCGTGACGACGGGATCCGGGATCCGGGGGCCGGGATCGTGACTGCGGAGTCCCGTGCCCCGCACCCGCACCCGTGCCCCGTGCTCCGTGCCCCGGGACACGGGCGCGGGCCCCCTGGGCCAAGTGGCGAAAACCGTGCCCCCGGAGGGTGACACGCGCCCCACCCGTGCATGAACCGCCCGGGTCCGGGCACACGGAGCCCACCACACCTGGAGAAAGGGGCGCTCGTGATCGTTCCGGACCCGAAGACCGTCAGGACGCTGCTCACCCGCTACGCCACGCTGAGGATCGCTCAGGCGGAGCGCGAGACGCCGCAGACGGCCCGCGAGTTGGAGGACGTCACCTACACGCTGTGCGTCCTCATGGCCACGTCCGACGTCCGTGAGGCGGTCGCCGCCGCGGACGCCCTGCTCGCCGCCGAGGTGCATCCGCCGACGGCCCGGCTGCCGAAGCAGGAGAAGGACCTGGTGCAGGACGGGACGGCGAGGGACGGCGAGCGGGACGAGGAGAGCGGCCTGTCCCTGGCGGTCTGAGGTCGCCCCCGGCCCGGCTCACGGCACCGCCGAACCACAGCGGTCCGCGTGCCGGGCCGGCCCTCGCGGGGGAGTCCCGGCCAGCCACCGCGCGATGGTGCGGGCGATCGGCTGGCCGGTGTCGACCTCGACGAAGCCGAACTGACCCGCCTGGTTGCACTCCAGGAACCACCACGTGCCGTCCGCATCCTCCGCGAAGTCGAAGGCACCGTAGGCCAGTTCCGCCTCCCGCAGATACGTCCGCACGGCCTCGGCCAGGCGCGGCGGGACGTCGACCGGGCGCCACGGCGCGGTGGACGGCGCGAAGCGCACGTCCACCACCTCCGGGTCGCCGTCGGCGCAGGCCGTCTTGCGGGCGGCCAGCAGCCGGTCGCCCACCGCCGTCAGCCGGATGTCGGCCCGCTTGGCGACCCGCCGTTGCAGCAGTGTCGGGCCGTAGGCGACGGCGGCGAAGTCGGTGCCGGGCGGGACCCGGGTGGTGGGCACCGCCCGGGCGGGTCCTGCGGATGCGCCCCGGACACCGGCTTGACCACCAGGTCGGGGTACCGCTCGGCGAAGTCCCGCGCCGCCTGCGGGAACGTCGTGATGAGCGTGGCCGGCACGGGCAGCCCGCTGCGCTGGGCCAGCCGCAGCTGCCACGGCTTGTGCCGGGCCCGCCGGGACGCGTCCGGATGGTTCATCCAGCGCGCCGCGCCGCCGCGCAGCATCCCGTACAGCGCCTGCGAGGCCTCCTCGGTGAGCCACGCGGACGGCTCGGGGGCGCGGGCCGCCGCCGTGCCGGGCCGGCGGACCCACACCGAGCGCAGCGAGTCGATGCCCACCAGCCGTCCCGCGGAGGACAGATGGCCCCGGAAGACACCGTGCACGTACTCCCCGGAGAGCGCGACGGAACCGGTCAGGTCGGCGGGATCGAGCCGTACGACGGGAACGCCGGCGGCGTTCAGGTGCACGACCACCATGTCCGCCGTGACGTCCTCTTCAGTGGTGAGGATGAGCACGGTCATCTCGGCCGCCGCGCTCAGTCGTCGAAGTGCGTCTTGGAGCCGGCTGTGGAGGTCGTCGTCCCGAGCTCTCTCAGCAGGGCGTGGTCGCGGGCGGCGATCCGGCCGTCGAGGAGCACGTTCAACTGCATTCCTTGGTCATAGGCGTACGGAGCGGTGAACTCCGACTCCGCCGCCGGGCGTGCGTAGTTGAGCGCGAACGGTTGCATCGTCTCTCCCTCGTCGGTACTGCGTCGATCAAGCGGTGCCGCCGTGCGACGTCACTCGGGCCCGCTGCTGTGGTGCGACCTTCAGTCACTTATACGAATCGAACGGATGGTTGGTTTCCTCACTCTCCGTGATCATCGCCGGGTCGGGCCGGGCACAGGGAGCTGAGCAGGGGCGATGAGCCTCGTGCAGGGTGAAAACGTCTTCCCGAGCGGTCAGTCGGTGATGTCCGCGTGGTCGGGGGAGCGGCGCAGCGAGCGCAGGGCGAGGAGCAGGACGCCGATGTCGTCGAGGTAGACCGGGTCGGGCAGCAGGTCGGTCGGGAGGACGAAGTAGGCGACCGCGCCCCAGAACACCCAGCGCGGCCCGGCCGGCAGGCCCGCCTGCCGCAGGCCGCGCCGGGCCCGGACCAGCCGCACCATGACGGCGGCGGCCACGGCGAACAGCGCCACCGCCACTACCGCGGCGACGATGACGAGCGTGGTGGTCGCATCCACGGGCCCTCCCTGTGCGCGGTCCGCCGCGCGGTGTCCGGTGGTTCCCCGACTGTCGATTTCCCCGTTGTCAGATGCCGAATGCCCCGTCCGGGGAAGGGAAACCGCGCCGAGCGGGTGTCGTTCGCCACGGCGGTGCGCCCGCCCCGGACGGCCGCGGCGCGCTCACACGGTCGCCGCGGTGACCGCGGTGACCGCGCCCGTGGCCCTCCTCGTCCGGCTCCGGGGCGGTCACCGGACGGCCCGCACCCCGGCACCCGACCGCGGCACTGCCCGCCCGGGACCGACCCGACCAGGCCGCCCGCCCCGCCCCGCGGACGTACGGGGCGGGGCGGGCGCCGGTTCAGCGGCCGGGCTCCGGCAGCGCGGTGAGCACCCGGTCCGGGGTGAGGGGGAGTTCACGGAAACGGACCCCGGTGGCGTGGTGGACCGCGTTGCCCACCGCGGCGGCCGTGCCGACGATGCCGATCTCCCCGATGCCCTTGCTGCCCATGGGGTTGAGATGCGGGTCGTCCTCCTCGATCCAGTGCGCCTCGACGTCCGGCACGTCCGCGTGCGCGGGCACGTGGTGCGACGCCAGGTCGGACTCCGCGAAGTCGCCGAACGCGGCGTCCACCGTGCTGCCCTCGGTCAGCGCCATGCCCAGACCCATGATCATGCCGCCGACGAACTGGGAGCGGGCGGTACGGGCGTTGAGGATGCCCCCCGCCACGTACACCGGGCCGGGTGGGCCGGGGCGGGCGGGCCTGCCCCGGCTACCCGGTCGCGTCGTCGGCCGGCCCCCGTTCCCGCGGGCTCTCGGCGGCGGCCGGGCGCAGGCCCTTCGCCGTCTCCCGGAGGCGTTCCAGGGTCCGGCCCAACTGCTGGAACGGCGAGCCGGTCGACCGGGCGGCCGGCTGCGGAGGCTCACCCGGCCCGGCCGCCTCCCGGTACGCCGCCAGCGCCTCGTGCGCCTGTTCGGCGGCCTCCCGGTACAGGTCACGGGACTGCGTCATCGCCTCCAGCGCCTCCCGGTACCTGACCACGAGGCTGCGCTCGCGGGCCAGCTCCTCCTCCAGAGTCAGCAGCCGCCACTCGTCCCGCAGCGCGGTCAGCGCGGCCTCGCCGCCGTCCGGCAGCGGCTGGGGCAGGGCGGCGAACCGGGTCACCGCGTCCAGCAGCTCGCCGGGGTGCGTGCCGTCCAGGAAGACGCTGCGCACCGTGAAGTCGGCGGCCTCGTACCCGGCCGGGGCCGGGGATCCCGGCAGCACCAGCGCGCCGCCGCGGGGCAGCTCCACGCCGAACTCGCGCAGCGCCCAGTTCGCGGTCCGCAACTGGTGCGGCGCCGCACGGTGCTCCACGACCCGGTGGTGCAGTCCGGGCGGCAGCAGCGGGACCAGGGAGCGGCGGCCCCGCTCGTCGGGGGTCATGGCCTCGTGCACCAGCACGTCGATGGTCCAGGTGTCCCGCTGGGCGCCGCGCAGCACCCGCCGCAGTTCCCTGTCGTCGGCCGGGAGCGCGCTGACGTCGAGGTAGCGGCCGCCGGTGACCGTCTCCTGGCCCCAGGGGGCGTCCTCGTCCCACGGCCAGAACATGGCGGCCGGCGACGGCCAGCGCAGGTCCCACGGCCGCTCCGCCTCCGCGACCAGCGTCCATTCCTGGCCCTGCCCGGACCACTCGCCGAGCGTCAGCCGGGCCCGCACGGTGATGTCCTCGGACACCTGCCAACGGGCTTCGAAGACCAGTTCGCCCTCGGCGGTGCCGGCGTCGGGGACCTCCAGGAAGTCCTGGAGCGTGCCGGCGTCCTTGAGCGACCGGAGGTTCTTGCGCAGGACGTCCGGCGCGGTCGGCCCGGTGTGGCGGCCGCGGGTCAGCCACACCGTGGAGGGCGTCGGGGCCGGGACGGTCGGGGAGGTGAGCATGAGTCCCTTCGTGAGGAGCGGGGGACGGCGGGGCGGTGCCAGTATCGCCGTCGTGGCGGGCGGGTGATCAAGCGGGGGTCGGTGCGGAACAGGTCGTGATGCGCCTTTCCGTCCGGGCCCCGCGCCATGCGTGGGGCGGGGCGCCCGGGCGGCGGCCCCGCGCCGTGCGGTCCCGGGAAGGGCGGGCAGCGGCACCCGGCCGACCGTACGCAGGAGAAACGTACCGCTGTCACCCGGTCTCACAGGACGGACCGCGCCGGTGACGGGCTCCTCCCGGATGCCGGCGCGGCGGTCGCCGCCGGCCCGGCCCGTACACGGGGTGTGCGGTGTCCACCACCGGACGCGGGCGCGCACCCGTGGTGCCCGCGTCCGGCGGCCGCCGACAATCGACCCGGCGGACGGTGCTCGCCCACCATCCGCGTCGGGGCGGGCCCCGTCCCCGCGTCCGGAACAGCCCTCCCGCGGAGCCCGTGGCCCCTTCCCGGCAACAGCCCTCCCGCGGAGTCCGGTGGACCCTTCCCCGGAACCGGGCCGCACGTTCCGGAGGAAAATGCCGAAGCGCCCACCCGGGGCCGCCACTTTCCGTAATCTCGGGATCACGCCCTCGGTGGCCGCCCGCTGCCGGGCTCCGCCGGACCGGTGACCGCCGCGCCGTCGACTCGCGCCGAAAGGAGACTGGTGATGGCCGTCGAGGCCGAGGTCCTGAACGAACTGCACCGGCTGCGCACCCGCATGCCCCAGCTGACGGGGGCGCTGGCGGCCAGCGTCGACGGCTTCGTCCTCGCCCAGGACATGCCCGGCGTCCAGCCGGAGGGCCTCGCGGCCCTCACCGCGGCCGCCCTCGGTGTCGGACACCGCCTGGTGGACCTCACGGCGCGGGGCGAGTTCCGCGAACTCCTCGTGCGCGGGGCCGGGGGGTACGTCGCCACGTACGCGGCCGGTCCCACCGCCGTCCTCACCCTGCTCGCCGACGACCGCGCCAACGTCGGCCGCCTGCACCTCGAAGGCCGGCGCAGCGGCGCACACATCGCCGGCCTGATGGCGGGCCTGCCCACCCCGGAACCGGCGCACCCGGCCGCCCCCACCGCCCCGCCCCCGCCCCCGCCCGAGGACCGCGTCCTGGGCACCCTGCCGATGCGCCTCCCGCGGCAGTTCAGATCCCAGCGGGGTTCGGAGTACGGCGGCTGAACCGGCCGCGGACCGCACCGCGAGGCGCACCCGCACCCCCGGGCCCGGCCCCGCACCACGGAGCAGGCCTACGCGCCGCCGCCGTCCGTCCGTCCCCGGCGGCGGCCGGCGCCGCGCCGCCGGTCCACGAACCGTTCCGCGCCGCCCGGGCTCGCGCCGGGCGCGCTGAAGCCGCCGGGCACCCGCCGCGGCGGTGCCACGGCCGCGGCGGACGGCGGGCGGACGTCCCCCGCGCCGACGTCGGCCGGGCGGACGTCGGCCGGGCGGACGTCGGCCGGGCGGACGTCGGCCGGGACCGGACCGGCGGCGTGGGCCGGCGGTGGCGTCGCCCGGCCGATGATCCGGGTGTGCGGCATCAACGCGGCGCAGGCGGAACAGACTTCGCTGAGCGTCCACACCTGGCCCACGGCCGGGTCGTGCCGCAGCACCAGCAGGACCGCGCCCGCGCAGGCGACCCGCGTGCCCTCGTGCAGGGCGCACCGCTCGCGCCGGCACCCGCAGGCGGCGTCGTACCGCACCGACGCCGCCCGGGCGTGCGCGGCGGCATGGGCTTCGGCGAAGCGGCGCAGGGCCGCGAGATCGCGCGAGCGCGACGGCATCGCGCACGCGGAGGAGCAGGTGACCGACGCGGTGCGGTCCCGGTGCCCGACCACGCGAATGGTCCAGGAGCGGCCGGGACGGCGGGCTGACGGCGCCTCGGGGAACGTTTGAGCCAAGACCGGATTCCTTCGAGCGAGCGGGCGGGCGGGAGAAGGGAAGGGCACTGCGTTCCGGTTCCGGTACGGCCCACCGGAGGTGACCTCGTCCACAGCATGCCCGTGACCCCGCGACGCCATTCCCGCCGAGCCCGCGGGGCGGGCGCACGGGGAGGTCACACCGGGGCACGGGCGGGCGCGCCGACGCTCCGGGTGTTCTGTCCGCGGAGGCCGGGGAGGTCGCGGAGGCCGCGGAGGCCGGGGAGGTCACGGAGGCCGCGGAGGCCATGGAGGCCATGGAGGTCGCGGGGGTGACGGAGGCCGGTGACGGAACCGTCGCCTCCACTTGCGGCGCATCCGGCGCCGCGCTTCGGTTGAAGGGACCCGTCGCCGCACCGGGAGCCGCTCCTGTCGATGCCGTCGCCGGGTGGTGGTCCGTCCGGCGGCCTGCCCGTCGCCGATGCGCGGGACGCCCCCCTCCGGCGCACCGTGCTCAGCGGCCGCGCGGACGGGGCGGAGGAGAAGGAGGGCGAGACGGTATGACGCATCACAAATCCAACCGCGCCGTCGAGGGCGATCCGTACTCCGGCCACGGCAAGGGCCTGCCCCTGCGGCCCGACGAGGAGGAACTCGCGCGGCGCACCGCCCTGGACCGGCGGGAGGCGGGCCTGCCGGACCGGCCCGCGGAGAACTCCGACCTGGTGTACCGGGAGGTGCACGAAGCGGTCGACCGGGCGGTGGACGACGGGATGATCCCGGGGGCCACCGTCACCCGGCGGAAGAGGGAGGACTGAGCGCACGGCGCGCCGCGGTGGCCGGGACTCCTCCCGGCCCCCGCGGCGCGCCCGAGATGCGCCCGCGACGGCGGAAGGGCCCGCGGACGGCGGTCCCGGGTCCTTCCCACCAGCGGTCGCGTGCCGCTTCCGCAGCCGGTCAGGCGCCGCTCTCGCGGAGCATGTCCTCGCGCTCGACGAGCTTGACGCGCTCGCGGCCCTGCGGCTCGCCCAGCGCCTTCTCCGCCGCGTCCAGCTTGTACCAGCCCTCCCAGGTGGTGTAGCGGACGTCGCGCTCGGCGAGGAAAGCGTCCACCGCCTCGGGAGCGGGGAGGACGGCGTGTGCAGACGGCCGTGGGCGAAGTCGTCCAGCAGGTTCGACACCGTCTCGTTGGCGTCGCCCTTGGTGTGGCCGATCAGACCGACCGGGCCGCGCCTGATCCAGCCGGTGACGTACGTCGACTGCAGGTGTGCGCCGCTCTCCTCGATGACCCGGCCGCCCTCGTCCGGGACCGTGCCCGACTCGAGGTCCCAGGGCAGCTTCGGCAGCTTCTCCGACAGGTAGCCGACGGCGCGGTAGACCGCCGTGACGTCCCAGTCCTTGAACTCGCCGGTGCCCTTGACGTTGCCGGTGCCGTCGAGGGCGGTGCGCTCGGTGCGCAGCCCCACGACCCTGCCGTCCTCGCCGAGGATCTCCGTGGGCGACTCGAAGAAGTGCAGGAACAGCTTGTGCGGACGGTCGCCGGTGTCGCGGATCGCCCAGTTCTCCAGCGTCTTGGCGACCATGTCGGCCTGCTTGTTGCCGCGCCGGGTGGCGATCGAACCCTCGTCGTAGTCGATGTCCTCGGGGTCGACGATCACCTCGATGCTGGGGGAGTGGTCCAGCTCCCGCAGCTCCATCGGGGAGAACTTCGCCTGCGCCGGGCCGCGGCGGCCGAAGACGTGGACCTCGAGCGCCTTGTTGGCCTTCAGGCCCTCGTAGACGTTCGGCGGGATCTCGGTGGGCAGCAGCTCGTCCGCCGTCTTGGCGAGGACGCGGGCCACGTCCAGGGCGACGTTGCCGACGCCGAGGACGGCGACCTTCTCCGCCTCCAGCGGCCAGGTGCGCGGCACGTCCGGGTGGCCGTCGTACCAGGACACGAAGTCGGCGGCGCCGTAGGAGCCGTCGAGGCCGATGCCGGGGATCGACATCTCGCGGTCGGCCATGGCGCCGGTCGAGAAGATCACGGCGTCGTAGAAGGCGCGCAGGTCGTCCAGGTTCAGGTCGGCCGGGTAGTCGACGTTGCCGAAGAGACGTATCTGCGGCTTGTCGAGGACCTGGTGCAGGGCGGTGATGATGCCCTTGATCCGGGGGTGGTCGGGGCCACGCCGTACCGGATCAGACCGAACGGGGCAGGCATGCGCTCGAAGAGGTCGATGGAGACACCGGGCTCGGTGGCCACATCCGACTTGAGCAGCGCGTCGGCGGCGTAGATCCCGGCGGGGCCGGCTCCGACGATGGCTACCCGCAGGGGGCGGGGCATGATCAGGTTCCCTTCGAGCGGTGACAGATCGACTCGGGGGAAGCCTAAACTGAGGCGAACCTAACCCGGTACGCGGGTCCGCTCTATGAACTCATAAGCGACATTGATGAGTCGCGGACGGTCGCGCGGGGCCCCCGCCGAAGGCGCCGTCGCCCCGCACCCGTCCTCGCCGGCCGGCGCAGGCCGGTTCGAGCCGGTCGGTTCAGGACGGCCGGTGCAGGGCAGGCCGGTTCAGGGCAGCGGCTGCTCCGCCCAGATCACCTTCCCGGTCGGCGTGTAGCGGGTCCCCCAGCGGTCCGTGAGCTGGGCGACCAGGAACAGCCCGCGCCCGCCCTCGTCCGTCATGGCCGCGTACCTCAGGTGCGGCGAGGTGTTGCTGCTGTCGGAGACCTCGCAGATCAGCGTGCGGTCGCGCAGCAGACGCACCCGGACGGGCGGGCTGCCGTACCGGATCGCGTTGGTGACCAGCTCGCTGAGGATCAACTCCGTCGTGAACGACAGCTCCTCCAGCTCCCAGCGCGCCAGCTGCCGGGCCACCGCCGCCCGCACCTCGCCGACGGCCGCCGGGTCCACCGGCACCGCCCACTCGGCGACCCGGTCCGCGCCGAGCGCCCGGGTGCGGGCCACGATCAGCGCGATGTCGTCGTTCGGGCGGGCCGGCAGCAGCGACTCCAGGACGACCCGGCAGGTGCCCTCGGGCGAGCCGTCGCCGTCCCCGAGCGCGGCGCGCAGCCGCTCCAGACCGGTGTCGATGTCCTGCTTGCGGTCCTCCACCAGCCCGTCGGTGTACAGCACCAGCCGGCTGCCCTCCGCCAGCTCCACCTCGGCCGTCTCGAAGGGCAGCCCGCCGAGCCCCAGCGGCGGACCCGCCGGGACGTCGAGGAACTCCACCCGTCCGTCGGGGCGGACCAGCGCGGGCGGAGGATGGCCGGCGCGGGCGACGGCGCAGCACCTGGACACCGGGTCGTAGATCGCGTACAGGCACGTCGCCCCCGCCACCGGAGCGGTGGTGCCGTCGGCCGTCTCGTCCTGGTCGATGCGCGCGACCAGCTCGTCGAGCAGCGCGAGGAGCTCCTCCGGCGGCAGGTCCAGGGCGGAGAAGTTGTGCACGGCGGTGCGCAGCCGCCCCATGGTGGCCGCCGCGTGCAGCCCGTGCCCGACGACGTCCCCGACGACCAGCGCGACGCGGGCCCCCGACAGGGGCAGTACGTCGAACCAGTCGCCGCCGACACCCGCCTGCGCGGGCAGGTAGCGGTAGGCGATGTCCAGGGCCCCCTGCTCGGGCAGCGTGCGCGGCAGCAGACTGCGCTGGAGGGTGACGGCCATGCCGTGCTCGCGGGTGAAGCGGCGCGCGTTGTCGATGGAGACCGCGGCCCGCGCCACCAGCTCCTCCGCGAGGGCGACCTCCTCCGGGTCGAAGGGCTGCGGCCGCTCCGAACGCCAGAAACTGACCACGCCCAGCAGCAGGGCACCGGCCCGCACGGGCACCGTGATCAGCGAATGGATGCCGAACCCCACCACCTGCTCGGTCCGTTCCATGTCCTGCGCCCGCCAGCCCGGCGACTCGGCGAGCCTGGTCTCCAGCACGGGCCGGCCCTCCGCCAGGCTGCGGGCCTGCGGGGACGACTTCACGAACCGGATCCGCCCGCCCACCGGGTACAGCGGCGCGCCCTCCCGGACCGCGCGCATCGCCGTGCGCCGCAGGGCGCCCCGCGGCTCCGGCTCCCCGCCCTCCAGCACGGCGTCGAAGAGGTCGACGCACGCGAAGTCCGCGAACCGGGGCACGGCCAGCTCCGCCAGCTCCTCCGCGGTCCGCGTCACGTCCAGGCTCGTCCCGATCCCCACCCCGGCCGCGTACAGCATGTCCAGGCGCTCGCGCGCCGCGTCCGCCCGGCCCGACAGGGCGCGCAGCTCCGTCGAGTCGCGCAGCGTGGCGACGCTGCCGGCCGGGCCGCCCGCGAGGTCGGTGGGCCGCTGGTTGATCGCCAGCAGCCGCTCCCCGACCAGGTGCACCTCGTCGGTCGCCATCCGGCCCGAGGCGAGCAGCTCGGCGGTGTCGGCGTCCAGGCCCAGGTCGACCACCTTGCGCAGCTCGGCGTCCGGCGGCAGGTCCAGCAGCCGGTGCGCCTCGTCGTTGGCGAGGAGCAGGCCGCCCTCGCCGTCGACGATGATCACCCCTTCGCGCACGGAGTGCAGGACCGCGTCGTGGTGCTCGTACATGCGGGTCATCTCGCGCGGGCCCAGACCGTGCGTCTGCCGCAGCAGGCGGCGGCTGACCAGGGCCGTACCCCGGTGGCCAGGGCCAGCGCCACCGCGGCCGTCGACAGCACCAGCGGCAGCTGACGGTTCGCGTTCCCGCCGACGCGGGCGGTGGTGATGCCGGCCGACACCAGCCCCACGACCCGGCCGTCGGCCGCCTTCACCGGCACCACGGCCTGCACCAGCCGCCCGATCGTCCCGTCGATCTGCTCGACCACCGTCCCGCCGGCCTGCGCCGGGGCCAGCGTGCCGACGAACTTCTTGCCGATGCGGTCCGGCTTGGGATGGGTGTAGCGGATGCCGTCCGGGTCCATGACGACGACGAAGTCGACCTCCGACGCCTTCCGCGCGGCCTCCGCCCGCGGCTGGAGCACGGCCGTCGGGTCGGGGCTGCGCAGCGCCGCCAGGATGCCGGGCGAGTTCGCGAAGGTCTGCGCGACGGCGAGCGAGCGGTTGCGGGCCTCCTCGGTGGTGTCGCGCCGCGCCTGGAGCACCAGGGCGACGACCGCGGCGACGACCAGCAACAGGACGACGACCACCTGCAGGACGAACACCTGCGCGGCGAGACTGCGCCCGCCGAGAGAGGTCTCGGGCGTGCGCCGCACCAGCGGGGCCCGGGGACGACGGGCCGGCCGGGCACCCGATCGCCCCAGGAGTCGGACCATGTGCCATGTCTACACTGCCCGGCTCCGTGAGGCGAGGGCGTTACGCGGTGTGACGGACCGCGGCGGCCCCCACGGCGCCGCCGGCACGGGTGGGGGGCCGGTCCGGGCGGCCACCGGCGGCCCGCCGGTCCCGCAGTCGGGCGGGGCGGTTGCGGAGGCTGGGCTCTTGCTCGGGGCGGGGGCGGGGGCGGGGATTGGGGCGTGCCGCTGCGGGGGCAGGGGCTGGGGCGTGCCGGCTGCGGGGGTGGTAGGCCGGGCCGGCGCCGGAACGCTGGTCTGCCGAGTGGTCGGCGTCCGGAGGCCCGGTGGCCCGGCGGGTCGGTGGCACATCGGACCGGCGGTACGGCCGGTCCCGGAGGGGAGCGGCGTCCGCGGCTCGGGCGACCCTACGCCGGCGGGGCGCTGCGGGTGGCGAGCAGCAGGGCTATGTCGTCGGGCCGGTCGGACGCCTGGCGGGCGGTCGCGGTGAGCCGGTCGGCCATGTCCGCGAGGGAACGCCCCCGCAGGGCGCCCGCTTCGGCCAGCGCCGCCCGCAGGGCGCCGATGCCGTCGTCGATGTCGTGCCCCGGCCGCTCGACCAGCCCGTCCGTGTACAGCGCCAGCACGGCGCCCGGCTCCAGACGCAGCTCCGCCACCGCGTACCGGGCGCGGGCGTCGACGCCGAGCACCATTCCCTCCGGCAGGTCCACGACGCGCGTCCGTCCGTCCGGGTGACGCAGCAGCGGCGGAAGGTGCCCGGCGTTGGCCACCCGGGCCAGACCGGTCGCCGGGTCCAGACGGACGTAGCAGCAGCTGGCGAACTGGCCGGGGTCGAGGTCGATCAGCAGGCGGTTCGTGCCGCCCATGACCTCCTCGGGCGGCCGGTCGCTCAGCGCGAAGGCCCGCACCGCGCTGCGCAGTTGCCCCATGGTCGCGGCGGCCTGCACCCCGTGTCCCTGGACGTCTCCGATGACCAGGGCCAGGCCGTCCCCGGCCTCCACGACGTCGTACCAGTCGCCGCCCACCTCCATGCCCTCGGTGCCCGCCAGATAGCGTCCCGCGGTCTCCACGCCCGCGTGCTGCGACAGCCGCCTCGGGAGCAGGGCCTGCTGGAGCCCGCGCGCCAGGGCCGCCTCGGTGTCGTAGCGCTGGGCCTTCTCCATCGCGTGGGCGATCAGTCCGGCGAGTGCGGTCAGGACGGCGCGCTCCTCGGAACGGAAACTGCGCGGGCGGTCGAAGCCGAGGATGCACGAGCCGACCGCGCGGCCGGAGGCGATCAGCGGGAGGAAGGCGCGGGCGCCCTCCGCCGCGTCCATCGCGATGCCGGGGTAGGCCTCGGCGAGCTGCTCCATCGAGTCGAAGAAGAGGGGGCGGCCGGTGGTGAGGGTCTCCACGCCCGGCAGCCGGGCGTCCAGCCCCACGCCCTCGAACGGCGCCAGGAAACCCTCGGGGAAGCCGCTCTCCCACGCCAGGTACAGGTGCCTCTCCTGCAGCAGGTAGATGGCGATCCGGCGGCCGCCGAACGCGGGCAGCAGCTCCTGCATGACCACCGCCGACACCTGACGCGCGGTCACCGCCTCCGTCAGTGCGATGGCCAGCGCGATGGGCCGGTACGGCGGGGCGGTCGAGGCGGCGAGATCCGGCGCGGGCGTGCCGGTCTCCGGGTCGGCGGGAGGCTCCGGGGCCGGCCCGGCGGTCGTCGGCGCGCCGGCCCCGGCGGCCGCCGGGGCGTGGGGCACCCGGCTCGCCGGGACGGCGGTGCAGGTGAGGACGTCGAGACCGGGGTAGACCGCCAGACTCAGCCAGTCGCCCTCGTACGGGCGCGGGGCCGCGGGCCGGTCACGCCCCGGCCGGCCGTCCCGGCTGCCGGCGTCGTCCGGGCGGGGCTCCCCGGAGTCGGGCCGGCGGACGTGGAAGTGCACCGGCTCCGGGCACAGCAGGGCGCCGCGCAGGTGTTCCTCGCACGCGGGCTGGTTCAGCCACGGCACGGCGTCCCACAGGGACCGGCCGAGCAGCAGGTCCCGGGGGACGCCCAGGAGGTGCGCGGCGCGCGGGTTGGCGTAGACGACCAGCCCGAGCCGGTCGAGGCAGAAGACGCCCTCGGGCAGCAGGTCGGCGGCCCCGTCGGCCAGGGTGCCCGGACCCGGGTCGAAGAGGACGCCGGTGACGGGACGCGGGCCGGAGGCGGGCGCCACGGTGCCGGAGGGCCACAGCTCCAGCAGGCGCAGGCCGCCGTCGAGGAGGCGGATCCGGACGGGCCGGTGCCGGGGCCGGCCGTGGGCGGTCTCCCGCAGCAGGGCGGGCAGCCGGTGGGCGTCGGCCGGGTCGACGTACCGGGTCAGGGCGGCCGGCGTGCCCGGTTCCCGGTCCACGGGCAGGCCCAGCAGGGTGCGGGCGGGGCCGTCGGCGGTGACGGCGTCGGTGGCCGGGTCCCAGGTCAGGTGGCCGAAGCGGCCGGGGGGCGGGCCCATGGCGGGCGGGCGCACGCACAGCGGCTCGGCGTCCCAGGTGACGCCGCCGCCCGCCGCCTCCCTCCGCAGCAGGGCGACGCCCAGGTATTCGGCGACGCGCCGCAGGCGGTCGCTCTCGGCCAGTACCGCCGCGGCGTCGTCGGCGGCCGGCCGCAGCACGGTCAGCACCCCGAAGGTCCGGCCCGCCGCGCCGACGGGCACGTTGAGCGTCCCGAACTGGAACGGCAGTCCGGCCGCGAACTGCGGATAGCGGCGCATGGCCTCCGTGGCGTTGGCGAGGACCACCGGGACGCCCAGCCGGTAGGCGTCGGCCACCGGGAACGGGCGGTCCACGGTCACCCGGTCCCAGGGACGGAACAGGGGACCCGGCAGACCGGAGAGGACGGCGAGCCGCAGGAGCCCGGGCGTGCCGGAGCACAGGTACAGGCCCCCGGCCCGGCCGCCCGCGGTCCGCAGCCCGTCGGCCACGGCCCCGGCCAGCAGCGCGGCCGGCGGAGCGGGCGGCTCCCGCCGGTCCCCGGCGCTCCCAGTCATCGACCCACCTCGTCCGTGCGCCGCCCGGAGGGCGACACAGCAAGAATGCGCCTCACGGGGGCAGGTGTGCATCCGCGCGGCGCGCCGGGACACGGCCGCGCCGCGCCGCGGGTCCGCGGGGCGCTGACCCCGGCCGGTCGTCCCGGCGGTTCGTCTCTCGGGGCCGCTGTCGGGGTGGCGTCGAGGCCGCCGCCGGGGCCGCCGTCGGGGCGCCGCCGCCGCTGCCCGCGGGGCCGCCACCGCCGTGGGCCGACCGGCGTCCCGCAGGGACGGACGGTCACCTCGCGGACGGATCCGGGGCACCGGTGGCTGACCCCGCCCGTCCGGGGTAACCGGCCGCCATGGGCGAGATACTGATCGGCTCCTGCTCGTGGACGGACCGGGCGCTCCTCGGCAGCGGCTGGTACCCGTCGGGGCGGCGGGACGCGGAGGGCCGGCTGCGGCACTACGCCGAACACTTCCCCGTGGTCGAGGCCGACTCCACGTACTACGCCCTGCCCTCGGAACGCACCAGCCGGCTGTGGGCGCAACGCACGCCGGACGGGTTCGTGTTCGACGTGAAGGCCTTCTCCCTGCTCACCGGCCACCCCACCCGGTCCGCGGTGCTGCCGCCGGGGCTGCCCGACGACGTCCGTTCACCGAAGGCGCTCGACGAGGTGTGGCGGCGCTTCTCGGACGGCATCCGGCCGCTGCGCGAGGCGGGGCGGCTGGGTGCGGTCCTGTTCCAGTTCCCGCCGTGGCTGAGGCCCGGCCCACGCGCGCGTGCCGTCCTCGACGAGTGCCGCGAGCGCACCGCCGGGTGGCCGGTCTGCGTGGAGTTCCGGCACCCCGACTGGTGGCACGAGCGGCAGCGGCCCACCACGGAGGAGTGGCTGCGGTCGTACGGCTTCTCCGCCGTCGCCGTCGACATGGAGCCGTCGCTGCCGTCCGCGATCCCGCCGGTCACGCCCGTGACCTGCGAACGGCTGGCGGTCGTGCGGTTCCACGGCCGCAGCCGCGCCTGGGGGACCGGCAGCAAGGAGGACCGCTTCCGGCACGAGTACACCGACGACGAACTGCGCGAATGGCTGCCCAGGGTGCACGCGCTCGCCGACCGGGCCGAGAAGGTGCACGTGCTGTTCAACAACTGCTGCGCCGACGCCGCCGTGCGGGCCGCCGCCCGGATGCGCGAACTGCTCGCCGACCGGCAGCCCTGACGGTACCCGGGGACGGGACGACGGGACCTGGAAGACGGGACGCGCGAGACGCGAGACGGGACCCGGGGGACGGGACGGGCGGGCCCGGCCCCGGCCCCCGTGCCGACGCGGTCAGGCCGTCAGACGGTCAGCCGGAGCGTCTTCTTGGCCAGTTCGTACGCCGGCAGCATCGCCTCGTGCTCCTCGGTGTCCATGCCCCCGAGATGGACGACGACCGGGCCGTCGGGCGTGCTCACGGCCAGGGCGCGCTCCTTCTTGGTCTCCTCCAGCAGTTCGCTCGTCGTGGTGTACTCCACCTCCGTGCCGGCGAGCGAACCGGTCCTGAACGAGCGGTACTCCGCCCCGCTCGCCCCCTCCTCGGCGGTCACGAAGCCCTCCAGCACGGCGCGGGCGTCGGCGTCACCGGGCCTGCCCGTCCACACCCGGAGGAAGCCGAGCTTGCCGGCCGGCTTGGCGTCGACCTCGCAGGCCATGGTCACCCGGCCCTGGTGCAGGAACGCGTCGGCGAGATCGTCGGTGATCTCGTTGCCGGTCTCACCCTGCTGCGAGGCCGCGTCGATGGCCTCGGCCTCCCAGAACTCGGCGATGTCGAACGTGACGGGCAGCTCGCAGGCCGAGCCCGCCGTGCCGATGCTCTCCCCCCGCGCCGCGACCTCGGCGCCGGCCGACGCCTTCGCCTTCGCACCGGACGCGTCCGGGCCGTCGCCCGACTCCCCGCACCCCGCCGCCAGCCCCGTCAGCAGGACCGCCGCCACCAGGCCCCGCCATCCGTTCCCCACCCCGAAGCGCACCGCTGTCTCTCCTCCGCTCGAAACCGGTTCCTTGTTCGATACCGGCGGGGCACTGTAACCGAGGCGGGGGTGGCACCGGAGGGGCAGGTCGGCGTCGCCGCGGGCGGTGGTCCGCCGGGGGTGCCGTCCGCGCCGCCGGCCGGCCGGTCACGCCCCGCTCCGGGTGGGAATGACCCGGTCCCCTCCGCTGTTGTACCGCGCGACTGGCATGCACCGCTCAATGAGGGCGATGCCGGTGGAAGGAGGTCCCCATGGCACGCAGTACGGCGCGCCCCGTCGTCACCCTGAGGTCCACGGCCGGTACCGGCGCGACCTACGTCACCCGCAAGAACCGCCGCAACGACGCCGGCCGGCTGGTCCTGCGCAAGTACGACGCCGTCGCCGGACGGCACGTCACGTTCCGCGAGGAACGCTGACCGGGAAGAGCCGGCCGAGGAGCACCAAGGCGCGGCACAGGAGGAGGCGGTCATGAAGGTGCGCAGTTCCCTGCGTTCCCTGAAGTCCAGGCCCGGAGCGCAGGTCGTGCGCCGGAAGGGGGTCACCTTCGTCATCGACAAGAAGGAGCCCCGTTTCAAGGCCCGCCAGGGCTGAGGGCCCCGCGGCGGCCCGGTGGGCCCGGGTTCCGGCACCGACCGGAACCCGGGCCCACCGGCCTGTCCGCCGCCGGTCACCCGCTCCGCCCGCCCGGCGCGCGGACCCCGCGCGGCCGTCCTACGGTGGGGGAGCGGCCGGTTCCCCAGGGAACCCCGGCCGTTCCCGGCCGGCGCCGACTTCCCCCGTCTCCGATCCGGCCGGGACCCCCTCCCATCGGCGACGCCGAACCGGGCCGCCCGGTCGGAGGGCGGTCCGTGGTATCCGCTCCCGGAGGGGAACCCGTGCGCGCATGGGCAACACCGCGCTGATCGTCATCGACATGATCAACACGTACGACCACCCCGACGCCGACCTGCTCCTGCCGTCGGCCCGCGAGGTGGTCCCGGCGGCGGCCGGGTTGCTGGAACGGGCGCGCGGTGCGGGAATCCCGGTCGTCTACGTCAACGACAACTTCGGCGAGTGGCGGTCCCACCACGGCGAACTCCTCGGCACGGCGCTCTCCGGGCCGCACGCCGACCTCGTCGAACCGCTGGTTCCCGACGACGACTCCCTCTTCGTGGTCAAGGCCCGGCACTCGGTCTTCTTCGACACCCCGCTGGCCTACCTGCTCGACCAGCAGGGCATCGACCATCTCGTCCTGTGCGGCCAGGTCACCGAGCAGTGCATCCTGTACTCCGCGCTGGACGCCCACATCCGCCACCTCCAGGTGACCGTCCCGAGGGACGCGGTCGCCCACATCCACGCCGACCTCGCGGACGCGGCGCTGCGGATGATGGAACGCAACATGGGGGCACGGCTGTGCGGCAGCGAGGAGCTGTGGAGCTGATCGGCGTCCGGAGCGCGAGCGTCCCGGCATACGCCATGAGGCGTGAGGCGTATGACGTACGGCACATGCCGGACGGCTCCCGGTCGGGTCCCGCGCGGTGTTCTGCCTGATCACGTCCGGGAGTGATCCCCGAAGGCCTTCCCGGCGTCTACATGGGCGTACGACCCGGCGCGCGGGTCCGCCCCCGGGTCGGCACCGCGCGCCGGGTGCCGGATCCGGCCGCGCGCTCCCCGCGCGCGGCGAGCGGTGGGGGAGACCTTGGGGATCGTGCGTCCAGCACAGCAACGGCGGCACGGCGCCGGTGAGGGCCGGGCCGTGCGCGGCGGCGCTTCGGGCGAGCGGCTCGGCGCGGCGGCCCGTGTCACCGGCGCGGGCGCGTTCGTCCTGCGCACGCTGCGCGCCGAGGCGCACGCCGTCGTCGTCGACCCGGTACGGCGACTGCTGCGGCGCGGACCCGCCGGGCTGCTGCTCGCCGGTGTGGCCGTCGGGGGCGTCATCTTCTTCCACGCCCTCGCCCAGCGGCCCGCCGGGGCCGACGTCGTGCGCGCCGTCGGCGGTGTCCAGGGCGACCTCCCGCTGTGGCTGACCCTCCTGCGCACCCCGGTCTCGCTGTACGTCCCCGCGCTCGACCTGCCGGTCTGGGCCGGCATCACCCAGCTGTTCCTCGCCTTCGCGCTGGCCGAGAACAGCATCGGCCGGGCCCGCACGCTGGCCGTCGCCTACGCGACCACGCTGGCCGGCACCCTCACCGCACGGGCGATGATCATGGCGGGTCCGGACCGGTGGGGGTTCGGTCTGCCGCCGGAGGCCGGGCAGGTGCTCGACACGGGCCCGTCGGCCGCGGTCGTGGGCCTGTTCACCTACATCTCCGTCGTGCGGCGGGCCCCCGTCGTCTTCACGCTCACCGGCGGCTCGATGGTGTGGGAGTCGGTGGCCAAGCCCAACCTCGCGGGACGCGAGCACCTGATAGCGGTGGCCGCCGCGATCGTCCTCGGGCTGCTCCACGGCCGACGGCGCCCCGCCTGGTTCCCCGCTCGGTTGCGTGCCTGGTTCCCCGTTCGGTTCCGTGCCCGGTTTCCCCTCCGGGAGGCCTTCGGCCGCACCGTCGCAGGCGAGTCGGCCGCCCGGGAGAGCGCCGTCCCGAGCGTCGCGAAGAGCCCCCGCGCCGGGCTGACGCCCGGATGGGTGTGGACATCTGAGAAACTCCCGTGAATCTCCGGGGCGGTTGAACACTCCCGGGCCCGGCCGCGTACAGAGCCGTGGGGATTTCATGTCCTGGCCGCCGACGACGTTTTTTGGAGCACTTCGTGGGACACAACAGGCGCAGGCGCCCGACGGGCGGACGACGAGCGACGTTCGCCGCGGTCGCGCTGATGCTCGGCGGTGGAGGACTGATGGCCGCGAACGTCTACGCCTCCGCCACCGAGGGCGGCCAAGGGCCCTGGACGTCCGGTTCCGTCACCGTCGACTGTCCGGACGTGGGCAGCCGGCTGACCTCGGTACCGGACGCCGCGGGCGAGGAGGTCGACCGTGAACTCGCCCTGCTGGACCAGCAGACAGCCGCGGCCTACCGTCAACTCCAGGAATCCGCACAGGCCGTGCGCGACGACTCCGGCTTCGCCGACAACGCGGTGATGAACCCGCTGAAGGAGAAGCGCGCCGCGACGATCGAGCGCATCGGGATCGCCATCGACCGCGTGGGCGACCGCCCGGAGGGCCTCGCCGACCTCGCCGCCTGCACGCTGCGCACCGCCGACGACAAGGCGGGCGAGGAAGCCGGGGGCAACGGCGGGGACGGCCAGGACCAAGGAAACGGGCAGCAGGGCGGCGACGGGCAGCAGCAGGACAACGGCGGGCAGCAGGGCGGCCAAGGCGGCGGGGGCAACGGCGGGCAGGCGGGCAACGGCCCCGTGGCCGCCGACTTCGCCGACATCACGTCCGTGCAGCCCTCCGGGCAGGCGGTCGCCCCCGGCACCGGCCCCTCCCGGGGCACCTTCGCCACCAGCTGCGGTGTCAACGCCAACGGCGTCTTCAACTCCGACAACGTGATCGTCGCGCCCGGCGTCACCAACGGCGCCCACCACTTCCACGACTACGTGGGCAACCAGGCCAACGACGCCTTCGCCTCGGACGACGACCTCGCCAACGCCGAGACCACCTGCGTCGACCAGGGCGACAGGTCGTCGTACTTCTGGCCCGTGCTGCGACTGCAGAACGGCGCCCAGGAGAAGGACGCCCAGTCCCCCGGCGGCGGCGTCGAGGGCAACGCGGGCGAGATCGTCACGCCCAAGGAGGTCACCATGACCTTCGTGGGCAACCCGCGCTCCACCGTCACGGCCATGCCCCGGCTGCTGCGCATCATCACCGGCGACGCCAAGGCCTTCGTCAACGGCACGGCCAACGCCAACGCCTCGTGGAGCTGCACCGGTTTCGAGGACCGGCAGCTGAAGGACAAGTACCCGGTCTGCCCGAACGGCAGCGACGTCGTGCGCACCTTCCGCTTCCAGAGCTGCTGGGACGGCAACAACATCGACAGCGCCAACCACCGCACCCACGTGGCGTTCGCGGCGGCGGACGGAAGCTGCCCGGCCGGCTTCCAGGCCGTCCCGCAGCTGGTGCAGCGCATCGTCTACGACGTCGACGCGCCGAGCCTCCAGGACGGCGGCCGTACGACCCCGCTGTTCGCGGTGGACTCCTTCCCGAGCAGCTGCACAAGCCGGTCACCGACCACGGCGACTTCATCAACGTCTTCGACGAGGACCTGATGAACGAGATGGTCGCCTGCATCAACGAGGGCCGCACCTGCGGCGCCGGCACGGGCGGCGACAACGGTGGCGGCAACGCCGGTGGTGACAACGGCGGTGCCGACAACGGCGGTGCCGACAACGGCGGTGGCGCCGACCAGGGCGGCCAGGACCAGGGCGGCCAGGACCAGGGCGGCCAGGACCAGGGCGGCCAGGACCAAGGCGCAGGTCAGCAGCAGCCCCCCGCCCAGAACACGGAGGAGCCCGCGACCGGGCCCGCCGCGGGCGGCGCCGGCTCCGCCGACACCCCCCGCACCGCGGAGCCCCGCGTCGACACGAAGCCGGCCGCCGGGCCGACCGCCGCGTCGAACGAGCCCGCGGTAAAGATCCCGGCCCAGGACGCCGGCGCCGGCGCCGAGAGCGAGATCGGCGCCCCGGCGACGGCCCCCGGGGAGAGCCCGGTCGCGGCGGACACGGGCGACTCCCCGCCCCCCGTCCCCGCACCGCAGGCCCAGGGCAGTCTGGCCGAGACCGGCACCGGCCTGTGGCCGGCCGCCGCGGGCGCGCTGCTGCTGATCGGCGGGTTCGTCCTCCTGCGCCGCTCCGCCGGGCGCTCGTACTGAGGTTCCGCCGGACAACCGCCGCGCACGGGCACGAACGGGTGCTCCCCGCCGCGAGAGACCGCCCCGCCACCGGGCCGCACGGTATATGTCGCTCGGAGTGACCGCACGGGTCGCTCCGGGCGGCGCCGTCCCCGGACCGGCGGGGCGGCCGCGCGACGAGGGGAGCCCCATGCGGGACGCAGACAGCACCAGGGACACCACCACGGACACCGCCACGGACCCCGACCCGGAGTACTACGACCTCGGCGACCACCGCCGCACGGTCACCACCTCCTCCGCCGAGGCCCAGCGCTGGTTCGACCGCGGCCTGGTCTGGTCGTACGCCTTCCACCACGAGGAGGCCGTCGCCTGCTTCGAGACCGCGGCCCGCGCCGACCCGGACTGCGCGATGGCCCACTGGGGCATCGCCTACGCGCTCGGCCCCAACTACAACAAGCCCTGGGAGTTCTTCGACGACCGGGACCTGGCCCGGACCGTGGCGCGCACCCACGCCGCCGTGGAACTCGCCCACGACAGGGCCGAGCGCGCCACCCCCGTCGAACGCGCCCTGATCGGCGCCCTCCGCGCCCGCTACCCCCGCGACCGGCCCGCCGAGGACTGCTCGGTGTGGAACGCGCCCTACGCCGACGCCATGGCCGCCGTCCACGCCCTCGCGCCCGACGACCCCGACGTGGCCGCCCTGTACGCCGACGCCCTGATGAACCTCACCCCCTGGCAGCTGTGGGACGTGCGCACGGGCGAGCCCGCCGAGGGCGCGCGCACCCGTGAGGCGCGGGCCGTGCTCGACGCGGCGCTCGCCACGGAGGCCGGGGCCCGCCACCCCGGCGTACTGCACTTCTACCTCCACCTGATGGAGATGTCCCCGGCCCCCGAGCGGGCGCTGCCCGCCGCCGACCGGCTGCGTGACCTGGTGCCCGACGCCGGCCACCTCCAGCACATGCCCTCGCACCTGGAGGTGCTGTGCGGGAACTACCGGGCGGTGGTGGCGGACAACACCCGGGCGATCGCCGCCGACGAGAAGTACGCGGCCCGGGCCGGGGCGATGAACTTCTACACCCTCTACCGCGCCCACAACCACCACTTCCGGATCTACGGCGCGATGTTCCTCGGCCGGTCGGGGACCGCCCTGGAGGCCGCCGCCCGGCTGGAGGAGTGCCTGCCGGAGGAACTGCTGCGGGTGGAGAGCCCGCCCATGGCGGACTGGCTGGAGGCGTTCCTCGCGATGCGGGTCCACGTGCTGATCCGCTTCGGCCGCTGGGCCGACGTCCTGGCCCTGCCGGAGCCCGCCGACCCGCGGCTGTACAGCATGACGGCCGCGATGCGGCACTACGCCCGCGGCGTCGCCCTCTCGGCGACCGGCCGGATCCCGGAGGCGGAGGCGGAGCGCACCCGGTTCCGGGAGGCCGCCGCCCGGGTCCCGCGGACGCGCATGCTGTTCAACAACACCTGCGCCGACATCCTCGCCGTCGCCGACGCCATGCTCGACGGCGAACTCGAGTACCGCAAGGGCCGGTACGAGGCCGCCTTCGCCGCACTGGAACGCTCGATCGAACTCGACGACGGCCTCCCCTACGACGAGCCCTGGGGCTGGATGCAGCCCACCCGGCACGCCTACGGAGCCCTGCTGCTCGAGCAGGGCCGGATCGCCGAGGCGGAGGCGGTCTACCGGGCCGACCTGGGCCTCGACGACTCGCTGCCCCGGCCCTCCCAGCACCCGGGCAACATCTGGTCCCTGCACGGACTGCACGAATGCCTCGTCCGGCTGGGCAAGGACGGCGAGGCGCGGATCGTGGCCCAGCAGCTGAAGTTCGCGGACGCGCTGACGGACGTGCCCGTCGAGGCCTCCTGCTTCTGCCGTCTCGACACCGCGTCCGGGGTCCCCGGCGCGAGCGGCTGCTGCGGCGTGGACAATTGACCGAGGACACGCCCGGGACGCCGAGCCGCCCCGCCGTCCCCACGAGGGACGCGGGAGACGGATCCGGTGCCCGGGTGCGGACATCCGGAGCGGACGGCGGCACGATGGCCCGGGCCACGTGGACAGGGGAACTCGGAGCATGGCGGGCGCAGGGTGAAGGAGACGGGTACGAAGGGGACGACGGACACGGCCCGGCCGCACGGGGGGATCGGCCGCGCCCGCGGCTGGGCGCGACTGGCCCTGGTGCTGCTCGCCGGCTGCGTCGCCGTCGTCCTCTCGGGGTTCGACTCCGGCGGCTGGCTGATCCTGCTCACCGGGTTCGCCGGGCTCGCGCTCGCCGGGGCCGGCGTCTGGTGGATGCTCGCGCACCGCGGCGGGGCCCGGCTGGTGGGCGCGTCGCTGGCCGTGGCGGCGCCCGTGGGCGTGCTGGTGCTGTACGCCGCGTCCGGGCTGTGGATCGTGGCCGTCGGCGCGCTCGCCCTGTGGACGGCGGCCCTCGCCTCGGCCCGCTCCGCGCTGCGCAACCTGCGCCGCCCGCGCGGCATGCACACCCGTAAGGCCCCGCCCCCGAAGCGCCCGGTGCTGCTGATGAACGTGCGCTCGGGCGGCGGCAAGGTCGAGCGGTTCGACCTGGTCAAGCGGGCCGAGACACTGGGCGCCCGGGTGATCGTGCTCGGCCCGGACGTCTACCCCGACCCCGCGCTGGTGGCCCGGCAGGCCGTGGCCGACGGCGCCGACCTGCTCGGGGTCGCGGGCGGCGACGGTACCCAGGCGCTCGTCGCGGCCGTGGCCGCCGACCACGGGCTGCCCTTCCTGGTCATCGCCGCGGGCACCCGCAACCACTTCGCGATGGACCTGGGCCTGGACCGCGCCGACCCCGTGCGCAGCCTCGACGCCCTGACCGACGGCGTGGAACTCCGCGTCGACCTCGGCGACGTCAACGGCCGGCCGTTCGTCAACACCGTGTCGTTCGGGGCGTACGCGGAGATCGTGCAGAGCCCGGAGTACCGCGAGGCCAAGGCCGCCACCTTCCTGGAGCACCTGCCCGACCTGCTCGCGGGCGAGGCCGGCGCCGCCCTCGACGTGCACACCGACGACACCCGGCTGCACGCCCCGCAGGCACTCCTCGTCAGCAACAACCCCTACGCCCGCGCCGACCCGTTCGGCGGGGGCCGCCGCCCCCGCCTGGACACCGGACGGCTCGGCGTCATCGGCGTCCACGTGGAGGGACCGGGGCAGGCCGCCGAACTGGTCCTGCTCGGCGAACGCGCCAGCGGGATCACGTCCGTGACGTCCCGCCGGGTCACCGTGGAGGCGCCCGGGGAGTACGTCCCGGTGGCCGTCGACGGCGAGGCGCTCGGCCTGCCCGTCCCGGTCGTGTGCACGCTGCGGCCCGGCGCGCTCCGGGTCCGGGTGCCCCGCCACCGTCCGGGCGCCCCCTACGCGCCTCCCGCCGTCGACTGGCGGCGCATCGTCGCCCTCGCACTCGGCCGCACCGACACCCGCACGATCCAGGAGACGCCCGATGTCTGACCGCCGAACCGAGCCGCGCAGCCGCGCACCGCACCTGGTGCACGACCTCGCCACCCTCGACCAGGCCCTCTACGAGACCGTCACCGTGACCAGGACACCCACCCTGGACACCGCGCTGCGCCGGCTGTCGGCCGCGTCGGACCACTCCAAACTGTCCTTCGTGATCGCCGGCGGGCTCGCGCTGAGCGGCGGCCGGGCCCGGCGCGCCGCCGCCCTGGGCGTCGCGGCCATCGGGGTCGCCTCGGCGAGCGCCAACCTGCTCGGCAAGCGCCTCGTCCGCCGTCCGCGTCCGCACCGCGCCGTCGACTCGCCGTTCCCCGGGCGGCACGTGCCGATGCCGGACTCCGCCTCGTTCCCGTCCGGGCACACCGCGTCGGCCGTCGCCTTCGCGGCCGCCGTCGGCCAGGCCTTCCCGGTCGCCGCCGTCCCGCTGGGCCTGCTCGCCTGCGCGGTGGGCTACTCGCGCGTCCACACCGGGGTGCACTACCCGGGCGACGTCGTGGCCGGCGCGCTCCTCGGGACGGGGGCGGCGGCCGTCGTGCTGGGGGCGGCGGGCCGACTGGACCGCTGAGGGGGGCGCGGGGACGGGGGCGGCCCGGCCGGGCGACTGAGGACGACGGGACGGCCGGGTGGCCGGGCGGCCGGGTGGCCGGGCGGCCGCAGGCGGGAGCTGAGGCGGGGGCGGCTACGCCCGTGCGCAGTGCAGGAAGACGTGCGGCTCGGGTACGGCCTCGGGGTGGTCGGGGGTGAACAGCAGGTTCTCCTCGGCCAGCACCGTCAGCCCCGCGCCCCGCACCATCTCGACGAGGCCGTCGCGGGCGAAGCTGGTGACCCGCACCGGCTGCCCCATGAACACCGCCTCCACGCCCTCCACGTCCAGCGGCACCGTGGCGAGGACGAGGCTGCCGCCCGGCACCAGGGCCCGTGCCAGCCGGGCGACCAGGGCGCTCTGCTCGGCGCGGTCCATCTGGAGCAGGGAGAAGTAGACGCAGACCGCGTGGAACGAGCCATCTTCCAGCGGCAGTTCCCGTACGTCGACGCACCGGAACGTCGCCCGGGGGACCTGCCGGGCGGCGAGGCCGACCATGACGGGGGAGACGTCGACGCCCAGCACGTCGTGCCCGGCGTCCACCAGGGTCTCGGCCGTCGGCCGGCCGGTCCCGCTGCCCACGTCCAGCACCCGGCTGCCCGGCGCGAGGCGCCCGAGCAGCCACCGCAGCGATCGGTGGTGCCCCTCGGAGCGGGCGAAGGCCTTCTCGTACCCGGACCCGAGCGCGTCGAACACCGCCGCCGCACGCCGCCTGTCGTCCTCGCCGGTCACGTCGGCCTCCCGCCGTGGTGGGCGGGCCCCGCATCCGCGCGGCCCTGACGGCGCCCCAGTGTAGGGACGGTCCGGACGGGCCGTGGCCGGTTTCCGCAAGCAGGCGGAATCCGAGTTTCCGCTACCGTCAGTAACATGATCCACTCTTCTTTCTGAGAGGGGGCTACTGACCGGTAGGTGGGGCCCCGCGACCGTCGTTCCCTTCGGAGGACCCCCGATGACCTCGCCCGAGGACGCCCTGCAGCAAGCCCTTGCCACCTACGAGGAGCACGCCCGCACCTGTCGGCAGTGTCACTACGACGCCGTGCCGTGCGCCGTCTCGAAGCACCTGCTGCGCGTCTACAACAACGCGCGCCGGCAGCAGATGCGGGCGGGCTCGGGCGCGCGGTGAGCGATTCTCGTCACACCGGGTGACCGGGCCGGGCGGGCTCAGGCGGGTCGCACCGCTCCGCGCAGGGCGCCCGCGCCGAGGGCGTGCACCGAGTCCTCGCGGATGGCCGCACCGGGACCCGGAGCGTGGATCATCATGCCGCCGCCCGTGCACAGACCGGTGTGGCTCAGGTCGTCGTGGAAGAAGACCAGGTCGCCGGGGCGCAGGTCGTCCAGGGCGACCCGGGTGAAGGCCCGCGCCTGGTCGAGGGCCGTGCGCGGCAGCGTCACCCCCGCGGCCCGCCAGGCGGCCTGGGTGAGACTGGAGCAGTCGTACGACTCCGGCCCCGTGGCACCCGTCACGCACGGTCTGCCGATCTGGGCGCGGGCGAAGGCGAGGGCCTTGTCCGCCTTGCCGAGGTAGCCGGTCCCGGTCGTGTGGGCGGTGGCGTCGAGCAGGGGCGGGGCGGGCACGGCCGCCGGCGCGGTCGGGAGGGTGAACTCGGGCAGCGGGAGGCCGATGCCGGGAGCGGGGAGAGGGAACCCGGCGCCGGTGAAGGCCGGTTCCGGTGCCGGAAGCGTGGCCTGGAGCGGCTGGCCCGGGGCGATCGGGGCGATCGGGACGGCCGGGGCGGTGTGTCCGGGCGCGGGAGCCAGGAGGTCGCCGTAACTGGCCGCCAGGAGGCCCGTCTCGGGTTCCGGGAAGGCGTGGGCGGGCGCCGCCGGCGGAGGCTGGGGCACGGCGAAGCCCGAGGCGGGGGTGGGGAAGCCGGACGGGGGCGGGCCGGGCTGCGCGGCGGGCACGGGCGGGCCGGGCTCGGCGGTGGCGTGGACGACGGCGTTCCGGCCGGTCGTCGTGAGGGCGTCGTCCACGGTGCCGGCCGGCTGTCCCGCCCAGGTGTCCGTCCCCGGCCGGTAGGTCTGCCACTGCCCGGTGTCCCAGGCCTGCTCGACCGGCCGCGACGCGGTCGCGGGGAGCGGCGGCACCGACTGCGGGACGGCGCGGGCCCGCACCTCGCGGGCGAGCACCTCACGGGCGACGGCGAGCTTCTGCCGGATGGCCTCCTTGCCGCTGCGCAGGGACGCCCCCGGAGCGGCCGGGGCGGGGGAGGGCGCGGAATCCGCCGGAACGGGCGGCAGCGCCCTGGGTGACGGGGCGGCGGGGGCCGCCGGCAGCGCGGCCGGGGTCCGCCCGCCCGCCTCCAGTTCGAGCCGGCCACCCGCCTCCGACTCCCGCGCGCCGCCGCCGGACGGCAGCTCCGGTGCGCTCCGCGGGCGGGGGAGACCCGCCCGCCGGTCCGGCAGGCGGTCGGTGGGCAGGGTGGCGGCGGTGGTCGGTCCGATCCGGCTGCGCGCCATGTCGAACCACTGGCGGGTCACGGCCTCCAGCGAGGGGTCGGACGCCGGCCGCCCGCTGTTGGCGACGGAGGTGACGGTCCGGCGGCCGCCTCCGCCCGACCTGGCGCGGGTGGCGTTGAAGGTCCCGGTGTCGGTCTCGGCCCGGTCGTACAGGGCGCTGACCCGCTGCTGGACCTCCGCACGGCTCGGCGCGCCGGCGTCCTCGATGCGTGCGGAACCTGTGCCCGTCGGGAGCGCGGTGCGATCCGTCGCCATGGAAGACGTACTCCTTCCGTGCTCCGCCGGCCGGGTCGGGCGGTGGGTCCGGGAACGGCCCTTGCGGCAAGGTGCTTCCGCGCACGCCGTCCCGCAGGGCGGTCGGGCGTCCCGCTCCGGGGACGAAGGGTCCCGGCTCCGGCCGCGACACGTGGTGCCCCGGACTCGGCGGAGGCCGCGCGGCCGGCGGGGTTCGCCGGAGTCGGTCGGGCGGCCTTGCGTCAACCTAGCCAACTTGTGTGGCTGGTGTGAAGATTCAAGGGTTAAATGTCCGATACGTATTCGTGACCTTGGTCTCTCTTCACCGCAACGGCGTTTGACTCCGGCCGAGTTGACCGTCCGGCTCGGCCGTCCGGCTCGGACCCTTCGACCTGACCGTCCGGGGTGGCCGGGGTGGCCGGTGGGCGTGGCCGTGGCGGCCCCGTCCGGTCACGCGCCGCCGGGTCCCGGTCCGGGGCCGCGGGTGTGGTCCGCCTCGTCCTGGGCGAGCAGGGAGAGCAGGGCCGCCACCGTCAGCCCCGCCTCGGCGGGATGGCGCAGCACCTTGCCCGGTTCGATCCGGTAGGTGTTGCCGCGCCCCTCCCGGGTGTGGGACAGGTAACCGTCCTGCTCCAGGTCGGCGATGATCTTCTGGACGGCGCGTTCGGTCAGTCGGCAGCGCGCGGCGATGTCGCGGATCCGGGTCGTCCGGTCGTCCGCGATGACCGCCAGCACGCGGGCGTGGTTCGTCAGGAACGTCCAGCCGGTGTGCGATTCGGGCAGTCCTCCCATGCCGCAATCGTACGACCGGGGATTCACGTACACGAAAACCGGAACGGGATTTCCTGTATCGATTGACGCATCGCGGGTAGCGGAGTGAGGCTGGGAAGGTGAGGACGGTGACCGGGGAGGCGGTCATGGCAGAGCTTGCGTACGGCACGGGTCGCGGCGCGGGAGAGGGCGGCCCGGGGGCCGGGAGGAGCGGTGCGCCGCACGCCCGGTCGATGCCCTGGGTGTCCCTGCACGCGCGCGGTGACCGGATGGCCGTGGAGGTCCGCGGCGAGCTGGACCTGGACGCCACCGAGCAGCTCGAGCACGCCCTGCGGGCGGCACTGGCCGCCGCGGTCGGCGCCGTGGAGCTGGACCTCGGTGCCGTCGTGTTCTGCGACTGCGCCGCCCTGAACGTCCTGCTGGAACTGCGCGAGCGGGGCTTGCGGCAGGGCAAGAGGGTCGTCGTGCGCTCGGCCGCCCCCGCGGTGGAGCGGCTCCTCGAACTGACCGGCACGGCACGGCTGTTCGCCGACGTCGAGACCGACACCGGCACCGCCGCCGACACCGGCACCGACGTCGATCACCGCTCCGCGGACGACGCGCTCGCCGCCGGACCGCCGCAGGGCCCCGGCGGCGAACGGAACCTGCACGTCGAGGTCGTCCAGCTGCGGCGGGCCATGCGGACCCGTCCGGTGATCGACCTCGCCCGCGGCATCCTCATGGCCTCGTTCGCCCTCAGCGCGCAGGACGCCTGGCGGGTGCTGGTCGATGCCTCCCAGCACACCAACACCAAGCTGCACCACCTCGCCCGCGACCTCGTCGGCGCCGTGGAGGGGGACCCGCCGCCGGAGGCCGTCCGGGAGCAGGTGGCGGCTGCCGTCGCCCGGGTCCGCTCCGAGTCCCCGGCGGGGGAGAGGGGCGAGAGGGCCGACCGCGTCGACGGGTGACCCGCGCGGGTCACCCGCGCGGGGCGATCACGCCCACGCCGACCCGTGCGCGGTGACCGCGGCTGGTTCGCCCGCGTCCCCGGCCGGCCCCGACTCCGGACCCGACTCCGCGCCGGTCGCGGGCGTCTGACGCCGCGTCGGCCGAGCACCCGCCGGTCCGGCGGCGGACGGTGGGCGCCGGAGCCGCTCCGTACAGGTGACCGAGGGGCGTTGTCAGTGGTCACCGGTAGCTTCGTCCTTGTCGCGCCGACTCCGGTGCGACAGCCCCCCTGTGCCGCGCCGACTCGGCGTGCCCGGGCTTCGTGCTGCAAAGGAGATGGTGCGTTGTCGGACTGGGAGAAGTCGAGCACGGCCCGTGTGGTGCCGCCCGCGCGGCCCCGCAAACTCGCCAAGGTCCCCTTCGTCGAACTGGCCGACGGACGCCTCCAGGGCGTCGTCTCCAGCGGCTCGGACATCGAGCGCGTGTACGTCTCGTCGGTGGCCGCCGGGACGTACGCGTTCGCGTGCAGCACCAACAACAACCGCCCCTGCGGTGGTGCGCGCGGCTCGTACTGCAACCACATCCGCGCCCTGATCACCGAGGCCGTCCTGCAGTACGGCGCCGAGCGCGTCGCCCGCTACCTGCGCGTCGAGCCTGCCGGCGGGGAGGCGACGGTCCCCGGCATCACCGACGCCATGACCGCCACCCGGCCCGCCCCGGCCGACGGCAAGACCTCGGCGGCCTCCGTCTTCAGCCGCTTCCTGCGGCACCTCGCCTACCTCGAACTCGCGCCCACCACGGTCCCGTCGCCCGAGATGCAGTGGTTCCCGCCGACCCGGACGGCGGACGCCACCGGAGCGCCCGCGCCCGTTTCCGCGCCCGGCACGGAAGCGGAAACGGAAGCGGGGCTCGCGGACCCGCTGACCGCCCCCGTCGACGGACTCGACGAGGCGCTGGCGGCGGTCGACGCCCTCGACCGGGCCCTCGTCGCGGGTCTGCTCCGCCCGCAGCCCGCCCGCGTCGCCGACCTGGCGGAACTCGCCCGCGCCGTGGCCGGATCGCCGCTGGCCGCCCGGGTCGCGGAAGCCGTCGAGAAGGCGGCGGCGGGAGCCGCGGGCGAGGACCACCTCGTCGCCCTCGCCGCCGCCCGCACCGCCCTCCTGGGGGCCGCCCATGACGCCCTGACGGCCCGCGCCGACGAGAGCACCGGCCGCACCCGCGGCGAGGCCGCGGCACCCGTTCCGGCGCCGCGGCAGACCGTCAACCTGCTGCTGGCCGCCCGGACCTGGCTCGCCGACCTCGCCCGCGCCGGCTGGCAGGGCATCGACCACGAACTCGTCGGATCGGCCGCGCAGATCGTCTCGGCGATGCTGCCCGACCCCACCCTGCGCCGACTGGCCACCCTGCTCGACGGCTTCGCCGCCGAACTCGCCGCCTCCTGCCCCGGCGCCGCCCTGGACCGTTTCCCCGCCCGCCGCTGGGGCGACCTGTGGGCGCGTGCCCTGCTGCTGACCCGGCCCGGCGCCGCCGAGCCCGCGCCGACCGTCCCCGCCACCGGCCGTCTGCTTCCCCTCGGCGTCGACCTGCACGAACACGCGACGGCCGCCCAGGCGCAGGTCCACGCGGTGTTCGAACCGGCGGACGGCGGGGCGGCCCGCCTGGTGCGCGCGAGCGTCTCCGTGCCCAAGCCGGACACCGTCGTCGCGGCGGGCGTCTGGCAGCTCCTGCGGCCCCACCTGGCGCTGCTCACCGCCCTCGGCGAAGGCCGGTCCATGCAGCTCACCGACATGCCCCTCACCGAGGACGGCGACCTGATCTGGGACGACGACCGGGCCCGCCCGGGTGAACCCGCCGACGCCTTCGCCGCCGCCCGCGTCGCCCTCCCGGCCGCCACGGCACCGCCCACCGCACCGCTGGACCGCCACCCCGCGCGCCTGGCCGAACCGGTGTTCCTGGAGGGCTACGAAGCCCGGCAGGAGGGCGACTCCACGATCGCCTTCGGTTTCGCCGGACACACCCTCGCCGTGGACACCGACCGCATCCCCGCCGCCGGTCCCCTCACCCCCGGGGCGGTGGCCGCCTCCAGCGCCTGCATCGGCCTGCTGCGCTGGGACGACGGCGCGTTCCACCTCCAGCCGCTCGCCGTGGAGACCACGGTGCGCAGGAGGACCACCGCCCTCCAGGCGGGCGCCTGGGCGGGCGGCACCACCGACAAGACCGGCGCCAAGGCCGAGAAGGCCGCCACGGACGCCGTGACCGTCCTGCGGGAGCGGGCGGGAAGGCTGCTGCGCAAATGACCGAGCCCGAGACCGAGACCGAGAGCGGCGTCCGGCGCACGACCGAGACCGCGACCACCCCCACGCCAATCACGACAACCGCGACAACCATGCCGGCCACGACAACCGCCGGCAGGTCCTCTACTGGCGTCTCCTGGCCCGCCTCTTCGACCCGGAGGAGCAGGCCGCACTGGAGTCCGCGAGCCTCGCCGTCGTCGAGGACGTCGGCCTGCCGCCCGCGCTGCTGGACCCGGGAGCCTCCGTCGACTCCATCGTGCAGCGCCACCCGGAGCTGGCCGCCGAGTTCGACGGCCTGATGGTCCCCGAACCCGAACCCGAACCCGATACCGACGCCGACGACACGCGTGACCGTCCGGCCGAGGTGCGGCGCGCGGCCCTCGTCTCCAAGGTGCTGCTCAACGTCTTCGCCACCGGCACCGGAGCCGTCAGCGCGGGTCAGCTCGCGCGCTGGCAGTCCGACGCCGGCTGGCTGGAGCGTGCGCTCGGCTGCTCGCCCGGCGACCTGCGCGGCGGTCGGGCCGGCGGCGGCCGCGGCGTCGGCCCGACCGGCTCGGGCGGCAACGGCCGGACCCCCGACCTCAGCCGGCTGATCCCGCAGATCGGACCCGAACTCGGCGCCCTCGAAGGCGACCTGGTCAAGCGGATGCACCTGCGCGAGGTGCTCGCCGATCCCGCGCTCGCCGCCCGGCTCACCCCGAGCATGTCGCTGATCGAGCAACTGCTGCGGGACAAGAACAATCTCTCCGGAGTCGCCCTCGCCAACGCCAAGGCGCTGATCCGCCGGTTCGTCGACGAGGTCGCCGAAGTGCTGCGCACCCAGGTGGAGAAGACCACGGTCGGCGCCCTCGACCGGTCCGTCCCGCCGAAGCGGGTGTTCCGCAACCTCGACCTCGACCGCACCATCTGGAAGAACCTCACCAACTACAGCCCCGAGGAGGAGCGGCTCTACGTCGACCGCCTCTACTACCGGCACACCGCCCGCAGAACCACACCGCAGCGGCTCGTCGTCGTGGTGGACCAGTCCGGCTCGATGGTCGACTCCATGGTCAACTGCACCATCCTGGCCTCGATCTTCGCGGGCCTGCCGAAGGTCGACGTCCACCTCATCGCGTACGACACCCAGGCGCTCGACCTGACTCCCTGGGTGCACGACCCCTTCGAGACGCTGCTGCGCACCCACCTCGGCGGCGGCACCGACGGCACCGTCGCGATGGCCCTCGCCCAGCCGAAGATCGCCGAGCCGCGCAACACCGTCGTGGTGTGGATCTCCGACTTCTACGAGTGGCGCGGCGAGCCCCTCTACGACAGCATGGCCGCCCTGCACCGCTCGGGGGTCAAGTTCATCCCCGTCGGCTCGGTTACCAGCTCCGGCCGCGGCAGCGTCAACCCCTGGTTCCGGGAACGCTTCAAGGACCTCGGCACGCCGGTGCTCTCCGGTCACATCCGCAAGCTCGTGCACGAGCTGAAGACGTTCCTCACCTGAGACGCCCGCTGCGTCGCCCTCTCCCCTCCTGTCTCTTCTCTCCCCTTTCCCTCCTTTCCCCTTTCTTCTTTTTCTTCTTTTTCTTCTTGCTCGCCCTTCCGCAGAAAGGCCTGTCGATGTCCGACCTGTTGCGCGCCCCCGCCGAGATCAAGTACGCCGAGGAACTGGACTGGCTGGAGTCGGTGGACGACAACCCCAAGCCGTTCTCCTGGCGGCTGTCGCCCAAGATGATCCGGCTGTTCGTCCTCGGCTCCGAGCGGGCGGACGGCCTCGACCGGGACGTCTCCCAGAAGTGGTTCGGCGACCGCAGCATCGTCGAGCGGGCCATCGTCACCCTCGCCTCCGACCGCGGCCTGCTGCTCATCGGCGACCCCGGCACCGGCAAGAGCTGGCTGGCCGAGCTGCTGGCCGCCGCCGTCTGCCGCAACTCCACCCAGGTAGTCCAGGGCACCGCCGGCACCACCGAGGACCACATCAAGTACTCGTGGAACGTGTCCATGGTCATCGCCAAGGGCCAGTCCCGCGAGTCGATGATCCCCTCGCCGATCATGACCGCGATGGAGACCGGCACGATCGGCCGGTTCGAGGAACTCACCCGTTCCACCAGCGACGTCCAGGACGCCCTGATCTCCATCCTGTCCGAGAAGTACATCTCGGTCCCCGAACTCGACAGCGACGGCATCGTGTTCGCCAAGCCGGGCTTCTCCGTCATCGCCACCGCCAACAGCCGCGACCGGGGCGTCAACGACCTGTCCTCGGCCCTCAAGCGCCGCTTCAACTTCGTCCGCATCCCCGTCGTGACGAACAAGAAGAGCGAGGCGGAGATCGTCCGCTTCCGCACCGAGGAACTGCTGCGCCGCCACCGGATCGAACTCGACGTCCCACCCACCCTGCTGGACGTGCTGCTGCAGAGCTTCGCGGACCTGCGCGCCTCCGCCGCCGCGGCGGCCGGCGACGACGAGAAGCTGGAGTCCGCGCTGTCCACCGCCGAGCAGATCGGCGTCCTGGAGGACGCCGTTCTGCACGGCGACTTCTTCGGCGAGCGCGCCCTGACCGCACGCACCCTCGCCGCCTCCCTGGTCGGCTCCCTCGCCCGCCGCGACCCCGAGGACCTCGCCATCCTCAACAAGTACCTGCACGGCGTCGTCGAGCCGCGCAGCAGGGAGGAGGGGGGCTCCTGGCCGGAGTTCCTGGAGGGCGGCCGCGACGCGATCGCGACCCTGTCGTGAGCGCCCCGCCCGAGGGCACGTTCGGCGCCCTGCGCACCCAGCTCCAGGACGCGGCGACCGCGTTCGCCGACGGACCCGGCGCCCTGGAGGGGATCCTCCGCGGCATCGTCGACGACGTCGAGCGCGCCGTGCGCGAGCCGCTGGAGATCTTCCCGGTCTGCCACCACTCCCCGGCCTCGGCGCTCGCCATGGCCCGCCGGCTGCGCGAGAAGCAGCCGAAGGTGGTCTACCTGGAACTGTGCGAGGACATGGCGCCCCTCCTCACCGAGCTGCGCAACTGCCGCCTCCCGGTGGCGGTACAGGCGTTCGCGACCGAGGTGGAGGGCTTCCCCGCCGACTGGTCACCGCTGTCGGTGGTCGCCCCGGTCACCGAGGCCTCCGCCGAGTACCAGGCGATCGCCTACGCCCTCGACACCCCGGGCGTCGAGCTCGTCCTCGTCGACCGCTCCTCGGACCACGTCTTCCAGTGGGAGACCCCGCCCGCCGCGGACCCCGACCCCGACGCGCCGCCCGCCGACGAGGAGAGCGTCCTGCACGGCGACGCGGTCGGCGTCGAGATCGGCGACCTGCGGCCCCGCTTCGCCGAACTGGAGGAACACCTGCTGCGCCACGGCCGGGTGCGGCACTGGTCGGAGTGGTGGCACCAGTACGTCGAACTGCCGCTCGGCGACAGCGACCACGACACCTACCGGCAGGTCATGCTGCTCATCGGCAGCCTCTTCCGGCGCCTGGCACCCGGCGACCGGCGCCGCGTCCGGGTCGACGAGGACCGCGAACGGTACATGTGGACGCGGATGCGCGAGCACCTCGCGGCCACCGGCACCGACCCGGCCGACTGCCTCTACGTCTGCGGCGCGTTCCACGCCGCCAGCCGCGTCGAGGAGTTCGGCGTCGACGGCAGCGACGGCTTCACCATCACCCCGCCCACCCCCACCACGTGGCGGCACGGACTCATCCCCTCCAGCCACGCCGCGATCGAGGCGCAGTTCGGCCTCGCCGCCGGATCGGTGTCCATCGCCGCGTCCGAATGGGCCAAGAACCTCAAGCGGACCGGCGTGCGGCCGTACCGCCTGGAAGGACAGGCCGGCACGAAGAAGAGCACCCGGCCGAGGAAGGCGGCCGTGCCCGCGCCGCCCGCCTCCCCGGCCCCGCCGGCCGACCGGCTCACCGGGTTCCTCCGGCGGCCGCCCGCCCTCGACCCCCTCGACGAGGCCGAACTGCTCGGCTGGTCGGTGGAGATCGTGCGGGCCGCGCGGCGCAACGGCTACCTCGCCTCCACCGCCGACGCCATCGCCGTGTTCGAGACGTCGATCCTGCTGGCCGGGATGCGCGACCGGGTCCGCCCGACACCGTACGACTTCCAGGACGCGGCCGTCACCTGCATCGAGAAGGAAGCCGTACCGGGGCGGCGCGACGTCGGCCGGCTCGTCGAGATCATGATGGGCGGCGACCGGATCGGCCAGGTCGGCTACGACGCGCTGCCGCCCCTCGCCCGGGACGTCCACGACCGGCTCGCCCCGCTGAACCTCAGGCTCCAGCAGCGCGGCGTGCAGCGCGCCCTGCTGGACATCGCCGGCCGGCCCGAACTGGAGCGCTGCTCCGACGTGCTGTGGATGCTGCGCCGGCTGCTGCCCCAGGGCGCCGCCCGGCCGATCATGGGCGACCGGCGCCTGGGGAGCGCGCCATCCAGGAGTCCTGGGACCTGGCCCTGGGCACCCACCAGCGCGCCCTCATCGAGCTGGGCTACGAGGGCGTCAGCATCGAGCAGGTCCTGGAACAGCGGCTGCGGCGCGCCGCGTACGCCCCGCAGGCGACGGCGGCGCAGGTCCTGGAGACCGTCGAGGACGCCGTCCTCCACCTGCGCAGCCGCCGCCTCGCCGACGAGCTGGGCACCCGCGCCCTGGAGGTCCTCGCGGCGGAGCGCACCGTGGACGGCGCCCCCGAGGTGCTGCGCCGCGTGCGCCGCCTGCTGGCGTACTACCGCACCGCCGAGCCGGCCCTGCCGCCGTGGATCGAGTCCTTCGTCACGACCGGCTACGCGCACTACTGCACGCTGCTGCCGACGGCGTTCACCGACGAGGACGCCACCGTCCGGCAGGTCGCGGCCATGCTGGGGTTCCTCTTCGGCATGGAGGGCCTCGCCCTCTCCCTGGGCTGCGACCGCACGCAACTGGAGCTGGCCCTCGCCCAGTCCCGTCCGGGGAGCCGTCGCGCACGGCGCTGCTGTGGGCGGCGCAGACCCACCTCGGCACGCTGTCCCGGACGGACCTGCGGGCCCGCTGCGACGAGCTGCTCGGCAACCCCCTGGTGGTGCCCGCCTATCCGCGCTACCTCAGCGGGTTCGTGCACGCGCTGGAACCGGTGCCGCACCTGGCGGACTTCGTCGTCGAGGCGGTGTCGAACGCCTTCGCGCGGCTCCCGGACCCGGTGCTGCTGCCCTGGCTGCCGACGCTGATCACCAGTCTGCGGGCGGGCGGCGCGGAACTGGCCCCGCTGCTGATCCGCGAGGCGGGCCGCGTCTTCCCGGCCCGGCTGGCGGAGCTGGACTCCTGGACACCGCCGTGGCGCGCCCCGCAGGAGCCCGCGGCCGTCCCGGCGGACCGGCCGGGCGGCGCGGCCCGCGGCGCCGCCCTCCTCCCCGCGCATCCGGCGACGTGCGACGCGCTGGCGGAGCTGCTCGGCTGCGAGGGCACCTGGGAGAGCCCCGCCGCGGACACCCCGCCGGGGGCCGCGCTCCTCACCGCCCACCCGGTGACCGCGACGGCGCTGGAGGCACTGCTGGCGGCCGGCTGACGGCGGCCGGCTGACGCGCGACGGGCCGGCGCACCGTGTTCGGGCTGCGGTGCGCCGGCCCGTCCGCTGCCGGACGGACGTCCCCGGGCACCGCCCGGCGGTGAACGCCCGCCGCGGGAGTGAGGGGAGTGGCGGGAGCGGCCCGACACCCGCCGTCACCGGTGTCGTCGCGGGACGGCGGCCCGACTCCGCATATCAGTACGGGAGTTGAGCATCCGTGCGGGCCGGCGTCCCCCGCCCGGGTTGTTCACGGGCACCCGCCGCGTGCGTACGGGTGCACCGGGCAGATCCTCCGTGACAGAACGCGCGAGGGCGAGGAGCACGCCGGTGACCGACGTCTGTTTCAGAGCCGATTTCGCCTCGGACCATCAGTGGGTCGCGGGCCGTTCGTGGGCCTATCCCGACGGAGGGCCCGTCAACCCCGACGACAACAAACTCGACCACCTCGTGGCGGATCCCGCCTACTCGCGGACCGGCACCTTCCGGGCCACCCGACGCGACGACGGCCTCTGGGACACGGGACTGCTCACCACGGAAGGCAGCGACGAGGGCTTCATGGCCCGCACCGGCGACCGGCTCGAGGCCCGGGTGCGGCTGCCCCTCGAGACCGGGGCCTGGCCCGCCATCTGGACCTGGCGCGACGGCGACCAGGAGATCGACGTCTTCGAGTACCACCCCGACAACCCGGACCTGCTGGAACTCTCCAACCACGTCCGGGCCGCCCACCGCTACCACCGCGACGACGCGGTCGCCCCCGGCGCCTGGATCGACCTCGCCGTCGAGTTCGGCGCCCGCAACGTCGTGTGGTCCCTGAACGGCACGACGGTCTTCGCCGACCGGCGCGGCGTCGGATCGCGCTGGCACGCCTACCTCATCGTCAACCTCTCGGTGTGCGCGGGCCGTTACCACCCGGAGCCCGACCCGGAGGTGACGGAGATGTCCTTCGAGGTGGCCTCCCTCACCGTCCACCGCCACACCTGAGCCCGACGTCCCACGGCCCCGGCCGGCGTGCGGGCACTGTGCCACGGCCCGCGCCCCCCGGCCACCCGGGTGGTGCGGCCGGGCTACGGCGTCCCCCGAACGGCCCGCCCCAGGGGGACGCCGGACGCGGCACGCGGTCTTCTGGAGGTACGCCCGACAGAAGGGACGAGCCGTGTACGAGATGAAGGTGGGCCTTGCGTCGGGTGGCGGTGAGCATGTGTGGCACGTGGTGGTCCCGCACCACGGGACGAGCCTGTGCGGCACCGATGTCTCCGCCACCGGCGCGACGGCCACGAACACCACCGACCGCCACTGCACCCCCTGCATGGTCCATCTGCAGACACTGCTGGACGCCGACCGGAACTGATCCGGCCGGCCCCCCGCGGGACCTCCCGCGTCGCGCCTCCCCCCGGGCCCCGTCGCCCGGGGGTACGGCCGACGGAGGGACGAAAAGGTGCGGGCGCCCGCGACACCGCATCAGATGGGAGGCATGCGAAGGCCCCTGAGAGCGGCGTTCGGCCGCCTGCGTCTGTACGCGACCGGTCTGCCGGTCGCCCTGTCCATACTCCTCTCCACGCACCAGCCCATATCCCCGCCGGCCCCCGGCGGGGAGCCGCCCGGCGCCCCCGTTCCCGCCCGCGGGACCGCCCGCATGGGCATGGGCGTCGCCCTCCACGACGGCCGGACCGGCTCCCCCGACACCCGCGCGGCGGCCCGGCCCGAGGGCGTCGACGTCTCCAGCCACCAGCGCGACGTCGCCTGGACGACGCTGTGGGCCTCCGGTGTCACCTTCGCCTACGTCAAGGCCACCGAGGGAACCTCCTACACCAACCCCTACTACGCCCAGCAGTACAGCGGTTCCCGCGCCGTCGGCATGCTCCGCGGCGCCTACCACTTCGCGACGCCCGACACCGCCGGCGGCGCCGCGCAGGCCGACTACTTCGTCGACCACGGCGGCGGCTGGAGCCCCGACGGCACGACCCTGCCCGGCGTCCTCGACATCGAGTGGAACCCCTACGGCGACGCCTGCTTCGGCAAGACCCGCGCCTCGATGGTCTCCTGGATCGCGAGCTTCCTCGCCCGCTACAAGGCCCGCACCGGCCGCGACGCCGTCATCTACACCGCCACCAGCTGGTGGACCCAGTGCACCGGCGACCACGCCGGGTTCGGCGCCACCAACCCCCTGTGGATCGCCCGGTACGCCGCCACGCCGGGCACCCTCCCGGCCGGCTGGCCCCACCACACCTTCTGGCAGTACACCTCCACCGGACCCACCGTCGGCGACCACGACCGGTTCAACGGAACCCCGGACGGACTGCGGAAACTGGCCACCGGCTGACGGCGACGGGCCCGCCGTACCGGCGCCGGGCGTCCGACGACCCGGACCGCACCGGGCATGACCGGTCCGGTCCGGGGGACAGGCAGGAGCATGCACACACACCGAGACGGACCCGACCGCGACCACCGCCGCCCCGAAGGGATGAGCGACGACACCGTGCGGGCCCTGGGCGCACTGTCCAAAGCACTGGAGACGACGGAGCGGGCCAGGGGCCACCTCTACGGATTCCACCAGCTGACCGGCACCGCGGACCTCCAGCTGGACGAGGCGGTCTCCCTCCTGCGCAGGGCCGGGCACGACGAATGGGCCGAGAAGGTCTCCACCGAGATCCTCGGCCGCAACGTCATCCCCGGCCACTGGACCTTCCAGATCGTCGAGGCCTACGACCGCACGTACTACGAGGCGTTCAAGCGGCTCGAGCGCGCCGCCGTCGACGAACTGGCCGCGGGCCGGGACCACCTCCACGAGGCGGAGATGAAGGAAGCCCGCCGTACCGCCGGCCATCCCGACCACACCGCCCGCCCGGAAACGGGGGAGACGCGAGGGTGAGTGGCCCGACTCACATGGCACTCCGGTGACGGCACCGACACCATGGTCCCGTCACCGGCAGGCTGAAGGGATCCAGGATGTTCCGCAAGGTGCTGGTCGCCAACCGTGGCGAGATCGCGATCCGGGCGTTCCGCGCCGGCTACGAGCTGGGCGCGCGCACCGTCGCGGTGTTCCCGCACGAGGACCGCAACTCGCTGCACCGGCTGAAGGCCGACGAGGCCTACGAGATCGGTGAGCCGGGACATCCCGTGCGGGCGTACCTGTCCGTGGAGGAGATCGTCGGCGCGGCGCGCCGGGCGGGCGCGGACGCCGTGTACCCCGGCTACGGGTTCCTCTCCGAGAACCCCGAACTGGCCCGCGCCTGCGAGGAGGCGGGCATCACCTTCGTCGGACCCGACGCCCGCACCCTGGAACTGACCGGGAACAAGGCCAGCGCGGTCGCCGCCGCCCGGGCCGCCGGCGTACCCGTCCTCACCTCCTCGCAGCCCTCCGACGACATCGACGAACTGCTCCGCGCCGCCGAGGACATCGGCTTCCCGGTCTTCGTCAAGGCGGTCGCCGGCGGCGGCGGGCGCGGCATGCGGCGCGTCGAGGACCCGGACCGGCTGCGCGAGTCCGTCGAGGCCGCGTCCCGCGAGGCGGCGTCCGCGTTCGGCGACCCCACCGTCTTCCTGGAGAAGGCCGTCGTCGACCCCCGCCACATCGAGGTGCAGATCCTCGCGGACGGCGAGGGCGACGTCATCCACCTCTTCGAACGCGACTGCTCGGTCCAGCGCCGCCACCAGAAGGTCATCGAACTGGCGCCCGCCCCGAACCTGGCACCGGAGCTGCGGGACCGGATCTGCGCCGACGCCGTCCGCTTCGCCCGCGAGATCGGTTACCGCAACGCCGGCACCGTCGAGTTCCTCCTCGACCGCGACGGCAACCACGTCTTCATCGAGATGAACCCCCGCATCCAGGTCGAGCACACGGTCACCGAGGAGGTCACCGACGTCGACCTCGTCCAGGCCCAGCTGCGCATCGCCTCCGGCGAGACCCTGGCCGACCTCGGCCTGTCGCAGGACACGGTCACCCTGCGCGGCGCGGCCCTGCAGTGCCGTATCACCACCGAGGACCCCGCCAACGGCTTCCGGCCCGACACCGGCCGCATCAGCGCCTACCGCTCGCCGGGCGGGTCCGGCATCCGCCTCGACGGCGGAACCACCCACGCCGGTACGGACATCAGCGCCCACTTCGACTCGATGCTCGTCAAACTCACCTGCCGGGGAAGGGACTTCCCGACCGCGATCAACCGCGCCCGGCGCGCCGTCGCCGAGTTCCGCATCCGCGGCGTGGCCACCAACATCCCGTTCCTCCAGGCCGTCCTGGACGACCCCGACTTCCGGGCCGGGCGGGTCACCACCTCGTTCATCGAGGAACGTCCGCACCTGCTCACCGCCCGCTCCTCCGCCGACCGCGGCACCAAGCTGCTCACCTACCTCGCCGACGTCACCGTGAACAAGCCGCACGGCGAACGGCCCGACCTGATCGACCCCGTCACCAAGCTGCCCCCGCTGCCCGCCGCCGAGCCGCCCGCCGGCTCCCGGCAACTGCTCGTCGACCTCGGGCCCGAGGGCTTCGCCCGCCGGCTGCGCGAGTCGCCGACGCTCGGCGTCACCGACACCACCTTCCGCGACGCCCACCAGTCGCTGCTCGCGACCCGCGTGCGCACCAAGGACCTCCTCGCCGCCGCCCCGGCCGTCGCCCACACCCTGCCCCAGCTGCTCTCGCTGGAGTGCTGGGGCGGCGCCACCTACGACGTCGCCCTGCGCTTCCTCGCCGAGGACCCCTGGGAGCGGCTGGCCGCCCTGCGCGAGGCCGTCCCCAACATCTGCCTCCAGATGCTGCTGCGCGGCCGCAACACCGTCGGCTACACCCCGTACCCGACCGAGGTCACCGACGCCTTCGTGCAGGAGGCCGCCGCCACCGGCATCGACATCTTCCGCATCTTCGACGCCCTCAACGACGTCGGCCGGATGCGCCCCGCCATCGACGCCGTGCGCGAGACGGGCACCGCGGTCGCCGAGGTCGCCCTCTGCTACACCTCCGACCTGTCCGACCCGGGCGAACGCCTCTACACCCTCGACTACTACCTGCGCCTGGCCGAGCAGATCGTCGAGGCCGGCGCCCACGTGCTGGCCGTCAAGGACATGGCGGGCCTGCTGCGCGCCCCGGCCGCCGCCACCCTCGTCTCCGCGCTGCGCCGCGAGTTCGGCCTGCCGGTGCACCTGCACACCCACGACACCGCGGGCGGCCAGCTCGCCACCTACCTCGCCGCGATCCAGGCCGGCGTGGACGCCGTCGACGGCGCCGTGGCCTCCATGGCCGGGACCACCTCCCAGCCGTCGCTGTCGGCGCTGGTCGCCGCGACCGACCACTCCGACCGCCCCACCGGCCTCGACCTCCAGGCCGTCGGCGACCTCGAGCCGTACTGGGAGGGCGTCCGCCGGATCTACGCCCCCTTCGAGGCGGGCCTCGCCTCGCCCACCGGCCGCGTCTACCACCACGAGATCCCCGGCGGACAGCTGTCCAACCTGCGCACCCAGGCCGTCGCGCTCGGCCTCGGCGACCGCTTCGAGGACATCGAGGCGATGTACGCCGCCGCCGACCGCATCCTGGGCCGCCTGGTGAAGGTCACCCCGTCGTCCAAGGTGGTCGGCGACCTCGCCCTGCACCTCGTCGGCGCCGGCGTGTCCCCGGCCGACTTCGAGTCCCACCCCGACTCCTACGACATCCCGGACTCCGTCATCGGCTTCCTGCGCGGCGAACTGGGCACCCCGCCCGGCGGCTGGCCCGAGCCGTTCCGCACCAAGGCCCTGCGGGGCCGCGCGGAGGCCAAGCCCGTCACGGAGCTGACCGGCGAGGACCGGGAGGGCCTGGAGAAGTCCCGCCGCGCCACCCTCAACCGGCTGCTGTTCCCCGGCCCCACCCGCGAGTTCGACACCCACCGCCAGGCCTACGGCGACACCAGCGTCCTGGACAGCAAGGACTTCTTCTACGGACTGCGGCCGGGCAAGGAGTACGCCGTCGACCTCGAGCCCGGCGTGCGGCTGCTGATCGAGCTGCAGGCGGTGGGCGAGGCCGACGAGCGCGGCCTGCGCACCGTGATGTCCTCCCTCAACGGCCAGCTCAGGCCCGTCCAGGTCCGCGACCGGGCGGCCGCCTCCGACCTCCCGGTCACCGAGAAGGCCGACCGGTCCCAGCCCGGTCACGTCGCGGCGCCGTTCGCGGGCGTGGTGACGCTGGCGGTCGCCGAGGGCGACGAGGTGGAGGCCGGCGCCACGCTCGCCACCATCGAGGCGATGAAGATGGAGGCCGCCATCACCGCCCCGCGCGGCGGCCGGGTCAGCCGCCTCGCCATCAACCGCATCCAGCAGGTGGAGGGCGGCGACCTGCTCGTCGAGGTGGGCTGAACCGGCCGGGGCCGGTGTCACTCCCCGGCGGTCACGTACCGCCCGCGAAGCCCTCGCCGTCCTCCCGCGGGGCGTCGCGGCCGGCCCACGCGCCGGACGGTTCCCGCGCCTCGCGCGGGCGGGACGTCACCGGCCCGGACCGGTGGTGGCGCGGACCGGTGGTGGCGCGGGCCGGGTTCCCGGGCCGCCCGTGCGGCAGGGCCCGCGAGCCCGGCCCGAACGGGAGCCCTACGCGTCGGCCGTGCCGCGCGGCCGCACCAGCCCGCTCTCGTACGCCAGGATCGTGGCCTGTACGCGGTCGCGCAGCCCCAGCTTGGACAGCAGGGCGTTCACGTGGGTCTTCACCGTGCCCGTGGTCACCCCGAGCGCGGCGCCGATCTCGGCGTTGGCCAGCCCCGCCGCGATGTGCAGCAGGACCTCCTTCTCCCGGGGCGTGAGCGAGGACAGCGCACCGGTGACGGCGGGCGGCCGCGGGGCGCCCTGCGCGAAGGTGCCGATCAGGCGGCGCGTCACGGTCGGGGCGAGGATGCCCTCCCCGGCGGCGACGACCCGGATCGCGGACAGCAGGTCCTCGGGCATGGCGTCCTTGAGCAGGAACCCCGACGCCCCCGCCCGCAACGCCTCGTAGACGTAGGCGTCCAGGTCGAAGGTGGTCAGCACCAGCACCCGCGGCCCGTCCGGCACCGAGGTGACGAGACGGGTCGCGGTCAGGCCGTCCATGCCGGGCATGCGGATGTCCATCAGCACCAGGTCGGGCCGCTGCTCGGCGGCCAGCGCCACCGCCGACGCCCCGTCACCGGCCTCGGCGACCACGGTCAGATCGGGTTCGGCGTCCACGATGGCGGCGAATCCGGCACGGACCACCGCCTGGTCGTCGACGACCATCACACGCGTGACGACGGGGACACCTCCTGGACGGGCTCCGGACCGGGCCGGGCCGACAGCAACGCCCTTACGATACCGGGCTCTTCGAACACGATCCGCCCCGCCCCGGCGGGGACCCACGCCCGCAGCCGCCCGGCCACCGGCCCGGTCACCGCCAGCGGCACGCCCGACACGGTGACCCGCAGCATCTCCCGGCGCCGCCTGAACGTGACCCGCGCCGGACCCTGGTCACCCGCGCCGAGCGCCGTCTCCACGATCCCGTACGCCGACAGCGCCACCGGGGACGGCAGGTCCCGCGCGGCCTTCGGCAGGCCGCGCACGCTCACCCGGCGGCCGGACGAGGACAGGTCCCGGCACAGCGAGACGAGGTCCGCGGCAGCGGGCGCGGGGGAGCGGTGCCGCCCGGGGTCCTCGGACCCGCCCAGGCTGTGCAGGAGTTCGCGCATCGCCGACAGCGCCGCCCGGGCCTCCGCGGCCACCTCGTCCAGCTGTCCCTGCCGGGCCCGTTCGACCAGCGCGGCCGTGCGCTCCAGGACGGCGTCGCGCAACCTCGCCGCCAGCCGCCGCCGTTCCGCGTCCGCCGCCCGCTCCGCGTGCCACAGCGAGGTGGCGAGCGCGTGGTCGTCCAGGGCCAGGACCCGCAGGCGCCTGTGGCGCACCGCCAGCCCGGCGCCCCACAGGGCGGCGAACACCCCGGCCGTCAGAACGGCCAGCGGCACGAACACCAGCACGGCGGTGAGCCGTACCGACTCCGTCCCCGTCAGCCTCCCCTCCGCCGCGGCCGTCACCACCACCACCGCGGAGAGCGACACCGCCGACATCCCCCAGGCCGGCCAGGTCCGGGCGGCGCCGCGGCCGTAGACACCCATCGCGTACACGGCGAGCAGCTCCGCGACGGCCCCCACGTCGAAGAACCGCGACACCCGCACCGGGACGTCGGCCACGACGACCGTCACCGGCCACAGCCACGACGTGGCCAGCACCCCGAGGAGGGCCGCCCACGGGGCACGCCGGCGCCACAGCAGCGGCACGGCGTGGACCGTCAGCAGCGCCGCCAGGACGAACAACCCCGGCAGGGCGCTCCGCAGGCTCGCCCCCGTCCAGTCCTCCGCGGCGATCAGCACGGACAGCAGGGGCAGCACCGCCGCCGAGAACACCAGGACCGGATCGGCCAGCCGTTGCTCCCGCAGCACGTCCCGGCGCCCGCTCCCCTCGGCCGGGCTCCGGGGCCCGGCGGCGTCGGGCAGCGTGGCCCGGACCCGCCAGCCCCCGTCCGGCCGGGGACCGGCGGTCAGCTCCCCGCCGACGGCGGCCGCCCGCTCCCGCATCCCGGTGAGCCCGCGCCCCGACCCGAGGCCGCCGACCCCGGACGGGGCGGAGCCGCGCGGCGCGGCGTTGTCCACGGTCAGCTCCAGGACGCCGTCCCCGCGCCGGACGGCGACGTGCGCGGCACCGCCCGGTGCGTGACGCAGGGTGTTGGTGAGGGCCTCGCGGACGATCCCGTGGACCGCCTCCGCCGCGGGACCGGCCAGGTCGGCGGGGAGATCGGCCTCGATCGGCCGGCCCAACCGTCCGAAACCGGCGATGAGTTCCTCGATCCGGGCGGTCGTCGGACCGGATCGCGCGCCGTCGTCGGTGTCCCACAGCAGCCCGACGAGCCGTTGCAGCGAGGTGAGGGTCTCGGCGCCGGTGCGCTGCGCGAACGACAGGGCCTCCGCCGTCAGTTCCGGTCGGCCCGGTCCCAGCCTGAGGGCGGCGTCGGCGGTGATGACGACGGACGTCAGATGGTGTGCGCTCACGTCGTGCAACTCGCGTGCCAGCCGCCGCCGTTCGGTGTCGGCCGCCCGGCGCCGGGCCTCCTCCGCGCCGGCCAGCCGGCGGGCGGCGGCCGACCGCCCGTCGAGCCACTGGCGCCGGCCCTCGCCGAGCCCCGCGCACACCAGGTACACCAGCGCGCCGAGCGCCCATTCCGAGGCGAGGGCCGGCCGGACGCCGAGGTGCGCGAACGACAGCAGCCACTCGACGCCGACGGCCGCGGCGACCGCGCGGACGGTCACCGGCACGGGGCGGCGGACGGCGACCGAGTACAGCGCGACCAGCGTGCCGAACCCGAAGTAGCCCTCCTCCCAGGCCGCCTGGCCGGCCACCAGCGTGCCCAGCGTCCCGGCCAGGCACCGGACCGGCGCCTGCCGCCGGTGGCCCAGCGCGGCGGTCTCGACGGCCAGGACGGCCAGGACGGCCGCGAGCCGGACCGGCCCCGGCCCGTCCGTGCCGGCCGTGCCCGCGCCGGTCGCCCACCAGGTGAGCTGCCCGGCCGCGAGCAGGGCGGGGAGCAGCCAGTTGCGTATCGTGTCCATGTCGCGACGAGCGTAGGCCGCGGCCCGGCCGGGCCGCACCCGGCACCGGTACGAGGCCGCTCTCCACCCTGCGATGGAGGCGCCGTTCCTGCGCCGGGCCGATGTCCGGGCGCGGGCGGTCGGTGAGGATGGCCGTCATGACGAACCCGCCCGTCCCCGGGCCGACCCCGCTCCCTCTCCGGCCCGCCGCCTTCCCACAGCCGGGCCGGCCCGCCGGTCCGCCGTCGGGCCGGTTCGCCCTCACACCGCCCGGTCACCCTGCCGAACCGCTCGGCTACCACCGGCTGGCCCGCGTCTCGGCGCGTCACCGGTGGTGGCGGCCGGTCCTCGGCACCCTGTTCCTGACGGTGGCGTACGTCCTGACGGCCGGGCTGCTCTACGCCCTCGTCGACGCCGTGGGATCTGCGCGCGGGTACCCCGAAGGCCCGGACGGCACCGTGGAGTTCGGGCCGGTGACGACCACCGCCGTCGACCTGGCGATGCTCGCCGTCGCCATCCCCCTCGTACTCCTCGCGGTCCGGTGGACCGGCCGCCGTCCGGCCGGCACGGTCTCCTCCGTGACGGGCGGACTGCGCCGGGGCTGGCTGGGCCTGTGCGTGCTCGCGGCCCTGCCGGTCCTCGCCGTGACCGGCGGGGCGATGTTCCTGCTGTCCGCGGAGGACGGGGAGCCGCAGCGGTGGGCCGGCTGGGAGGTCTTCGGGCCGGCCCTGGCCGTGCTGGTCCTGCTGGTCCCCTTCCAGGCGGCGGCCGAGGAGTACGTCTTCCGCGGCTGGCTCACCCAGGCGGTCGGCGCCTTCGCCCGCTCGCCCTGGACCGCGGTCGCGCCCCAGGCGGTGCTGTTCGCCGCCGCCCACGGCTGGGGCACCCCCTGGGGCTTCGCCGACCTGGTGGTGTTCGGGGCCGTCGCGGGCCTGCTGACCGTGCGTACCGGCGGGCTGGAGGCCGCCATCGGCCTGCACGCCGTCAACAACCTCTTCGCGTTCGCGTTCGCGGCCGCCGTCGCCGACGGCCTGGAGAGCGACGACACCGCCGCCGACCTGCCCTGGCAACTCGTCGTCGTCGACCTGGCCGGAGTCGCCCTGTACGCCGCCGCCGTCCTGTGGCTGGCCCGGCGGCGGAGGCCGGCGCGCACCGCCCCGGCGCCGCTCCCGCCCGCCCCGCCACCGCTCCCGTTCGTCCCGGCGCCGCTCCCGCCCGCCCCCGCACTGCTCCCGCCGGCCCCGGCCGGGTACGCCCGCGCACCGGTCCCCGGCTCCTCCGTCCCCCGCGGCGTCCGCACGGACGTACCGGATCTGCCCCCGGGGACACCTCCCTCTGCCTTCCCGTCCGATGACTCCGCCCGCGGCCCGCGCTGGCGTCCGCCCGTGAGCACGAGCAACTCCCCCCGACGGCCGGTGGCATGAACGAGAACGGGGCCGTCGAGACGCGCCCGCAGGAGGGCTCCGCCGGGGAGCGGCCGCCCGGCACCGCCGGAGAACCGTCCGCCGCGGGCCACTTGCCGCCCGCCGCGGTGGAACGTCCCGTCAAGCAGCGGCAGTCGGCGGACGCGGACCGGGACACGGCCGATACGGCCGGCGGCCGGCCTGCCCTTCCCGCCGCCGAACCGCTCGCCGGACAGGACGAGTTCGCGGGCACCGGCCCGTCCGGCGATCCCGGCGCCCCCAGCCCGCCCGCCTCCACCGACCGCCCCCGGCGGCGCGGCCCCGGACCCCTCACCCTGCTGGTGCTGCCCGGTCTGCTCACGCTGTCCGCGGTGGCCGGGGTCCTCGCGCTGACCGGCGGCCTCCCCTCGGACTGGGCTCCCGGCGCGGACGGGCAGCAGGTCACCGTCCCCGGGATCGACGAGTCCTACGTGCCGTGGCTGCGCAAGGCCGCGGCCGGCGGTGGGCCCGCGGACGCGATCCTGGCCCGCCCGTGACGACCCTCGTCATCACGTCGCCGTACGGTTCCCGCGAGCATCCCCTCACCGGCGTGACCAAGCTGCACACCGGCGTGGACTTCGGCGCCCCGCAGGGCGCGCAGGTCTCCGCCGCCCGCGACGGCACGGTCGTCTTCGCGGCCATGACCAAGGCGTACGGCAACCGCGTCGTCATCGACCACGGCACCGTCGACGGCAAACGGCTGGAGACCACCTACAGCCACCTCTCCGTCCCCGGCGCCACCGTCGGGCAGGGCGTGCGGACCGGCACCCCGATCGGCCGGGTCGGCTCGACGGGCCTGTCCACCGGCCCCCACCTGCACTTCGAGGTCGTCTACGACGGCTACTACGCCGACCCGCGGCCCTGGCTCGCCCTCGAGGGCTGAACGCCGGTGGCGTGGGGAGGTGTCCGCGGACGGCCCCACCGCGCCGGCGCCCGGGACCGTCCCCCACCCGAGGGGCGCACGGGGCAGGGCAGTGAGCCCTGTACGCGCCCCTACGGGCGTGGGCAGAATGCGCTCTGCCCGTGACCACATGGCGGAGGCGTCGGTTCCGCACCGCCGGCTTCCCCGGGAAGGAAGGTCGGCCGCCGTGTTGTTGCGTCTCCCCACCTCCGTGTCCGAAGCGCAGGAATGCCTCGCCGAGGGCGCCGTGCCGATAGGCGGGGCCACCCTGGTGTGGGCCACCTGGCAGCGGGACGGATTTCCCGAACTGGCCATGTCGCTGAGGGAGTTGCCCGAAGCCAACGCGGTCGGGCGCGGGACGCTGGGGGCGGCCGTGGTGCTGCACCGCATCGGCGGTGAGGCGCCGGAGGTGCTGCGCGGGGCCGCCGCCGGCGTCGGCACCGGAGCCGTGCGCAGGACCGCCACCGTCGGCGGCAACATCGTCGGCAGCACGCTGCGGTGTCTGCTGCCCGCCGCCCTCGTCCTGGACGCGCGGGCCACGGTCCTCGAGTCCGGCCGTGTGTACGAGACCGATCTCGCCGAGACCGTGGCCAAGCGCCACCTCATGCTCGGACTGCGCTGGCGCGACCCGGTCGTGAGCGGCTACCACAAGGTTCCCGCGGACGCGGGCGGGCCGCCGCCCTTCGTCGTCGCGACCGCCGTCCACACCGACGGCGACGGCCGCCGGCTCCTGCGGGTCGCCGCCCGCGACGGCTACGAGGTGCTCAGCGAGGGCGTCCCGTGCGCGGCCGGCTCCGACGAGGCGTCGCACGCCCTGGAGCGCACGGAGTTCGGCGCGCTGCCCGCCGAGGCGCGCGCGGTCGTCCACCGGCAGGTCGCGGACGTCGTGGCCCGCTCCGCCGGGGCCTGACCGGGGCGGGGCCTGACCGGGGCCTGGCCTGGGCTTGATCCGGGCGAGCCCCTGCCGGACACCGGACCTGCCGGACACCGGACCTGCCGGTACGACGGCCGTCGTCGCACCGGCAGGCTGTCACGCCCTACTTCACGGGAACTGTGTGATCTTCGACGGGACGGTGTCCGTGCCCGAGGTCGGCGCCCCGGTGTCGTTGACCACGTGCGCGTACTGGCCCTTGCCGCCCAGGGAGATCACCTGGAGGCTGTGCAGCCTCACCCCCGGTTTCACCGGGACCTGGAAGCCGTGGTGCTGCACGATCGAGGGGTCGGACGTGAAGTTGCAGTAACTGCCCAGCCCCCAGGCCTCGTGCTCGTTCACCGTGTCGGCCACCTTGTAGGCCGCGTAGCCGACGATGCCGTCGTGGGTGACGGCGGCCGCGTTCGGGACGTCGTAGGCCTTCTCGTTCTGGAAGAAGACCGTCCGCCCGCGTTCGCCGTTCCAGACCACGTCGTACTTGTTGAAGTGCTCCACGAACAGGCCCGTGGTCAGGACGTCGTCGCCGTTGACCCGCAGGCCGTAGTCGGCGCGGTTGGTCTCCCAGCCGACGCCCTCGCCGTGGTCGGCGCGCCAGATCCAGGTGTGGTCGATGACCACGTCGTCACTGTTGACCACCACCGAGTCGGTCGCCAGGCCGGGGCCGGCGCCGCCGATGCGGACGAACACGTCCTGCATGGTGGTGGGGTCGGCCGCGTGGTCGGCGCTCGACCCGGCCGGGCCGATCCGCAGCAGCGCGTCGGAGCGGACCGCGCCCGCGTCGATGAGGAACCCGGCGAGCCGGACGCCGTCGACGTCGGCCACGTGCATCGCGTCCACGCCGCCGTCGGGCACGAGCGTGGCCAGGCCGAGACCCAGCACGACCGTGCCCGCGCGGTTCACCTCGATCGCGCGGTCGAGGTGGTGGACGCCGGGCGTGAACAGCAGGTGCAGGCCCTGGGCGAGCGCGGCGTTGATGGTGGCGGCCGTCGCACCCGGCTTGACGACGTAGAACCTGCTCAGCGGGATCGAGGTGCCGCCCGCGTTGGCCGGCCAGGACACCCCGCGCGCGTTGGTGCGCTTGGCGGGCACGAACACCTTGTAGTCGTTGCCGTCGAGGTACAGGAACGGCTTCTCGCGGGAGACCGGGGTGGTGTCCAGCGTGGTGTAGGGGCCGGTGTCGAAGTTGGTGGCCGGGGCGCCCTGGACGCCGGTGAACGTCATGTTCCACACGCCGTTGGTCCAGCCGCCGACCGAGCTGTCCCGGGTGTACCACTGCTGCTGGGAGTACGGCCCCACGGTGCCGTCGATCTTCGAGTCGGCGATGTAGCCGCCGGAGGCCCAGCCGTAGCCGTTCGGGGCGAGGTTGAGGCCGCCCTGGACGTGGATCCGGCGGAACGGCGCCGCCTGCGCCACTGCCCACCGGTCGGTGCCGTTGACCGGGCGGATGGCCAGGTTCTCCGCCGAACGCCAGAAGTTCTGGGTGGCGTTGCCGTTGAACCAGCCCGCGTCGACGGTGATGTCACCGTTGATCTGCGTGTCGTCGGGGTTGAGCCCGAGCCCGGAGATCGAGGTGTAGAAGCCGAGCTGGGCGTTGACGCCGTTGTACGTGCCGGGCTTCAGCAGGAACTGGTAGCGCCCGGAGCCGAACTGGTTCGACTCCTGCTGGGCGAAGACCTGGTCGAACTTCTGCTGGAGGTTGGGGGTGCTCGGGTCCACGACGATGACGTTGGGTCCCAGGTCGCCGCCGCCCTGGATCGGCGGTATGCCGCCGGTGCCGGTGTGGACGGCGACCTCCCACAGTGAGTAGCCGTACGGCGTCGCGCGGGTGGTGCCGTTGATCCGCACGTACCGGCCGGAGCCGCTGACGTCGTAACTCGTCCTGCCGCCGGTCGCGCCGGTCACGCTCCGCAGGGTGTTCCAGGTCTGTCCGTCCGCGGAGGCCTGGATCTGGAAGTCCTTCGCGTAGGCGGCCTCCCAGTTCAGGTCGATCCCGCACAGGTCCCGCACCGAGCCCAGGTCGACCCGCAGCCACTGGGGGTCGGAGGCCTGGCTGGACCAGCGGGTGCCGTCGTCGCCGTCGAACGCGGCGGAGGCGGGGGTGCCGGCGTTCTCCGTCGAGGAGGCCGTGGCGGGCCTGCCCTGTGCCGCGTTCGCGGTGTCGCAGGTGCCGGGAGCGGTGCCGCCGGAGGTGCCGTAGACCTGGAACTCCCAGAGGGAGTAGCCCCAGGCGGTGGCCCGGTGCACGCCCTGCATCCGGACGTAGCGGCCCTGGCCGGACACGTCGTGGGTGTCGGTGCCGCCGTCGCCGTCGGTGACCGTCCTCAGGTCGGTCCAGGTGCTGCCGTCCGCGGAGATCTGGAGCCGGTAGTCCTTCCCGTAGGCGGCCTCCCACTGGAGGACCACCCGGCTGACGGTGGCGGTGGCGCCCAGGTCCACCTGGAGCCACTGCGCGTCCGTGGCGGCGGAGGACCACCGGGTGCCGGTGTTCCCGTCCACGGCGAGGGCGGCGCCGGTGCCGGCGTTCTCGGCCGACGACGCGGTGGCCGTCCGGCCCTGGAGAGCGGGGTGTCGGCCGCCGCCGCGGGTGGCCGGTTCGTGGGGAGGGCGAGCAACGCCGCCGTGGCGGCGAGCGCGACACCCAGGGATCTGAGTCTCATGCGGGTTCCCTGCGGGGTGAGTGCGGATGGGTACGGACGGGTGGGTGCGAGTGGGTGGGTGCGGGTGGGTGGGTGCGGGTGGTCACGGACGGGCGCGGGAGGGCGCGGGTTCGGCGGGGTGGACAACCCGCCGGAACGACGGCTTAGTTCACGGCTTGATTTAACTGATGACTTCTCCGGTCCGGCAAGCCCCGTGAAGCAGGAAACTTTTCGAGCGGTGACCGCGGCCGACTCGCCGCGGCCACCGCCGTGTTCAGAAGGTGACGCCCGCGGGCCCGCCCGCGGACCTGTCCGTCGCCTCGGTCCCGGTCGTGGCGTCAGGTCTCGCGCACCGGCGCGTAGACCTCCGGCTGCAGCCCGAACGTCCAGGCGACCCCCGCACGGGCCGTCCGGGTCGACGGTGGAACCCGCAGCCAGTAGGTGCGTCGGGTGCCGTCCGGCTCCGGCGTGGAGTTGAGGACCTCCACCATCACCACCGGCTCGTCGCCGTCGAGGTCGATCCGCCACAGGGTGCCCGTGGCGTCCCGGTGCAGCGGACGCGCCCCGGAGTCGGTCAGGTAGCGGTCGTAGCCGTAGTGCTCCAGCATCACCCGGCGCAGTTCGGCGTTCTCCTCGGCCCGGATCCGCTCCGGCGTCAGGGCCGTCAGCTCGTCGAGGAACGCGGCGGGCACCGGCATGCCGCGCCAGGCGTACAGGGCGAAGCCGTCGGGGTACGCCAGCGCCGGGCCGTCCCCGCGGTCCAGGCGGCCCGCCTCGTCCCGGTGCAGCGCGACCGGACGTTCGCACACCACCGCGACCCCGGCGAACGGCCACCACCAGCCGGCCGCGCGGCACACCGCGGCCAGTCCGTCGAGCGGCTCCCGGTCGGTGGGGAACGCGGCGAGCCACGGCGCGTCGTGCTGTCCGAGCACGGCGTCCAGCAGGAGCAGCCGCACCTCGGCCTCCGCGGCCCGTCCGCCGGGGCCGGTCCCGTCCGCCAGTTCCTCCAGCACGCCCCGCCGGATCCGCTCGACCAGGGCCTGCGTGGTCTCCCACAGGCGGCCGCCCGTCGCCGCCCAGTGCGCCGCCCACCCCGCGGCCCCCAACTCGCCGTGCACGCGGGCTCGTTCGCGCGCCCAGGGGGCTGTGCGGACCGCCTCGCGGACACTGGGGCCCCGGTCCCGCAGCGCGCGTATCAGGGTGACCGCCTCGCGCGGGGAGGCGGCCCACAGCACCCGCTCCGGCTCCGCGAGCCCCGCCCGCCGGTACGCCAGCCGGACACCGGCCTCGGCGGCCGCGCGATCGGCGGGCACGGCCGCCGCCGCACGCGCGCGCCAGAAGCCGACGTCCTCGGCGGCGTCCCGCGCGTCCGCGGTGCCACGCGCGTCCGCGGCGGCGTCCCGCGTGTCCCGCGCGTCCGTGGTGCCGCGCGGATCCGCCGCCCCTCCGTGTCCACGGTGTCCACGATGTTCAGGGTGTCCGTACCGGTCATCCGCTCCTCCGTCACCTGCGTCCCCACCCGCTCAGTCCGCCACGATCCGCACGGACCCCGGCACGTACTCCCGCTGCCGGATCACCCGGAACCACCCCTTGGGCAGCGGGATCACCGCATGTTCCTCGTGCACCACCCGGCCGCCCTGGGGCAGATGCAGCAACAGCGGGCCGAACGGCCCCGGCTCCCGCACCAGTTCCCCCGGCCCGACGACCGCGTGGGCGTGCCCGGTGACCTCACCCAGCGCCAGCACCAGCCGGCCCCGCCGGTCGCGCGGCTCCTTCGGCGCGGCGGCGACGTGCGCGGGCACGGCCTCCTCCGCCACCGGAACGATCAGCACGTCTCCCTGCCGGTACACGAACGGCCCTCCCTCCCGCCGGCGCGGGACGCGCCGGACTCATGACGCAGACCGTAGGCGCCCCCACTGACAACGCCCGGGGCCGTGCCCGCCCGGGACCACGCCCGGACCACCGCCCCGCCCCCCGTCCTGTCAGTGCCTGTTGGTAGAACTGCGGTCACCACGGAACGCACCTTCTTCCTCCCCAGGAGCAGCCGCATGACCATCGGTGACCACCTCGACGCGCTGTACCGGCTGCCCGCCTACACCTTCCCGGGCCCCGACGCGCCGACCGGCGGCCTTCCCGAGGCGGAGGCCTTCGCCTGGCGGGTCACCAGCGACGTGTACGACGCCGACGAGGAGTGGACGCAGGCCTTCGCCCGTTTCTGCGCCACCGTCGACACCACCCGCGTGCGCGCGCTGATCGTCGGCGCCTGGCAGGAGGCGTACGAGAGCGATCCCACCGCCGCCGTCGAGGCGCTGGTGGCGGCCCGCGAGCGGTTCCCCGCGCTACGGGCCCTGTTCGTCGGGGACATGGTCATGGAGGAGTGCGAGATCTCCTGGATCAACCAGACCGATCTGACGCCCCTCCTCGTCGCCTACCCCGACCTGGAGGAGTTCGGGATCCGCGGCGGCTCGGGCCTGCGCTTCCCGGCGCTGAGGCACGACTCCCTGCGCCGGCTCACCATCGAGTCCGGCGGCCTGCCCGCGGAGGTCGTGCGCGGCATCGGCGCCAGCGACCTGCCCGCGCTGGAGCACCTCGACCTGTGGCTGGGCACCCCCGACTACGGCGGCGACAGCGAGGCCGCCGACCTGGAGCCGATCCTGTCCGGCGCCCGCCTGCCGCGCCTGCGCCACCTGGCACTGCGCAACAGCGAGATGCAGGACGCCGTCGCCGCGGCCGTCGCCTCCGCGCCGGTGGTCGCCCGCTTGGAGGTCCTGGACCTGTCCATGGGCGTCCTCACCGACGAGGGCGGCGCCGCACTCCTCGCCGGCCAGCCCCTCACCCACCTCAAGAAGCTCGACCTCCACCACCACTACCTCAGCGAGGCCCTGACGGACCGGATCCGCCGGACCGTCGAGACCGAGGGCGTCGAGGTGGACCTCGACCGCGACGACGCCGACGAGGACCAGGACGACGACGGCACGGTGTGGCGGTACGTGGCCGTGGGGGAGTGAACACCCCCTGAGCACCCCCCTCGGCGCACCCCTGAGCACCCCCCTCGGCGCACCCCTGAGCACCCCCTCGGCCCGCCCCGGAACACCCCTGCGCCACACAGGCACCCGAACACCCCACGAGAGGACGCCATGCAGCGGCCGGCCCCCCACCGGCGGCCCCGCTTCGCGGTCGTCGGCAATCCCGAGAACCGCCGGGTCGCCCTCTTCGCGGACGCCGTGCGCGCGGCCGGCCTCCCCGCCCCGCGCGTCGTCGCCTGGGCGGAGGTCCTGCGCGCCGGCGGGGCCGAGTTCGGCCCCGAGGAGATCGTCCGGATCGACTCGCCGGGCGAGAACGCGGACGTCGACCGGCTGCTGCGCGGCACCGCCGACCCCACCCGCGTCGAGGGCTCGGCCCGCTGGTACGCCGGCTTCACCGCCGCCCTGGCCGGCCTGCGCGGCGGCATCCGCCTCGACGACCCGACGACCTCCCCGTGCTGTTCGACAAACGGCGCTGCCACGCCGTCCTCGCCGCCGCCGGCGTACCGGTCCCGGCCTCGCCCACCTCGGGCCCCGCGGCCGCCCCGGTGCGCGGCTGGGACGACGTACGGGCGCTGATGCGGGAGCACCGGATGCCGCGGCTGTTCGTCAAACCCGCGCACGGCTCGTCCGCGTCGGGCGTGCTGGCCGTGGAGACGGGCGGACCGGGCCGGATCAGGGCCACCACCTCGGTGGAACTCACCTCCGACGGGCGCCTGTTCAACTCGCTGCGGGTCCGCCGCTACCAGGACGAGCGGGACATCGCGGCCGTCGTCGACGCGCTGGCCCCCGACGGCCTGCACCTGGAACGCTGGCTGCCGAAGGCCTCCCAGCGGGGCCGCGCAGCCGATCTGCGGGTCGTCGTCGTGGCCGGTCGCGCCACCCACGCGGTGGTGCGCACCAGCCGCTCGCCCCTCACCAACCTCCACCTCGGCGGCAGCCGCGGCGACCTCGAGGCGGCCCGGCGGGCCGTGACGGCGGCGGGCGCCCGCTGGTCCGACCTGCTCGGCGTGTGCGAACGGGCCGCCGCCTGCTTCCCCCGCACCCTCTGCGTGGGCGTCGACCTGCTGCCGGCCGTCGACTGGCGCAGAGCCGCCGTCGGCGAGGTGAACGCCTTCGGCGACCTGCTGCCCCGGCTCACCGGCCTCCCCGGCAGCGGCGCGGAGGGCCTCGACACCTACGCCACCCAGGTGGCCGCGGCCCTGAGCGGCGCGCCCGCCCGCCACAGAACAGGAACACCCCATGCGTGAACCGGACCCGAACCGGCCGGACCCGAACCGGCCGGACCCGAACCGGCCGGACCCGAACCGGCCGGACCCGAACCGGCCGGACACCGCCCAGAACCAGCCGGATGTCGCCCCGAACCAGCCGGACACCGGCAGGGAAACCGTGCACGAGCCGGACGCGGACCAGCAGGCTGTGCACCAGCCGGACATGAACCAGGTGGTGGGCAGCCACGACCTCCTCCTCGTCACCCTCGACACCCTGCGCCACGACGTCGCCGCCGAACTGGCCGCCGCCGGCCGCCTGCCCCACCTGGCCCGCCACCTCCCCGGCGGCCGGTGGGAGGAGCGGCACGCCCCGGCAGCTTCACCTACGCCTCCCACCAGGCGATCTTCGCCGGCTTCCTGCCCACCCCGGCCGCTCCCGGACCGCACCCGCGCCTGTTCGCGGCGAGCTTCGCCGGCAGCGAGACCACCGCCGACAGGACCTTCGTCTTCGACACCCCCGACCTCGTGTCCGGCCTGGCGGAGGAGGGCTACCGCACCGTGTGCGTCGGGGGAGTGGGCTTCTTCAACAAGCAGGGCCCGCTGGGCTCGGTGCTGCCCGGCCTGTTCCACGAGTCCCACTGGGAACCGGAGTTCGGCGTCACCTCGCCCCGCTCCTTCGAGAACCAGGTGGCCCGAGCCGAGCGCGTCGTACGCGAACTCCCGCACGAACAGCGCCTGTTCCTGTTCGTCAACGTCTCCGCGCTGCACCAGCCGAACTGGTTCCACCTGCCCGGTGCGACCCGCGAGGCCGGCGACACCCGCGCGTCGCACGCCGCCGCGCTGGAGTACGTCGACCGGCACATCGGCCGGCTGTTCGCGGCGGCGAGCAGCCGGCGCCGCTGCTTCGCGATCGTCTGCTCCGACCACGGCACCGCCTACGGCGACGACGGCTACACCGGCCACCGCCTGGGCCACGAGTCCGTGTGGACCGTGCCCTACGCCCACTTCTTCCTCGACCCCGCACCCCGTCCGACGGAGGCCACCGGATGACGACCGCCGAGCAGACGACCGCCGAGCAGGCCACCACCGAGCAGACGACCGCCGAGCAGACGACCGCCGAGCCGACCACCCGCACCAGCCCCTACCAGCACTACGTCTACGCCTACCCGCACAAGACGGCCTACCGCGCCCTCCCCGACCGCCCCGCGCTCGGCACCCTGTGGGCGGCCGAACCCAAGGACGCCCTCTCCCTCTACCTGCACATCCCGTTCTGCGAGGTCCGCTGCGGCTTCTGCAACCTCTTCACCCGCGTCGGCGCCCCCGACGGCCTGACCGGTGCCTACCTCGACGCGCTCGAACGCCAGGCGGACGCCGTACGGCAGGCGCTCGGGACGGCGACGAGGTGCGCTTCGCCACCGCGGCCTTCGGCGGCGGCACCCCCACCTTCCTCACCGCGGCCGAACTGGACCGCCTCTGCGACATCGCCGAGCACCGCATGGGCGCCGACCTGCGCGCCGTCCCCCTGTCCGTCGAGGCCTCGCCCGCCACCGCCACCGCCGACCGGCTCGCCGTCCTGGCCGGCCGCGGCGCCACCCGGATCAGCCTCGGCGTGCAGAGCTTCGTCGAGGCCGAGGCCCGCGCCGCCGTACGCCCGCAGCGCCGCGCCGACGTCGAGGCCGCCCTCGGCCGGATCCGCGACGCCCGCGTACCGGTCCTCAACATCGACCTCATCTACGGCATCGACGGGCAGACCGAGGACACCTGGCGCCGCTCCCTCGACGCGGCCCTGGCCTGGCGCCCCGAGGAGCTGTACCTCTACCCCCTCTACGTCCGCCCCCTCACCGGCCTCGACCGCCGCGGCGGCGGCCCCGATCCGGAATGGGACGAGCAGCGGCTGCGCCTGTACCGGGCCGGCCGCGACCACCTCCTCGCCCACGGCTACACCCAGCAGTCCATGCGCATGTTCCGCCGTACAGACGCCCCGCCCCAGGGCCCGGACGACCACGCCTGCCAGACCGACGGCATGATCGGGCTCGGCTGCGGAGCCCGCTCCTACACGGCCCGCCTGCACTACTCCTTCGACTACGCCGTCGGCATGCACGAGGTCCGCGCCATCATCGACGACTACGTCTCCACCACCGACTTCACCCACGCCGAGGTCGGCCACGCCATGGACGGCCACGAGGCACGCCGCCGCCACCTCCTGCAGTCCCTCCTCCAGGCCGACGGCCTGCGCATCGACGACTACCGGACCCGCTTCGGCGCCGCCCCCGCCGACGACTTCGGCCCGAACTCGAACGCCTCGCCGACCACGGCTGGCTGGCCGGCGACCCGGCCGTCCTCAGGCTCACCCCGGAAGGCCTCGCCCACTCCGACGCGATCGGCCCGGCCCTGTTCTCCCCGGCCGTGCGGGCCGCCATGGCCGCCTACGAGAGGAAGTGAGCGGTCATCATGGACCTGACATTCCTCTACCGCGGCCCCCTGGCCTCCTGCGACTACGACTGCCCCTACTGCCCGTTCGCCAAGCGGCGCGACACCGGAGCGCAACTGCGCGCCGACCGCGCCGCCCTGGAACGCTTCGCCGAGTGGGCCGAGGGGCAGACCGGGGACCGCCTCTCCCTGCTGTTCACCCCCTGGGGCGAGGGCCTGGTCCGCTCCTGGTACCGGCGCACCCTCGCCGACCTGTCCCGGCTCCCGCACGTCCGCCGGGTCGCCGTCCAGACCAACCTCAGCTGCCGCACCGACTGGCTCGCCGACGCGGACCCCGACACCCTCGCCCTGTGGTGCACCTACCACCCGGGCCAGACCCCCTACGACCGCTTCCTCACCAAGTGCCGCGACCTCGCCGCGCGCGGCATCCGCTTCAGCGTCGGCGTCGTCGGCCTGCCCGACCACCTCGAAGCGGCCCGCCGCCTGCGCGCCGACCTCCCCGCCCACGTCTACCTGTGGATCAACGCCGCGGAGGGCCACACCTACGCCGACGCCGACGCCGCCCGGTGGACGGACCTCGACCCGCTGTTCCCGTACAGCCGCCACCCGCACACCAGCGCCGGCCTGCCCTGCCGCACCGGCGACTCCGTGGTCTCCGTCGACGGCGAGGGCACGGTCCGCCGCTGCCACTTCGTCCCCGCCCCCTCGGCAACCTCTACGACGGCTCCTACCGCGCCGCCCTGCGCCCCCGCCCCTGCCCGCTGGCCGTCTGCGACTGCCACATCGGCTACGTCCACCTGGAGACGCTGCCCCTCTACGACGTCTTCGCGGCGGCGTGCTGGAGCGCGTCCCGGCCACGGTGCCCTCCCGGCACGCCGTCGACCTGCGGGCCCCCGTGTCCGCGGGCCCGCGGGAGGTTTGAGCCCGCGGATCGTGTCAACCGGGTAGGCATGACCGAGTCGACGCGGGAGACCGAACGAAAGTACGAGGTGCCGGCAGCGGGCGGCCTGCCGGCCCTGCCCGAACTGACCGGCGCGGGCACCGGCTGGTCGCTCGTCGACGGGGGCACCCGCGACCTGGACGCGGTGTACTACGACACCGCCGACCTGCGCCTGCTGCGTGCCTCCGCGACGCTGCGCCGCCGTACGGGCGGCCCCGACGCCGGCTGGCACCTGAAGCTGCCGCTGGACGGCGACACCCGCGAGGAGATCCGCGCCCCCCTCGGGACGAACGACCACGGCAACCCGGACGACATCCCCGAGGGCCTGCGCGACCTGGTGCTCTCCCGGACCCGCGGCGCCCGCCTCGAACCGGTGCTGCGCCTGCGCACCGACCGGACCGTGCGCGAACTGCTCGACGCCGACGGCGCCCTCCTCGCCGAGCTGACGCTCGACCGGGTCCGCGCCGACTCGCTGCGCGGCGACCGTGGCCACACGTCCTGGACGGAGCTGGAGGTCGAGGCGGTCGCCGAGGAACCCGCCGCCACCGTCCTGAAGCGGGTCGAGAAGGCGCTCGGCAAGGAGGGTTTCACCCGCTCGGAAGCCCCGTCCAAGGCGGTCCGCGCCCTGAACGACACCGTGCCCGGCGCACTGCCCGCCCCACAGCCGCGCTCCGGCACCCCCGGCACCGCCGGCGAGCACGTGCTCGCCTACCTCACCCGGCAGGTCCGCGCGATCGTCGACCTCGACCCGGCCGTACGGCGCGGCCTGCCGGACTCGGTGCACCGGATGCGCGTCGCCTGCCGCCGGCTGCGCAGCGGCCTGCGCTCCTACCGGCCGCTCCTCGACCGCGCGGTCACCGAGCCGCTCCGCGCCGAACTGAAGTGGCTCGGCGGTGAACTGGGCGCCGAACGCGACCAGGAGGTGCTGCTGGAACGGCTGCGCGGCGGCGTCGACGCGCTCCCCGGCGAACTGGTCCTCGGCCCCGTCTCCGCCCGCCTCCAGGCCTGGGACGTCGCCCGCTCGGCCGAGGCCCGCGACCGCACCCTCGCGGCGCTGTCCTCGCCCCGCTACACGGCCCTCCTGGAGGCACTGGACCGGCTGAGCAGCCACCCGCCGCTGCGTCCGAAGGCCGCCCGGAAGCCGGCCAAGACCCTGCCCGGGCGCTCGGCAAGGAACACGACCGCCTCGCCCGCCGCGTCGAGCGCGCCCTGCGCACGCCCGCGGGTCCGGAGCGCGACGCCGCCCTCCACCAGGCCCGCAAGGCGGCCAAGCGGGTCCGGTACGCGGCCGAGGCGGCCCGGCCGGCCCTGGGCGGCACCGCGAAACGCCTGGGCAAGCGCGTCAAGGCCGTACAGACGGCGCTGGGCGACCACCACGACAGCGTCGTGGCCCGCGAGACCCTGCGCCGCCAGGCCGTGGCCGCCCACCGGGCCGGTGAACCCGGATTCACCTGGGGACTGCTGTACGGCCGGGAGCAGGCCGGGGCCGCCGACCGGGAACGGGAGCTGCCGGAGCTGTGGCGGGCGGCCGAGCGCGCCGGCAGGCACGGGGCGTAGCGCTCCCGACGTCCCGCACCCGGCGAGCGAAGGGCCGTGCCCGCACCCGGCACCCGAAGGGCCGTGCCCGCACCGTCGACTGCACGGTGCGGGCACGGCCCTTCGGACTGCGGGCGGGAGGCTACGACGCGTCGGTCACGTCCGTCACCCTCCAGCGCTGGTTGGAGCCGGAGTTGGGCGGCCAGGTCGTGACGGCGGCACCCTCGTGGGTCGCCTGGCCGCCGACCTCCAGGACCCGGCCGGTGGCGGGGTTCACCAGGGTCCAGGTGCCGTCACCGGTGGTCGACATGACCCACTCGGTCGCGGGGTCGCGCTCCCCGGTGTCGGGCTCCACCACGGGCACGTCGTCGCGGACCGCGAGCCGCTTGCCCTCGGCCGGGTCGGCGAACACGTAGCGCTGGCGGGCGCCGGTCTCGCCGTACCGGGCGTCGAGCCGCCACTGCTGGGCGACGGTGCCGTCGCCGGTGCCGAGGACCAGGCCGGTGCCGTTCGCGGCGACGGTGAGCGCCTTGCCGCTCTGCACGCCGGTCAGCGTGTAGGTGTGGCCCTTGCGGATCAGCGGGGCGTCCTTCGCGACACCGGAGACGCCCTCGACGGCGAAGGAGGTCACCGACCGGGCGGGCACGGTGAAGGTGGCCCGGCCGTCGGTGACCGCGATCGGCGCCTGCGGCCGGAGCTTGCCGTCGGCGCTGGTGACCACCGGGGTGACGGTGGCGTCCTTGCCGACCTTGCGGAACTTCGACAGGTCGACGGTGACCGTGCGGGCCTCGGTCGTGCTGTTGACGTGGACGAGGGAGGCGCCCTTGCCGTCCGCGGTGACGGCGGCGGCGCTGGAGGTGTCGTCCACCTTGATCAGCCGGTCGCCGGGCTTGATGAAGTGCGTGAAGTTGCGCGCGGTGTCGAACTTGGTGTTGGTGTATATCGGGCAGGACTCCAGCGTGTCCTCGGAGGTGCAGCTGAACGGCAGCTGGATGCTGCCCCAGTTGCCGCCCTTCGCGGACTCGCCGCCCGGCCTCATGTTGTCGAGGTCCTCGACCGGCTGCCAGAACACCCAGGCCTTGGGCTCCAGTTCGCGCAGGTCGTTCACGATCTGCTGGGCGAGCCCGAGACCGGGGCGCATGTCGGTGAAGCTCTGGCCGTCGCCCCAGTCGCCCTCGACCTCGCTCATCCACAGCGGCTTGTCCGCCGCCTTGGCCAGGTCCCGCACGGTGGTGCGCTGCCCGGTGCCGTAGGTGTGGACGTTCATCTGGTCGACGAGGTCGCGGGAGGCCTGCGAGTAGGAGTTCCAGTTCGTGGCGAAGAGGCCCGGGTTGGTCTCGTCCATCGCCGAGATGCCGGCCTTGACCTTCGCCTTCTTCAGCGCCGGCGCCAGGGCGGCGAGGACCTGCTGCTGGACCGCCGGGCCTATGTGGGCGCCCTCCTGGCGGCCGCCGACCGGCTCGCCGTCCGCGCCGAGACGGGTGCCCCAGTAGCTGGTGTTCGGCTCGTTGAACGGGTCGACCGTGTCGACCTTGATGCCCTCGGCCTTCTCCAGCCGCTTCGTCGCACCCGCCAGATAGGCGGCGAAGTCGTCGACCGACTCCGGCCTGAGCTGCTCGGCGCCGGCGTCGAACCCGCCGGAGACGTAGCCGCTGACGGTCATGAACCACGGCGGGGAGTTGCTGAACGTCTCCCAGTGGTCGACGTCGTTCTTGATCCGGTCGACCCACCAGCGCTGGGTGGCGTCGGCGTTCTCGTTCCAGTCGGCCGGGTCGTCCGCGCTCCACCAGTCGGTGTCCGTGCGCGTGGTCCCCGCGGGCGCCTTCCACCAGCCCTCGACGGCGCCGCCGGCCCGCAGGTAGTCCTCGACGTCCGGGGCGTTGCCGCCGCCGATGTTGTACCGGGCGATGTTGAGCGCCAGCCCGTCGTCGTCGAAGAGGAGCTTCGCGAGCTTCTCGCGTATCTCCGCCGGGTAGTCGCCGGTCGCGTTGGCGAACCAGACGAGACTGGTGCCCCACCCCTCGAACTTCTCCTGCCGGTACGACGGGTCCGGCGTCACGGTGACGGCCGCGGCGGCCTCTGCCTGCGCCGGAACGGCGAGCAGGGCGGCCCCGTGGCCAGGGCGGTCAGTGCGGCGGCCCCGAGGGTCCGTCTGTTGCGCGTACGGCGTGCCATCTGTTCTCCCAACTGCGGTGCGGTCGCTGCATGGGCCCCTCCCGCCAAAGGGGCGGGAGGGCATGGCCCTCGGCGCGGCACGCGTACGTGCCGCGCCGAGGAGTCGTGCGGGGGTGGGGCGGGCGCCCGTCTCAGCCGACGGCCGGCGCAGTACGGCGACCTCGCGCGGCCCGAGGACCAGGGCGCCGTCGGTGCCGCCCGTGCCGACCAGGACGTCCCCGCCCAGTCCGGCCACGGGCACCGTGTCGTCGGTGCGGTTGACCAGGAACAGGAAGCGTCCCGAGTCCCCGCGCCGGACGGTCAGTTCGACCCGGCCGCGGGCCTCCGCCGGAAGCTCGCTGACGACCCCGGCCGGCTCCAGCAGCCGCGGCAGCAGCGCCGCCAGGCCCTCGACGCCGAGGCGGGTGGAGACGTAGGCGGCCGAACCCTCCCCGGTGGTGCGGCGGGTGACGGCGGGCCGGCCGGCCTGCGCACCGGTGCGGTAGCCGGCCAGGACCTGCGTGTCGGCGTCGGCGACGCTGATCCGGTCGGTCCACAGGGTGCCCGTGGTCCCGTCGTCCAGCTCCACGCTCTCCCCGGCCAGCAGCGGCCCGAACTCCTCCACGCGGATGCCGAGCAGCTCGCGCAGGGCGCCGGGGTAGCCGCCCAGCCAGACGTGGTCGTTCTCGTCGACGACACCGGAGAAGTACGTGGTGATCAGGTGACCGCCCCGCTCGGCGTACCGGGTCAGCTCCTTGGCCAGCTCGGCGGGGACCACGTGCAGCACCGGGGCGATCAGCACCTCGTGGCGGGAGAGGTCGGAGCGGGTGGTGACGAGGTCGGCGCGGATGCCGAGGGCGAGCAGCGCCGAGTACCAGTCGAGCGCCTCCTGCCGGTAGTCGAGCAGGGAGGTGGGGTGCGAGTCCTGCTCGCTGGCCCACCACGACTGCCAGTCGTACAGGATGCCG
>JAKGSH010000002.1 GCA_021568835.1 Streptomyces sp. Tue 6430
GTCGACCACGCGAACCTGGAGGCGTCGGGCGGGGAGTCGGAAGGCTACGACGGCCTCTTCGACATGAAGGACGACACCAAGTACGTGACGCTGTCGTACAGCGTCCTGCGCAACTCCGGGCGCGGCGGCCTGATCGGCTCCAGCGAGAGCGACCTGTCGAACGGGTTCGTCACCTTCCACCACAACCTCTACCAGAACATCGACTCGCGTACGCCCCTGCTGCGCGGCGGCACGGCCCACATCTACAACAACCACTACGTGAGCCTGAACGAGTCCGGCATCAACTCCCGCGCCGGAGCGCGCGCCAAGGTCGACAACAACTACTTCGAGGACTCCAAGGACGTCCTGGGCACCTTCTACACGGACGCGGCCGGCTACTGGCAGGTCAGCGGCAACGTCTTCGACAACGTGACCTGGTCCAGCCCCGGCACCGACAACAACCCCGCCGGACCGAACCCGCAGTCCAACACCACGGTCGGCATCCCCTACGCCTACACGCTCGACGCCGCCGCGTGCGTGCCGGACGTCGTCAGCCGCACGGCCGGGGCCAACAAGGGTCTTCAGGTGTCGAACGGCAGCTGCTCCGTGCAGTCGCCCACGTCGAGCCCGACCGCCCCGCCCACGTCGGCCACGCCGACCCCGTCCCCAGCCCCACCTCGGGACCGAGTCAGCCCAGCGGTACCAACCTGAGCATCGGCGCCGGATCGGACGGCTCCAGCAAGGCCACCGGCACCAGCTACGGCAACGTGCGGGACGGTGACATGACCACGTACTGGTCGCCCGCCGCCTCGACCGGCGCCATCTCGATCAAGTGGGGCTCCGCCACGTCCGTCTCCAGGATCGACATCCGGGAAGCGGCGGGCGCGACGGGGGCCATCGGGGCCTGGAGGGTGGTCAACGGTGACACCGGCGCCGTGCTGACCTCGGGCAGCGGCGCGGGTGCCATCAGCTTCCCGCGGACCTCGCTGAGCAAGGTCACCTTCGAGATCACCGGTTCGACGGGCACCCGAAGGTCGCCGAGTTCGAGACCTACGCCCAGTAGGCGGGCGTCCGGCCCGTACCGCCGGACGGGCCGGACCGGTCTCCCCGTCGACGTGGACCTGCCGGGCTTCCGGGACGGTGGCACGGCCCTGACCTCGTTCCCGGACCTGGACACCGGCCGCTCCGGCACGCACCGCGGACCGCGTCCCGGCCACGACTGACGCGACGGCGCGCACGGGATTTCGTCCCGTGCGCGCCGTCCCGTTCAGCCGACCGGCGCGTCGTCGGCCTCCGGGTCCCGCAGCCGGGGGATGAACAGGGAGAGCACCAGGGCCAGCAGGGCGACGAGGGCGCCGAGCCAGAAGACCCAGGCGTAACCGGCGTCCTGGTAGAAGGCGGTGCCGTCGACCACGGTGCTGTGCGCGTTGAGGAGGGCGTACGCGCCGGCGGTGACGATCGCGCCGAACAGGCTGATGAGCATGTTGAGCATGCCGCTGCCCAGTCCCTGTTCGTCGCGCGAGACGACGCCGACGACGAGCACCGGCGCGGTCGCCACCACGATGCCGGAACCGATGTTGGCGAGGCACGACGTCAGGATCAGTTCCGTCTCGTCGCCGTGGAGGAAGCCGACGAGCGTGTAGCCCAGTGCCATGACGGCCAGGCCGGCGATCCAGACCTTGCGGGGGTCCAGGCGGCGCAGGAAGCGGCTGACGAAGAGGCCGGTGCCGAACATCACCAGGTTCCAGCTCACGCTGACCACGGCGTTGTGCTGTGCCGTCCAGCCGAGGCCGGCGGAGACGCCGGGGATGTGCGGGAAGAGGGCGAGCAGGATGGCCAGGCCCGGCATCGTGAACGCGACGGTCTGGGCGAGACCGCCCGCCGTGAGGGCCAGGGCCACGGGACGGCGCCGGAGGACCCCCAGGTCCAGGATCGGGTGCGCGCTGGCCCGTTCGACGAACAGGAAGGCGACCAGCGCGGCGGTTCCGACGGCGAGCCAGCCCAGGGTCCTGCCGTCCGTCCAGCCCCAGCTCTGCCCCTGGCCGACGGCGTAGACCACGGCGGTCAGACCGCCGCCGAGGACCAGGCCCCCGAGCCAGTCGAAGCCCGTGTCGAAGGCGTGCCGCGGTGTCTCCGGCACCAGGAGCGCGACCAGGACGAAGGCGACGGCGGTGGCGACGGCGAGGAACCACAGGGCGCCGCGGTAGCCCCAGTTGTCGACGAGCCAGCCCGCCAGGAACGGTGTGCCCAGGGCCACCAGCCCGACGCTGCTGCCCATGATGCCGCTGGCCGACTTGACCAGCTTCTTCGGGAAGACGTCCCGCACCGCGGCGAAGGAGAGGGCACCGAACGGGCCGTAGAAACCGGCGATGGCCCGGCCGACCAGCACCAGCCAGAAGTCTCCGGCCAGTGCGGCCAGGGCCTCACCGCCGGCGCCCAGCGCCATCATGGCGAGCATGACGCGCTTCCTGCCGTACAGATCGCCCAGCTTGATGGCGAACGGCGTGAGCAGGACGCTCGCCAGGGTGAGCGTCAGGCCGAACCACGCGACCTGCGTGGTGTGGAAGCTCTGGGCGACGCTCGCGGTGGCGTTGGCACCGAGGATCCCGCCCGCGGCCAGCAACTGGGTGGGCCAGGCGAGGGCGATCAGGACCGCGACCAGGCGGAGATTCCATCGTCCGCCCGTCTCGGCAGGAGGCGCGCTGTCGAGTGAGGGGCTTGGTGACGTCGGTGTCACGCCATGCCCTCCTTTCACGGAGGTGCCGAAGGGAGTGAGAGGAGATGTGGGAGCGATGTGGGGTGTGCGGAGGAACGAGCCCGCCGTGACGCGCCGGTGACCGGGAGGTGACGGCGCGGCGATCCGTCGCCGCGTGACGTCGATGATGACCCGAACACCTAGTGCTCGCTAGGTTTCCAGTGTGTGACCCACGTCACGGCCGGACGGCCCGTCTCCGGCCTGTCTGCGACCCGTCTCCGACCCGTCTCCGGCCTGTCCCCGGCCTGTCTGCGACCCGTCTCCGGTCCGCCGCCCTCGCCGTGCGCCGCCCCCGGTACGGTTCTGACATGGCGACACCCAGGGGCCGCGCGGCGGCTACACGGCAGGCCGGGCCCGGCGCACCCAGATCCTCGAAGCCGCGCTGCTGCGCTTCGGGCAGGACGGCTACCGCAAGACCTCGCTCGCCCGTGTCGCCCGGGACGCCGAGATCACCGACGCCGGTCTGCTGCACCACTTCCGCGACAAGCAGCAGCTCCTGCTGGCCGTCGTCGAGTACTGGCACGACCGCATGGACACCCGGTGGCAGCGGGTCTCGGGGTCGGTGCGCGACGCCTTCCGCTGTCACCTGGAGGACACCGCGCAGCGGCTCACCATGCCCGGCATGGTGGAACTCGCCGTCGTGGTCGCCGCCGAGGCGACCGCCCCCGACCACCCCGCCCACGACTTCTTCACCCGCTGGCAGGAGAAGGGGGTGAAGGAGCTCGCCGAGCGGCTGGAGGCCGGCAGTCGCAGCGGCGAACTCCTGCCGGACCTCGACCACGGCGGCATCGCCCGCGAGTGCGCGGCCCTCGACGCGGGGCTGCGCCAGCAGTGGCTCGCCGGCGGTCGCTCCTTCGACCTCGTCGCGGTCATGCGCGCGCACCTCGACCGCCTCGTGCGTGTCATCTCCGTCGACGGGCAGGGACTGTAGGCGGCCCGTACCCCGGTGGCGGGCCGTGCGGTGCCGGCCGGTTCCCTGAATTGTCATGCACGCAACAAGAATGCGGCGCCCCGAGCCGGGTGCGTGACCCACGTCACGCTGCCCAAGACCTAGCGGTCACTAGGTTTTGGGGCGCATGATCGAACCTGTCCCCTCCCCCTCCCCCTCCCCCTCCTCCTCCACCCGACGCCTCCGTTCGACGACTCCGTCCGACGGCTTCAGTCGCTGGCTCCACCCGCCCCAGCCACCACCCGCGCCCACCGCGCCGAGGACCCGACATGCGCCACTTCCGGACCGCCCGCGTCATCGCCCCCGCCGACCGGCGGACCCCTCCGCCACCGGGCCCGCCCGGCGGCCCTGCTGCGCGCCGAGTTCACCCTGCGGGCGGCGGTCACGGCGGCCCGGCTCTCCGTCACCGCGCTCGGCGTGTACGAGCTGGAACTCAACGGCACCGTGGTGGGCGACCACGTCCTGGCCCCCGGCTGGACCAGCTACCGGCACCGCCACCGCTACCAGGAGTTCGACGTGACGCACCTGGTCCGCGAGGGCGCCAACGCCTGGGGCGCGCACCTGGCCGACGGCTGGTACCGGGGCCTGCTCGGCTTCAACGGCGGCACCCGCGACATCTACGGCGACGACACGGGCCTGCTCGCCGAACTGCGGATCGAGTACGCCGACGGCACCACCGACACCGTCGCCACCGGCGAGCACTGGCGCTGGAGCCCGGGCCCCGTCCTCGCCGCCGGACTGTACGAGGGCGAGGAGTACGACGCCCGCCGCGCCCAGACCGGCTTCGGCGAGGCCGGCTTCGACGACTCGGCGTGGGAACCCGTGCGGGTCCTGGAGTTCGACACCGGCGTGCTCTTCCCGGCCGACAGCCCGCCGGTGCGCCGCATCGAGTCGCTCACCCCGGTCGCCGTCACCACCTCACCCGCCGGCCGCACCCTCGTCGACTTCGGCCAGAACCTCGTCGGACGCCTGCGCATCCGGGTCCGGGGCGAGGCCGGCCGCACGATCACCCTCCGCCACGCCGAGGTCCTCGAGGACGGCGAGCTGTGCACGCGCCCGCTGCGGCACGCCACCGCCACCGACCGCTACACCCTGTGCGGGGACCCGGAGGGCGAGGTGTGGGAGCCCCGCTTCACCTTCCACGGCTTCCGCCACGCCGAGATCGACGGCTGGCCCGGCGCGGTGGACCCGGCCGACGTCACCGCCGTCGTCCTGCACAGCGACCTGCGCCGCACCGGGTGGTTCTCCTGTTCGGACGCCTCCCTGGAGCGGCTGCACGAGAACGTGGTCTGGGGGATGCGCGGCAACTTCCTCGACGTGCCCACGGACTGTCCGCAGCGCGACGAGCGGCTCGGCTGGACCGGCGACGTCCAGGTCTTCGCCCCCACCGCGGCCTTCCTCCACGACGTCCGCGACTTCCTGCGCTGCTGGCTGCGCGACCTCGCCGCCGACCAGGGCGACGACGCGCGCGGCGTACCGCCGGTGTTCAGCCCCGCGATCCCGGTGATCACGCCGGTGCCGATCCCGCCCGGCAACCCGCCGATGGCCGGCTGGTGCGACGCGGCCGTCATCGTCCCCTGGGTGCTGTACGAGCGCTACGGCGACGTCGAGGTGCTGCGCGAGCAGTACCCCTCGATGCGGGACTGGGTCGACGCCGTCGACCGGATCGCCGGACCCGGCCGGATCTGGGGCGAGGGCTTCCAGTTCGGCGACTGGCTGGACCCGGCCGCGCCCGCGGACGACCCGGGCCGGGCGATGACCTCCTCCTCCCTCGTCGCCACCGCCTACTTCGCGCACTCCGCCCGTCTGCTGGCCCGAACGGCCCGGCTGCTGGGGAGGACGACGACGCCGGGCGCCACCTCGCGCTGGCCGACTCGGTCCGCGACGCCTTCCTCGGCCGCTTCCACGCCGAGGGCGGCCGGCTGACGGAGGAGACCCAGACCGCGTACGCCCTCGCCCTGTGCTTCCGGCTGATCGAGGACCCCGCCGACCGCGCCGAGGCCGGGCGCCGGCTGGCCGCCCTGGTCGCCGCGGGCGGACACCGCATCGGCACCGGGTTCCTCGGCACCCCGCTGGTGTGCGACGCGCTGACCGACACCGGACACGTGGACACCGCCTACCGGCTGCTGACCCAGCGCTCCTGCCCGTCCTGGCTCCACCAGGTCGACATGGGCGCCACCACCGTTTGGGAACGCTGGGACAGCATGCTCCCCGACGGCCGGGTCAACCCCGGCGAGATGACCTCCTTCAACCACTACGCGTTCGGAGCCGTCGCCGACTGGCTCCACCGCACCGTCGCCGGCCTGGCACCCGCCGAACCGGGCTACCGCCGGCTCCTGGTCCGGCCCCGCCCCGGCGGTGGCCTGACCTGGGCGCGGGCCGCGCACGAGACGCCGTACGGCCGGGCCGAGTCCGGCTGGCGCGTCGAGGGCGGCACGCTGCTCGTCGACATCCTCGTGCCGCCCGGCGTCACCGCACTGGTCGACCTGCCGGGCGCCCGGCCCACGGAGGCCGGTCCCGGCCGGCACTCCTTCCGCACCCCGTTCACCCCGGCCACGACCTGACCGCCCGGGCCCTGCCACCGCACGCACCCCGGGCCCTGCCACCCCGCACATCCAGGCCCTCCCGGCCCTCCCGGCCCTCCGGGATCACACAAGGAGCACCCATGACGCACACCCGCCTGCCCGACGGCTTCCTGTGGGGCGTCGCCACCGCGGGACACCAGAACGAGGGCGACAACCGCGCGAGCGACACCTGGTTCCTGGAGCACACCACCCCCTCCCTCTTCCGCGAACCGAGCGGACCGGCCTGCCGGGGCTACGAGCGCTGGGAGAGCGACCTCGACCTGGCGGCGGGGCTCGGACTCGACGCCTTCCGGTTCTCCGTCGAGTGGGCACGCGTCGAACCCGAGCGCGGGGTCGTCTCCGCCGAGGCGCTCGACCACTACGAGCGCAAGGTCGACGGCTGCCTCGCCCGCGGCCTGGCGCCCCTGGTGACGTTCAGCCACTTCACCGCACCGCACTGGTTCGCGGCGGACGGTTCGTGGACCGCGGCCGACGCCCCGGGCCGGTTCGCCGACCAGTGCGACCGCGTCATGGCACGCTTCGGCGACCGGATCGCCTACGCGGTCACCCTCAACGAACCCAATCTGGAACAGCTGTTGCAGGCGGGCGCGAAGCTCCCGGCCGAGGCGGAGACGCTCAAGGCGCGGATGCTCGAGGCGGCGGCCCGCGCGGCCGGGAGCGCCGGCTACGCCAGCGCGAACGTCATCCCCGCCGACCGGCAGGACGAGTTCCAGGAGGCGTTCACCCGCGCCCACCGCGCCGCCCGCGAGGCGATCAGGGCGCGCCGCGGCGACCTGCCGGTCGGCGTCTCCATCGCCGTCGCCGACGAGGTCGCGCTTCCCGGCGGCGAGCAGCGCCGGGACGCCAAGCGCGCCGCCGTCTACGACCACTGGCTGCGCGAGGCGCGCGACGACGACTTCGTCGGCGTGCAGAACTACGAGCGCATCGTGCACGGACCCGACGGCGAGGTGACGCCCGACGGGGAGCTGAACGGCATGGGCACCGTCATCGAGCCCGGCTCCCTCGCCGGGGCGGTGCGCTACGCCCACGAGGTGGCCGGTGTACCGGTGCTCGTCACCGAACACGGCATCCAGACCGCGGACGACACCCAGCGCGCCGCGTTCGTCCCCGCCGCGATCGAGGCCCTCGCGGCCGAGGCCGGCGCCGGCACACCCGTCCTCGGCTACTGCCACTGGACGCTCATGGACAACTTCGAGTGGATCTTCGGATACGGCGCCCAGCTCGGCCTGCACGAGGTCGACCGCGAGACGTTCGAGCGCCGTCCGAAGCCGAGCGCGAAGGCCTACGCCGACGTGGTGCGAAGCCACCGGGGGGCGCCCGCCGGCCACGGCGGATGAGCCGCGCCGGGGCCGCCGGCCGTCACTGGTGGGATGACGGCTGCCTGTTCAGCTCGGCCGTGAACTGGGCCCCGGCGAGCAGGGCGAGGTTGGACAGCCACAGCCAGATCAGGAAGACGACGACGCCGGCGAGCGAGCCGTACAGCCTGCTGTAGGTGCTCAGGGCGGAGGCGTAGAGCGCGAAACCCGCGGAGACGGTGAGCCACAGGCCCGCCGCCAGGGCGCCGCCGGGCAGGCTGTGCCTGCGCAGCCGCGCCGGGGTCGGGCCCGTGTGGAAGACGATGACGACCAGGAGCGCGACCAGCCCCAGGAGAAGGGGCCAGCGCAGCAGGGCCCAGGCCCGGGCGGCCACCTCGTCGAGCCCCAGGAGACCGCCGACGGCCTCCGCGACGGGGCCGGTGACCAGCAGGAGCAGCGAACTGACGAGGAGCAGGGCCAGCAGGGCGAAGGCGGTGAGCACGATGCGGTGGGCCTTGCGCAGGGGGGAGCGGCGGTCGGCGACGTGATGCATGCGGTGCAGGGCCCGGCGGAACACGGCCAGGTAGCTGGAGGCGGACCACAGGGCGCTCACCGTGCAGGCGCCCAGCAGCGCCCAGGCCGCGGAGCTGCGCCGCGTCATCCGGACCATGACCCCCTCGAGTTCGCTCCCGGACTGCCCCGGGGCGTAGGCCGTCACGTGCGCGATGAAGTCCCCCGCGGTGGCGGGGCTGACCAGGCTGAAGGCGATGACGGCGACCAGGAGGGAGGGCAGGACGGCCAGGATGGCGTAGTAGGTGAGGGCGGCCGCGTAGTCGGACACGTCGTCATGCCACATCGAGGCGGGGGTGCGGCGCAGGGCGGGGCCCACGAGGGCGGCAACCGCCGTGCGGAGGCCGTCGCCACGGCGGCGGGCGGACCGTGCCGGGGCGCGGTCCGCCGCCCGGCCGGCACGGGGGAGGGGAGAGGGTGAGGCCCCGGACCGTCGTTCCCCCGTCGCGCGCGCACCCTCATGGCCCGTCCTTCCCCCGGCCGGCGGACCGCTTCCACCGGGTGAACCGCCCGGCCGCGGGACCGGCCGGCCGGCCGTGTCCAGGACGCGAAGTTCCGGGTCTGTGGGGCGGATACCCGCGAATCGCCCGCCCACGTCCTCGCCGGACCGGGTGACGGGCGCCGCACGGGCGGGGCGGGCGGCAGCGGCCGAGCCGGAGGGAAGCGGTGCTCGTCCGGCGGCGTGACCAGTGCCGCGGCAGGCAGCGTCTGCCCGTCAAGGAGCGGCGTCCGGTGCGTGCTCTCGGCGTGCCGGCCGGAAGTCCTCGTACGGGACGTACTCGGGCTTTCGGCCGGTGCGGCGAGTGGAGGTCCCCCCTCCGGGGGAGCGTGCCGGGCGTCGCGACGGGGCGAACGTCGCCTGTTGCGGCACTAGCGCGTCAGGTCCAGCGGTTGCAGCGTGCTCCAGTGCCGGCGCAGCAGGTCCTCGGGTGACATCGCGCGGGGATCGCCGAGCGACGGGGGCCAGGCGCGGACCGGGTCCCGGCCGGCGGGTGAGCGGTGTTTCCACCACAGGAGGGCGCTGACGGCCACTCCGCTTCCGGCGAGCGCCGCCGCGGCGACGGTGAGCGCGTTGCTGGGCCTGACCGGCATGGCGTCCCCCTGAGAACGGTGGGCGGCGGTTCTGCCACCGGGGCATCGGGTATCCCGGCCGGGCGCCTTCATGCCGAGCGGCGCCCGTCCTCGCGCGCGCGTCCCGCCGCCGGTTCCCGTTCCCGCCGGTCACCGTCCTCCCCGGGGAGGTCGGCCACCGGAACCCCCGGCCCCCGCGAGGAGTTCGTCGCCGAAGCGGGCGGAACGGGGCGAGCGGTCCGCGGTCCCAGCTGCGTCATCTCGGCGAACCACCAGGTGCCCGACACGGCGAGGGCCCAGACCAGCGCGTGCAGCAGCGACGCCGGCCACGTGGTCTGCCCCGACCGCTGTTCCACGACGGTGAAGAAGATCCAGCCGACCACCAGGACACAGGTGACGCGCACGCGTCGATGCTTGAACATGCGTGCCCGGTTACCCGAGTCGTGCCTGGTCGACACCCGCCCCGCCCCGGACCCCGGTGTCCGGCACCGGTGACACCGCACCCCTGTCAGTAAGGCAAGGCGAACCTAACTTGCGTTAATGTTCGGTGCGCAACCACCTGTCGCACGAACCCCCCTGGAGTCCCCCTTGCCGTACGTGACCGACACCGCCGTGGACGGGCCGGGCGGAGCCGCCGGGAGCGGCTGGGTCGAGCTGGGCTCGCGGGCCGAGCTGCGCGAAGTGCTGGGCGAGCCCTGGCCCGTGGTGATCGAGAAGGTCCACGACCGGCTCACGGGCAGGATCTGGACATCCTGGCACGCTCGCCCTTCTGCCTGCTGGCCACCTCCGACGCGGACGGCAACTGCGACGTCTCCCGCGCGGGGACGGTCCGGGGTTCACCCACGTCGTCGACGCGCGCACGCTCGCCCTGCCGACCGGCCGGGCAACCGGCGCGGCGACAGCTTCCACAACATCCTCGACAACCCGCACGCCGGCCTGCTGTACCTGGTCCCGGGCGGCAAGGAGGTCCTGCGGGTCAACGGGCGGGCCCGCGTCCTCACCGACGCCCCGTTCTTCGACGCCATGGCGCGGGACGGCCGGCGCCCGCGCTCGCCCTGGTGCTGGAGGTCGACGAGATCTACCTGCACTGCCCGCAGTCGCTGCGGCGTTCGGGCCTGTGGGACCCGCGGTCCTGGCCGGCCGGCCGGGACGGAGCCGCCCCGCGTGATCAAAGTCAATTAGGTTAGGCTAACCTAATTAACGTGAGATCTGGTGGAGAACCAACCGGCACCCCACGCCTGCGCGGCCACGAACTGGCGGCCACGGACGTCACGGTGTCGTACGACGGCGTCGACGTCGTCCACGGCGCCGCGATCGGGCTGCGACCCGGTGAGGTGACCGCCCTGGTCGGCCCCAACGGCAGCGGGAAGTCCACGCTCCTGCGGACGATCGCCCGGTTGCAGCGGGCCCGGCACGCAGTGATCCGGATCGACGACGACACCGACGGCCTCGCCCTGACGCCCCGTGAGTTCTCGCGCCACGTCGCCCTGCTGACCCAGAGCCGCCCGACACCCGGCGGCCTGACCGTACGTGACATCGTCGAGTTCGGCCGCTACCCCTACCGCGGCCGCTTCGGCCGGCCCGACCCGGACGCGGCCGCCGCGGTCGACCGGGCGCTCGCCCTGACCGGTGTCACCGACCTCGCCGAACGCGGCGCCGACCACCTGTCCGGCGGGCAGTTGCAGCGGGTCTGGCTCGCCGGCTGCCTCGCGCAGGAGACCGGCGTACTGCTCCTGGACGAGCCCACGACCTACCTCGACCTGCGCTACCAGGTCGAACTCCTCGACCTGATCCGCGACCTGGCGGACGAGCACGGCATCGCCGTCGGCGTCGTCCTCCACGACCTCGACCAGGCGGCGGCCGTCGCCGACCGGATCGCGCTGCTCGAGGCGGGCCACGTCGTCGCCGACGGCCCGCCCGGGGACGTCCTGACACCGCAACGCCTCACCGCCGTCTACGGCATCCGCATCGAGGTCGACCACGACCCCCTCACCGGCCGGCTGCGCACCCGGGCCGTCGGCCGCCATCACACCCGCCGCACCCCTGACACCCGCCACACCTCCGACACCCGCCACACCCCCAGCGAAAGGCTCGGCACCACCTCATGAGACGCCTCCTGCTCACCGCGGCCGCCACCACCGCCGCGGCGCTCACCCTGGCCGCGTGCGGCACCACCGAGCCCGCCGCCGACAGCTCGAAGAAGACCTCCGGGGCCATCACCCTCACCGGCGCCACCGGTACGAAGGTCACGCTCGACGGTCCCGCCACCAAGGTCGTCACCACCGAGTGGAACGTCACCGAGAGCCTCCTCACCCTCGGCGTCGACCCCGTCGGCGTCGCCGACGTCAAGGGCTACAGGACCTGGGACACCGCCGTCCCGCTGACCGGCGAGCCCAAGGACATCGGCACCCGCGGCGAGCCGAGCACGGACACCATCGCCTCCCTCGCGCCCGACCTCGTCCTCGCCACCACCGACCTGCCGCCCGCCGCCGTGAAGCAACTGCGCAGGATCGCCCCCGTGCTGGAGGTGAAGTCCGCCGACGCCGCCGACCAGATCGGGCTGATGCTGGACAACATCGACCTCATCGCGCGGGCCACCGGCACCACCGACAAGGCCCGGACGGTCCGCACCGCCTGGGAGGCCAAGGTCGCCGAGGGCAGGAAGGCCCTCGCCGACGCCGGTCTCGACGGCACCGGACTGGCCTTCGCCGACGGGTACGTCACCTCCAACCAGGTCTCCCTGCGCCCGTACACCGGCGGCTCGCTGATCGGCAGCGTCAACGAGGCGCTCGGCCTGAAGAACCCCTGGACCGTCGAGGGCGACGCGAGCTACGGCCTCGGCACCACCGACGTCGAGGGCCTCACCGCCCTGCCGAAGGACACCCGGTTCGCCTACATCGGCAGCGACGGCGACGAGAACAGCACCCCCTTCACCGGGGCCCTGGCGAAGAACGCCGTGTGGACGTCCCTGCCGTTCGTGAAGGCCGGCGAGGTTCACCGACTGCCCGACGGCATCTGGATGTTCGGCGGACCCGGCTCGATGCAGGCGTACGTCGACGCCGTCGTCGACGCGCTGACGAAGTAACGGGGCCATGACCGTCACCGCGACCGCCCCCGCCACCCGTCCGCAGGCGGCCCCGCCCCGCAGGGGGGCCGCCGCGGTGACGGCCGCACTGGCGCTCCTGGTCGCCGCCCTCGCCGTCGTCGACGTCACCCAGGGCACGGCCGCCGTCGGACCGGCCGAGGTCCTCAAAGCCCTGACCGGGCGGGCCGATCCGGCGGACGCGTCCGTCGTGATCGCCTCCCGGCTGCCGCGCCTGACCGCGGGCCTCCTGGTCGGAGCCGTCCTCGCGGTGGCCGGGGCCGCACTCCAGGCCGTCAGCCGCAACGTGCTCGCCTCGCCCGACACCCTCGCCGTGAACGCCGGTTCCTACCTGGCGCTCGGCGTGGCCGGCGCCACCGGCGTCTCGCTGCCGCTGCTCGCCTCCTCCGGGGTGGCCTTCGTCGGGGGCTCCTGGCCGCGGGCGTCGTCCTCGCCCTGTCCGGCCTCGGCACGGGCACCGTACGGCTGGTCCTCGCCGGCACCGCGCTGGCCCTCGGCCTCAACTCCGTGACCGAGGGCCTGCTCCTGCTGTTCCCCGAACAGACCGAGGGCCTGTACCGGTGGAACCAGGGCAGCATCGCCCAGAACGGCTTCGACGGCGTCCTGCAGATGCTGCCCGTCGCCGCGGCCGGCCTCGCCGGCCTGCTGCTCACCGCCCGCCGGGTCGACGCGCTCGCCCTCGGCGACGACGCCGCGCGCGGGCTCGGCGTCCCGGTCCGCGCCACCCGCGTGACGGTGGTCGTCCTGGCGGCACTGCTGTCGGCCGCGGCGGTCACCCTGGCGGGGCCCATCGGCTTCGTCGGCCTGTGCGCCCCGGCCCTGACCCGCCCGCTCGCCCGCCGGTTCCCGGCCTTCGTCCGCGCCCGTGCGAACTGGCCCGCGACCGGCCTGGCCGGTGCGGGACTGGTCCTCGGGGCGGACGTCCTGCTGCGGGCCCTGGTGCCCGCGGACACGGCGGTGGCCGTCCCCACCGGAGTCGTCACCGGCCTCGTCGGCGCCGTGTTCCTGGTGGTGACGGCCCTGCGGCTGCGGGACACCGCCGAGGCGGGCCCTCCGGACCGGCTGCGCACCCCCGGCCGGACGGCGTTCCTGGTGACGGTGGCCGCCCTCGTCGCCGCGGTCGCCGTCGCCGCGGTCGCCGGCGTGCTGCTGGGCGACACCGGGCTCCTGCTCGGCGACGTCGTCGACTGGGCGCAGGGGCGGGCCGGCCGCACGGTCTCCTTCGTCCTGGACACCCGGGTGCCGCGCGTGCTCGCCGCCCTGTGCGCGGGCGCGGCGCTCGCCCTGGCCGGCACGCTGGTGCAGGCCGTCACCCGCAACCCGCTGGCCGAACCCGGCGTCCTCGGCGTCTCCGGCGGGGCCGCGCTGGGCGCCGTGCTCCTCGTCACCACCGTGCCCGTCGCCGGCTCCTGGGCCCTCGCGGGGGCCGCGTTCGCCGGGGCCGCGACGGCCTCCGTCGTCGTCTTCGGCCTCGCCGCCCGGGGCGGGTACCGGCAGAACCGGCTGGTCCTCGTCGGCGTCGGCGTGGCCGCCGCCACGACGGCGCTGATCAGCCTGCTCATCGTGCTCACCGACCCCTTCAACGCCACCAAGGCGCTGACCTGGCTGTCCGGTTCCACGTACGGGCGGACCATGCCGGACGTCCTGCCCGTCGCGCTGGTGCTGGCGCTGGGCGTCGGCGTGGCGGTCGCCCGGCGCACCGAACTGGACCTCGTGTCCCTGGACGGGGACACCCCGCGCCTGCTCGGCCTGCGGCCGTCCCGGGTCCGCCCGGGCTTCCTCGTGGTGAGCGTCCTGCTCAGCGCGACCGCCGTCGCCTCGGCCGGCACCATCGGCTTCGTGGGCCTCGTCGCGCCGCACGCGGCGCGCACCCTCGTGGGCCGGCGGCACGTACGGGTGGTGCCGGTCGCCGTCCTGCTCGGCGCGGCCCTCGTCTGCGTCGCCGACCTGATCGGCCGCACGGTCATCGCCCCCGCCCAGCTCGGCGCGGGCCTCGTGACGGCGGTGATCGGAACGCCGTACTTCCTGTACCTGCTCGTACGCGGCCGCCGCTAGCCGGCTGCCCGTCGGCGGGCAGCCGGCCGGCGGCGAACCCCGGGGTCAGCAGGCGGCGGTGAAGCCGCCGACGGCGAGCGAGGCGCCGTCGGGGATGTCGGCGACCGCCTCGGCGGCGCCGGCCCTCACTTTGTTCACGGACGGTCCTTTCCGGGTGGGGCGGCCGGCCGGCCGGTGTCGACGACGGGACCGGTGCCGGTGGGGTACGACGCCTCGTCCGAGGCGGGGAAGAAGGTCGAGCCGGATCCCGCGTCGGACCCCGTGCCGGACGGCCCGCCGCGGGGTGCGGCCCCGCCCGTCTCCGGACGCAGGGCGTCCGAGACGGACTTGACGCCGCCGTGCGCGGTGAGGCCGCCGTCCACCGGGATCTCGGCGCCGGTGATGAACGACGACTCGTCCGACAGCAGGAAGACGACGAGCGGGGCGACCTCGTCGACGCTCCCGGTGCGGCCGAGCGGCGTCTCGCGGACGTTGGCCTCGCGGAACGCCGGAGCCGCCGAGGCGGTCATCTCGGTCTCGATGTAACCGGGATGGACCGTGTTGACGCGGATCCCGCGCGGACCGAGTTCGAGGGCGGCGGCCTTCGACAGGCCCCGCAGCGCCCACTTGCTCGTCGTGTAGGCGACCGGGTAGTGGGCGGTCAGGGCCGCGGAGGAACCGACGTTCACGACGGAGGAGCCGGGCGGCATGAGCGGCGCGAGGTGCTGGATGCCGAGCAGCGGGCCGGTGACGTTGACCGCGTGGACCCGCGCCATGTCCTCGGGCCGTACGTCGCCGACGCGGGCCCGCCAGGTGATGCCCGCGTTGTTCACGAGGCCGTGCACCTGGCCGTAGGTCTCGCGCAGGTCCGCGGCCAGGTCCGCCCAGTCCTTCTCGTCGGTCACGTCGAGCCGGCGGCAGCCGGGCGCGTCGCTCACGTCGGTGGCGATGACGCGGGCACCCTCCCGGACGAGGGCCGCGGCCTCGGCGGCGCCCTGGCCGCGGGCCGCGCCCGTGACCACGACGACCTTGCCCGGCAACCGCTCGGGGTGCGGAGCGCTCACGGCCGCTCCCGGCCGCGACGCCTGCCGCTCGGCAGGGGCACTGGCTCGGCCCCCGCGACGACGGTGTTGGTGAGCGTGCCGATGCCCTCGACGGTCAGCCGGACGGTGTCGCCGGGCTGGAGCGGCGGCGGCGTCCGCTCGCCCCGCCGGCCCCACAGTTCGGCGAGGCAGCCGCCGTTGCCGCACGTCCCGGAACCGAGGACGTCACCGGGGACGACGCGGGTGCCGCGGGAGGCGTAGGCGGTCATCTCCTCGAAGGTCCAGCTCATGTTGGACAGCAGGTCCTCGCCGACGACCTCGCCGTTGACCTCGGCGGTCAGTGCCAGGCGCAGGAACCCGTCGGGGTCCCGGTACGGCTCCAGTTCGTCGGCGGTGACGAGGTACGGGCCGAGGGTGGTGGCCGTGTCCTTGCCCTTGCAGGGGCCGAGTCCGACCCTCATCTCCGCCGCCTGGAGGTCGCGCGCGGACCAGTCGTTGAAGACCGTGTAGCCGACGATGTGCTCGCGGGCCCGCTCGGGGGTGAGGTCGCGGCCCTCGCGGCCGATGACGGCGGCGACCTCCAGTTCGTAGTCCAGCACGGACGACCCGGGGGGCACGGGGACGTCGTCGCCGGGACCGCGGACGGAGTGCGGGTTGGTGAAGTAGAAGGTCGGTGCCGCGTACCACTGCTCCGGTACGCCGGCGGCGCCGTCCACGGACCGCCGGACGCCCTCGACGTGTTCCTCGAAGGTGACGAAGTCCCGTACCGACGCGGGCCGCAGGGGAGGCAGCAGCCGCACCTCGGAGACATGGGGGCCGGGCGGTACGTCGAGGGCGGCGGCACCGGCGGCGAGCAGCGCGGGCAGGCCGCCGGTCTCGGCGAGGAGGGCGGTGAGCGAGGTGACGCCGGGCAGCGGGAGGAGGGTGCCGTCGTCCTCCACGACGGCCACCCGGGGGCGGTGCTGGTGTTCGTATGCGGCGAAACGCATGGGACGACTCCTGGGGGAGCGGGGGCGGGGTCAGACCGGCGGGGCGACGAACACGCCGCGGTCGGGGTCGTTGAAGGACTCCTTGGCGATCAGTTCGTTCATCGGGTTGGCGGTGCCCCACTGGTCGGTGACCTCGGGCCGGGAGAAGTCGTAGACGTGCGGGTGCCAGGTGTCCTCGTCGAGGTTCTCCAGCTCGGTGGTGTACTCGACGGTGTTGCCGTGCGGGTCGAGGAAGTACGTGAAGGTGTTGTCGCCCGCCATGTGCCGGCCCGGGCCCCAGATCTTGCGGAACCCGGCGCGCATCACGCGGCCGGAACCGCGCATGTACTCGTCGATGCCGCGCATCTCGAAGGAGACGTGGTGCAGGGCGGTGTGCGGGCCCTTGGCGATGGCCATCGAGTGGTGCTGGTTGCTGATCCGCATGAAGTGCATGACCTCGCCCACGTGCGGCGAGCTGAGCGTGTCGGAGAGCGCGAAGCCGAGGTGGCGCTCGTACCACTGACGGGTCCGGTTCAGGTCGGGGGAGTTGAGGACGACGTGGCTCAGCTTGACCGGGATCGACTCCTTCTCCTCGATCTTGCGGTGCTGCCGTACCCGGACGTCGGCGGAGACCTCGACGGTGCGGCCGTCGACGTCGAAGAAGCGGAAGCCGTAACCGCCGCCGGGGGTGTCCACCGTGCCCGGACGGGAGATCAACTGAACGCCCCCGGCGAGGAGTCGCTCGGCGAGGGTGTCGACGTCGGCCGCGCTCGCGGCGCCGTAGGAGACGAGGTCGAGGCGCTTCTCGTCGGCCTTGCGCAGCCGGACGACGTACTGCTCGGGCGAACCCTCGGCGGCCAGGAAGGAGATGCCGGAGTCCTCGGCGACCTTGGTCAGGCCCCAGACGCCGGCGTAGAAGTCGAGCTGCTTGTCGTAGTCGGGCACGGCGAGGTCGACGTGCCGCAGGTGGGTGAGCAGGCGCATGGTGTCAGTCCTTGCGGAGGAGGGCGGCGGCGTTGCCGCCTCGTACGGCGTGGAAGTCGGCATCGGGGAGACGGGCGGCGCGCAGGGCGCTGACCGGGTCCTCGGTGCCCATGTCGAAGGGGAAGTCGGAGCCGAGCAGCACCCGGTCGGCCCCGGCGACGCGTATCAACTCCCGCAACACGTGCGGGTCGTGGACGAGGGAGTCGAACCACAGCCGCTTCAGATAGCTGCTGGGCGGGTGCGCGCAGCCGGCGCCCGCGTCGGAGCGGGCCGACCAGGCGTGGTCGGAGCGCCCGATGTGGGTGGGCAGGTAGCCGCCGCCGTGCGCGGCGATCAGTTTCAGCTCCGGGTGGCGGTCGAGCACCCCGGAGAAGATCAGGTGGGACAGCGCGACGGCGTTCTCGGTGGGCTGTCCGACGGTGTTGGACAGGTACCAGCGGTCCAGCCGTTCGTCGAGCGTGCAGCCGAAGGGGTGCAGGAAGAGCAGCGCGCCGCTCTCCTCGGCCCGGGACCAGAAGGGCTCGTACGCCGGGTCGGAGAGTTCCCGCCCGGGGGCGTGGCTGGAGATCTCCACTCCGGCCAGCCCCTGTTCCAGGGCGTGGTCCAGGGCGCGGACCAGCAGGTCCGGGTGCTGGAGCGGGACGAGTCCGAGTCCGCGCAGCCGGTCCGGGGCGGCCGAACAGTGCGCGGCCGTCCCCTCGTTGGCGATCCGGTACACCTTCCCGGCCGTCTCCTCGTCCGTCCAGTAGTGGTAGTGCGAGGGGGAGGGGCTGACCAGCTGCACGTCCACGCCCTGGGCGTCCATGGCGGCGAGGCGTACGGCCACGTCGGTCAGCCGGGGGATGCGGTCGCGGACCATGGGGCCGCTCACCGCCAGGGCGGCGGGGCCGTTGCGCCGGGCGTCGAGCTCCCGGGCCGCGGCGTGGCCGGGCAGCCCGGCCACGAGCGCGTCGACCTCGGGCAGCAGGACGTGGGCGTGCACGTCGACGGTCGGGACGGGGGCGGGCCCGTCGGTCGGGACGGGGGCGGACGTCACGTCCCACGAGGGGTGGGGTCGGTCACGGCAGCTCCCTGAGCATGGTCATGGTCCGGCCCATCAGGCCGGGCACGTCGGCGTCGCGCACCCCGTCGAGCTGCCACTGTCCGATCTGCACGGACGCCTCGACGACCGGACGGACCCGCGCGATCCGCCGCTCGTGGTACGCCTGGAACAGCGCGTCGTCCCAGGTGTCGGACCCGGTCAGCAACTGTGCGAGGACCCAGGCGTCCTCCAGGGACAGCGCCGCGCCCTGGGCGAGCGTGGGCGGGCAGCAGTGCGCGGCGTCGCCCACCAGGACGACCCGGCCGCGGTGCCAGGAGCCCTCGACCAGCAGCCGGTCGAACCAGGTGTAGTTGACCTTCGCCGGGTCGGTGATGTGCCGGGTGATCTCCGGCCAGAAACCGCCGTACGCCGAGGCCAGGCGCCGCATCTCGTCGGCGTACGACCCGGCCGGTATCGAGGCGCGGTCGCGGTTGGCCTCGACGACGTAGGCGTACAGGGTGCTCTCGCCGGTGGGGCAGTACCCGGCGATGTAGGCCGGGCCGCCGTAGGCGAGGTCGGTGCGGACCACGCCGGCGGGGCGCGGGGCGGCGATGCGCCAGATGGCCATGCCGGTGGGCTCGGGCTTGTCGGTGATGCCGATCGCGGCGCGGGTGGTGGAGGCGAGGCCGTCGGCGGCGATCACCAGGTCGTAGCGGGTCTCGGTGCCGTCGCTGAGGCGGACGGAGACGCCGTCGGCGTCCTGGTCCAGGATCTCGGCGGTGGTGCCCAGCCGGACCGACGCGCCACTGGCGCGCACGGCGTCGATGAGGATCCGCTGGAGCCGCGGGCGCTGCATGCCGACGGTGGCGGGCAGGTCGTCGCCGCCGGTGCGGATGTCGCGGGCGACGTGCAGGACGGTGCCGTCGGGGGCGGTGATGCCGACGGAGCCGAAGCCGAAGCCGGACGCCTGCACCTGCTCCCACACGCCGAGTTCGCGCAGCACGCGCAGGGCGTTGCCCTGGAGGGTGATGCCGGAGCCGGCGGTGGCGTTCCAGTCGTCCCTGGCCTCGATCAGGTCCACGGCGAGGCCGGCCCGGCGCAGCAGGATCGTCACGGCGTTGCCGGCCGCGCCGCCGCCGACGACGAGGACCGTGCGGGCTTGGTTCATGGGAACTCCCTTGTTCCTCGGGTTACTTGACGGCGATCGGGTTGACGGGGGAGCCGACGGCGCCGGTGATGGGCAGCGGCGCGGCGGTGAGCCAGAACTCGTACACGCCGTCGGCCGCGCAGTCCTCGGCGAGCGTCTCCAGGTCCCACATCTCGCCGATCAGCAGGCCCACGTTGGGGATGACGACCTGGTGCAGGGGCTGGAAGGCGTGCGCGAACTCGTTCGGGCGGACCTCGAAGCCCAGGTGTCGGTGGCGATCGCGGCGATCTCGCTGCCGTGCAGCCAGCCGGCCGTGGTGAACGACAGGCCGGGCGCGGGACCGCCGGCGTAGTCGCCCCAGCCGTCGCGGCGCACCCGGGCCAGCTGCCCGGTGCGGACCAGCACGATGTCACCGCGCCCGACGGCCACCCCGTGGGCCCGGCGGTCGCGCGCAGGTGCTCCTCGGTGATGGCGAAGCCGTCGGGCAGCTCCCCGTCCGCACCCACGACCCGGCCCACGTCGAGCAGCACCCCGCGTCCCGCGACGTACGGCGCCATGTGCTCGATGCCGGTGACGAGGTCGCCGTCGGAGGTGACGACCTTCTCGGCCGCGCGCCCGTTCCAGGCCCTGCCGTGGTCGAAGATGTGCCCAGCCCGTCCCACTGGGTGGAGCACTGGAGCGGCATGGCGATCACGTCGTCGGCGCCGCCGATGCCGTGCGGGAAGCCCTGGTTGCCGAGGGCGGCGTCGGTGCCGGTGTCCAGCATGGTGTGCACCGGGTTGGTGCGCCGCCGCCAGCCCTTCTGCGGGCCGTTCATGTCGAAGCGCTGGGAGAGGGAGAAGCTCACACCCCGCCGCACGAGCGCGGCGCCCTCGCGGCGCTTGGCCTCGTCGAGGAAGTTCAGCGTGCCGAGCACGTCGTCCTCGCCCCAGCGCCCCCAGTTGGAACACGCCTTCGCGGCCTCGGCGATCGCGCCCTCGGGATCGTCGCGGTTCACGCGGCGCCCTCCGCGACACAGCGGGTGCGCTGTGCGCCGAGCCCGGTGACCGTCCCCTCCATCACGTCGCCGTCGCGCAGCAGCCGGCCCCAGTGCATGCCGTTCCCGGCCGGGGACCCGGTCAGCACCAGGTCGCCGGGGAGCAGGCGGGCGCTCTGGGAGGCGTACGACACCATCCGGGCCACGTCGAAGATCATGTCCTCGGTGGACTCGTCCTGCATCGTCTCGCCGTTCAGCTTCAGCGTGACCCGCAGGTCGCCGGTGTCCGCGATCGACTCGGCGGGCACGATCCAGGGGCCGAGCGGCGTGAAGCCGGGGCGTTCTTGCTGCGCAGCCAGTCGGTGCCGATCTGCGGCATGTCGCGGCGGAAGACCGTGGCGCGGTCGGTGAGGTCGTTGGCGATCGTGTACCCGGCGACGTGCTCCAGGGCCTCCGCCACGGACACCCGATGGGCGGGCCGGCCGATCACGACCGCCAACTCCAGTTCCCAGTCCGGCTTCTCGGCCCACGCCGGCAGGACGACGTCGTCGTACGGGCCGGTGATGGCGCTCGGCAGGCCGAGGAACACGTACGGCAGGTCCTCGGCCGCCCGCCGGTCCATGATCTCCGCGGCCTCGGCGCGCCGCTCCTCCTCGGGCCGGTCGTCCCCCGGCGCCCGGTGGGCGACGTGCAGGTCGATCACGTGCTGCCGGTAGTTCGCCCCCGACTGGAACACCTGCCGCGGCTCGACGGGGGCGTGCACGAGGAAGTCCGCCAGCGGCCCGCGGGCGACGCCGTCCTGCCCGGCCAGCGCCCGCAGCCGCGGCAGGACGGCCTCCCAGTTCTCCAGCAGACCGCGGACGTCCGGCGGACCGTCACCGAGGGCGGAGCGCAGGTCGACCACCCGGGCGTCCGCGGTGACGAGCGCGGGGAAGGCCGGCCCGTCCGGGGCCGACAGCGTGGCGAGGGCGAACGGTCCGGCGAAGAGCGCGGAGACGGGTTCGGGTTTCACGGACATGTCCTCCTGGTTGCGGTGCGACTAATCTGGACCCGCCCCTCGCGATCAGGGAAATCGATTCTGTGGATGACTGACATCCATGTGGTGAATTCACGCTGGTCGGGGCCGTACCGCACGCCGTACAGCAAGGGGAAGCCCCGTGAACCTGGCCCGCCTGGACCTCAACCTCGTCGTCGCCCTGCGCGCGCTGCTGGAGGAACGCAACGTCACCCGGGCCGGGCAGCGCATCGGTCTCAGCCAGCCCGCCATGAGCGCCGCCCTGGCCCGGCTGCGTCGCCACTTCGACGACGACCTGCTCGCCCGGGTCGGCGGCCACTACGAACTCACCGCCCTCGCCCAGGTCCTGCTCGACCGCACCTCCACCGCCTACGACGTGCTGGAACGCCTCTTCGCCAGCCAGGCCGACTTCGACCCGGCCGAGGAGAGCCGCGAGTTCAAGCTGGTCGCCTCCGACTACGCCGTCGCCGTCTTCGGCACCGAACTCGCCCGCGTGGTGCACGAGGAGGCCCCCGGCATCCGCCTGCGCTTCGCGCAGACCCCGCCCACCGTCGTCGACGACACCGCGACCCTGCTGAGCGCCACCGACGGCCTGTTCATGCCGCACGGCGTCATCAGCGACTTCCCCGCCACCGACCTCTACCAGGACCGCTGGGTCTTCCTCGTCGCGGACGACCACCCGAGCGTCGACGACCGCCTCACCCGCCGGGACCTGGCGCGGCTGCCCTGGGTCACCTACCAGCGCACCTACGACGCCCCGGCCGTCCGCCAGCTCGGCATGCTCGGCATCGAGCCACGGGTGGAGGTCTCCGTCGACAGCTTCCAGCTCCTGCCGCTCCTGGTGGCCGGCACCCGGCGCATCGCCCTCGTCCAGGCGCGCCTCGCGAGCCTCCTCGCCCCGATCGCCGCCGTCCGCGTGCTGGAACCGCCGTACGAGGCCGTGCCCCTCCAGGAGGCCCTGTGGTGGCACCCGGTGCACACGCACGACGCGGCCCACATCTGGCTGCGGGAGACGGCCGCGCGGGTCGGCAGGCGTCTCGCGGGCGTTGCGGAGGAGCGGATCCCGTCCTGACGGGCGGGGCGGGGCGGGCGGCGGCGGACGGGTCGGCGGCGGGCCGGGGTGCCGGCCGGGGCGGCCGGGGCGGCCGGGGCGCGGCGCGATCTCCCGGACGAGGCGTCCGTCCCGCCGGGTCTTCGCCGACGAGGCGCCCGTCCCGCCGGGTCTCCCCGGACGAGGCGCCCGCCCCACCGGATCCGCCGGGTATCCACGCGATGGATCGAAGGCATCCGAAAACCGGATCACGCCGGGTCTGGGCAGGCCGCCTCCCGGAACGCATAGTCGTGGCACATCACGCGCCCGTGCGCCGACGTCCTCCGAGAGACCTGACCGCCACGGGGCACCACCTCTTCCGCCTCGCGCTCTGGAGTGCCGCCATGCCCGCTCCCGCCGTCCCGACCGCCTCCGACCAGGACGACGCCCGCAGGCCGGGGGGAGGCTGCCGGCCACACTGCTGATGGCCGGCAGCTGCCTGCCCGTCCTGGGTGCCGTCCTGATCGCCCCCGTCCTGCCCCGTATGCAGGACCACTTCGAAGGGGTCGCCGGTGCCGCGGCGCTCGTCCCCCTGGTGCTGACCGTCCCCGCCCTGTCGCTCGCCCTGCTCGCCCGTTCGCGGGCGTCGTCGTCGACCGGGTCGGCCGCAAGCGCCTGCTGGTCGCCGCCACGATCCTGTACGCGCTCTTCGGCACGGTCCCGCTGTGGACGGACTCGCTGTACGGCATCCTCGCGAGCCGCGTGCTGGTCGGCGTGGCCGAGGCGGCGATCATGACCGCCTGCACGACGCTGATCGGTGACTACTACACGGGGCGGGTCCGCGATCGCTACCTCGCCCTGCAGACCATGTGCGCGTCGGCGTCCGCCACGGTCTTCTTCGTGCTCGGCGGCGCCCTGGGGGCGGCCGGCTGGCGTGCGCCCTTCGGGCTGTACGCGGTCGGACTGCTGCTCGCCCCCGTCATGGCCCGCGCCCTGCCGACCCCGCGGCCCGCGCCGGCGGACGGACCGGACCGCGTCGGCACCGAGCCGCGGCCCTTCCCCGTACGCCGCATGACCGGCATCTGTCTGCTGACCGTGTTCGGCGCGGTCGTCTTCTACACGGTGCCCGTGGAGATGTCCTACCTCCTCGACGACCTCGGTACGGACGCCCCCGGCGTGATCGGCGCCGTCACCGCGGTCGCCAGCGCGGCCACCGTCGTCGGCTCCGTCGTCTTCACCCGGCTCGCCGACCGCCCCCGGCAGCGCCTTCCGCTCGTCCTCGCGCTGAGCGGCGCGGGCTTCCTGCTCATGGGCCTCGCCGACGGCCTGCCCCTGCTGATCGCGGGAGCCGTGGTCAACTGCGTCGCCACCGGCCTGCTGCTGCCGTCCCTGCTGACGCTGGCCATGTCCCGGCTCGACTTCGCCGACCGCGGCCGCGGCACCGGCCTGTGGACGTCGGCGTTCTTCCTCGGCGAGTTCGCCTGCCCCCTCGTCCTCCTCGGCGGCAAGGGCGCCCTCGGCGACCTGGCTTCGGCCGTGGGGCTGCTGGGCCTGGCCACCCTGCTGCTGGCGGGGCTCTGCTGCCCCTCACCCGCCGCGCCGGGACGGCTCTGCCCCATCGCGCTCCCGAGCGGCCCTGACCGTCCGGGACCGACCCCGGAGCCCGGTCGGCCCCGCCCCAGGGCGTCACGATGAAGTGGGACGTCGCCTCGGCCTGCTCGCCGAGGACGACGACGCAAGCCGGCATCCGTCCCTCGGCCGGATCGCCGACCCGCGCGGACAGGGCGGCCCGTCCGCCGGCACCGGGGTCGTCGTGCACGGTGACGACGAGCACGTCCCGTACGAGTGCGTGGGACGTCGTCACCGGCCGACCGGCCCCTCTCCAGCGGATCGGGGGCCGTCGGCCGGGCCATCCCGTCCCGGGACGGCGACCCGGCCCGGGCCGGCGATGCGAGGCGCGCGCGGTCCGGCCGTTTCGCCGCCCGTGGACGGGCCTGTCGGCCGCCGGAGTGAAGGGGCGGGGCATCGCGGGGCAGGGGGAGCGCGCGGGGAGGCATAGGTCCGGGGTGCCGGCCGGGCGGGGCGCCCGGCACCCGGACGCGGCACGACGAGGAGTGGAGAACCCATGGGACACGGCGGAAACGTCATCCAGGAACTGACCGCTGACCATCGCGAGGTGGACGCCCTCTTCGCGCGGATCGAAGCGCTGCCGCCGGCCGACCCCGAGCGACGCGAACTCGCGGACCGGATCACCGCGGAACTGGTCCGCCACTCGGTGACCGAGGAGCAGCACCTGTACCCGACGGTGCGCCGGTACGTCGACGACGGAGACGACCTCGCCGACGAGGAGATCGCCGAGCACGGCGAGGTCGAGCGCATGCTGAAGGAACTGGAGGACTGCCGGCCCGGCGACGGACGCTTCGACGAACTGGTCACGGGGCTCAGGAGTTCCGTCAGGGCGCACGCCGCCGACGAGGAGAACCGGCTGTTCCCCCTGCTGGCCGAGGTCTGCTCCGCCGCCGCGCTGGAGGACCTCGGCGAGAGGGTCCGCTCGGCCAGGGAGCACGCTCCCGCCCGCCCGCACCCGTCCGCGCCGGACACTCCGCCCGCGAACAGGAGCCTCGCGCCCGGCACCGGCATGGTCGACCGCCTGCGCGACCTGCTCACCGGGCGCGGAAAGCAGGAGTGAACGGACGCGGGCCGCCGGACGGCGGCCCCCGTCGGAGCGCCGGTCGTGCGGGGGCGTCCCCGGCCCGCCGAATTCCCCCGGTGAGGAAACCGGCGGGTCCCACCGAAAGGATTTCGTCGAGGATCCTTTCTCCGGCCGGCCCGGCCGTCACTCCGGTGGGTCTGTGCACGAGAGCCGGAAGGATTCCGGCGGTAGCCTGGTGAGAGAAGCCGGTCGCCGTTTTACTCGTGTGTTTGTGCCAGTCGCATGCTCGCAGAGAACGATGTTGCGGGCGCGAAGCTTGTTCTCCAGGTTGTGCTGGAGCAGCCGCGTCGTTAACCGGCCGGATATTCGCACGGTGCGAATGTCCAACCCAGCCCCTGTAAGGAGCAGCAATGACTCAGGGAACCGTCAAGTGGTTCAACGCCGAAAAGGGCTTCGGCTTCATCGCCCAGGCCGACGGCGGTCCGGACGTCTTCGTGCACTACTCGGAGATCGACAGCTCCGGCTTCCGCAGCCTGGAGGAGAACCAGCAGGTGGAATTCGACATCGTGCAGGGCCCCAAGGGCCCGCAGGCTTCGCGCGTACGTCCCCTGTGACCCCGTCCGCCACCTCCGCGGCCCGCGCCTGCCGCCGCTGACGTGAGGGAAAAGGGCCGACGCCTTCCCGGCGCCGGCCCTTTTCCCGCGTCTCCCCGTCCTCCCCGCGTCTTCCCCCCCGTCCGCACTGCTTTCCCGTGTCCGCACCGCCGGACGGCGCCCCTACGTTCCCGGGGAAACAGTGGGACAGTGGAGTGCATGTGCGGTCGCTATGTATCCACCCGAAGTCCCGAGGACCTCGCCGAGCACTTCCACGTCGCCGACCTCCCGGTCACCGAGTCGCTCGCGCCGAGCTGGAACGTCGCCCCGACCGACGACGTGTGGGCCGTCCTCGAACGCGCGCCGCGCGGCGAGGACGGCGAGGACGATGCCGCGCCGGCGCGACGTGAGCTGCGGCCGCTGCGCTGGGGTCTGGTGCCGTCGTGGGCGAAGGACGTCAAGATCGGCGCGCGGATGATCAACGCCAGGGTGGAGACCCTGCACGAGAAGCCCGCCTTCCGCCGCGCCTTCACCCGGCGCCGCTGCCTGCTGCCCGCGGACGGCTTCTACGAGTGGCAGCAGGTCAAGGCCGAGGACACGGGCCGCACCCGCAAGCAGCCGTACTTCATCCACCCCGAGGACGGCCGGGTCATGGCCTTCGCCGGCCTGTACGAGTACTGGCGCGATCCGCAGGTGCGGCAGGACGACGACCCTGCCGCCTGGCTGCTGACCTGCACCGTCATCACCACCGACGCCACGGACGAGGCCGGCCGTGTGCACCCCCGCATGCCGCTCGCCCTCACCGAGGACCGCTACGACGCCTGGCTCGACCCCGCCCGCCGGGACCCCGACGAGCTGCGCGCCCTGCTCGGCCGCCCCGCGGACGGGCGTCTCGAGGCGCGGCCCGTGTCACCGGCCGTCAACAACGCCCGCACCGACGGACCGCACCTCCTCGACCCGATCACGCCGTAGACCGCGCCGGCGTCGCCGAGGCGCGCTCCCGCCCCACGCCGCGAAGCCCCGGGAAGCTCAGAGGCCTCCCACCACCTTGCGCGCCTTGATCCTCACGACGACGCGTTCGGCGTCGTCGACCGAGGCCGGGTTGAAGTCCGCGTACCGCTTGCCGGTGTACTTGACCGACAGCTCGTCGATCAGTTCACGGGCGCCGTCGGTGGTCATCTCGGCGGTGCCGCGGACCTCGGCGTACGTGTACGGCGAGTCGGCGGGCTGCACGACGAAGGTGACCCGGGGGTCGCGGGCGAGGTTCTTGTACTTCCGGCGGTCGACGGTCGTGGAGAACAGCACGTCGTCGCCGTCCCGCTTCACCCACACCGGTGACACCTGCGGGCTGCCGTCGGGCTGGATCGTGGCGACGGTGATGAAGACGGGCGAGTCCAGGAGGGACTTGAGGCTGTCGGACAGTTCGGCGGGCATGGTGGCCTCTCTGCTGAGGTCGGGGCGGCCCCTGGACGGCGGGGCCGTACGCGTACCCGACAGATACTGCGTCAACGCTCGTACCGGCACGGGTATTCGCGCACCGCGCGAGTCGTCGCGGGCCGCGTCCGTCCTCACGACCGTCGCCCTCGGCGCTGTCTAGGACGGCTTCCAGAGGGTCAGTTCGGTGGTGTAGTCGGGGATGTTCTCGACCCTCGTCTCCACCTTGGTGATCTTCAGCATCGCCAGGTTGCCGTCCTTGGTGACCGTGCACAGGACGGTGCCCTCGGGCAGCAGCGCCAGCAGGTCCTTCTTGCCGGTGATCGTGGCCGGCAGGGCGTTGGTGTCGGCCGCCGCGGCGCACTGCTCCGCGGTCGTGCCCTCGCTGATGCCGGTCGTGGTGAGGAAGCTCAGCGTGGAGGAGCCGCCGAACTCGTTGTACGTCAGCTCGATGCCGTCAGGGTACGGACCGCCGCCCTCGGCATGGATCTTCGGCAGGTCGAGATCCACGTAGGTGTACGCCATGGGGCTGGGCGCGCGGAGGGTGAGCGGCTTGTTCTCGAAAAGCGGCGTGTAACCGCCGCCCGCCGGTGCGCTCGACGAGGCGGAGGCGGACGCCGGGGCGTCGGTGGGAAGGCCGTCCCCGGCCGGCGCGGACGCCGACGCGGAGGTGGCGGCGGCCGGTGACACCGGCCCGGACGGGGTGACCCGGGCGGTGTTTCCCGCCGCGGCCCCGTCCTTGTCGTCCGGCTCGTCGCCGCCGGTCAGTCCCCAGGCGGCGCCGGCCACCACGACCGCGGCGAGCGCGGCGGCGCCCAGCACCAGCGGCGTACGCCTGCGCGCCGCGGGAGCGGCTTGCGCGGTGCCGCTCGGCGGGGCCGGCGGGGGACGTAGGTGGGGGAGTAGGCGGCGGACGCGGGCATCGGATCCGGCTCGGGCGTGGCCGCCGCCCGCGCCCGCCGGGCGATCTCGGCCGCCGTCGGCTCCGGCAGCCAGCCGGTGAAGTCGCGGGCGGGACGGCCGGACGCCTGCGCGCACAGCTCGGCGAGTTCGGCGGGCGTGGGCCGGGCCGCCGGATCGGGGGCGAGGCAGCGCTCCAGGAGCGGACGCAGGCCGTCGGGGTAGCCGGAGAGATCGGGCCGCCGCTGCTCGGTGGCGGCGATGCGGGTGGCCAGGGTGATGGCGCCGCCGTCGCCGTACGGATGGCGGCCCGTCGCCGCCACCGCCGCGATCAGGCCGAGGGAGAACACATCGGTGGCCGGGGTGAGTCCGGCCCCGCCGATCTGCTCGGGGGACATGTACTGCGGGGTGCCGATGAGACCACCGCTGCGGGTGAGCTGGGTGGCGTCGGTCGCCCGCGCGATGCCGAAGTCGATCACCCAGGGGCCCTCCGCGCCCAGCAGGATGTTGCTGGGCTTGAGGTCCCGGTGGATCACCCCGGCCGCGTGCACGGCCCGCAGCGCCTCGGCGACGCAGCCGGCGAGCTGGAGGGCCGCGGGCAGCGGCAGCGGTCCGTACGCGGTCAGGGCCTCGTCCAGCGGCAGCCCGGGGACGTAGGCCGTGGCGAGCCAGGGCAGAGCGCCCGTGGTGTCGTGGTCGACGACCGGAACCACGTGGTAGCCCTGCACCCGGCGGGCCGCGGTGACCTCCTGCTGGAAGCGCCGGCGGAACTCCGGGTCCTGCGCGAACTCCCGGCGGATCACCTTCAGGGCCACGGGCTGGTTGCCCCGGGTGCGCGAGAGGTAGACGGCGCCCATGCCCCCTTCGCCGATCTTGGCGAGCAGTCGGTACCCCCCGACGTCTCGCGGGTCCTCGGGGCTCAGCGGCGTATGAATCGCATTCACGCTCAGAGCGTGCCCCATCCGGCGATCACGTGTCCGGGAAACCGGGTAATCGCCTTACGCGCCGGGCGACTTGCGTCACGGTCCGGTGGAGCGGCCGGTCCGCGGGCGGGGCGGGCCGGAGGATCGCACCGCCGGGTCGGCCGGCCGTAGGCTCCCCGCATGCAGCAATCCGAGATCATGCAGCGCGTCATCGGCATCCTCACCGAGGCCCTCGAGATGAAGCGGCAGGTCCGTGAGAACCCCGACGCCGACGTCGTCCTCTCCGGGGCCGTCTCCGCGCTCCTCGCGGAGACGCTGCCGCGGATCAGCCTCCCGAGGGACGCCACCGCGCAGGAGACCATGGAGATCATCACGGCGGCGCTCGGGCCCGCCATCCTGACGCTGGCCAACTGCTTCTCCTACGCCTTCGTGCACCTCGCCGAGGTGCACGACGAGAGCCGGCCCGCCGTCCCGACCGCCGACGTGCTGCGCTCCCTCTCGCTCCGGTTCGCGCAGCACGACGAGGCCTGACGAAGCCTGACGCGGCCGCGCGCCCCGGCCGCGGATGCGGGGCCGGGGCGGCGCGCCGTCGTCACGCACCCGCGCCGAGGTCGAAGACGATGCGGGCCTTGACCTGGCCGCTCAGTACCTCGTCGATGGAGTCGTTGACGGAGGCGAGGGAGCGGGTCTCGTAGATGACCTTGGTGCGTCCGGCGGCGTGCAGCTGGAAGACCTCGGCGAGGTCCTGGCGGGTGCCGACGATGGAGCCGATCACCGAGGTGCCGTTGAGGACGGTGTCGAAGATCGGCACCCGGACCGTGCCGTGGGCCGGCAGGGCCACCATGACCAGCTTGCCGCCGCGCCGCAGCCCGGCGTTGACGGCTTCGAAGGCCGCGTCGTTCACCGCGAGCGCGATGGCCGCGTGGGCGCCGCCGTGCCGCTTGAGCACCTCGCCGACGTTCTCCACCCGGGCGTCGATGACGATGTCGGCGCCGAGTTCCCGGGCGAGCTGGAGCTTGTCGTCGGTGACGTCGATCGCGGCGACGGTGGCACCGGCGATCTTGGCGTACTGCACGGCCAGGTGGCCGAGCCCGCCGACGCCGGAGACGGCGACGAGTTGGGCGGGCCTGACGTCGGCGACCTTGAGCGCCTTGTAGGTGGTCACGCCCGCGCAGGTCAGCGGCGCGGCCTCCAGGGCGGTGATGCCCTCGGGCACCGGCTGGGCGAAGTCGGCCCAGGCCAGCATCTTCTCCGCGTAGCCGCCGTCGCAGCCGTAGCCGGTGTTGACCTGCTGCTCGCACAGGGTCTCCCAGCCGGACAGACAGTGCTCGCACCGTCCGCAGGCCTTGCCCAGCCAGGGCACGGCGACCCGCTGTCCGACGGACAGGTGGGTGACGCCCTCGCCGAGCTTCTCGACCAGGCCGACGCCCTCGTGGCCGGGCACGAACGGCGGGTTGGGCTTGACCGGCCAGTCACCGTGCGCGGCGTGGATGTCGGTGTGGCACAGCCCGGACGCCTCCACCCGGACCCGGACCTGGCCCGGACCGGGCTCGGGGTCCGGACGGTCCTCGATGACCAGGGGCTCACCGAACGCGCGAACGACCGCTGCCTTCATGGCTTCTTCTCCTCTGTACGTGCTGTACGTGCTGTGCGTGCTGTCTGTGCCGCTGTCCGGGCGGACGGGCCGGTGCGTCGTGGGCCGTGCCGCGTCAGGGGTGTGCGACGACGGCGACGGGGGCGGTGGCGTGGTGCAGGACGGCGTGCGCGACCGGGCCGATGTGCGCGCCCAGCGGGCTGCGGCGGATCCGGCGGCCCACGACGACGAGGGAGGCCTCGTGGGCGGCGTCCAGTACGCGGTCGGCCGCGCTGCCCAGGCGGGAGATCTCGACGACCTCGATGTCAGGGTACTTCGTGCGCCAGGGGCGCAGCACCTCGGCCAGGGCGGCGGCCTCCTGCCGGCCGAGCTCGGCACCGACCTCGGGCGCGGCGGGCAGGCTGTAGACGTAGTACGGCGCCAGCGTCCACGCGTGCACCACGTGCAGGGCGGTGCCGCGCCGGCCGGCCTCCTCGAAGGCGAATTCCAGGACGGCGTCGTCGGGCTTGGCCACGTCCAGGCCGAGCACGACCGGGCGGTACGGGGCCTTTGCGTCGGCGGCCCGCTCCCCGGCCCGGACCAGCACCACCGGGACATCGGCGTGCGCGACGGCCGCCAGGCCCACCGAGCCGACCAGGAACCCGCCGAACCCGCTGAGGGCGCGGGAGCCCAGGACGAGCAGTTCGGCATCCCGCGCGGCGTCCGCCAGCACGTCGGCGGGCGTGCCGGTCAGCTGCCGCTGCGTGATCTCGACGCCGGGGTGCCGCAGCCGCAGGCCCTCGGCCGTCTCCCGCGGGATGCGTTCGCTCCAGTGCGCCTGCGTCTCGGTGCCGAGCAGCGGCGCCTGGGCCATCGGCTCCGGCACCGGCTGCCACACGTGGACCAGCGTCAGCGACAGGCCGCGCAACTGCGCCTCGCGGGCCGCCCATTCCGCGGCGGCGCTGCTCTCGGTCGATCCGTCGATACCCGCGACAACAGTGCGGACCATGATGTTCTGCCTCCTGAACTGGACTTCTGCGTCCATCATGCGGGAGCGGCGGCCACCTGGCGCAGGGGCCGCAGGTCCCCGGCGCGTGCCGACCGGCCCTATCGTCCCGGTCGTCCCGGCTCCGGACGCCGTGGCCGGCCGGCCGCTCCGGCCACACCGCCCGGACCGGGGCCGAACGGCCCGCTGCCGGTCCCCTCCGGCCCAAGCCCCGCCCGGCCGCCGACGGGAGGCTGGTACGGCGTCCGGGGAACACCGGACGGGGACGATCCATCGGGGAGGACGACGGACATGACCGTACGCGTGGGCATCAACGGTTTCGGCCGCATCGGACGCAACTACCTGCGGTGCGTGCTGGAACGCGCCGCGGCGGACGGCGCGGCACCCGTGGAGGTGGTGGCCGTCAACGACGTCACGTCGCCGGCGGCGCTGGCCCATCTGCTGACCTACGACTCGACGTACGGCCGTCTCGGGCGGCCCGTCGACCACGACGACACCTCGCTGACCGTCGACGGCCACCGCGTGGCCGTGAGCGCCGAGCGCGACCCGGCCGCCCTCGCCTGGGGCGACCTCGGCGTCGACGTCGTCATCGAGTCGACCGGCCGCTTCCGCACCCGCGAGCAGGCGGGCCGGCACCTGTCGGCCGGCGCGCGCAAGGTGCTGCTGTCCGTGCCGGGCAAGGACGTCGACGCCACCGTCGTCATGGGCGTCAACGAGGGCACGTACGACGCGCGACGGCACCACGTGGTCTCCAACGCCTCGTGCACCACCAACTGCGTGGCCCCGATGGTGAAGGTGCTCGACGAGCACTTCGGCGTCGTCAAGGGGCTGATGACCACCATCCACGGCTACACCAACGACCAGGTGGTCCTCGACGGCCCGCACAAGGACCTGCGCCGCGGCCGCAGCGCCGCCGTGAACATCATCCCCACCAGCACCGGGGCCGCCCGCGCCGTCGGCCTGGTCCTGCCCGAGCTGGCCGGCACCCTCGACGGCAGCGCCGTGCGCGTCCCGGTCGAGGACGGCTCCCTCACCGACCTGACCATGGTCCTCGAACGCCCCGTGACCGCGGACGAGGTCAACGCCGCCTACCGGGAGGCCGCCGCCGGACCGCTCAAGGGCGTCCTGCGGGTCTCCGACGCCCCGATCGTCTCCCGGGACGTCGTCGGAGACCCGGCCTCCTGCGTCCTGGACGCCCCGTTGACGCAGGCGCACGGCGACCTGGTGAAGGTCTTCGGCTGGTACGACAACGAGTGGGGCTACACCAACCGGTTGCTCGACCTCACCGAGTACGTCGCCGCCCGTCTGGTCCGCGACTGACGATCACCCCCCGGGCCTCCCACCACGACGAAACGATCCCGTATCCTCCTGGGGCGCCGACCGCTACCGTTGCGGGCGCAGTGAAACGGTGCCACGGCCGGTCACCGGCGGAGAGCGGGAGGAGAACGGGTGGGAAGCCCCGAGGGGGAGCAGGCGCGGATGCGGCTGCCCCAGTTGCGCCTGGACGAGCTCCTGGAAGAGCTGCAGGCCCGCCTGGACGCGGCCCGCGGCACCCGGGACCGTGTCCACAGCCTGCTGGAGGCAGTGCTCTCGGTGGGCCGGGAACTGGACCTCGAGCAGGCCCTGCACAGCATCGTCGAGGCCGCCGCGGCCCTCGTCGACGCCGAGTACGCCGCACTGGGCGTGATCGGCCCGGACGGGCGCCGGCTGTCGGCGTTCCACACGGTCGGGGTCGGCGAGGAACAGATCGCGCGCATCGGTTCGTACCCGGAGGGCCACGGCATCCTCGGAGAGCTGATCCGCCACCCCGAGCCCCTGCGGCTGGCGAAACTCTCCGAACATTCCGCCTCGTACGGCTTTCCGGCGAACCACCCGCCGATGAACTCCTTCCTCGGCGTTCCCATCCGGGTGCGCGAACAGGTCTTCGGCAACCTGTACCTGACCGAGAAGCGCGGCGGGCTGCAGTTCGACGAGGAGGACGAGGCCGTGCTGTCGACGCTCGCCGTCGCGGCGGGCGTCGCCATCGACAACGCCCGGCTGTACGAGGAGTCCCGGCTGCGCGAGCGCTGGCTCCAGGCCAACGCCGAGATCACCCACCGGCTGATGTCCGGCGGCGAGCAGGGCGACGTCCTCGCCCTCATCGCCGAACAGGCGCGGGAGATCACCGGTGCGGCACTCGCCGTGCTGGCGATCCCGATGCGGGGCACCGACTCCCTCACCGTGGAACTGGCCATCGGCCTGGAAGCGGAAGCGCACCGGGGCCTCGTCCTGCCCTACGAGGGCAGCCTCATCGGCCAGGCCTTCGCCCAGGACGCGCCGGTGACCACTGCGGACATCGCCCGTGACGACCGGACTTCGGCGGGCCCCCCGCGGTTCGCGGGACTGGGTCCGGCCGTGGCCGTCCCCATCGGCTCCGGCGAGAGCGCCCGCGGTGTGGTGCTGCTGGTCCGGGAGGTGGGCGGCAACGAGTTCACCGAGAAGGAGATGGCGCCGCTGCGGGTGTTCGCCGCCCAGGCCGCCGTCGCCATGGAGCTGGCCGAACGCCGTCAGGACGCCGAGCAGATCGTGCTGCTCGAGGACCGCGACCGGATCGCCCGGGACCTCCACGACCTGGCCATCCAGCGGCTGTTCGCCACCGGTATGACGCTGCAGAGCGCGGGCCGCTTCATCGAGCACTCGGGTGCCTCCGAGCGGGTCCTGAGGGCGGTGGACGACCTCGACGAGACCATCAAGATCATCCGTTCGACGATCTTCGGTCTGCGCACCCGCGACGACGAGGTGGCGCCCGGCCTGCGGGCCCGCGCGGTCCGCGCGGTCGGAGAGGCCGCGCCCGTCCTCGGTTTCGCGCCCAGCGTCCGCATGGAGGGACTGCTCGACACCCACGTGCCGAAGGACACCGCCGACCACATCGTGGCCGTCCTGTCCGAGTCCCTGACCAACATCGCCCGGCACGCCGGCGCCGACCGCGCCGAGGTCGTGCTGGAGACCGACGGCAAGGAGGTCCGCCTCACGGTCGCCGACAACGGGGTGGGCATCCCGGCGGAAGGCCGCCGCAGCGGGCTCGTCAACATGGCGGAACGGGCCAGGAAGCTCGGCGGGACATGGAGCACGCCGACCGGGAGGGCGGCGGCACCGAGCTCGTGTGGCACGCCCCGGTGCGGGACACGGAGAAGCCGGCGGCCGGCTGACCACGACCCGGCGGCGGACCCGCGCACGGCTCCGCCGCCCCCTCCTCACCGTCCTGTCGGCCCGTCCTCACCGCCACTCGGTCCCTCCGCGCCGTCCCGGCGGTCCGCCCGCGCCGTCCCGGCGGTCCGCCCGCGCCGTCCCGGCGGATCACAGCGGTCCGCGCGCGCCGTCCACGGCCTCCCACGCCGTGCGGCGCGGTGAGGCCGGTCCGTCGGGGCCGTATCCGAGCCTGATCACCATCTGCGCGTGGCCGCGCCGTTCGTCGCCGACCGACCCCAACTGCGCGCGCAGGTCCGGCCATTCGAGAGCCTGGTGCAGCAACGAGGCCCGGGTGCCGTGGGCGGTGGCCAGCAGCAGGACGTGCTCCAGGGCCTGACCGGCGCGCAGCCAGTCCGCCCGCCGGTCGTGCGCAGTGGACAGCAGGGCGATCTGCGGACGCGTCTCGTACGGGCGGGCCGCGAGGACGGCCGGGTGCCGGTGGGCGCCGAAGTCCCGCATCGGCACCTGGTCCAGGAAGTCCTGGAGGCCCAGGACCCCCGTCCGCATGCCCACCGTCGAGGGGTCCGCGGCCCGCACCCAGTGCCGGCTCTCGGCCGCCCGGTCGGGGTCCGCCGTGTTGCGGCGTTCCGCCTCCCGCGTCAGCCGCAGCACGTGGCCGGTCTCCTGCGGTCCGGGGAAGCGCAGGAAGGCCCCCTCGGTCCGGGCCGCTTCGGTGAGCTCGGCCAAGAGGTGCTGCGGCAGGGGCCGGTCGGAGAACGGGAACCGGCTGCTGTGCCGGCGCCACACGGCGTCGTGCAGGTCGGGCGCCGAGGTGGCGCGGGCCGGCCGGGCGAGGCGGACGGTGGCGAGGAGATCCGGCTCGCCGGGACGGGGCAGCAGCCGCGTGACGGGTTCGTGGCCGTGGTGGGCGGCCGCCATGCGCAGGTTGAGGACGGCGCAGCCGACCGAGAGGTGCAGGGCGCGGCCCGTGGGGTCGAGGTGGCGCAGGCCCCGTTCCGTGGCGGCCCGGATCTCCACCGTCCGGGTCTCCGGGACGTACCGGAAGTGCCAGGGCTGGGTGTTGTGGACGGAGGGCGCCGCCGCGGCGGCGGCGAACAGCCTCTCCAGGACGGGAACGTCGAGAGTCGTCGTGCTCATCGGTACTCCTTCCCGACCCGCACGTGCCGTGGGCGGTGCCGGTCGTCGTCCTGGCTCAGCGTGGTGCCCGGGGAGCGCGAGGGCCAGGGGCCGAGTGGCCCTGCCCGGCTCCGGACGGCCCTGTCCGCGCGGGCCGGCCGCGGCGGACCGGGCCGCGCCCGCCCCCTCTGTCGCACGACCGCCGCACGCCTGCCGTACGGCCGCCGCCGAACAGGCCCTTGACCGGGGGACCTTCAGCCCTTCGGCCGCGGCCCTTCGGCACTCGGTGGGGGACGGCCCGGCACAGCAGAGTGAGCGGTGTCCGGAACCGACCGGACCTTCCGCGAAGGGATCACCGCCATGGCCGTGCACGAGCACGCTCACCGCCACACGGGTCTTCACCTGCCGTCGTTCCGCAGGGGCCGGGCGGGCACGGTGCCCGGGCCGCCGAGTCGGCACTCGAGCGCACGGACACCGTGCGTGCCCACCTCCTCGGCAGCCTGCGGATCCTGATGGGGTTCGTCTTCCTGTGGGCCTTCCTCGACAAGACCTTCGGCCTCGGCTACGCCACCGGATCCGGCAAGGGCTGGATCGACGGGGGCTCGCCGACGAAGGGGTTCCTCAGCGGTGTCGCGGCCGGCCCGCTGGAGTCGACGTTCCACTCCTGGGCCGGGGCCGCCTGGGCGGACTGGCTGTTCATGCTCGGCCTCCTCGGCGTGGGCACGGCCCTGGTCGCGGGGATCGGCCTGCGGCTCGCCGCGCTGGCGGGGACCGCGATGATGGCGCTGATGTGGGTGGCGGAGTGGCCGCCGGCCCAGCACCTCTCGGACGGCGCGCCGAGCATGTCGACGAACCCCTTCGCCGACTACCACGTCGTCTACGCCCTCGTCCTGATCGCCCTGGCCGCCGCCTCCGCCGGGAACACCCTGGGCGCCGGCCGCCGCTGGGCCGCCCTCCCGTTCGTCCGCGACAACGACTGGCTGCGCTGAGCGCGCCGCACGCGGCGGGCCCCGGACGGGCCCGCCGCGGCAGTGACACCCCCACCCCGCCCCACCCCCGCGGCCGGTCGGCCCGGCCCCTCACCCAGGAGACGCACACCATGTCCCGCACCGTCGCCGCAGGCACCGTCACCGTAGGCCTCGACGGCTCCCGCGAGAGCCGCGCCGCCGCCGAGTGGGCGGCCGGAGAGGCGCAGTTGCGCGCCCTGCCGCTCAGGCTCGTCCAGGTCTGGGAGCCCCTCCCGGAGCCCATGGCGCAGGCCCCCCTCCCCGACGCCGAGACCGGCCGGCACTGGGCCGGGAGGATCCCGCGCGAGACCGCCGGGGAACTGCGCCTGAGCCACCCCGGCCTCGACGTCCGCACCGAACAGCTCTCCGGCGGCCCGGCCGAGGTGCTGTGCCGGGCCGCCGCCGAGGCGGAACTGCTGGTGCTCGGCTCGCGCGGGATGAGCGGGCTCGGCGGCTTCCTGGTCGGCTCGGTCGGCCTCGCCGTCGTGGCGCACGCCGAACGGCCGGTCGTCCTGGTCCGCGCCCCGGAACCGCCGACGGGCACGGCACGGGCGACGCGCACGGGCCCGTCGTGCTGGGCCTGGACACCGGCCGGCCGAGCGAGGCGCTGATCGAGTTCGCCCTGACCGAGGCGGTCCGCCGCGGGGCCGCCGTGCGCGTCGTCCACGGCTGGAGCCCGAAGCCCTCCTACGCCTACGCGCTGTCGGTCGACCCCGGCTTCCACGAGACGCTCGCCCAGTACGAGTCCACCGCGCTGAACGAACTGCTCCACCCCTGGCGGGAGAAGTTCCCGGACCTGGAGATCGTGGCCGAGTCCCGGTACGGCAGCCCGGCCGCGCAGCTGGTGGAGGCCTCCCGCGACGCCCGGCTCGTGGTGGTGGGCCGCCGGACCCGCCGCGGGCCCGGCGCGCACGTCGGCCACGTCACCCACGCGGTGCTGCACCACTGCACCGCTCCCGTCGCGGTCGTCCCGCACGACTGAGGCGCCCCGGCCGCTCCGAGGGGGACACCCCCGGAGCGGCCGGCCGCCGCCCGGAGCGTCTCCTCGGCCCACCGACGCCCCGGGCGGCGGTGTCGGGGGCCGACCGGCCCCCGGCCGGCCCCCGACAGCCCCTGGGCCTCCCGCGCGCGCCGCCCGACGATCGACGCAGCGACAAGCCTCCCCGAGGAGCCCCCGATGACGGACGACCTGCTCAGCCGGCCCGCGGTCCACGCCCTGCTCGCGGACGGCACCACCGTGCGCATCCGGCCCGTGCTGCCGGGCGACCACGATCAGCTGGAGGGGCTCTACCAGGAGGTGTCCGCGGAGCACCCGCGCCGCGGGGAACCCGCGGTGCGCGACCGGTCCGCCGGGACGGCCGCCGACCGGGCCTGCGCCCCGCGCGGCCCGGCCACCGCGCGCTGCTGGCCGAGGCACAGGGCAACGTCCTCGGGCTCGCGCGGTACGACACCGACGGCGCGCCCGACGCCGCGGACCTCTTCGTCGCCGTCGCCGCGGGCCTGCACCACCGGGGCGTGGGCACCCTCCTCGTCGAACACCTCGTCTCGGCGGCCCGGTCGGACGGCGTCACCACCTTCACGGCGGACGCGCTCGGCGAGGACCCGGAGGCCCTGCGCCTCCTCGCCGGCCTCGGCCTGCGCGTCGAGCGCCGCCCGGAAGGACCGGACGTCCGCTGCACCGTCGCACCGGGCGAGGACGACGCCCACCCGTCCGCCGTCGGGACCCGGGGCCGGGTCGCGGGCGTCGCCGGCCTGGAACCGCTGCTGCGGCCCGACGCCGTCGCCGTCGTCGGCGCCGGACGGGTCCCCGGTTCCGTGGGGCGGGCCCTGCTGCACCACCTCCACGTGGGCGGTTTCACGGGGCGCCTGTTCGCGGTCGATCCCGGCGCCACCTCGCTGCTCGGCGTGCCGTCGTACCCGGCCGTCGACTCCCTGCCCACGACACCCGACCTCGTGGTGATCGCCGGGCCCGCGGCCTCGGTGCCGGTCGTGGCGGAGCAGTGCGGCAGGGCCGGCGTACGGGCCCTGGTCGTCGTGACGGCGGGGCTGGACGACGACCAGGGCCGGGCTCTGCTGGCGGTCTGCCGCACGTACGGCATGAGGCTGGTGGGCCCGGACTGCCTCGGCGTCTCGAACACCGAGCCGCGCCTGTGCCTGGACGCCACCTTCGCCGCCGGCCGCCCGCTGCCGGGGACCGCCGGGGTCGCCGTGCAGTCGGGAGGCGTCGGCATCGCGCTGCTGGAAGGCCTGTCCCGGCTCGGCATCGGCGTCTCCACCTTCGCCTCGCTCGGCGACGCGTACGACGTCAGCGGCAACGACCTGCTCCACTGGTGGGAGAACGACGGCCGCACCGACCTCGCCGTGCTGCCCCTGGAGTCCTTCGGCGATCCACGGGCCTTCTCCCGCACCGCCCGGCGCGTCACGCGCCGCATGCCGGTGCTGACCGTCGACGCCGGCCGTACCGAGGCCGGCCGCAGGGCCGCCGCCGCGCACACCGCCGCCGCGGCCCCCCGCACCCTGACCCGCCAGGCCCTCTTCACCCAGGCGGGCGTCACCGCCACCCGGTCGATCGGCGAACTCCTCGAAACCACCGCCCTGTTCCACACGCAGCCGCTGCCCGCCGGCACCCGCGTCGCCGTTCTCACCAACGCCGGCGGGGCGGGCGTCCTGGCCGCCGACGCCTGCGCCGAGGCAGGACTCGTCCTGTCCCGGTTCGGCACGCGGCTCGTCGACGACCTGCGCGATCTCCTGCCGGCCGGCGCCGCCGTGGGCAATCCGGTGGACGCCACCGCGGCCGTCACCGAGGCCGGACTGCGCGCCTGCCTGGAGCGGCTCGTGCGGGACCCGGCGATCGACGCCCTGCTGGTGGCACTCGTCCCCACCGCGGTCACCGAGGCCACCGGCGACGACCTGCTGCGCGCCGTCACCCGGGGACCGGGACGGCGGGAGCGGCCGGTCGCCGTCGTGCGCCTGGACCAGGCGGTGCCCGTCACGCTGCTGCCCGCCGCCGGCGACGGCGTCCCCTCGTACGCGGAACCCCGGGCGGCGGCGCGCGCCCTGGCCCACGCCGCCCGGCGCGCGGCCTGGCTGCGCCGGCCGGCGGGCGCCGTCGCGGACCCGGACGGAATCGACACCGAACGCGCCCACGAGATCGCCGCGGCCCACCTCACCGCCCACCCGGACGGCGGCCGGCTCGACCCCCGCACCTGCGCCGACCTGCTGTCCTGCTACGGCATCCCCCTGACGCCGTGGGCCTGGGCCGAGACCGAGGACGACGCCGTGCTCGCCGCCGGCCGGCTGCGCGGCGTCGACGGCCGGGTCGTCATGAAGGCCTACCGGCCCGGGCTGATCCACGAGAGCGAGCAGCACGCCGTCCGCCTCGACCCGCGGGGCGAGGCCCGGGTGCGGGCCGCCTTCCGCGACCTGGAGACGCGCTGCGCCGGACTGATGACCGGCGTGGTCGTGCGGCCCTCGCCGAGCGCGGCACCGGACTGTTCGCCGGCGTCGTCCAGGACGACGTCCTCGGGCCGCTCGTCCTGTTCGGCCCCGGCGGCACCGCCACCGAGGTACTGGCCGACCAGGCCGCCCGGCTCGCCCCGCTCACCGACCACGACGTGCACGACCTGATCACGTCCCCGCGCTGCGCCCCGCTCCTGTCCGGCGCGCACGGCGACGGCCCCGCCGACCTCGAGGGCCTGCGACAGCTCCTGGCGCGGCTCTCCCGGCTGGCCGGCGACCTGCCCCAGCTCGCCGAGGCCGGCCTCGTCCCGGTCCTCGCGGCCCCCGGCCCGGTCTCCGTGCTCGACGCGCGGATCCGGCTGCTGCCGCGCCGGGCCCACGACCCCTGCCGCGCCGGCTCCGCTGAGGAGGCGGGATCCCCTGCGGATCTTCCTGCGGCCCGGCGCGGAGATCCCTCGGGAGGTGATCGAGGAGATACTGGTGAAGGCACTGCGGCTCGCACCCGGGAGCGTCGGCGTCCTCGTGACGGAAGGCGTGGTCACCCCGGACGGCCGCAGGGAACGCGGGAACGGGATCGAGACCGCCGTGGCCGTGGCCCTGGCCCGCCGGACGGACGGCGTCGTCGGCGCGGCCGACGAACCCACCGGACGGACGGCACCCGGCCCCGGCCCGGCACCCGGGTCCCGCACGACGCGGCCGGCGAACGGCCGCGACACAGCTGGGAGACGCAGCTGAGAGACGCATCTGAGAGACGCATCTGAGAGGAGGCGGATCGCCATGCCGGACAACGTGCTGGTCGCCTACGCGACGAAGAACGGCTCGACGGCGCAGATCGCGGAGGCGGTCGCGGAGGTCCTGCGCAAGGACGGGCTCGGGGCCGAGGCACGGCCCGCCGGGTCCGTGACGGACGTGGCACCCTACGACGCCGTGGTGGTCGGCGGCGGACTGTACGCCGGACGCTGGCACAAGGACGCCCGCCGCTTCGTCCGACGCCACCGCCGGGCCCTGACCGGGCGCCCGGTGTGGTTCTTCAGCAGCGGGCCGCTGGACGCCTCGGCCGCCGAGCGGGACATCCCGCCCGTGCCCGGCGTCCGGCGCGCCATGGACAAGCTCGACGTCGTCGAGCACGTCACCTTCGGCGGGCGGCTGGAGGAGGGGCGAAGGGACGCATCGCCCGCATGATCGTCCGGTCCGGCAAGGGCGGCGACTTCCGTGACTTCGCCGCGATCGACTCGTGGGCGGCGGGCGTCGCCAAGGCCCTGCGCGACCGCGTGAGCCCGTAGGGAACGGGCCGGAGGCCCCTCGGTGCCCGTCACCGTGACGGGCACCGAGGGCGTGCCGCGCAGACGGCCCGCACACGCGCGTGCGGGGCGGGCCCGTAGGCGTACCGGCCGGCCCGTCGTCCCGTCACGCCGCGCCGGGACGCGGGGGACGGGGCGCGGCGCGGCGGGGCCCGGCCGGAGCAGGCGGTCGGTGAACCAGTCCAGGCCGAGCGCCGTCGCGGTGGTCAGGGCGCCCGGCTCGGTGAAGGCGTGCGTGGCACCGGGGACCACGGCGATGCGGTGCTCGCAGCGCATCCAGTCGGCCGCCACCCGGCTGCGGCCGAGCACCCGCGTGTCGAGTCCGCCGACGACGAGGAGCGTCGGGGCCTCGACCGCGGCGAGCGCGGCCGGTCCGGCCAGGTCCGGGCGGCCGCCGCGGGACACGACCGCGCGGATGTCGTCGCCCGCGGCGGCCTCCAGAGCGGCAGCCGCACCCGTGCCCGTGCCGAAGTAGGCCACCGGCAGGGGGATCTCGCGGCGGAGCCACCGGGAGGCGGCGCGCAGGCGCCGGGCCAGCAGGACGACGTCGTGGACGTTGTGCGGGGTGCGCTCCTCCTCGGCGAGCAGGTCGAGGAGGAGGGCGCCGAGGTGCCGTCCCCGCAGGGCGTCGGCGAAGCGTTGTTCCCGCGGGCCGTGACGGCCGGAGCCGCGCACCAGGACCACCACCGCCAGGGGGCGGCGGGAAGCGAGAGCCGCCCGCTCAGCCGCACCGGTCCGGCGGGCACCTCGACCTCGCCCCGCGGCCGGGACCCGCCCGGTACGGCGGTCCCCTCGCGCGCGGTCCGGCGGCGGGCGCCCGCGGAACCGGCCGGGTGCGCGGGCTCGTCGGCGCGGAAGCCGTCCTCGGCGGGTCGGCGCAGCCGTTCCGGCGTACCCGCCGCACCGGCGGAGACGGGCGCGGCGACCCGGTCGGCGTCCGTGACACGGACCGCCCGGCGGGTGTCGTCCCCGGGGCTGCCGACGGTCGGCGCCCCGGCCGCCGCCGAGGCGGCACGGCCGGGTCGCCACGGGAGCGGTCCGGACGGCCGAGCCGTACCCGGTGCTCCGTCCCGGGGCCGACGGGGCCGACCGCCCCGAAGTCCGGGTCCGGCCCGCGGGACGCCTCCGGAGCGCTCGCCGTCGGCGGGCGCGGGGAGTGTCCGGACGTCCGGTGGTCTCGTGGCGCATACGCCACCTCCCGGGGAGCGGCGGCGGTCGGCCGCCTCGATGGTCGTCGCAGCACGCGCGCGGGACCCTCGGGCAGGGTCCCGCAAGGGCCGGGCGGTGGCCGCCGCCGGTCATCCGGTCCGCTGGGTCCACCGCGGGCCGATCAGCTCCCACTCCGCGTCCCACCGGGCCAGCCGGCCCTGGTCGAGCCGCCACCGTGCGAGAGCGCCGGCGCCCAGCGCGGCGCCGGCGACGGCCAGCGCGGCGCCGGTGCCGAAGAAGGCCGCCTCGACGGTGCCCTCGGTGGCGCCCGTCGGCTGCGGAGTGAGCGTGCCGCGGTCGTTCTGCCAGACCGTGATCTCCGTGCCGGCCTCGGTGCCCCTGCTCACCGGCGTCCGCCCGGTCCGCGAGGTGCCGTCCGGAGCCGTCCAGCGCACCTCGGCCCTCATCCGGTAGGCGTTGCCGACGTCCGTCGTGGCGCGCGGCACGTCGGCGAGCACGACGGCCGTGACGGGGTGCCGTTCGGCACGCTCGCGGGCGGACGCCTGGACGGCGGCGTGGGCCGTCACGAGCCCGGCGAGGGTCCCGCCGACGAGCACGACCGTCCACAGCACCAGCATGATCCACGCCTCGACGACGTCCTCGCGACGCCGCAGCGGATCGTCCCGCCTCCGCCACGGCATTCCCACTCCCCAGCTGCCGCGCATCGCCGGCACCTCCTCGCCCGTCCTCGTCGTTCTTCGACGGTGACAGCGGGACCGGGCACGGGGCAGGGGCCGAGAGGGCGGTTCCCCGGGCCGAACGGACCTGCCCGGACCTCGCCGGGAGGCCGTTGGGCCCTGTGCCGCACACCGCCCGCGGGCGGTGTGCGGCCCCGACGTTCCGGCCGGCTCCGCGTCCCGGGCCGTCCGGCCCAAGCGGATTCCGGGACCATGGGACAGGCTGGAGGTGTCGGGGGAGAGAAACCGCAGTGCGCGGGAGCCGGACTCCGCCCGCCGACGGCGGCGCGGGGATCCGGCTCCCGCCCCGGAGCGAGAACCCGAGAGGTGCGGCATGAAAGGCTATGTGTTCCACGGTCCCGGACAGTCCGCCTGGGAAGAGGTGCCGGACCCCGGCATCAGGGAGGCCACGGACGTCATCGTCCGGGTCGACGCCGTCACCATCTGCGGCACGGACCTGCACATCCTCAAGGGCGACGTGCCCGAGGTGCGCCCCGGCACGGTGCTGGGCCACGAGGCCGTCGGCGAGGTCGTCGAGGCCGGCGGCGACGTGCGTACGGTGCGGCCGGGTGACCGGGTCCTGGTCTCCTGCATCAGCGCCTGCGGGCGGTGCCGTTACTGCCGCGAGGCCATGTACGGCCAGTGCCGGGGCGGCGGGGGCTGGATCCTCGGCCACCTGATCGACGGAACCCAGGCCGAGTACGTCCGGGTCCCGTACGCCGACCTCTCCGTGTACCCGCTGCCGGGCGCGGTGACCAGCGAGGACGCCGTGCTGCTGGCCGACATCTTCCCGACCTCCTACGAGGTGGGCGTGCTCAACGGCCGGGTCCGTCCCGGAGACACCGTCGTCGTCGTGGGGGCCGGCCCCGTCGGACTGGCGGCCGTCGCCACCGCCCGGCTGTTCTCACCCGAGCGGATCGTCGCCGTGGACGTGGCGGCGTCCCGCCTGGAGGCCGCCCGCAAACTCGGGGCCGAGACCGTCGCGGACGCCCGGGAGGCCCCCGAGCAACTGGTCGCCGACCTCACCGACGGCCTGGGCGCCGACGTCGTCATCGAGGCGGTCGGCGTGCCGGAGACCTTCGAGATGTGCACCCGCATGGTGCGGCCCGGCGGCCGGGTCGCCAACGTCGGCGTCCACGGCAAGCCGGCGACGCTGCACCTGGAAGAACTGTGGATCAAGAACGTGACCATCACCACGGGCCTGGTCGACACCCACTCCACGCCCACCCTGCTGCGGATGGCGGCCGCCGGCCGGCTGCCCACCTCCCAGCTGGTCACCCACACCTTCCCGCTCGACAGCATGCAGGAGGCGTACGACGTCTTCGGCAACGCCGCCGAGACCGGTGCGCTCAAGATCGTGCTCGGCGGACAGCGGCACGACTCCGTGGCCGTGCGGACGTAGCGGCGGTGAGGTGATCGCGGTACCCGGCGGCTTCCTCCGCGCGGGCGTGCGAAGGACCGGACGGCGACGGCCCGTCCGGACGACAGCGGTGGGCGGCCGGTGCGTCACCGGCCGCCCACTCCCGGTCCTCTCCCGGGCTCCTGTGCGGCCCGCCGTACCGCCGCCGCACAGGAGCCCTCCTCTCAGCTCGGCACGCTGCGCGGGAAACCGCCGGAGAAGTCGCACTCGACGTCGACGACGCCCTCGACGGCGCGCACCAGTCGGGCGGCGACGGGCACCAGGGAGGTGTCGCGGAGGTGACCGGTGAGGGTCACCACGCCGTCCCGGACCTCCACGCCCAGGGGTTCGGCCGGGGCGGGGAAGAGGACGGAGACGACCTCCCGCCGGACTTCCTCGGCGATGTCCTGGTCCGTCCGCAGGAAGACCTTCAGCAGGTCCGCCCGGCTGACCAGGCCGTCGAGAAGACCCTCGGCGTTGACGACGGGCAGCCGCTTGACCTTGCGCTGGGCCATGATGCGGGCGGCCTGGGCGAGGGTGGCGTCGGCGTGCACGGTCACCGCCGGGGTGCTCATCAGTTCCCCGGCGGTCAGGGCGCCCGCCTTGGCGAGGTCGGCCAGCCGGCTCCGCTGGGTGTACCGGTCGGGGTCGTCGTCGCGGAACTCCTCCTTCGGCAGCAGGTCGGCCTCGGACACCACGCCGACCACCCGGCCCTCGCCCTCCAGCACCGGCAGGGCGCTGACCTTCCACTCCTCCATGAGCTGGACGATGTCCTTGAAACGCGCGTCACGGCCCACGGCCACGACCGTGTGCGTCATGACGTCGCTGACGATGTGCGGACTGCTGGTCATGGTGTGCTCCTCGGAGTGTCGGAGGCGGGGCGTCGAAGGCGGGGTGTCGGGAACGCGGCGGCGGGGGAGCGGCGCCCCGACCTCAGCGGCTGCCGCTGCCGTACGGGGCGTACAGGTCGAGCAGGCGGACGCGGGCCGACTGCAGCCGGTGGGCGACGACCCGCCCGACCCACTGGGCGACCGCGCGGCCGAACTCCGGATCGTCGTCGCACATGGCCCGCACGGTCGCCGCGTCGAACTCGTACGCGCGCACCGGACTGGTGGCCTCGGCGCCCAGCTGCCACACGTACGGGGGGAAGTGCCAGGACCAGCCGACCAGCTCGCCGTGACCGATCGACTCGATGACGGCGGCCCGGCGCCCGGGTACCCGCAGGTCGAGGGCGACGGTCCCGGTCCTGACGATCCAGAAGCGGTCGGCGTGCCGGCCCTCCTCGAAGAGCCGGCTCCCCATGGCGAAGGAGACCTCGCGGGCGTACCGCATCAGTTGTTCACGGTGCTGGATCGGAAGACCCGCGGCCAGAGTGATGGAGGTCATCGTTCCGGTTTCCTTCCTGCCTCCGGCCGCAGGCGGCCGACGTGTGGTCGTACGGGATGTGCTCGGGGCGTCGGCGGCGAAGCCGGTCCGCGCCGCGTCGGGCACGCGGGTCCGGCGCCGACTCGCCACGGCAGCTCCGCTGATTCCAGACTGTCCCCGTCGGCCCGCATGGGCCACGGGCCGCTCGACCCCAATGAGGGCCCTTCGGCCCAACGGACGGGATCCGGCCCGGCAGGCGGGACGGTGAGGGCCGCTTCCCGGCGGCATCCGGGCCGACCGGCCCATGTGGCGGGGTGCCGTCGGGGGTTTGCTGGAGACGAGGGAACAGCGCCGGACCGGGAGGAGTGAGGAAGAGTGGGTACGGCTCTCGCACCGGAACGCCGGGAGCGGCTCGGGCTGCTGCTGGCCGCCTCGACGGGGGTGACGTTCACGATCGCCGCGGTGGCCGACACGCTGGCCGTACGCCGGGCACGCCGTCGGGCGGCCGTGCCGCCGGTGCCGCCGGCTCGGCACCAGGAGCGGACGGCCGGCGAGCGCACGGCCGGCGAACGGACGGACCGCCGCACACCCGCACCGGTCACCTGCTGACCGCGCGGCCGGCGGCTCCCTGCCCCGTACGGCCTCCGTACGGGGCAGGGAGCCGACCTCCGTACCGCCGGGGCCAAGGGCCCGCTCCCGGCCCCGGAGCGGCCCGGCAGCGCCCGTCAGGCGGTCGGCGGACCGTGCGGCGCGGCGTGCAGCGCGGCGGCGATCCGTGCCGTCCACGCGTCGATGGCGCCCCAGTCGCGGTAGTCGCCGTACCGGCCGCCCAGCAGCCGGAAGACGATCCGGCCCGTACGCGGCAGCCGGTCCGCGGTGACGACACCGGAGAACAGACGGTGGTCCCGGTACCCGAGACCGGCCGGCAGACCCTTCTCGATCACCGGCACCTCCATGGGCCCCATGCGCCTGAACGGCCCGCGAAACGCGTCCGGCATCCCGACGCTGAAGATCCACACCGGCCGCGCCCGCAGCACCTCCTGGTTGCCCCGGAGGAAGTCCGCGGCCGGCGGGAGCCAGTTCTGCCCGTGCACGGCGCTTCCCAGCACGAACGCCTCGTAGGCGTCGGCGTCGGCGACCTCGGCCAGGGACCGGGCCTCCGCCACGAGTCCCGCCCGCCGCAGGGCGGCCGCGATCCGTTCGGCGATCTCCCGGGTGGAGCCGTCCGCGCTCATGTGGCCTACCAGGATGGTCACGGCACTCACCCCGACGCGGCGTGAGCGGGGGTGCGGGGCGCTCGCGGTCCCGTCGCGGCCACCGTGAGCGGCGCCCGGGACCGGGCGGGCACCACGGGCACCGCGACCACCGGAACGGACGCGTGCCGCAGGCAGTCACGACCGACCGCGCCCAGCACCGGGGCCTCGCCCCACTCGTGCGGCGTGCGTCCCAGGGCCAGCAGGAGGGCGCCGCGGGCCCGCTCCAGGAGCACCCGCGCGGCGGGACCCTCGACCAGCTCGGCGCGTACGGCCACGTCGGGCCGCCGGCCGAGCACCTCGCGCAGCGTGTCCGCCAGCCGTCGCGCGGCCGCGTCCCGCTCGGCGGCGGCGGTGGGGCGCGCCGCGACCGGGGCGTACGGCGCGAACCCGGGCGCCGACGGCTCCCAGGCGTGCACGGCGACCACCTCGGCCCCCAGGGCTCGGGCCTGCTCCGCGGCCCAGCGCAGAGCCGACGACGAGGCCTCGGACCCGTCGACGCCCACCACGATCCTTCCGGCGGTGACGATGTCGGTCATGGCAGCCTCCCGGAGAGTTCTCATACCGCCACGGTGACTCCGGCGACGGCCGCGCGGCGTGGGCCGGGTGGTTCCCGCCGGGCCGCCGATGGTCCCTCGCGGGCCGGGCCGCCGGGCCGCCGGGCCGCCCGGCACCGTGCTGCTCGGTACAGGGTCGCTCAGTACAGGGACGCGGGCCAGCCGGTCAGCACGGCGACGATCACGCCCACGTCGAGCAGCGTGCCGAGGGACAGCCGGGGGTTGAACCACAGGGCCTTCAGCAGCAGGCCGACGCAGGCGGCGAGGAGCGCCGCCGCGGGCCAGCCGTCGCTCCGCACGGCGGCGGAGGCGCCCGCGATGACGTACAGCATGGACGTCACCGAGGCGAGGCCGATGGCGGCGGCTCCAGCGACGCGGGGACCGGGCACTCCCGCCGCCGCCAGCGCCCAGGAGTGCCGGGGGTCGAACGGCCCGTCCCCGCCGGTGCGCGCCAGCCAGACCGGCAGATGGACGAAACCGTGCACGAACAGGACCACCGAGACGAGTGCCGTGATCATGACGTCGATTCCTCCTTCCCGCGCGTCGACTTCCCGTGCGTCGACTTCCCGCGCGTCGGCCGCTCCTCGCGGAGGGCCGGTCCGGGACCGGCCCCGCCGGGAGTCCCGACGATCACGACCGGTAGCGGTGGTGGTCGTCGTGGCCGCCGATGTAGTGCCGTTCCTCGATGACGGCCTCCCGCTCACCGGGCCTGAGCACCGTGCCCCGCGTGGACATGAACGCGATGAGGCCGAGGAGCCCCGCCGCCATGAGGACGAAGCCCACGACGAAGGAGCTGTAGCCGAACACCATGCAGGCGCCGAGGACCAGGGCGCCGATCAGAAGCAGCGGAACCATGACTGCCTTCTCTCGTTCGTGAGGGCCGCCGCGGGGCCCGTCGGCCGGACCGCCGGCACCCTCGTCGGCGGTGGCCGGGGCCGCGGGCTCAGAGCCGGCGCATCCAGTCGTCCGTGATGCCGTGCAGAGCCGCCTGGTCGGCGGGCCGCAGACGGGAGTCGTCGAGCCGGTACGAGAGGCGGTCGACGACCGCGACCACACCGTCGAGGCGGCTCGTCAGGCCCACCGCGACGGGGATGTCGCTGCGCCGCTCCAACTGGCCGGTGAGCGTGACCACGCCGTTCCTGACGGAGGCCTCGACGACGTGCGGCGCCAGCCACAGCGCGTCGCCGAAGACCCGCTGCTCCACCGTCCGGCGGAGTTCGTCGTCGGGGCACAGGAACACCCGGAGCAGCTCGCGCCGGGTGACGATGCCGACCAGCCGGTCCTCCTCGTCCACCACCGGCAGCCGCTCGATGCCGTGTTCGGCCATGAGCCGGGCCGCCTCGGGGACGGTGGCGTCGGCGCGCACCGTGACCGCGGGAGCCGACATGACGCCGCCGGCCGTGCCGGCGCGGGCCCTGGCCGTGTCGCGGCGGACGCGCCGGCTCAGCCCGCGCAGCCGCTCCGCCCAGGAGCCCCGGCCGCCGCCCGGCGCGGAGGCCGTCGCCTGCCGGAGCAGGAGGTCCGTCTCGGAGATCACACCGACGACCTTCCCCTCCGGGTCGGTCACCGGCAGCCCGCTGATGCGGTGCCGGTCGAGCCTGCGCACCACCTCCTTGAACGGCGTGCCGCGCTCCGCCGTGACGACGTCGCGGACCATGAGGGTGTCGACCCTGGTGGCCTTCATGGCTGATTCTCCTCGAACGGGTCGGGACGTGTCCGGAGGGAGGAACCGCGGGCCCCTCCCTCCGGAGCCTGTGCCCCAGCGTCCTCCGCGCGGGGCGCGGCTCCCAGGGCCTGAGCGGCCCCGGAGGCTGGGCCGAGCGGCCCCCACCCCGGCCGGCACCCGTCCCACGGCCGCCGGGGACAAGCCGGCGCCTCCGTGCTCCGTGCGCGCCGACCGTCGACTGCGGACTGTCGACTGCGGACCGCCGTCTGCCGACCGCCGTCTGCGGACTGCGGACTGCGGACTGCGGACCGCCGACCGCCGTCTGCCGACCGCCGACCGCCGCCTGCCTGCCGTCTGCAACCGCGCCGTCCGAGGCGACCGGGTGGGCCGACCGGCCCGCCGGACCACCCCCTTCGCCCCTGCCCCGGCGGCGCGGCGCGTGCGACGGTGGTAGAGAGGGTTCTGCTGCATGCGCAGCGCAGTCCGACGGATGGCGGTGAGCACGATGACGGAACTGCCCCTGGTCGTGGGCGTCGACGGATCGGATCCCAGTCTGACGGCGGTCGACTGGGCCGCGGACGAGGCGGCCCGCCTGGGCCTGCCGCTGCGGCTGGTCCACGCCTCCCTCTGGGAACGCTACGAGGGCGCCATGATGCTCCGCGGGCAGGAACGCCCCTCGGCGCAGGTACTGGCGGAGCACATCGTGGCCTCCGCCGCGGAACGCGCCCGGCGGCGCAACCCGGACGTCAAGGTGTCGACCGCGGTCCTCACCACGGAACCCGCGGACGCCCTCCTGGACGAGGGCGACAACGCCACCCTCCTGGTGACCGGCTCGCGCGGCCGGGGCGAGCTGAAGGGAATGCTCCTCGGCTCGGTCGGCCTGGCCGTCGCCGCCCGCGCGCACTGCCCGGTGACCGTGGTCCGCGGGGACGCCGCCGCCCTGGCCGGCACCCACGAGCGGATCCTGCTCGGGGCCGGCGACCCGGACACCGGCGGTGACGCGGTACGCCTCGCCTTCCGCGAGGCCGAGGCGCGGGCGTGCACCCTGGACGTCGTGCGCGCCTGGCGCTGCCCCGCGCACGAGAGCGGCGACCCTCCGGCGCCGGCCGACGAACGGGCCCGCCGGCACGAGGAACGCGCCTCGGCCCTGCTCGACGAGGTCCTGCGCGAGGCGTCGGCCGAGCACCCGGCGGTCCGGGTGCGACGGACGACGGTGGAGGGGCCGGCCGCCAAGGTGCTCGTCGACCGCTCGGCCGCCGCCGACCTCGTGATCGTGGGCGCGCGGCGCAGGGTCGGTCACCTCGGCCTGCAGCTCGGCCGGGTGAGCCACACGCTGCTGCACCACGCGCACTGCCCGGTGACGGTCGTACCGCAGCGGGTGTGAGAGCTCCGCTCACGCAGGAGGGGGTGCCGCCGTGCCGGACGGGATGTGGGAGTACCAGGGGTACGAACCCGGGCAGGAGCCGCTCAGGGAGTCGCTGTGCACGTTGGGCAACGGCTACTTCGCCACGCGCGGCGCGTTCCCGGAGTGCGACGCGGACGGCGTGCACTACCCGGGCACCTACGCGGCCGGCTGCTACAACCGGCTGACGTCCGAGGTCGCGGGCCGCCGCGTCGAGAACGAGGACATGGTCAACCTCCCCAACTGGCTCCCGCTGCGGTTCCGCCTCGCCGGGGGGAGTGGCTCACCCCGGACACGGCCACGGTGCTCGACCACCGGCTCGTGCTCCACCTCAGCTCGGGCCTGCTGGAGCGGCGGACCCGGTACGCCCTGGGCGACGGACGCGCGCTGACGGTGCGACAGCAGCGGCTCGTGCACATGGCGGACCCCCATCTCGCCGCCCTGCGCACCGAGTTCACCCTGGAGGGCCACTCCGCCGACCTGGAGGTCGAGGCCGCGCTCGACGGCGGCGTCACCAACGCGGGCGTGCCGCGCTACCGCGACCTGGACGGCCGCCACCTCACCCACGTGCACACCGGCACCCGCGCCGCGGACACGGTGTGGCTGCGCTGCCGTACCCGGACCTCCGACGTCCGCATCGGCATGGCGGCCCGCCTCACGTCGGCCGGCGTCCCGGTCACCGCGCGGCACGAGCAGCGACGGGCGGTCCAGGAGGGCGTCCTGCACCTCACCGACGGGAGGACCGTCACCGTCGACAAGACCGTCGCCCTGCACACCTCCCACGACCGGGCGATCAGCGACCCCCTGGAGGCGGCGGTCGAGCGCGTGGGCCGGGCCCCCGGCTTCGACGAACTGCTCGAGGCCCACCTGACGGCCTGGGACCTGCTGTGGCGCCGGGCCGACATCGACGTCCCCGGCGAGCCGGGGGCCGTCCTGCGGCTGCACCTGTTCCACGTGCTGCAGACCCTGTCCCCGCACACCGCGGACCTCGACGTCGGGGTCCCGGCCCGGGGCCTGCACGGCGAGGCGTACCGCGGGCACGTGTTCTGGGACGAGCTGTTCGTCCTGCCGTACCTCGACCTCCACTTCCCGGAGGTCTCCCGCGCCCTGCTCCGCTACCGCCACCGCCGCCTGGAGCAGGCCTGCTCGGCCGCCCGCGCGATCGGCCGGCGCGGTGCCCGCTACCCCTGGCAGAGCGGCAGCGACGGGCGCGAGGAGACCCAGCGCCTGCACCTCAACCCCCGTTCCGGGCGCTGGCTCCCCGACCACTCCCCTCTGCAGTACCACGTCGGCTCGGCGATCGCGTACAACGTGTGGCAGTACTGCGAGGCCAGCGGGGACGCCGAGTTCCTGCACACCAAGGGCGCCGAGATGCTCCTGCAGATCGCCCGCTTCTGGGCGGACTCGGCCACCTGGGACGAGCGCCTCGGACGGCACCGCATCCTGGGCGTCATGGGTCCCGACGAGTACCACGAGGCGTACCCCGACCGGTCGGAACCCGGCCTCGACGACAACGCCTACACCAACGTCACGGCCGCCTGGGTGCTCACCCGCACCCTGGAGGTGCTCCGGGCCCTGCCCGAGCCCCGCCGGCGCGAACTGGCCGAGCGCACCGGCCTCGACGGTGGCGAACTGGAGCAGTGGGAGGACGTCTCCCGCACCCTGTACGTGCCCTTCCACGACGGCGTCGTCAGCCAGTTCGAGGGCTACGGCGACCTCGCCGAACTCGACTGGGAGGACTACCGCAGGCGGTACGACGACATCCGGCGCCTGGACCGGATCCTGGAGGCGGAGGGCGACACCGTCAACCGCTACAAGGCGTCCAAGCAGGCCGACGTCCTGATGCTCGGCTACCTGTTCTCCCCGCGGAACTGCGGGAGCTGTTCCACCGCCTGGGACACCGCCTGGACGACGACACCTGGCTGCGCACCGTCGACTACTACCTGGGGCGCACCAGCCACGGCTCCACGCTCAGCGGGCTGGTCCACGGCTGGGTCCTGGCCAGGGCCCGGCGCGCCGAGGCCTGGGCCTTCTGCCAGGAGACCCTGCGCGGCGACATCGCGGACATCCAGGGCGGCACCACCGGCGAGGGCATCCACCTGGGCGCCATGGCCGGCACCCTCGACCTGGTACAGCGCGGGCTCACCGGACTGGAGACCCGCGAGGGGCCCTGTGGCTCGACCCGGTGCCGCTGCCGGAACTGTCCTCGTACGGGTTCGCCCTGCGCTACCAGGGCCACTGGGGCGTACGGCTGCGGCTGTCGCACGGGCAGCTGGAGATCGAGGTGCCGCCGTCGGACCGCTCGCCCATCGACGTCCAGCTCGCCGACCGGGCCGTGAGCGTCCAGCCGGGGGAGACGAGCCGGCTGCTCCTGCCCGGGTGACCACGCCCGGCGGAACCCGCCGCGGCCACCGCCGCCGGGCGGACGCCGGGACGTCCAGGACCCGTCGTCGCCAGGGCCCCCGGCCGCCGCGGGGGACCTGCGGCCCCTGCCGGGAAACCGCCGCCCGGAGCGATCCTGGGAGCAGGAAGCTCAAGAAAGGGCGGCACCGCTCATGTCCGTCGTCAGCGCATGCCCCGGTCACGCCTCCGCCTACCTGGCCCGCGCGGCCGTCACCGCGCCCTCCCTGCACAACACCCAGCCCTGGCGCTTCGTGGCGCACGGGGACAGGGGCATCGAACTGCACGCGGTCGCGGAGCGGGGACTGCCCCTGGCCGACCCCCTGGGACGGGAGCTGGTCCTCGGCTGCGGGGCGGCCCTGCTCAACATCCGGCTCGCCATGCTGCACCTGGGGTTCCGGCCCCTCGTCGACACCTTCCCCGACCCGCAGGACCTCGCCCACCTCGCCACGGTCGCCTGGGGCGCCTACACCCGGCCGACCCCCGAGGAGCAGCGTCTGTACGCCGCCCTGGGCAGACGGCACACCGCGCGCGGCCCTTCCTGCCGCAGGCGCCGCCGTCGGGCCTCCTGGAGGAGCTGCGCGAGCAGGTCCGCGCTGAGGGCGCCGAGCTGCACGTCGTCGACGACAGCGCGGACCGCCGGCGGCTGGCCGAACTGGTCCGGGCCGGCGAGGACGCCCACCGCACCGACGCGAGGCTCGCGGCCGAGCAGGCCGGATGGACCTGGCGGCTCGCACAGCCCAGGAACGACGGGGTCCCGGCCGACGTCGGCGTCCTCCACCCGGACTGCACCACGCTCGCCGGACGGGACTACGCGGGCCTGACCGGCATGTTCCCCACGCCGCCCCGGCGGTGGCCGGCCCGGACCGGACTGGTGGTGCTGCTCGGCACCGACCGCGACGACCTGGCCGCGTGGCTGCGGGCCGGTCAGGCACTGGAGCGGATGCTGCTGCAGGCGGCCGCCCACGGCGTCATGGCGGCCTTCCACACCCAGCCCCTCGAGGTGCCGCACCTGCGCCGGCGGATCCGGCAGACGCTCACCGCGGGCCAGTACCCGCAGATGGTCCTCCGCCTCGGCCACCCGCCCTGCGTGCGGCCCCTGCCCCGGCGCCCCGTCACCGACGTGCTCGGCTGACGGCGCCGTACCGACGCGAGCGGGAAGCGGCGGAGAAGGGCGGGTGAGACCTCTCGGAGGTCTCACCCGGCCCTTCTCCGCGTCGCCGGTCCGGCCGTCCGCACCGGCGCGCCGAAGCCGGCCGGGCCGGGGTCGTGGACCCCGGCCCGGCCGGCTCTCCCGTGCTCGCCGCCCGGCGACCGCGCTCAGCCGTAGTAGGCCGCGCGCATGAGCTCCTGCATGTCGTCCAGCATCGGCATGCGGGGGTTGGCGGGCGCGCACTGGTCCTCGTAGGCGTTGAGCGCCTGCTGGGGCAGGGCGTCGACGAAGGCCTTCTCGTCGACGCCGAGGGCCTGGAACGCCGGCTCGATGCCGACGGTCTCGCGCAGCCGCTCGACGGCCACAGCGAGGGACTCCACGCCCTCGGCGGGGGTGGCGGCGGGCAGGCCCAGGGCGCGGGCGATGTCCTGGAAGCGTTCGGGGGCCCGGTAGTTCTCGTACTTGGGCCAGCCGGTCAGCTTGGTCGGGACACTGCCGTTGTAGCGGATGACGTGCGGCAGCAGGACCGCGTTGGTGCGGCCGTGGGCGATGTGGAAGGTCGCCCCCAGCGTGTGGGACATGGCGTGGACGATGCCCAGGAAGGCGTTGCCGAAGGCCATGCCCGCGATGGTGCCGGCGTTGTGCATCTTCTCGCGGGCCTCGGGCGAGGCGTCGCGGTCGTTCACCGCGGCCCCGATGTTGCCGAAGATCAGGCGGATCGCGTGCAGCGCCAGGCCGTCGGTGAAGTCGTTGGCGTAGACGGAGACGTACGCCTCGATGGCGTGGGTGAGGGCGTCGAAGCCGCTGTCGGCCGCCAGGGCCGGCGGCAGCGCGGTGGTGAGCAGCGGGTCGACGATGGCCACGCTGGGGGTGAGCGCGTAGTCGGCCAGCGGGTACTTCTTGCCGGTCGCCGGGTCGGAGATGACGGCGAACGGCGTGACCTCGGCGCCGGTCCCCGAGGTGGTCGGCACGCACACCAGGCGGGCGAGCCTGCCGAGCGTCGGGAAGCGGAAGGCGCGCTTGCGGATGTCGGAGAACTTCTGCCGCATGTCGGCGAAGTCGATGTCCGGCTGCTCGTACAGCAGCCACATCACCTTCGCCGCGTCCATGGGCGAGCCGCCGCCGAGCGCGATGATCGTGTCCGGGCGGAAGTCCTCCATCAGGCGGGCGCCGCGCCGCACGGAGTCGATGCTGGGCTCGGGCTCGACGTTGTCGATGATCTGGAGGGTGACCGGCTCGCGGCGCCGCTGCAGGACACCGGTGATCCGGTCGACGAAGCCGAGACGGGTCATGGTCGCGTCGGTGACGATCGTGACGCGGTGCACGTCCGGCATGGAGGTGAGGTAGCGGATGGCCTGCGGCTCGAAGTAGATCTTCGGCGGGACCTTGAACCACTGCAGGTTGTTGCGGCGCGTGGAGACCCGCTTGACGTTGAGCAGCTGGGCGGCGGAGACGTTGTTCGACACCGACGTGCTGCCCCACGAGCCGCAGCCGAGCGTCAGCGACGGCAGCAGGCCGTTGTAGATGCCGCCGATCGCCCCCTGCGAGGACGGGGCGTTGACGATGATTCGCACGGTCTTCATGCGCATGCCGTAGGCCTCCGCCACGGCGCGGTCCTCGGTGTGGACGACGGCGCTGTGGCCCTGGCCGTGGAACGCGACCATGTCGGCGGCCAGGTCGAAGCCGTGGCGCTCGTCCTCGGCGCGCAGCACCGCCAGCACCGGGCACAGCTTCTCCCGGGTCAGCGGCTCGTCCGGTCCCACCCGGGAGGCCTCCACGAGGATCAGCGAGGTGTGCTCCGGCACGGCGAACCCGGCCTGCTCGGCGATCCACGCCGGACTCTGCCCGACGGCCGCCGCGTTGACCTTGGGCTCGCAGCCGGCCCCCGCCTTGTGGTCGACGGGGAAGAGGAACGCCTCCAGCTTCGCCTTCTCCTCCGCGGTGGCCAGGTGGGCGTGCAGGGTGCGGAACTCGGTCAGTGCCGCGTCGTAGATCCCGGTGTCCAGGATGACGGCCTGCTCGGAGGCGCAGATCATGCCGTTGTCGAAGGACTTCGACAGCACGAGGTCGTTGACGGCGCGGCGCAGCTTGGCGCTCCGGTGCACGTAGGCGGGGACGTTGCCCGCGCCCACGCCCAGGGCCGGCTTGCCCGCCGAGTAGGCGGCCTTGACCATGGCGTTGCCTCCGGTGGCGAGGATCAGGGAGACGCCCGGGTGCCGCATCAGCGTGTTCGTCGCCTCGACCGAGGGCGCCTCGATCCACTGCACGCAGTGTTCGGGGGCGCCGGCGGCGACGGCCGCGTCGCGCACGATCCGGGCCGCCTCGGCGCTGCACCGCTGGGCGGAGGGGTGGAAGGCGAACACGACCGGGTTGCGGGTCTTGAGCGCCATCAGCGCCTTGAAGATCGTGGTGGAGGTCGGGTTGGTGACGGGCGTGATCGCGCACACCACACCGACCGGCTCGGCTATCTCGACCATGTCCTCGATGTCGTCGCGGGCGATGACACCGACGGTCTTCATGGGGCCCATGCTGTGCGTGACGTGCTCGCAGGCGAACATGTTCTTGGCCGCCTTGTCCTCGAAGACCCCCCGTCCGGTCTCCTCCACCGCCAGGCGGGCCAGGGCGGTGTGCTGGTCCAGGGCGGCGACCGAGGCCTTCTTCACGATGTGGTCCACCTGCTCCTGGGTGAGGCTCTCGTAGTCGGCGAGGGCCTTGAGGCCGGCCGTGACCAGCCGGTCCACGGCGACCGTGGTGTCGGAGGGGGCCTCGGTGCCGACCGTGGCCCTGGTCCGGGAGTCGTGTCGGGTCATGGAAGAGCCTCCAGTGTCAGGGTTGCCGTGGACCCACGGCCCAGGGGTGCCGTGCGAGCACGGCGGTGGCAGGAGCGGGAGCGGCACCGCGGGGGTGGTGCCGCTCCCTGACTCCACTGTGCTGCGGAACGGGGTCCCTTCGCAGTCGCCGAAGGTCCCCGTCCGAGACCGTGCGGCCCGAACTCGCAGGGCCTGTCGGCCCGTTCGGCGAGGGCGCCTCAGCGGGACCCCGAGGGGCCGGACGCGGCCGGCGCGCAGTCGTCGACGCGGAACGTCAGCGCGTTCACCACGCCCACGACGCCTTCGAGCCGCCACGCCGCGCGCACGGCCTCCGGGACCTGGCTGCGCGCCTCCACACGGCCGTCGAGGGTGACGACGCCGTCGCGGACGGAGACGCGGACGGCGTCCGGCGGCAGTCCCAGGGTCCTGCCGACGACCTCCTCGCCGACCTGGCGGCTCAGGTCCTCGTCCGTGCGCAGGAAGACCCGGAGCAGATCCCGGCGGGTGGCGATGCCGATGAGGCGGTCCTCCTCGTCGACGACGGGCAGGCGCTCGACGCCGCGGCGTTCCATCAGCCGGGCCGCGTCCGGGACGCTCTGTTCGGGGTGCACGGTGATCGCGGGGCTCGACATCAGGTCGGCGGCGGTGACGGCGCCGGCCCGGCCGTGCCCGGACCGGTTCGCCTGCGCGCGCACCAGGTCGGTCCCGGAGACCACCCCGAGCACCTTGTCGTCGTCGTCGAGCACCGGCAGGCCGCTGATCCGGTGGTGGTCGAGCAGCCGTACGACCTCCTTGAACGGCGTCGTCCGGCGTGCCTCGACGACGTCCCTGGTCATCACTTCGCCGACGGTGCGGTGTGTCACGGTGGTTCTCCTCACGGGCGTGGGCGGGGAGACGGGAGCCGCATCGGTCCCCGCCCCCCGCCGGTTCGGGCACGGGCCCGCGGGCCCTACTGCTGCGGGCCGCCGCGCCACGGCGGCGGCGTGGCCGTCCTGCGGGTCACGTCCCCGCGGTGCGTGACGCGTTCGGTTCCGTCGCGCAGCCGGTCCTGGAGCCGGTCGGCGAGCTCGTGGGCGGTGGCCTCGCGGGCGTGGACGACCACGAGTTCCCTCCCCACCCGGATCTCGGCGGCGGCGGACCAGGGCAGTTCGACGTGGTGGGCCGCGGCCCTGGTCACGCGCACCTCGCCGCTGACGGCCGGGAGCCCGCGCCGGTCGAGCGCGGCACCCACCTTCTCCCGCAGGTACGCGAGGGACTCCTCGTCGACGTCGCCCTCGGCGCGCACCAGCACGGTGGTGGTGACCTCGCCCGTGACCGTGTCCTTGGCAGTCATGTGATCCGCTCCTCGTGATCGTTCCGGTACACCTCAAGCCTGCTGCGCGCGGCGCCCCGGTCCCAGGGTCGGCCGACCCCGGTACCGGGGCCGAGGGTCCCGCTCACCTGCTGTCGCTGACGTCGGCCGCCTCCAGCGCCGCCCGTCCGGCCTCCAGACGCGCCACCGGCACCCGGAAGGGCGAGCAGGAGACGTAGTCCAGGCCCGCGGCGTGGAAGAAGTGCACCGAGTCGGGGTCGCCGCCGTGCTCGCCGCACACCCCGATCTTCAGCCCGGGCCGGGTGGCACGGCCCTCGGCGACGGCGATCCCGATCAGCCGGCCCACACCCTCCCGGTCGAGCGTCTCGAACGGGGAGACGGGGAAGACGCCCTTGTCGAGGTAGGCCGAGAAGAACTCCGCCTCCACGTCGTCCCGGGAGAAGCCCCAGGTGGTCTGGGTCAGGTCGTTGGTGCCGAAGGAGAAGAACTCCGCCTCCCCGGCGATCAGGCCGGCCGTCAGTGCCGCCCTGGGCAGCTCGATCATCGTCCCGACGGGGCAGTCGACGCGGACGCCCGACGCCGCGGAGACCTCGTCGAGCACGCGCCGCACCTCCTCGCGCACGATCCGCAGCTCACGCACGTCCCCCACGAGCGGCACCATGATCTCCGCCCGCGGGTCGCCGCCGGCCGACACCCGTCGCGCGACGGCCTCACCGATCGCCCGCACCTGCATGGCGACCAGACCGGGCACCACCAGGCCGAGGCGCACGCCCCGCAGCCCGAGCATCGGGTTCTCCTCGTGCATGCGGTTCACCGCCGTCAGCAGCTCGGTGTCGTGCGCGTCGGGCAGGTCGCCGCGGGCCTCGGCGGCGGCGACGCGGACGGCGAGCTCGGTGTGGTCCGGCAGGAACTCGTGCAGCGGCGGGTCCAGGAGCCGGATGGTGACCGGCAGGCCGTCCATCGCCTCCAGGATGCGGGTGAAGTCCTCCCGCTGGAGCGGCAGGAGAGCCGCCAGGGCCCGCTCGCGCTCGGCCTCCGTGCGGGCCAGGATCATCTCCTCGACCAGCTTGCGGCGCTCGCCGAGGAACATGTGCTCGGTGCGGCACAGGCCGATGCCCTGCGCGCCGAACCGGCGTGCGCGGGCGGCGTCCTCGGGGTGTCGGCGTTGGCGCGCACCTCCAGGCGCCGGACGGCGTCGGCCCGGTCCAGGGCGCGGGCCACCCCGTCGACCACGTCGCCCGCGTGCCCGTCCGAACGGCCGTCCTCCAGGAAGCGCATGACCTCCGAGTCGACCAGCGGCACCGCGCCCGCGTACACGGCTCCGGCGGAACCGTCCACGGAGACGACCGTGCCCTCCTCGACGACCGTGCCGTCGGGCGTGGTGAAGCGCCGCTCCTCGAGGTCGACGGAGAGTTCCTCGGCGCCGCACACGCAGACCTTCCCCATGCCGCGGGCGACGACGGCCGCGTGGCTCGTCTTGCCGCCGCGGCTGGTGAGCACCGCCTGGGCGGCGATCATGCCGGGCAGGTCGTCGGGGTTGGTCTCCTGCCGGACGAGCACCACCTTCTCGCCGGCCGCGGCGCGCCGTACGGCCTCCGCGGACGAGAAGACCGCCGCGCCGACCGCGGCACCGGGCGAGGCCGCGATGCCGTGGGCGAGCGGCTCACCGTTCGCCGAGGCGTCGAAGCGCGGGAACATCAGCCGGGCGAGACCCTCGCCGTTCACCCGGGCGAGGCCGTCGTCCGCGGTGATGAGCCCCTCGTCGGCCAGGGCGGCGGCGATGGCGAAGGCGGCCTCCGCGGTGCGCTTGCCCACGCGGGTCTGAAGCATCCACAGCGTGCCGCGCTCGACGGTGAACTCGATGTCGCACAGGTCCCGGTAGTGCCGCTCCAGCGTTTCCATGTGGTCGCGCAGCCGGGCGAACGCGTCCGGGTTCAGCCGGCCCAGTTCGTCGAGGGGGACGGTGTTGCGGATGCCGGCGACGACGTCCTCGCCCTGGGCGTCGGACAGGTAGTCGCCGTACAGGCCGGGGCGTCCGGTGGCCGGGTCGCGGGTGAAGGCGACCCCGCTGCCGGAGTCGGCGCCGAGGTTGCCGAAGACCATGCGCTGCACGTTGACCGCGGTGCCGAGGTCGTCGGCGATGTGCTCGCGGCGCCGGTAGACGCGGGCGCGTTCGCCGTTCCACGACTCGAAGACGGCCAGGATCGCGCGGCGCAGCTGCTCGGCGGGGGACTGCGGGAAGTCCTCGCCGGTCTCCAGGTGGATGATCGCCTTGTACGTCTCCACCAGCTGGGCGAGGTCGCCGGCGTCCAGGTGGACGTCGTCCGGGACCCCGCGCACGTCCTTCAGCTCGGCGAGGGCCCGCTCGAAGTGCGCGGCGCCGACCCCCATGACCGTGCTGCCGAACATCTGGACGAGACGGCGGTAGGAGTCCCAGGCGAAGCGCGCGCTGCCGGACACCTTGGCCAGACCGAGGACGGACTCGTCGTTGAGCCCGATGTCGAGGATCGTCTCCATCATGCCGGGCATGGAGAACCGCGCCCCGGAGCGGACGGACAGCAGCAGCGGATCGTCCGGTCGGCCCAGCGGCCGGCCCGCGGCGGCCTCGAGGGCCGACAGGTGCGCGGAGACCTCCTCCCACATGCCCTCGGGCTCGCCGCCGAAGTCCAGGAAGGCCCGGCAGGCCTCGGTGGTGATGGTGAATCCCGGGGGCACCGGAAGTCCGAGACGGGTCATCTCGGCCAGGTTCGCCCCCTTGCCGCCGAGCAGTCCGGCCAGGTCACGGCCGCCCTCGGTGAAGTCGTACACGTAACGCGCCATGACGCTGTGCTCCTCAGGTGTGGGACGTGATGCTTCCAGCGTCGGACCGAGACCCGCCGCACGCGAGATGCCGGCGGTCCCGCCCGCGGGGGCCGGTCGGCCCGGACCGCGCGGGCGGGCCCGCGTCCCGGCCCGCGTCCCGGACCGCGTCCCGGACCGCGCCTCGGCCCGCGTCCCGGCCCGTTCAGGGCCGAAAGGACCGCTGTCCGGGCTGTTCGGCCGGGGGGCCGTCGGCCTGCGCCCGGTGCAGGCTGGGGGTGTCAACAGGTCCCCCGGACCGGGAGGGATACGTCATGCTTCACGACATCGCCGTAGGGGTCGACGGCTCGCCCGCGGGTCTCGCGGCCGCACACTGGGCCGCCCGGGAGGCCGGACGCCGGGGCACCGGGCTCAGGATCGTGCACGCCTGGCACCGCCACCCGCGACCCGCACCGGACGTACCGCTGGACCGCACCGAGCACCAGTGGGCCGAACAGGTGCTGCGGGAGGCGGCCGAAGCCGTCCGCGCGGCACATCCGGATCTGCGGATCACCGAGCGTCTCGTGTGCGACGCCGCGGTGGCCGCCCTGATCGCCACCGCCGCCGAGACCGACCTGCTGGTCCTCGGGTCGCTGGGCCTGGGCGCCGTGGGCGGGTTCGTGACGGGGTCGGTGTCCCAGCGCGTGGTCGCCCGGTCCCCGAAGCCCGTGGTCCTGGTGCGGGCGGGCCGGGGCGTGGCGGGCGATCACCTCCCGGCCGTGGACGGCATCGCACCGGAGGAGATCCCCGAGACCCCCTTCCGCCCGGTCGTCCTCGGACTGGACGTCGGTCACCCCTGCGACGAACTCCTCGAGTTCGCCTTCGACGCCGCCCACCGCCGCGGCACCGGCCTGCGCGTGGTGCACGCCTTCCGCGTACCGAACCGCCCCGCCTTCGACCCGGCGGAGACCGCGGCACCGGCCGCCGTCGCCGACCCGGCGCCGGGCCCGGAGGCACTGGCGGCCGAGGAGAGCGCCGTGGCCGCCGTGCTGCGCCCCTGGCGGGAGAAGTACCCGACCGTCCGGGTGACCGAGTCGGTGCGCGAGGGACGGGCCGCCGTCGCGCTGGTGCACGCCGCGAAGGACGCCGGGCTCCTCGTGGTGGGCCGCCGCGCGAGCGGCCACCGCCTCGGGGCCCACACAGGGCCGGTGGCGCACGCCGCCCTGCACCACGTCGGCTGTCCCGTCGCCGTGGTCCCGCACGACTGAGCCTGTCCGCGGGCGGTCCCCCGGCCGACCGGCCGGGGGACCGCCCGCGGAGCACGGCTCGCCCGGTGCGCCTCTCCCGCGGCACTTGTGCGGCCCGGCCGAACGGGACCGCCCCTGACCGGCCCGACCGCCCCTGACCGGCCCGACCCGGCACGGCGCTCAACGGACCTCGGACCGGTCGTTCCCTTGCCGCAGGCCGTCCTCTGCCGCCGGCTGCGACTCCCGCCGGCTGCGACCCCGTGGCAGGTGGTGCACGGTTGCCCGCAGTCCGGCCGGCCCACTGCCGTCCCTCGCTCGGGCCGACGATCGACGCCGGGCCGAGCGGCGACAGGCGGTGCCGGGCCGAGTGGCGTCGGCCGTCGCCGGGTCGAGCGGCGACGGGCCCTGCTCGCGGGGGAGTCCGACGGCACCTGCCCCGGCCGTCCTCCCCCTCCACCCCGCTCCGCCCCGCCCGCCCCGCCCCGCACCCGATCGCCGCCCGACGGCCCACTCGCCCGACGGCCCGCCCGGCCGGCCCGAGGACCCGGCGGCGCGCGGGCCGAAGGTCCCGGAACAGCGGGGCCGTGCGGGACCCGCGCGTGCACTGACCGGCACTGCCCGTCGCCGGCCCGGACGAGCAACATCGACAGGGAGACAACGGCTCACCGAGAGGACCCGTGATGACCACGACGATGACAGCCGGCCCCCGCACCGCCGACGCCTGGCGGGAGTTCCGCGGCGGCACCTGGCGCGAACGCATCGACGTGCGCGACTTCATCCAGTCCAACTACACCCCGTACGAGGGCGACGCGGCCTTCCTGAGCGGTCCCACGGACCGTACGCGGGCCGTCTGGGAGAAGGTCAGCGCGCTGTTCCCCGAGGAGCGTGCGCGCGGCATCCTCGACGTGGACACCGCGACCCCCTCGACGATCACCTCGCACGCCCCCGGCTGGATCGACCGCGACCGCGAGCTGATCGTCGGCCTGCAGACCGACGCCCCGCTCAAGCGCGCGATCATGCCGAACGGCGGCCTGCGCATGGTGCAGAACGGCCTGAAGGCGTACGGCTACGAGGCCGACCCGTTCGTGGACAAGGTCTTCGGGACCTACCGCAAGACCCACAACGACGGTGTCTTCGACGCCTACACCCCCGCCATGAAGGCGGCCCGCAGGGTCGGCATCATCACCGGACTCCCCGACGCGTACGGCCGCGGCCGCATCATCGGCGACTACCGGCGCGTCGCGCTGTACGGCACCGACCGGCTGATCGAGGCCAAGCGCGCCGAACGCGCGGGGCTCGACGCCCGGCCGTCGAGCGAACACGTCATCCGGGACCGCGAGGAACTGGCCGAGCAGGTCCGGGCGCTGGCCGAGCTGACCCGCATGGCGGCGACCTACGGCTGCGACGTCTCCCGGCCGGCGGCCACCGCCCACGAGGCCGTGCAGTGGCTGTACCTCGGCTACCTGGCGGCGGTGAAGGAGCAGAACGGCGCGGCGATGTCGCTCGGGCGCACCTCCACCTTCCTGGACGTCTACCTCCAGCGCGACCTGGACGAGGGCGTCCTCGACGAGGCACGCGCCCAGGAGCTGATCGACGACTTCGTCATCAAGCTGCGGATCGTCCGCTTCCTGCGCACCCCCGAGTACGACGCCCTGTTCTCCGGCGACCCGACGTGGGTGACGGAGTCGATCGGCGGCATCGGCGCGGACGGCCGCCCCCTGGTCACCCGCACCTCCTTCCGCTTCCTGCAGACCCTGTACAACCTCGGGCCCGCCCCCGAGCCGAACCTGACCGTGCTGTGGTCGCCGCGGCTGCCGAAGGGCTTCAAGGAGTTCTGCGCGCAGGTCTCCATCGACACCAGCGCCGTCCAGTACGAGTCGGACGAGCTGATGCGCCCGCGCACCGGCGACGACACGGCGATCGCCTGCTGCGTCTCCGCGATGGCGGTGGGCAAGCAGATGCAGTTCTTCGGCGCCCGCGTCAACCTCGCCAAGGCACTGCTGTACGCCGTCAACGGCGGCCGGGACGAGATGACCGGCGACCAGATCACCCCCGAGATGCCCCCGCTGACCGGCGAGTACCTGGACTACGACGAACTGACCGCGGCCTACGACAAGGTCCTGGACTGGCTGGCGCAGACCTACGTCGACGCGCTCAACGTCATCCACTACATGCACGACAAGTACGCCTACGAGCGCATCGAGATGGCCCTCCACGACTACCCGGTCCACCGCTTCATGGCCTGCGGCATCGCCGGCCTCTCGGTCGCCGCCGACAGCCTGTCCGCCGTGAAGCACGCCCGGGTGCAGGTCGTCCGGGACGCCACCGGGCTGGCCGTGGACTTCCGCACCGAGGGCGAGTTCCCGGCCTACGGCAACAACGACGACCGTGCCGACGTCCTCGCCGTCGACCTGGTGGAGTCGTTCATGGCGAAGGTGCGCAAGCACCCCACCTACCGGGACGCCGAGCACACCCAGTCGGTCCTGACCATCACCTCCAACGTCGTCTACGGCAAGCACACCGGCAACACCCCCGACGGCCGGCGGGCCGGACAGCCCTTCGCGCCGGGCGCGAACCCGATGAACGGGCGGGACCGGCACGGCGTGGCCGCCTCGGCCCTGTCGGTGGCCAAGCTGCCGTACGAGGCGGCGCGGGACGGCATCTCGCTGACGACGACGATCACCCCGGAGGGGCTGGGGCACGTCCCCGAGGAGCGCGCCGGGCACCTGGTCGGCATCCTCGACGGCTACATGTCCGCCGGAGGGTTCCACATGAACGTCAACGTCCTGAACCGCGCCACGCTCGAGGACGCGATGGCCCACCCCGAGAAGTACCCGGAGCTGACGATCCGGGTCTCGGGATACGCCGTCAACTTCGTCCGCCTGACCCGCGAGCAGCAGCTCGACGTGATCAGCCGCACCTTCCACGGGGAGCTGTGAACACCGCCGTCGGCCGCACGAAGGGCCGGATCCACTCCTGGGACCTGTCCACCGGCGTGGACGGTCCCGGGACCCGGTTCGTCCTCTTCGTCAGCGGCTGCCCGCTGCGCTGCCTGTACTGCGCCAACCCGGACACCTGGCACATGCGGGACGGGCGGGAGGCGACCGTCGACGAGGTGATGGCGGAGATCGACAAGTACCGGGCGTTCCTCACCGCGGCCGGCGGCGGAGTCACCATCACCGGCGGGGAGCCCCTGCTCCAGCCCGCCCTGACCGGCGCCGTGCTGCGCCGCTGCAAGGAGGCCGGACTGCACACGGCGCTGGACACCTCCGGGTTCCTGGGCGCCCGCGCGACGGACGAGCTGCTCGCCGACGTCGACCTGGTGCTGCTGGACGTCAAGTCCTTCGACGTCCCCACCTACCGGAAGCTGACCGGCGGCGAGGTGGTCCCCACCCTCAACTTCGCCACCCGCCTCGACCGGCTGGGCAAGCGGATGTGGGTCCGGTACGTGCTGGTCCCCGGCTGGACCGACGACCCCGAGGCCGTCGACGGGCTGGCCCGCTTCCTGTCCGGCCTCGACAGCGTGGAGCGGGTCGACGTGCTGCCCTTCCACAAGCTCGGGGCGGCCAAGTACGACGCCCTGGGCATCCCCTTCCCGCTGCGGGACACCCCCGTCCCCGACGCGGCCCTGGTGGACCGGGTCCGCGGCCAGTTCCGCGCGCACGGGCTGACGGCCCACTGACCGGCGCCTTCGCCGGCCCGGCGGTGCGGGCCGGCCCGGGAGGCGAGAGGGGCCGTTGGGCCCAAGCGCGGGCCGATGCCGGGGCCGTTCGACCCTAGTCGCAGGGGGTACCCGCCAGCGATCATGTGGCAGCGGCCGGGAGTGCCGCGCCATCCACCGTGCACAGGGCCCGGCCCTGCTGTGCTGCGACCCGTGCGTGCTTCCCGGCCCTCGAGCCACATGAACAGATGGGGAGGACGCCGTCCGATGGACGAGGCGCAGTTGGACCAGGTGACACACGCGGGAGACGCACCGAGGCGTCCCGCGCCCCGCGAGGCCGCCCCGGCCGTGCGGGCGGCGGCCCGGCCGGCCCGGCCGTCCTGGGCGGAGTGGCTGACGACCACCGACCACAAGAAGATCGGGACGCTGTACCTGGTCACCGCGTTCGTGTTCTTCGTCGTCGGCGGCGTGATGGCCTTGATGATGCGCGCCGAACTCGCCCGCCCCGGGCTGCAGATCATGTCGAACGAGCAGTTCAACCAGGCGTTCACGATGCACGGCTCGATCATGCTGCTGATGTTCGCCATGCCGCTGTTCACCGGCTTCGCCAACTGGATCATGCCGTTGCAGATCGGCGCCCCGGACGTGGCCTTCCCCCGGCTGAACATGCTGGCCTACTGGCTGTTCCTGTTCGGGTCCTCGATCGCGGCGTTCGGCTTCCTCACCCCCGAGGGCGCGGCCGACTTCGGGTGGTTCCTGTACGCCCCGCTGTCCGACGCCGTCCACTCGCCCGGGATCGGGTCCGACATGTGGATCATGGGCGTCGCGCTCTCCGGCTTCGGCTCGATCCTGGGCGCGGTCAACTTCATCACCACCATCATCTGCATGCGCGCGCCCGGCATGACCATGTTCCGCATGCCGATCTTCACCTGGAACGTGCTGCTGACCGCCGTACTGATCCTGCTCGTCTTCCCGGTCCTGGCGGCGGCCCTGTTCGCCCTGGAGTGCGACCGCAAGTTCGGCAGCCACATCTTCGACGCGGCCAACGGCGGCGCGCTGCTGTGGCAGCACCTGTTCTGGTTCTTCGGCCACCCCGAGGTGTACATCCTGGCGCTGCCGTTCTTCGGCATCGTCTCCGAGGTGATACCGGTCTTCTCCCGCAAGCCGATGTTCGGCTACATGGGCCTGATCGGCGCCACCATCGCCATCGCGGGCCTGTCGGTGACGGTCTGGGCGCACCACATGTACGTCACCGGCGGTGTGCTGCTGCCGTTCTTCTCCTTCATGACGTTCCTGATCGCGGTGCCCACCGGGGTGAAGTTCTTCAACTGGATCGGCACGATGTGGAAGGGCAGTCTCTCCTTCGAGACGCCGATGCTGTGGACGACGGGCTTCCTGATCACGTTCGTCTTCGGCGGACTGACCGGCGTCATCCTCGCCTCGCCGCCCATGGACTTCCACCTGTCCGACTCGTACTTCGTGGTGGCGCACTTCCACTACACGGTGTTCGGCACCGTCGTGTACGCCATGTTCGCCGGATTCCACTTCTGGTGGCCGAAGTTCACCGGCAAGATGCTCGACGAGCGCCTCGGCAAGATCACCTTCTGGACCCTCACGGTCGGCTTCCACCTCACCTTCCTGATCCAGCACTGGCTCGGCACCGAGGGCATGCCGCGCCGCTACGCCGACTACCTCGCCGCCGACGGGTTCACCGCCCTCAACACCCTGTCCACGATCGGCTCGTTCCTGCTGGGCCTGTCGATCCTGCCGTTCTTCTACAACGTGTGGAAGACCGCCAGGTACGGCAAGCCGGTCCAGGTCGACGACCCGTGGGGCTACGGCCGCTCCCTGGAGTGGGCGACCTCCTGCCCGCCGCCGCGCCACAACTTCACCTCGCTCCCGCGGATCCGCTCCGAGTCGCCGGCGTTCGACCTGCACCACCCGGAGATCGCCGAGACCGAAACGGCGGCGTGAGCCGTGGCACAGCCCGTCCTGGCCCTGGGCACCGCCCTGGTGACCGCCTCCGGCTGCGTCTGGTACCTGCCCGCCCTCGCGGAGGTGCGGGCGGGGCCGACCGTCCCGACTCCCGCCGCAACGCGGCGGCGGCCTGCCTGAGCGGATGGGCCACGGTCGCGGGCCTCGCCGTCCTGCTGCTGGTCGCCGAGACCTGGCGGCTGCCCGTGGCCCTGGCCGGAGCGGGCGCGGCCGTCACGGCCGGTCTCCGGATCCGCGCGGCCGCGCAACGCCGGCGTGAGGTGCGCGAGACCCTGCGCGACTGGGCGCTGCTGGGCCAGGCCCCGCCCCGGCCCGCCCGCCGCCTCGCCACCCTCTTCGTCGCTCTCCTGGGCGTCGGCCTGGCCGCCGCGTCGGGCTCGGCGGTCCTCGTGACGGCCGGCGGCGCCGGCTCCGGCCGGACCTGGGCGGCGATCGCCGCCCCCGCCGGAGTGACGGTCCTGTTCCTGGCCGTCGCGATCGGCTGGGCGGGCCTGGCCCGCCGCGGCGCGCGGGACCTTCCGGGGCAGCGGCACCGGGACCGGTGACGAACGGCCCGGACGGTGTCACCAGGAATCCTGGTGACACCGTCCGGGCCGTTGCCGTGGCCGGGTGCGCGGCGACCGGCCGCGCCCCGGTCTCACCGGCGGTGCATGGTCTCCAGCGCGGCGGCCAGCACGTGCGGATCGTGGTGGCCCTTGTACACCTCGGGCGGCCCCGAGGGCAGGCCGAGGAGCTGCGCCACGGCCGTCCACGCGGTGCGCACGGAGTACTCGACGGTGAAGACGACGTCGTCCGGCACCTCCGCGAACTGGCCGATGAAGGCGAGGTTGACCGAGCCGTCCGGGACGACCTTCGGGCGGTCGTGACGGCGGCGGGCCAGGAACTGACTGGTGATGTACGGCATGAGGCACGGCACGACGGTGGACGTCTTGCGGACCCGGTCCCGCACCGCCTCGTCGAACGGCAGGTGGTACAGCACCTCTTCGAGGATCTCCCGCCCGGAACACATCGTCATCGGCTTCGGCGTGTGGTTGCCCGCGCGGCCCGGGAACAGGCCGTAGCCCCACCACACCGAGACGCCGTCGGGCTGGTCGCGGTAGACCGGCTGACGCTGGGCGACGATGGTGAGCAGCCAGTTGGAGCCGGTGAAGGTCATCAGGCCGCCCCGGCCGGTCTCGCGGCCGCTGAACTCCGCGAGCGCGTCCAGGAAGGCCGGGTCCTCGGCGGTGACCGTGAACGACTCCCAGCGGGACTCCTTGACGCGCTTGTCGAAGGCGGCCGGGTTCCCGAAGCCGGCCCGGCCGCGTGACAGCCGGTGCCACAGCAGCCAGGCGTCCGAGCGGTGCGGGTGCTCGGGCGGCGCGGCGGTGTGGGAGCCGAGGCTGGAGGCGTCGGTCATGGACCCGTTGGTCACCAGGACCAGGTCCTCGGGGGCCACGGCGATCCTCTCGTCCCGTCCGTGCCGGGAGAGGTGGACGGTCTCGACCGTGGTGCTCCGGTGCCCCGGCGCGAGCCCGAGGTCGGTGACGTGGCAGCCGGTGTGCACGGTGACGCCCCGTTCGCGCAGCCACGCGCTCAACGGACGCACGAGGGAGTCGTACTGGTTGTGGCGGGTGCGCTGGATGCCCGACATGGAGGCGAACCCGGGGAGGAGGTGGACGAAGCGCCTGAGGTAGCGGCGGAACTCGATCGCGCTGTGCCAGGGCTGGAAGGCGAACGTGGTGCACCACATGAACCAGAAGTTCGTGGTGAAGAAGTGCTCGCCGAAGCAGTCGCTGATCCGCTTGCCGTCGAAGTGCCCCTCGGGCGCGGCCAGACAGCGCACCAGGTCCACGCGGTCGCGTTCGGAGAACCCCATCGAGCGGGTGTCGACGATCTTCCCGTCCCCGTCGACGAGCCGCGCGATGTCGTCCCAGGCGAACTCCTCGTGCCCGGAACGGATTTCCTCCGTGACCGACACCGCGGGGTCGTCGAGGGAGGGAATGCCGGACAGCAGGTCGTACGTGCAGCGGTACTCGGCCTCGAACATCCGCCCGCCGCGCATGGTGTAGCCGGCCTCGGGCGTGCCGCCCGCGTCCAGGCTGCCGCCGATGTCGCGCTTCTCCTCGAAGAGGTGGATGTCCGCACCGTCGAACCCGCCCTCGCGGATCAGGAACGTGGCCGCGGCGAGTGCCGCCATCCCGCTGCCCACCAGATACGCCTTGGCCATCACACGACTCCTCGTTCCGGTCACCTGGTCGGGGACCCACGGCCCCAGCCTCTCCCGCGCGGGCCGGTGCCGTCAGGGGGCCGTTGGTCATCGGCGCGGTCCGAACGGCCCGGACCCCGCCTTCCGTCGAGCATGCGAAGGGCCCGGCCGGTGAACCGTCACCGACCGGGCCCGGGTCCACCGCGGCCCCACTCCGCGGTGTTCTCCCCCGCCGTCAGGCCGCCGTGCCGGGCAGCCACAGGTCGGGACCGAAGACCTCGTAGCGGATGCTGCGCGCCGGAACCCCGGCGCGCAGCAGCTGCGCGCGTGCCTCGCGCATGAACGGCAGCGGGCCGCACAGGAACACCGTGGAGTCGGCGGGCACGTCGATGCCGTCGAGGTTCATCAGGCCTTCGCGGGCGTCGGGTTCCTCCGCGCCGGGACGCTCGTACCAGAACACGGCGCGCGCGTTCGGCAGCCGCTCGACGAGTGCGCGGGTGTCGGCGCGCAGGGCGTGGTCGGCGGGGAGCGGTCGGCGTGCAGGACGAGCACCGGGCGGGTCGAACCCAGGGCTTCGAGGTGGGCCAGGATGCCCGTCATGGGGGTGCCGCCGATGCCCGCGGAGACCAGCGTGACCGGGGTGCCGGCGTCGGCCGGTTCGTCGAGGAAGACATCGCCGAAGGGCGCGGAGAGCGTCAGCTCGTCGCCTTCGCGGACCTGCTCGTGGAGCAGCCCGGAGACCTCGCCGTCCGGCGTCCCGGCCGTCCCGGCGACCCGCTTGACGGTGATCCGCCGCAGGTCGCCGCCCGGGTCGCCGGACAGGCTGTACTGGCGCAGCTGGTGCACGCCGTCGGCCATCCGGACCCGGACGCTCACGTACTGGCCCGCCCGCGCCCGCGGCGCCGGCCGGCCGTCGGCGGGACGGAGCAGGAAGGACACCACGTCCGGGGTCTCGGTACGGCGTTCGACGACCGTCCACTGCCGCCACACCTTGCCGGGCTCCACGCCCGCGTCCTGGTACAGGCGGGCCTCCCGGCCGATCAGGGCGCCGGCCATCAGCCAGTACACCTCGTCCCAGGCGGCCGCCACCTCCGCGGTGACGGCGTCGCCGAGAACCTCGGCTATCGCGCCGAAGAGGTACTTGTGCACGATCGTGTACTGGTCGTCGGTGACACCGACGGCGGCGTGCTTGTGGGCGATGCGGTCCAGCAGGGTGTCCGGGCGGGTGTCCGGGTCCTCGAGGAGCGCGGTGGCGAACCCGGCGATCGAACCGGCGAGGGCGCGGCGCTGTGCCCCGCTGGCCTGGTTGCCGCGGTTGAACATTCCGTCGAGCAGTTCCGGCCGGTCGCGGAACATCGCGCCGTAGAAGCGGGTGGTGATCTCGTCGAGCGCGCCGGCCACGGCGGGCAGGGTCGCACGGATCACGGCGGCGGATTCTGCGGACAGCATGGAGCCTCCCGGGCAGGGGACGAGGGGAAGTGCGCCGCGTCGCGTCGGGCGGCACCCTCTGTGTAGCAGGCACCCGGCCGTGTTTCGGCGCTGTTTCACGCCATCGGGCGAAGTAGGGCCGAACGGCCCTGCCGATCCGGGCACATCGGCCCCGCGGTCCGCTCCGGCCCGGGACCGGTCGGCACCGGGACGGCCTCCCGCTCGGCCCTGTCCCGTGCGCCCCGCCGGGTGCCTGCCGGGCCGGGGGTCTACCGGTCGCGGCACCACGTCCGGTACGCGGCCACGGCCGTCGGCAGGGTGGGGAAGACGCGGTCGCGGCCCACGGTCTCGGTGAGCCCGTACGCCGTCAGGTCGTCCAGCAGGTCCTGCTTGACGCGGGCCAGGGCGAAGACGATGCCGCGGTGGGTGAGTTCGCGGCGCAGGGCGTCCAGCGCGTCCAGAGCGGTGATGTCGACCTCCACGTTGGCCTCGGCGTTGAGGACGAACCAGCGGACCGGGTCCTGCTGCTCGTCGACGGCGGCCAGGGCGCGGTGGCGGAAGTTCTCGGCGTTGGCGAAGAAGAGGGGGGAGTCGTAGCGGTAGACCACCAGGCCGGGGACCGTGCGGGCCTGCGGGTAGTCGTCGACGTCGTGCATGCCCGCGACACCGGGAACCAGGCCCTGGACGGCGTCGTGCGGGCGGGCCACCCGGGAGAGCAGCTCGGCCACGGACAGGCCGACGGCGACCAGCACGCCGTACAGGATGTCCAGGGCGAGGACCCCGGTCAGACAGCCGAGCGCCAGCAGGAGTTCGCGGCGCCGGAAGGACGCCAGGCGCCGGAACCCCGCCAGGTCGATCATGCGGACGGCCGCGTAGACGACGAGCGCTCCGAGGACCACGGTGGGGGTCCGGGACAGCAGCGGGCTCAGGAACAGCAGGACGGAGAGGACGGCCGCCCCGGCGATCAGCGAGTACGCCTGGCTGCGCGCGCCGGCCGAGGCGGCGAGCGCGGTGCGGCTGGCGCTGCTGCTGACCGGGAAGCCGTGCAGCGCGCCGGCGCCCAGGTTGGCGGCCCCGAGGGCGAGGAACTCCTGGTTGGCGTCGAGTTCGGGGCCCTCGTCGTCGCGCCGGGTGTAGGCCCGCGCGGTGAGGATGAAGTCGGTGTAGCCGACCAGGAGGACCCCGACGGCGGGAAGCACCAGCCGGGGCAGCTCCGCCAGGCTCGGCAGTGTCGCGGCGGGCAGGCCCGAGGGGACGTCGCCGATCACCTTGATGCCGAACCGGTCGTCCAGGCCGAAGAGGGAGACCGCCGCCGTCGCGGCCGCCACGACGAGCAGGGGGCCGGGGACGGTACGGAAGAGACGGGCCACGGCGAACAGGGCCGCGAGCGCCACGACGGCACCCACCACCGTGGCGACGTGAACACGTCCCCGTGCGTGACGAACGACCACAGCTGGGGAAGAAGGCGGAACCCGTCGTGGGGACACCGGTCAGCTTGGGCAGCTGGTCCACGATCATGATCAGGGCCACGCCGCCCAGATACCCGATCAGCACCGGCCGGGACAGCAGGTCCGCGACGAAGCCGAGCCGCGCCGCCCACGCCAGCACGCACAACAGGCCGACCGCGACCGCCAGGGTGGCGGCCAGCGCCGCGTACCGGGCCGGATCCCCCGCGGCGAGCGGTCCCACCACCGTCGCCGTCATCAGCGCGGTCGTCGATTCGGGGCCGACCGACAGCAGGCGGGACGAGCCGAACACGGCGTACAGGCCGAGCGCGGGCAGGATCGCCCACAGCCCGGCGACCGGCGGCAGGCCGGCCACACCGGCGTACGCCATCACCTGGGGCACGAGGTACGCGGCCACGGTCAGCCCGGCCAGGACGTCGCCCCTCAGCCACGCGCGCCGGTAACCGCGCAGCGTGCCGAGTCCGGGCAGCAGACGGCGCCACTCGTGGCCACGGCGGACGGAACTCTCGGACATGATCCTCCTCGCGCCGAAGGATCTCACGGACGCCGACGCCCCCGGCAGGCCGCGCGCGGCCCTGCGGCCCTGCGGCCCTGCGGCCCTGCGGCCCTGCGGCCCTGCGGGCCCCTCGGCTCCCGGCCGGGGACCTGCGGCCTGCGCACCGGCCCCGCGGACGCCGAGGTGCGCCGGCGCACCGTCGAGGGCCGTGCCCGTGGGGTCCCGCTCGACGCCTCGCGCGGGGCCGGCCCGCCGGTGGCCGGGGACGCGCGGCGAGAGGGGCACTCCGCGCTCCGGCCCGGCCGGATCGACCACGCGGCGCCGCACCGCTCCGCCTGTCCCGGGGCCGTCGTACCGCACCGGCGGCACGACCGCCACCGGGCGGTCTAGAGACCCGCCGCGTGGTCGGGGACGTACGTCCGCAGATCGCGCGGCGAGCGCTGGTAGCCGGTCGACGACGGCCTGGGCGGCAGCTCGAGCACCGGCGGCGGCACCTCGCGGTACGGCACGGAGTCCAGGAGGTGCGCGATCATGTTCAGCCGCGCCCGGCGCTTGTCGTCGCTCTCCACCACGAACCACGGCGCCTCGACGATGTCGGTGTGCACCATCATCTCGTCCTTGGCCGGGAGTACGCCTCCCAGTGGGTGATCGACTCCAGGTCCATGGGGGACAGCTTCCAGCGGCGCAGGGGATCCTCCAGCCGTCGCCGGAAACGCTCCTGCTGCTCGGTGTCGCTCACCGAGAACCAGTACTTGCGCAGCAGGATGCCGTCCTCGACCAGCATCCGCTCGAAGATCGGGCACTGCCGCAGGAACAGTTGGTGCTCCTCCTTGGTGCAGAAGCCCATCACGTGCTCGACACCGGCCCGGTTGTACCAGGAACGGTCGAACAGGACGATCTCCCCGGCCGCCGGCAGGTGCTCCACGTACCGCTGGAAGTACCACTGGGTCCGCTCGCGCTCGGTCGGCTTCGGCAGCGCCGCGATCCGCGCCACGCGGGGGTTGAGGTGCTCGGCGACCCGCTTGATGGTGCCGCCCTTGCCCGCCGCGTCCCGGCCCTCGAACACCACGACCAGCCGGGCGCCCTCGGCGCGCACCCACTCCTGGAGCCTCACCAGCTCCGTCTGCAGGCGCAGCAGCTCCCGCTCGTACGCCGCGCGGGCACCTTCGCCGCCCTCTTGTCGGTCATGCCGCCTCCTCGCCCATGTCCTGCGTCGATGCCCCCAACGTAATCGCCCGCTCCCGGTTCGAGGAGCGGGACCCCGTGCCGGCCGGCCGCGCGACGACGGGGCGTTCTCCGGCGGGGCCGGGACCCATGGCCCTCGCTCCCGCGCACCCGTCCGGCTCACAGTGGGAGGACGTGACACCGCTGGACCAGGCGAAGGACGGGCTGCCCCATGTACTCCGACGACGGCTTCCGCGAACTCGAGCGGCACGACTGCCTGCGGCTGATGGCCCGGGCGCCCGTCGGCCGCGTCGTCTACACCCGGCGGGCCCTGCCCGCCGTGCTGCCGGTCGACTTCGCCCTGGACCGTGACGGCGCCGTCCTGCTGCGCACCTCCGCGGCCTCGGAACTGGCCCGCGCGCTCGACGGCGCGGTGGTGGCCTTCGAGACCGACGAGGTCGACGCCGCCCGGCACTCCGGCTGGAGCGTCGTCGTCACCGGGCGGGCCACGGTGGTGACCGACCCGGCCGAGATCGGCCGCCTGGCCCGCACCGGTCCCGGCTCCTGGGTGCCCGCGCCGCAGGAGGTCCTCGTCCGCATCGAACCCGAACTGGTCACCGGGCGGGAGCTGGCCGCGGGCCGCTCCCCGTACGGGCTGCACCTCATCGCCTGAACGCCGGCCCCGATCCGATCCCGAACAGCCCTGCGCGCAGGGGACGTTCGGTCCGCGGTCCGGGGTCCTGCAGCCCCTCTCGGGGAGTTGGCGACGCGGGACATTGAAGGTGCAACGAGAGTCCACCGCAACCGCCGCCTCCCACCCCTCGAAAGGGATGAGCATCATGGCACTCCACGACCACCCGCACCGGCACCCGGGATTCCGCCTCCCTTCCCGGGCCGGGCCTCGACGGCTCCCGCCTCCGCCGACGAGGCGACCGCCGCGGCCACCGCCACGCGGGCGTACGTGTTCGCCGGGCTTCGCCTGCTGACCGGCTTCGTCTTCCTGTGGGCCTTCCTCGACAAGACCTTCGGCCTCGGCTACGCCACCGGCTCCGGCAAGGGCTGGATCGACGGCGGCTCGCCCACGAAGGGGTTCCTCGGCTCCGTCGCCGTGGGCCCGATGGAGTCCACCTTCCACGACTGGGCCGGCGCGGCCTGGGCGGACTGGCTGTTCATGCTCGGCCTCCTCGGCATCGGCGTCGCCCTGATCGCGGGCATCGGCCTGCGGCTCGCCGCGGCCGCCGGGACCGTGATGATGGCGCTCATGTGGGTCGCGGAGTGGCCGCCGGCCAAGCACCTCTCCGACGGATCGGTGAGCATGTCGACCAATCCGTTCGCCGACTACCACGTCGTCTACGCCCTCGTCCTCGTCGCCCTCGCGGCCGCGGGCGCCGGAGCCACCTGGGGCCTGGGCAGGATCTGGGCGCGGCTCCCCTTCGTCAGCCGCAACCGCTGGCTCCTGTGAGGACCCCGTGATCGCACGGACCGGAAGCACCTCCGCCCACCGGCGGCGGTGCTTCCGGTCGTCCGTGTCCCGGGTTCGTGCCCCGGCCGGATCGGGCGCGGCCCGGAATGGGACGATCGGGTGGCCGGGCGACAGCACGACGGGTGGCCGGGCGGCGAACGGGGCACCGGGCGAGTGGGGCCGGTCGGCCCTGGCCCTTCGGCCCGGTATCGAGCAGGATCTACTGGGACAATGGCCGGCAGTACCCGTTCGGGCGAGACCCGGCCGGAATGCGGACGATGACGATGCGGAACAAGGAGTATTTGATGGCGGACGGCGAGCAGCCCGGACCCGGCAACCCGATCCGGGTCTTCCTGCTGGACGATCACGAGGTGGTTCGGCGCGGGGTGCACGACCTGCTCGACGACGAGCCGGACATCACCGTGGTCGGCGAGGCCGCCACAGCCGAGCAGGCCCTGGTGCGCGTGCCCGCACTGCGTCCCCAGATCGCCGTGCTCGACGTGCGCCTCCCGGACGGCGACGGCGTGTCCGTGTGCCGGGAGCTGCGCTCCCAGATGCCGGAACTGACCTGCCTGATGCTCACCTCGTTCGACGACGAGGAGGCACTGCTGGACTCGATCATGGCGGGCGCCTCCGGCTACGTGCTGAAGCAGATCCAGGGCTCCGACCTGGTGTCGGCGGTGCGCACGGTGGCCGCCGGCCAGTCCCTGCTCGACCCCAGCGCCACCGCCAAGCTGATGGCCCGCCTGCGCCAGGGCCAGGAGCCGGAGCCGGAGCCCGACGCCCTGCCGGGCCTGACGGAGCGGGAGCGGGAGATCCTGGCCCTCATCGGTGAGGGACTGACCAACCGCCAGATCGGCCAGCGGCTGTACCTGGCGGAGAAGACGGTGAAGAACCACATCTCCCGACTGCTGGCCAAGCTCGGGGTGGAGCGCCGGATCCAGGCCGCCGTGATCGCCACCCAGGCCCAGGACCGGCTCAGGCACGAAGGCCGCTGAGACCGCCGGGCGAGCCGTGGGGCCGTACGCCTCCCGGCTCGCCCCGCCGCGTCCCCGCCACCCTCCCCGCCCCTCTCCCCGGCCGCACCCCGGCACCTCGCCGCCCGTGGCGGCCGTGGCGGCCGGACGAGGACGGGAGGGCCGACCGGCCCCGGCTCGGGACCATGGGGACATTGCGGACCCCGCCCTCCGCGTGGTGTGTGGTGGGTGGGGAAGGAACATCGACCGTGCGCCGGAACGCACACGGTCCCGCCGGCCGGGATACCCGGCGGGCGGGACCGGTGTCACCCCGGCGCCGTGCGAGGAGGAAGCCATGGCTGAGCGACCGCTCGACGCGAACACGGTGAGCGCGCTGGTGGCCGAGGCCGCCACGGCACCGTCCATGCACAACGCGCAGCCCTGGCGGTTCCGCTGGCTGAGCGGCGAGCGCGTCCTGCTGCTGCGGGCCGATCCGGAGCGGGCCATGCCCCGCTCCGACCCCGACAACCGGGCGCTGTACATCGGGTGCGGGGCCGCCCTGTTCAACCTGCGGGTCGCCGCCGCCCACGCGGACCTCGTGCCGCGGACGACACTGCTGCCCGAGCCGGACGACCCCCTGCTGCTCGCCGCCGTCCGCCTGACCGACGCGGCCGGGGCCGAGGACGCCGCGGGCGCCGAGGACGTCGCGGGGCTGGCGCGGCTGCACCCGGCGATCCGGCAGCGGCACACCAGCCGCCATCCCTTCGCCGAGAAGGACATCCCCGAGGACGTGCGGGCCGCGTTGCGGGACGCCGCCGCGCGGGAGGGGGCCGGGCTGGACTTCCCCGGCCCGTGGCACGTCGAGACCGTGCTCGACCTGGTGCGCGACGCGGAGAGCCGCGACGTCCTCGCCCCCCGCGTCAACGAGGACCTGGTGCGCTGGACGCGGCTCGGAGCCGAGGCGGACACCGCCGTCGACGGTGTCCCCGAGTACGCGTTCGGGCCGCGCAGCCGGGACGGCAGGGCCCCGGTACGGGACTTCTCGGGCCGTCGGCAGGTGGCCGACCGCGGCACCATCGAATTCGAGCGCACCCCGCTGCTCGTCCTGCTGAGCACCCCCGGGGACGGTCCCGCCGACTGGCTGCGGGGCGGCCAGGCCATGGAACGCGTCCTGCTGGAGGCCACGCTGGCGGACCTGGCCACCTCCCTGACCTCGCACGCCCTGGAGGACCGCACCCTGCGCCTGCTGACCCGCGATCCGGGAACGGGCGTCGGCAGCGTACAGATGGTGCTGCGCATCGGCTACGGCCCGCGGGGCCCGGCCACCCCCCGCCGCCCGGTCCGGGACGTGCTGGAGTTCGCGTGAGCGGGGCCGGCTGATCGGGCCGCCGTTTCGCCCGTGCGGGACGGCGGCCCCACCAGCCGGTCGTACGGGCGGGCGGCGGCCCGATCGTGGCGGTCGGGCCGACGGGGGGTGGCCGGGCCGCGGAAGGCGGGTCAGGCCGCGGAAGGCGTCCCGGGTCCGGACGGTTCCGGCGCGGGCAGCATGGTCAGCAGCATGACGCTGGGCTCGACGGCGTACACCGTGTGCGGCAGGCGGGCGGGCAGGTGGATCCAGCTTCCGGGACCCGCCACGGTCCTCTCCTCGCCCAGGGTCAGGTCGAGCCGGCCCCGGACGACCTGGATGACCACGGGCAGGGCGGAGGTGTGCTCGGTCAGTTCCTGGCCGGCGGCGAAGGCGAAACCGACCACCCGGAGGCGGTCGTCGCGGTACAGGACGCGGCTGAGGGTGCCGTCCTCGGGCACGGTCAGTTCGGCGGCCAGGTCGGCGATCACGGTGACGGTCATGGAAGGCACCCTCTCAGGGCTGGGACGGGGTGGGTACGGCGAACGGGCCGACGGCGCCGAGGCGGCGGCCGTGGGGGCGGAAGACGCGGCGCGTCCGCCGCACCCGGCGCAGGGCCACCGGGTCCGGCGGGGGCCGGGCGCCGCGTCGGCGACGAGCCGGTGTGGGACCGGCTCCCTCTGCTCAGGCAAACCTAACCGGAAGGGGTGCCGGGGTGCGGGGGCCGAACGTCCCGGTCGGGGGGACCGGCGGCCCCGTCACAGCAGGCTGCTCCAGTACGGCCAGAAGCGGGTGAGCACGAGCAGCACGATCACCCCGTACCAGGCGCCCAGGAGCATCCAGTGCGTGTCCCGCAGGACCGCCCGTGCCCCGGGGGGACACGGACGATCCCGCGTTCCAGGCAGTGCAGGGCGGCGTACCAGAACAGGGCGATGGTCACGACCCAGACGACGGCGCAGTAGGGGCAGAGCTTGTCGAGCGTGTACAGCGACTGGCCGATCAGCCAGTGGACGAACACCACCCCGCGAGCGCTCCGGCGGTGAGCGCGAGCCACAGCCGGCGGTGCAGGCGTGCTCCCGAGAGCACGGCGACCCCCAGCGCGGTCACCGCGGCGAACGCGCCCAGCCCCAGCAGCATGTTGGGGAACCCGAACAGACTGCCCTGGGAGCTGGACATGACACTGCCGCAGCTCACCACGGGACTGATGTTGCAGGGCGGCTGGTAGGCCGGGTCGCGCAGCAGCCGCCAGTCGTCCACGGTGAGCTGGAAGGAGGCCAGCCAGCCGACGGTCCCGGTGAGGACCATCACCCATCCCGTGCGGCGGCTCGCCCCCACCGCGGACGGGCGCCGGACCGCCGGGGCGTCCGGCGCGCCGGGGGCGTCGGGGGCGAGCGCGGGTCCGTGACTCATGCGGATCGCCGGGAGCCCGCGGCCGGACGGCCGCGGCCCCCCGCCCTCGCGCCCGGAACCGGAGCCGGTGCCGGCGCGGTCCGCCGCCGGTAGACCAGGTACGGGCGGGCGAGGTACCCGATCGGCGCGCTCCACACGTGGACGAGCCGGGTGAACGGCCAGGCCGCGAAGAGCAGGAAGGCGGACAGGGCGTGCAACTGGAACAGCAGCGGGGCCCCGGCGATCGCCTCCGGCTCCGGCTGGAGGACGAACAGACCGCGGAACCAGACGGAGACGGTCGAGCGGTAGTCGTAGCCGGCGCCGAAGACGTTGTGCGCGGCCGTGGCCGTGATGCCCAGCAGGACGGTCGCGGACAGCAGCGGGAAGAGGACCTTGTCGCTGCGGTCGGTGCCCAGGCGGATCTGCCGGGTGAGGAGCCGGCGGGCGCACAGCATGCCCAGCCCGGTCACCATGGCGACGCCCGCCACCGAACCCGCCCAGACGGCCGTGGTGTGGTAGGCGTGCTCGGTGATGCCGACCGCCTCGGTCCACGCGTCGGGAACGGCGAGCCCCACCACGTGCCCGGCGATGACCATGAAGGCACCGAGGTGGAACAGCGGGCTGCCCCAGCGCAGCCAGCGGTGTTCGAGGAGCTGGCTGGTGCGCGAGGTCCAGCCGAACTGGTCCTGGCGGTAGCGCCAGACGTGCCCGGCCACGAACACGGCGAGGCACACGTAGGGCACGGCGACCCACAGCAGGAGGTCGGCACCGCTCACCGGGGCGGCGGCCGAGAAGGACAGCGCGGCGTTCATCGGGGGCCTTCCGTACGGCTGGTCGGGGCGGGCGGCACACGGGTCGGCGCGGCGGGCGCCGGCGGCAGGAAGGTGCCCGGAGGGGCGAACTCCCCGTCGCCGTAGGTGCCGTAGGGGTCGAGGCCGACCTCCTCGTTCGGGGGGCCCTCGGCGACGAGCCGTGCCACCGCCGCGCGGTCCGCCTCGGTGGGCGGCGGCAGCAGGGTGAGCAGCGCGGCCAGGACGTGCCGGTAGGGCGAGCCGGCGTCGGTCAGGGCCCGGTGGATCAGCTCCAGGCCGCGGCGGTGCTGGCGCAGCGGGGCCTCGCCGCCGCCGGGCCCGGCCAGGGCGGCGAACTCCAGCACGACGGGCAGGTGGTCGGGCAGCTCGCCGCCGTCGGTGTCCCAGCCCGCGGCCTTGTACCGCTGGTTCAGGGTGAGCAGGGCCATGCCCCGGCGCCGGGTGTCGCCGTGCAGGTAGTACGTCAGGTAGAGGCTGCTCTTGCGGCGCAGGTCGAACATCTCGACGTAGTGCCGCTCCAGGTCCTCCGGCTCCTGCCCGGCGAACCAGGAGGTGAAGTCGGCCAGGTGCCCGGCGGCGGGCGTGGCCGGCAGCGCCCCGGCGGTGGCCGTCAGCACCGGCCGGGCCGCGATCAGTTCGGCGTCCGGGTACTGCAGCAGCAGGGAGCACATGCGCAGCAGCAGGGTGCGCGCCTCGGCCTCTTCGGGGGTGAGCCGGGCCGGGCGGCGCACGGCCGCCCGGACACGGGTGCGGACGAGGGCGGGGATCGTCGAGGGCAGCGGACTCATGCGGTGTCTCCCGTGGGCTTGCGGCGCAGGGTGGGGATGCCGAGCATCACCCGTCGGCCTCCGGCGTCGGCCGGTTCGCCGGACGACTCGACCGGGCAGCGGTTCTCCATCGCGCTCAGCGCGGCCGCGTCCTCCTTGTGCGCGGCGGGCACGACGTAGCGGTCGGAGTACTTGGCGACGGCGAGCAGCCGGTGCATGTCCTCGGCTTCCCGGACGGTGAGGCCGACGGCCTTCAGCACGGCCTCGTCGCCCTCCTCGCCGAGGGAGCGCTCGCGCATGTACGAGCGCAGCGCGGTCAGCTTCATCAGCACCCCGGCGACGACGTCGGTGTCGCCGGCGGCGAACAGCTCCGCCAGGTACTCCAGGGGGATGCGCAGCCGGGTGACGGCGGCGAAGACGTGGTCCGGGTCGTCCTGGTTCCCGCCCGCCGCGTCCACGGCGTCCAGGACGGGGGAGAGCGGCGGGACGTACCAGACCATGGGCAGCGTGCGGTACTCCGGGTGCAGCGGGAGGGCCACCTTGTACCGCGTGACCAGGTCGTACACGGGGGAGCGGCGGGCGGCGTCCAGCCAGTCCTCCGGGATGCCGGACTCCCGTGCCGCGGCGGCCACTTCGGGGTCGTGCGGGTCGAGGAAGACGCCGCGCTGGGCGTCCAGCAGGTCCTTCTCGTCCGGGGTCGCGGCGGCCTCGCCCACCCGGTCGGCGTCGTACAGGAGCAGGCCGAGGTAGCGCAGCCGGCCGACGCAGGTCTCGGAGCAGACGGTGGGCTGGCCGGCCTCGATGCGCGGGAAGCAGAAGGTGCACTTCTCGGCCTTGCCGGTGGCGTGGTTGACGTACACCTTCTTGTACGGGCACGCCGTCACGCACATCCGCCAGCCGCGGCACTTGTCCTGGTCGACCAGGACGATGCCGTCCTCGACCCGCTTGTACATCGCGCCGGACGGACAGGCCGACACACAGGCCGGGTTGAGGCAGTGCTCGCACAGCCGGGGCAGGTGGAAGAGGAAGGTCTGCTCGAACTCGAACTTGACCTTCTCGGCCCACTCCCCGGTGAGGTTGGGGTCGCCGCCGGCGTTCTCGGCGGCGCCGCCGAGGCCGTCCTCCCAGTTGGCGCCCCAGGTGATGGCGGTGGGCTTGCCGGTGAGGACCGAGCGGGGGCGGGCGACCGGCATGTCGGGTCCGGCCGGGGCGCTGATCAGGTTGTCGTAGTCGTAGGTGACCGGCTCGTAGTAGTCCTCGATGGACGGCAGGTCGGGGTTGGAGAACAGCGACAGCAGGCGCTTCAGCCGCCCGCCGGAGCGCAGGACGAGACGTCCGCGCTTGTCGAGCATCCAGCCGCCCTTCCAGTGCTCCTGGTCCTCGTAGCGGCGCGGGTAGCCGACGCCGGGCTTGGTCTCGACGTTGTTGAACCAGGCGTACTCGACTCCGGTGCGGTTGGTCCACGTCTGCTTGCAGGTGACCGAGCAGGTGTGGCAGCCGATGCACTTGTCGAGGTTCATCACCATCGCGATCTGGGCCATGACGCGCATGTCAGTACTCCACTTGCTGGCTGCGGCGGCGGATGACGGTGACCTCGTCGCGCTGGTTGCCGGTCGGACCGTAGTAGTTGAAGGCGTAGGTGAACTGGGCGTAGCCGCCCGCGAGATGGGTCGGCTTGAGCAGCAGGCGGGTCAGCGAGTTGTGCATGCCGCCGCGCTTGCCGCTGACCTCGGTCTTCGGCACGTTCACGTTGCGGTCCTGGGCGTGGTACATGTACACGGTTCCCTCCGGCATCCGGTGGGTGACCACGGCCCGGCAGGCGACGACGCCGTTGCGGTTGTACGCCTCGATCCACTCGTTGTCCTTGACGCCGATCTTCTCCGCGTCCTGGAGGGACATCCAGATGACCGGTCCGCCGCGGGACAGGTCGAGCATGTACTTGTTGTCCTGGTAGTTGGAGTGGATGGACCACTTCGAGTGCGGGGTCAGGTAGCGGACCGTGACCTCCGCCCTGCCGTCCTCGTGCAGGTGCTCGTCGCCGTAGTGCCGCGGGGTGTTCAACGGCGGCCGGTACACGGGCAGTTGCTCGCCGAGTTCGGTCATCCAGTCGTGCTGGACGAAGAAGTGCTGGCGTCCGGTGAGCGTGTGCCAGGGCTTCTTGTGCTCGGTGTTGATGACGAACGGGGAGTAGCGGCGCCCGCCGGTCTCCGAGCCCGACCACTCGTAGGAGGTGATCACCGAGCGCGGCTGGGTGCGGGTGTCGGCGAAGGTGATCCGTTCCGCCTCCCGCTCCGAGGCCAGTTCGACCAGTCCCTCGCTGCCGGTCTGCCGCTCCAGCTCGCGGAAGCCCTCGGTGGCCAGCCGCCCGTTGGTGGTGCCGGACAGCGCGAGGATCGCCTCGCACATGTCGGAGGCGGTGGCCAGCGAGGGCCGGCCGGCGGCCACGCCGTCGCGGACGGTCCCGTTGCGGTGGCGCAGGTCCTCGATCTCCCGGTCGGGGTGGACGGTGACGCCCTTGGTGGTGGTGCCGAGGGTGTCCAGCAGCGGGCCGATGGCCCGCATCTTCTGTGCGGTGGAGGCGTAGTCCCGCTCGACGACGACCAGTTTGGGCATGGTGCGTCCGGGGACCGGCTCGCACTCGCCGGTCTTCCAGTCCCGTACCACCCCGCCGGGCTGGGCGAGTTCGTCGGGCGTGTCGTGCGTCAGCGGCACCGCCAGCACATCGGTCCGCGTGCCCAGGTGCTCGGCCGCCAGCTCGCTGAACCTGTCGGCGATGGTGAGGAAGGTGTCGTAGTCGGTGCGGGCCTGCCAGGGCGGGGTGATGGCCGGGGTGAAGGCGTGCACGAAGGGGTGCATGTCCGTGCTGGACAGGTCGTCCTTCTCGTACCAGGTCGCGGCCGGCAGGACGACGTCGGAGAGCAGACCGGTGGAGGTCATCCGGAAGTCCATCGTGACCAGCAGGTCGAGCTTGCCCTCGGGCGCCTCGTCGTGCCAGACCACCTCCTGCGGACGTCCCTCGGGCGGTGTCTCCTCGGAGCGGACGGAGGCGTCCGCACCCAGCAGGTGCCGCAGGAAGTACTCGTTGCCCTTGCCGGAGGAGCCCAGCAGGTTGGCCCGCCACACGGTCAGTACGCGCGGGAAGTTCTCGGGGGCGTCCGGGTCCTCGGCGGCGAACCGCAACCGCCCCGACTTCAGTTCGTCCACGATGTGCTCGGCGACGGGGCGGCCCTGCGCCGCCGCCTCGTCCGCCAGGTCGAGCGGGTTGCGGTTGAAGGCGGGGTGACCGGGCGTCCAGCCCAGCCGCACGGCCTGCGCCAGGCAGTCGGCGAACGTCTTGCCCTTGAGCTTGCCCGTGCCCAGCGGGGAGGCCAGCTCGTCCGCACCGAACGCCTCGTAGCGCCACTGGTCGGAGTTGAGGTACCAGTACGAGGTGCCCGCCATGTGCCGGGTGGGCCGCTGCCAGTCGAAGGCGAAGGCCAGGTGCTGGAAGCCGGTGAGGGGCCGGACCTTCTCCTGGCCGACGTAGTGCGCCCAGCCACCGCCGTTGACGCCCTGGCAGCCGGTCATCGTGGTGAGCGCCAGGAACGCGCGGTAGATCGTGTCGGAGTGGAACCAGTGGTTGGTGCCGGCTCCCAGCGCGATCATGGAGCGGCCGTTCGTGCGCTCCGCGTTGCGGGCGAACTCCCGGGCGATCCGGGCCGCCTGCTCGGCCGGGACCGAGGTGACCGTCTCCTGCCAGGCCGGGGTGTACGGCTGCGAGGCGTCGTCGTACGAGGACGGCCAGTCGCCGGGCAGTCCCGGCCGCTCGATGCCGTACTGCGCCAGCATCAGGTCGAAGACGGTGGTGACCAGACGCCCGCCGACGCGGCGTACCGGCACTCCGCGCACCATGCTCGAACCGCCCTCGGTGGGGCCCTCGTCGAAACGGGGCAGCGCCACGGTGACGGTCTTCTCGGCCCGCTGGAGCAGACTGAGTTCGGGGACGACGTCGCCGAGGTCGAGGTTCCAGCTGCCCGCCCCGCTCTTCGCCCAGCGGAAGCCCAGGGAGCCGTTGGGGACGACGGGCTCGCCCGTGACCGAGTCCAGCAGGACCGTCTTGGAATCCGCGTTCTCGACGTCCGCCTCCCGCTGCCCGAGGTCGGCGGCGGTCAGGAAACCGTCGGGTACGAGGTCGTCGCCATGCTCCCGAAGGGTCACCAGGAACGGCGCGTCGGTGAACTTGCGCAGATAGTCCTGGAAGTACGGCACCTCGCGGTCCACCAGGAACTCGCGCAGGATGACATGGCCCATCGCCATCGCCAGCGCGCCGTCGGTGCCCGGGTGCGGGGACACCCACTCGTCGGCGTGCTTGACGTTGTCGGCGTAGTCCGGGCTGACGGCCACGACCTTGGTGCCGTTGTAGCGGGTCTCGGTCAGGAAGTGCGCGTCGGGTGTGCGGGTGACGGGGATGTTGGAGCCCCACATGATCAGGTAGCCGGCGTTCCACCAGTCCGCGGCCTCCGGCACGTCGGTCTGGTCGCCGAAGACCTGCGGCGAGGCGATCGGCAGGTCGGCGTACCAGTCGTAGAAGGACAGCAGGGTGCCGCCGATCAGCGACATGAACCGGGAACCGGCCGCGAACGACGCCATCGACATCGCCGGGATCGGCGAGAAGCCGACCACGCGGTCCGGGCCGTACTGCTTGACGGTGTGCACATGGGCGGCCGCGACCAGCTCGGCCACCTCGTCCCAGTCGGCCCGCACCAGACCGCCCTTGCCGCGCGCACGCTTGTAGGCGCGGGCCTTCGCCGGATCACCGGTGATCTCCGCCCAGGCCGCCACCGGGTCGCCCAGCCGCTTGCGGGCCTCGCGCCACAGCTTCAGCAGGGCACCGCGCACATACGGGTAGCGGACCCGGCTGGGCGAGTACGTGTACCAGGAGAAGGACGCCCCGCGCGGACAGCCGCGCGGCTCGTACTCGGGGCAGTCCGTACCGATCGAGGGGTAGTCGGTGGCCTGGTGCTCCCAGGTGATGATGCCGTCCTTGACGTACACCATCCACGAGCAGGAACCGGTGCAGTTGACCCCGTGCGTGGAGCGCACCACCTTGTCGTGCGCCCAGCGGTCGCGGTAAAAGCCCTCCCAGGCCGGGTCCCCCTCGCCGAACACGGCGCGCCCGTCCGCGGACACCTCGCGGCGGGTGAGCAGTCTGCGGGCGGCCAGCGGCCAGCCCTCACCGGTACGCGGCGCCTGACGCCGCGCGTTCTGATCGTTCTCCATGGCCGGAACGCTAGGGGCGCGCACTACGGCGCACCTGGGGCCTGCGGTCCCTGCCCGGCGACCTTCCGGCCCCATCCGGTCGGCCGCACCAGGGCCGAACGGCCCTGGTGACGGGCCCGGTCGGCCGGGGAGCGGAGGGGACCCGAGGTGCATGCTGGGCACAGATCGAACCGCGCAGGCCCGTCCGGACGACCGCGTTCCGCGCCTGCCGGGCGGCCGCATCCCCCGTCCCCGGCCGCTGCGGGCGCAGCGCGTACGGAGTGCGGCCCGGTTCGGTCGTGCGTCCGGCCGCCGCTCGCGGCCGGACGCAGCAGCACCGACCGGCGTCGACCCGGACCGACCGGCGCCGACCCGGACCGACCGGCGCCGACAGCCGCGAAGACACCGCGTGTACCGCACGGTGACGTACGACCCGTACGACCCGCACGGCCACCCACGACTTCGCACCGCCCGTACGACTTCGGACGTTCCGTGCGACCCGTACGACCCGTACGACCCGTCCCACCGCCACCGGCCGGCGGAGCCGACCGCGACCTGCTGGAGACCCCCATGAGCATGCTCACCTCGCCTCGGCCCCCGAGGAGGCCGCGGCCCTCGAAGGCGCCGAGGCGCACCACGCCCGCCTGGCCGGTGAGCTGGCCGGACGGGTGACGATGCTGCTGACCGCCGTGGGCCGGGACCCGGCCGCCGCCGAGCGGATCCACGCCGGTCTCGTCACCTTCTGCGACCGCTCGCTGCTGCCGCACGCCGCCGTCGAGGAGGCCGCTCTCTACCCCGCGGCCCACCGCCTGCCCGAGGCCCGCCTGCTCATCGAGAGCCTCGTCGGCGAACACCGCGGTCTCACCGCGCTCGTCGACGCCCTGCGTTCCGCCCCCGGTCCGGCCGCCGCGGCGGCCGACGCCCGGGCCCTGCAGGTGCTGTTCGAGGAGCACGTGGCCAAGGAGAACGGCCTGGTGCTCCCGCTGCTCGCGATGACGGCCGAGGTCTCCCTGGCGGCGCTGCTCGCGGACATGCACCACCGGCTCGCGGACGGTACGGCGGCCGACGGGGGTGCCCCACAGACCCAGGACGACGAGGAAGGACACGACATGCGAGGACGAGAGACCGACGAGACCGGCGGCTGCGGCGGGGTCTGCGGCTGCGGCGGTGCGGAGGAGACGGCCGAGCCCGAGCTGGACGTGCGGGAGGTTCCGCACTCGCTGCGGCACGCGGCGGTCTTCGGCGCGCTCGACGCCGTCCCGGCGGGCACCGCGGTGGTCCTGGTCGCGCCGCACGACCCGCTGCCGCTGCTCGCGCAGATCGAACAGCGCGATCCGGGGGTCTTCTCGGTGGAGTACCTGGAACGCGGCCCGAGGCCTGGCGGCTGCGGCTCAGCCACCGCTGAGCCGCAACCACCCACCCGACTTCCGGCGGGACAGCTCCGTACCGCCGGAACCCGAGGAAACCGGAACCCGAGGAGACCGGAACCCGAGGAGACCGGAACCCGAGGAAACCTGAGGAAAGCCTGAGGAAAGAAGGACGACACGTCATGGACGGATCACCACGCCGGGCCGGCATCCTGCTCGGGACCGTCGGGACAGCCCTGGCAGTCGCCGGACCGGTCATGCTGTGGCGCGGCCGCGGCGGCAGGAAGGAGATACGCGAAGAACTGGCCGCCCAGAAGATCACCTTCCCGGACCGCGGCCTGCCCGCCGAACTCGCCGCGCATGCCGGCCGCCCGGTGGAGACCGGCCCCGACGCGCACGCGTACGCGGAGTTCATCAAGGGCAACCTCGCCCACGCCACCGGCGGCCGCACCTACGCCGAACTCAGCGCGGAGCTGCACGCCGCGGGCGACGACGAGAAACTCGCCGAGCTGCGCCAGACCGCGTTCATGGGCCAGTCCCTGCGTGCCTCGCTGATGTCCGCGTACCAGGCGTGGCACCTCACCACCCTGGTCACCGGCCTCGGCGCCGCCCTGACCGGCCTGGGCGTCACCCTGGTGGTCACCGCGGACGCCCTGACATCCCGCTCCCCGCACCGCTCCTGACCCGCGACGGCGGCGAGCACGGACGGGACCGCGGATCCCTTCCGAGGGGGCACCCCCGGGCATATCGCCCGGGGGTGCCCCCTCGGCGCGCCGTGGCCCGTCGTCCCGCACCCGCACCCGCGCCCGTCCGCCCCGGTGGCCCGTCCGGCCCTGTTCGCGACCGCCGGAGAGGGACTGTCGGCCCTGGTGGAGAAGACCATCGGCCGCCGCGCCGACCGCCGCCGCCGGTGGATGCTGACGGCGACCGATCCGGAGGTACACCGTGCACGACCACGCCGACCGCCCTCGAGGCCGAGCCCATCGATGTCACCCGCGATGGGTGCCGCGCACGGTCCGGCCCGGTCACCGTCCGGCCGCCCGCCTCGTCTGCCCTGACTCCAGGGCGGCCGGACACAGCCTCAGGGCGCTGGGCAGGACCGCGCGATGACCGACATCACCCATGCTGCTTCGGCTCCTGCCGACGCCGCCCGTGCCGACATCACCCGTGCCGACCCCGCTCCTGCCGGTGCCGCCCAGCCCGGCGCCGCCCGTGCCCACCCCGCTCACGCCATCCGCCACCAGCGGCACGACGCGGGGGAGCGGCCCTTCATCGTCATCTGGGAGTCCACCCGGGCCTGCCCGCTGGCCTGCCTGCACTGCCGTGCCGAGGCCGTGTCCGACCGTGATCCGCGCGAACTGGACACCGCCGCCGCCAAGGACCTGCTCGGCCAGGTGGCCGCCTTCGGGCAGCCCGCCCCGCTGTTCGTGATCACCGGCGGCGACCCCTTCCAGCGCCCGGACCTGAACGAACTCGTCGCCCACGGCCGCGAGATCGGCGTCCGGGTCGCGGTGTCCCCGTCCGGTACCCCGACGCTCACCGCGGAGCGGCTGCGGGACCTGCACGCGGCCGGTGCGGTCGGCCTCTCACTGAGCCTGGACGGCTCCACCGCCGAGGTCCACGACACCTTCCGCGGGGTGCCCGGAGTGTTCCGCTGGACCCTGGACGCCTGGGACGCCGCTCGCGCCCTCGGCATGAAGGTGCAGATCAACACCACGGTCGCCCGGCACAACCTGCACGACCTGCCCGACATCGTCCGCCTCGTCGCCGAGCACGGCGCGATGCTGTGGAGCGCCTTCTTCCTGGTCCCCACCGGCCGGGGCCGCAGCCTCGGCGCGCTCACCCCGGGCGAGGTGGAGGACGTCCTCAACTTCGTCCACGACGTGGGCCTGACCGTGCCGGCCAAGACCACCGAGGCCCACCACTTCCGCCGCGTCGCCCTGCAACGCCAGATCCTGGCCGCCGCCGGCGACGACCACGTGGCGGTGCTCGGACTCGGCCCGCTGTACCGGGAGCTGCGCGACCGGGCCGCCGAACTGGGCCTGGACGCCGGAGCGCGCCGGACACGGCGCCCGCCGCTCGACGTCAACGCGGGCCGCGGCTTCGTGTTCGTGTCGCACACCGGCACCGTGCACCCCAGCGGATTCCTGCCGCTGGGCGCCGGAAGCGTCCGCGAGACACCGCTGACGGAGATCTACCGCACCTCGGAGCTGTTCACCGGGCTGCGGGACGCCGACCGGCTGGGCGGCCGGTGCGGCGCGTGCGAGTTCCGCCGGGTCTGCGGCGGCTCGCGGTCCCGGGCCTACGGCGTCACCGGCGACCCGTACGCCGAGGAGCCGTGGTGCGGCTACGTCCCCGGTTCCTTCCCCCGCCGGCGGGAACTGGCCGCGCTGCTGTCCGGCGCCGGCCCGGAGGGCGGGCGGCCCGCCGGCCGGTGGGCGGCGCCGCGCCGCGGCAGGACAGCGGCACGGGTACGGGAACAGGAACGGGAACGGGAACGGGAACGACCGACCGCGGGGGAGCGGCATGACCGCCGTCGTCGGGGGACCGGCACCGGCCGGCGACGCGAGCGGAGTCGGCAGGTACCCGAGCCGGTTCCGGGCGTCCGGGGTGAAGGCCCGCCACCTGCGCGCCCACGTCCTGGTCGTGGTGTGGCTGGGCCTCGCCCTGGTCGCGGTCGCGGTCCAGGAGACGCTGCCGGTGGCCCGCTGGCTGGCCGTGCACATGTTCCTGCTCGGCGCCGTCACCACCGCCGTCCTGATCTGGAGCGAGCACTTCGCCGTCGCCCTGCTGCACGCGAAGGTCCCCGACGAGCGCTGGAGCACCGCCCGGCTGGCCACGGCCAACCTCGCCGTGGCCGGGCTGCTCGTCGGGGTGTGGGCCGCCCGGCCGCTGCTGACCGCCGTCGCCGCCGTGGCACTGGCCGCCGCCGCCACCGCGCACCTGGTCGTGCTGGTCCGCCTCGGCCGGGGCACGCTCGGCGGACGGCTCAAGCCGATCGTCTCCTACTACCGGGCGGCCACGGCCGCCCTGATCGCGGGCACCGTCCTCGGCGCGCTGCTGGCCACCGGCGGGGCCGGCGGGCCCGACCGGTACGCCGGGCTGCGCCTGGCGCACCTGCACGTCACGCTGCTCGGCTGGATCGGGCTGCCCGTCCTCGGCACGCTGTTCATGCTGTGGCCCACCGTGCTCGGAGTACGGATGAAGGACCGCACCACGAAGGTGTCCCGACGGGTGCTGTGGCTCGCCGGCAGCGGACTGGTGACGGCGGTCACCGCTCTGGCACTCGGCCGACGCTGGCCGGCCGTGGCGGGCCTCGCCCTGTACCTGGCGGGAGTGGCCCTCGCCGCCCACCTGTTCGCCCGTACCGTGCGCCACAGCCGGCCCGTCTCCGCGGCGGCGGCCTGGACGCTCGCCGCCGCCACCTGCTGGCTGACGGTCGCGGTGGCGGCGGATCTCGTCCGGCTGGCCACCGGGCCGCTCGCCGCGGCGCAGACCGCGATCGACGCCCTGCTCCCCGTCCTGCTCGTCGGCTTCGTCGCCCAGGTCCTGTTCGGCGCGCTCACCTACCTGCTGCCCGTCGTCCTCAGCACCGGTCCCCGCGACCGTGCGGCCGTACGGGCACAGCTCGAACGGGGCTGGCCGGCGAGGGCGGTGGCGCTCAACACCGGCGTCGCGCTCGCGGCCCTCCCGCTGCCCGGCCCGGCACCGACAGCGGGCCTGCTGCTGGCGGCACTGTCCGGGGCCGCGTTCCTCGCCCTGGTCGCGCCGGTGCTCGTCCGGAGCGGCAAGGGGCTGCCGGCGGACGCGGGCCCGGACGGTGTGTCCCGGCGCCCGGCGCTGTGGGGCACCGCCGCGGGAGTCGTCCTCACCGTGCTGGCCGTGCTGGCCGCCAACAGCGGGGGAGACCCGGCCGGCGGGACGAACGCCGCCGGGACGGCGGGCGCGGGCGACGGCGCCACCCGCACGGTCGCCGTCACCATGGCCGACATGCGCATCCGGCCGGCCCGCGTCGAGGTCGCGGCGGGCACCTCGCTGCGGCTGGAGGTCACCAACGACGACGCCCAGCGCCACGACCTCAAGGTCGAGGAGGGTCCCGCCACCCCGATGCTCGCCAAGGGCGACACCCGCGTCCTCGACCTCGGGCCGGTCACCCGCGACCGCCAGGCCTGGTGCACCCTGCCGGGCCACCGGGCGGCCGGGATGACCATGGACATCGTCGTGAAGGACGGCACGGCGACGGACACCGCCGGCCACCAGGGCCACACCCCGGTCGCCGCCCCCGACGACCACGGCGCCCTCGACCTCTCCGCCGACTACTCCGCCGGCTGGCGGTCACGCGACGCGGCCCTGGCCCCCGCGCCCGGCGGGACCGTCCACCGGGTCGAACTGCACGCCGCGCACACCACCGTCGAAGTGGCGCCGGGAGTGAAGCAGCAGATGTGGACCTTCGGCGGCACCGCTCCCGGCCCCACCCTGCACGGCAAGGTCGGCGACGTCTTCGAGGTCACCCTCGTCAACGACGACCCGGGCATGGGGCACGGCATCGACTTCCACGCCGGCTCCCTCGCCCCCGACCGGCCCATGCGCACGATCGAGTCCGGCGAACGCCTGGTGTACCGCTTCCGCGCCGAGCGCGCCGGGGCCTGGTTGTACCACTGCAGCACCGCGCCGATGCTCCAGCACATGGGCAACGGCATGTACGGCGCCGTCGTCATCGACCCGCCCGGCCTGGCGAAGGTGGACCGCGAATACGTGCTGGTCTCCTCCGCGCTGTACCTCGGCACCCCCGGCAGCACCGCCCAGGTGGCCAAGATGCGGCAGAACACGCCGGACGCCTGGGTGTTCAACGGCATGGCGAACCAGTACGCGAAGCAGCCACTGAAGCTGCGGGCCGGTGAACGGGCCCGCTTCTGGGTGGTCGCCGCCGGGCCCAGCGACGGCATCGCCTTCCACATCGTCGGCACCGTGTTCGACACCGTGTACAAGGAGGGCGCCCACCTCCTCGAACCGGGCGGGGCGGGCGGCGCGCAGGTACTGGACCTGGCCGCCGCGCAGGGCGGCTTCGTGGAGACGACGTTCCCGGAGGCCGGCCACTACCCTTCGTCGACCACGACATGCGCCACGCCGAAGCGGGCGCCCACGGCATGGTGGAGGTGAGCGGCTGATGGACACCGTCGGCCTGTGGTCCCTGGTGCGGTTCGCGCACGTGGCCGGCGCCGCCCTGTGGGTCGGGGGCCAGCTGGCCCTCTCCCTGGTGGTCCTGCCGCTCGCCCGCCACCTGCTCGCCCCGGACGCCAAGGACCGTTTCACCGCCGCGGCGGGCCGCCGGTTCGGCCTCCTGACCGGGACCGTGTTCCTGCCCGTGCAACTGGGCACGGGCTGGGCCATGGCCTGGCACCGGGGAGTCACCTGGGCCTCGCTCGCCGAGCCGGGCTACGGCCGCACCCTGGCGACCAAGCTCGCCCTCTTCGTCGTGGTGATGCTCGCCGCGGCGGGACACGGCATCGCCCACGCCCGGGGCCGCGCCGACCTGGCCCGCGCCCTGGCGGTCGTCTCCCTCGTCGGCTCGCTCGGCGTCGTCCTGCTCGCCACGGCCCTGCCCGCCACCTGAGCGGCGGCCATGGCGGGGGAGGAGAACCACGGATGGAGAACCACGGATGCCGCCGTACGTCCCCGGGCGCCGCGGGACGCCGAGGACGTACGGCCCCCGGAACGGGACCGGTCAACCCTCCCGCGGTCCGGGCACCGCGACGCAGGCTCGGCAACACAGAGGAAAGCGTGGTGAAGGAGCCGTGATGCAGACCAAGGAAGTCGACGCCACAGCCGTTCAGGCCCTGCTGGCCGCGGCGGTGGCCGCGCCCTCGATCCACAACACGCAGCCCTGGCGGTTCGGCCTGGACCCGCGGAGCCGGTCGATCGAGGTCCGGGTGGACCGGCGGAGGCGACTGCCGGTGGCCGACCCCGATCTGCGCGCCCTGCACCTGTCGGTGGGCGCGGCCGTCCTCAACCTCCGGGTGGCCGCCGCGCACCTGGGCTGGGACCCCCTGGTCCGGCTGCTGCCCGCGGCGGACGACCCCGACCTGCTGGCCACGGTGCAGCTGGCGGGGCACCGCGCGGACCCGCCGCCGCCCCTGCTCGACCTGTACGACGCGGTCGAGCGGCGCCACACGAGCCGGATGCCGTTCACCGGACGCCCGGTTCCGGAGCCGATCGTGACCGAGATGATCGGCTCCGCCCGCGCCGAGGGCGCGCACCTGGAGGTGCCCGACATCCTGGGAACCCGCCGCCTGCTGCGCCTGACCCAGGCGGCCGAGATGCGCAACACCGTCCACCGCGACCGGGTGGCCGAGGCGCGCGGCTGGATCACCGCTCCGGGAACCGAGGCCTCCTACGGCATTCCGGCCACGGCGCTGGGGCCGCTGGACGCCTCCGGGCGGATACCGGTGCGGGACTTCACCGGGGCGCTGCCCGCCCGCTGGCTGCCGGCCCTGCGGTTCGAGCGCCACGCCCAGGTGGCGCTGCTGTGGACGCCCCGGGACCGGCGGGAGGACTGGGTACGGGCGGGCCAGGCACTGGAACGCGTACTGCTCACGGCGACCCGGCACGGGCTGCGCACGTCGATGCTGCACCAGGCGATGGAGTGGCCGGACCTGCGGTCCGCGATCGCCGGCCCGAGGCGGCGCTGCTGCCCGCAGCTGCTGATCCGCTTCGGGTACGGCCCCGAGGGCGGGCGCACCCCTCGCGCGGGCACGCCGCATCCCTGATCCCAGGGCGCCGGACGAGGCATGACAAGGGCCGGGCCGACGGTGGTGCACCGTCGGCCCGGCCCTCACCCGTGGCGCGTCCAGGGGCCCCGCGGGCCGTCGCTCACCCGGTGCCGCGCATCCCCTTCAGCTCGCGCCCGCTGATCATCTCGGAGTCGATCCGCACGAACACCCCGTCGCGCAGGGGCATCCAGGAGACGGGGCCGGACTGCGACAGCCGTTCGTGCTCGGCGGGGTCGGTCACCACGGTGGCCCGTCCCGTGACGACGACACTCCAGCCGGACTGGGTTACCGCGTCGAACTCGTCGGCCTCGAAGGCGATCACGACGCCGTCGATGGCGCGGACGAGGTCGGAGCCCGGCGAGGTGCGCAGCAGCACGGAGTGGTCGGCGTCCAGGGAGAAGTTGACGGGGAGGACCGCGGGCAGCGCCTGCCGTGTGTAGACCACGCGGCCGACCGGGACCTTGGAGAGCAGGCGCAGGCACTCCTGCCGGTCGAGTGCGCGAAAGGCGTCGATCTGGGACATCCGTCCATCGTCCCCGGGGCCGTGCCGCGGGAGTAGGGCCGACCGGCCCTTTCCCCGCACCGTCCGGACCGCCGGACCCGGCCGGTGTTTCGGGGGAGCTGTGCGGGCAAGCCGGTGAGGCGGAGCCGTGCGAGGACGGCCGGCCCGGAAGGTGAGGACCGTCCGTCCTTCGGCAGGGACCCTTGGCCCATGCCTCCGGCGCGTTCCGGCGCGGACAGTGGTGACGGGATTTCGTTTCCCGGGCAAGAGGCCTGCGGGGCGTGTGCGATTCCCGGTGCGAAGCACCATCTTGGAGAGGGAAGGGACGGACAACATGGTCCAGCCGTCGAAGTCGAAGAGCGGCAGCTCAGCATCGCAAGCGCCGGTGTCCCGCCGGGCATGGCTGATGCTGGCGCTGTCCACCGTGGGTTTCGCGGTGAACTTCTGGGCCTGGGCGCTGCTCAGCCCCTCGGCCCGCGGTTCAAGGACAGTCTCGACCTGTCGTCCTTCGAGCAGTCGTTGCTGGTGGCGGTCCCCGTCGTGGTCGGATCGCTGGGCCGCATCCCGGTCGGCGCCCTGACCGACCGGTTCGGCGGACGGGTCATGTTCCCGATCGTGTCCGCGGCCACCATCGTGCCGGTGCTCTACCTGGGGCTGGCCGGTCACTCCTCCCTCACGGCCCTCCTGATCGGCGGGTTCTTCCTCGGCATCGGCGGCACCGCCTTCGCCGTCGGCGTGCCGCTCGTCAACGCCTGGTTCCCGCCCGAGCGGCGGGGGCTCGCCATCGGCGTCTTCGGCGCCGGCATGGGCGGCACCGCCATCAGTGCCCTGACCACGGTGAAGCTGGTCGACGCGAACAGCATGTCCACCCCGTTCCTGATCACCGCCGCGGTGCTGGCCGTGTACGCCGCGGTCGCCGCGCTGCTGCTGCGTGACGCGCCCGGCCGCACCGTGCCGACCGAGCCGCTGGCCCGCCGGCTGGTCGCCACCGCCCGGCTGCCCATCACCTGGCAGGCCTCGGCCCTGTACGCGGTCGCGTTCGGCGGTTACGTCGCCTTCTCGGTCTACCTGCCCACCTACCTCAAGACCGGCTACGGGCTCACCCAGGCCGACGCCGCGAACCGGATGGCCGGGTTCGTGCTGCTGGCGGTGGCGATGCGTCCGGTCGGCGGCTGGCTGTCGGACCGCGTGGGCCCGGTCCGGGTCCTGGCCGGTTCGCTGGCCGTGGTGGTGGCCGGCGCGGTCACCCAGTCGTTCACCCCGCCCCTGGCACCGGTCGGCACCGTCGCCTTCCTGGCCATGGGCGCCGCGCTCGGTGCGGCCAGCGGCGCGACCTTCGCCCTGGTGGCCCTCCTCACCCCGGCCAGCCAGGTCGGCTCCGTCACCGGCGTGGTCGGCGCCGCGGGCGGCCTGGGCGGATTCCTGCCGCCGCTGGTGATGGGCTCGCTGTACGGCGCGTACGGAACCTACGCGGCCGGTCTCGCCCTGCTCGCCGTCGTGGCCGCCGCGGCGCTGGCCTACACCCTCACCAAGGTCCGCGCGGCCGCGGGCGGCGGCGAGCGGGAGCGGAGCACCGGCCGCCGCGGCCACCGCCCCGCGGGCACCACCGCCTGAGGGCCGGGCGGACCGGGAGCGACGGTCCGTCGGCCCGACGACCGGCGGACCGAGGCCCGGGGGACCCAGGCCCGGCGGACCGAAGAACTATCGGCGGACCGAAGCCCGGGGGACCCAGGCCCGGCGGACCGAAGAACTATCGGCGGACCGAGGCCCGGCGGACCGAGGCCCGGCGGACCGAAGAACTACGGACTGAACAACCACGGGCCGAGGAACCACGGGCCGAGCGACTACGGAGAAGACCGATGTGCGAGTACTGCGGCTGCCAGGCCCTGGAGACCATCGACGAACTGACCCAGGAGCACGAGGAGGTCCTGCGGCTGATCAGTCACCTCCGCCCGGCCCACCGGAGCGGCGAGACCACCCGGATGGCGCAGACCGCGCGGGAGATCGCGCGGGTGCTCGGTCCGCACACCCTGGTCGAGGAGGAGGGCCTGTTCCCGGCGCTGGCCGGGGACTTCCCCGACCAGATCGCCGCCCTGGAGGCCGAGCACCGCCGTATCGAGTCGGTCCTGGCCGAGGCCGCCGACGGTGCGACTCCCGCGGACCCGGACTGGCCGGACCGGCTGATGGACGCGATGGCCGTGCTGCGCGACCACATCCTCAAGGAGCAGGACGGCGTCTTCCCGGCCGCGCTCGCCAACCTCGGCACCGAGGAGTGGGAGGCGGTCGAGGCCGCCCGGACCAGGGCGGGCAGCACACTGTCCCGGCCTGCCGCCTGACGGGTTCCGCCCCGCCGGCACCGGCGCGGCGACACCTCGCCGGAAACCTCCCCGCGGCCCTGTGCCCGCTCGTCCCGAGCGGGCACAGGGCCGCGTCCGTCCGGCCACGACCGCACGGAGCCGCCGGGAAGGTCCCGTCCGCACACGATCTTCACCGTGACGCGTGGTGTTCGTGGCGTGGTGTTGACCTCCTGGGGCATCACCCTCGTAGAGTCGGCAACGGCCGGAACCGATCACGATTCGAACGGACGCTCACGGCGTCCGGGGCGGAGTGGCGCGGTGAGCAAGGAGACCAGCCGGGAACCGCAGAGGGCGGGCATGGACGGCGATCTGGCGGAGGCGCTGGTGCGCAGCCGCCGGTTCTTCACCAGGGCGGAGGTCTCCGAAGACCTGCGCACCCTGCACAGAAAGGGCGGCCGACAGGCCGACGAGTTCTACCGGGACCGCTGGTCGCACGACAAGGTGGTGCGTTCCACCCACGGGGTGAACTGCACCGGCTCGTGCTCGTGGAAGGTGTACGTCAAGGACGGCATCATCACCTGGGAGGCCCAGCAGACCGACTACCCGTCGGTGGGCCCCGACCGCCCCGAGTACGAGCCGCGCGGCTGCCCGCGCGGGGCCGCCTTCTCCTGGTACACCTACTCGCCCACCCGGGTGCGCTACCCGTACGTGCGCGGCGTGCTGCTGCAGATGTACCGCGAGGCCAAGGCCCGCCTCGGCGACCCGGTGGCGGCCTGGGCGGACATCGTCACCGACCCGGAACGCGCCCGCCGCTACAAGGCGGCCCGCGGCAAGGGCGGTCTGGTGCGGGCGAGCTGGGACGAAGCGGTGGAGATGGTCGCGGCCGCGCACGTGCACACGATCAAGGCCCACGGCCCCGACCGGCTGGCCGGCTTCTCGCCGATCCCGGCGATGTCGATGGTCTCGCACGCCGCCGGCGCCCGCTTCTACTCGCTGCTCGGCGGCGCCATGCTGTCTTTCTACGACTGGTACGCGGACCTGCCGGTGGCCTCGCCGCAGGTGTTCGGCGACCAGACCGACGTCCCGGAGTCGGGGGACTGGTGGGACGCCGGCTACCTGATCATGTGGGGGTCCAACCTGCCGGTGACCCGGACCCCGGACGCCCACTGGATGGCCGAGGCCCGCTACCGCGGCCAGAAGGTCGTCGCGGTGTCCCCGGACTACGCGGACAACGTGAAGTTCGCCGACGAATGGCTGCCCGCCCAGCCGGGCACCGACGGCGCGCTGGCGATGGCCATGGGACACGTCGTCCTCAAGGAGTTCTTCGTCGACCGGGAGACGGAGTACTTCACCTCCTACGTGAAGCGCTACACCGACCTGCCGTTCCTGGTCACCCTCGACGAGGCGGCCGGTGAGCCGGGCACCTACACCCCCGGCAAGTTCCTCACCGCCGCCGACCTCGGCGGGGCGGCGGCCGCGGCCGAGCACGCCGAGTTCCGCACGGTGCTGCTGGACGCCGCCACCGGGCGGCCGGTGGTCCCCAACGGCACGCTCGGCGACCGCTACGGCGAGGCCGGCGCCGGCAAGTGGAACCTCGACCTCGGGGACACCGACCCGCTGCTGTCCGCCGACGGCGGCGGCGAGGCCCCGGTCGCGGTCGGCCTGCCGCGCTTCGACGCCCCCGACGGCAGCGCGGGACGGCTGCTGCGCGGCGTGCCGGTGCGCCGGGTGGCCGGACGCCTGGTGACCACGGTCTACGACCTGATGCTGGCGCAGTACGGCGTCGCACGGGAGGGCCTGCCCGGCCGCTGGCCGTCCTCGTACGAGGACGCGGAGGAGCCGTACACCCCGGCCTGGCAGGCGGCCATCACCGGAGTGGACGCGGACCGGGCGGCGCGGATCGCGCGCGAGTTCGCCGCCAACGCCGAGGAGTCCCGCGGCCGTTCGATGATCATCATGGGGGCAGGCACCAACCACTGGTTCCACTCCGACACCATCTACCGCGCCTTCCTGACCCTGACGACGCTGACCGGCTGCCAGGGTGTCAACGGCGGCGGCTGGGCCCACTACGTCGGCCAGGAGAAGGTCCGCCCGATCACCGGCTACTCGGCGATCGCGACCGCCGCCGACTGGAACCGGCCGGCCCGGCTGATGATCCAGACCGCGTACTGGTACCTGCACAGCGACCAGTTCCGCTACGACCCCTTCTCCGCCGACACTCTCGCGGCGGCCGGCGCGGGAGGCCCGTTCGCCGGGAAGACCACGGCCGACGTCATCGCCCAGTCCGCGCGGATGGGCTGGATGCCGTCGTACCCCACCTTCGACCGCAACCCGCTGGACCTCGCCGACGAGGCGGCCGCCGCGGACCGCCCGGTCGCCGAGCACGTCGTGGACGAACTCACCGCGGGACGCCTGAAGTTCGCGGGCGAGGACCCGGACGCGCCCGAGAACTTCCCGCGGGTGCTGACCGTGTGGCGGGCCAACCTGCTGGGCTCCTCGGCGAAGGGCAACGAGTACTTCCTCAAGCACCTCCTCGGCACCGACGCGTCGGTGCGGGCCACCGAGGCCCCGCCCGAGGCCCGCCCGCGGGACGTGGTGTGGCGGGAGGAGGCCCCGACCGGCAAGCTCGACCTGCTGCTCACCCTGGACTTCCGCATGACCAGCACGACCGTCTTCTCCGACGTCGTCCTGCCCGCCGCCACCTGGTACGAGAAGCACGACCTGTCCAGCACGGACATGCACCCCTTCGTCCACGCCTTCAACCCGGCCATCTCCCCGCCCTGGCAGACCCGCACCGACTGGGACGCCTTCCACACCCTGGCCAGGGAGTTCAGCCGGCAGGCCGCCGGCCACCTCGGCGTCCGCACGGACGTCGTCGCCGCGCCCCTGCTGCACGACACCCCGGACGAGATGGCCAACCCGCGCGGCAAGGTGCTCGACTGGAAGGCGGGCGAGTGCGCACCGGTCCCCGGCCGCACCATGCCCAAGCTGGTGACCGTGGAGCGCGACTACGCCGCCGTCGCCGACAAGATGGCCGCCCTCGGCCCCCTCCTGGACACCCTGGGCGCCACCACCAAGGGCATCACCTTCAAGGTCGACCGCGAACTGGAGTACCTGCGCCACAAGAACGGCACCGTGCGTGGCGGAGCGGCCGACGGGCGGCCCTCGATCGCCCGCGACACGCACGCCTGCGAGGCGATCCTCGCCCTGTCCGGCACCACCAACGGCCACCTGGCCACCCAGGGCTTCCACACCCTCGAGGCCCGCACCGGCACCCGGCTCGCCGACCTGGCGGCCGAACACGAGGGCAAGCAGATCACCTTCGCCGACACCCAGGCCGCGCCGGTCCCCGTCATCACCTCACCCGAGTGGTCCGGCTCGGAGACCGGCGGGCGCCGCTACTCCCCGTTCACCGTCAACGTCGAGCGCCTCAAGCCCTGGCACACCCTCACCGGCCGCCAGCACTTCTTCCTCGACCACGACTGGATGACCGCGCTCGGTGAACAACTCCCGGTATACCGGCCGCCGTTGAACATGGACGCGCTGTTCGGCGAGCCGAGTCTCGGGAGCGTCGGGGAACTGGGCGTGACGGTGCGCTACCTGACGCCGCACAACAAGTGGTCCATCCACTCCGAGTACCAGGACAACCTGTTCATGCTCTCCCTCTCCCGGGGCGGCCCGACGATCTGGATGAGCAAGGAGGACGCGGCGAAGATCGGCGTGCACGACAACGACTGGGTCGAGGCCGTCAACCGCAACGGCGTGGTCGCCGCCCGCGCCGTCGTCTCGCACCGCATGCCCGAGGGCACCGTCTACATGCACCACGCCCAGGACCGCCTCATCGACGTGCCCCGCACCGAGACCACCGGCCGGCGCGGCGGGATCCACAACTCCCTCACCCGCCTGCTGATCAAGCCGACCCACCTCATCGGTGGCTACGCCCAGCTCTCCTACGCCTTCAACTACCTCGGCCCCACGGGCAACCAGCGCGACGAGGTCACCGTCGTCCGCCGCCGCACGAACCAGGAGGTGACGTACTGATGCGCGTCATGGCCCAGATGGCGATGGTGATGAACCTCGACAAGTGCATCGGCTGCCACACCTGCTCGGTCACCTGCAAGCAGGCGTGGACCAACCGCACCGGCGTCGAGTACGTGTGGTTCAACAACGTCGAGACCCGCCCCGGCCAGGGCTACCCCCGCCGGTACGAGGACCAGGAGACCTGGCGGGGCGGCTGGGAGGTCAACCGCCGCGGCCGCCTCGAACTCAAGGCCGGCGGCCGGTTCAAGAAGCTGATCCAGATCTTCTCCAACCCCAAACTGCCGTCCCTCGACGACTACTACGAACCCTGGACCTACGACTACGAGACCCTCACCAACGCCCCGCTCCAGGAGCACACCCCCGTCGCCCGCCCCAAGTCCCTGATCACCGGCAAGGACATGAAGATCTCCTGGTCCGCGAACTGGGACGACGACCTCGGCGGTTCACCCGACCACGGCGACAAGGACGTCCTGCTCGACCAGGTCTCCGAGAAGATCAAGTTCGAGTTCGAGCAGACGTTCATGTTCTACCTGCCCAGGATCTGCGAGCACTGCCTCAACCCGTCCTGCGCGGCCTCCTGCCCCTCCGGCGCCATCTACAAGCGGGAGGAGGACGGCATCGTCCTGGTCGACCAGGACCGCTGCCGCGGCTGGCGGATGTGCGTCACGGGCTGCCCGTACAAGAAGGTCTACTTCAACCACCGCACCGGCAAGGCCGAGAAGTGCACCTTCTGCTTCCCGCGCGTCGAGGTCGGCCTGCCCACCGTCTGCTCCGAGACCTGCGTCGGCCGGCTGCGCTACATCGGCCTCGTCCTCTACGACGCGGACCGGGTCCTGGAAGCCGCCTCCACCCCCGACGACACCGGACTGTACGAGGCCCAGCGCAGCGTCTTCCTCGACCCGCACGACCCGCGGGTCGTCGCCGAGGCGGAACGGGCCGGCATCCCCCGGGACTGGATCGAGGCCGCGCAGCGCTCCCCGATCCACGCCCTGATCAACACCTACAAGGTGGCCCTGCCCCTGCACCCGGAGTACCGGACGATGCCGATGGTCTGGTACATCCCCCCGCTCTCCCCGGTGGCCGACGCCGTCCGCGACACCGGCCGCGACGCCGAGGACCACCGCAACCTCTTCGCCGCCGTCGACACCCTGCGCATCCCCGTGGACTACCTCGCGCAGCTCTTCACCGCCGGCGACCCGGCGCCCGTCGACGCGGTGCTGCGCAGGCTGGCCGCGATGCGTTCGTACATGCGCGACATCAACCTCGGCCGCGAGCCGGACGACACCATCCCGGAGTCGGTCGGCATGAGCGGCGAACAGGTCTACGACATGTACCGGCTGCTGGCCCTGGCGAAGTACGACGAGCGCTACGTCATCCCGCCCGCCCACGCCGAACAGGCGCACAAACTCGAGGAGCTGGCCACCGAGTGCAGCCTGGACTACGAGGGCGGCCCCGGCATGGGAGGCTCCGGCCCCTTCGGTGAGACCTCCGGCGGCGCCGCTCCGATCGCGGTGGAGAACTTCCACGCCCTGCGCGACCGGCAGACCGCCGACACCCCCGCGGCGCCCACCGACAAGGCGACCCGGGTCAACCTCCTCAACTGGGACGGCAAGAGCTCCCCGCCCGGCCTGTTCCCGGACAGAGGAACCGGCGGCACCGGCACCGGCACCGGCACCGGCGCCGGTGCCGCCGACGGAGACGGAGACCACGGCGGCGAGGTGGAGCCGAAACCATGATCAGGAAGACCGCACGCGCACCCCGCACGCAGCCCTGGCACCCCCTCGCCTGGCAGACCCAGTCCCTGCTGCTCGCCTACCCCGACGACCGGCTCCGCCCCCGCCTCGACCTGGCGCACCGGGCCGCCGCCGCACTGCCCCCCGAGGTCCGGGACCCCCTGGCCCGCTTCACCCGGCACGCCGGGCGCACTCCCGCCGACGAGCTGGCGGCGGCCTACGTGGAGACCTTCGACCACCGCAAACGCTGCTGCCCGTACCTGACGTACTACGCCCACGGCGACACCCGCAAGCGCGGCCTCGCGCTGCTGCGGCTGAAGCAGACCTACGCCGCGGCCGGATGGCGCCTCGCCGACGACGAACTGCCCGACCACCTCGCCGTCGTCCTCGAGTTCGCCGCCGGCGACCCGGACGCCGGCGCCACGCTGCTCACCGAACACCGCGCCGGTCTGGAACTGCTGCGGCTGGCCCTGGCCGACGAGGGCTCCCCCTGGGCGGACGTCCTGGCCTCCGTGTCGGCCACCCTGCCCCCCTGGCCGGCGACGACCGCGAGGCCGTCCTGCGCCTCGCCGCCCAGGGCCCGCCCGAGGAGCAGGTGGGCCTCGACCCGTACGCCTCCCCGGTGTTCCTGCCGGACCCCGTCGTAGGAGGACCCCGATGACCGCCTCGGCACAGTACGCCACCCTCGCGGCCGAGACCGGCACCGGCGACATCCTGCTGTGGGTCGCCCTGCCGTACGTCGTGCTGGCGGTGTTCGTCCTCGGCCACGTCTGGCGCTACCGCTACGACAAGTTCGGCTGGACGACCCGTTCCTCCCAGCTGTACGAACGGCGCCTGCTGCGCATCGGCAGCCCGCTGTTCCACTTCGGCATCCTCGTCGTCCTGATCGGCCACATCGGCGGCCTCGTCATCCCCGAGAGCTGGACCGACGCCGCGGGCATCAGCGAGCACACCTACCACGTGTCCGCCGTCGTGCTCGGCACCCTCGCGGGCGTCGCCACCGTGGGCGGACTCGCCATCCTGGTCTACCGGCGTCGTACCGTCGGGCCGGTGTTCTCGGCCACCACCCGCAACGACAAGGCCATGTACCTCTCCCTGACCCTGACCATCGGCCTGGGACTCGCCGCCACCGTGGCCGCCAACCTCGTCGGCGACGGCTACAACTACCGCGAGACCATCTCCCCTGGTTCCGGTCGGTCTTCTACCTCCGGCCCGACCCGGACCTGATGGCCGGCACCCCGATCCTGTTCCGGCTGCACGCCCTCAGCGCGCTCCTGCTGTTCGCGTTCTGGCCCTTCACCCGGCTCGTCCACATGCTCACCGCACCGCTGGGCTATCTGACCCGGCCCTACATCGTCTACCGCAGCCGCGACGAGGGCCGCCTCGGCGCCCGCGTCCCGCGCCGCGGCTGGGAACGCACGGGTTCCTGAGCGACGGGCCGGCCCACCGCCCCGCACCGGCACCCGCACCGGCACCGGCTCACGACGATGCCGGCGCGGGGAGGGGCACCGTCCACTCCGCGACGGTGCCGGTGGGCTCGTTCGGCGTGAGCGTGAAGGTCCCCCCGAGGTCGGCGGCACGCCGGCGCAGGTTGTCCAGGCCGCTGCGGCGGGTGACCGCCGGGTCGACCCCGCGCCCGTTGTCGGCGACGCGCAGCCGCAGCCGGGTGCCGTCGGTCTCGGCGACGACCTCGACCGCGGTGGCCCGCGCGTGGCGGGCGGCGTTCGACAGCGTCTCGCGCAGGACCGCGAGCAGGTGCTCGGCATGACCGGCGGGCACGTCGGTGTCCAGCAGGCCGGTCATGCGCAGCGCGGGGCTGAAACCGAGGACGCCGGCCGCCCGGTCGGTCTCGGCGAGCAGCTTGAGGCGCAGCCCGCCGCGGGATCCCGGGCGGTCCCGCTCGCCCAGGGCGTAGATGGTGCCGCGCACGGTCTTGATCGTGTCGTCGAGGTCCTCGACGACACGCTGGATCCGCTCGGCGACCTGGGGCCGGTCGGAGACGCGGCCGAGCACCGAGTTCAGGGTCAGCCCGGAGGCGAACAGCCGCTGGATGGCCAGGTCGTGCAGGTCGCGGGCGATGCGGTCGCGGTCGGTCAGGACCAGGAGGTGCTCGGCCTCGCGCCGGTGCTCGGCGATTTCCAGGGCCAGCGCGGCCTGGTCGGCGAAACCGCTGATCATGGCCATGGCGGCGTCGGAGAACTCCGGGCCGCCGGGACGGTTGGCGACCTCCAGCACGCCGCGCACGTGCTCGCCGCCCCCCAGCGGAAGCAGGAAGCCGGGCCCCAGGTCGACCTCGGCCGCGCAGCCGCCGTCCGCCCGCTGCTCGTCGGACAGCGCGCCGCTGGTGACGCGCTCGTTGGTGCGGTACACCCCCGCGGCCCGCGTGGCCGGGGGCAGCACCAGCCCTCGCACCCGCTCGGCGCCCTCGCCCTCGGCGGCCTCGATCACCAGCCCGTCGCCGCCGTGGACCGGCACCGCCACCGTCACCAGATCCGCCCCGGACAGCGCCCTGACGGTGGCGGCGACCTGGTGCAGGACCAGGTCGGGGTCGGTGCCCGACAGCAGGCTGCGGGTCAGTTCGCTGCTCGCCTCCAGCCACCGCTCCCTGCACCGCGCGTCCTCGTACAGGCGGGCGTTGTCGATCGCCACGCCGGCCGCGGCCGCGAGCGTGCGCAGCACGGCCTCGTCCTCCTCGTCGAACTCCGCGCCACCCCGCTTGTCGGTGAGGTACAGGTTCCCGAAGACCTTCTCGCGCACCCGGACCGGCGCCCCCAGGAACGTGGTCATCGCCGGATGACCCTCCGGGAAGCCCACCGCTTCGGGATGGCTGCCCAGGTCGGCCAGGCGCAGCGGCTCAGGCTTCCTGATCAGCAGCCCCAGGATGCCCCGGCCCTCGGGGTGGTGGCCGATCGCGCCGACGGTGTCCTCGTCCATGCCGACCGTGATGAACTGCCTGATCCGGCCTTCGTCACCCAGCACCCCCAGCGCTCCGTACCGGGCGTCCACCAGCCTCACGGCCGATTCGGCGATCCGCCGCAGCACCACGTCGAGATCCAGGTCGGAGCCGATGGCGAGGACCGCGTCCAGCAGCGTGGACACCCGGTCCCGGGTGGCACGTACCTGCGCGACCTGCGCCTGGAGCCCTTCCAGCAGCTCGTCCAGCCTCAGGTGGGGCGCCGTCGGCCTGTGCTCCCGCGCCGGAGTCTCCGCCATTCCCCGCTCCCTCCCGGAAGGCGCCGGCGGCACCTTCCGCACGCATGCCGGAGCGGCCCTTTCCGCACGCGAACGCACGTGCTGCGCACGGTCGTCCCGGCACTCAGGATCCTACGACCCACCGCTCCCGGGAGCCGAGGCGCTCCCCTCGGCACCCGGACCGCCGAAGGCGCGGACCGGTGGGGCCCTGCCCGGCGACCAGAGCCCTCCGCCGCCGGACGACCCCGGCGGGGCGACGGCCTCCCGGCATCCGCCGTCTTCCGGCATCAGCCGTCTCCCGGCGGGCGGGTCCGTCAGTGCGCCCACGCCTCCGGGCCGCCACCGCGCCACTCGACCGTCTCCGACTGCCGCACCCACGCGTCGTCGACGTCGTCCAGGCCGACGAGACGCAGGAAATCGACGACGTCCAGCAGCCCGTACGCCAGCCCGACGAAACGCTCATTGACGCGGACACGTCGGCCGCCGTCCTCGGCGGGCGGGTAGATCACGATGGGCTGTGTGCCGTTCATAGGGCCAGCCTGCCGTCGGAACGGGAGGCGCGCGCGGTGGGATGCGCCGGCCGCGCGGCCTCAGCCGGTGCCGGCCCTGCCGTGCCAGTCCAGGCACATGACGGTGGCGTCGTCCCGGGGGCGGCCGTGGCAGGCGTCCCGCACCGCCTCCGTCAGTGCCTGCACCGTCTGTCTGGGATGCAGACGGCGGGTCCCGCGAAGGAGCGCGGGCAGGTCGACCGCCGCCGCTTCCCGGTCCTGCATGCCGTCGGTGAGCAGGACGATCCGGTCACCGGGGCGCAGGTCGAACCTCTGGACGCGGTAGGGGACGGGCGAGGGACGCCGAAGGGCAGGTTGATGGCGAGGGGGATCTCCTCCACGACGCCGTCCCGCAGCCGCAGGGGCCAGGGATGGCCGGCGTTGACCAGCTCCACGCGCTCCTGCGCGAGGTCGACGCAGAGCAGCTGCCCGGTCGCCATGGTGCCGCGCCCGTGGGACAGCAGCGCCTGGTGGGCCTGACGTGCCTGGTCGCCGACGTTGCACCCCGCCCGCCGGGCGCCGCGCAGGGCGCCGAGCAGGAGGGTGGCCAGCAGGGCGGAGTTCACGTCGTGGCCCATGGCGTCGGTCAGCGACAGGTGCAGGGTGTCGCGGTCCAGGCTGTAGTCGTAGGTGTCCCCGCCGATGTCGTCCGCGGGGACGAGCGCGCAGGCGACGGTGAACTGCGGCGCTTCGCAGCAGGAGGCGGAGGGCAGCAGCTGGTGCTGGATCTCCGCGGCGAGCGTCAGGGGCTGGGTGCGCTGCCCCCACTGGTAGGCGTCCGTGAAGCGGCGGTCGGTGACGATGATGTACGCCAGGGCGTGAGCCGCCTCCGTCACGTGCCGCAGCACCTCCCCGTCGGTGTGGGGAGCGTCATCTCGAGGACACCGATGCAGTCGCCCCGGTTGGTGACCGGCGCGATGACCCGCTGCCGGCCCTCGTCGTCCCGCTGCTGGTGCAACCGCTGCTCGTGGAGGACCAGTTGGTAGACGCTGCCCCGCACGGGGATGCGCACGGGGCTGGTGCCGCCGGTTTCGGCGTCGTCGGCAGCGGTGAGTCGCACGAGCTCCTGGCCGACGAAGTCCAGGAACAGGAAGGAGACGGAAACGGCCCCGAAGCGCTTCTGCAGGTTGCGCGCGACGACGTCGACGGAATCCATCGGCGCCGCGTCCTCGGCAGCCGCCAGGACTTCTCCCAACGCGAACTCATCGGCCATGACAACCTCCTGATCGGTCGCCCCTACGTCTTTCCGCAACCGGTCGAGACATCCCTGGTCGATCCGTGGCGTCGCCTGCACGAGTGGTCCGCCGGCGGTGGGCGCGGGCTTCCGGCCCGGCGTGCGCACATGACCGTGCCCCCGGACCGGGGGCACAGCGGAGGACCCGGGCGCGGGGGCGACCCACGGTGAACCGGTCACCGCACCGGAACGGCACGCGACGGCGGCGGGGATCGGTCATGCGGTCTCGCTCAGTCCGCCCTCCTGCGCGTGCCGGACCGTCCCTCTCGGCTCCGGCCCTGGTCGCGGGCCTGCTGGAAGGCTTCGGCGACCGTCTCCGCGGCGCCGGACAGGGCGCCCTTCGTCTTGCCGCGGGCGCCGGACTCCATCATCTTGCCGGGCAGTTCCGTGAGACCCGCAGGCTTGCGCGGTCCGGCCTCGAGGTCGAGACGGTTGCACGCCTCGGCGAAACGCAGGTACGTGTCGACGCTGGCGACCACGATCCGGATGTCGATCTTGAGTATCTCGATGCCCACGAGGGAGACCCGTATGAAGGCGTCGATCACCAGCCCGCGGTCGAGGATGAGCTCCAGCACGTCGTAGAGCCCGCTGGAACCACCGCCGCCGCCACCCTGCCGCGCCGCTGCCGTCATCACCCAACCCCCTGTCGTACCCGTGTGTACCGCCCCGGTACCGCCGCCGGCCGTCGGAAGTGACGTGTGCGCGGACGGCGACGGAGAGGCGGAATCGTGGGGTACGGGTTGCCGCTGCCGACGGTGGGCAAACGCGTGCGACGACGTGTCACCGCCCCGGGTACGGCCTCGCCGCCCGCACACCGGGAACGGGACCCCCGGCCGGCCGTTCCCGGTGACGGGCCGGTGTCCGCCGTCAGCTTTTCAGGTCCGTCGCGGTGAGTTCGGCGAGGGCGGCGTCGAGGCGCCGTCCGGCCTCCTCGGCGACCGGGCGGAGGGCGTCGCTGCCGGTCAGGGTCACCATGGTGTCCGGGTCGAGCGCCTGTACGGCGGTGCGGTCGCCGTCGCGGCGGACGACGACGTTGCAGGGCAGGAGCAGGCCGATGCTGCGGTCGGTGTCCAGGGCCCGGTGGGCGAGGGAGGGGTTGCAGGCGCCGAGGATGACGTAGTCCTCCACGTCCTCCGCGGCGCGGCCGAGCTTGGTCTTGAGGGTGGCGGTGACGTCGATCTCGGTGAGGATGCCGAAGCCCTGGGCGGCGAGGGCGTCGCGGGTGCGGGCGACGGCGGTGGCGAAGTCGGTGTCGAGGTGGACGGTGCGGTCGTAGCGCATGACGGTGGCCCTTCTCGTGGCTCGCGCGGCAGCGGACGGGTGTCCGGTGCGGACGAGCGGTCCGTGGGGGTGTTCCCTGGGGTTCCCTCTGTCCTCCAAAATACCCCCCGGGGTACTCGTGTTACCTTCGTATGTATACCCCCTGGGGTAATTTTCCACTGGAAGGGAGTACCTCGTGTTCTTCGCCGACACGATCGAGGTGCAGGGGCTCGGAAACCGGAGCTGTCTCGCCGGAGAGGTGCGGGTGCACTGCGCGAGCGGCGCGCGGGCCGCCATCGCCGCCTCCCTGCCGGACGCCGCCGGCCGGGAGGTCGTCGCCGTGGACGACTCCTTCGACGCCGCCGTGGCGGCGGGACTCACCGTCCGCAACCCCTGACGGCGCCGGGCGCCGCACCGGCGCCCGCCGACCGTCCGTACCGACACGGGAAACAGGAGCGAGAAACCACATGAGCATCTTCCGACGGGACCAGGGGGGTCCGGGCCGGGTGACCGCACGGGAGGCGGCCGTACGCACCGGCCACGACACCGCCGCCGACGGCGCGGGTGACGCCGTGCTGCTGGACGTGCGCGAGCCGTACGAGTGGCAGTCGGGGCACGCGCCCCGCGCTCTGCACCTGCCGCTGTCCGCGCTGGCCGCCGGGGCGGCGCTGCCCGCCCACGCGCAGGCGCGGCCCCTGGTCGTGATCTGCCGCTCCGGCAACCGCTCCCGGCAGGCCGCCGAACTGCTCGCGGCCCGCGGCGCGGTGGCCGTGGACGTGATCGGCGGGATGCGTTCCTGGGCGGAGGAGGGCTCCCGGTGGTGGACGCGAGCGGCGGAAACGGCACCGTCGCGTGAGCGCGGTCGTCCTCGCCCTCGTCGCCGGCGCCGTGATCGGTCTGGCGCTGGGCGCGCTCGGGGGCGGCGGGAGCGTGCTCGCCGTCCCCGCCCTGATCTACCTGCTCGGCTTCAGCCCGGTCGGGGCCACGACCGCCAGCCTGGTCATCGTCACTCTGACCTCGGCCACCGCGCTGCTCGCGCACGCCCGCGACGGTCAGGTGCGCTGGCGTACGGGGCTGCTGTTCGCGGCGGCCGGGATCGGCCCGGCGATGCTGGGCGGCGCGCTCGCCGCCCGGGTGCCGGCCGCCGTGCTGACGGGGGCCTTCGCCCTCGTCGCGGGAGTGGCCGCCCTGCGCATGATGCGGCCCGCGCCGGCCGCGGCGGGCGCCGTGCCGGTCCGGCCGGCGCGCGCCGTGGGGGCCGGCGCCGGGCTCGGCGCGGTCACCGGCGTCCTCGGCGTCGGCGGCGGCTTCCTCGCCGTACCGGCGCTGGTGAGTGTGGTCGGGATGCGGATGCGCAACGCGGTGGGCACCAGCCTGCTGGTCATCACCGTCAACTCCGTGGCGGCGCTGGCGACGCGTGCGGGTACCGTCCAGGAGCTGGACTGGGCGATCATCGGCCCGTTCGTCGGGCCGCGATCCTCGGCGCGTGGGACGCGAAACGGCTGGCCGCGAAGGTCACCGGCGACACGCTCCAGCGGATCTTCGCCTGGGTGCTGCTGGCTGTGGCGGCCTTCATGCTGGTCGACGCGCTGCTGTGACGGCCGCCGCGGCGGCCGGCTCACGCCAGCGACAGGAACAGTTTCTCCAGCCGCGCGCGCATCGCGTGCGGGTCCTCCCCACCCCTGCTCCCGCGCCCCGACTCGATGTCCGCCACGCACTGCTGCAGGCCGGTCGCGATGATCGCGAACCCGGCCCGGTCGAGGGCGCGGGAGGCCGCGGAGAGCTGCGTGACGACGTCCTCGCAGTCGCGTCCCTCCTCGATCATCCGGATCACTCCGGATATCTGCCCCTGTGCACGGCGCAGCCGGTTCAGCACGGCCACCAGGTCCGCGCCCGCAAGTTCCACTTCCACGGCCACTCCTCGGTCCACGCCCCCTCGATCAATACCCCTAGGGGTATCATACGTCCGGTTCGCTCCCGTACCGGCCAGAACCGACCAGTACCGATCAGCACCGACCCTCAAGGACCCCCTCTGCCATGACCAGCCCCTCCGCCCCCTCCGCCCTCCGCACCGACGAGGCCCGCACCCGGCTGCACGAGTTCACCGTCATCGACGTGCGCACGCCCGCCGAGTACGCCTCCGGCCACCTGCCCGGCGCGGTGAACATCCCCCTCGACCACATCCGGCGCGCGCTGCCGGAGATCCGGCACGCCGCCGGGCGCGGCGAGGTCCTCGTGGTGTGCGCCTCCGGCGCCCGCTCCGAGAACGCCTGCAAGCTCCTGGCCGAGCAGGGCATCGGCACCGCCACCCTGGTCGGCGGCACCGGCGCCTGGGCCGCCGAGGGGCACGACCTGCAGACACCGGCCGCATGCGACACGCGGGCGGGCTGGAGCATGGAACGCCAGGTCCGTCTCACCGCCGGCAGCCTGGTCCTGCTGGGTCTCCTCCTCGGCGTGCTCGTGCACCCGGCCCTCCAGCTCATTTCCGCCGGCATCGCGGGTGGCCTGGTCTTCTCCGCCCTGACGAACACCTGCGGCATGGCGGCCATGCTCGGCAAGCTGCCCCACAACCGTCCGCGCGCGGCCGACCTGGACGCGGCGCTCGCCGCTCTGCGCAGCCGCTGAGTCCCACGCCGCCCGCCGCACGGCCCGACCGGCAGCGGCTCACCCCCGTACGACGGCCCTGTGGTGCGGGGGGCGTCGCGGAGCGATGCTGGAAGGGGATCCGCAGGGAGAGGGCACGGCCATGCACGCACATGTTGGGGACCGGCTGATCGTCGAGAGCCCGGCCACGGGCGTCGTCCGGCGCGACGGGGAGATCGTCGGCCTCCACCACCAGGACGGGTCCCCGCCGTACGACGTGCGGTGGTCGGACACGGGCGACATCACGCTGGTCTTCCCCGGGCCGGACGCCCACATCCATCACCCCGGCCACGACGAGGCGGCGCCGGCCGCCCCGACGTCCGCGACCGCCCGGGCCGGGAGCCACGGGGCCGGGAGCGGCGGGGCGGTGACCGGCGGCCCCGGCGACGTGGGCCGCCGGGTGGCGGAGGCGCGCCGGCGGCAGGGCCTCGGCCTGACGGAGACCGCCGACCGCGCCCGTATCTCACCGGCCTACCTCGACTACCTGGAGACGCACCCGGCCGATCCCAGCGTCGGGACCCTCATGCGGCTGGCCGACGCGCTCGGAACCACGCTCCTCGAACTCCAGGGCGGCGGCCAGGAGCGGCCGCCCGGACAGGGACAGGCGCTCTACCACCCCCGTCTGCGGGACCTCGGCGAAGAGGAGTGCCGGGCCCTGCTGTCGACGCACGGCGTGGGGCGCATCTCGCTGACCACGGAGCACGGCCCTGCCGTGCTCCCCGTCAACTACGAGGTGGTCGACGGGACGATCGCCTTCCGTACGGCGCCCGACGCCGTCCCCGCCACTGCCGTCGGCCACGAGGTGGCCTTCGAGGCCGACCACATCGACGACGCCATGAGCCAGGGCTGGAGCGTCCTGGCGGTCGGACCCGCGCGGGCCGTCACCGACCCCGCCGCGGTACGCCGGCTCGATGAGCGGGCACACACCGACCCCTGGGGCGGAGGACCGCGCACGCTCTGGGTGGTCATCACCGTCGAACGGCTGACCGGCCGTCGCATCACCCCCGCCGACGACGCCTGAACGCCCGCGGCGGCAGACGGCCCGGAGCCGTCCCGGAGCCGCTTCCGAGCCGCGCCGGAGCCGTCCCGGAGCCGCCCGGAGCCGCTCGGGCCGCCCGGAGACCTCGGGACTTCCGGGCCCCCGCGGGGACCGTTCGACCCCGGACAGCTCCGCGCCCGGGCGGTCCACTGGAAAGCACAGTGCCCGGCCGCCACGCCGGCACCAGCCGACAGGAGCCGAGATGAAGATGCAGACGCGCTGTGGCCGCACCCTCAACGTCACCCGCTTCGCGCCCCGGGGGCTGCCGGCCCCGATGGGCCGCGTCGTCCTGGACACCTCCTTCGAGTCCCACGACGAAGGCGGTGAACTGTGGGCGTCGCTCACGGCGGAGGAGGCCCGGCGGCTCGCCGGGCTGCTGCTGTTCCAGGCCGCCGCGGTGGACCCCGAAACCGGTGGCCGGCCCGGAGCGGCCGAAGTCGTGCCGATCGCCGGCGACGCCTACGAGGTCCGGGTGCGCGGACACGTCCTGACGGTAGACCAGCCGCTGTCCGACGGCGGCAAGGACACCGCCCCCACCCCGGTGGAACTCCTCGTGGCCGCCGTGGCCTCCTGCGCGGCGCACTACGCGGGCCGCTTCCTCGACCGCCACGGCGCCGACCGGGACGGCCTGTCCGTCCGCGCGGAGTTCCGCATGGCCGACGACCGGCCGCCCCGGGTGGCCGGGATCTCCCTGACCGTCCTGGCCCCGGAGCTGCCCCGCACCGGCTGGCCGCGCTGCGTGCGGTGGTCTCGCACTGCACGGTGACGAACACGCTGGCCCAGGCCCCCGAGGTGGAACTGGACGTCCGCTGCGCCACCGGCCCCGAGGCCGTAGGGGACCCCGGGACGGGCCCCCGCACGGGTACTCGCCGGTGAACCGGCCGCGCCCCGCCGCGAAGGCGCGCCGCGGCTCCCGGCGGGCGGTGCCGACCCGCGGGGCGGCGTCCTCCCGGCCCTCCCGCACGGGGCGGGAGGACGGAGAACGGGAGGACGGAAAAGGAAACGGGGGACCGACCCGCGACGCCTTCCCGCCCGGCGTTCAGTGAGCCGTGTCCGCCTCCCGGGGGACGACGACGACCGGGCAGGTCGCGTGCTGGGCGCAGCGCTGCCCCACCGATCCCAGCATCGCCCGCGCGAAGCCGCCCCGGCCCCGGCGGCCCACGACGAGGAGCTCGGCCCCCTCCGAGGCCTGGATCAGGGCCTCGGAGGGGTCGCCCTCGACGAGACGCTCCCTCAGCCGGGCCGGCCGCTCCCCGGGGAAGACGGAACGCAACTCCGCCGCGAAGCGCTCCCGTGCCTGTTGCAGGTCGAAGTCGGGATCGATCGCCGGCCCGCTCCACCCCGCGGAGGACGGCGTGTCCCAGACGTGGACCGCCTCCACGACACCGCCGACGGCCCGTGCGTACCGGTCCGCCCACCGCAGCGCCGCATACGACGTCGGAGATCCGTCCACACCCACGACCACCCGTGGTACCGGCTCGGACTGCATGGTCACCTCGCTCAGCCGTCGTTCTTCTCGCGGATACGTGGATACGCGTCTGCGCGTATCCACGCTGCCGGGCCGCGCGCCACCGCGCCAGCCGGGGAGCCGTTCGGCGGACCGGCGGCGCGAGCGGGCTGGGGCGGGCGACCCCTTGAACCGGGCCGTTCGGCCCATGCCCGCGCCCGCCGGAGGACACAGGCTTGAGGTGTCGCGACGCACCGCCCGTACAGGTGGGAGGACACCATGATCGGCTCCGAGTACCGCGTGAGCGACGTCATGACCCGAACGGTCGTCGCACTGGCCGCCGGGGCGACGTTCAAGGACATCGTGAGAACCGTCGAGGTGCAGCGGATCAGCGCCCTGCCCGTCCTCGACGGCGGGAACCGGGTGGTCGGCGTCGTGTCCGAGGCCGACCTGCTGCGCAAGGAGGAGTTCCGCGACAGCGTCCCGGCCGGGGCCCGCGGGCCCCGGCCCCCGGACGGCCTCGAGAAGGCCCGGGCCGTGACCGCGGCGGACCTGATGACCTCTCCGGCCGTCACCGTCCGCCCCGACGCCACTCTCGCGCAGGCCGCCCGGGCCATGGCCCGGCACGGGGTGAAACGCCTGCCCGTGGTCGACGGCGACGGCGTGCTGAAGGGCGTCGTCAGCCGCTCGGACCTGCTCAGGGTGTTCCTGCGCTCCGACCGGGACATCGCCGAGGAGGTACGGCGCGAGGTGGTCCTCGGCCGGTTCCCGGACCCGATCGAGTCGGTCGGCGTGGAGGTGCACGAGGGCGTCGTCACGCTCACCGGCCGCGTCCGGGACCTGTCCCTCGTACCGCTGGCGGTGCGGCTGGTGCGGTCCGTGGAAGGCGTGGTCGACGTGCGGTGCGCGCTCACCGGGCCCCCGCACCGCCCGGCCCTCGAACCGGACCTTCCGTAGGACGGGGACAGGGGCCGGTCGGCGCCCGGCCCGGGCCGGGCGGCCCCTGCGCGTGCGGGGGCGCCGGAGGGATGCTGGAGGAGAGAGGGAAGGAGGGTGACATGACCAGCATGCTGGAGCGGCTGCCGGGTGGCCGGACGTGTTCGGCTGGATGGAGACCGGGCTTCCCGGGGCGCACGTCGCCCCGGGCTGCACGGCATCCGTGTCGAGGAGCACTTCGGGGACGGCACGTACGTCCTGAAGGCCGAACTTCCCGGCGTGGACCCTGACAAGGACGTCGAGATCACCGTCGACGACGATCTGCTGACGCTGCGCGCCGAGCGCACGGAGCAGACCACGGAGAAGCACCGCACCGAGTTCCGCTACGGCACCTTCGCCCGTTCCGTCCGGCTTCCCGCCGGAGCGCAGGGCGACGAGGCGACCGCCGACTACGAGGACGGTGTCCTGACCATCACGGTCCCGGTACCGGAGGAGAAGCCGGGCGCCAGGACCATTCCGGTGCGGCACGCCTGAGCGGATCGGGAGCCCGCCCGCATCCCGTGCGCGGCCGGTGGTGTGCCACCGACCGCGCACACCCCTGCCCACAGCGGACCAGGACCCGCGAGGAGGGGCGGAACGAGGCCGGCCGGTGCTCCGCGATCGCGGCGGTGGTCGCCGCAGCCGTCGGGGAGGTCGGGGACGCCGTGGTGATCACCGTGGTCCTGCAGATCAACGCCGTGCTCGGCTATCTGCAGGAGCGGCGTGCCGAACGGAGCCTGGAGGCGCTGCGCCGGATGCTCGTCCCCACCGCCCGCGTCCGCCGCGACGGGGTGGAACGGATGGTGGCGGCGGAGTCCCTCGTCCCGGGGGACGTGGTGCTGCTGGAGACGGGCGACCGTGTGCCCGCGGACGGCCGGCTGACCGTCGCGCGGTCCGTGGAGGTGGCCGAGGCGGCCCTGACCGGCGAGTCCCAGCCCGTCTCCAAGGACGTGGCGGCCGTCGACGACGGTGGCGCACCGGTCCCGCTCGCGGAGCGCACCAGCGCCCTGTTCATGAACACCGCGCTCACCTGCGGCCGTGCGGAGACGATCGTCACGGCCACCGGCATGCGCACCGAACTCGGAGCGACAGCCGAGGCGTTGCGCACCGGAACGGAGCCCGCCGGCCCGCTGCGGAGCCAGCTCGACAGCCTCGGCCGACGGCTCGCGGTGCTCAGCGGGGCCGCCGTCCTCGCCTACGCCGTCGTCGCGCTGCTGGGCGGCGGGACACCGTCCGACATCGCGCTGCGGTCCGTCGCGCTGGCCGTCGCCGCGATCCCCGAGGGGCTGCCGGCGGTGCTGGCCCTGACGCTGGCCCTGGGCGTGTACCGCATGGCCCACCGCGGGGCCGTCGTCAAACGGCTGGCCTCGGTCGAGTCGCTCGGCTCGGCGACGGTGGTGTGCAGCGACAAGACCGGCACGCTGACCCTCGACGAGATGACGGCCAGGGCCCTGTGGACGGCGGGAGTGCTCTACGAGGTGACCGGCGAGGGGTACGGGACGACGGGCACGATCCGTACCGCCGGGACGGCGCGGACCGTGACCGACGGCGACCTGCGCGAGGCGGTGCTGCCCTTCGCCGCGTGCAACGACGCGCACGTGACGGACGGGCGGTTCGCGGGGGACCCCACGGAGACCGCGCTGGTGGTGCTCGCCGCCAAGGCCGGAGTGGACGCCGATCTGCTGCGCACGGAGTCCCCGCGCGTGGGTGAGGTGCCCTTCGACGCCGCGAACAAGTACATGGCCACCTTCCACCAGGTGCTCGCCGTCCACCTGCCCTGGGCGCGCGCCGTCTTCGGCACCGTGCCGCTGACCGCGGCCCAGTGGGCCCTGTGCCTGGGCGTGGCCTCCACCGTGCTCCTCAAGGAACTGGCCCTGCGTGGCGTACGGTCGCTGCTCCTCGGCCCCGCGGCGCCATGAGGACGCCGGGTGTCCCGCTCACCGCCCCGGCCGGGCCACACGGGCCGGGGTGGGCCGGGCGGGCCGGGCGGCAGGGACCATCGGCACCGCCGCGGGTCCGTGCGGCCGCTGCCCCGACGGGCCACGGCCGACGAACATCGATCACGGAACACCTCATCCGCGGCGAGTTCCCGAGGAGCACGGCGATGCCCAGGACCACGGTGATGCCCAGGACCACGGCGAGGGGGAGTCCGGGCTGCCGGCGCCCGGACCGGGAGCCCGGGCCCAGGGCGCCCCGCGCGAGGAGCGGGCCCCGGACCGACCGCGCACCACCCAGGACCTGCCCTCGCCAGGGCCTTGCCCGTCATCAAGGACTTGCCCGTCACCAAGGCGGTACTCGTCATCACGGCCATACCCGTCGCCACTCTGGAGGACCGAAGCCATGCGCATAGTCGTCGCCCTCGGCGGCAACGCCCTGCTGCGCCGCGGCGAACGCCCCGACGCCGCCGTCCAGCAGTCGAACATCGACCGGGTCGCCACCGCCCTGGCCCCGCTCGCCCGCGAACACGAACTCGTCCTCACCCACGGCAGCGGTCCCCGGATCGGCCTGCTCGCCGTGGAGAGCGCCGCCGACCCCGCTCTCAGTGCCCCCTACCCCCTGCACCTGCTCGGGGCCCGGACCCAGGGCATGATCGGCTCCCTGCTGGCCACCGGCCTGCACGACGCCCTGCCGGGCCGCCGCGTCGCCGCCCTGGTCACCCACACCCTTGTCAGGGCCGACGATCCGGCCTTCAGCCGGCCCACCAAGTTCGTGGGCCAGTCCTACTCCCGCGACGTGGCCCACGCCCTGGCCCGTGAGCGCGGCTGGCACATCGCCCGGGACACCGCCGGCTGGCGCCGTGTCGTGCCCTCCCCGTCACCGGAACGGATCCTGGAGACCGACACCGTCCACGAGCTGCTCAACGGCGGCACGCTGGTGGTCTGCGCCGGTGGCGGGGGCGTTCCGGTCGTCGAGGACCGGGACACCGGCGCGCTGACCGGTGTGGAGGCGGTCGTCGACAAGGACCTCACGGCCGCCTCGCTCGCCGAGGACCTGAAGGCCGACTTCCTGCTCATCCTCACCGACGTCCCCTGCGTCTACGACGACTTCGGCACCCCCGCACAGCAGCCCGTCCTCGACGCCACCCCCGCGGAGCTGCGCCGCAAGGGGCTCCCGGACGGTTCCATGGGACCGAAGACGGAGGCCGCCGCCCGGTTCGTCGAACGCACCGCGGGACTGGCCGCCATCGGGGCCCTGGACGCGGCGTACGAGATCGTGCACGGCCGCTCGGGCACCCTCGTCCGCCCGGAACTCGTGACCGGCTGAGGAACGGGAGCGCGGAGCGGCACCGCCGTCCGGTCCGGGCCCCCGAGGCCGGGCCGGCGCCGAACTCCCTCCCGTTCCGTCCGCTTCGGGCCGGATTCCCCCGCCTCCGCGGACGGCCGGTACCGGTGACCAGGCGTCAGGCGTCAGGCGTCAGGTGTCAGGCGTCTTCGGGACCCTCGGCCCGGATGTGTTCGGCGACGTCACGCAGCTTGATGTTGTGGTGCTGGGAGAACCGGCGCAGCACGCTGAAGGCGTCGGCCTCGCTCAGTTTGTGACGCTCCCTGAGCATGCCCATGGCCTCACCGATGGCGTGCCGGGCCTCCATGGCGTGCTCCAGCTGGTCGACGGTGCGGGCGCCGGCCAGGGCGACGGCGGCGTGCGAGGCGAGCAGCCAGCCGGCGGTCTCGACGTCCTCGCGAAAGGCCCCGGGACGGCGGGCGTACAGGTTCAGCGCGCCGAAGTCCTCGTCGTCGGTGTAGAGGAGGACACCGGTCATGCTGCCCACACCCAGTCCGTGGGCCTGCGCGGCGAACCGCTGCCAGGTCGGCTGGGGCCGGGTCAGGTCGGCGATCCGGTACACGCGCTCGCCGTCCGTGCGGCGGGCGAGGTCGTAACAGGGCCCCTCGCCCAGTCGGCCCTGCAGGCGGTCGCACTCCTCGACCATGTCACCGCAGGCCGCCAGGGTCACGGCCCGTCCCTTGCGGACCGCGAGGATCCCCGCCGCGTCGCAGCCGTCCACCAGCTTGACGGCCGCCGCGGCGATCTCGTCCAGCGTCGACTGGACGGATTCCTGGGCCAGCAGATCCCGTGCGAGCACGGCCATCTGCTCGGCGTACTCACGCCACTCCACCGTCACCACCCGCCTCCGTCACCTGTTCGACCACACTAACGGCAAGCCGGTGGATCAGTGCCACGCGCGGACGGTGCCCACGCGAGGGGCTCACCGGTGACCCGCCCCGGTGAGACGTGCGCAGGTCACCGGTCGGCGGACGCCTTGCCTAAGGTGGGAGGCCGACAGCCGCTACCGAGGAGTGCATGTGGAGATCGTTGCGTACGGGGTCCTGGCGGACGAGCAGCCGCTGCTGCAGACGGAGTTCGAGCGGGTGCTCGCCGGCCGGCACGACCTGCGCTGTCTGGGCCTCTTCCTGAACCGGGACACCGTCCCGACCGCGGCCGGCCACGAGATCGTCCTCAGCAGTGTCAACGACACGCTGGACGCCGAGGTGCTGCGCGCGCTGGCCGCCGGCGGCACGCGGATGATCGCCCAACGGGCCACCGGCTACAACAACATCGACCTGGCCGTGGCGCGCGAGCTGGGGCTCACCGTGGCACGGGTGTCGTACTACTCGCCGTACTCCGTCGCCGAGTTCGCCTGGACGCTGGCCCTGGCGGTCAACCGCCGGATCGTGCGCGCCGCGCACCGCACCCGTGAGTTCGACTTCCGCCTCGACGGCCTGATGGGACGCGATCTGCGCGGCCGGACGGCCGGGGTGGTGGGCACCGGCAAGATCGGTGCCGCGTTCGCGCGGATCGCCCACGGATTCGGCATGCGCCTGCTGGGCTGGGACGTCGCCGAGAACCCCGAATGTCTGGCCCTCGGCATGGAGTACGTGGAGCGGGAGCGGCTGTTCACCGAGGCGGACCTGGTGAGCCTGCACGTGCCGCTGCTGCCCGACACGCACCACCTTCTCGACGCGAAGGCCCTGGGCCTGATGAAGAGCGACGCCATCCTGGTCAACTCCAGCCGCGGCGGTCTCGTCGACACGGACGCCCTGCTGGAGACGCTGCGCGCCGGACGGCTGAGCGGGGTCGGGCTCGATGTGTACGAGGAGGAGGCCGGGGTGTTCTTCCTGGACAAGTCGTTGGAGGTGATGACGGACGAACGCCTCGCCAGGCTGATGACGTTCAGCAACGTCCTGGTCACCTCGCACCAGGCGTACTTCACCGAGGACGCCGTCGGCCAGATCGCCAGGACCACGCTCGCCAACGTCGCCGACCACCTGGCCGGCCGCACCAGTGACAACGTCCTCGTCCCACCGTCTGCCGGCTGACGTCTGCCGGCTGACATCCGCCGGCGTCGCGCCGACGACGCGGGCCCCGCCGGGGGACGGGCGACCGGAGCACCGCGCGCCGCCCCGCGCCGTGCTCCCGCAAGCGCGCCCTCCGGCGAGGGGGTAGGGTCCGGAGGTGCCCGCAGTCGCGGCAGCCCCGGTCGGCACCTCCACGCGCCCCGACCGCCCCGCGAGGCTGCCGCTTCTCGTGAACTCCCCGACGGGGAAAGACAAGTGGGAAGGATCTGCCATGGGCACGGTCACCACGAACGACGGCACCGACATCTTCTACAAGGACTGGGGTCCGCGCGACGCCCGGCCGATCGTCTTCCACCACGGCTGGCCGCTCAGCGCCGACGACTGGGACGGCCAGATGATGTTCTTCCTCAACGAGGGATATCGCGTGATCGCCCACGACCGGCGGGGCCACGGCCGCTCGTCCCAGAGCCCGACCGGCCACGAGATGGACACCTACGCCGCCGACGTCGCGGCCCTGACCGAGGCCCTCGACCTCCGGGAGGCCGTTCACATCGGCCACTCGACCGGTGGCGGCGAGGTCGCCCGCTACGTCGCGCGCGCCGAGCCCGGCCGGGTGGCCAAGGCCGTCCTCGTCGGCGCCGTGACCCCGATCATGCTGCGCACCCCGGACAATCCCGGCGGCCTGCCGATGGAGGTCTTCGACGGGTTCCGCGCCGCCCTCCTCGCCAACCGCGCCCAGTTCTACCGCGACGTACCGGCCGGTCCGTTCTACGGCTTCAACCGGCCCGGCGCACAGGTGTCGCAGGGCGTCGTCGACAACTGGTGGCGGCAGGGCATGCAGGGCGCGGCCAACGCCCACTACGAGTGCATCAAGGCCTTCTCGGAGACGGACTTCACGGACGACCTCAGGCGGATCGAGGTCCCGGTCCTCGTCGCCCACGGCACCGACGACCAGATCGTCCCCTACGAGGACTCGGCACCCCTGGCGGTCGAGCTCCTGCGGAACGGCCGGCTCAAGAGCTACGAAGGGCTGCCGCACGGCATGCTGACCACGCACCCCGACGTCCTCAACCCCGACCTGCTGGCCTTCGTCAAGGAGTAGGGGCCTCCGTGTCGAGCGTCACGTGCACGGTCTTGCCGCCCAGGGCGGGGACGACCGTGACGGTGTCGCCGAGGAGGGCGACCAGAGCCAGCCCGAAGCCGCCCCGCTCCCCGGGCACGCTCTGCCGCTCGGGGAGGTCCTCGCTCTCGTCGGCGACGCCGATGTCCAGCAGCGTTCCCCGCATGGTGAGGGTCAGCACGCACGGCCCGCGCGCGTGGTGGACGGCGTTGGTGACCAGTTCGGAGACGATGAGCACCGCGTCCGCGGCGCGTTGCGTCCCACCGGCCTCGGCGGCGAGCCACCTGGTGGCGTAGCGGCGCGCGGTACGGGGGGCGTGCGCGTCGTAGGGGAGGAAGACGGTGAGGCGTCGCATGGGGGTCGCCGTCGGTGGGGTGATGGTCATGACCGCTTGCCTCGGGGGTTCGGCCGGGACGTTCTCGGTACCGGCGTTCCGCCGGTGTCACGGCGCCGCGACACCGGCGGACCTGCGCCGTCCCGTGCCGTCAGCGGCCCTGGGGGAGGAGTCGGCGTCCTGGGCGGGCGCCCGTCGCACGCGGGCGGCGGTGCTCGCCCGCGCGTCGCGGTAACCGCTCGCCGTCGAAGCGGGAGCCCGGCGGTGGAACGGTGCGCGCCCGGTCGTCGTGACGGCCGGGCGCGCACCGCTGCCCCACCGCTCCCGGGCCGCCCACCGCTTCCGGGCCGCCCGGCGGCATCTGCCGCCGGACGGCCCGGAGCGCGGTGTCACTCGGCATGGCCGGCATGGCCGGTCAGGGCGGGGCCGGCCACGGCGTCGGCGTGGCCCCCGGGGAGGCTCGCGGCGCCGGTGAGGGCCCGCCGGCGTGCGAGGGACTCACGGGCCGCCTCGCGCGGATGACGGCGGCGCCAGTAGGGGTTGTCGTGGGACAGCTTGCTGGAGACGCGGCCGTACATGCCGAAGGTCAGGATGACCAGGCCCATGATGAAGCTGAACATCACGTTGGTCATGCCGAAGTCGAGGACGTTGGCGGGCTTGTCCAGGACGAAGATGTGGGCGAAGCCGCTGAGCAGAAAGAGCGTGCCCACGGTCATGTTGAGGGTGGAGGCGAAGTTGCCGCCGATGACGCCGCCGACGACGAGGGCGAGGCCGACGACGACGGAGACGAGGCTGAGGACACCGTTGGTGGTGAGTCCCGCGAGGCTCTGGCCGTCGGTGTCGAACGGGCTGAGCCGGTCCGCGAAGCCCAGCACGCCGAAGACGAGCAGGACCACGCCGCAGAACGCGGCTCCGTAGCGGTACACCGTGGCGAGCGTGTGATCGACGGGAAGCTCGTCGCTGAGCCTCATGGTGTTTCCTTTCCGGCCGGGGAGACGGTTGGCCGCAGGGCCGCCGAGCCCTGCTCCGCTCCCTCTCGTCCCTGTATTCGGGACATAGGGTGCGAAAGGTTGCAGCAGGGTGTGACATTCCGTTGAAGGATCGTTCCCCGTCCTGGGATGATCGCCGGACGGCGAAAACGAGGCAGGGGTGGGGAACATGGTCGTGGTGCTGCTGCTGGGCGTCCTGGCGCTGGTCGTCGCGGGGTGCGTCTGTGTGGTGTGGGCGGCCCGCGGCGGGCCCCGCTGGGCCCGCGTCGTGGCGGCCGTGACGCTCGCCGCGGCCGAACTCCTGCGCAGCAGCTCGACGAACAAGCGGACCACGACGAACGGCGGCGACGACTAGGACGCGACTAGGACGTGACGTGCGGGCCGGCGCCGGCCCGCACGTCACGTCCTAGTCGCGTCCTACGCGTCGCCCTCGCCCGGGTCCTTGTCCCCGCTGCCGTCCTCGGCCATGGCCGCGCCTCCTGATGTCGCGGCGCGACCCGGAGGTCTCGTACCGGGGCCGCGGTCGGTGCTTCCACCTCGGGGGCCGGTCCGGCGGACCGCATCCCGACGTCCGTCCCGCGCCGGTCGCCCGCCCCGTCCGGTGCGGAGGGACTACGCCGAGCCCCGTTCGACCGCCAGCAGGCCGGCGACGGCCGAGCCCGTCGTACGGTGCCAGGTTCCGCTGTGGCGGAGCATGGCGTGGTCGCCGCCCGCCACGGGAAGGAAGCGGGCCCGGGCACCCGCCCGGAGGGCCCACCGCACGTACGTCGCCGACGCGCGCGGGTCGGTGACGCGATCGCGGTCCCCGTGGACCACGACGAGGCCCTTGTCCCGCAGGTGCGCGACCGGTTCCCCGGCGGGGCACCACGGGCCAGGGCCACCACGGACCGTACCTGGGGCGCCGAGGCGGCGCGCAGAGCGGCCCGTCCGCCCATGGAGTGGCCCACCAGGACGACCGGGACGTCACCGACGAGACGGGCCAGTTCCGCCAGCGCCCGCCGAGCGTCCCGCAGGGGGTCGGCGGCGTCCTGGTTCCAGCCCCGCACCCGGTAGCGCACCGTTCCCAGGAGGACGTCGTCGTCCGGCACGGCGGCGGCGACGGCCCGGACCACGGGTCTCATCCGCACGGCCGCCGGATGCCAGGGCCGCGAGGGGGCCCGGCTGTCGGACCTGCCGCCGTGCAGGAACAGCACCGCGGCGCGGGCCGCACGGGGAACGCGGCGGGTCAGCAGGGCGCCGGCAGGCTCGAGCGCCACCTGCGGGGGCGCTCCGTTCTCGGACGCGGGCATCGGTGCTCCTCGGCGTTGGCGGGGGTCTCCCGGCCGGGACGACCGGTGATCCACCGATCATCCGTCGCGGGCCGCCCGGCGGTTCGGTCCGCCGGCGCCGCGCTTTCGCCCGTTCTTGTGCCCGCCTCCTCGTACCCCATCCGCGACCGTCCGCCGGTGGTGTACGACTGGGACCAATCCGCCACCCTCCGGGGACCGGATTACCAGCGGAAGAGCCCGATCCCGGAGGACCCTTGTGAAAGAAGCCGTCTACATCGGCACGAACCCCGTGGCGAAACCGGACCTGGAGGAGCTGCTGAGCCGGGTGGCCCTCGGCGACGAGAAGGCGTTCGCCACGGTCTACGACACCGTGGCGGGGTCGGTCCTCGGGGTCGCCCGCGCCGTCCTGCGCGACCGGGCCCAGTCGGAGGAGGTGGCCCAGGAGGTCCTGGTGGAGGTGTGGCGTACCGCACCGCGCTACCGGGCCGACCGGGGGACCGCCATCAACTGGATCCTGACCCTGGCGCACCGCCGTGCCGTCGACCGGGTCCGCTCCGTGGAAGCCGCGGCCGTCCGCGACCACAAGGCGGCGCTGCTGGACCGGACACCCGAGTACGACGAGGTGACCGAGCAGGTCGAGGCGCGTCTGGAGCGGGAGCAGGTGCGGCGCTGCCTGCGCACCCTGACCGACATCCAGCGGCAGGCCGTCACGCTCGCGTACTACCGCGGCCTGACGTACCGCGAGGTGGCGGAGGCGCTCACGCTTCCGCTCGGCACGGTCAAGACCCGACTGCGCGACGGACTCATCCGGATGCGCGACTGCCTGGGGGTGAGCGCGTGACGACCGCCGATCTGCACCGCATGACAGGTGCCTACGCCCTGCACGCCCTCCCCCCGGACGAACGCGAGGACTTCGAGCGGCACCTGGAGCACTGCGAGCTGTGCGTGGAGGAGACCGCGGAGCTGTCCGCCACCGCCGCCCGCCTCGGACTGGCGACGTTCGCCACGCCCGCCCCGGTGATGCGCGAGCAGGTCCTGCGCCGCATCACCACCGTCCGGCAGGACAACCCCGGCGGACCCGTGCCCACGCGTTCGGTCGGGGCCGCCCGGCGCATGCGGACGATGTCGCGGTGGGCGCTGGCCGCCTGCGTCGCGGCCGCCGGACTGGGCGGCGCGACCGTGTGGCAGCACCAGCGTGCCGAGGAGGCCCGCGGGCAGGCCCGTGCCGCCGAACAGAGCGTCGACGAGATCACGGCCGTCCTCACGGCCCCGGACGCCAGGACCAGCACCGCGCGTCTGGCCGACGGCGCCACCGGCACCGTCGTCGTCTCCGGCGGCCGGGACAAGGCCGTCTTCCTCGCCTCCGGGATGGAGCGGCCGCCCTCCGGGAAGGTCTACCAGCTCTGGTTCGACGACCACGGCACCATGCGGTCCGCCGGTCTGATGGATCCCGACCGCACCGACCAGGCCGTCGTCATGGCCGGATCCCTGGACGGGGCGTCCGGAATGGGCATCACCGTGGAACCCGAGGGCGGTTCGCGGCGGCCCACCTCCGATCCGGTCGCCGTGATGGCGTTCACCGCCTGACCGGGCCCGAACGGACCGGGCCCCGCCGGCGCCGGCGGGGCCCGGTCCTTCTTCGTGCGCCACTCTTCCTTCGTGCGTCGGGTGCGCGGCCGCACCGGACGCCACGACCGCCTACCTCAAGGCCTCCCACCGCGGACTCGACGCGGAGCGCACCACGGAGGGCGGCCCCCACCACCCGCACACCCGGGCGGTCCCCGTCGAGCCGGGCCGGATCGAGGAGTACGTGCTGCGCGTCTACCCCTTCGGCACGACGTTCCTGCCGGGGCACCGGCTGGTCGTGGAGCTGTCCAACGCCGAGCCGCTCGCCGACGAGCACAACGCCCTGCTGCCGCCGGACGCCTTCCACCTGCCGGTGGGCCGCCCCGTCACCCACAAGGTCTACCGCGACGCCGAGCACCCCTCCCGGCTCGTGCTGCCCTTCACGAAGGCGGCGCCGGCCCCCGCTCCGTCCGCCTGATCGGACGACCGCGGGCCGTCACGCCGTGCGACCCGGCGGACGGCGCGGGACCCGAGTTCCGCGGCCGCCCGCCGCGGAGCCGGGGCGCCGGGGCGCCCCGGGAGCCGGGCCTCACTTGGTCGCGCCCCGCGCGAACCCGTTGTAGAGGTAGCGCTGGAGGAAGAGGAACACGAGCAGGGTCGGGACGATCACCAGGATCGTGCCGGCCGAGATGTTCTCCCAGTGCGCGCCGAAGGGGCCCTTGAACCGGAACAGCGCGGTGGAGACGGTGCCCAGGTCCTCCGAGGGCATGTAGAGGAACGGGATGTAGAAGTCGTTGTAGACGGTGATCCCCTTGATGATCACCACGGTGGCGATCGCCGGCTTGAGCAGCGGCAGGATGATCTTCCAGTAGATGGTGAGGGAGTTCGCCCCGTCCAGGCGCGCGGCCTCGTCGAGGGAGACCGGGATGCCCCGGACGAACTGCAGGAAGACGTAGATCGAGACGATGTCCGTCCCCATGTAGAGCAGGACCGGCGCCCACAGGCTGTTGAACAGGCCGAAGCTGTTGACCACCTGGAAGGTGGCGACCTGGGTGGTGACCCCGGGCACCAGGGTGGCGATCAGGAACAGCGCCATGACCGGCTTCTTCGCCCGGAAGGCGAAGCGGTCGACGGCGTAGGCCGTCATCGACCCGATGAGGACCGTTCCGGTGATCGAGAAGAACAGGATGAACGCGGTGTTCGCGAAGGCGGACAGCATGTGGCCGTCGGCGAAGGCCGTCGCGTAGTTGCCGAAGTTGAGCCAGTCGCGCGGCAGTGTCAGGGCGCCGCCGTCGGCGACCTCCTTCGAGGTCTTCAGCGAGGTCAGGAAGACGACGACGAGCGGCACCAGCACGATCAGGGACGCGGCGACCAGCGACAGGTAGGTCAGGGCCGGAGCGATCCGGCGACGGCGTGCGGCGGGCGGCGGCGTGGTCATACCAGGTCCACTTTCTCGTCGGGCACGAGGCGGCGCTGGATCCAGGTGACCAGCAGGACGATCAGGAGCAGGACGACGGCGGCGGCGGACGCCAGGCCCGTCTTGTTGAACTGGAAGGCGAGCTTGACCGTCTGGATGACGAAGGTCGAGGTGCCGGTCGCGCCGCCGGTCATGACGTACGGGATCTCGAAGACGGACAGCGACCCGAGACGGCCAGGACGACGCTGAGGCTGACGACCGGGCGGATGCCCGGGGCGATGATGTGGCGGAACTGCTGCCACCGCGAGGCCCCGTCCAGCTGGGCCGCCTCGTACAGTTCGGCCGGGATCGACTGGATCGCGCCCAGGAACAGCACGAAGTTGAGCCCGGTGAAGCGCCAGACGGACACCCCGGCCAGCGAGGTGTTCGCCGATGCGGGGTCACCGAGCCACGCGTGGTCGGAGCCGGCGCCGAAGAAGGACAGCACCGAGTCCAGCGTGCCGCCGTCCTGGAAGAAGTAGAGGAAGACGAAGCCGATGGCCACGCCGTTGACGAGGTAGGGGAAGAACAGGATGCCCTTGAAGAGGTTCCGCAGGCGCAGGTCGAAGCTGAGGACGGTCGCGAAGTACAGGGCGATCACGATCTGCACGGCGGAGGCCGCGAGGTAGTAGAAGCTGACGAAGAACACCCGGAACAGTTCGGGCCGGGTGAAGATCTGGCGGTAGTTGTCGAGGCCGGTGAAGTCGCGGTCCGGGCTGACGCCGTCCCAGTCGGTGAAGCTGTAGAAGATCATGTTTCCCACGGGCACGTAGGTGAACGTGATCAGCAGGGCCAGCGGGGCGGCGAGGAAGAACCACGGGGTGAGGCGGCGCAGCAGCGGGGGGCCGCCGCGGGGAGAGGGGCGGCGTGCCCTGCCGGGGGGTGGGGTGGTGGCGCGCGGCGTTTTCGCTGGTGCCGTCTCGGTCGTCTCGGTCGTCTCGGGCATGTCGGGCCTTTCGTCGTCCGCCGGTCCGCCGGTCCGCGCCGGTCCGCCGGTCCGCGCCGGTCCGCCGGTCCGCGCCGGTCCGCCGGTCCGTGGCGGGCGGCCGGCCCCGTCCGTCGGTCCGGGTGCGGGGCCGGTCACGGCTGGGGGAGGGGGAGAGGGAGGGGCCGGCCGGGGTCAGGAGCCGACGGTCCCGGCCGCCTCGTTCCACCGCTTGTCGAGGTCCGCGAAGAAGTCCTCCAGGTCGCCCTTCTGCGCACCGCGGGCGAGGTCGACCAGCTTCTGCCGGTAGTCCGGCTTGTTGAGGCCGATCTCGGCCGCGTTGTCGATCGCGTTCACCTCGCCGGTCTTCGCCTCCGAGCGCTCCAGGAAGGTGACATCGTTGTCAACGAAGTCCTCGAGCGTGCTGGGCATGGGGTCGGACTTCAGCGCGGAGACGGCCCCCTCCTTGGCGGCGAAGCCGGACTTCTCCGCGAACCAGTCGATCCAGGCCCGCGCGGCGGCCTTGTGCTCGGAGTGGGCGTTGACCGCCTGCTGGTAGTCGGAACCGAGGACGGCGCAGTACGTGCCGCCCTTCTGCGCGGGGAAGGGCATGAAGCCGATGTCGCCGGGATCGGTGCCGGCCTGCCGGGCGGCGTCGCGCATCTGGGTGATGGCCCAGGACCCCAGCTGCATGGTGGCGATCTCGCCCTTGGCGATCATGCCTTTGGACGCCTCCCAGTTGGTGGTGCTGGGGTCCTTCTCCGACAGGCCGGACTTGACGACGTCGTGCAGGAGCGAGTCGATCGTGCGCAGCTCGCCGCCCTTTTCCCAGGGCGACACCGGGCCGGCCAGCTTGTCGTTGGCCCGGGCGTCGCAGGTGACCGAGCCGATGGCGTTGCTCCACGCGGTCAGCGGCCAGCCGTCCTTGAAGTTCGTGTAGTACGGCACCGCGTCCGTCCTGGACCCGATCGCCTTCAGGTCGTCGACGAACTCCTCCGGCGTGGTGGGCCAGGCGGTGACGCCCGCCTTCTTCCACACGGCCTTGTTGTAGAGGAAGCCGTTCGCGGTCCCGAAGGTGGTGATGCCGTAGATCCTGCCGTCGACGTCGGCCCTGTCGCTGAAGCGGTACTTGGCGCCCAGCTCCGCGCTGCTGCCCAGGGGGGCGAAGAACTTCGGGTAGTCGTTCTTGGCGACGGCGGCCGGGATCATCAGGACGTCACCGTAGTCCTCGGTGTTCATCCGGATCTTGACCTCCCCCTCGTAGTCGGTGAGGGCCTCGAACTTCACCTTCACCTTGGGGTAGGTCTTCCGGAACTCGGCGGCGTACTCGTCCATCGTCCCGTTCTGGACGAGATCGGTGCGGTGCGTCAGCACCTTGATGGTGCCCGAGGCGTCGGCGGGATCGGCGGGTGCCTCCGCCGCCTCGCCGGAGGCCGTGCTCTGGCCACTGCAGCCGGCGACGGTCAGGATCGTGGCGGCCAGAAACGCTCCGGTGAGCGACTTCTTCGTCCCCATGTGCCCAGCTCCTTCAGGATTGCGGCTCAGCTCTGCGGGTGGGATGTGGGCACTATGGCAGTCGTCGATTAACCGGTAAAGCTGAGAATTCCCGCACGATACGCAATCGTTACCCTGGGTGGCGGAAAGCCGATCCTGACGTGCGGTGAGTCGCGGAAGGAGATCATGGAGCGAACTAGACCGGTTTATGGACAGCGGTTGATCAGCGGGTTAGGTTGTCGGCCGTTGTCCCTCCACCGGGGCCCGATTCAGGCGATGGGAGCCGCACATGAAGGACGTCACCCAGCTCGCGGAGGGCTGGAGCCTGCGCCACGGGCGGGAACTGCTGGAGGCCACGGTGCCCGGCTGCGTCCACACCGATCTGCTGGCCGCCGGCGTCATCCCCGACCCGTTCACCGGACTCAACGAGACGGAGGTCGCCTGGGTCGGCCGTCGCGCCTGGACCTACGTCCGTGATCTCGGGGATCTCGGGGATCTCGCGCACGGCAGCGCGCACGAGCGCACCGACCTGGTCCTCGACGGCCTCGACACGGCCGCCCACCTCACCCTCGGCGGCCGCCCGGTCGGCACGACCCGCAACATGCACCGCCGCCACCGCTTCGACGTCACCGGCCGCACCGGGCCGCTGGAGATCCGCTTCGCCTCCGCCTACGACGAGGCCGCGGCCGTCCGCGCCGTCACCGGGGAGCGGCCCAACGTCTACCCGGAGCCCTCCCAGTACATCCGCAAGATGGCCTGCGGCTTCGGCTGGGACTGGGGCCCCACGCTGGTGACCGCCGGCATCTGGCGGCCCGTGCGGCTCGAGCACTGGTCCACCGCCCGCATCGCCCGCGTACGCCCGCTCGTCACCGTCGACGAGGGCACCGGCCGGGTGGAGGTGCGGCTGGAGGTCGAACGCACCGCGCGGGGGCGGGGGCGCGCGCTGCGCGCCGAGGCCCGGTTGGCCGGCGCCCGCGCCGAGGCCCGGTTGGCCGGCGCCCGCGCCGAGGCCCTCCTGACCGGCGACGAGGCGGTCCTGCACCTGGAGGTGCCCGATGCGCGCCTGTGGTGGCCCGCGGATACGGCGAACAGCCCCTGTACGACCTCCACCTCGCCCTGAGCGACGACGAGGGCGGTCCGCTGGACACCTGGCACCGCCGGATCGGCTTCCGCACGGTCGCACTCGACCGCTCGGCCGACGAGCACGGCACCGGCTTCACCCTCGTCGTCAACGGCGTGCGCGTCTTCGCCCGCGGCGTCAACTGGATCCCCGACGACGTCTTCCCCTCCCGGATCACCCCGAGCGCTACCGGACCCGGCTCACCCAGGCCGCCGAGGCCAACGTCGACCTGGTGCGGGTCTGGGGCGGCGGCATCTACGAGGACGACGCCTTCTACGACGCCTGCGACGAGCTGGGTCTGATGGTGTGGCAGGACTTCCTCTTCGCCTGTTCCGCCTACCCGGAGGAACAGCCGCTGCGCGGCGAGGTGGAGGCCGAGGCGCGCGACAACGTTGTCCGGCTCATGCCGCACCCCTCCCTGGTCCTGTGGAACGGCAACAACGAGAACCTGTGGGGCTTTCGCGACTGGGGCTGGGAGGACGCGCTCGCCGGCGACTCCTGGGGCGAGGGCTACTACCTCGGCCTGCTGCCCCGCGTCGTGGCCGAACTCGACCCGACCCGCCCCTACACCGCCGGCAGCCCCTGGTCCGGCTCCTGGGACCACCACCCCAACGACCCCGCCCACGGCACCCACCACTCCTGGGAGGTGTGGAACCGCCAGGACTACGCCGAGTACCGGGCGAGCGTCCCCCGCTTCGTCGCGGAGTTCGGCTGGCAGGCGCCGCCCGCGCAGGCCACCCTGCGGCGCGCCCTGCCCGGCGAGCGGCTCGCCCCGACTCCCCGGGCATGCTCCACCACCAGAAGGCCGAGGACGGCAACGGCAAGCTCGACCGCGGCCTCGCACGCCACTTCCCGCCGCCCGAGGGCGACTTCGACCGCTGGCACTACCTGACCCAGCTCGTGCAGGCCCGGGCGGTCGCGGCCGGCATCGAGCACTGGCGCTCGCACTGGCCCGTCTGCGCGGGCACGATCGTCTGGCAGCTCAACGACTGCTGGCCCGTCACCTCCTGGGCCGCCGTAGACGGCGACGGCCGCCCAAGCCCCTCTACCACGAGCTGCGCCGGGTCTACGCCGACCGGCTCCTGACCCTGCAGCCCGGCACCGACGGCCCGGTGCTCGCCGCGGTCAACCAGGCCGCCGAGCCCTGGCCGACGGCGGTGACCCTGCGCCGGTGGCGGGCGGACGGAACCCTGATCCACGAGAGCGTCCTCGACGTGGATGTCGAACCCCGCTCGGTCGTCCGGCTCCCCGTGCCCCCCGACCTCGTCCCGGACCCGCGGTCGGCGAAGGAGTTCCTGGTCGCCGACACGGGGCGTCTTCCCGCCCGGGCGACGGCGGGAGCGAGAGCGGGGAAGGGCTGCGCGCGCTGCACTTCCCGGTCGCCGACAAGGACTTCGCCTACCCGCGGCCCGTCTACGACGTCGCCGTGGAACCCGTCCCGGAGAGCGGGATAGAGTCGACGTCGTGGTGAGCGCCCGTACTCTCGTCCGAGACCTCCTGCTCCAGGCCGACCGGCTCGGACCGGCCGCCGCCTGCGACCGGGGCCCGCAGACCCTGCTGCCCGGCGAGCGGGTGCGGATCCGGGTCACCGGCTGCGGCGGCGTCGCAGTACAGGACGTCCGGGCCGCCCTGTACTGCGTGGACGTGACGTGAACAGTCCGACGGAACGCGTCACCATCAAGGACGTCGCCGCCCGCGCCGGGGTCTCCAAGGGCGCGGTGTCGCTGGCGTTCAACCACAAACCCGGTGTCTCCGCCGCCACCCGCGAGCGGATCTTCGAGGCGGCCCGGGAGCTGGGCTGGGCCCCCAGCGCCACCGCCCGCAGCCTGTCCAACCGGCGGGTGGACGTCGTCGGGCTCGCGCTGTGCAGGCCCGCCCGGCTGCTCGGCCTCGAACCGTTCTACATGGAGTTCATCTCCGGCATCGAGAGCGTCCTGGCGGAGCGGTCGTGCTCGCTGCTGCTGCGGCTGGTGCGCGACCTCGACGAGGAGGTCGCCGTCCACAAGGCGTGGTGGGGCGGCCGGATGATCGCCGGGGCGATCCTGGTGGACCTCCGCGAGGACGACCCCCGGCTGCCCGCCCTCGAGGGGATCGGGCTGCCCGCCGTAGCCGTCGGCCACCCCTCCCTCACCGGTCCGTTCCCGGCGGTGTGGACCGACGACGCCTCCGCGGTCGGCGAGGCCGTCCGCTACCTGGCGGCGCTCGGCCACCGCCGGATCGCCCGCGTCGGCGGCCCGGCCGACCTCGGCCACAGCGCCATCCGCACGCGGGCGTTCGCGGCCACCATGCGCGAACTCGGGCTGGAGGAGGCCCGGCAGATCGCCACGGGCTTCGAGGAGAAGGAGGGCGCCCGCGCCACCCGCTCGCTGCTGCTCGCCGCCGACCGGCCCACCGCCATCGTCTACGACAACGACATCATGGCGGTCGCGGGCGCGGGCGTCGCCGCCGAGATGGGCTTCACCGTCCCGACGACCTGTCGCTGGTCGCCTGGGACGACTCCCAGCTGTGCCGTATCACCCACCCGACGCTGTCGGCGATGAGCCACGACGTGCACCATTTCGGAGCGGAGGTGGCGCGGGTCCTGTTCGACGTGATCAACGGGACCCGGACCGGTCCGCACCAGGCGCCGACGCCCACGCTGACCCCACGGGGCTCCACCGCCCGGGCGCCCGGGGCGGGCGGGTAGCCCGGCGAACGCGCGCAGGGCCGCTCCACCGCGGGACGCGACCCTGCGCCTGCCGGCCTGAGGCCGTCAACTCGTGGTGCAGGTACTGCCGTTGAGAGCGAAGGACGCGGGAACGCCGTTGGTTCCCGCGATGGAGGAGCCGTTGAAGCCGAAGCTCACCGCGCCGCCGGCCGGGATCGTCTCCGTCCAGGACTCGTGGGTGGCCCGCACCTGGCGCCCCTGCTGGGTCGCCCGGGCGTTCCAGGCGTGGTCGAGCTTCTGCTCGCCGGGGAAGGCGAAGTCGAGCCGCCAGCCCTTGACGGCCGTGGTGCCGGTGTTGCGTACGGTCACGTCCGCGTTGAACGAGTTGCCCCAGTCGCTGAGCCGGTAGGCGACCGCACAGCTTCCCCGGTGGAACCGTCGTCCGGGACGGAACCGAAGACACCGGCCTCGCGCGCGGTCTGCCTGATGCCGTCGGAGCCGTCGAAGACGCGGCGGCCCCAGCCGGTGAGCCGGGAGGCGTCGAAGCCGGTGGCCATGTCGAGGTACTCGACGCCGCCGCCGTTGCCGCTCCAGGACCAGCCCAGGTAGCCGACGCCGAGCCGCTGGGCGGCGGCCATGACGGCGTCCTCGTCCGGGTTGCCGTCCGAGTGGTCGTTGCCGAATTCGCCCACCACGACAGGCAGCTTCTGCGAAGTGAACCGGTTCAGGTAGTCGTTCACCTCGGCGGCGGTGTCGAAGACTCCGTACATGTGGATCGAGAAGACGGTGTTGCGTTCGGGGTCGGCCGCGAAGACCTTTCCGGCGTTGTCCCGCATGGTGAAGGACCAGTCCTGGCCCCAGTTGGGCGCGTCGACCATGAGGGTGTGGCCGAAACCGGCGGCACGCATGCGCGCGATCGCGTTCTGCGTGTCCGAGGTCCACGCCCCGTAGCCGGAATTGCCGTACGGCTCGTTCCCGAGGTTCAGGACGACGTACTTCTCCTGCCCCGCAGCACGTCCTGGATGCCGATCCAGTAGTCCACGGCGCGGGCGAGGGACGCCGCCCCGGCCTGCTCGCCGTAGCCGGTGGTGTCGTGCGCCTCCAGGACGCAGATCAGACGGTCCCGCTTGCACTCGGTGATGATCGCGGCCACCTCGGCGGCGGTGGTCCTGGTCCAGCGGTCCCCCGTGGCGAGGACCACGCGCACCGAGTTGGCGCCCAGCGCCTTGATGTCCTTCAGCGCCTGGGGTGTCCGGGTGGGGTGCCAGGCGTGCGCGTGGTTCACGCCGCGCAGGACGAAGTCGTCGCCGTTCGCGTCCAGCAGGCGGCCGTCGCCGACGTGGAACCCCGATGCCGCCCGCGGCTCCGCCTGTGCCGGGGGCGGGGCGGTCAGTAGCGAGGCCGCGACGGCCAGCAGCGCTCCCGCCGCGGTGGCCAGTCCTCTTCTCATTGCTTCTCCCGAAGTTGTCACGGGCGCGGACACGCGTGCTCGCCGAGCCCGGGTGTGCTCCGGTCCGGAAAGGGGTGCCGCGTGCCTGCCGGAAATTCCGCCACCCGGAACCGGTGTGCGACTCGCACCGGGCGGCGGGACGTCGGACGACCGCCGCGGACCACTACCCGTTTCCCGTGGTCGAGGCAGAAAAGGGTGGCGGGGACAATCTTTCGTTCGGCGGTCGTGAGAGAGGCTAGAAGGAGACTCGACGCACGACAACCATTCGAGCGAAACCGGTTAAGTTTAGTCGCGGTTAAGTGGATGCGGTCACTCGGTCCGCGCCGCACCCGTGGGGAGGCGTCGACCGGGCCGGGGCGCCGGTGCCGGAGTGGCGGCTTGATAGGCAAGTGGTTGCTTGCCTATGCTGAAGGTGTGGCCGATGACGTTTTCAAAGCTCTGGCCGACCCCACCCGACGCGCCATCCTCGACGAGCTCACGGAGAAGTCCGGGCAGACCCTGTTCGAGATCTGCTCGCGACTGACCATGAAGCACCGACTGGGCATCTCACGCCAGGGCGTGTCCCAGCACCTCGCCGTGCTGGAGGCCGCCGGGCTCGTCGAGACCAGGCGGGAGGGCCGCTACAAGTTCCACGACCTGAACACGACGCCGCTGCGGCAGATCGCCGAGCGCTGGCTCGTGCCCGACCCCTCCGGACCGCAGGAGAGCACCCCATGAAGATCCACCTCACCAGCGTCTTCGTCGACGACCAGGCCAAGGCCGAGCGCTTCTACACCGAGGTCCTCGGCTTCGTGAAGAAGTACGACGTCCCGCTGGGCGGGAACGCCCGCTGGCTGACCGTCGTCTCGCCCGACGAGCAGGACGGCACCGAGCTGCTCCTGGAGCCCGCCGGTCATCCGGCCGTCAAGCCCTACCGCGACGCGCTCGTCGGTGACGGCATCCCGCTCGCCCAGTTCGCCGTCGACGACGTGACGGCGGAGTACGAGCGCCTGCGCGACCTCGGAGTCCTCTTCACCCAGGAGCCCCTGGAGATGGGCCCCGTCACCACCGCCGTGTTCGACGACACCTGCGGGAACCTGATCCAGATCGCGACCAGGCCGCAGTAGTCGGCCGTTCCCCGGGCCGGACGGGGGGCGGCCCGGTCGATCCGGCTGCCGCACCACGACAGGTGGGGATGAGCCGACGCGCCGGTCCTGCCGGCTCGGGCGAGGCCGTCCGCCGTTCCCGCGCCTCGCCGCGGCGCCGGGAACACTGAAGTCGTCGGGCGGGGGTAGTCGGTTCCGGCAAGGTTCCCTCGCACGAAAGAGAAGCCTGTTCCATGGCCGAGACACGAGACGTCGTCGAACTCATCCTCCGGGACCACCGCCGGATGGAGGACCTCTTCCGCCTGATGCGCAGCGTCGAAGCCGACCGGGCCGCCGCCCTGGGCGAGTTCGCCGATCTGCTGATCGCGCACGCGCTGGCCGAGGAGGCGAAGGTGTATCCCGCCCTCAAGCGCTACAACAAGATCGACGACGACGAGGTCGAGCACGGCGAGGAGGAGCACGAGGAGGGCAACAAGGCGCTCCTCGAACTCCTGGAGGTCGAGCAGGTCGGCTCCGAGGAGTGGGACGAGAAGCTGGAAGCGCTGGTGGAGGCGGTCACCCACCACGCCGACGAGGAAGAGCGGACGATCCTCAACGGCGCACGCGAGAACGTCGCCATGGAGCGTCGGGAGGAGCTGGGGAGGCCTTCCTGGCGGAGCGGGAGCGTCAGCTGAAGGCGGGCTGCGGCATGCTGGACAACGTCCGCAGCGTCGTCGGCTCCTGACCGTCCCCCGTCGGTGCCCTCGGGTCGGGACAGGGGAGCCTGACCCGACCCGAGGAGGAGTACGAAGTCGGTGGCCGGGGGCGTCGAGCCGCACGGCCGGGGACAGCCTTGAGTCTCCAGTGACGGGAGACAGCAGAGTGGGGACATGGACGTCACGACCCTCTACTCGATCGGGGAGCTCTCCCGGCGAACCGGCCTGTCCGTGAAAACCATCCGGTTCTACTCCGACTCGGGGTTGGTGGCGCCCACCACCCGAAGTCCCGCCGGCTACCGGCTCTACGACCTCGACGCACTGCTTCGTCTGGAATTCCTGCGCACACTGCGGGAGCTGGGCGTGGACCTGGCCACGATCCGACGGGTCCTGGACCGCGAGCTGTCGGTGGCGGAAGTCGCCGCGGCGCAGGCCGACGCCATGGACGTCCAGATCCGGGTGCTGCAACTGCGGCGGAGCGTTCTGCGCGTCGTGGCCGGACGCGGGTCCGATCCCGAGGAGACCAAGCTCATGCACAGGCTCACGCGACTGTCCGGCGAGGAACGCCGGCGTCTGATCGACGATTTCGTCCTCGGCACCTTCGGCGCGGTGGATGCCGACCCGGCCGCGGCGGCCATGGTCCGCGCCGCCACTCCCGACCTCCCGATGATCCGTCTGACGAGCAGGTCGCCGCGTGGGTGGAGTTGGTCGAGCTGGTCGGCGACGAGGGATTCCGGACCCGGATGCGCCGGACGGCCATGATGCAGGCGGCAGGGCACACGCCCGGCATCGAGAGCGAGGCCGGCGAGGAACTGATGGGCCTCACCCGCCGCAAGGTGGCCGAGGCCGTGGACTCGGGCATCGACCCGCTCGGCGACAGGGCCGCCCCGCTCGTCGACGACCTCGTGCACCGCTTCGCCGAGGTGTTCGCGCGCACCCCCGACACGGAGTTCCGGGAGTGGATGGCCCGGCGGTTCGAAGAGGCGCACGACCCCGAGGTGGACCGGTACTGGCGGCTGGTGTGGATCGTCAACGGCTGGCAGGTGCTACCGCACCTGATCCCGCCGCACCCCTGGCTCGTCCGGGCCCTGCGAAACGACCGCGCCGCATGGTCGACGACCGCGCCGCGCGGTCACTGACGACGACATCGTCCGAACAGCGCGACCTGCGGTCACCCCATGCCGGCCGGCCGGTCGGGATCGAGTGGGTGGCCGGCACCGGCCTCGGTCGGGCTGTTCGGTTCCGCCGCGGGTACCGGCCCGCGGGCTCTACGGTGCACCGGTGAGCAACGAGATGCCGCCGGCCGACGGGGGCGAACTGCCCGGGGGCGACGAGGTTTTGGCTGCGGCCCCGACCGCGCAGGGCCAGCCGGGTGTGCGGGCGCCGGTCCTGCTGGGGGACGCGCGCCGGATTTTGGCCGGCACCCGGGCTGGAGCGGCCGGCGGAGGTTGCGGAGTCGTGCCTGCGGGGCGCCGCGGATGCCTTGTTGAGCCTGCCCGGCGCCCCCGGCCGTGCCGGTGGCCTGAAGTCCGCGACCGCCGACCTGCTGGACGCGGTCGATGCCCTGCCCGGCCAAGGCGGACCGCGGGCGAACTCGCGGTGGGCCGGGCCGCGCTTCGACGGCCGGTCGAGTTCGGCCGCGAAGAAAGCCGAGGTTGCCTCGAGCCGCCTGCAGCGGTCACATCACCGCTTGACCTGAACCGAACCTGAGCTTCTAGGTTCGGTTCAGAGCCGCAGGAATTGACCGCGGCGCCTTTCAAGGAGGTTCCACATGGCAGAGCGCACGGCCCGCATCGAGATCCCCGACCGTTACCGCTATGCCGTGATCCCGCACATCATGGTCGACGACGCCGCCGCAGCGATCGATTTCTACCAGCGGGCTTTCGGCGCCCGTGAGGACTTCAGGATCGATGCTCCTGGCGGCGGGATCCTGCACGCCGAGATCACCATCGGACGGTCGGCGCTGATGCTGGGCGACGCCAGTGTGGACGAGGCCGAGGCCGGTTCCTTCGCCGCGCCGACCTCACTCGGCGGAGGCACGTCCGTCACGCTGCACGTTTTCGTGCCGGACGTCGACAGCCTGGCGGAGCGCGCGGAGGCTGCCGGCGCAGAGATCCTCCAGCCGCCGAAAAACATGTTTCACGGTGACCGCACCGTCATCCTCAAGGACCCTTCGGGCCACATGTGGGTATTTCTGACCCACGTGGAAGACGTCTCGGAAGAGGAGCTTCGGCGCCGCCTGGCCGCTGCCGGGTGACCGGGCGCGGTTCTTCGCTCCGGTTCCGCCTCGCCGCGCTGTGGTGATCCGACTGGTGTCCGGGGCTGTTCCGGCATGCCGCGCGCACGGCCCGGCACCCCGACCTCTCGCAGGCGACGGTACCCGCGAGGACCCTCGCCAAGCGATTACTTGGCTAGCCACCTAATCGGTGTTACTTTTATGTGGCTGGCCACGGAAATGGGTGGCGCAACGAACCCCACTTGAGGAGACCCCCGTCATGAAGGCCATCGTTTTCGACGTGTTCGGCGGTACCGAGGTCCTGCACGAGGCGGAGATCGACATTCCTCGGCCCGGCCCCGGCCAGGTCCGGGTGCGGGTACGGGCCGTCGGCGTCAACCCGGTGGACGGCAAGATCCGCTCCGGTGTCATGGAGGCGATCTTCCCCACCACGCTGCCCGCCGTGCCCGGCGGGGAGATCGCCGGCGTGGTCGACGCCGTCGGCGAGGACGTCGACCACCTGAAGGCGGGGGACGAGGTGCTGGGCTGGTCCGACACCGGCTCCTACGCCCAGTACGCCCTGGCGTCCGCGGCCGTCCTCGCGCCCAAGCCGGCCGGCCTGGACTGGACGCACGCCGCCGCCCTGCCCGTGGCGAGCGACGGTGCCGAACGCGTGCTGGACCTGCTCGGCGTCGCCCCGGGGGAGACGCTGCTGATCCACGGAGCGTCCGGCGCGCTCGGCACCATCGCCGTCCAGCTCGCCGTCGCCCGCGGCGCCCGCGTCATCGGCACCGCCGGACCGGCCAACCAGGAGTACGTCACCTCGCTCGGCGCGACCGCGCTGGTCTACGGGGACAACCTGGTCCAGCGGGTCCGCGAGCTCGCCCCCGGCGGGGTGGACGCCGTCTTCGACGCCGCCGGCAAGGGCGCACTGGAGGACTCCATCACCCTGCGCGGAGGCACCGACCGGATCGTCACCACCGCCGACTTCCGCGCCCGCGAACTCGGCATCGTCTTCGCCGAGGGCCCGCAGCGCCGCTCCGCCGCGCGGCTGGCCGAGCTGGCCCGGCAGGCCGCCGACGGCACACTGGTGACCACGATCAGCGCCACCTACCCGCTGGCGGAGGCCGCCGAGGCGCAGCAGGCCAGCGACGCCGGCCACAACCGAGGCAAGATCGTCCTCACCGTCGACTGACCGATCACTTCCACTCTTGTCACCAGGGAGCAGCAATGCCGGACACCACCTCACCGGAGCCACCGGACGCCGCGCGCGACGGGCGATTGAGCTACGCCGTTTTCCAGCTCGCCCGCACCCACCGCGGCCACGCCGCCGCCATGCTGCGCGCCCTGAACCTGCACCCGGGACAGGAACTGCTGCTGATGCAGCTCTTCGACCACGACGGCCAGACACAGACAGAACTGCTGGAGCGGGTCGGCCTCGACCACTCCACCGTCTCCAAGTCGCTGCGCCGCATGCAGGAGGCCGGACTGCTCACCCGGGAGCCCGCTGCCCACGACCGGCGGGTCATGGTGGTCCACCTCACCGACGCCGGCCGCGCCCTGCGGGAGCCCATCGCCGACATGTGGCGCACCCTGGAGCAGATCTCCGTACGCGATCTGACCCCTGAACAGGTCGAGACGTTCACCGCGTGGGCGCACACCATCGAGAAGTCGGTCAGGGACCACAGCCGACAGACACCCGCCGAGTAGTCAGGCACGGCCGAGCGGCCCATTCACCAGGCAGACCGCTCCACCCCCGCGCACGGCGAGGGCGCCCCGAGAGCGGCCCTCGCCGCCCCGGGGCGACAAGAACCCTCCGCGGACGCCTCGACGCCGCGTACGAGTGGCGCATCACCGCGGCGGTCGAGGAACGCACGGACACGCACGTCGGCGCACCGCAGGCCCGCCGGCGCCGCACGGGCGCAGACCCCTCCACCTTCTACGGCGGTGACCACCACGGCTACACCGACTACCCGTCCTTGCAGGGCACGTCCTGACCGCGTCGGCGCCTTGCGCCGCAACGGTGCGACGCTCACCGCGAGCCAGGACACCGTCGACATCCACGCCGAGCTGTCACCGAAGAAGATGCCGCCTCCTTCACCCCCCACCACGGACCCGTGAGGTTTCGGCAGCGCCGCGCCCAGGGTTCACCAGAACATGTGCGCTCTGCCGAAGGACTCCTCCGAGGCGAGGGCGACACCGTTCTTCTCCTCGCGCTCGGTCAGCACCGGGAAGAGGAACTCAGCGCCGCGTCAGCCCGTCTTGGCCAGTTGCAGCGCGAAGTGCTCCACGCCGCCCACGGCGCCGTTGACGAGCACCGTGGTGTCGGCGTCGAGCGGCACCGGGCGATACAGCCGGGTTCGACAAGCACACGCGTCACTTCCGCCGTGAGGTGAAGGACACCGACGGCCGGCCCGTCGCTCGATCAGCTCCTCAGGGTGCCCACGGCCCGAGCATGTTCTTCATCGCATCCGTCATCGCGAACTGCAGCAGTGGGCCGTAGGTGATCCGGCCGACGCCGAGGCGGCGGAAGCGCTCACGATCGTGCCTGACGGGATGAGCCGTGGAGTTGACGGGAACGGCGACGGCGCCGGTCACCGCCGTGAGCAGGTCGTCGTCGTCCTGAATACCCACCGGGTAGACGCTGTCGGCGCCGGCCTGCTCCAGGGCCCGCAGTCGCTCGATCGCCTCGTCGAGGACGCCGGAAGCGTCCTTCGCGTGCAGGAAGAGGTCGGTGCGCCCGTTCACCCAGACCGGGACCCCCGCGTCGTCAGCCGCCGCGCGCAGGCCGGCGACGTAACTCGCGTGCTCCTGCGTGCCGCGCACACGGCCGCCGTCCGAGTGGACGGTGTCCTCGACGTTGAGACCGACGCCGCCGACCTCGATGAGCCCGGCGACGAGATCCGCGGGCTCCTGTCCGTACCCGGCCTCCAGGTCCACTGACACGGGGACGTCGACCGCCGCGATGATCGGCCTGACGGCGGTGAGCACCTCCTCGAAGGTCTGCCCCTCGTGGTCGTCGGCCCCCGGGAGTCGGCCAGCGGATGACTGCCGATCGTCAGCGCGGGGAACCCGGCGGCGGCTGCCGTCCGCGCGGACCAGACGTCCCAGACGGTCGGCAGCACGAGCGGCTTGTACTCGGCGTGCAGCTCCTTGAGGCGTTGAGCGCGCTCAACAGTGGTGCGAAAGTCCATGTCGAGGACGCTACACCTGGATTGCCACGGACAACGTACCGGCGGGGCGCCGCCCGGTGACGGGAAGATGCACTCCCGGTTCCCGTTCTCGCAGGTCACCCCGGTACAGATGGCGAGGACGCGCAAAGCACGGGGTGTTCAGGCCGAGGTCGTCGGCTCCGGATCGGCGAAGCCGAGCGACCCGCCTCGGCCTGTTCGCCACGTCGGCCGCCGGTGGGGACGTGGGCCTCAACCGGACGTGGACGGCAACAAGGCCGACACCTACGCCTACAGCCCCGCGGAGTGCGCGTCCTGGCCCGGCGACGGAACCGGTCGCCCAGCCCTACCGCTTCGCCGGCAACTCACCGGGTGCGGCGTGCCGCCCACACCGTGCGTTCGGTGTGCACGGTCAGGTCGTCGCGGCGCAGGATGCTGTAGGGGCCGTCGTCGTCGAGCAGTTGGTCGAGGACGGCCAGATCCTCGGCCGTCAGGGTGGACGCGACGCCGCCGCGCATGTGGCGCAGGCTGCTGTGGGCGTAGCGGCCCGTCGCCTCGCTCCGGGACGGGCCGAGGGCGACCGTGACGGTGCGTTCGCCCTCGACGGTGAAGCCGGCCTCCGTCAGTTCGGCCGCCCAGTCGGTGCCGCGGTGGAGGACGCGCTCCGCGTGGTGCCGGGCGAGTGCGGCATGGCAGCGTTCCTCGAGACCGGGAGCGCCTTCCGGGGCGTCCACGGGCAGGAACCGGGGGAAGCCCGCCAGTTCCACGACGGCGAACAGCCCGCCCGGTGACAGCAGATCGTGGACCTGGCGCAGCGTGCGGTCGGGATCGGCCAGGTGGTGCAGGGAGGCCGACGCCCACACCAGGTCCGGCGTGCCGAGGTCCGGCCACCTTGCGGCGTCGAGGTCGGCGTGAACGACGTGGACGCGTTCGGCCGCTCCGGCGGCGGCCGCCTTCTCCCGCAGGCGGCGCAGGTGCACGGCGGAGGAGTCGACGGCCGTCACCTCGGCCTCCGGGAAGCGCTCCAGCAGTGCGAAGGTGCCCGCCCCGGTGCCGCAGCCCAGGTCCACGATGTGACGAGGGGCGGACTCGACGGGGAGCCAGGCGATGAGGGACGCGGTGTGTTCGGCGAGCACTTCGGCGTCCAGATCGAGGATCTCCGCCTGGTCGCCCGTGTCGTGCCCGTGGGCGTGGTGGGCGCCGAGGAGTGCTGTGTCAGGGGTGGGGTGATTCATGCGGCCACGCTAGGCAGACGATCGGCGTGCGACCCGCTCCGTATCGGAATGCGCAAGAAAACGGCCGGCTGGAGCCCGGAACACGCAAACCGGCGTGCCGACGGGCCGTCACGGTGCCGGGTGGTCCCTCCCGTCGGCGTCGCCGCGGCGTTGATGGCCGCGGCGCGCGTCGCGGTCGAAGATGCCGAGGATCTCGCACGGTCCGCCCTCCGCGCCGATGGCGTGCGGGAGCATCGTGGGGAACTCCGCCGCCTGGTTGGTCTCGAGACGCAGGCGCCGGTTGCCCAGGAGCAGGACGGCGGTGCCGGACAGCACGACGAGCCATTCGCGGCCGGGGTGGGCCCGCATCCGCGACGGATTGTCGGGCGGCGGGTCGGTCATCCGCCGGCGTACGACGGTCATGCCCGGCTCGGCCTTGACGGGCCACCGCATCTGCCCGCGCGTCGCGTCGACCGTCGGGTGGGAGACCACGTCGTCGGCGGCGTTCTCGACGAACTGGTCGAGAGAGGTGTCCAGGGCGCGGGCGAGGGTGACGAGCTGGTCCAGGGCGAGGCGACGCTGTCCGTTCTCGATGCGGGACAGCGTGGACGGGCTGATGTTCGCACGACCGGCCAGGTCCTCCAGGGACCACCCCTGCGCCAGGCGCAGGGCGCGGACGCGCTTGCGCACGAGACTGTCCAGCTCACTGTTGTCTTGCGTCATGCGCAACATCGTATGCCTCTTCGGCAAGCGCTCGGTATCGTGAAGTGACACACCGCCGCGCGAGCGGAGAACGAGTGCCCCCGGCCGATGCGGACGGCCGGGGGCACCCGCCCGCACCGGGGCCCCTCCTCACGGGGCCAGCGAGAAGTAGTTCTCCTCCTCCTGCGTGAAGTGCAGGCGCAGGACGGTGTTCAGCCCGTACAGGCTGGAGCGCAGGTCGTCCAGCTGGCCGGGGGTGAGGCCGCCGTCGGCGTGCGCCAGGCGCAGGTGGGTGGCGATGCGGCGGGAGAGGCGTTCGATCTCGGCGTGGGCGCGGCTCATGGTGGCGGTGGCCTCGGGACCGCCCAGGGTGGGGGCCAGGGCCGGATAGAGCTGGTGCTCCTCGGCGTACTCGTGGGGCAGCAGCCGTTCGGTGAGCAGCCGGTGGGTCTCCTCGACGGCCGCGAGGGCCTGGGGCCGGGACCGTCGGAGAGCCGGTCGGCGGCGTCGCGCACGGCCTCGAGGACGTCCTGGAGGTCGTCGTGCTCCGCCGCGAAGCGGTGGACGAGCGCCTCGGCGGTCGGCGTCAGGGCCGGTCGCGCGGACCGGTCGACGCGCAGGGCGCGCAGGGCGTTGAGGATGACCGCGACGTCGATGCCCTCCTGGAGGAGCGCGCCGGCGGCGGGCGGGAGAAGCCCGAACGCGGCCACGGCCATGGCGGCGAGCGACATCAGCATGCCGCCCAGCGCGCTCTGCACGGCGATGCGCCGGGCTCGTACGGCGATGGAGACGGCGTCGGCCAGCCGGTCGACGCGGTCGGAGGTCAGGACGATGTCGGCCGCCTCGGAGGAGGCGGTGGAGCCGCGGGCCCCCATGGCCACACCGATGTCGGCGGCGGCGAGGGCGGGTGCGTCGTTGACGCCGTCGCCGACCATCACGGTGACCGCGCGTTCGCGTTCGGCGCGCACGACGGCGACCTTGCCGGCCGGGCTGAGCCCGGCGTGCACGTCGTCGAGCCCGAGGACGGCGGCGACCTCCTGGGCGGGTTCGGCGCGGTCGCCGGTGAGCATCAGCAGCCGCTCGATGCCCGCCGCCCGCAGGTGGCGCAGGGTGCGGGCGCGTCGGGCCGGACCGGGTCGCGCAGGAGGACGGCGCCGGCCGGCCGGCCGTCGACGGTCAGCCAGGCGACGGCCGCGCCGTCGAGGAGGGCGCGGTTGTCGACGGCACGGGCCCAGGAGGGCTCCAGGTCCACGGTGTCGAGACGGCCGATGTAGACCCGTTGCCCCTCGACCGTGCCCGAGGCGCCGCGTCCGGGCTCCTCGCCGACGTCCGCCGGGACCGACAGTTCCAGCTTGCGTTCGCGGGCCGTGTCGACGATGGCGTGGGCCAGGACGTGCGGCGAGTACTGGTCGAGGGACGCGGCCAGGCGGAGCACCTCCGCGGGCTTGCGGCCGGGCGCGGCGATCACGTCCACGACGCGGGGGCGGCCGCCGGTGAGGGTGCCGGTCTTGTCCAGCAGCAGGGTGCGGGCGCGGCCGAGGTTCTCCAGGGCGCCGCCGTCGCGGATGACCACGCCGAGGCGGGAGGCACGGGAGAGACCGGAGACGATGGCGACCGGAGCGGCCAGCAGCAGCGGGCACGGGGTGGCGACCACCAGCACCGCGACCGCCCGTACGGCGGATCCGCTGATCAGCCAGGCGAGTCCCGCCACCACCACGGACAGGGGGAGGAACCACGCCGCGTACCGGTCGGCGAGCCGCACCACGGGCGCGGACTCCGCTCCGGCCTGCCGGGCCAGGCGCACGATGCCCGCGTAGGTGCTGTCCTGCTCGGTCGCGGTCGCCCGCAGTTCGAAGGCACCGCCCGCGTTGACCACACCGCTGCGGACCGTCTCGCCCCGCGGCCGCTCGACCTGGAGGGGCTCACCGGTGAGCACCGACTCGTCGAGGACGGCGGCGGCGCTCTCCACCCTGCCGTCCACGGGGACCACCTCGCCGGGACCCACGACGAGCAGGTCGCCGACACCGACCTCGGCCAGCGGCACCGTGTCGACCCCGGCGTCCGTCCGCCGGCGCGCCGATCGCGGCGCGTGCTCCAGCAGGGCGCGCAGGTCGTGCGAGGCGCGCCGCTGGGCGGCGGCCTCCAGGGTGCGGCCGGTCGCGAGCATCAGCGCGATCAGGGCCCCGGCCAGGTACTCGCCCACGGCCAGGGTGCCGCCCAGGGCCAGCACGGCGATCAGGTCGACGCCGGCGCGCCCGTGCCGCAGCGCGGCCACCACCCACCCCACCGCCGGCACCACGGCGGACACCGTGCCCAGGGCCCAGAACAGGTCCGCGAGACCGCCGGCGCCCGCGAGCCAGGCGATGCCGCCGGCCGTCAGCGCCGCCGCCGTGACGGCCAGGAGCACCGGTTCCCACCGGGAGAGAGGAGGGCGCCCGTCAGGCGGCGCAGCCGCCCGGTGGGGGTGGGGCTGGTGGAGTTGTCCATGGCACACCTCGTCCGACTGTCGCGGCCGCCGCCTTCGGTTCCGTCCCCCTCCATCACACCGCGCCGACCGCCGTTCCTCCAGGGGACCTGTGGCCCTGCCGCACGGGCCCTACGGCGGCCGCGCGGGCGCCGGCCGGGTCACGGGCCCCTCCCGCCGCTCCCGAACGGGAATCGGCCCCGGAGCGGACCCCGCAGGAGACGGCCCTTGCGCCCCGATGCGTCACTGTCCAGAATGGTGACATGACGCATGCTTTCCCCGGCGGCGCCCCCGCGCTCGACTTCGCGGGAACGCTGCGCTACCGGCACCGCCCCGAGCCCCGTGAAGACCTCTCCTCACCCGAAAGCCTCAGCGCGTGGTTCCGCGAGAGCGGGATCACGGAGCACGCGATCCCCTGCGAGGCCGCGGACCTCCGGACGGCCCTGGCCCTGCGCGAGGCCCTCCACCGGCTGATCCTGGCGCGGATGGCCGGCACCGGCTACGACCGCGACGCGCTGGCGCTCGTGAACGCGTACGCCCGCAAGCCCGCCCCCGTCCCGCAGCTCACCGCGACGGGGTGCCATGTCGAAGCCCGTCTCGAGCAGGCGTTCGCCGCCGTCGCCCGGGACGCCGTCACGGTGCTCGGCGGGCCGGACGCCGCGCTGCTCAAGGAGTGCGGCAACCCCGAGTGCTCGCAGGTCTACGTCGACCGGTCCCGGGGGGCGCGGCGGGAGTGGTGCGCCATGGATCCGTGCGGCAACAGGATCAAGGCGGCGGCCTATCGCGCCCGCAAGCGGATGAGCGGGCAGAGGACGGCCTGAGGGACCTCGCCGCGATCGCCCCGACGGACGCGGCCCCCGTGCCGGTGCGGGAGGGCTGCCGCAGACTGTCGGCATGCCCGAGGACGAGACGCGGCGTACCCCTCCGGACCCACTGCTGCGCGTGATCGACAACCTGGCGCGGTTCCACCGGAGCACGAGGAGTACTACTCACAGGCGCCCCTGCGGCAGGCCGCGGAGCTCCAGGCGCGGTCCCGGGCGCTGAAGTCGCTGGCCGACCGGTGGAGCGAGGCCGAGGCCGGCGGGCGGACGTCGACGATCGGATTCGCCGGCGCCGAGGACCTGAACGCCCCGGGGCTCGTGGCGGAGTCGGGGATCCTCTTCATGGAAGGGAGGGCGAGCCCGCGGAACTGCGGAGACTGAGGAGGGACGTCGGCACGATCGCCGAGGACACCGGGCAGAGCGGTGCCTGGCTGGCCGGGGCGATGGAGGAGGCCTGGGAGATCGCGGGAAGCCTGGCCGCCCACCCGGCGCTGGCCGACCTGCTGGGGGAGCGGCACCGGATCATCGCCGACGACTGGCAGTCGGCGGGCCTGCAGACCCTGGTCGCGCGGCTGCTGCGCCGCGCCCTCGACCTGCTGGCCCGGGTCGACTTCGCTCCGGCGGCGCTCCGGGCCGACCTGGTGGGGGAGCGCGACGCCCCCCGCTACCTGTACGCGGCTTCCGAACTGCTCGACCGGGCGGCCGACCTGATGGCGGAGTCGGCGATGCTCGTGCACGGCAACGAGCGGCGCTGGCGCGTGTTCCGGGCCCGGGTCCGCGAACTGCGGTCCGAGCACGGATGAGCGGCCGCGCGGGTGGCACCGGAGGGAGGACGCGCCCCGCGGCGCGGGTGGTGCCGGAGGGAGGACGCGCCCCGCGGCGCGGGTGGTGCCGGAGGGAGGACGCGCCCCGCGGCGCGGCGCTCAGGCCCGCTCCCGGCGGCCGGCGTCTCCGAACCGCCCATGTCCAGACGGAACGGCGGGTAGACGTCCGTCATCAGCGCGGCGTAGGCGGAGACGCGCAGCACCCACCGGTTGAGGCCGATGATCAGGTCGAACAGGTCCTTCGGGTACTTCTCGGTGAAGGCCAGGATCACGACCGCGACGAGGGTCAGCACGCCGATCAGCCCGCTGGACCACCAGCCGAGGTGGGCGCCGCCGACGAGGAACCCGACGACCAGGTAGTGCGGGATCGCCAGCAACCACCACTTGACCAGCACCAGGCCGCGGGAGAGCCGCTCGGGTAGGCGATGTCCAGCCGGGCCGGGTAGTCCGGCTCCTCGCCCAGGCTGAACGGCGGGTAGCGGTCGGTGCCCAGCGCGTCGTACGCGTAGAAGGCCACCCGCCAGCTCCAGCGCAGCACCCCCAGGTTGAAGTCGAACAGGGCGCGGGGGTAGCGCTCGGTGAACAGGATCGCGAAGAACGCGATCACCGTCACCACGCAGAAGGCGATCCACAGGAAGAAGAGCACCACGTAGTGCGGAACGGCGAGGATCCACTTCACGAGCCACAGCCAGCGCGACAGCGGCGCGTCGACACGCGCGTCCACCCGGACCGGGCGGTCCGGGAATCCGACCAGGTGTGCCATGGCGATCAGCTCCTTCACTCCGGCGTGTCGATGAGTCGCCGGATTGGGCTCATGACAAGCCTGGCCGCTCCGGCGCGACGCCGCGAGGGCAGTCCGGCCCGCCCGGGGGTCTGTCGGCCCGCGCGGCCGCCGCTCGCGGCACCCCGCCGGGGCGGTTTCGCACCCGGGCCCACGGCTGTCACTGGAACGCGGCGTGGATCTCCTGCTCGGTGGCGGTGTGGGAGACCAGGAGGAGTTCGTCGCCGGCCCGGAGTGTGAAGGCCGGCGTGGGGACGGTGGGCTGCCCGTCGCGGATGATGGTGGCGATCACCGTGCCGTCGGGCAGCGGCACCTCGGCGAGGGTGCGGCCCGCGGTGCGGGACCGCGGCGTGATCGCGGTCTCGATGACGTCGACGCCCGCCTTGCTCAGCCGCAGGAGGGCCACGGTGTCCGTGGCGCCGGTGGCCTCCTCGATCAGGGAGATCAGCGGGGTCGCGGCGGGCACGACGACGTCGACCCCCAGCGCTGGTCGAACAGCCAGGTGTTGTCGGCGTCGTTGACGCGCGCGACGACCCGGTCCACGGCGAACCGGCGCTTGGCGAGCAGGCTGATGACCAGGTTGTCCTCGTCGTCGCCGGTGGTGGCGACGACGAGGTCGGCCGTGAGAGCACCCGCGTGTTCCAGCAGGGCGGGCTCGCAGGCGTCTCCGGCGACCAGACGGAGTGGGAGGCGGCCCTCCAGCTCGGCGACGCGGTCGTCGTCGGAGTCGATCAGCGTCACCTCGTTGTGGGCGGCGGCGAGCACCTGCGCGATCTGGGTCCCGAGCCGTCCGGCCCCGGCGATGATCACGTTCATGTCCCCAGCTCCTTGTCCAGGAAGCCGCGCAGCCTGCCCAGCGCGGTGGTGGCGACGGCGAAGGTGACCAGATCACCCGGGTGCGCGGTGGTGCTGTGGGAGGGACCAGGGAGTGGCCGCCACGGGTGACCTCGACGACGCGGATCTCGCCGTCGACGTCGAACTCGGCCAGCCGCCGTCCGGTCAGATAGGCCGGCAGTTCGGAGCGGTGGAGCAGGGTCTCGCCGTTGCCGAAGCTGATGTCGGGGGAGAGGTGGCGGTGCAGCAGCATCCGGTGGATCCGGTGCACGGTCCAGCGGACGCTGGCGACGGTGGGGATGCCGAGCTCGCGGTAGATGTCCGCGCGGCGGGGTCGTAGATGCGGGCGAGGACGTTCGGCACCCGGTACGTCTCCTTCGCCGTCCGGGCGCTCACGATGTTGCTGTTGTCTCCGGAGGTCACCGCCACGAAGGCGTCGGCGTGCTCGATGCCGGCCGCCTCCAGCACGGCCCGGCTGTAGCCGTTGCCTTCGTGGAAGTGGATGCGGGGGTCTCGGGGAGCCGCCGGGCGGCCTTGGGGCGCCGGTCGACGACGTGCACGTCGTGGCCCTCGGCGGCGAGCTGGACGGCGAGTGTGGACCCGACCCGTCCGCAGCCCACGATGATCACTCTCATCGGTTCACCTCTTCCCCGGCGACACGGTGGTGACTACGGAGCCACCCCTTGCGGGCCTCGTCCGCCAGCAGCGGCAGCACTCCCAGCCCGGTCAGGACCGCCCAGTCCCCGGCGGCCAGCGGCGCGGTGTTGAAGACCGCCTGCAGCAGGGGGACGTAGCTGATCGCTGCCATGAAGGCGATTCCGACGAAGCCGGCGCCCAGCAGCGCGGGGTTCGACAGCAGTCCGGCCTTCAGGACACTCTCGCGGTCGGTGCGCACCGCCTGCGCGTTGAAGAACTGGCTGACCACGATCCCGGCCTGGACCATGGTGATCGCCTCCCGGTAGACCGGATCGTCCTTGGTGAACTCGTCGAACGGGATGCCTGCGGAGTGGATGTGCCAGAAGAACACGGCACACACGCCGAGAGCCTGGATGCCGCCGAGGAACAAGATCCGTCCCACCACCGCCGCCGAGAACAGCGGCTCGCGCCGGGAGCGCGGGGGGCGGTCCATCACGTCCGGCTCCGGCGGTTCCGCGCCCAGCGCGAGGGCCGGAAGCACATCCGAACCCAGGTCGATCGCCAGGATCTGCACCGCGCTGATGGGTACCAGCGGAAACCCGGCGAGCGTCGCGGCCAGGATCGGGACCAGCTCGCTGATGTTGTGGCTGAAGAGGTACACGAAGAACTTGCGGATGTTCTGATAGACCGTCCTGCCCAGTCGCACCGCCGTGGCGATGGAGGCGAACGAGTCGTCCAGCAGCACCATCGAGGCCGCCTCCCGGGCCACGTCCGTGCCCGAGGCCCCCATCGCCACGCCGATGTCGCCGTGCTTCAGGGCCGGCGCGTCGTTCGCGCCGTCCCCGGTGACCGCCACCACCTCACCCCGGCGCTGGAAGGCGGTGACCACCCGCATCTTGTGCTCCGGGCTGACCCGGCACAGCAGCAGCTCCGACGGCTCGGCCAGCAGCGCGTCCAGCGCGTCCTCGTCGAGGGTGTCGAGCCGGGCGCCGGTCACCACCACGGGGTCCGGCCCGAGCACGATGCCCACCCGGCGGGCTACCGCCTCGGCGGTCAGCGGATGGTCGCCGGTGACCATGACGATGCGGATACCGGCCCGACGGCAGGCCCCGACCGCGTCCGTCACCTCGGGCCGCGGCGGGTCGAGCATGCCGACCAGACCGAGCAGCGTCAGCCCGGACTCCGCCTCCTCCCGCGCAGGGTGGGGGCCGGCCACCTCGCGCCGCGCAGCCGCCAGCACCCGCAGTCCCTGGGACGCGAGGTCGTCGCCCGCGGCGACGACGGCGGCGCGCGTCTCCTCGGTCAGGGGCCGGCGCCCGCCCTTCCACTCGACGGCGGTGCAGCGGGCCAGCAGCTCCGAGGGCGCTCCCTTGACGTAGGCCTGGTGGCCCGCACCGCCGCGGTGCACCGTGCTCATCAGCTTGCGGTCCGAGTCGAAGGGGAACTCCGTCACGCGGGGTGTGGCCGCCTCCGCCGCGTCCAGGTCGACGCCGGCCTTGGCCGCCGCGACCAGCAGCGCTCCCTCGGTGGTGTCACCGAGCACCCTCCAGTGCCGCAGATCCGCCGGCGGGACCAGCCGGGCGTCGCAGCACAGCCCCGCCACGCGCAGCAGTTCCCGCACGGGCGCCGGATCGTCCACCTCGCCGACGGGCGCGTAACCCACCCCCGACACCGAGTGCAGCGCGCCGTCGGCCCACACCCTGGTGACGGTCATCTCCGCCTGCGTGAGCGTGCCGGTCTTGTCCGTGCAGATCACGGTCGTCGAGCCGAGCGCCTCCACCGCGAGCAGCCGCTTGACCAGCGCGTGCCGCCGCGCCATGCGCCGCACGCCGATCGCCAGCGACACCGAGAGCGTCGCGGGCAGCCCTTCGGGAACCAACGCGACCATGACACCGAGCGCGAACACGAACGAGGACACCACGGACTCGCCGGTGGGCAGCCGGACGGCGAACAGCAGGGCGCCGATGGCGAGCGCCGCCCCCGCCACCCGGCGGGCCATCGAGGCCACCTGCCGCTGCAGCGGGGTCTTCTGCCGCGGCGCCGCCGCGGCCAGGCGGTAGATCTTCCCGAACTCCGTTCCCGCGCCGGTGGCGAAGACGACGGCCCTGCCCGACCCGGCGACCACATCCGTCCCCATGAACAGGCAGTTGCGGGCCTCCAGCGGAGGCCCGGCCGACACCGGTTCGGCCGTACGGCCGACCGCGTTGCTCTCCCCGGTCAGCGGGGCGTTGTTCACGGACAGCTCGTGCGCCTCGACGACCCGGCAGTCGGCCGACACCGCGTCCCCGGCCTCCACCCACACCACGTCCCCCGGCACCAGCTCGCGCACCGGCAGCTCCAGCCGCTCACCGTCGCGCAGCACCCGGCAGGCGTGCGGCACCATCGCCTGCAGCGACTCCGCCGTACGTTCCGCCGAGTACTCCTGCGCGAAACCGATGACGGCGTTGAGCACCACCACGCCCAGGATGGCGAAGGCCAGCTGCAAGGTGCCCATGTCACGGGGCTGCCCCAGCCCGTACGCGACGAAGGTGATCCCCGACGCGACGAGCAGCACGATCGCGAACAGGTCCGTGAACTGCGCCGCCAGCTGCCGCCACACCCGGGTGCGGCCCGAGCGGGGCAGCTCGTTGGCGCCGTACCGCTCCAGTCGGGTGCGTGCCTCGGCCGCCGACAGCCCCCGCGGCGAGGTGTCCAACGTGGTGAAGAAGTCCCCGGCACGCAATTCCTGAACGGCCGGCGCCCCGCCCGGACCGGCCCGCGGGCCGGTCCGGGCGTCGGGCCCCGTGAGGTCCGCCCGACGTTCATCAGCCCCGCCCGCGGAGCGGGACCCGCGGGCCGCGGAACCGTACGGCGGACACCGTCCGGCTGTGGCGCACGTGCTGGTGAGTGTCTGCATCCTGGGCTCCTGGGCTCCTGGGCTCCTGGGCTCTTGGGCGCTCGGAAGCGTGCCGGCGGGTGCCGACGCGGGCGCGGCCCCGTCGCGGGCGACGACCACCTCCTCATCCTCGGCTCCGTCCGCCGAGGCGGCCAGGGCCGTCAGGGCCGCGAAGGCGGGCCCTTCGCCGGACACCGCCGTCGGCCCGGCCCGGCCCGGCGGACTGCCGGTGGCCCCGCGCCACGGTCGTCCCTGTCACCAGCCTGACGGCCGACGGCGACCGGCGCCACGGCACCGGCTCCGGTTCCCCGGCGGGTGCGCGAGCGGTTCGCCGGTGCGGGCGCCGACCGTGTTGCCGTTGCCGTTGCCGTTGCCGTTGCCGTTGCCGTCGCCGTCGCCGTCGGCATCACCGTTGCCGCGGGCTCAGAGGGTCCGGGGGGCTCAGAGGGACGAGTGCGTGTCGCCGACGGCCCCGTCCCGTAATCTCGTTGCCGGGGCGGCCTGTTGCCGCGTGTACCCCACGGCGAGGAGGCGAGGGTGTCCGGAAGGCGCATGCCGTTGCTCGTGGGCGCCGCGATCCTGGCCCTGGTCTGCGTGGCGCTCGTCGGCCGCGGTGCGCCGGGCGACGACCTCTCCGGCAGAGCACTGCCCGCCGACGCCGTCAGGGACGTCGTGCCGAACCGCGTCATGACGTGGAACCTCTGCAACCCCTGCGACACGGACAACGCCGACCGGGCGGCGCAGATCGCCGCGTACGCGCCCCAGGTCGTCGCGGTGCAGGAGGCGTGTGCGCGTGACGTCGAGAAGATCAGGGACCACCTGGAGAACCGCTACGGGCTGGTCTACCACGTCGCGTACGGGACGGTCCTGCGGAACTGGGGCCGCTGCGGCGGGAAGCCCTGGAGTCCCGGGGCCTACGGCCAGGCGGTGCTCTCGGCCGCCCCGATGACCGGCCGCGTCAACGTGGAGTACCCCGACGGCGGATCCGAGGACCGCGGGTACATGGCGGTCACCACCATGGTCGGCGGCCGGCCCGTCCGGGTCTTCAACACCCACTTCGCCGAACGACGCCAGGAAGCGGTCCGGGCGGAGCAGGCCGCGGTGCTCGCCGCGGAGGTCGCCCGGCACGACCGCGCGATCGTCCTCGGCGACTTCAACGCGGTGCCGGACGCCCCCGAACTCGGCCGGATGTGGGCACTGGCCGCGGACGCGGATCCCCGCTGCCGGCCCTCGTCCGCCGGCACCTGCCCGCCGACCACCGACTGGCACAGCAAGTTCGACTACGTCTTCCTGCGCGGCATCGCCCCGCTCGCGCACCGCGTGCTGCCCACCCCGTACTCGGACCACCACCTGCTCCACGCCGATCTGGGCCCGGTCTGAGGCCCACCGGACGGGTCGGGGCCGGGGGCCGGGGCTCGGAGGCCGGCCCGGCCGGACCGGGACCACGACCGGTTCGGCGGCGTCCTCGGCGGACGGCGGCCGCAGGACCGTAGGCATCCGGGCGGGGGCGGTCCGCACGGCACCGCCGGCCGGGCCGTGCCCGTCGGCCGGAGAACCGCCGGACCCCGTGCCCCCTCAGCCGGTGTGGAGGATCCGGAAGCGGTCGGGCGCCGCGGGGTCCCGGTCGACGACCTGGAGCGGCGGCCGGGCCCATTGCCAGACGCCGGTGCCCGGTGCGCGGGAGAAGCGGATCAGACCGCGGGTGCCCTCGACCGCGACGCGCGGCCAGGATCCGGCCGTGCGCGCCCGGTCCGCGCCGTGGGAGCGCAGCACGTCGGCGAGGACGGCGATCGTGTCGTAGCCCTCGAAGGCGACGAAGGAGGGCGCCTCGGCCAGCCGTTCGCGCAGGGCCTCCCCGACCCGTGCACCGAGCGGGGTGAGGCGCTCGGGCAGGTAGCGCAGGAAGGGGACGGCGGCGCCGTCGTCGCCCAGCGCCTCCGCCCAACCGGCGAACTCCGGTTGTCCGGCCGGAGCACCGATCACGAGGCCGGCGAGGCGCGGGTCGCGGCGGACGGACCGGACGATCGGCACCGCCGGCTCCGGGTGACCTGTCAGGAGGAGGAGCGCGGTCGCACGACGGCCGACGACTTCGTCGCACAGTGCCGCGGGATCGAGCGCGCTCACGTCGAGTTCGACGACCGTGCCGCCGCGCGGAGCGAGATGGTCCCGCAGGACACGGGTCCCGGCGGCCCAGTAGACGCTCGGCTGCGCGGCCACGGCGATGCGGCTGTGACCGGCGCCGAGGAGGAAGTCCGCGTAGACCCGCCAGCCGTGGGACTGGGCGGGGCGAGACGCGCGACCCACTCCGTGGGCTGTTCGGTGAGCGCGTCGAGAACCGCTGACGAGCAGAGGAACGGCAGACCGAGGGCGTCGGCCCTCGCGGCGGCGGCACGGGCGACGACGCTGTGGTACTCCCCCGCCAGGGCGGCCACGCCGAGGCGGGCCAGCTCGTCCACGGCCGCCGCGGCCCTCCGCGGATCGGCCGCGGTGTCCCGGACCACCAGCTCGAGCGGCCGTCCGCCGATCCCGCCGGCCGGCCGACGTCGCGCACGGCCAGCTCGAGTCCGGCGAGCAGGTGGCGGCCCGCCTCCACCCAGCCGGGCCGGGTCAGCGGGACGAGAGCGCCGATCCGGACGGCCGGCCCGCCGGTCCGTTCCGCTCCGGGCGGCGAGGGCAGCGTGTTCATGCGGCGTCTCCCGGGTGACGGTTCGGTCGCGGACCCGGACCGCCGGGTGGCAGCGCCCGGCGGTACACGTTCGTCTCGTCTCGCCGTGACCGGCGCGCCCGGGTGACCATGACGGACATTGCATACACGACCGTCGTCGGCGGGCAACCGATTAACCGCTCCGCCCGGCCGGGTGTCCGACCCCGCGCCGCGCCGTCCCGCGCCGGGCGGCGGGGGAGCGGTCAGGTCGATGGGGCCGTGGGTTTCGCGCCAGATCGGCAAAGGGCTGTTTCCGGCCGGTCGCCGGGCGGTGCCGTACCGACGTCCGTTACCTCTCGTCCGGCGGGGTACGGCCGGTCCGCGGGGCGGTCCGCCGCCGTGGCCAGGGAGCCGAGGACGGCGACGGGGCGCGCGCCGGTCCGCCGCCCGGGCCTGCGGGCGTCGGTCCCCGCCGGAGGCCGGAGAACGTCTCCGCCGTTTTCCCCCGGCGCGGGCAGCGGCTTCGCGCGCCCTTCCGCGCGCCGGAAGCGGCGGATTGCATCCGGTGCGCCCCCTCCGCCCTCCCGCGCCGTGTTCCCCCGCGACGGATCAGGGCACATGGCCCTGGTGCGTGAGCAGCGCGCCCGGCCGCCCTACGAGGCAGCCGCTGACAGGGGGGTGGGGGAGATGGTCCGTATCCGTGTGGTGCACGACGAGGAATTACTGCGCTCGGCGTTGGTGGAACTGCTGAGATCCGACGACACGTTGGAGGTCTCGGACATGCCCCCCGGCGCCGACGGGGACGAGGTGCCGCCGACGGACGTGTGCGTCGTGGACGGCGAGTGCCTGCAGGGGCCGGGGGAGGGGCACGGCGCGCCGTTCCGGGCGCGGCACGGGGAGCCGCTCGTCGTCCTGACGACACCCCGGCGTCCGGGTGTCCTGCGCAGGGCGTTCGACGCCGGCGCACTCGGTCTGGTCGACAAGAACGCCCCGGCCCAGCGATTGATCACGGCGGTGCACACGGTGGCCAAAGGGGAGCGCTTCCTCGACGCCGCCCTCACCGTCGCCCTGCTCGAAGGCGCGGTCATGCCCCTGACCGCCCGGGAACTGAGCGTGCTGTCCCTGGCGGCCGAGGGGGCGCCGATGGCCGAGATAGCGGCTCGTCTGCACCTGTCCAGGGGGACCGTCCGCAACTACATGGCGACGGCGATACGCAAGGTCGGCGCCCGCAACCGGGTGGACGCGATACGCATCGTCCAGGACGCCGGCTGGACCTGAGGCACCGCGCGCGCACCCGTCACCCGCGCCCGCTCGGCGTTCCCCGTTCGGGTTTTCGGTTCAGGCCGCCCGGTTCAAGCCGCCCGATTCAGGCCGCCCGGTTCAGGCCTCCCGGCCGGGGTCGCCGTTCCAGTGGCCCGTCAGGTCGCGGTAGAGAGCCGAACGCGCCAGCACCTCCTCGTGCCTGCCGCACACCGCCGCCACGCCGTCCAGCACCAGTACCCGGTCGGCGCGGACGGCGGACGACAGGCGGTGCGCCACCACCAGCAGCGTCCCCGGCCGCCGCGCGAGGGCCTCCTCCGCCCGGGCCTCCGAGGCGGGGTCCAGGTGGCAGGTCGCCTCGTCGAGCAGCAGCAGGGGCGCGGGCGACAGGTACGCGCGTGCCAGCGCGACCGACTGCCGTTCTGCGGGCGAGAGTTCGCCGGGCCGCACGGCGCCGTCGAGCCCGCCCAGGCGGTCGACCAGCGACCGCAGGCCGAGGGCCCGGACGGCCGCGTCGAGATCCGCCCGGCCCGCGTCCGGCCGCAGATACGCGAGGTTGTCACCCACGGTGCCGGAGAAGACGTACGCCTCCTGGGGCACCAGCGTGCGCAGCGCGGCGAGTTCGGGAGCGGCGCGCCCGGTCACCCGGTGCCCGGCCACCCGCACCTCCCCGCCGCTGGGCGCGAGCGTCCCCGCGACCAGGCGGGTGAGCGTCGACTTGCCGATGCCGCTCGGTCCGACGACGGCGAGGTGCTCACCCGGCGCGACGCGCAGGTCCAGCGCGTCGAGAACCGGCTCGGCGCGGACGCCGTAGGACAGGGTCACCGACCGCAGCTCCACCGCCGCGGCCGGCCCGCCGCCCGCGGCCGGCCGTGAGCGCGCGGACCGGCCGCGGCCGCCGGGGGCCACGGCGGTGGTGACCGGGCCGCCGGAACCCGCGGCGGTGGTGACCGGGCCGCCGGGGCCGGGGCCGGGGCTGTGGTTGCGGCGCCGGTGGTGGCCGGGGGCGGCCCTGCCGGGTGGGCCGGCTCCGGACGCGTGCGGTCCGCGGCCGTCGGCGACGGCGCGGGACCGGCGATCCGGTCCAGGACGACCAGCAGCCGGGAGCCCGCCGCGCCGAGCGCGGTCATCAGGGTGTGCAGGGCGGGCAGCAACGACTGGACGAGGTAGGTGAACGCGCCCAGCAGCGCGCCCGCCGTCACCCCCGGCCGCGCAGCCACGGCACCGCCACCAGCAGGGCCAGGACGGGCAGTTGACCGGCGATGCCGAGCGCCGCCGTGCGCACCGCCGCCCAGCCGGCCAGGACACGGGACGCGGCGGCGGCACCGGCGACCAGGTCCGCGCCGCGCCGTGCCGCCTCGGGGCCGGTCCCGCAGGCCGTCAGATCGCGCAGTGCCGCCCGGGTACGGGCCGCGTGGTCGCCCAGCGCCTCGTCGGCCGCCAGGGCGCGCCGCTGGGCCGCCGCCATGGGCCGCAGCGTGGCCAGGAACAGGGCCAGGCCGCCGGCCAGCGGCGGCAGGACCACCACGACCAGGGACGGGTGCAGGGACAGCAGTCCGAGCAGTGCTCCGGCGGCGGTGAAGAGGAACGACCGCAGGGTCAGGACCAGACCGGCGAAGCTGTCCCGGGCGATCTCGACCTGGTTCGTCAGCCGGGAGACGGCCGCCCGGTCCGTCCCGCCCGGCACGTCCGGGGCCTGGTCCATGGCCCGGTCGACGGCTCGCCCGACCAGGCCGTCGCGCAGCGGCTCGGTGAGCCCGGCCAACTGCGCGAAGACACCCCGGATCACCGGAGCACCGCACAGCACCGCGACCAGGGCGACCGCGAGCCACAGCAGTCCCTCGCGGGTGTCACCGGCGAGGAACCCCCGGTCGACGGAGCGGGCGACGCCGTGACCCACCAGGAAGGCCTGCCCCGCCTCCGCCAGCGACCAGAGGGCGAGCCGCGCGAGGACCCCCTTGCGGCGGGCGAGGAAGCGACGGGCCGGCGGCGCGATCCGGCGCAGGGCCCCGCGACCGTCGCCCGCGTGGTGTGCGCGGCCGGCGCCGGAGCGGTTCACGGTCGCGCCCCTTCGGGTGCGGGCGCCGGAGCGGCTCCCGCGGCCCCCGCGGCGGGCGCGGAGGTCGCGCTGCCGCCGACGCGGTCGCTGCCACCGGTGCCGGTGCCGGTGCCGGTGTCGGTGCCGCCGCCGCTCTCGCCGCCGACGCTCTCGCCGCCGCTCTCGCCGCCGACGCTCTCGCCGCCGCCGGTGTCGTCGACGCGGCCTGCGTCGCCGACGCCGAAGACCGCCCGGTAGTCGGCCTCGTGCCACAGGTCGCGGTGCGGCGCGACCGCCCGCACCTCGCCGTCCTCCAGCCAGATCACCAGGTCCGCCCGGCCGGCGACCGACGGGCGGTGCGCGACGACCAGCCGGGTCCCGGGGCGCGGCGACCGGCGCAGCGCCCGCTCCACCTCGTGCTCCGTGGCGGTGTCCAGGCTGGACGTCGCGTCGTCCATGATCAGGAGCCGTCCGGCGTGCGCGAACGCCCTTGTCAGCCCCAGGCGTTGGTGCTCGCCGCCCGACAGCGGCGCGGCGGACAGCGGGGTGTCGTAACCGTGCGGCAGCCGGCGTACGAAGCCGTCGGCGCCGGCGGCCCGGGCGGCCTCCCGTACCCGCTCGCGGGAGAGGGGGCGCGGCCCGGCGGCGACCGCTTCGGCGACCGTCCCTCTCCCAGCGCCGGACGCTCGAAGGCGTAGGAGACCTCGGTGCGCAACGCCTCGCGGCCCAGCCGGTCGAGCCGGACGCCGTCCAGCAGCACCTGTCCCTCGTCGGGGTCCATCAGCCGCCCGCCACGGCCGCCAGCACGGACTTGCCCGCTCCGCCGCGGCCGACCACCGCGGCGGTGGTGCCGCCCGGTATCCGCACGCGGTCGGCGCGCAGCACCTGTCTGCCGTCGCGCACCACGCGCACACCGTGCAGTTCGAGAGTGCCCGGGCCCGTCGGCGGCAGGGTGCGCGTGCCGTAGGACAGCGCGGGCAGCCGTTCCAGCTCCAGGGTCCGCTCCCGCGCCCGGCGGCCCCGTACGACCGCGCCCAGCAGGGACGCGGCACCGCCGACGCCGGCCGTCAGCTGGGCGTACCGGCAGGCGGCGAGCAGGCCGCCCACGCTCAGGGCGCCCGACGCGAGGCGCAGGCCCCGACGGCCGTGGCGGCCAGGACCAGCAGCGGCACCAGGACGCCGCTCCTGCCCAGCGCCCGTCCGTGCAGCGCCCACATGTGCCGGCCCAGGGCCGCGAGTTCCCCCAACGGCGCGAGCACCCGCGCGCGTTCACGGGCGCCGGTCCCCGCCGCGGCGATCGTCGCCGTGCCCTCCAGCGCCTCCAGCAGCCGGGACGCGATCTGTGACTGGGTGCGCTGGTAGGCGGCCACCGACGCACCGGTGTCGCGGGCGAACGCCCGCAGCACCAGCGCCAGGGCGGGCAGCCCGGCCAGCACGCACACCGCCACCCACACGTCGACGACGGCCAGCGCGGCGAGCGCGCCCACCGGGGTGACCAGCGAGGCCGTCAGTGCCGCGCGGGCCGCCGGGACACCGCCCGCGTCGGCGGCGTTGAGAGTCAGACGGGTGCCGACGTCCCCCGGGGTGTGCTCCCGCGCGCGGTCCGGTACGGCGCCCAGCAGCCCGGCGAAGGCGCGCGAACGGATCGCAGCCGTCCACCCGGCGGTGCAGCGGACGGTGAACAGCGAGGTGAGGCTGTCCAGCAGCATCTCGCCGACGAGCAGGGCGGCGCTGAGCGCCGGCCAGTGTCCCGCGTGCCCGTCGCGCAGCAGGAGATCGAGGGTGCGGCCGAGCACGAAGGGCTGGGCCACCGCCGCCACCGCCGCCCCGGACGAGCAGAGCAGCACCAGCAGTTCGGGCGTACGCCCCGGCCCGCCGCCGTCGGCTCCGCCACCCGCCGTGGGCCCCTGCCGGGCCCGTCGCCCGGTCGTCACCACCACCCCACGAACCCCTTCCCCTCCGTCCCCCGCGGGGACACCGGTGCCCCGGGCGAAAAGCCCGGGGCACCGGTGCCGAACGGCGTCGCTCACCGCGTCGCCGCGGCGGCCGGCTCGAGCGTCAGTTACAGGTCGTGACGCTGAGGCTGCTGTCGCCGCAGAGCAGCAGGCTCGCGCGGCTGCCGGTCTCGACGTCCCCCATGGCCTCTTCCTTGGGGGTCTCCATCGACTGCAGGTCGAACAGGTTCATGACATCTTCCCTTCGTGTGGCAACGGGTGCTGTTCTTTCATCACGACCCCTGACGGGGCCGAGTCGAGGGCCGCCGGCCGGTGGGCGGCGGGAGGAACGGCAGGGCGGCGGGCGGGTCGCCGTGGACGGAGGCGACGGCCAGCAGGCATCCTGCCGTTCCGGTGGAGAGGTCCATGGACAGGCGCATCATCTGCTCGCCGGGGAAGGCGAGGTGGCCGCCGTAGGACATGGCGTGCCAGGTCAGCGCGTCGAGCTGGCGCCGCAGGGCCTCGGGCCCCGTGCCGGCGGCCGGGGCGCCGGCGGTCGCGGCGGCGGTGCGGCCGAGGTACAGCACCATCCCGGCCACGCCCCGGTAGAGGCCGGGCTGGGCGTAGAACATGGCCTGCGCGGCGGCCACGATCTCGTTCCTCGCCCGCGCGAACTCGTCGTCGTCGCGGTGCGCCAGGTAGTCGTCGAGCACCATGCCGATGCCCACACTGCCCGCGCCCAGGTACGGCATGGTGCGCCACCCTCGTCGACCTGGAGCGCACCGCCCGCGCCCCGCACGCAACGGGCCAGGTCCCGGCGCAGCGCGTCCCCGCGAGGTCGAGCAGCGCGGAGTCCCCGGTGCGTTCGTACAGCCGCAGGAAGAGCAGCGCGCTGCCGGCCGCGCCGTGCAGCAGGCCCGCGCGCGGCCGGGCGGAGCCGCCTCTCCCGGCCGGTGTGCCGCGAGCGGTCAGCTCGGCGCAGCGCAGGGCCGCCGAGTGCAGCGCGGCCTCACCGGTGGTGGCGGCCAGGGAGTCCAGGGCGAGGCCCAGCCCGGCGGTGCCGCTGTGCAGGTCCGGGGCCAGATGCTCGAAGGGCTGGTCGAGGAGCAGGTCGGTGAGGTCGAGGGCGCGGTCGCGATGGCCGAGGTGCTCCAGTGTCCAGGCGATCCCGGCGAGCCCGTCGTGGAAACCGGGCGGCATGCCGGACGGCGGTTGCTTGGTCCGCTCCAGCAGCCACTGCTCGCCGTCCTCGCTGCGCCGCGCCCCGCTCTCGGCGAGGGCGTACAGCACCCCCGCCGCGCCGTGGCCGAAGGCCAGCCCGCCGCCCGCCGTGGCGAACTGCGCGATGTCGCCGGGGAAGAAGCGGTCCGTGCGGGACGGTGTCGCGGACGCGTGGATCGCCGCGGCCATGGACTCCCGGCTGCGCGGCCAGTCGCCCGGCCGGACCGGTACGAACGGCTCGTCCGCAGCCGCGGCGGCGGGCCGCGTCGTCCCGGCCGCGGGCCGCACCGCGGGTGCGCCGACTGCGCCGGCCGTGATCTCCTCGACCGCCGCGTCCAGGAGGGCGCGGTCCACCGGGAACTGGTCCGCCACCACGTCGGCGAGATGCGCCGCCTTGCGCCGGTCCAGCGCGAGCAGACTGGTGAGCGGCAGGAACAGCGCCAGCCGCAGACAGGCCAGCGCGTACCGGTCCACGGCCACGCCCGCCGGTCGGAGGGCGCCACGAACGCCGGGTTCGCGACGGTCTGCCGGCCGGGCTCGTCCACCCGGTGCGCCGCCTCGAAGTCCAGCAGGGCGACGCTGCCGTCCTCCCGGAGCATGATGTTGAACAGATGCAGGTCGTTGAAGACCACACCCCGCGCGTGGACGTCCTCGACGGCCCGCTCCACCCGCGCGTGGACGTCGAGCGCCCACTCGGTGTACTCGGCCAGCCGCTCCGCGCCCGGGTCGGCCTCGATGAGCGGATGGCGGCGGGCGAAGAACGTGTTGAGCGGCTTGCCGTCGATGTGCTCCAGCACGAGGAAGTGGTGTTCCCCGACGGTGAGGTGATCGAGCACCTCGGGTGTGCAGTCCAGACCCGACAGCCGTTCCAGTGCCCGGCGTTCGCGGTGCAGCCGGGTCACGGCGTCGGCGCCGTCGGCCGCCAGCCCGGCGTGCGGGCGGGCCTCCTTGAGGACGACCCGCTCACCGGTGCGGGTGTCGCGGGCGAGGTAGACGCCACCGCCGTTGGAGAAGTGCAGCGCCGACTCGATGGTGTAGGGCAAGTCGGCGACGGTCACCGCGGAACGGGCGTCCAGGTGCGGGCGCAGGAAGGCGGGCGGGCTCACCCACTCCGGCACCCGGAAGACGGGACCGCGCAGGTCGGGCACCAGCTCTCCGTCGGGACCGGTCACGGCCGGCCGCAACTCGCCGTTCTCGTCGTAGCAGTTGCGGCGGGTGAAGCCGCCGTAGCGGACGTGTACGGGGCCGTCGCCGAGCCGCAGGTCACTCAGGATGTGCGGCCCGGCCTCGCCGGCCAGCAGGGCCGAGAGCTCGCCCGCGAGCTGTTCGAACCGTGCCTCGTCCGCCGGGTACACGGTGATGAACTTGCCGCTGCCGGCCCGGTCGGCGTACTTGGCGTTGCGCTGGTGCAGCAGATAGCGGCTCGGGACGAACTTGAAGGCCGTGCCGCCGGCGACGCAGTGCCGCCACACGCGTTCCAGCACGGACTCGGCGTTGTCGAGGCAGGCGGAGACGTGGATCTTCCAGCCCTGGTCGGGCAGGTCCGCGTCCACCGGGCGCAGGGCCAGCCAGTCCCCGCTCTCGTTGCGCCGCCATCCCGCCGGGACGGGCGACGAGGCCGCCGCGTACCGGGAACGTCCCGAGCCGGTACGGGGGACCGTGCGGTACGGAGCGTCGTAGAAGTACGGGTCCGCGTCGCAGTACACGGCGTAGCCCTTGTTCACGCCTTCTCCCTCCCCACCGATCGTTGACGGGCAAGACGCTGTCACGCGGGGCAGGGGCCCGCACAGTTGCCGCTGTCATCAATCCGACGTGCGGAACGCACGGGTAACTTCGGCGGGCGGGAGGGCGGAGGGGGAGGGCAGGAGCGCTCCGGTCCGCGGCGGTGAGCCGTGGCGAGCGGCGGAGCGGCGGTGTGGCGGCGGTGCCGCGGTGCGGCGTCAGGTGTCAGTCGTCGTCGCCCCCGTCGCCCGTCGCGGTCCGGGAGAAGCCGTCCTGCCAGGCGGCCTTCGCCCCGAGTCGCCGATCCGGTACACGTCCACCACGGCGCCCGCGGCGACCCCGACGGACAGCACCACCGCCACCACACGGACCACCAGCGAGGACCGGAGCGAGGCGGAGCGGGTCCGGCCCTCGCCGGGAGCGGCCTGGGCCGCGGCCGACCCGCGGTTCGTCCACCAGATCGCCGCCGCCAGCAGGAACAGGCCCGCGGCCCAGGGAGGAGACCGTCACCGAGTTCGGCGTGCCGGCGTACCAGGGGGTTGCTGTCGACGTGCTCCTCCAGCCACTCGCCGGCCTCCGCGGCGACGGGCACGCTCGCCAGCGTCACCAGGGCCAGCACCGGCAGCACGACCCCATGCGCCGAGCGGCACCCGGCCATATCGCGCCGGCCACGACGGCCAGCGCGCTCAGGGGGACCAGCACGATGACGAAGTGCACGAACAGGACGTGTGCCGGCAGGCCGTTCACGAGGGACAGGCTCAGGCTCATCGGGTGTTCCTCCGGAGGGCGACGACGAGGAGACGGCGCGGGCGCGGCTGCGCGTACCGGCCGAGGGGGCGCGTCAGCCTCGCACAGGAATCTCTCAACTTCCTCTGAGGATCACGCTCGTCCGGAGCCGGTGGATCCGCTTCCGTGTCAGCGGCCGGAGGTGCGGCGACGGGGGAACGGTCAGCGGAGGCCGGGGCGGTGTTCGGTCATCCAGCGGGCGGCGAGCAGCCCGGAGGCGGCGGTCAGGACGGCTGCGGCGATGACGGTGGTGTTCAGGCCGAGCGTGTCGGCGAGGACGCCGGCGACGAGGGCACCGACGGCGTAACCGATGTCGCGCCAGAAGCGGTAGGTGCCGAGGGCGTTGGCCCGCCAGGCGGGGTGGGCATGGTCGGAGACGGCGGAGATGAGGGCGGGGTAGACCATGGCGGTGCCGAGCCCGAGGGCGACGGCGGAGAGGACGCCCGCGAGGAGCGGGGCGTCCAGCAGGGCGAGGGCGAGGACGAAGCCGACGGCCTGGACGAGCATCCCGGTGACCACGAGCGGTTTGCGGCCGATGCGGTCGGCGAGGTGGCCGGTGGGGATCTGGCCGATGCCCCAGAGGATGGGGTAGAGGCCCTTGATGAGGCCGACGCCGGCCAGCCCGAGGCCGTGGTCGGTGAACAGCAGGGGGAAGACGCCCCAGGTCAGCCCGTCGTTGAGGTTGTTGACCAGTCCGGCCTGACTGGCGCCGCGCAGGGAGCGGTTGCGCCAGGAGGTGCGCGCGAACGTGGCGCGCAGGCCCGTTTCCTCCCCCGTGGGCAGCGGCGCGGCGTGGCGGGCGAGTTCGAGGGCGACGTGCGCGGCCGTGTCCCGCACCACGAGGGACAGGGCGAGGCCCGCGACGACGAAGACGATGCCGATGAGCTCCGGGACGGGGCGCAGCCCGTGGCTGCTCGCCAGGTAGCCGGTGGCCAGCGCGGTCACGCCGACGGCGGTGTAGCCCGCGGCCTCGTTCAGGCCGGTGGCGAGGCCGCGGCGGGCGGGGCCGACGAGGTCGATCTTCATGTTGACCGTCATCGACCAGGTGAGGCCCTGGTTGAGGCCGAGCAGCACGTTCGCGGCGACGATCCAGCCCCAGGACGGCGCCCAGGCCAGGGCGAAGGGCACGGGCACGCCGAGCAGCCAGCCGGCGATCAGGAGCTGTCTGCGGCGGAACCTGGCGGTCAGTGCCCCGGCGGCCAGGTTGGTCAGCGCCTTGGCGAGGCCGAAGGCGACGATGAAGGAGAAGACGGCCAGGTCACTGGTGAGGCCGAAGGTGTCGGTGCCGATGAGCGGCACCGTGGTGCGTTCCAGGCCCACGAGACCGCCCACGGCGATGTTGACGACGACGAGCAGCGAGAACTGGGGCCAGTTCTCGCGCAGCCCGAGACGGACCGGACGCCCGGAGGCGTCGGTCGGCGCGGCGTCGGTCGACTCGGCGCCGGTCGCCGCGGTGACCGGCGGCGCGCCGGCTGGGGCGTGGCTTTCACGTGCGGGGTCCTCCGTGCCGTGGCTGGGGGAAGGGACGGGCTGCTGGGCAGGGGCCGGGTTGTCTCTGCACTTCAAGATACCCCCACGGGTATATGAACGACATGGCGGGGAGCGTGCCCCGCCTGTGACATGGGATACCCCAGGGGGTATTTGACAGCGGCGCGAGGGGTGTCCTACCGTCGACTGCGTAAATACCCCAGGGGGTATCAGGTCAGGTCGGACGGCACCACAGGAACCCGCCCGTACCCCTCACGCCGGGCGTGCGACAGCCCGCGTCGCCCCGCCCGCGCCCACCCCTCGGGTGCGCGTTCCTCAGGAAGGGATTGCCCGTGTTCTTCGCCCAGTACTACCTCGACTGCCTCTCCCAGGCGTCGTACATGATCGCCGACGAGCACACGGGGCAGGCGGTGGTCGTCGACCCGCGCAGGGACGTCTCCGAGTACCTGGCCGACGCCGCCGCGCACGGCTTCACGGTGGTCGGCGTGATCAACACGCACTTCCACGCCGACTTCGTCGCCGGCCACCTGGAGATGGCGGACGAGACCGGCGCCTGGATCGGCTACGGCCGGCGGGCCGAGACCGAGTACCCGATCCGCAAGCTGACCGAGGGCGAGCGCGTCCTGCTCGGCGACGTCGCCCTGGAGATCATGGAGACCCCGGGCACACCCCCGAGTCCATCAGCGTCGTGGTGTACGAACACGCCGACGACCGCGTCCCGTACGGCGTCCTCACCGGCGACGCCCTGTTCATCGGCGACGTCGGACGCCCCGACCTGCTCGCCTCGTTCGGTGTCACCGCCGAGGAGCTCGGCGCGATGCTCCACGACAGCGTCCAGAACAAGCTCATGGGCCTCGCCGACGAGGTGCGGGTCTTCCCCGCGCACGGCGCCGGCTCCGCCTGCGGCAAGAACCTCTCGACCGAGAAGCAGTCGACCATCGGGGAGCAGCGCGCCACCAACTACGCGTGCGCGCCGATGGGCCGCGAGGAGTTCGTCGCGCTCGTCACCGCCGGCCAGTCCGCGGCGCCCGGTTACTTCGCCTACGACGCCGAACTCAACCGCAAGGACAGGGTCCGCTACGACGCCTCGGCGGCCCCGCGGCCGCTGTCCCTCGCCGAGTTCACCGAACTGCGGGCCGCCGGCGCGGTCGTGGTGGACGCCCGCGACCCGCAGGAGTTCGCCGCCGGACACCTGCGCGGCGCGGTGAACGTGCCCGCGGACGGGCGGTTCGCCGAACAGGCGGGCACCGTCCTCGACCCGGCCGACGAACTGGTCGTCATGGCGCCGCAGAACCGGGAGGAGGAGATCGTCACGCGCCTCGCCCGGATCGGCTTCGACCGCGCCGTCGGCTACCTGCGCAACCCCGACGACGCGTTGGAGGCGCTGGCCGGCGAGGTGGCCCCCGCCAGCCGCGTGACCGCCGCGCACCTGCGCACGGCCCTCGTCGGCGACACCCCTCCGCTCGTGGTGGACCTCCGCACCTGCGGCGAACGCGAGGCGAACGGCTTCCTCGAGTCCGCCCTGCACATCCCGCTCAGCGAACTGCCCCGCCGGGCGGACGAGCTGCCCGCCGACCGCCCCGTGGTCCTGCACTGCGCGGGCGGCCACCGCTCCTCGATCGGGGCGAGCCTGCTGCGCCACCGCGGCTTCCAGGACGTCTCCGACATCCTCGGCGGATACGCCGCCTGGGCCCTCCTGCCGGCGGAGCCGGCCGAAGCCCCCGCACTCGCCGACGCCTGACCGCGACGGCCGCCCGCGCCGCGCCGCGGCGGCCCCCGTCCCCCGGGGCCCTCGCCACTCACCGGCGGGGCCCCTCGTACCCCCTTCCCGTACCCCTCGCGGTACAGGGATCCGGCAGAACGGAACCCCATGAGCACCACCCCCGCACCCGCCGCCACCCTCACCCCCGCCGTGCTGCACCGGCTCGTCCAGGAAGGGCGGGCGCCACGCCTGCTCGACGTACGCACCCCCGGCGAGTTCCGCACGGCGCACATCCCCGGCTCCTACAACGTGCCCCTGGGCACCCTGCGCGAGCACCGGGCCGAACTCCTGGCCCACCTCGACGAGGACGTCGTGCTGGTCTGCCGCTCCGGGGCCCGCGCCGCCGAGGCCGAGAAGGCCCTGGCCGACGCCGGCCTGCCCAACCTCCGCGTCCTGGAGGGCGGCATCGTCGCCTGGGAGACGGCCGGCGCGCCCGTCAACCGGGGCCCCGAGCGGTGGGACATGGAGCGCCAGGTCCGGCTCGTCGCCGGCTCGATCGTCCTGACCACCGGCCTCGTCGGGGTCCTCGTGCCCGGCGCGCACCTGATCGGCACCGCGGTCGGCGCCGGCCTGACCTACGCGGCCCTCAGCAACTCCTGCGCCATGGGCGTGCTGCTGTCCAAACTGCCGTACAACCGCGGGCCGCGCCCCGACATCCGCACGGTGATCGCGGAACTGCGCAGCACTTCGTGACCATCCCGCTCGTCACCGCCTCCGTGCCCGTCGGCGCCGGCCTCGGCGCGCTCGGTGGCGGCGACCCCGCCCCGCGCCGTCCCGCCCCGCGCTGACGCCGCGGCGGCCGTCCGCGGCGGCGGGGCGCGAACGGCCGGCAGCCCCGCGGCTCAGGGAGGATGCGGCCCTGCGGCCGTCGTGCCCCACGCGGCCGTCGTGCCCCACGCGGCATGCGCGGGCCCGGCCACCGGAAGCGGGTCGCACGGCGTCGGAGGGGTCCCCCTCCCGTCGCCCCGCGCAGGCCTCTGTCGGTGTGGGGAGCTACGGTGCTGCCGAGCCGGAGCGATCGGACGGGGGCCGACATGCCACTGACGGTGGACGAAGCCGTGGCGCAGCTGGGCCACAGGCTCTCGCCCAAGCGGCGCTCCGCCGCCCGACGTCTGCGCCGGCTCGCCGATCCCGCCGCGGGGCCGTCGCTGCTGGAGGCCCTCCGGCGTGAGGTCGACGACCCCCGCACCTGGGAGACGCAGTACGAGATGGCCATGGCCCTCGGCATGTGCGGCCACCGCCCCGCACTCGGTTTCCTGCGCGAACTCGCCCGGCGCCCGTACGAGGCCACCGTGGTGTACGCCGCCCTCGGTGACGCCGTCGTCCGGCTGAGCACTCCCGAGGACACCGCCGACGCCCTGCGGTGGTGCCTGGACAGCGGCACCCCGACACTCGCCGACGGCGCCCTGCGCGCCGTCGCCGCGCGACGCCTCCGCCTGGACCCGGCCACGGTCGACCACGTCCTCGACTTCCTCGCTCCCCTGGACCCCCACGACGGACTCAGGTTCTGGGCCGCGGCCGCCGCAGTGGAATGGCCGGGACCCCGGGTCGGGGAGTTCCTCCGCGCATGCGCGGCCGGACCCCGGGCCGACGTGGCCGAGGCGGCGGCCGCATCCCTGCGGGGCGAGTAGCGGACCTGCTCGCCGTCGCGGAAGGCGTCGCGGAAGGCACCTCCCGTCGCAGCGGGCGCCGTCGCGGAGCGGCGCACCGGCCGTCGTCGCGACGGGGCCGGTTCGTAGCATGTGCGGGTCGTGCCCGCCCATGCGAGGAGCCCCCGTGCAACGCGCCGTCCTGCCGCCGATCCCGACCGCGCGGAGGCTGACCGTGGAGCGGCTGAGCCGCTTCGAGGACGGTGAGGAACTGTCGGCGCTGGTGTGGCGGGCGGGCCCGGGATGGCGGATGGTCAGCAGCGCCGTCCTCGGCGGGGGAGTGGGAGAGCGGTTCTGGGTCCTCAACGCCCAGGTCTGCCACGGCTACCGGCGCCTCGACCCGGCCGAGCACCTGAGCGAGGTCGCCGCCGCGGCCGGGCTGACCGGTGAGGGCGTGGGCCTGATGACGGCGGCCGACGTCGCGGACCACGCCCACGCCGGTGACGGCGGCGTCGAGGCCGTCGTCACCGCCGGCGTCGACGTGCGCGGGTGGGCCGCCGCGCCCGCCGGCCCGCCCGGCGCGTACGGCTCCTTCGCGCCCGGCACGATCAACGTCCTCGCGACGATTCCGGCGGCCCTCGGAGACGCCGCGCTGGTCAACGCCGTCGCCACCGCGACCGAGGCCAAGGTGCAGGCCCTGGTCGAGGCCGGTCTCGACTGCTCCGGCACGCCGACCGACGCCGTCTGCGTCGCCGCCCGCGTGCCCCGGCCGGGCGAGGACGCGCACGCCTTCGCGGGACCGCGGTCGCTGTGGGGCGCACGCCTCGCACGGGCCGTGCACCGCGCCGTCCTCGCCGCACTGCCCCGGCCCCCCGCCCCGCCCGCCGGGACCCGCGAGCCGTGACGGCGACGCCGTACGTGCCGCGGTCGGGGCCGACGCGCACGGCGGCGGTCGGTACGCGGACGGTCGTCACTCCCGGGCGGCGCCGACGTCGCCGTTGACCGTGGTCAGGGTCATGGTGAGGTCGTCCCGCGCGCCGTCGGTGGGGAGGGTCACCGACGGCCGGCCGTTGCTCGTGGTCGCCGTGACGCGGTAGCGGGGCGCGTCGTGCGGCACGACGACGCGGACCGAGCCGTTGGTGGTGGCCGCCGCGACGCCGGTCGGCGAGGTGGCGCAGTGGAGCACCACGTCGCCGTTCACCGTCTCCGCGCGCAGCGCCGTGACCCGCAGGGCGTCCGCGCGCACCGAACCGTTCCGGGTCGCCAGCCGTACCGTCGCGGCCGCTGCTCCTCGCGCGTCCGCTCCGTTTCCGGAACCGGTCACCGTCACATCGCCGTTGACGGTCGTCAGGTCCAGGGCCGCGTCGATGCCCGCCGCGTCGATGCCGGCGTTGCGGGCGGTGACCGTGACGGACGTGCCGGCGGGGACGCCGACCTCGGGCATGCGCGGACATCGCCCGTCCGCCCCGGCCGGCCGGGCGCACGACAGGTCCACGACCCAGGTGTCGTCGTGGTGCGTCCAGCGGTGGCCGACGCCCCGGCCGACGACGACCCGGTCGCCGTCCGCGGGCCGCAGACGCACCCCGCCGTCCGTGGTGATCACCAGGTGCGTCCCCGGGCCGGCGACCGGCGGACCTGCGGCGGTCCGGGCGTCGTCCCGTCCGTCGTGTCCCGTGCCGCCGCACCCCGCGACGAGGGGAAGGGCCGCCAGCACCGCGGCCAGGCGCCGCGCGTACGTCGTCGTCATCGCCACCGCATCCATGCCGGGTCGCCTTCCCCGTCCCGCAGCGGTCAGGCCGGAGTTTTCGCCGGGGCCCTCGAGATCTCCCAGGGGACGATGACGGCCGCGTCGCCCCAGCCGACCGAGCCGTTCATGCCTCCCTCGGGTGAACCGCGGCGGGCGGCCTCGCCGGCGAGGCCGGGGACGAAGCTGGGGACGATGCCGTTCGCCCACTGGTCGGCGGCCAGGTCGGCGAGCCACTTGGCGGTGAAGCCGGCGACGTCGTAGAGGAAGGCGGCGGTGGGGAGGAACACCTGCCAGTCGCCGGTCCAGGCGGCGCGCTCGCGCTGGGGGCAGTCGGTGGGCACGTCGCAGATGTTGCCGCGCATGCTCCACACCGCCGCCTCGCGGAGGTGGTTGAGGCGGTCGTCGCTGCAGGTGAACCAGCCGGTGCGGGTCAGATCGCTGTGCACGACGACACCGGTGACGTCGTCGGCGGTCAGGGGGCCGGGGTGGCCCTCGACGCGGACGTAGCGGAACCCGTGGGTGGTGTGGCGGGGTTCGAACACCTCGCCGGGCCGGCCCGCGGAGGTGACGGTGTCGATCTGGCCGGCGGGCAGCGGCCGGTGGGTGGCCCAGTCGAAGGCGCGGATGTTGTCGGTGGTGACGTCGCCGTGCTCGTCCAGGGCCTCGCCGTGCACCAGACGGTCGCGTGGCCGCACCAGCCCGCTGCCGTCGACTTCCACGCCGCCGAGGGCCGCTCCTGGCGCCTCTCGCTCTCGGCCGACGGCGCCCGGGCCACCCGCCTCCCCGCGCCCGGCACGACGGCGGCCGGCGAGGACCGGGTCGCGGCCGACACCTCCCTGCGGGGCACGGCCGGTGAGCTGGTGCCGGTCCTGTACGGCCGTGTTCCGGTGGACGCCCTGGAACACGACGGCGACCGACGGCTCTTCGACCTGCTCCAGGCCTGGGACCCGGATGCGTAGGCGGTGACGGCGCGCCTCCCGCCATGCCCGTCGTCGCGGTCCGTCCCCGATGCCTCGGGCGGGTGGTTCAGGCGCGCTGGATCCAGTCCCGGTCCAGACGGTCGGCCAGCCCGGCCGCCTCGAAGGCGGCTTCCAGCTCGTCGCGGCCCTCGGTGAAATGGGCCCAGCTGTCGCAGTGGACGGGGACGACGCGACGGGCGCCGAGTGTCCGGGCGGCCTCGGCGGCCTGGGTGCTGTCCAGGACGAGCAGCCCGCCGCCGAAGAGCATGGGGAAGCGGGGGGCTCCGGCGAAGAGGAGGGCGGTGTCCACCGGGGCGAAGCGGGCGGCGACCTCCTCGACCGCGTCGAGCGAGGCGTTGTCGCCGCTGACGTAGACCGTGGGCAGGCCCGCACCGGTCAGGACGAAGCCGACGACCTCGCCGGTGAGCGGCTCGACCTCCTCCCGCGCTCCGGGGCCGTGGACGGCGGGCACGCCGGTCACGGTCACGGTGCCGCCGCCGGGCCGGTCGAGCTCGACGGACTCCCAGTCGGCCAGGCCCTCGGCCTTCCCGCCGAGGCGCCGTGCGCCGCCGGGAGTGGTGAGGGTGAGGGGCACGTCGGCGAGCAGGGCGCGGCCGGAGTGGTCGAGGTTGTCGGCGTGCTCGTCGTGCGAGAGCAGGACGACGTCGACGGGACCGAGATCGGCGGGGGCCGCCGTGGAGGGCGCGGTCTTGGTCAGGGTCGGCCCCTGGGAGGGGTAGTCGCCGGGGCCGTCGAAGGTCGGGTCGGTCAGGAAACGCAGGCCGCCGTACTCGAAGAGGGCGGTCGGGCCGCCGAGAACACGGACGGGGAACTGGTCGTTCGGCACGGCAGAGGACACGGACAACACCTCACGGATAGAATTGTTCAAACCGTGAGACGACTGTAGGCGTTTCTCACGGATGAGGGCAAGCCTTAACATGAGAGGCATGGAGGAGACCGTGCCGGAAGAACTCGACGTGCCGCCCGCCCACGGCGAGGAGGAGCACCTCTCCCTCGCCCTCGCCAACAGCGCGATCGCGCTGCCCGGCGGACACACGGTCGATCTCCTGGGGACTCCCGCACGGGCGAACCGCTGGCTGACCGAACGCGGGCTCGCCCCCGTCGACATCGGCATGCGGGAGATGTGTGCGACGCAACTGCGCTCGATGCGCGAACAGGTCAGATCACTGTTCGCCTCCCGCGCCGGGGGCTCCCCGCCCTCCCCGCCGCGCTCGCCGCCGTCAACGACGCGATGACCCGCGTCCCCACGGCCCCGCTGCTGCAGTGGGACGACAGGAGCGGCCCCTACCGCGCCGCCCCCCACCCCACCACCGCGATCCTCGACCACGCGCTGGCGACCCTCGCCGCCGACGCCGCCGACCTGCTCACCTCCGCCGAGGCCGCACGCCTCACCGCGTGCGGCTCCGTGCCCTGCAACCGCTTCCTGCTCCGCCACGGCCGCCGCCACTGGTGCTCCACCCGCTGCGGCGACCGCGCCCGCGCCGCCCGCGCCTACGCCCGCCGCACCCGGCCGGAACACGAATGACGCGGACGGCAGGGACGGCACGGATGGCACGAGTGGCACGAGCGGCAGGGACGGCACGAGCGGCGCGGAGGATACGAACGCCATGGACGGCACGAGCAGTGCGAACGGCACGGCCCCGTGGGGACTGCGGCGGCTACCGCTCCTCCGCACGGTGACGACGCGTCACCTCTCGAGGCCCCGGCGGTCCGTCGCGGACGCGAAACCCAGCCAGGTGTGCCGGTTGCCCGCCCAGCACCAGCCGACCTTCGGCGCGTTGCGACGCTCGCGGCCGTCCCGCCCGGTGCCGTTGCTGATCCAGATCGCCGGAGTCCGGGCGTCCAGCGCGCCGTCGGCCTTGCGCAGCCGGGAGCCGATGGTCATGAAGCAGCGGTTGCGTTCCAGCACGGCGGGCAGTTGCAGCACCCAGTGGATGCCCTCGGTGAGCAGCAACGGGGTGCGGCCCGCGCCGCGAGGGCGGGCAGGGCCTCGACCGGGCTCCAGCCGGCCATGCGGTCGCCCCGGTCGATGTCCGGGAGGAGGTAGAGCGGGGCGTCGGGCAGCGCGATGCCGTCGAGCGGCGCGAAGAGGTCCACGTCGGACATGTCGGTGACGACGAAACCCGGTCTGCCGTCGAGACGGAGCAGGGGCGCCAGGGCGGAGGCCGGTGCCCGGTCCGGGTGAACGGCGAGCAGGGCGCCGGCGCCGCCCGGGGAAGCCCCGGCGGACTCGGCGAACGCGCGCAGGCCGGCCGTGGACAGCCCCGCGATCTCGTGCACCCCCAGCTCGATCAGTCGCTCGGCCTGTGCGCTCGGGGACGGGAGCGCGGGCACGACGGCGGAGGCGGTGGGCGAGGTCTCGGACACGGTGCTCCCGGGGTCGGCGGCGTCGGCCCAGTGAGAACGCGGCAACCCGCCGGGACGTTCCCCGACCGGGGCGGCGGGCTCCCGGCGCGGGCGCCGCGGGACGGTCCCGTCCTCAGCGGGGGTGCGTCGTACCGGCGAGGATCTGCTCGCGGAGGATGTCCGCATGGCCGCAGTGCTGGGCCAGTTCGCGCAGCGTGTGCAGGTAGACCCAGCGCAGCGGCAGCGGACCGCGCCGGTTGCCCCGCAGGAGGTCGTCCAGGGTCAGCTCCGCCGTCGCTCGACGCGACGCCGCACAAGCCTGCCGGTAGGCGTCCTGGACGGAGGCGATCGTGTCGTCGTCGCGGAGGTCGAACGACTCGTCGGGAGTGGCGGGGATGCCGATCTCGGTACGGGACCGGCAGGTGACGGCCTCGTCGAACCAGACCTTCTCGACGAACGCGGCATGCTTGACCAGGCCCAGCAGCGTGGTCTTGGACGGAACCAGCGACCTGCGCGCCTGCTCCTCGGTCAGTCCGCTCAGGCTGTCGTGCAGCGCCGATCGGTGCTCGTCGAGGAACGCCTCGAACTGATCGCGCAAGGGGGCGTGGAAGACGGTGGGTTGCACCGACGGGTGGGAGGCCATGACCGCAACGATAGTGCGGCGGGCCCCGGAGGAAGTGCCGTTCCGAGCGTCCGCCCGGCAGCCGCCGCACCCGCACCCGCACCCGGAGCAGGCCGCTGCCCGCGCACCCGGCCCCGAGAGCGTTTCCGGCGCGCGCCGCATCCGGCAGGCCCGCGGCGGTCGAAGACAGGGGCGGCGGGGGAACACCGGCGAAGGAGGGACGACATGACGAGGTGGACACCGCGCCCCGACGGCGGCCGGCCGGAGGGACGCGGCTGCGCCCACATCGAAACGCTCGAGCGGGAGCACGAACCGCGGAGCGAGGTGTGTCTGCGGTGCGCGGCCCTCGGACACGACTGGGTCGGCCTGCGGGTCTGCCTCACCTGCGGCCACGTGGGCTGTTGCGACAGTTCGCGCCACGGCCACGCCACCGCGCACTTCGAGTCCAGCGGGCACCCGTTGATACGGGGCATCGGAGGCGGCGACGCATGGGCCTGGTGCTTCGTCGACGAGGTCTACCTCCAGCCGCGTCGAGCGACCTGAGCGCGCGGTCCCGCGTGCCCGACGGTCTCCCGGCCCGGCGGTCTCCCGGCCCGGCGGTCCCCGCGGCCTGGTGTTCCCCCGGCCCGTCGGTCTCCGCGGGTCTAAGGGTTTTTCCGGCCGGCGGTGGTGATGCGGGTGACGGCGTCCAGGGTGAGGGCGCGGTCGTGGGGCTCCCGGGCCAGGGCGCGGTGCAGGATCAACCCCTCGATGAGAGCGTCCAGTTGGCGGGCCGTGGCGGGATCGAAGTGCTTCTCCAGGTGGGTGCGGCTGCCGGCCGTCCACTCCTGGGTGAGTTCCCGGTAGGCCGGCCGGCGTGCGGCGAGGGTGTACAGCTCCTGCGTGAGGACGAGGTCGCGCGGGCTTCCCTCGGACAGCGCGTGGACGAGGTCGGTCACCGCCGCCCTGGCCTCCTCGCGGTCGGCCGGGGGCGCCAGGTACGCGTCGAACAGCGCCACCATGCGGTCCGAGAAGTGCCGGAACGCCTCGCGGAGCAGCTCGTCCATGCCGCTGAAGTGATAGGTCGTCGACCCCAGGGGCACACCGGCGCGTGCCGCGATCCTGCGGTGGGAGACGCCCGCGACCCCCTCGTCGGCGATGAGGTCGAGGGCGGCGGCGAGGATGCGCTCACGGCGCCGGGGGTCGGTGTGTCCGGTGGCCATGGCGGCGGACTCACAGGCTCCGCACCGGGCGGGCCGGATTGCCGACCGCCACGACGTTCGCGGGCAGGTCCTTGGTGACGACGGCGCCCGCGCCGACGACGGAGTTGTCGCCGATGGTCACCCCGGGCAGGACGATCACGCCACCACCGAGCCAGACGTTGTCGCCGATGGTGATCGGCCGCGCCGCCTCCAGCTTGTCCCGCCGGGGCTGCGGCTCCAGGGGGTGCGTGGGGGTGAGCAGTTGGACGTTGGGGCCGATCTGGCAGTCCTGGCCGATGGTGATGGCCGCGACGTCCAGCGCGGTCAGGTTGTAGTTGACGAAGGTGCGCGCGCCGATCGTGATGTTGCTGCCGTAGTCGACGTGGAGCGGCGGCCGCACGTGTGCCTCTTCGCCCAGCGCGCCCAGGAGTTCGGCGAGGAGCGGCCGGGCGGCGTCGGCGTCCTCGGCGTAGGCGGCCAGGTAGCGGGTGGCCAGGCGGACGGCCTGCTGCTGGCGGCGCGCGATCTCCGGGTCGTCGGCGATGTAGAGATCGCCCGCGAGCATCCGCTCCAGATGGGTGCGGGGGTCGCCCGCGAAGTGGTCCGTCGTCATGCGTACGATCGTACGCTCGAAGTGTACGAACGTACACTGCTGGTCGGAGCGCGGGACCGCCGCGGTGGACGTCGCGAGCCGTGCCGGCCGGCCGGAGGCCGTGCCGCTCAGGCGGACCCTGCCGGGGTGAGCATCCGGACCGCCGCGCCCAGCCCGGCCGGGCACGTCAGGCCCGGCTCCGCCGGCCTGCTCCAGCCGGGCCCGCAGAGCATGACCAGGCTCTGCGTGCGGGCGCCGCGCACCCCCCAGCGCGTCGCCGCGATGTGGCGGGCCAGCGGAAGGCTCGCCGTGGACCGCGACTGCGACCAGAGGACCACTGCCACGGGCCCGACGCGCCGGACCGCGGCCACGACCGTCTCGGTGGGGACGGCGGCGCCCAGCACCAGGGCGGGCACGCCCCGTTCGGCCAGCGCCGCGCTGAGCGCCTCGATCGGCAGCGTGTGCTGCTCGCCGGGCAGGCAGGCGAGCAGCACGGGCGGCGCGGCGTGCGGCGCGTGCCGCAGGGTCGACGTGACGTAGACGTGCCGCAGCGTGGCGGAGACGTGCCAGGACAGCAGGTGCTCCACCTCGATGTAGCGGTCGCCCGAGGACTCCCACCTGCGCCCCACCGCCCGGAGCGAGGGAACCATCACCTTCTCCCAGGCACCGACCACCCCGTGGGTGCTGACGGCGTCGGTGAGCCTCCCCTGGACGGCCGCGGCGTCCAGGCGCACCGCGGCGCGCGCGAGTCCCACGCATGCCTGCCTCGGATGCTCGGACGACGTCCCGCTGCCGTCGTGCGGTGGAGGGGGAGACGGCACGGCGGCCGCCCGCTCCGGCTCCCCCCGCAGGTCCGCCGCGGGCGCCGCGTGGAGGCCGGCCCGCGGCGCCGCTCCGGTGGACGGGCGCTGTCTCGCGATCCGCGCGGCCTCCGCCGGGGGCACGCCGCTCGCGGTCAGCCGGCACATCTCCTGGACCGTGGCGACGTCCTCCGGCGTCCAGCGGCGGTGCCTGCCCTCGTCGCGCACCGCCGGTCCGAGGCCGTACCGCCGGTCCCAGCTGCGCAAGGTGGTGGGGGAGACCCCGAGCCTGCGCGCCAGGCAACCGGTGGTGATCCCGGCGTCGGACGTCTTCGCGGCGGCCCGCGCGTCGAGGCCCATCACGGGTTCCGCGCGGTCGCACGGCACGGCACCGCACGTTCCGGAACGTCGGGCCCGCACGGCCCGCACGGCCCGCACGGCGAGGACACGGGGGACGGCAAGGGGCACCTGCCTCGTCTCGGTTGCTTCGGGATCCCGCCACCTCGCGGGACCTGTACGTTCTTCGCGGGGAAGGACGCTCACGGATGCACCGCCGGCCCGTCGGCCCGCCGACCCCGGCCTCGGACGCGGACGCGGACGCGCGGAGGTGACGCTCCGCGGCGCGCATTGCCCGGCGTGAGCGTGGAAGAAGGGCCCCATGACGTCACCCACGGAACAGCAGAACGCCGCCGACTTCTACGACTTCGAGGCCGCCCTGACCGAGGACGAGCGCGAAGTGCTCCTCTCGCGGGCTTCCAGCTCGTGCAGGACCTCCTGGTCAAGAGCCTCGGCAACATCACCTCCAGCTGGGGCATGCTGCTCCAGCCGGCCCGGCTCCAGGACGCGGGGGTGTTCCGCGACGAGCACTCCTCCCTGGCGAAGGCGCACGTCACCGCCCGGATGCGGGAGGTGGTGGCCTGGGCCCGGGAGATCTTCGGGGGGGAACGGCATCGTCCTGGAGTACGACGTCGCGCGCTTCTTCGCGGACGCGGAGGCCATTTACTCCTTCGAGGGCACCAGGGAGATGAACACGTTGATCGTGGGAAAGGCGATCACCGGGCAGAGCGCCTTCGTCTGACCGTCGGCGACCCCGGCGGGCGGGGTGCGAAAAGCGCCGAGGTGGCCGAAAGGAACCGAAAAGTCTATATTCCTACATACCTCTGCCGGGTCCCGCGGCGCCTCGGGCGCCGGGGACACGACTGCCCGAGAACGGGTGGCCAGGCGACCGGCGGAGGATCCCATGCTGTCTTCACCCCGCGACAATGCCCGTCCCGCGCTGCACGGTGGCCCTCGTCGCGCCACGGCCGGGACGGCGGACGGCGCATGAACTGGCGCGAGTCGGCGGCCTGCCGCCACGAAGACCCCGAACTCTTCTTCCCCATCCGCGAGGACGGCCCGTGGCGGCGACAGATCGAACAGGCCCGGTCGGTGTGCCGCCGGTGTCCCGTGGTCGGCGCCTGCGGCGCCTGGGCGCTGCGCAACGGGGAGTCCGACGGGATGTGGGGCGGGATGACCCCGGGAGAACGCCGGACCCTGCGGCTCAGGCGGATCGACGGGAACAGCCCCGCCTGAGCCGGACGCGTCCCCGCCGCTCCCTCCGCGACGCACGCCCCTGACCTGCGGCGGGGGAGCGGTCCGCCGAGAGCGGCCGGCCGTGGCGCCGACGGCGTGGTGCTGATCCGATGCAGAGTCGATGCAAATTGCCGCACCTAGGTGCGGCTCCGCATGCTGGACGAGTCGAATCGCTTCCTGCGGCCGGCTGCGCGGAGCCCGTGGCCCCACGGGGCCGCGCAGTGGCCCGGGCCCTCCGGGCCGGAACCGACCCCTCCTGTACGAGGAGTGATCGCCATGACCGCACGCCGGGCCGTCGAACCCGTCTCCCCGTGCGAGCCGCCACGGGCTCCGGCCGGGGAACCGTCGGCCGACGAGGAGATCGTCGCGGGGTTCATGGCGGGCGACGAGGCAGGGGTCGCCGCCGTCTACCGGCGGTGGGGCCCCCTGGTCTACACCCTGGCGCGCCGCTCCCTCGGGGACGCCCGCGAGGCCGAGGACGTCACGCAGGTCGTCTTCCTGGCGGCGTGGCGAGGGCGCGCCGGGTTCGCCCCGGAGCGCGGCACCCTGGCCGCCTGGCTCACCGGGATCACCCGCCGCAAGATCGCGGACGCCCTGTCCGCCAGGACCCGGCGGACCGAACTCGGCTCGGCGGCCCGGTCGTTGCTGCCCGACGCGGCACCGGAGTCCGACGCCCGGCCGGACGCCGTGATCGACCGGGTGATCATCGGTCATGAGTTGGCCGGGCTCCCCGCCCCGCAGCGCCGCGTTCTCGGCCTGACGTTCTACGACGGCCTGACGCAGAAGCAGATCGCCGAGGTGACCGGCTGGCCGCTGGGCACCGTCAAGAGCCACGCCCGCCGGGGCCTGCACCGGCTCGGCCGCTGCCTGCGGGACAGCGGGGGGTTCCGTCACCTCGCATGAACGACGCACTGACGATGCGACATCGATCCACCCCGGCGACGGGCCCACGCCCGCCAGGGGAAGGCGGACGGTCAGCCGGCGAACGGGCCGCGAACGACGCTGTCACCGGAGTGGTCGGGACTGCCGTTGTAGGGCTGGACGGACACGTCGACCACGGAGTACTCCTTCAGGTCGATGTTGTCGGGGACGGGCAGCGCGGCGCGGCCGTCGGGGCCCAGGACGCCCATGGAGACCAGCTTGGTGTGCGTGCGGTCCATGAGCCAGACCTCGAAGTAGCCGGACGTCCGCGGGAGGCCCTCGACCGTGATGTCGAGGGTGCGGTGTCCGCCGCCGTCGCTGAGCCGGGCGTAGCCGGCCGAGTCGGCGCGCAGTGAGTCGAGCCGCTCGGAGGCGGCCGACGGGACGCCCGTGGCCTCCTCCCGGGTCATCCACCAGGTGACCGTGCTCCCGCGGCCGCGCCGAGCAGCGCGGCGCACGCGGCCAGCGCCACGGCGAAGCGGCCCGGCCCGCGGAGCCTTTCCCGCGCCGCGGCCCACGCCGAGGGACGGCTCGTCGCCGTGCTGGTGACGCTTTTTTCTCTTGTGGCGTTTCCCTCTTCCGCGAGGCTTCCCTCTTCCGCGGTGCGTTCTTCCTCCGCGGCGCGTGAGGGGCGGGCGGGGGACGGGGGAGCCTCGGTGTCGCGGTCGTGCCGGACGGCGATGCCGAGTTCGGCGGCGATGGAGTCCCACAGGCCGGCCGGCGGCTGGAGCAGGTCGTGCTCGTCCAGCGAGGACGCCCTGGCGCTCGCGACCACGTGACGCAGGGCCCGCAGTTCCCGCGCGCAACGGGCGCACGCCAGCAGGTGCTCCGCGGCGGGAGGGGACGGCTCCTCCCCGATCGCGATCAGCGCCAGCGTTTCGTCATCCGTGTGCTCCACCGTCCACCTCCAATCGGTTCTTCATCCGCATCAGTCCGCGCCGGGTGTGGCTCTTGACGGTGCCGAGCGGGAGACCGGTCCGCTCGGCGATCTGCGCCTGGGTGAGATCTTCGTAGAACGCCATTCTGAGCACCGTCCGCTGCTGTTCGGGAAGCCGGTCCAACTCGTCCGCCAGCAGGACGTGGTCCAGCACGCAGTCGGCCGGGGCCACGGGCGGTCCGGGCGCGGCCGACGACACCGCCGAGGTGATCGCCTCCACGTCCCTCAAGTGCCGGGAGCGCCTGGTGAGGGCGTCGGCGACCTTCTTGTGGGCGATGCCCATGAGCCACGTCTTGAGGGACCCGCGCCCGGCGTCGTAGCCCTTGCGGCCCTGCCAGGCTCCCACGAAGACCTGCTGCGTGACGTCCTTCGCCTCCTCGGCGTCTCCCAGCCTCCGCGTCGCCACCGTGAACACCAGCGCACCCACCTTCGGTAGGCCTCGCCGAGGCATGACTCGTCACCGACCGCGAAGCCGTCTCCCAGGCGGGCGTCGGACATGGACGCCGCGGCCGCCGCACCGGCGGCCAGGACCTCCGATCCACCCCATCGTGACGTCACTTCGGTGCCTCCACCGCGGTGACCACCAGGTTGTTCTGGTACCCGCCGCGGTCGGGGAGGTAGGGGCCGGTACAGGTGATGAGGGTGAGGACGGCCGGGCCGTCCCTGCGGAACGCGTCCGACGACGGCAGGTCCCGCTTGCCGACGGTGCGACGCGTGGCGACGCGGTACGCGGTCGCGTCGTCGTCCCCTCGTTCGACGAGCACCTCGTCGCCCGGTCTGACGTCGTTCAGGGCGTCGAGGACGCCCAGGCCGCGTCCCTTCGCGTCGACGTGGCCGACCACGACGGCGGAACCCCGCGGAGAGCCCGGCGCGGGGAGTAGCGGTACCAGCCGACGCGGTCGGGATCCTCCGGCACCTCGACCTGCCCGTCGCCGTGACTCCCACCGGATCGACCGGAGCGCGGACGTCGAGCCGGGGCAGGACCAGCGACGTCGGCTCGGCGACCGGCCCAATGGTCGGCCCGGCGGTCGGTCCGGAAGCCGTAGCGGGAGCGCCGGACGTGCGCCCGCCGGTGGCCGTGGCGGGGACCGTCTCCCGTGCCGGGCCGGTCACCGGGGCGCCGGTGACCGGCGTCGCACCGAAGTCGTCGGCGACGGGACCCCGCTCCTCGGACCAGTGGCCGGTGAGCAGGGCGGTGGAGATGATGAGCCCCGCCAGCGCGAACGCCAGCCCGACGAGGACGGGCCGCCGTGACGACCGCTTGCCCATGGAGAAGTCCTCCCTGCGCTGAGACCGCGCGGATATCGCGGGGTGCCACCGCCCGGGCGGCGGCACCCCTGCCGTGATGAGGGCCGGGGCCGGTGCGCCTATCGGGCCGAGGCGCGCAGCCGGAGCAGCAGTCCGGCCGCGGCCAGGGCCGACACGGCGCCCAGGGACAGGGCGCCGAGCGGCAGGCCCTCGTTGTGTGCGGCGGCCTGGCCGCTCTCACCCGCCGGGACTCCGCTCGGGGCGGAGTGCATGCCCGTCAGCGTCTGGGTCTTGAGCGCCAGGTTCTTGTCCTGGGCGCTGCCCCAGGCGTAGACGACGGTGTTGCTGCCCTCGGCCAGGTTCAGCTCGGCCGGTCCGATCGCCACGGTGCCGGTGCCGGCCAGCACCACGTCGGCGGACACGGTCCCGGCCGGGATCTCGCCCTTGGCCTCCTTCGGGTTCTCCAGGCCCTTGAACACCGGCGTCCCGTCTGCCCGGACGTCGACCGCGGGGGCGGCGGCGACATGGCGGACGGTCAGCCGGGCCTGGCCGGCCGGCACCTTGGAGGTGTCGTTGACGAACGCGTCCAGCGCGGGTTCGCCGTCGGCGGTCAGATGGGCGACCAGGGTGGCGTTCGCGCCGGCGGGCACCTCGACCGTCTTCTCGAGGGCGGGGGTGCCGTCCGGCCCCTCCCCGTCCTTGAAGAGCTTGATGTCGTACGAGCCGGCGTCCAGCTTCATCGGATCGGTGAGCGTTCCGGGCTTGAAGTCGGGGATCAGTTCCTTGTCCCCGCGTAGACGTCGACCGTCAGGCCGGGCACTCCGTGCAGTACGGACACGGTGGCCTGGTCGCTCGGGGCCTGCGGCTGGGCGAGGGCGGGGGCGGCGGCGGACAGGGTCACGGCGGCGCCGACGGCGAGGGCGGCACCTGCAACGCGTGCGGTCATGGCGGCTCTTCCCTTCGTTCGAGCTCGTCTCGAATCTGTGAGGACGGATTCCGCCGCCTGTGGCGTCTTGGTTTCACTTCCGGCCCGTTTTTTGTTCCGCCCCGAGCGCAGGAGGGGGAGGGCAGCCACCGCACGCCGGTGACCGGTGCCGGTCGGACGGGGCGTCGAGGATCCGTACGTCCGCCGTCCGGCCGGCACCGGTCACCCCTCTCCACCGGCCGCGACCGCCCCTCTCCACCGGCCTCGGAACCGGCGGCGCGGGCCCCCGCGTCGGGACGCTCAGACAGTTGCCATTTGACAACTATAGTCGTGAGGCAAGAGAGTGGAACGGGACGCGGGCAGGAGGGATCCAGGGATGTTCCGGTGGGCGGGGACCGCTCCGCTCGCTGGCCACCGGTGCCGGGCGGAGGGCGGTGCGGCGGACGCCGCGGTGCGTCACTCAGGCGGTCCGGCTGCCGACGTCCCGGGTGTCGCCGTGTATCTGCACCGCCGCCGCGTCGCAGAACGCCTCGAGCCCCCGCAGCAGCGCGGTGCGGTGCGCGGGGGGCATCTGGTCGAGCACCGCCCGCAGCACCTTCTCCCTGCGTGCGCGCAGGTCGGCGAGGAACGCGGTGCCCCGGCCGCTGAGGTACAGGCGCACTTCGCGCCTGTCGCTCGGGCTCACCGTCCGCTCGACGAGACCGGCGGCCTGGAGGCGGTCGCACAGTCTGCTGGCCGACGGCGGCGTGGAGGCGAGAGCGTCGGCGAGGGTGCGCAGGTTGATGCCTTCGTGATGCTCCAGAATGAGCAGGACGCGCAGCTGTGACGCCGACACGGGTGCCGTCGAGGCCCTGCCCCACAGGACTTCCAGCAGCTCCGCGGCCGTGGAGGTCACGCGCGCGACCCCGTCTGGCTCTGGCTCTGGGTGGGGCGGAAGGAAGCCACAGTCACGCTCTCGTAGGCACCGGGACGACCGTCAGCGTACTAGGGCGTGCCGCGAAGGCCCCTCCCCCGGAGGGGGCGCCCCCGGCCGCTTCGCCGGGATCGCCCCGGTACGGCCAGTGCCGGGGTGCCCCTCCGCCGGGCGATCGCACGCACCGGACGCCACCGGGCGACCGGGCCGGCCGAGAGGCAACCACCACCGGCACGGCCGCTCCGCAGCGGGTATCCCTCAGGTGGGCGGGGCCTGCTCCATCCGGCATCCATCCGACAAAAGATTGGTGTACTTCTCACCGTGAAGAGATTCGTGACCGCGGAACGCGCTCTGCGCGCGGCGGCACCGGACAAGCTGCTCGAGGCGGTCCGACGCGTTCTCGCCGAGCACTACGCGGCGCGATCCGTCGAACTCTTCATGGCCGACTACGGTCTGACCGTTCTGCAACCGGTGTCCGGACAGCCGCAGACGCAGGAGTCGGTGCCGGCGCACCACGGCCCGGTCGGCCGTGCCTTCGGGGCCCAGGAGGCCTTCGTCGAAGGCCTCTCGGACGGCCTGGTGCGCGTGCACCTGCCCGTCACCGTCAGGGGGACCGTCTCGGGGTCCTGTCGGTGACCCTGCCGGGCGGCGATCACGCGCGCGACAGCCTCGGGGAACTGACCGAGATCGCGGAGGTCCTCGGGCACGAGGTGGTCGTGGCGGAACGGGACACGGACGTCTACCTCCAGGCGCGCCGCAAGGACCGGCTGACCCTGGCCGCGGAGATGCAGTGGCAGTTGCTCCCCGGCCGCTCCTGCACCCGCCCGGAGTTCGACCTCGGGGCCCAGCTGGAACCCGCGTACGCGATCTTCGGCGACAACTTCGACTGGTCGTCGACCGCCGACCGCCTGATGCTCTACCTCTCCAACGGCATGGGCGAGGGCATAGAGGCCTCCCTGTTGACCAACCTGGCCGTCAACGCGCTGCGCAACGCCCGGCGGGCGGGCCTCCCGCTCGCCGACCAGGCGGCGCTCGCCGACCAGGCGGTCTACGCCCACTACCGGGGACACCGCTATCTGTCCGTCCTCATGTTCGAGTTCGATCTCGCCGGCGGACGGGTCCAGGTGGTGGACGCCGGCTCCCCGCAGATGCTGCGCCTGCGCAACGGCAAGGTCGAGCGCGTCACCTTCGAGGCCCAGCTGCCGCTCGGCATGTTCGAGGAGACGGACTACGTGCCCCAGGAGTTCGAGGTCGAGCCGGGTGACCGACTCGTCTTCGTCAGCGACGGGGTCTACGCGGTCGCCTCCCGGGCGGCGAGACGTACGGCGACGCCGCGTTGGCCCGGGCGATCCTGTCCACCCGGCTGCTCCCCGCCGCCGAGGTGCCCCGGGCCGTCCTGCGCGAACTGACGGGCCACCGGGGTGACGCGGTTCCGAGCGACGATGCCCTGGTGGTCTGCCTGGACTGGCGCGGCCGACAGCCGTGACGGCCGGACAGGGGGAGCCTTCGCCCGATTCCGGTGACCGCGTGTTGTCCGCGTCTCGCCTCACCCACTAGTGTTTGTCATGCGGCAAGTATCGGCTGATCGTCCTCCGCGAAGCGGCCGAGCGGCCCCGCTCGGAGGGGAAGATGCAGATGCCGGGACCGGAGACGGCCGCCGGATCGGCGGTACCGCGGACGGGTGCGTTCCCCTGTCCGCCCCAGGCGCGGATTCCGGTGCGCGGTCTCCCCCGGATCACCTCCACCGGCCCTTCGCCGACCGCGCGCGGGATCCCGGCCGGGCTGCCCCCCGCGGCGGCCCGCACCCGCACGGAGGCGGGACCCGCCCCGCGTCCCCCGCACACCGCCCGCGACGCCGCCCATGATGCCGCCCGCGACGTCGACCGCGCGGGGGGACCGCTCACGCGCTCCGGCGCGGGCACCTCCGCCGAGAACGTGGGGGCGGCCGGTGAACGACGTCTCGCGCCGCACCGTCACGATGAGCCTGCCCATCACGTCGGACGCCGACCTGGCCCGGGTGCGGCAGCAGGTGCGGCAGGCCGCGGCCGACCGCGGTTTCGCCCTGGTGCCCCTGACCAAGCTGCTCACCGCGGCCAGCGAGCTGGCCCGCAACACCCTGGTCCACGGCGGCGGCGGACAGGTGGAGATCGCCACGGTGGAGCGCGGGGCACTGCGCGGCCTGCAGCTGACGTTCATCGACTCGGGGCCGGGCATCCGCGACCTCGACCAGGCCATGACCGACGGCTACACCTCCGGCGGCGGCCTGGGCCTGGGGCTGAGCGGAGCCAGACGACTGGTGCAGGAGTTCGCCGTCGACAGCCGGCCGGGGCACGGCACCACCGTCACCGTCGGCGCCTGGGTCTCCGGCCTGCCGTCGCCCCGGCCCGCCGCGGAGTGACCCGGCGGGGCGGGCGCGGGTGCGCGGCCCGGCGCGGCTCGCGACGCGATGCCCGCGGCGGTCGCGCCGGGCCCGCTCAGGACGGCCGCGCGGAGGGCCGCTCGGGCCTTTCGGGCTGCAAACGGGCGGGACGCGTCCGGGCGTCGCCTTCGAGCCGTCGTCCGGGAGCCGTCGTTCGTCCGTTCGGAAACGTCCCGGGCCGGGAGACGACGGGGATAACGTGGAGAGGTCGAGGGGACAAGGAGAAGGTGGAGTCCTTGAACACTGCGCAACCGGTCCCGTCGGCGGAGAGCGAGCTGCGGGCCGCTCCGCCCCACGCGCTGGTCGCCACGGCCCGGCGCCTGCTCGCCGACCGCGTCGGCGCCCAGCGGGTGACCCTGTTCCTGGCCGACTACGGACTGAGCGTTCTGCAGCCGGTCACCGACCTGCCGCACACCGGCGACCCCGTGCCCGCCGACGAGGGTCCCGTCGGACGCGCCTTCCTCAGCCAGGCCCCGGTCGTCGAGGTCGGCGACGACCCGGCCTCCCCCCACCGCGTCCACCTGCCCATGACCGTGCGCGGCGACCGGCTCGGCATCCTGTCCGTCCGCCTGCCCCGCGACAGGACGGACCCCGCCACGGTGCTCCAGCTCACCGACTTCGCCACCGCACTGGCCCACGAGGTCAGCACCGCCGACCGGGACACCGACCTGTACCTCCAGGCTCGCCGCACCCGGCGCCTCACCCTCGCCGCCGAGATGCAGTGGCAGCTCCTTCCCGGCCGGGGCTGCGCCCGCCGGGAGTACGTCATCGGGGCCCATCTGGAGCCCGCCTACAGCGTCGGCGGTGACAACTTCGACTGGTCGACCGGCGCCGACCACCTGATCCTCAGCGTCACCGACGGCATGGGGCAGGGCATCGACGCCTCCCTGCTCGTGGGCCTCACCGTCGGGGCCCTGCGCAACGCCCGGCGGGCTGGCCTCCCGCTCGCCGACCAAGCCCGCCTCGCCGACCAGGCACTCTTCGCCCAGTACCACGGCAAGATGTACTCCTCGACGCTGCTGCTGCGGTTCGATCTGGACACCGGCACCGTGCACGCCGTCGACGCCGGCTCGCCCCGGCTCTACCGCCAGCGCGGCGACACGATCGAGCAGATCGAACTGGAGGCGCAGCTGCCGCTGGGCATGCTCGAGGAGACGCCCTACGAGGAGCAGACCTTCACGGTGGAACCCGGCGACCGGCTCATCGTGGTGGGCACCGGCGTGCACGGCGCCCGCGACGCCGAGGGCGGATCGTTCGGAGAGCGTGCCCTGCGGCAGACCTTCCGTGCCACGCGGCGGGAGTCCCCGCACGAGGCGGCGCGCGCCATGGTCTCCGGGCTGATCGAACACTTCGGAAGCGGGGACCTCGCAGCCGACGCCGCGGTCGTCTGTCTGGACTGGCACGGCGCACGAGGGGACCGTGCGGCCGACGCCACCGGCGAGCTGACGTCCGTCACCCGGGCCGGGACGCCGCGAGGGTGGCGGTCCGGCCCGCCGCGCCCGCAGGAGCGCCCTCAGCCCGTGGCGCAACGCGTCCCTGTCGGCGGGTTCCATCATCCTCAGCGCGGCGGCGAGAGCCCGGGCGCGATGCCCGGCGACCTCCCCGAGCACGTCCTGGCCGGCCGCGGTCAGCATCAGCTGGACCTCGCGGCGTCTGCGCGGATGGAACGAACGGTCGAGCAGGCCGGCCGCCTCGAGGCGGTCGCACAGCCGGCTGGCCGTGGGCAGTCCGATGTCCAGGCACTCCGCCAGCGCCGTGAGGTTGAGGCCCGGGGCGACCTGCAGCGCGCGCAGTGCCCGCAACTGGTGCGGCGACAGGCGCAGCGCCGCCTCGTGCGCGGCGGCGGACCACAGATGCGTCAGGCTCTCCACGGCATCGGCGATCTCGAGGGCCGTCGCCTCCGGGCCACCCAGGGCTCCGTCGGCTCGATCGTCGCCGGGGCCGTCGAGATGCGTCACTGATCAGTCACTTCCGGTAAGCCTGAGGAACTGTGAACACCCATGCTCATTCAAAACGCAGTACCCGAGGAACTGACGAGCAAGCGACCGCTGATGTGTGCGATCGCAGATGAATGTGCGCGCATATGCCAAAAGTGCGCGCGACTCCCGGGGCGCCCCGGCGGCGACGCCCCGCCCGACGCCGCGGTCCGCCGTGCCGGGGCGGCTCGTACCGGCTCCCATGTGAACGAGGAGTGAAGGTTTGCGGGTCCGGGCAGGCGCGAAGAGTGCGATAACCCCCCGTTTTCCGGGGTGCCGGCGATTCGGGGGAACGTGGCCACGAGCCGCCCCCCGGTCCCGTGGTTGCACCATGCACTCTCCTGCGCGATTGTTGTTCTCCGACAACTTTCTTCTTCGCCGAGTGAGGTGAGGGTCCACGCGCAGGGGCCCCGTGGCATGACTTCCTTCCCGGACGCCCCCAGCACCGGTGGTGCCAGCACGCTGAGCGCTGCCACCGCCCCCCATCCAGTGATCGTCCTGGCCCCGGACGGGGACGTCGTCGAACTCAACGGCGCCGCCTCCGACCTCCTGCCCGCGGCCCGGGCCGGTCGGAGCCTGTCCGCACCGCCCTGGCTCGCCGCCACCGGCCGTCGTCCCCGCCCGGAACGCGTCAGCGGCGCGGTGGACGACCGCTTCTTCTCCGCCCACCCGTCCGTCCTGCCCGACGGCAACACCGCCTGGTGGCTCGTGACGAGAGCGCGCACCGGTCGGCGCTCGAGGAACTGGAGGCGGAGCGCATGCGCACCCGGTTCCTCACCGAGGCCTCCAGCGCTCTCCTCGCCTCGCTGAACGTGAGCCGCTGCATGGAGGTCACCGCCCGCCTGGCCACCGAGCACCTGGCGGACGCCGCGCTGGTCGTCGCCCCCACCGCGGCCAAGAAGCTGCCCCTGGTCGTCTGCGACCACGTGGGCGAGGTGACCCACACCACGGCTGCCGCGGCGCCGGACACCGTACCGGGCCTGGCCGAGGCGCTGCGCGGCTTCCCGCCGGTGCCCTCACGGTGGATAGACCCCGCCGCGGCACCGCAGTGGCTGGTTCCCCCGGGATTCGGCGAGGTCGGCTCGCTGGTCATCACGCCGCTTCCGGGCCACGGGGTGCCGGCCGGCGCGCTGGTCCTGCTGCGCCGTAGCCACAAGGCCGCCTTCACCGACGCGGAGGAGGCGCTGGCCGGGCTGTTCGCCGCCCGGGCCGGCGCGGCGATGTCGGCCGCCCGTCTCTACGCGGAGCAGAACTCGATCTCCGACACGCTCATGCGGGAACTCCTGCCGCCCACCCTGCGGCAGGTGCAGGGCGTCGAGTTCGCCGGCGGCTACCGGCCCAGCAAGGACTCCGAGCGCGTCGGCGGCGACTTCTACGACGTCCACCCGCCGACCGACGACTCCCCCGAGACGCTCGCCGTGCTCGGGACGTGGCCGGCAAGGGTCTGGAAGCCGCCGTGCTCACCGGCAAGATCCGCAATACGCTGCACGCCCTGCTGCCCATGGCCGACGACCACGGCAAGATGCTGCGGCTGCTGAACAACGCCATGCGCAACAGCCACCACACCCGCTTCGCCACCCTGGTGCTGGCGTCCGTCCGCCGCGAGGACGGCGACGTGATGCTGCGCCTGACCTCGGCCGGCCATCCCACGCCACTGATCGTGCGCGGTGACGGAACGGTCGAGGAGGCCGACACCCGGGGGACCCTGATCGGCGTCATGCCGACCGTCACCTCCCGGACCGCGGACGTCAGGCTCGCTCCGGGGAGACGTGCCTGATGTTCACCGACGGCGTCACCGAGGCCAGGGCGGCCCCCTGGGCGACACGATGTTCGGCGAGCAGCGCCTCCGGCGGGCCGCACGGGAATGCGCCGGCATGCCCGCCGAGGCCGTCGTCGAGCGCATCCAGATGGTCGCCTCCCAGTGGATCGGCGGCGGACGCCACGACGACATCGCCCTCATGGCCATCACCGCTCCGCGCGGCGCCCACCTCAGTGCCGTGGACGGCGCGACCCGGGGCAGGTACACGGCATGACCAGTCACCTCACCGACACCCAGGAGGGCGCGCGCCGGTACGGCGCCGACGTCGGCCGGACCCCACCGCACGACGACGAGCAGGCCTCCCACTGGGCGGACAGCCTCTGGGCGGCCGTCCGGGCGGGAGACGAGTACGCGGCCGTCGACGTCGTCACCGAGGCCCTGCGCACCGGGCTGGAGCCCGAGGCCGTACTGCTGGACGTCATCGGGTCCGTCCAGCGGAAGGTCGGCGGCGAGTGGGCGGCCGGCCGCATGAGCGTGGCGGACGAGCACATCGCCACCGCCATCAACGAGCGGGTCATCGCCGCCCTGCCCGGCGCCCGGCCGACCGCACCCGGCTGTCGCGTCACCGTCGCCTGCGTGGACCAGGAATGGCACGCCCTGCCCGCCCGCCTGGTGGCGGAGACGCTGCGGCTCCGCGGTTGCCGGGTGGACTACCTCGGCGCGCAGGTGCCCACCGCCCACCTGATCAGCCACATCCACCGCACCGGACCGGACGCGGTGTGCCTGTCCAGCTCCCTGCCGACCCGCCTGCCCCTCGCCCACACGGCGATCACCGCCGTCCAGGCCACCGGGACCCCGGTCATGGCCGGCGGACTCGCCTTCGGCGCCGACGGCCGGTACGCCCGCATGCTGGGCGCCGACGCGTGGGAGCCCGACGCGCGGGCCGCCGCCGACCGGCTCGCCTTCGGCCTCCCGGCCCGGCCGGCGGCCGCCCACCAGACGATCGACGACCTGCCGCACCTGGGCGACCAGGAGTACACCATGGTCGCGGACGCCTCCACCCGCCTGGTGCGCGAGACCTTCCACTCCCTCGAACAGCGCTTTCCGCCCATGAAGGCCTACAACGACGAGCAGCGGGAACGGACGGCCGAGGACCTCGCCCACATCGTCGACTTCCTGACCGCCGCCCTGTACGTCGACGCCCCGAGATCTTCACCGACTTCCTGACCTGGACGGCCGACCTCCTCACCGCCCGCGGAGTGCCCGCGCGCTCCCTCGTGCCCGGCCTCGATCTGCTGGAGGAGCAACTGCGCGACTTCCCTCGCGCCCGCCGTTTCATCGATGCCGGACGAGCCGCGCTCGCCCCCTGTCCCTGTCCCTGACCCCGACACGCTGGACGAATCCTGTGACCACCTCAGCCGACGCAGATCCCGTGGAGACCCCGTCTCCGACCGGCCGCCACACCGTACGCCTGGCCCTTGAAGGGGACCTGGACCACGACACCAGCGGCGACGTGCTCCACCGGGTGAGACTGGCTCTCCTGGACCGTGAGGACGTCGAGGACCTGCGCCTGGACTGCCGGGAGCTGGAGGCGGTCGACTCCATGGGGCTGTCGACCCTGTTGCAGATCCACCGTTCCGCCCAGCAGGGCGGCGTCCGCTTCCACCTGGACAACATCGGACCGGCACTGCGGCGCCTGCTGGAGATCACCGGCACCCACGACTACCTGACCGCCTCCCCCGAGGACGATCGGCCGGGCGACGGCCGGACCCGGCCGACCTGACACGACGGCCGCGCCGCCCGGCCCCCCGGTGTCCGCCGCCCCGGACACGCCGGCGGTGAACGGCACGGTCCGCGCGGCCGCGCCCGGGCGTTCCCGCGACGAGGCGAGTCCCGAGGCCGCCGCGGTGGCCCACGCCGTTCCCGCGTCGGCGTCGGCGTCGGCGTACGGGCGCACGGTCCCGGCCGGGCGACGGAGTCGCGCGTACCGTGGACCGTGATGAACGAGGCGATGCGGTGAGTCCCGGCCAGGGCCCGGCCGAGCCGCCGGGCGAGGAGAATCCGCCGGGATCCCGGCCGCGTCCGGGCGGACGGCCGGAAGACGCGGCCCGGCAGCTGCGCTCGCTGGCCAGGGCGAAGGACCGGCTCCAGGGACTGCTGTCGGCGGTGCTGGCCATCAGCGGTGACCTGGATCTGCCCGCGGTGCCGCACCGCATCGTCACCACCGCCATGGACCTGGCCGACGCCCGCTACGGAGCACTCGGTGTCCTCGCCCCTTCCGGTGACAGCCTGGAGCAGTTCGTCACCGCGGGCCTCTCGGACGAGGAGCGCGCGGACCTCGCCGGCATCGACTTCCCCACGGACGGGGCGTCCTGGGGCACCTGATCCACCATCCCGAGCCGCTGCGCGTCGACGACATCCCCTCCCACCCCGCGTCGGTCGGCTTCCCGCCCGGTCATCCGCCCATGCGGACCCTGCTGGGCGTGGCCATCACCGTCCGCGGCGAGATCTACGGCGACCTCTATCTCTCCGAGCGGCGCGACGGCCGGCCGTTCGACGAGGACGACGAGGACGTCGTGCGCGCCCTCGCCGGCGCCGCCGGCATCGCCATCGAGAACGCCCGCCTGTTCGGCTACGTGCGCGACAGCGCCGAACAGTTCCAGCGGCTGCTGCTGCCCGTGCTGCCCGACCTCGGCCCCTTCTCCGGCGCCGCGGTCTACCGGGCCGCCGCCGAGCCGGCCAGTGTCGGCGGGGACTGGTACGACGCCGCCGTCCTGCCCGACGGGGCGTGCGCGGCGGTCATCGGCGACGTGGTCGGCCACGACCTGCACGCGGCCGCCGCCATGGCGCAGGCCCGCAACATGCTTCGCGCCCTGCTGTACGACCGCAGGTCCCCGCCCAGTTCGGTGCTCACCCAGCTCGACCACACCGTGCACTCCATCACCGACCTCCCGGTCACCACCGCCTGCCTGGCCAGGATCGAACCCGCCACCGGGGGCTGGACACTGCACTGGAGCACCGCCGGCCACCTGCCGCCCCTGGTGCTCGGCCCCGACGGGCGCACCCGGTACCTGCACGCCGACCCGGGCGTCCCCCTCGGTGTCGACCCCGACATCCACCGCCCCGATCACACGCACCCGCTGTCCGCGGGCGACACCGTCCTGTTCTTCACGGACGGCCTGGTGGAACACTCCGATCACCCGATCGACGACGGCCTGGCCGCCCTCGCCCGCCTCGCGGCCGCCCACGCCGGTCTGCCCCTGGACGAGCTCGTGCGCACACTCGCCGACCACCACCCGAGCGACGGCCACGACGACATGGCCGTCCTGGCCGTCCGGACCCCCGCACAGGGGTGACCACCGTCCCGGGCGGGGCCGGGCTCGGCAGGTCCAGGTGGGGGATCATCAGATCGAGTGCCCTGTGCCTGCGATGTCCGTCTATCGGGCGGTTCCGCCTCCATGATGAAGAACCCGCAAGACAAGATCAGGAAAGGGTTCCGCTCATGACCGCTGCGGCACAGGACGTCATCACCGTCAAGCTCGAGCGCACGTTCGACGACATGGACGTCAATCACGACGGCTACCTGGACTGGACGGACTACCAGAAGCTGGCCGACCGCTACATCCAGGCCTACCGGCTCGACAAGGGCGACCGCCGGGCCCGGGCGCTGCAGACCTTCTGCCAGATCTACTGGCTGGAACTGCTGCGCCACGCGGGCGTCGACGGGGACCGGCTCACCAGGGACCAGTTCGTCACGGCCAACCGCCTCGCGGTCATCGACACCAGCCGGCTCAACGTGACCGAGGGCGGCGGCCACGCGATCTTCGACATCATCGACACCGACGGCGACAACGAGATCACCAAGGAGGAGTTCACCCGCTTCCTGAGGGACGTGTGGAAGGACGACTCGCCGTACGCGATGGACCTGTTCACCCGGCTGGACACCGACGGGGACGGCGCCATCTCGCGCTACGAGTTCATCCGCGCGGTGCGCGAGCACTTCCTCTCCAGCGATCCCGAAGCGCCGGGCAGCATCTTCTTCGGCCACGTCTGACCGTGCCCGCTCCCGGGCCCCCGCCTTCCCGGCCGGGGCCCTCCGGGCCGCCCCGTGAAGGTGCCCGCCCCCGTGGTGGGCCGCCCCTGACGGTTCCGGCCCGGTGAGGACCGGCCGGGTGTTTTCCGGGGCCGACGTCCGCGGCGCGGTCGGAGCCCGGGGCGGTGTCGCCGTCGCGGACGATGGCGCCGCCCCCGACCGGGGAACCGGCGGCAGCGGTCACGCGGGCCGGCGCAGCCCGACCCGGTTGCCCTCGGGGCCGGTGACCCGGCCGAACCGACCGACACCCTCCACGTCCTGCGTTCCTTCGTCGACGTCCGCCCCCTCGGCGCGCGGTCGAGCGAGCGCCGCATCCAGGTCGCGGACCCGGAGGTCGAGCACGCTTCCCTGCGAGCAGGACCCGAAGTGGCCGGTTCCGGATGCGAACGCGGCGAACACCGTCAGCCCTGTTCCCGTCTGCGCAGCGCGGCGGCGGCCTCCGCATACTTGATCAGCAGGCGGGCGAACCGGAGCCGTTCCTCGGCCGGCCAGTCCGCGGTGATGTGTTCGAACCCCTGGCGTTGCTCCCTGGCGAAGCGGGCGCGCAGGTCCTCGCCGGCGGGTGTCAGCCGCAGGACGATGCGCCTGCCGTCCTGCTGCGACGCCTCCCGCAGCAGGTATCCCTGCTTGATGCAGTCGGACACCATGCGGCTGGCCACCGACTGGTCCGTCCCCAGCTCCTCGGCGACCGCGCCCACCGTCGTCTCGCCCGGGCGCTCGGACACGACGTTGAGCACCAGGTTGCGGGAGAGGTCCTTGCCGGAGGAGGGAGTACGGCGCCTGAGCCGGGAGAAGGCCGGTCCGACGGCGTCGAGCACCGCGTCATCGGTCGGCTGGTCGTGATGCCCCTGGTTCGTCATGACGCAACTGTACCGACACAGGAATATGCAGTACGCCTTGCAAATGCATGCTCGTGTGCATATAAATGGGTGAGCGGCCGGCACCTGTCGCCGCCTACGGAAGCGAGGCTCATCGATGACCATCACCGCCATCACCCACGCACGCGTCTTCGACGGCGAGCGGGTCCGGGACGAAACGACCGTCCTGCTCGACGGCCCGACCGTCGTGGCCGTCGGGGGAGCGGTGCCCGCCGCGGCGGATGTCGTCGACGCACGGGGCGGCACGCTGTTGCCCGGCCTGTTCGACGCCCATACGCACACCTCGGAACAGGCCCTGGCCCTCGCCCTGAAGTTCGGCGTGACGACCGAACTGGAGATGCAGGGCGCCCTCACCAGGACGCGCCGGGCGCACATAGAGGACAACGACGCGGTGGCCGACGTCCGTTCGGCGGGCTTCGGCATCACCCCGCCCGGCGGGCACCCCAGCGAACTCTTCCCCGAGGGCAAGCGCCCCGGAGGCGGCGGCGGACCCGCCCGCGACGACCTGGGGGACCTGGTCATGCCCTTCGCCACCACCCCCGAGGAGGCGGCCGGGTTCATACCGAAGCTCGTGGAGTCGGGCTCCGACTACATCAAGTTCATGGTCGACGACGGCACGGTCGAGGGCCACCCCGGCCTGCCCTGTCTGGACCGGGCCACGCTGAACGCGGGCGTCGCCGAGGCGCGGCGGCACGGAATGCTCACCGTCGCCCACGCGCTCACCCTGGAGGCCACCCGCATGGCGATCGAGGCCGGGATCGACGGCCTCGTCCACGTCTTCATGGACCGTCCCCACACCGACGAGATCATCGACCTCATCGCCGACTCCGGTGCCTTCGTCGTCCCCTGCGTGGTCCTGAACGCCTCCATGATGGGCATCACCGGAGCGGCCCACGCGGATGACCGCCGGGTCGCCTCCCGGCTGGACGAGGCCTGGCTGACGACGCTGCGCTCCAGCTTCGACCGCTATCCCAGGGGAAACTGGAGGACGTCCTCGCCACCGTCAGGGCGCTGCACGACGCCGGCGTCGATCTCCTGGTCGGCAGCGACGCCTCCGTGCCCGTCCCCTTCCTCGGCGGCGTCGCCCACGGCGCCAGCGTCCACCACGAGATGCGCTACCTGGTCCGGGCGGGACTGTCACCCCTCGACGCACTGCGCGCGGCGACCGCCACCCCGGCGCGGCGCTTCTCCCTGGACGACCGCGGACGGATCGCCGAGGGACTGCGCGCCGACCTGCTGCTGGTGGACGGGGACCCCACCACCGACATCGACCGCACCCTCGACATCCGTGCCGTCTGGCGCAGGGGCACCCGACTCGTCACGCGGTGACGTGCGGGCCTGGGCCGGGCCTCCTGGACCACGTCCTCGGCTTCGGCGAGGTGATGGCCAGCGGCCAGCAGCCAGCAGCCAGCAGCCAGCAGTCCGCGGCCGACGGGCACACGAGGTGCGGCGCTGCGGACGGTCACTTCCGGCCGGTGCCGTAGAAGCGCACGTAGTCGACCGTCATCGTCGCCGGAGAGGGTGTCGAGGCGTCCGGAGGGCCCGGCCAGTCGCCCCCGACGGCGACGTTGAGCAGCAGGTGCATGTCCTGTTCGAAGACCCAGTCGCGTGGTGCGGGCAGCTTCGACGGAGTCAGGGTGAAATACGGCTTCCCGTCGACGGACCAGGTGATGCGGCGCGGCTGCTTGTCGACGGCGTACGTGTGGAACGCCTGCGACGCGTCGGCCGGGAGGGTGGTGGAGCCGCCGATCCCGTTCTCGTTGAAGTAGGTCGGCCCGTGCGCGGTGCCGTACACCGTCCGTGGTTCTCCGCCCACCACCTCGCAGATGTCGATCTCCCCCTGCCGGGCCATTCGACGCCGTTGTCGCCCAGCATCCAGATCGCCGGCAGCAGTCCTGTGCCGGTGGGCAGCTTCGCGCGGATCTCCGCACGTCCGTGAGTGAGCGCGACCTTCCCCTCGGTGGTCAGACGGGCCGACGTCCAGGTGCAGAACTCCTGTGTGTAACAGGGAAGTTCGGAGTCGGTGGGGGCCGGCCGCGCCGAGATCGAGAGGTGACCCGCGCCATCGAGCGCGGAGTTGGCCACGTCGTCCGTGTAGTACTGCAGTTCGTTGTTGCCCCACCCTTCGGCGTCCCGGTTCCCGACCTCGGTGTTCCACGACTTCTCCGCGGGCCGGGTGTCCGCCGCCCCGTCGAACTCGGCCTGCCAGAAAGGCTTTTCCGCAACCGGTGAGGGGCGCGTGTCCGGAGTCGAAGCGCATCCGCACAGCAGTCCGCCCAGCGCCAGCGCGAGTGCCAGGCGGGTACGTCGATTCATCGCGTCGCTTCCGAGAGGTCGTGCGGGGAGGTGGGCGCAGCCGGTTTCGTCGCCTGCGAGGGGTGACCGAAGCGGCGGGGACGAACACTGTGCGCCCTGCGCAGACCCTACTGAACGACTGCTTCGGAGGGCGCGGCGGGCGTCCGGCTCCGCCGGCCTCGGCAGGGAGGCGCCGGCTCCGGGTGCGCCCGTGCAAGGGCGTCACGGCCGGTCGGGCGACCACCGTCATGGACGTGGCCGCCGGGGCACCGGGCGGACGTCCCGCACCCACCCGCAACACCGGCCGGGCGGCCTGCTTCGGCCCCTGCCGCTCGGGGCGGCCGACCCGGGCCCCGGAAGGTGGCCCGCCGACGTGACGGCCGCCCACCCGGTTGCCGCGAACGTGCCGGGGTATGCCTCTCGCCGTATTCGTCGGGGAGGGGACCATGAGCAGCGACAGCGAAAGCGGCGAGGGCGGCGACGACGGGCACGGCGGGGTGACGCGGAACCGCCGCGAACTGCTCTGGCGCATCGGCATCGCGATCTTCTTCACGGCCCTCGTCATCTTCTTCGTCTCCATCTACGAGGACCCCGGCCCGGTATGCGGAACGGGCCAGGACAAGGGGCCCTGTTGAAACACCTGGGGGAGACCGGCCGCGCACACCGCCGCTGAACGGCATGCCCGCCGTGGCCCCGGACCTCGAGTGCTCCGGGTGCCGCCGTTTCGTCGTCGCCCCGCGCCCGGAGTCCTGTTGCGGCGAATGCTCCTGCGGTCAGCGCGGGATGCCCGCATCATCGAGGTATCGGTGCATGACTTCCGTGGGAAGGTCCGGGTTTCCGAGGGCGAAAGAGGAGGTCTCCGCGTTCCCGCAGCTTTGGAGGATGAGGTCGACGGGCAGCGCGGGGTCGGGTCAACGTCGGCGAACACGCTCTGCCACCCCTCCAGAACTGCCCGGCACTTCCGTCAGGAGGAGCCTGGTCGATCACCCGGACCTCGGGCTCGACGTGCCCTCTTCACGGTGGGCGAGAAGCGGCGCGTGCGGCGCTGTACGCCCCACCCGCCGCCCCGGCCGGAAGTGCTTCCTCACCGTCCGGCGTGCGTACGCAGGGCTCGACGACCGGTGTCGTCCGGCTGACCGGGAGGTCTCGGCAGGGGGTCGCTGTAGCGGTGGGCCGCGATCCGGGCGTCGTGCTGTGCGTTGAGCAGGCGGATCAGGAGTGCCCCGATGCCGATCGCAAGGATGATCGCCGCGATGAGGACGAGGGTTTCCACGAAACTCACCTCCAGGTGTTTCCGGGCAGCGGGAGGGCGCGTCGGCCTGCGAGGCTCCCGAAGGGGGACATGCAGGCCCCGCCCTCGCTCTCCCAACTGGCTTCCCGGCGCAGGCCGTCGCGAATGCCGCGCCCGATCGCGGCTTCGTCGGCCATCAGGACTCCGGCGGTGAGGACGCTCCCGGGGATCGCCGCGGCGGCCATCAAACGGGCCGCGGCGGCGGGCTCCGTCTCGGGCGGGATCACCAGCAGGTCCCAGCGGCCGGCGGTGTAGGAGAGCAGGATCAGCTTGTCGGGGTGCTGTTCGGTGAACCAGCCCACATGCACGGCGTGCCCGGCCACAGGCACCTTGCGCGGTATGACGGGCCAGCGGGTGGGGTTCACGGTGACGCGTGTGATGCGTCCCCAGACTTCGTCGAGTACGGCCGCGAGCGGCGGAAGCTCCGCCTCGAGATCGCGCGAGTAGGGCCACCAGGCGCCATCGAGCCGGCCGGCGAGGGTGGTCTTCGGGGTGAGCGACAAGCGTGCCGGGAGCTCTGCGGCGAGGTCGCGCGGCGCGGTCCGGTCGAGGGTGGTGGTCATGGTGCGGACCTGCCCCCGGGCTGCCCGTCGGCAGCCCGGTTTTTCGTGATCGCCGGAAACGACACCCGCATGAAGGCCGGTGTGCGAAGTGCTCCCGGTACTTTCACTGTACATCTGTTCGACGGGATCGGACCGTCTTGACCAGGTATTTTCCGGCGGAAGCGCAGCGGCAAGAGCCGTGGGCCGTGCCGCGGCCGGAGACCACGAGTTCCCGGGAGGGCGTCCTGGACGGCGCGTGGTGGCCGCATGCACGGCACGTCGGAACCGAACCGCCCTCGCTGATCGGCGCATGGGCCGAGTTCCCCGGCCCGATCACCCGCGTCGGCAGCCATCGTCGCCCAGACCAGGAAGAGGTGCGGAGCCGTCAGAGCCCTTCTGCCACCCGTCATGCCGCGGAGCCCGTCGGCCCGCGCGCCGGCGCACACGAGTTCCTCTGTTCCCCCTCGCCCTCACACCGTGGACGAGCCCGCCGGTCCCCGCGGGACACGCCCCGGCGCTGCTGTCACCGGCACCGATGCCGACAGCGTCCGCGCGGCCGGCGCTCTCGCTGCTGTCGGGGTCTCCGCCGGCCCTTGCGGGCCCGCATCCCGCTCCGCCGGTCCTCGGCCGTCAGCGCAAGGTGAACCACGTCACCGTCCGTTCGCGTTGGCCCGCACCCGTCTGACGGGTAGGTTCCAGCGATCACGGGGGAGGACGTCCCCACCCGCCCCGAGCGCAGATCTCCCTTCCGCACCCTCCTCTGATGAGAGATACAGGACATGTCTGCTCAAGAACCCTCACAGCACCCTCCCCGGCGCATCGGCGTGGTGGCCGAGTCCGTCTCCGGGGAGACGCGGATCGCGGCGACCCCGGCAACGGTGCGACTGCTGCTGGGTCTCGGCTACGAGGTCGTCGTCGAGTCCGGGGCCGGTGAGGCCTCCGGCTTCGGCGACCAGGCGTACGCCGAGGCCGGCGCGGGGATCGGCGAGGCCTGGGACGCGGATGTCGTCCTCAAGGTGAACGCCCCCTCCGACACGGAGATCCGCCGGTTGCGAAGGGGCGCGACCGTGGTCGCCCTGCTGAGCCCGGCGCAGAACCCCGAGCTGCTCCGCGCGCTCGCCGACGCCGGGGTGACCGCCCTGGCGCTGGACGCGGTGCCGCGCATCTCGCGGGCCCAGTCGATGGACGTGCTGTCCTCGATGGCCAACATCGCCGGCTACCGCGCGGTCGTCGAGGCCGCGCACGTCTTCGGACGGTTCTTCACCGGTCAGGTCACCGCGGCGGGCAAGGTCCCGCCGGCGAAGGTGCTGGTGGCCGGCGCCGGCGTGGCCGGGCTCGCGGCGATCGGCGCCGCCTCCAGCCTCGGCGCGATCGTGCGCGCCACCGACCCGCGGCCGGAGGTCACGGACCAGGTGAAGTCGCTGGGCGGCGAGTACCTGCCGGTGGAAGCCGCCCAGGAGGCGAGCACCGACGGCTACGCCAGGGCGACCTCCGCCGACTACGACCGCGCCGCCGCCGAGCTCTACCACGAGCAGGCCAAGGACGTGGACATCGTGATCACCACCGCCCTGATCCCCGGCCGGCCGGCACCGCGCCTGCTGACGGCCGGGGACGTGGCCGTCATGAAGCCGGGCAGCGTCATCGTCGACATGGCCGCCGCGATGGGCGGCAACGTCGAAGGCACCGTGCCGGGGCGGACGGTGGTGACCGACAACGGCGTCACCATCATCGGCTACACCGACCTGGCCTCCCGGCTCCCGGCCCAGGCCTCGCAGATGTTCGGCACCAACCTGGCGAACCTGATGAAGCTGCTCACTCCCGGCAAGGACGGGCAGCTGGTCATCGACTTCGACGACGTCGTGCAGCGGGCGGTGACCGTGGTGCGCGCCGGTGACGTCACCTGGCCGCCGCCGCCCGTCGCGGTCTCGGCCGCGCCCGCCGCGCAGCCCGCGGCCGCACCCCCGGCGCCCGAGGCGAGGCAGCCGGGACTGACGCCCGCACGGCGCTTCGGCCTGATCGGGCTCGGGATGCTCGCGATGTTCCTGCTGGTGGCCTTCGCCCCCGCGCAACTCGCCGAGAACTTCACCGTGTTCGCGCTGGCCGTGGTCATCGGCTACTACGTCATCGGCAAGGTGCACCACGCGCTGCACACCCCGCTGATGTCGGTGACCAACGCGATCTCCGGCATCGTCGTCATCGGCGCCCTGCTGCAGATCGGGCACGAGAGCCGGATCGTCACCACGCTGTCCTTCGTGGCCGTCCTGCTGACGAGCGTCAACATCTTCGGAGGCTTCGCCGTCACCCGCCGCATGCTGTCCATGTTCTCGAAAGGCTGAGCCGAGATGACATCCCTGACGGCCTCACACGCTGCCGACCTGGTCGCCGCCCTGCTGTTCATCCTCAGCCTGGCCGGCCTGTCCCAGCACCGCACCTCCCGCGCCGGCGTCGTCTACGGCATCGCCGGCATGGCCCTCGCCCTGGTCGCCACCGTGGTCGTGGCGGCGCAGAGCATCACCGCCGGAGCGGTCGCCCTGATCGTGCTGGCGATGGCGCTCGGCGCGGCGGCGGGCCTGTGGCGCGCCCGCCGCGTCGAGATGACGCAGATGCCCGAACTGATCGCCGTCCTGCACAGCTTCGTCGGACTCGCCGCCGTGCTGGTGGGCTGGAACAGCTATCTGGAGGTGGAGTCCCACGGCGCTGCGCAGACCCGTGTCGGCGCCGACCTGCTGGGCATCCACCACGCCGAGGTGCTCATCGGCGTCTTCATCGGCGCGGTCACGTTCACCGGCTCGATCGTCGCGTTCCTGAAGCTCTCGGCGCGCATCAAGTCCAGCCCCCTGGTGCTGCCGGGCAAGAACGCGCTGAACATCGGCGCGCTCGCGGCGTTCGTCGGGCTGACCGTCTGGTTCACGATCAGCCCGAGCCTGCCCCTGATGATCGCGGTGACCGCGCTGGCGCTGGCGCTCGGCTGGCACCTGGTCGCCTCGATCGGCGGCGGCGACATGCCGGTCGTCGTCTCCATGCTGAACAGCTACTCGGGCTGGGCGGCGGCCGCGGCCGGCTTCCTGCTCGACAACAACCTGCTCATCGTCACGGGCGCGCTGGTGGGATCCTCCGGTGCCTACCTGTCGTACATCATGTGCAGGGCGATGAACCGGTCGTTCCTCTCCGTCATCGCCGGCGGCTTCGGCATCGAGGCGCCGTCCGCGGACGGGACGGACCACGGCGAGCACCGTGAGGTGCGGGCCGCGGAGGCGGCCGAGATGCTGGCCCAGGCCCGGTCGGTGATCATCACGCCGGATACGGCATGGCCGTCGCGCAGGCCCAGCACCCGGTCGCGGAGCTGACGCTGCGGCTGCGCGAGCGGGGGGTCGAGGTCCGCTTCGGCGTCCACCCCGTCGCCGGGCGCCTGCCCGGTCACATGAACGTGCTGCTGGCCGAGGCGAAGGTGCCGTACGACATCGTCCTGGAGATGGACGAGATCAACGACGACTTCACCGACACCTCGGTCGTCCTGGTCATCGGCGCCAACGACACCGTCAACCCCGCCGCCACCGACGACCCGGGCAGTCCGATCGCCGGCATGCCGGTGCTGCGGGTCTGGAAGCCGAGCAGGTCATCGTCTTCAAGCGCTCCATGGCCTCCGGCTACGCGGGCGTGCAGAACCCGCTCTTCTTCCGCGAGAACAGCGGCATGCTCTTCGGCGACGCCAAACAGAGCGTGGAGGAGATCCTGCGGGCGCTCGGCACCGACGGCCGGAGCGACGCGTCCCCGACCGCACACCGGGCGACGGCGGTCGGCCGCTGACCGGCCCGCTCCGCGCCGACGGCGTGCCCGGCGGGACGCCCGCGACCGCGGACGCCCACCCGGACGCCGCGCACGACCGGGTGGGCGTCGGCCTCCGGGTCGCGCACGGCCTCCGGGCGGGCCCGGAGGCGGTCTCCGACGACGGCCCCCCTCCCGCGCGCCGCCGCGCACCGCAGGGAACCGCGCGGGCACGGCCCCGCGACCCGCGCCATGCGCGGAGCCGCTCCGACCGCTGCCGCCCCGACCGGCCGGAGGGCCGGCCTGCGGGCCGGCCGCCGGGGGCCGTGCCGGCGCCCGGTCAGCGGCGGATCAGGCCGAGTTCCGTGGCGGTGGCGACGGCGGCGGTGCGGGAGTCGACGTCGAGCTTGGCGTAGACACGGGCCAGGTGGGACTTGACGGTTCCCTCCGTCAGGTGGAGGCGGGCGCCGACGGCCTGGTTGGACAGGCCCGCGGCGACCAGGGTGAGGACTTCCGTCTCGCGCCGGGTCAGGGCGGTGCCGGGGGTGCGCAGCCGGTGCATCAGCCGGTCCGCGACGGTGGGCGCCAGTATGGTGCGCCCCGCCGCGGCGGTGCGTACGGCGGCGGCGAGGTCCTCGGGCGGGGCGTCCTTGAGGAGGTAGCCGGTGGCACCGGCCTCGATCGCGGAAGGGTGTCGGCGTCGGTGTCGTAGGTGGTGACGATCAGTACGCGGGGCCGTCCGCCAGGGCGGTGATCCGGGCGGTGGCCTCGGCGCCGTTCATCCCCCCGCCGAACTGGAGGTCCATCAGGACGACGTCGATGTCGCCCCGGGCGGCGCGGACGACGGCCTCCTCGGCGGTGGCGGCCTCGGCCACCACGTCGATGCCGTCCTCGGTCTGCAGCACGGCGCGCAGCCCGGCCGGACCACGGGGTGGTCGTCGGCCACGAGCAGGCGGATGGAGTGGTCGGTCACGGACGGGCCTTCGGTTCGTCGGAGGGTGGGACGAGGGGCAGCCGGGCGGCCAGGGCGGTGCCGCGGCCGGGAGCGGACACGAGGGTGAGGGTGCCGCCGAGCGCCCGGGCCCGGGCGCGCATGGCGGCCAGGCCGAACCCTCCGCCCTCGGGGCGGGTTCGGGCGGACGGGCCGGGTCGAAGCCGCGTCCGTCGTCGACGACGTCGAGGACGACCTCTTCGCCGGCGTGGCCGAGCGTGACGTCGACGGCGGTGGCCCCGGCGTGCCGGACGGTGTTCGCCAGGGCGGACTGGGCGATGCGCAGCAGCGCCACCTCCTGCGCGGTCGCCAGCGGTACGGGGGTGCCGGTGAGGTGGAAGCGTGCGGTGAGCCGGTGCCGGGCGCCGGTGGTGGCGCACAGGCGTTCCAGGGCGCCGGCCAGGGTGGTGCTCTCCAGGGCGGGCGGGCTGAGGGCGGCGACGAAGCGGCGGGCCTCGGCGAGGTTGTCGACGGCGGCCTGCCGCGCCTGGTCGACGTAGTGGGCCGCGTCCTGCGGTGCCCGGGGGAGAGCCCGTTCGGCGGCGCGAAGCAGGAGCTGGATGCTGGAGAGGCCCTGCGCGAGGGTGTCGTGGATCTCGCGGGCCAGGCGTTCGCGTTCGGCCAGCACCCCGGCGGTGTGCTGGACCCGCGCCAGGTCGGCGCGGGTGCGGTGAGCTCCTCGATCAGGCGCCTGCGCCGTTCGCTCTCCCGGTACAGGGTCTGGTACCCCCACACCACGGCGACGGCGACGGCGGCGCCGAGCGCGGGCCGATGGCCATGGCGGGACCGAAGGAGTGCTGATGGGCGGCGAAGCCGGTGACGGCCGCCGCCGCGGTGGCGGCCACGGCGGCGAGCCCGGCGCGGCGCGGCAGCAGGTGGAGCTGGAGGAAGTACAGCGGGAACGCCATCCATACGGCGTCGGGGGACAGGGCCAGCAGCACCAGCCACACCGTGCCCACGGCGGCCAGCCACCAGGCGGCGACGGGCCGGGAGGAACGGACGCGGGGCAGGAGCGGTCCGGCGGCGTACACCAGGCCGCACGCCGCGGCCGCGGCGGCGGTCACCCCGGCATGGGGCCGGCCGGCGGTGAGGGCCCGGCCGGCGGCCAGGGCGAGCAGGCAGACGACCAGCAGGTGCAGGCACCAGGCCAGCGCCCGGGGGTCGGCGTCAGGGTGGGAGCGGCGATGTTCACAGTGCCTCCCAGGCTACGGAGGCGACCTCCCGGGGGCCTCCATCGAAAGGTACAACCCGCGTGCCGTCCTTCGGCCGCCGAAGTGCCGTCCTGCGCCGGACGCGCGCGCAGGGGCCGGCGGCCACGGTGGAGACACACCGCCCGCGCCGCGAGAGAGGACGGACGACGCCGTGTTCGTCGCCTGGAGAGACCTGAGGTTCGCCAAGGGGCGCTTCGCCCTGATGGGAACCGTCATCGTACTGATCACCCTGCTGGTCGGACTGCTGTCCGGGCTGACCGCCGGTCTGGGCCGGCAGAACACCTCCGCGATCACGTCCCTGCCCGCGGACAGGATCGCCTTCCAGGCTCCCGCCGACGGACAGGACCTGTCGTACTCCGACTCCACCGTCACCGAGGAGCAGTGGCGGCGGTGGTCCGAGGCGCCCGGGGTGGAGAGCGCCGAACCGTTGGGCATCACCACCACCAAGGCCACCGCCGGAGACCGGAGCACCGGCGTCTCCGCGTTCGGCGTCGGACGCGGCTCCCGCCTCGCCCCGGCGAGTGACGAGATCGACGACGCGTCGGTGGTGCTGTCCACCGCGGCCGCCGACGCCCTCGGCATCGGGGCCGGCGACCTGCTCACCCTGGCCGGCCGGGAGCTGAGGGTGGCCGCCGTGCGGGGCGACGCCTACTTCAGCCACACCCCGGTGATCTGGACCAGCCTGCACATCTGGCAGCGGACCGCGCCGCCCGCCGGAACCGGCGACGGCCCGACCGCCACCGTCATCGCCCTGCGCACCGACTCCCGGGCCGATGTGGCGGCCACGGACGAGCAGGCCGGCACCAGGACCGTCTCCCTCGACGACTCACTGCCCGCGATCGGCTCCTACGCCTCCGAGAACGGTTCCCTGCAGCTGATGCGCGGTTTCCTGTTCGCCATCTCCGCCCTCGTCGTCGGCGCCTTCTTCACCGTGTGGACGATCCAGCGCAGCGGCGACGTCGCCGTCCTCAAGGCCCTGGGCGCCTCGACCGCCGGCCTCCTCGAGGACGCCCTCGGTCAGGCCGTCGTCCTGCTCACGGGCGGCACCCTGCTCGGCACCGGCCTCGCCGCCGCCCTGGGGCGCTCGTCGTCGGACCGGCCGTGCCGTTCCTCCTCACCCCCGCCACCGTCCTCCTCCCGGCCGCCGTGATGATCCTCCTCGGCGCGCTCGGGGCCGCGCTGTCCGTCCGGCGTATCACCTCCGTCGACCCGCTGACCGCCCTGGGGAGCGCCCGATGAGCCTCGACCTGACCGACGTCACCCTCACCTACGCCGACGGCGACACCCGGCTGACCGCTCTCGACCGGGTCAGCCTGGAGGTCCCCGGGGCAGCCTGACCGCCGTGGTCGGCCCCTCCGGCTCCGGCAAGTCCAGCCTCCTGGCCGTCGCCGCCACCCTCGTCACGCCCGACGCCGGCACCGTCACCATCGACGGCACCCCCACCACCGGCCTGAGCCGCGGCGAACTCGCCGCCCTGCGCCGCCGCAGGATCGGCATCGTCTTCCAGCAGCCCCACCTCATCGCCTCCCTCACCGCCGTCGAACAGCTCCAGGTCATTGCCCGGATCGACGGCCGCAAGCCCCGCACCGTCCGCGACCGGGCCATGGAACTCCTCGCAGCAGTCGGCCTGGCCGACCAGGCCCCCCGACGCCCCCACCAGCTCTCCGGCGGCCAGCGCCAGCGCGTCAACATCGCCCGCGCCCTCATGAACGACCCCACCGTGCTCCTGGTCGACGAACCCACCAGCGCCCTCGACCACGAACGCGGCGCCGCCGTCATCGACCTGATCACCCGCCTCACCCACCAGCAGGCCACCGCCACCGTCCTGGTCACCCACGACCCCGCCCACCTCACCTCCGTCGACAAGGTCGCCGAAGTGCGCGACGGCAGGCTCACCCTCCCGGCGGCAGCCGGCTGAGCCGTGGAGAAGGACGCCGGCGCGGGTACGTCGTCGTCCGACGTGAGGATGCGGCGGACCGGGGAACACCCGCCACCGCTACGGTCGACGGATGGGAACCTGGGACGCGGACGGCGTACGCGCGCGGATCCGTGCGATGGCGGCGCGGGACCCGGAGCGCAGGCGCTTCGGGGCGGACACGCACCGGTACGCGCCGGCCCGCGGCTGCCGGAGGCGGAGATACGGAAGTTCGAGGAATTCCACGGCGTCGGTCTGCCGGGGGAGTACCGGTCCTTCGTCGCGGAGGTGGGTGACGGCCCCGCGGGACCGTGCCACGGGCTGATGCCGTTGACCCTCCCCGCCCGCAGCCCGGCGAGACCGGCGAGGAGTGGGCCGTGGACGACGAGTGGGAGGAGGACAGGCTGCCGGGGCGACTCGCCGGGGCGTTCCCGCTCACCGGACCCCGGCCCGGCCGCATCGGCCCGGCAGCCGATGCGCTCACCCGGGGCACGCTCATGCTGGCCGAACAGGGGTGCGGCATCGGTGTCCGGCTGGTCCTGAACGGCCCGTCGGCCGGGCAGGTCTGGCAGATCGACCCGGACTGGGGCGGCTTCGTGCCGGTGAGCCCCGACTTCCGCACCTGGTACACCGACTGGCTGGAGAGCCCGTAGACCCGCGTCACGTCGCGCTGTGGGCCCGCGCCGCGTCGCGCTCGCTTGGGCACGCGAGCGCGACGGCCCGCGTCACGCCTCCAGGAGTCTGCGCTTCTGCTCCTCGAACTCGGCCTCCGTGAGCACCCCTTGGGCCTTGAGGTCGCCGAGCTGCTTCAGCTGCTCGATCTTGCTCGTCATGTCCGTCGCCGACGGCTGAGCCTGCGGTTCGGCGTAGGCCGGTGGCCGGGCGTCGTCCCGTGCCCCTGCTGCGCCGCCCAGCGCCCCTGCTGACGTCGTGACACACGGTTCGACACGGCGGTGGCCGTTCCGGCGACGACGGCGGTGCGGGCGACCCCGCGGATGAGTCCTGGCATGACTGGCTCCCTTCAGGCGCGTCGGTCACCTCGGTCGCAGTTCAGCGAGCGGCCTCGGTCTCGTCGAGGGCGGCGGCGAGGGCCTGGACGGGAATGCGCCCGGAGGCGACCAGCCTGGCTCCGCCGCGGCGCAGGGCGGCGGCGAAGGGGGCGGCCCACACGTTCTCGTAGACCAGGATGCCGGCGGAACAGCCGGGCTCCAGCGCCGTGGCCGCCTCCTCGATGTCGTCCCGGCCCAGCAGCCCTGAGGACGCGCCCTCGAAGACGGCCAGGTCGAGTTGGCCGTCGCCGGTGAGGTCGGCGATCTCCATCGCCGTCACGGACCCGTCGTCGTCCTTCCTGACGAAAGTCATATCCATGATCCGGATGATTCCGCGGTCCACCAGGTCGACCAGGAGAGGAAGACCCTCGCCGGTCATGCGGTTCCCGGGAAACTCGACGACCAGGTAGTCGATGGGGCCCACTTCTTCGACATCCTCGCTCACGGCGTCACCTCCGAGGTTCGCGGCTGCCCCGGGCGCTCCCCGCCCACCCCCATTGCAGCATCGCCCACCTGGCCCCGCACCTCGGTACGCCGGCCACCCGTCTGGTTCGCCCAGGTCGCACGCCACGCACCGGATGGTTCTGCTGATGGCCATGAGCGACAGCGGTGACGGACGGCTCTCGGCAGCGGAGCACCGCCCTGGGCGCCTTCCTGGCCGGGCCGTCCCGGATCGCCGTCCTCACGCGGACCGGCTGCCGCAGGAGCATCGGCGCCCTGCGCGGCGTGGCGACCTCGGCGGGGCTGCGTCTCGGTGCGGTCGGACGGTTCGTCCACCGTTTCAAGCACTGGATCGGGGTGGCCGTCCTGGTGGTCGCGGCGATCGTCCTGTTCATCTGGTCCTACCCGACCACGGCGGTCGTGGTGTGGACGGCGGTGCTCACGCTGGTGGGCTTCGCGATCCGCGAGTTCCTGGACTACGACCACACCGGCCCGTCCACCGGCCCCGGAGGCTCGTCCCCCGGCCCCGGGGGCTCGTCCACCGGCCCCGAGGGCCGGGCCGCCGCCCTGTGACCCGGCTCGCCGGGTGCCCCCTTTCGGGGATACGTTGAGTGCGAGAGCCCTGAGAGCCGGCCGGGCAGGCGGCGCCGGTCCTTCGGCACGGCGGGCGTGGAGTCCGCTGCGAACGCCGGGCGCGGAGTCCGCTCGGAGAATCCGTCCCGGCGGCTTGCCGGGACCGGCCGTTCCCCCGCGCGGCAGCGCGCCCCGCCACCGCCCCGCCCGGAGTCGACCTCGCACGGGAGTCACTGCCATGACCGAGAGCCACCTGGACGCACACGCGGCGCACCGCACCCCGCAGGAGCGAGCCGCGCTCGGCAGGGCGGCGCGGGCCACCGCACCCCGCTCCAGCCACGCGGAGTTCGTGCCGGAGCGGAAACGGCCCGACCCGTTGGAGATCATCGAACGGCAGTCGGCCACCCGGCTGCCCGACCTGGTGCCCGTCCGCTACGGAAGGATGTCCGAGTCGCCGTTCCGGTTCTACCGGGGGGCCGCCGCCATCATGGCGTCGGACCTCGCGGGCACGCCGACGACGGGGTTGCGGACCCAGCTGTGCGGCGACGCGCACATGTTGAACTTCCGGTTGCTGGCGTCGCCCGAGCGCCGCCTCATGTTCGACATCAACGACTTCGACGAGACGCTGCCGGGCCCCTGGGAGTGGGACGTCAAGCGCCTGGCCGCCAGCCTCGTCATCGCCGGCCGCGCGAACGGCTTCAGCACCAAGGAGCGGGCCGCGATCGTACGGGCCACCGTGCGGTCCTACCGCGAGAACATGCGGTCCTTCGCCGCGACCGGCAACCTGGCCGTGTGGTACGCCCAGTTCGACGTGGACTGGGTGCGGGCCCGGTTCGGTGCGGACCTGTCCGCGCGGGGCCGCGAACGCTGGGGGCAGGCCGTGACCAGGGCCCGTTCGCGCGACACCCTCCAGGCCTTCGCCAAGCTCACCCGCGTCGTCGACGGCAGGCGCCGCATCACTCCCGATCCCCCGCTCGTCACCCCGCTCGAGGACCTGCTGCCGGACGACCGCCGCAGCCGGCTGGAGGAGCAGATCAGCCGGCTGATCGAGCGTTACGGCACGACTCTCCCCTCGGACCGCCGGTTCCTGCTGGAGCAGTACCGGGTGGCCGACATGGCGCGCAAGGTAGTCGGGGTCGGCAGCGTGGGCACCCGGTGCTGGATCGTGCTGCTGCTGGGGCGCGACGAGGAGGACCCGCTGTTCCTCCAGGCCAAGGAGGCCGACGAGTCGGTGCTGGCACCCCACGTCGGTGACACCGGGTACCCGACGCAGGGGGAGCGGGTCGTCTCCGGGCAGCGGCTGATGCAGGCCACCAGCGACATCTTCCTGGGCTGGGAGCGGGTCGAGGGGATCGACGGCCGTCAGCGCGACTTCTACGTACGGCAGTTGCGGGACTGGAAGGGGGTCGCCGTGGCCGAGGACATGGTGCCGCGGGGCATGCGGACGTTCGGCGCCCTGTGCGGCGCGACACTCGCCCGCGCGCACGCCAGATCCGGTGACCGCATCGCCATCGCCGCGTACCTGGGCGGCGGCGACTCCTTCGACCGGGCCCTGGTGACGTTCGCCGAGCAGTACGCCGACCAGAACGAGCGGGACCACCGGGCCCTCGTGGACGCCGTCGGCGCGGGGCGGCTGCCCGCCGTGGCGGCCTGAGGAACCGTCGGCGCCGCCCCGCCGGCGGCGGGTGACCCCGGGCGCGGCGAGGGGCGGAAGCGCGGGCCCGGCCCCGTTCGGTGAGGGATCTCCTCCTCGGCCCGCCGGAATGCGGCGTCGGTGATGCTCCCCCTGCCCGCCGACCGGCCGTTTCGTCCGGGCGGGCCGGACCGTGTCCGGGCCGCCCGGGAGCCGGAACCGGGCCGGCCGGGAGCCGGAACCGGGCCGGCCGGGAGCCGGAACCGGGCCGGCCGGGAGCCGGAACCGGCCGGTCGTGCCGTGTGCCCCGCCCGGCCTCGCTCAGGGCAGGACGGCCGCAGGGGTGGCCGCAGGGGTGCGTGCGGCGTCGCGCATGCGGGCCGCGTCCCGGCTCGGGGTGCGCCGAACCGGCGGCGGTACTCGCGGCTGAACTGCGAGGGGTTGTCGTACCCGACGCGGTGGCCGACCCCGGTGACGTCGCCCGGGTGGGTGGCGAGCAGCAGCCGTGCCTCCTGGAGCCGGATCTGCTTCTGGAACTGGATGGGGCTCATCGCGGTCACCGCCTGGAAGTTGCGGTAGAAGGCGGAGACGCTCATCCCGGACAGGCGTGCCACCTCCTCGACCCGGAAGGGCTGCGCGTAGTGCTCGCGGATCCAGCGCACGGCCCGGGAGACGTGGCTGAGGCCGCTGTCGGCGAGGCCGAGCTGGCGTACGGCCGCGCCCTGCTCGCCGGTGATCAGCCGCCACAGGATCTCGCGCTTGACCAGCGGGGCCAGGACGGGCCGGTCGCGGGCTCGTCGAGCAGGCGCAGCAGCCGCACCACCGCGTCGAGCAGTGCGGCCGGGGCGTCGCTCACGGCGATCCCCGAAGGTGCGCCACCGCCGGGGCGGGCGGTGTCGCCGGGACCGGCCTGCAGCAGCAGTTCGGCGACGGCGGACGGCTCCAGGGCGAGACCGAAGCCCAGGGCCGGCCGCTCGGCGTCGGCCCGGGTGAACTGCCCGGTGACGGGCAGGTCGACGGACGCGACCAGGTACTGGCCGGCGCCGTACTCGTAGACCCGGTCGCCCAGCGCGAGGCGTTTGGCACCCTGGGCGATGACGGCGAGCACCGTGCCGGACATCGAGGGCGCTGGCGGATCCGAACGGTCGACCTTCGAAATCAGGACGCCGTCGATGGCGGTGGTCCAGTCGGGGCGGGCATGCCGGTCCAGCAGGGCGCGGAGCTCGTCGAGGTGCATGCGCCCATTGCAGCACCACGCGACCTCCGGAATCCCGGAGTCGAGAGGATCGTGCAAGTGTCAGCGAGCATCGGTCTAACGTTTGTGCAGGTCAGGCCGATTGAATGGGGTCACCCCAGTCCATCGAGCCAGAAGAAGGCCACCATGATTGCCCAGTACGGCTTCAGCGCCACCCTGACCGCCAGACCCGGAACGAGCGGTCGACTGGTCGACCTGCTGCTGACCGGCCTGAACGAGGGCAGCCCCGGCGACAGCGAACACTGCGTCGTCTACCTCGTCTCCCGTTCCGCGTCCGACCCTCACGTCGTCCACGTCACCGAGGGCTGGACCAGCGAGGAGGACCACCACCGGGTCTTCGCCGGCGAGGCCGCACAGGCCATCGTGGCGCAGATCGACGGACTGCTGGCCAAGGAGCCCGAGTACACCGACCACGTCCCGGTCCGTGGCAAGGCCGCGTTCTGACCCTCCGGAACGATCCCCGCCCTCCCGCACCTCCCGGCGGCTGCCGAGGCGTACCCCGCCCCCGTCCGGCCGTCAGCCCCCGCCCCCCGACCCTCGAAAGGCCCGCGACCATGACCACGGCCCGACCCGCCCTCGACCCCGAACTGCGTGAACTTCTCGCGGACATGCCCCTCATGTCCCGGCTCGACGGGGAAGTCCTCGCGCAACTGCGCCGGTTTCCCTCGCCACCCGTCGAGCCCCTGCTCGCCCACCGGCAGGTCGACCGGCGTGAGATCACCGTGCCGGCCGAGGACGGGACCCCGATCCCCCTGTCGGTGTTCGGTCCCGCGGACACCGACGGCGGCAGCGGCGCCGCGCCGTGCATCTACTGGATGCACGGCGGCGGGATGGTGATGGGCGACCGCTTCGCGCAGATCGACATCCCCCTGGAGTGGCTCGACGAGTTCGGCGCGGTCGTGGTCTCCGTGGACTACCGGCTCGCACCCGAGGCCACCGGCACCGCCCTGGTCGACGACTGCTACCGGGGACTGCTCTGGATCGCCGAACACGCCGGGGAACTGGGCATCGACCCCGCCCGGATCGTCGTCGCCGGCGCCAGCGCGGGCGGCGGCCTCGCCGCCGGCGTCACCCTGCTGGCCCGCGACCTCGGCACCCCCGCGATCGCCGCGCAGGTGCTGATCTGCCCCATGCTCGACCACCGCAACACCAGCACCTCCAGCCGCCAGTACGCCGACGGACCCGGCGTCTGGACCCGGGGGATGAACGAGTTCGGCTGGCGCGCCGTCCTCGGCGACCTCACCGGCGACGAGGTGCCCGCGTACGTCTCGCCCGCGCTCGCCGACGACCTCTCCGGCCTGCCGACCACCTACATCGACACCGGCTCCGCCGAGGTCTTCCGCGACGAGGACACCGACTACGCCACCCGCATCTGGGCGGCCGGCGGCCAGGCCGAACTCCACGTCTGGGCGGGCGGCTTCCACGGCTTCGACGCTCTCTGCCCCCAGGCACGCATCTCGGCCACGGCCCGCCGGACCCGCACCGCCTGGCTCGCCCGGCTGCTGACGGCATGAGCCGGAACGGAGCCCGGTGAGGACGGGGAGGGCCGGCGGGCCGTCGGCGGGCGGGCCGGGACAGCGGACCTGGGAGCCGGCCCGCGACGATCACGCGGCAGGTCTCCCGAGGCTCCAGCACACAGAACTCGTTGCCCTCCGGATCGGCAGCGATCCGCACCTCGGCTTCCACGGCCGACGCCGGTGAGGACCGGAAGGGGCTTCGGGGACGAGGTCTGCCGGCCCCGGCGGAGTTCCCCTCACCACGTGAGCGTTCCGGGCGCTCCCTTGAAAGGACCGCGCACGTCCTGGGTGATCCAGCCGCCGTAGAAGTCGCCGTCCTGCGCCCGCACCTCCTCGCCCTCGACCGTGCAGCGGTCCACCCGGCTCGGGTAGAAGGCGAAACAGTCCGTGATCGGGCCGTAGGCGGGAGCGGGCCGGGGGTAGCTCCAGGCAGCTCGCTCGCGCACGTCGTCACCCACCACCACATCCCAGTACCGCGCCTTGCCCTTCCACTCGCACCAGGTGGCGCCGGAGGCAGGGCGCAGCAGGTCGAGACGCACGTCCGCGGCGGGGATGTAGAACACCGGTGGGTGACTGGTCTCCAGCACACGGACCGCTCTCCCGGTGTCCGCGACGAGCAGCCCGCCGCACTCGACGCGAACGCGGCGGGCGTCCTCCCGCACGGCGGGCGGCCGGGGTAGTCCCAGACGGACTCGGGCTGCGGGGGTGGGGAAGCGGACATGAGGCCCTCGTGGTGTGCGGCACGGTGCGGTGTCGGTCGGAGGTGGTTCGTCGACGCGGCCCCTGCCGGATGCACCCGGCCCGCACACGGGTGGTGCGCGGGCCCGTGAGGAGGGTGCATCCGGTCGCCGGCCCTCGGAGGTACGCATCTCCTGCGACGCCGAGGGCATCGCAACCGACGCGACATCGCACCGTGTTGACCCGTACGGCGCTGATCGGCATCAGCTCCGTGACCGCCGCGGCCGTGACCACCGGCCCCGCACCGGCCCCCGGCGACCGTCCACGTCACGTCCGGAACCACCGAGGCCACCGTCGCCCCGCCCGCCCGCTCTCCCGCGGCCGGACGCCGGGCGACGGCTCGGCAGGCGTCCGGCCAGGCCCCTCAGGCGGAGAGCGCCGCCAGCCGGCGCCCACAGCGTGCGGGGCCCGCAAGGCGGGTATCTGCTGGCCGCAGGGGCTGACGAGATCAGTCTCGCGGCCGTGATCCGCGCCGTGGACGGCCCGCTGACCAAGGTGCGGGACCTGAGCCTGACCGGCCTGGAGCACCAGGGGCGGCGGTGGTCCTTCCGGACGTGTGGCGGGCGGTGCGCACCAGCCTGCGTCAGGTCCTGGAGGCCACCACGCTTGCCGACCTCGCACGCGGTGAACTGCCGGACATCGTGCGGGAACGGGCACAGCAGTACACCGCGGACATACGTCACTACGGAAAGTGACGCGCTTCCCGGACGGCCCCTGGTGCCGCGGCAGTTCACCGGTCGGCGATGCCACGACCGCCGTGCTCACGCGTGGCTGAGGATGACCGCCAGCGCGGTGCCCTCCGCCAGGATCTGGACGGCGAGACCCGCCTGCCGCGCCCGCACGGCCGGCGCGGCAACGGCGAGGAGGAACGCCGCGGCGCCGACGCCCGCACTCCACTCGAACAGCCAGCGGGGCAGCCCGTGGGCGCACTGCTCGCCGTACGTCATGCACCGCCCCGCCCGCTCGGAGGTCAGGGTCAGCAGGCCGACCGTCGCGGCCGCCGGCACGAACAGGAGGGCTGTCAGGGCGGCCCACAGCCTCGTACGATCCGTCGGCGACGCGGGCCGGGCCGGGGAGTGGGGTGGAAGCGGATGAATCCATGGCTCCATCCCACCCGGGCGGCCGACGCCGCGCATCCGTTCAACTGCTCAGCTGCCGGGTGCACCGTACTCAGGCGGTGGGCGGTGGGCGCAGCCGAGGGCCGTCCTCCCGTCAACCTGCCTGTGCGAAAAGGAAATTGAGCAGCCGAGTCTCCCTGTTACGGTGGCTCGATGGCATCGATCAAGCAGTTCCAAGTGACTTTCGACTGCGCGGAACCAGAGCGCGTCGCTCGCTTCTGGTGCGAGGTACTGGGATATGTCGTCCCCTCGCCACCGAAGGGGTTCGACACCTGGGACGACTACGACCGCTCGCTGCCGCCTGCGGATCGGGGTGCGTGGTTCGCATGCGCTGATCCCTCCGGTGTGGGGCCGCGACTGTTCTTCCAGCGCGTTCCCGAAGGCAAGACCGTCAAGAATCGCCTGCACCTCGACGTGCGGGTCGGCACCGGACTCGTGGGTGAGGAGCGCCTGGCCGTCCTCGAGGCCGAATGCGCACGGCTGGTCGCACTCGGCGCGGTGCGCCGGCGACTCCTGCTCGCCGATGAGGACAACGAGTCGTGCCTCGTGATGCAGGACATCGAGGGCAACGAGTTCTGTCTCGACTGAGCATCCCGCCTGATCTCGGCGGGCTCGGGGCACCAGGGGGCGATACCGCCGTCGTCGACGACGCGTGGTGACGCCGAGCGGGATCACGTCCTGCACCGGCCCGGTCCCGTCTCTCCCGGGACACCGGCGTTGTCGACGCTGCCCGACCTGGCGTGCGGGGATCCAGGGAGATCACGGCGGTGGCCGGACAGCGCTGGGCGGGGTGGGGCCGGCCGTGTCGGGTGGAGCGGAGCAACCACAGGGGCTTCGACCGACCCCACTCGGTCACACCCGCCCGGCCGCCGGCCGGCACCGCTGACACTTCCGACACCGTCCTCCCAGCGCGGACGACGGGCATCCTGATGGACGCCGTACGGCCGGACGGCGCTCCTCGCGCGGCCTGAGCGCTTGAAGGCCCTGCCAGAAGGTGTTGGTCAAGTGACCGTCGACGGCTTCGTCAGGACCTCCGAAACGCCGGGAGGCCGGCTGCCCGCTCAGGGCTGACGCCTGCCCGGTCCTTCCTCGCAGGTGATCTCGTCACGCGGGGTGTAGTGGGTGCGGAAAGGCTCCCTCTTCACTTCCCTGCCGTCGGCGCTGAAGACGCGCTCGACGGTGACGTCGAAGCCCTCGAGCGGGGTCTGCGGCACGCAGCTCTCAGCGGTGTTCACCTTCTTCGCCGACTGCTGCACGTTGGTGCGCGGCCCCTTGACGGACGTGATCGCGTCGTACTTCTTCGTGCCGAGGAAGGTGACGGTCACCGAGGTGTCGGTGGACTCGGCCTGGATGTAGACGGCCTTGCCGGAGTCGTTGGTGAACCTCAGGTCGAGGCTGCCCCAGGCGACCGTCGCCTCGCGGCCCTCGGGGTAGCGCTCGATGTAGAAGGAGTGGGCGCCGTGCTCGACGGGCTTGACGCCGGCGAAGAACATCGCGTTGAAGACGGTCGTGGCCACCGCGGAGACACCGCCGCCGGGCGCCTTGGCGTACTGGTCGTCGAGGATCATGATGCCCTCGACGAAGCCGTTGGCCTCGGTGCGCTCGCCGACGGTCCGGTTGAAGCTCCAGGTCTCGTTCGGCATGACGACGGAGCCGTTGATGAGTTCCACGGCCCGGCCGATGTTCGTCGTGCGGTAGGCGGCCGGTTCGAAGTCGACGGTGAAGGAGGACATCTTCTCGGTCAGCCCCAGACGTGCCGCGTTCTCGCGGGTGACCTCCGGCTGGACCTGCCGCGTGGTCACCTTGCCGGTGCGGGCGGTGCCCGACTTGGTGAGCAGGGGCAGGACGGCCTTGCCCAGGGCCTTGTCGGTGACCTCCACGGCTGGTGTGGCGTCGGCGGTCACCACGACCCTGTCGCCCTCGAGCCCCAGCCGGGCGTTCCGGGGGGTGGTGGGCAGGCCGTTCAGGGCGCCGGTCACCGCGGGGGCGGCGCGCAGGCCCTTGCTGTCGAGTTTCGGGGTGAGTCTGCCGGCGTTGTCCGGCCGCATCGTCAGGTACTCGCCCAGCACGGCCGGGGTGATCGTCAACCGCCTGCCGCCCGCGGTGAGCGTGACCGGTGCCGACATCGCAGGCTGCGCGAACTCGCGCACCGCCCGTCGTATCTCTTCCGCCGTGACGTCCGGCTTGGTCTCGCGCACGGGCAGCACTGTGACCGAGTCGGCCGTGCCGTGCAGGAAGGGAGCGCGCAGAGCGTCGATCGCGGCGTCCGTGTCCAGCGCGTACCCGGTGCGCGGGGCGACCTGCTCGACACGCCCTTCGGCGAAGGAGACGGCGCCGTCGCGGACCTTCTGGTCGAGGGTCTCCGCCAGCTTCCCGACGGCGGCACGGGCCTTGTCCTCGTCGATCCGCACGACCGGCTCGAGGTCACCGCCCGAGCGGAACAGCCCGCCGATCACACCGACCGGATCGGCGCCGGTGGACGTCGCCCGGTCAAGGGTTCCCCGGATGTCGAAGGTGAGCCCCGCCTGCCGCGGATCGACCGTGCCCGTGCGGTCGCCGACCTGCACGGTGAGCTTCCGCGGGCCGGCCGTCACCAGGTGCTGCTCCAGCTTCAGGGCGGCTTCCTCGCGGGTCAGCCCCCGATGTCCACGCCGCGCACCGTCGTCCCCGCCTCGATCTCACCGCCGGTGAGCAGCAGCGCGGCGAGATACAGGCCACCTGTGCCGATGGCCAACGCACCGCCCGCCAGGGCGACGGGCCGGGGAGGAGCCGTACAAAGGGCGGAGAGTACTCGGGGACGCACAGGTCTCCTGAACGATCGACGGGACGCGCATCCAGTGCCGCGGCACTGTGGGCGAGGGCAGTCGATCAGGCTACGCACACCGCGCGCCAAAGGGTATATCTCAGGTCACACCGGGTGTTCTGGTTCAGAGGCCCGAGTGACGAGCGCGACGGCCCCCGGCATGCTCACCGCCCAAGACATCCGGTGGGAGCACCTGCCCCAGGAGCTGGGCCCCGACTCGGGCGCGACCTGCCGGCGGCGCCTGGCGGCCAGGTGCCTGGAACATGATCAACTCGAAGACCGCCGTCCCGCCCGGTCGGCCGACACGACAGGGCCGGGGACTGCCCCGCCCTACCAGATCAGGCACCAGTAGTGCCCGTAGTGGCCAATGCCGATACGGCCGCCTTGCGGAACCAGGCTCGGGTCCGGCCGCCCCACGGCCGCCATCGAGCACGCCGGGTCACCGACCGTCCCCGCCACCGCCATCCGTCGAGCGGCGGCCACTGCTGTCGTGGACGTGTACCACGTGGTGGTGGCCGGCTTGCCGCCGCCGCGCGTCGGTGTCGGCGTCACCGGCCGGGGCAGGGGAGCGGCGGCGGAGGCGGACGGTACGGGCATCGGCGACCTCGACGGCCCCACCGGTGCCGGTGTCGTCACGGTTCGCGGGGGCCGGGCCGAGGGTGCGGGCGCCACAGGCCGGGTGTGGGCTGGGCTCGCTTCCCGTGTCTGACCGGCGGACGCGCCCGCCGTTGCCGTCGCTCTTGCCGTCGCTCTTGCCGTCGTCCGGTGGGACGTGGGCTGCTGTGCGGACGGCTGCCGCTGCCCGGTTCCGTCCGCCGCTGTCGACCGCTCGTCGGGCGGTTCGGCTGGACGGGTGCGGCCCGCCCCCGTCGGCGCGGTCGAGCGCGGGCCCGCGGGCGTCGACCCGGTCGGGCGCGATTCCCCCGCTGTCGGCGGTGACGTGCTCGGCGTCTCCGGCTTGGGCCTCCAGGTCGGTGGGGGGCTCAGCGTCGGCAGGGACAAGTCGGTCGAGGACGAAGGCTCCGGACGAGGCGTGTCGCTGTCCTGCGCCACCAGGGCCCATACGCCGACACCGCCGAGGGCGAGCACGACGGCACCGCCCGCGATCCACGGAGCCCGTCGGTGCGGACGTCGGTGACGGTTCATGGTTCTTACTGTCCTATGGGTCCGTGCAGGACGCTCGTCGCCCGGTGAGCCCCGACGACCGAACCGTCCGACAGGCCTCCGTCAGGTCTGTCTCGATCTTGATGTTGGGCGTGGCCTGCTGGGCAGGGGGTGGCGGCAGGCGGTGCGGAAGCCGGTCCGGCACCTCAGGATGTCCTGGAGGGCGTCGAGGATCCGGTAGAGGGGAGACCGGTTCGGGAGCTTCCGGGGCCGGACGTCGTTCGGTGAGAGAGGCGTGGGCGGTGGTCACGAGGGTGACGTGGTGGCGCCGACGGGGCCCTTGCGGTCCGGAGCCACCGGTCGGGCGTCGAACGGGTGGGCCCTCCCGTCCGCGCGGACGGCCGGCGCGCAGTCGGTTCCCCGCTGGGTCGGGCCGGCCCGCACAGGTGCCGTCCGACGAGGTCAGGCGAGCTTCCTCAGCTGCGCGTCGACGATGTCCTGGGGGATGGTCGGGGGCTGGACGGGGTTGAGGGACAGGAAGGTGGCGATGGTGGAGTCCTGTCGGACGACCAGGACGGTGACGGGGATGCTGGGTCCCCCGCTGTCGATGACCTGGGTGGTGTCGAAAGCGAGTGTCTCGTCGCCGTAACCGGAAACGGACCGGGACCGGGAACCGGAGTAACCCAGTCCAGCACCTGGGTGGGCAATCGACGCGATCGCACGGAAGTCCCAGACCGGGTCACAGCGGGTCCACCGGCCGGAGAAGTACGGCGACCGGCGAGGTGTCTGCAACCGGCTGCGGAGGTGGTCCCTCGACGGCACCCGGGACAGGGTGTTCACCGCGCTGGTTGCCCAGGCCGGCCCCGATGACGACCTGAACCGGGTCGGCTCCGTCGCGATACGGTGCTGTCATGTCTCGATCAGTCGAAACCGGATCAGTCTCGTCTCCGTCACCGCGGACGACGTCGACCTCGCCGTGCGGCTCGCCGTGGGCCTCCTTCGGGACGCACCCTCGCAGGGGTGGGGCGGTAAGGCCGGTTCGCTGGAGTGGGACTGCTGGGAGACCGTCGAGCACCTCGCCAACGACCTGTTGTACTACGCCGTGCAGCTGGGGCCGCAGAGCCCGCCGCTGGACACCCATGTGCCTTTCGCGTTGAGCCGGAAGAGGCCGGACGGACCCATGGTCTTCGTCCACGCGGAGCGCGATGCGGGTCCGGCCGGCCTGGTGCAGGTGCTGGAGGCGTGCGGCGCGCTGCTGGTCGCCATGGTCCGTACGACGCCTCCCCGGGTCCGCGCCCACCACGCCGCCGGGGTGTCGGACCCCGAAGGCTTCGCGGCGCTGGGGCTGCAGGAGATGCTGGTGCACATGCACGATGTGGCGGAAGGCTTCGGGCTCGCCTGGACCCCGCCCTCCGCGCTCTGCTCGCGAGTGCTCGCCCGTCTGTTTCCAGAGGCTCCGGGCGGTGCGGATCCCTGGCTCACCCTGTTGTGGGCCACCGGCCGCGCCGAACTGCCGGGGCACCCTCGTCTCACCACGTGGCGCTCGGACAGCACACCGCGGTCATAGGAGCGGATCGGCTTCAGCCGCGGCCAGGCTGATGATCGTGCCCTTACCGCGGCGAGAGCGCACCGGGCCACCCGTCCCGACCGGCAACCCCGGCGAGCCTGTGCGGTCCCGGCACTGGTGCTCTGACCGGGAACGTTCGCCGGGGCGGTAGAACAGGAGGAGATACCTGAACCGTTCGGTAATGTGTTCGTCCGGGAGGGCCCGAGTAACCGCTGCCAGGTGGCAACGGCAGCCACAGCCGTAGACACGTCCCGTGACCACGGACGTCGGCACGGCCTCCGGCTCCTGATCCCGGAAGACGGACCACGAGACGGACGGGGGAACATCGATGACGACCGCTCACGCCTTATCCGGGGTTGGGAGCAGCCCACCGCCGGAGAGCGACACGGTCATCGACGTGCGGGATCTGCGGATGCGCTACCGCAGCCAGGACGTGTTGAAGGGTGTCGGCTTCACGGCCCGGCGAGGCGAAGTCGTCCTGCTGCTCGGCCCGAACGGCGCGGGCAAGACGACCACGATCGAGGTCTTGGAAGGCTTCCGGATACGCTCGGCCGGCGACGTGACCGTCCTCGGAGTCGATCCGGCAGGCGGGGACGAGCGGTGGCGTGCGCGCCTGGGCATCGTGTTGCAGTCCTGGCGCGACCACGGCAAGTGGCGGGTGCGGGAACTGCTGGCCCATCTTGGCTCGTACTACGCGCCGTACTCCACGGCCCTCGTGCGGCGGCCGTGGGACGTCGACGAGCTCCTCGCCGCCGTTGGGCTGACCGAGCAGGCGGACAAGCGGGTCGGAACTCTGTCCGGCGGGCAGCGCAGGCGTTTCGACGTGGCCGTCGGCATCATAGGCAGGCCTGAGGTGCTGTTTTTGGACGAGCCGACGGCGGGTCTGGACCCGGAGGCGAGGAACGAGTTCCACGGCCTGGTACGCGGGCTGGCGGACGAGGACACCACTGTTCTGCTGACCACGCACGACCTTGCCGAGGCGGAGAGGCTCGCCGACCGGATCCTGATTCTGGCCGGTGGCCGGATCGTGGCCGATGGTTCGGCCGAGGAACTGTCGCGCCAGGCATCGGCCGAGGCCACTGTGCGCTGGACGCGGGACGGGCGGCCCTTCGAGGAGGCGACAGCCGAGCCCACCCGGTTCGTCCGTCGGCTGTTCGAGGAGCACGGCGAGGCGATCGGCGGGCTGGAGGTGCGCCGGGCGAGCCTGGAGGACACCTACTTGACGATGGTGCGGGAGCTCGAGGCGGGGAACGTTCCCGATGAGCGGACGGTGCACGCTTTCGGGGAGGGATCGCGATGAGTCCGGTGTGGTACGCGGCGGTAGTAGGGGTGCGGCGCGGCTGGACGGAACTTCGGCAGACTTTCACCACCGGCCAGGACGTTTTCGGTTACGTACTGTGGACGGTTCTGCTCGTCGTGCCGCTGTTCTTGGTCAGGGACGATCCGCTGAAGGGTGCCGGCATCTCGGCCGGCGCGTTCATGCTGCCGAGCATGCTGGGGATGACGCTCGCGTTCACCGGGATGATGACCACGGCGCAGTTGCTTGCGACCGAGCGCGAGGACGGCACCCTGCTGCGGGCCAAGGCCGTGCCTCACGGCATGGTCGGCCACCTGGTCGGCAAGATCATCATGGTGTCGGGGACGGCTCTCGTCTCCATGGCCCTCCCCTTCGCCGTCGGCGTGTTCCTGGTGGACGGGGTGGCCCGGCAGGGCGGTGGAGCGTTGCTGACGTTGGTGTGGGTGGTGCCGCTGGGTCTCCTGTCAACCCTGCCGATGGCGCTGTCATCGGCTCACTCGTCGACAGTCCGCGCACCGTCGGGTTGCTGATGCTCCCGGTGATGGGACTCGTCGTGATCTCCGGCATCTACTTCCCCCTGTCGAAGCTGCCCGAGTGGCTGCAGACCGTCGGGCAGATCTTCCCCGTGTACTGGCTCGGTCTCGGTCTGCGCTCGGCGCTGCTGCCGGCCGATGCGGTCGCCGCCGAGGTCGGCGAATCCTGGCGACACCTGGAGACAGCGGGCGTGCTGGGCGCCTGGGCAGTCGCCGGACTGCTCCTCGCGCCATCCGTCCTGCGCAGGATGGCCCGCCGCGAGTCCGGAGCCGCGATGGCGGAACGGCACCGGAAAGCGATGCAGCGGGTCGGTTAGACGAAGCCCTCTTCGTGAGTGCCGAATCAGCGGGGACGGCCTCCCGCCCACTGAGGATCCAGGCAGGCCAGGCCGACCTCGTTGAACCGGTGGATCACCTCCCCGCACCATGTCCTCGTCGGCCTGGACCAGCTGGGCAATGACCGGGACACGGTTACCACCGGCGGACGCCAGGAGCATCATCGCCCGCCGGTAGCGCACCGAGCTGGTACTGCCCCGGCGCACGATCTGCTGCTGCAGCCTTCTGCCTTCGTGGTCGGTCGGTCGGCACACCCGCACAGGCTCGGCCACCACACCTCCAGTGGTCGGAACGGACGTCACCGTTCATCCAACCGCTCCACCCGCCGACCCGGCGAACCCATGCGGTCACAGCACTGGCGCACGAGACCACCGTCCCTGACCAGCAAAGACCCAACTCACCATGATCCATGGCAAGAAGACCTGGTCTTTGTGTCGTGAGGGGTCCTCGTTCAGCGACGCACGTCACGTGACTGTCAGGGGCGTCAGGCCAGTGCCGGGCAGCAGGGGTGAGTCATCGTCGCCGCCGAAGTTTCCGGCGCGGTTCTCGGGCAGGGACAATTTCCGGGGTCCGGGGGCGCGACGCCCTCTTCCAACTGCCCCAGGCTCCCCACGAGAACAGGGCACTGGCGGCCAGGCCACGGATGACGCTGGGGCGTCGTGTCCCTTTGCGGCGCCGAGCAGGCCGCCGATGGCGGCGACGACGAGTAACAGGGCAAGGAAGGACCAGATCACGATCTTCATGTCGGGGAACGTTATCCGGCCCGCGCCGGCCCTTGGGACGCGGGGGAGCGACATCCCGCCTCGGGAGCAGCCCGCCGCACCGTGCTCGGGTGTCCGGTGACGGCCGGTCAGTCATGTTCCGCCGCGCGGTAACCTGCCGCAGCCGGAAGCACAGTCGGCAAGCACGGTCAGCTGAGTCGTGGGAGGTGCCGTGGTGTGGGACGAACTCGTTGCCCGGTACGCGTGGGCCGACACCGACGAGGTGGCTTCCCGCACCGCCTCCGTGGTCACCGGCAAGACCGAGGACGAGGTGATCAGAGCCTTCGGCGGTGATCCGGCAAGTTCCCGGGCCATGACGTTCGACGAGACCGCCGACGAACAAGCCGAGCATCTCTACGAGGATCACCACCTCCTCCAGGTCCTCGGATTCGGACAGCATGTCGTCGCCGTCGAATGCGGCTACCACGGAAGCATCCCGGAGATCGCTCGACGCGCGTCGGTCGGCGGCGAGTTCTTCAGCGTCCACAGCAGCGTCAACGCCCGTCACCAGGTGATGCACGCGGTGGACGGGCGGGTCGATGGCGCCTTCGACCCGTTCGAGTGGGAAGACGCAGAATGGATGGATCCCGAACCGCAGCTACCCGGTTGGGCACGAGGGGCGACCTTTCACCTGGGCTCCATCGGGCCGCGTCCTTCGCACTGATGGAGCGCACCATGGGCGTGGTGTTCGACCCGGTGTGGCTCGAGATCCCGCTCCGTACCGTCCTGCTGCCGGCACCCGCGGTGCTTTTCGGCGACTCCGAGGCGGCCTGGCAGACGTGACCGTCGGCAGACTCCCCCGGAAGGGCGGACGGCTCGGCTGATGAGCCGTCGGAGCGGACACCCTGACCATGGACCTTGACGGTTCAGGGGGGTCTCCAGCCACGGCCTGCTCCACGAGGACCGTGCGACCGGCCGCCCTTCCGAACCCGTCCGGCGTGTGCCTCTCACTCCTTGGAGGGCGACCGCCTCTCGCACCGCCAACCGCCTGCGAGCCCGCCGTACGGCGGCTTCTCCGGGCTGCAACGGCCGCCACCCGCCGGCGCACCCCCGCTGACGTTGCGGACACGACCCCGGTGCGCCGGGCGGGGCTGGAGGCATGCCCGTTCAGCGCAGCAGCGCGTCGAGGAACGGGGTGGACAGCACGTGGTGGGGGTCGAGCCGGTCGAGGATCGTCACCGCGTCGTCCCAGCCCGGGCCGCCGCCGGCGCGGTGGCTGGCGGGGACGACGCGGGTGAGGACGTCCGGGTCGGACCACGCGGCGGTGTCGCTGTAGGCCCAGCCCTTGGACCACTCCACGCGAACCGTCGCCCGCTCCCCGTCCAGGGACAGCAGGAATTGCTCGATGTCGCGGTAGAAGCGGTGCAGGGCGGGCGTGGTGGGCAGGGAGAGGACGTCGATCCACACGGCGGTGTCGAGGTCCGGCCGGTCGGGACGCGGCCGCACGGCGGACAGCAGCGGCGGCCGCGCGCCGGGGACGCCGGACACGGACGGGTCTTCCAGGCCGGTCACCCGGATCTCCACCTGACCGTTGACCGGGTACTCGCCGCGCGCCGCGTACTGGGCGAGCAGCGTGCGGTAGAAGTCGGCGAACCGGCTGACCACCCACTGCAGATCGGCCCGGCGGGTGAGGACGGCGTAGCCGTCGGCGGTCTCGCGCAGCGTGGTGGGCCGGACGTACTGCAGCAGGTTGCGGGAGGCGCCCCACAGGTCCGAGCGCAGGCCGCCCGCCAGCAGGTGGGTGAGCACGTCGCCGGTCAGCACGTCCCGCACGAGGGTGCCCGAGAGCAGGACGTCGGTGATGTCGCCCGTCAGCGCGACCTTGGCCAGCAGGTACTGGACCCGCCCGAAGAGCGGCGCGCTCGCCCACGAGCCGGAGACCAGGTCCCCGGCCAGCCGGGCCACCGGTTCGGGGAGGGAGTCGGAGAAGGGGTAGTTGTACGGCCCGTCGACCGCGCGGGCGGCGAGCGGCCGGTTCGGGGAGACGCTCCAGACCTTCAGCCAGGGGTGGTCGGTGAAGGCGAACCAGATCGCCTCCACCCGGCCGGTGCGGTCCACGAAGTCCGCCAGGGTCCGCGTGCCCGCCGGGGCGCCGGGCGCGGCGAACAGTTCGGTGGCGGGGATGTCCAGGAAGGACTGGCAGCGCAGGTTGTGGTCGGCGCCCACCCGCAGGACGGCCTCGGTGACGAACGAGCGGCCGAGGTGGGCGAGGAGCGCGTCGCAGTCGGGTTCGGCCCGGCCGACGGTTCGCAGGACGTAGCTGCCGGCGCCGGCGTCCCAGACGACCGCGGTCAGCTCGGTGACCAGGTTGCTCAGCGAGCCGTAGCCGTGGCCGGACGGTGGGTCCTCGCCGACGGCGGGGGCGGCCGTGCCGTGTGCGCCGATGGCGAGCGCGCCGCCGACCGAGAGGTCGCCGGGCGCCGGCGCGGAGGTGACTCCGTACCCGCCGGCGCCGGCGAACGCGAGCAGTGCCTCCAGCGAGACGCCGGTCTGGACCCGGACGTGGGCCGATCCGTCGGCGGCCCGCTGCTCCAGCGACATCGCGGTGAGGTGTGCGGTGGTGTCCAGCAGGACGACCCGGGCCGCGGCGGATGTGCCGTCGGCCACCGTCAGGGGCGCCCAGCCGTGCCGTTGTCCTTGCGCGCGGACCGTCCAGCCGGCGGCACGGGCCCAGTTGACGACGTCGAGGACCTCCTGAGGGCTGCGCGGCGCGCACGTCCACAGGTGGTCGGTACGGATCTCGCCGGCCCAGTTTTCGTAAACGCGCTGAAAGACGTCGAGCCCGGCGGGAAAACCCGGCGGTGGTGAGGCCGCGTGGGCGCTGCCCGGCCGGACCAGCCCGCGCAGCAGCCAGATCCCGCCGCCCGCGGCGGCCGACGCCGCGAGCAGCCTGCGCCGCGACATCCCGCCGCCCTGTTCCGAAGGACCGTCCGTCATCTCCGCAACCCTCCCCCTGGCCCGCTCCGGTCCGGCCCTGCCGGGCCGGTGGAGGACGCACGTTACCCAGCAACGGGGGCGGTGTGGTCATGTGTTCGGTCGATTCACGTGAACGAGTGAATGTCCTGCGGCTCCCGCCGGGTTCACGAACGGGAGGGCCGGGCATCCGGATGCCGAAGGGGAAGGTGGTGTCATGCATCTGGCACGTGGATCCGTGGGGGATCCCGGCGACTGGCTCTGGGCGCTGGCCGCGCTCGCGCTGTACGCCCTGATCAGTTACGGACTGGACTACCGCACGCGGGTCCGGCGCGGCTCGCGGCATCCGGGCCGCGACGCCCTGCGCGACCTCAAGGACCGCGAGGAGCCGCAGCGGCCGCGCCACCGCGTCGTGAGCCGTCTGATCATGCTCGGCGGAGGCGCGCTCACCGGCCTCGTCGCGTATCTGACCTCCGGAGGCGTGCGCGTCGCGGCCGTGGCCCTCACCGCCGCGGTCGCGGTGACCCTGTGGGCGTACTACGACCACCGCACCGAGACGGCCTCCGCCGGCGGGTGAGGTGGGGCCGGCGCACACCTCACCCTCCGGCCCCACCCGTTGCCGCCGCCTCGGCTCCGCCCGTCGGACGCCGCCCTGCGCGACCGGCCGCTCTCCTGAGCCGCTTCCGGACGGGGAGATCGGGGCGGGGCGCTCGCCCCGCCCCTGCCCGCCCGTCGTGAGGCGTGCCTACGCCGCGTCCTCGAGGAAGGCATCCTCGTCCGTCATCGCGGCGCCGAACCCGCCCAGAACCTCGTCGATGCTCAGCTCGGTGGCGCCGGCCGGGGCCGTGGGCGCCTGGCCCTCGCTCATCCGCACCACCAGGCCCAGCTTCTTCACCTCGGCGTTCTCGGCCAGCTTGGCGAGGTCGACGGAGACCTCGGTCAGCTCGCCGTCCTCGAGCGTGAAGTCAGCCGTGACCTCGGTGTCGGGGGCGTCCTCGAGGTCCTTGTCCGTGGGCAGTTCCATGCCCGGCGGCAAGTTCTTCGCGAGCGGGCGGATCTCGCCGAGGAACTTCGTGATCAGCGTACGGAACGGAGCGGTGGCGGTGATGTGCTCGGAGCCGTCCTTGCCACCGGCCGTCTTGAAGTCGACCTCACGGGCGATGGTCCTGCGCAGCGCCTCCAGCAGGCGCTTCTGCGTCTTCGCGTCGAGGGTGGGCTCCGGCGCGGGCTCCGTTCCCATCTCGGCGGCGGTCTTCTCCACCTCCTTGGTGTCGATCTTCACCCACTCGCCCTCGAGCACCTTCTTGAGCCCGCTCGCCTCCGGGGGCAGGTCCTTCACCGACGGTACGGGGAAGCCCATCGCCTTGCCGAGGGTGTCCACGTCGGAGCGGATGTAGGTGTAGTCGCCGATGACCCGGTACTCGGTGAGGTCACCGTCCTTGCTGCTGATCTTCAGTGCCATGCCGACGTAGTCCTTCTCCCCGGACTCCTCGATCGGCTTCCTCGACTGCACGGTGACACTGATCTTCGCGCCACTGAACAGGTCGGCGACCTCGTCGGGCATCTCCTCGCCGGGCTCCGGGTCCGACGAGGCGTCCAGCGCCTTCAAACTCCGGGCGTCGGTGTCGAGATCGAGTTCGAAGGAGATCTGCTTCTCCTTGGCGAGATTCTCGAAGGCCTCGTCGAGTTTCTTCCCGGCGGAGAGCTGCTCCACGGTGCCGCAGGCGGCCGAACCCGCCAGGACGGCACCGACGACTGCGGCGGCGGTCAGGGACTTGCGTATGGCGGTGATGACGGTCTCCTCGTCAGTGCGATCACAACGTGACCACTGACGAAGACTCATGACGCCGCCACATGGTTGTGTCCCGCGCGAGCGACGTCGAACAGCCTTTGCGGACGCACGAGTTCGGCCTGGTGGCCGAGGCCGGCCCACCCGCCACGGCACACCCGCCCCGGTACACCGGCCACGGACCACGGACCACGGACCGGAGGTCCGGGCGAGTGCCCCGCTGCACGGGCCGGTGTCGCGACGGCCGGTCGAATCCGTGCGGGTGGCCTTGGCGCGGGTCGCGGGCGCTGACGGCCTGCGACCGTGAGCAGCCGGTCGGAGAAGGCGCCCGAAGAGCACGAACCCGACGGGAGGAGAGCCGCGCGGAGCCGGCGGGGTCAGTCGAAGTCGAAGGTGGCCACGACGGGGGCGTGGTCGGACTCGGGGTACTTGTCGTCCGTGGCGAAGGCGAGGGAGTCGTCGTGGAGGACTTCGTTGTGGATCTCCGAGCCGCGGTAGTGGGCCAGGAGGTTGCGGGTCACGAGCATGTGGTCGAGCATCTGGCCGCGGCCGTGGTGGAAGAGGGTGTAGCGGGCTCCGCCGGGGATGGTGTGTTCGATGGGGACCAGGACCCGGGTGGCGAGGTCGCCGTTGTTGGTGTCCTCGACGTTGCCGCAGATCGCCAGGACCGGGACTTCGGCGGGTTCGGCGTTGAAGTCGCCGGCGACGACGACGTACGCGTCCGGATCGGCGTCGAGGATCCGGTCGACCAGGCGCCTGACTTCCAGGGCCTGGCTCATGCGTTTCATGGACGACAGGAAGCTGCCTTCGGCCCAGGCGTCGGCGGTGCGCCAGACGCCCTTCTGCGCGTCGGCCACCTGGCCGGGCACCGGAGTGGGGATCTTGGACTTCAGGTGCACGGTGACGACGTGCAGCAGCCGGCCGGGTGCGGCGTGGTCGACGTCGATCTGCGCGTGCAGGACGGGCCGCTCGATACCGATGGAAACCGGCTCGCTGTCCGGAGGCACGGCGGTCAGCCGTCGGTAGCGGGGCTCGGTGACCAGTTCGTTCTTCAGCTGCTGGTGCTTGACGACCGGCAGATGGGTGGCGATGACGAGGTTGCGCTGGTCGAAGACCGCGTCGTCCTCGGGTTTGGTACTGGTCAGGGAAGCCCCGTCCAGGTTGGTTCCCGCGAGCAGTTCCTTGAGCGCCAGCAGCGCGCGGAGCTGACCGGGGCGCTCTTGGCCGTGGACTTCCTGGAAGCAGGCGATGTCGGCACGCAGCCGTCTGATCTGCGGTTTCATGAGCGTGATGCGTTCTGCCAGGGACGGACGCGCGGTGGGCGCCGTCTCGTCGAAGTTCTCCAGGTTGAACGTGGCAATCCGGATCTGTGTCACAGGTGCCTCCAGGACTCGTCATGGCTCGATCGCCATGCGTGACGAAACCGGTCACGCATGGCGAGAGGCGTCTCGGTGCTTCGCCTTCACCCTTCGTCGTCGAAGCCGTCGGGCACCCGGCCGACGCCGTCGGCCACTCGCCGATGCCGCCACCGCCGGCCGGGTCGCACGGCTCTCACCCGGGGAACAGCGTCGTCTCCGCCGCCGTACTGCTGAATCCGTTGGTCGTCGTGATGCGCAGCCGGATGTCGTTCCCGGGCGGGAACTGACCGCGGTCGAGTTGGACCGTGGGCTCCTTGAGTCCGACGCCCAGGGTCTGCCAGGTGCGGCCGCCGTCCACACTGACCTGTGCGGAGTAGGAGAGGTCGGGGCCGGGGTCCCGGTCGAACTCCAGGGTCATGCCGAGCATGCCGTCATCGGCGCCCGCGTGGCGCGCGGCCCGCAGCGCGGGCGGGCTGCCGCCCGGCCGGAAAGTGTCCATCACCTGGCCGTCCACGACCAGTTCGACGGCCTCCGGAGCGGGTCCGGCGGGTGCCACCACGTCGATCAGCCCGGTCCGGTCCGCGCCCGGCTCCGGTTCCGAGGTCAGCTTGACCGGCACCTGGATCTCCCGCGGCGGTGTCCCCCGGACTGCAGGATCCGCAGCACGGCCGTCGGGACCTGTCCGCCGTCCGCCGCTTCCCGCGGCGCCGTCTGCCCGGCCGGCGGGCCGGGAAGGACGGCCGGCCGGTCCACCGGGTTGACGAACCGGATGCTGCCCTCGTGGCGGGTCAGGTTCACCGTCCCGACGACACTGACGAGTTGCTCGGGCGCGCCCTCCGGGCCGGGGCCGGCCGCCTCCCGTGTGCCGGGGCCGGCCGACGTCACCCTGGTCACGGTGCGCGTGGGGTACCGGTCGTCGGGACGCCCGCCGCCGCCGTGCAGTGCGGCCATGACCGCGGCATCGAACAGCGGTGCCGGCGGGGCCACGGGGGCCGGCTCGGAGACCGGGCCGGTGCCCGACACGAGGGCGTCCTCGGCGAGCAGGCGGCGCCGTATGCCCTCGTAGGTGTAGGAGCTGGGCCACTGGAAGTCGCAGTAGGTCATCACGTCGTGCCACCGTTCCCCCGGCAGGGCCCTCATCGGCAGGCCCAGGGCCGCGTCACCGACGTCGAAACCGGCGAACGCGTGGGTCTCGTCGCCGAGCTGGCCGTTCTTGAAGGGGTAGTTCAGCAGGTCGTCGTGGCTCTCCCCGCAGAAGCCGGGGTGTCTGCGGCCCAGGGTGTGACCCAGTTCGTGGGCGCCGTACCAGTCGCCGTACGCGCCGTCGAAGTCCCAGCCGAAGTCGGCGGGGCCGGTCGGCCCCGACGCCACGGTGGTGGGGTCCGGCAGCGCCGGTATGCCCGAGGCGGCACCGCGCATGAAGAAGCCGCTGTCGGCGACCATCCCGTAGTAGTGCGTGCGCTGGTCGCCGCCGGCGCTCATGTCGAGCGCCCGCAGGGCGGCGAGTTGGGCGTTGACGTCCTCGTAGCCGAATTCCGGCGGGACGACCGCGTCGACGACCGCGCGCGTGCTGATGACCTCGGCCACCGGACAGGCGCGCCCGAGCCAGGACACCAGCGCCTGGTAGTCCTTCTCCCGCGGGGCGCGGACGGTGGCCGGGCTGCCGAAGGGGTAGCGCACCCCCAGGACGCGCAGGCGCAGCGGCGGCCCGGCCTTGAACCAGACCGTGGGCCCGGCGGGACCGGTGAGCGGCAGGGGACTCGCACCGACCGCGTCGACGACGTTCACCGCCGTGATGCTGAGCGGGCCTTCGGCCGTCAGCCGGCTCGGCAGCAGGAAGTTCAGACTGAGTCCGGCGTCCCCGCGGCACGTGGCGAGGTCGTGGGGCTGGGCCGGATCGAGGGTGATCGCGTTGACGGAGGTGATCGTGTCGGCCGGTTCCGCCGGGGAGCGGCGGACGGCGATGGCACCCCGCACGGAGACCGCCGGGCCGGAGGTGCCCCTGAGGTACAACCGTACGACGGTGGTCTTTCCCGCGATCAGGGTCACCGAGTGGTTGAGGTCCTGCACGGCTTGGGTGATCTCCGCCGCGTCCAGAACGCAATGTGACTGCGAAGTCATGATCGACTCCCGGAGCGGGTGGTTTGCCCCTCCCCTGGAACGGGTGGTTCGCCCTCTGGCCACTCTAGTCGCGGGACCCTCGGCCCGCGCGTCGGCGGACGGCTCCCCGCCGTTGCCAGAAGGGCAGTTCCGCCCAGCGGGTTTCCGCCGTGCAGGCCTCCGCGCGATGGCGTACGTAGGCGGTGGCGACGCGGTCGAGGAAGTCCGTGTACGAGGCCAGGACCGGGCGGGGCGGCGCGCCCGCGAGGCACAGGGCGACGGCGACTCCGGCGCGGGCTCCGCCGTGCAGGGCGGTGAGGATGCCCTGCGAGGAGAGCGGGTCGAAGGCCAGTGCCGCGTCACCGGCGGCGATCCAGCCCGGCCGCCGTACGGCGTGAGGCGCATGCCGTGGGCGGCGCTCCCGTGCGGAGCCGGCGGGTCGGTGAGGGCCCCGGCGGTGAGGCGGGCTCCGACGTGCCGGGTACGCAGGACCGCGTGCAGGAATCCGTCGGGGGTGCGCAGACGGGGGTCGGCGAGGTCGGGGTCCGTCGGATGGGCGACGATCCGGCCCGCGGGGGTCGGCGTCGTGTACCACCACCCGCCGGGCACCGCTTCGACGACGGTCCTGGTCTCCCGGTCCGGCTCGCCGCCGGCGCAAGGACGGTGACGCGGGATCAGGACGTGGGCGGCCACGAGCCGGTCCTGGCGCCGGCGGACTGCCCGACGCCGGGCGAGGGTGGCGCGTCGTCCCGTCGCGTCGACGGCCCAGGAGCAGCACAGTTCCCGTGTGCCGTGCCCCTGGCGCACGAGCAGGCGCAGGCCGGGGCCGTCGTCCACGGCGTCCACGGCCCGCCCGCAGAGCGCTTCGGCGCCCGCCTCGCGGGCCGCTTCCCGCAGGAACGCGTCGAAGCGGAGGCGGTCCAGCTGCCATCCGGCCCCGTACGGGTCCTGCACCGGGCCGCGTTCGCGCAGCGCGGACGAGCCCCAGGAGACGTACGTCCCGGTGGAGCGCAGGTGGGGGCGGCGGTGCCGTCGGGCCACAGGCCCAGGTCACGCAGCAGCAGGGCGGCGGCCGAGGGCAGGCTTTCGCCGATCTTGTGGGCTCCCGCCGCGGGCGCCGGCGGGTCGTCCACGATCGCCACGCGCCGGCCGGCCCGCGCGAGGACGAGGGCGGCCGTCGCGCCGGCCGGTCCCCCGCCGACGACGACCGCGTCGTACACCTCCCGGCGCGTCACCACCGGCCGCCGGGGCCGACGGCCGCGTGCCGGATCATCGGTTGCCCGGGAAACGGGCGACCTTCGCGATGTAGCCCGCCGACAGTTCCTCGTCGGGTTCCTCGGCGAGGGTGACGGCGGTCGCCAGGACGGCTTCCCGCAGCCGCTCGTCGGCGGCGAGCGGCACATGCAGGCTCAGCAGGTTGCGGCCGCGCGGCGGGGCCGGCTCGGCGGCGAAGGAGACCTCGGACTCGACGAGCATCTCGGCGGGCAGCAGAGGGGGCAGGCTCATCGCGTCGCCGTAGACGGGCGGCCAGGGGATCGGTGACGTGCCGTCCCGGTCGGGGTCCCGCATGGCCTTCGAGACCTGCCTGCGCAGTTCCTCGTGGCGTGCGTCGGGGTCGGCGAGGGCGGCAAGCAGGTCGGGGTCGAGGAAGTGTTCGCGTCCGCCGTGGCCGAACAGCGTGGCCAGGCCCTGGTTCACTCATTGCAGATCGCACAGGCGGCGCAGGATGGACAGGATGTCGTGGGTGAAGGAGACCTGCGTCGGTTCGGGGAGCGCTCCGGCGGTGACGAACGCGTCGCGCAGTTCGTCCGGCAGGTCGGCGCGGACGGTGAGCGTGCCGCGGGCGGTGCCGTGCGGCTTGAGGAAGACCGGCCGTTCCACGGGATCCTGCCCTCGGGCTATGCGTTCGCCCTGGGACAGGTCGACGAACATGTCCTTCAACGCGGCCGCGGGATCCGACGGACAGTCCGGCACGGGCCGGTCGTCGTTCTCGGAGGGACCGGAGGGACCGGAGGGACCTGAGGACGAGGAAGCGGAAACGACGGCCATGGCTCGATCTCCCGCGATGTGGCGCTGCCGGGCCGCACCGGGATGCACAGGGCTCGTGGAGCGATGCACCGGCGCGCACCGGCCGTACATCTCTCCATGCTGGTAAACAAACAGGCGATGCGCGACCGAAGGACGGGCCGCGCCGTTCACGAGGGCCCCGTGCCTCCGGCCGGGGGAGACGGGGGTGCGGTGGGCCGGTCATCCGGTGAAACGCACCGGCAGGCTGCGCGGGCCGCGGATCATCATTCCCGGCCGCCAGGCGATCGCCGCCGGATGGATGTCCAGGGCCAGGTCGGGGCAGCGCTCCAGCAGCGACCGGACGGCGATCCGCGCTTCCAGGCGGGCCAGCGGAGCTCCCAGGCAGTGGTGGATGCCGTGGCCGAACGCCACATGGCCGCGGGCGTCGCGGGAGATGTCGAAGCGGTCGGGCGAGGGGAAGCGGGCGGGGTCGCGGTCGGCGTCGGCCATGGCGATCAGGACGAGTTCGCCGCCACCCGGGACGACCGTGCCGCCGATCGTCACCGGCTCGGTGGTGAAGCGGAACGTGGGAGTCTCCACCGGGCCCTCGTAGCGGAGCATCTCCTCGACCGCGGCGTCGACCGAAGAGAGGTCCGCGCGCAGGGCGGCCAGTTGCCGCGGGTGGGTGAGCAGGGCGAGGACGCCGTTGGAGATGAGGTTCACCGTGGTCTCGTGACCGGCCACGAGCAGGAGCCAGGCCATGCCCAGGAGTTCCTCGTGGGACAGCCGGTCCCCGTCCTCGTCGCAGCCGTGGATCAGCGCACTCATGAGGTCGTCACCGGGCTGTTTCCGCTTGTCCTCCACCAGTTCCGCCATGTACCGCGCCATCGCGGTCGCCGCCGCCCTGCGCTCCGCGGGATCGGTGGCGCCGAGGGCGTCGTTCGACCAGGTCCTGAAGGACTCGCGGTCCAGGCCCGGTACGCCGAGCAGTTCGCAGATCACGGACATCGGCAACGGGAAGGACAGTGCCTCGACGAGGTCGGCGCGTCCGTCGGGAGCGGCGAGCATCCGGTCCAGCAGCGCGTCGGTGGTCCGCTGGATGCCCGGAGCGAGTTCCTCCACCCGGCGCGCGGTGAACTCCCGCGCGACCAGCCTGCGCAGCCGCGTGTGGTCCGGCGGGTCGGCCCTGAGCATGTGGGGCCCGGAGGAGATGGCGCCCAGGGGGAGGGAGGGGGACGCCTTGCCCCAGTCCTTCGAGAGCCCGGGGTCGGCGAGCGCGGCACGCCCGGCCTCGTACCCGACGACGAGCCAGGCCTCCGCACCGCCTTCCGGCATCCGGATGCGGTGCACCGCGCCCCGGGCCCGTAAACCGGCGTAGACCGGATAGGGGTCGCGGGTGAAGGACTCACCCAGCGCGGCGAGGTCGACGACGTCCATGGCACTGCCTTTCGTCGCTGCGGTGGTATTCACGGCGTGGAGAGTGACCCACGGCGGAACGGCGCGCGTCAAGCGCGTGTGCGGGGGCCTGCCGGGGTCCTCGGCGCGGGGTGGTTGTCAGTGGCTCCCCTACGGTGTGATCAGTGAGACCCGCTGGAAAGGCCACGGGTCCGCTGTGGGGAGGGGTGTGCCATGTCTGCCGGGTCCGCGGGGTCGACGACGTATCTGGAGTTGTCGCAGGAGGGTGACGGTGCGCACAAGTTCTACGAAGTGGCCGTCGACGGGCAGGTGGTGACGGTGCGCTACGGGCGGATCGGCGCCGGCGGGCAGACCCAGACGACGACGTTCCCCACGGCGGAGAAAGCGCGCGCCGCGGCCGCGAAGAAGGTCGGCGAGAAGGTCCGCAGGGGATACGCCCCGGCCGTTCCGGGGCAGCGCGCCCCGCGCTCGGTGACCCGGCGTCAGGTCGCCTCGGCCCCGTCCACCGCGCGCGCCGTCGCCCCCGTGCTGTGGCGGTTCGCCACCGGCTCCTCGGCGTTCGGCATCCACGTCGACGCTGAGCGCTGCTGGGTCGGCAACCAGGCGGGCGACGTGTACACCCTGGACCACGACGGCAACACGCTGGCCCGCTTCAGCCTGCCGGACGGCGTGAAGTGCCTGGTCGCCGACGACTTCTGGATCTACGCCGGCTGTGACGACGGCAAGGTGTACGACCTGTCCTCCAAGCTGCCCTTCGCCGCCTACGACATCGCGGCGGACGTCGACATCTTCTGGCTCGACATCCACGAGGGCGTCCTGGACGTCTCCGACCGCGACGGCCGGCTCACCGTCATCGACCACGAGGACGAGCACCAGTGGTCCCGACGCAGCCAGGGTGAGCACGCCTGGATGGTCCGCGCCGACGACCGGGCCGTCTACCACGGCCACCACCGGGGCGTCACGGCCTACGCGCCGGACGGCGGCGGGGAACTGTGGCACACGCCCACCCGGGGCGGTGTCCTGTTCGGCTGGCAGGAGGACGACGTCGTGTACGCGGGCACCGCCCACAAGGTGGTCCAGCGGCTGTCGAAGCGGACCGGCACGATCGAGGCCACGTACGCGTGCGACAGCGCGGTGTACTCGTGCGCCACCTCACCCGGCGGGCAGTTCGTCTTCGCGGGCGACGCGGCGTCGTCCGTCTACTGCTTCGACCAGGACGGCACGCGCCTGTGGAAGCTCGGCACCGGCGGTGGTTCCGCCCTGTCGATGCAGTACCACGACGAGCGGCTGTACCTGGTGACCACGGACGGTTCGCTGGTGTGCGTCGACGCCGGCGAGGCGGCCGTCTCCGCGGCCCAGCAGGGTACGGTGCCGGTGGTGCGGGACGTCAAGCTCGCCGCGGCCCTGCCGACCTACGAGCCGGCCACGGCCGCGGCCGCGGTGACCACCGTCGCCCAGGCCCCGGCGGGGGCGGTCGTCGTGGAGTGCGTCAGCGAGGCGGGACGTATCCGGGTGCACGTGGTGTCCGAGGGCTACGATCCGGCACTGAACGTCCAGTTCCCGCGCGCGATACGGGAGCCCGGGGCACGCTACGTCGTGGACGCCCTGCACACGGCGGCAGGCGGCTTCTACCGGGTCCGCGGCGACATCCGACGGCTGCTGTGACCACCTCCGCACCAGGGCGGCCGGCGCGTTTGCACCAGGGCGGCCGCCGCGTTGCTCCCTCAACAGGACCGCCCGGCAGCGCCGGCGTCGTGCTCCGCGTCTGCTCGAACGCCCGGCGCGTGACCGTGCGGCCTTGCGCACGCTGTGAACGGCCGCCTGCCGGAGCAGGGCCGGGCCGGCCGGTCGAGCTGCGGCTCGTGTCGACCGGCCGGTCGTCTTCGACGCCCGATCCTCCGGCGCGCCGTCAACCACCGGACTCCGCCTCGGCGAAGCGGTCCAGTCCGAGTACGGCGAGCAGCTGCAGCTTCTCGTGGCTCTCGGTCCGCGGTGGGGCGGTCAGCACGAGGAGGGTCTGGGACCGGTCCTCGGTGAACAGCGCCTGGCAGTCCAGTTCGAGCGCGCCGAGTTCGGGGTGGATGAGCGTCTTGTGGTCCTCGAAGCGCTGTGCCACCTCGTGCCGCTCCCACAGTTCGGTGAACTCCTCGCTCGTCTTCTGCAGGGTGCGCACGAGATCGCCGGCCTGGGACCGCGAGCCCCGCAGCCCGTAGGCGACGCGCAGGCTCGCGACCTGGGCGCGGCTGTGGCGGTCGCGGTCGGCCTCGGGGTAGCGCGATCGCTCCGTGGGATCGGTGAACCAGCGGTAGACCGCGCTGCGGGCGAGGCCCGTGTGGCCCGACGCGTCGCCGAGCAGGGCGGCGGCCATCCTGTTCTGCACGAGCGTCTCCCCGAGGTCGGACAGGATGCACGCCGGAGTGTCGTCGAGGCGGTCCAGCACGCGGAGCAGCGCGGGGGCGACGTGGGTCGAGGACGACAGCGGCACCGGAGCGTTGTGCCCGGCGATCCGGTACAGGTAGTTGCGCTCGTCACCGGTCAGCCGCAACGCCCGCGCGAGCGAGGCCAGTATGTGTTCGCTCGGCTGCGGACCGCGTCGCTGCTCCAGCCGCGTGTAGTAGTCGGTCGACATCACGGCGAGCGACGCGACCTCCTCGCGCCGCAGACCCGGGGCCCTGCGGCGCGCACCGGAGGGCAGCCCGACGTCCTCGGGCTGGAGCGCCTCGCGGCGGCGGCGCAGGAAGTCGGCCAGTGCTGCACGGTCCATGGGATCGATTGTCGCCCGGTCGCGGTGGGCGAGCCAGGGACCGCCGATCCCCCGATAATCGGTCTCTGCACCGGCGGCGCCGAATCGGTGACAGTCGGGGCATGAACATCACCGGAAACACCGTCTTCATCCCCGGCGCCACCAGCGGCATCGGTCTCGCCCTCGCCCTCGAGCTGCGGGCCAGGGGCAACACCGTCGTCGTCGGCGGCCGGCGAGCCGGGCTGCTGGAGCGGATCGCGGCCGAGCACCCCGGCATCGGCACGGTGCGGATCGACACCACGGACGCCGCGAGCATCGCCTCCGCCGCGAAGGAGGTCCTGGCGAACCATCCCGACCTCAACGTCCTCGTCACGATGGCCGGCGTGATGAACATCGAGGACTGGCGCGATCCCGCGTCGTTCCTCGCCTCCGCGGAGTCCACGGTGGCGACGAACGTACTGGGCCCGATCCGGCTCATCGCCGCTTTCGTGGAGCACCTGCAGGCGCAGCCGGACGCCACGATCATGACCGTCTCCTCGGGCCTCGCGTTCACGCCGCTGAAGGTCACCCCGAGCTACAACGCGTCGAAGGCGGCGATCCACATGCTCAGCGAGTCCGTCCGGCTGCAGTTCGCCGGCACCTCGGTGAAGGTCGTGGAACTCGTGCCGCCTGCCGTGCGCACCGCCCTCCTGCCCGGCCACGAGGACAACGAACTCGCCATGCCGCTGGACGAGTTCGTGGCCGAGACCGTCGCCCTGCTGGAGGCGCGGCCCGACGCGAAGGAGATCCAGGTCGAGCGGGTGAAGTTCCTGCGCCACGGCGAGGCCCGCGGCGACTACGACCGGGTCGTCGCGACGATCAACGCCTCCGACCCGCACGGGAAGGAGCCCGGCGGGGCCTGAGCCCCAAGATCGACCTGACCGCCGACGCCGCCGACCGACGCCGCCGACCGACGCCGCCGACCGACGGCGGTCGCCTGATCGCCGGGCAGGCCGTCGGCAGCCTTCAGCCCGTTCCAGTCCTCCCGTCCTCCCCTCCTGGAGAAGGTGCGGGTGCGCGGTTCGGCCGGCCGTTCCCGTCCCGGCCTGCCGCGGCGCCGGGACGGGCCCGGGTGGGCAGAATCGTCCACGTGGAGGCAGGCCGGGCACCGGAGAGAACCCCGACGGGCACTTCGTCGTCATCAGGGGACGGAAGTGGCGGGCGACCGATCCCTCGATCCCCGAGGAGACCGCCGCTCGGCTTCGACGTCACCTCATGTCGGCCCGTCGCGCGGTGCGCTCCGCGACGACCGCGGGCGACGCGAAGGCCGAGCGGGCAGCGCGTGCACGCGTGAACCGGGCGAAGGTCGCGCTGGGCGAACGGGGCACCCCCTGGTGGGACCAGCCCGAGGACGTACGCCGTCGACGCTGGGAACAGGGACTCGCGAGCCTTGACGCGGGGGCGCGGAGCTGAAGCCGTGGCGCGGAGCTGAAGCCGTGGAAAGGCAAGGGGCGACGACGAGCCGAGCCGTCGGTGGGCGATCGGGCAGTGGCGAGTCCGAGGAACGCTTTGCGGATGCCGGGTGTGGTGCGCTCACCCGGAAGGGGACCCGATGCCGGCGGCTTGCCGTGGTGGGGGCATGCCGATGTGACCGTCACCGTGGTGACCGGTCCTCTGATCCGGCGGGTACTGCGGCAGGGCTTTCGCGGCAGCCGTTAGGCACGGCCTGTTTCGCCGGCCGCCGTCACCTCCTCGGCCGTCTCCGCCGGCACTCCGAGCCCGAGGACGTGATCACCTCGGAGGTGCCGCTGCCGCGGTCCACGAGGCCGCCGGCGAAGGCGAGGCCGAGGCCCGCGGCGGCGAGGGCCGCGCCGACCAGGGCGGGCGAGGCCCAGCCCCAGCCGGCCGAGATGGCCAGGCCGCCGAGCCAGGCGCCGCCCGCGTTGGCCAGGTTGAAGGCGGAGTGGTTGGAGGCCGCCGCCATCGTCGGGGCGTCCTTGGCCTTGAGCATGAGCAGCATCTGCACCGGCGTGGTGACGAGGGCGCCCATCGCGCCCATGAGGACGAGCGTCACCAGGGCGGGCACGGTGCTGTGGACCGTGAAGTAGAACACCACGAGCGACACGCCGAGCACGGCGAGCCCGCCGTACAGGGTGGGGCGCAGGGCGCGGTCCGTCAGCGGGCCCGCGATCAGCGTGCCCAGTGTCATCCCGGCGCCGTAGAGGGCGAGGACCCAGGTGGTCGAGGACTCGGCCAGGCCCGTCAGGTGCGTCAGCATCGGGACGAGGTAGCTGTAGACGGCGAAGAAGCCGCCGAAGCCCACGACGGCGGTGGCCAGTCCGATGGCCACCTGCCGGTTTCCCATCGCCCGCAGTTCGTGGCGGACGCCCGACTGATCGCTGCGCGGCTGGTGGGGGACGAAGGCGGCCAGCGCGGCGAGGGCGACGAGGCCGATGACGGCCACCGCGCAGTAGGCGTACCGCCATCCCAGCTGCTGTCCGAGGGCCGTGCCGGCCGGTACGCCGACGATGTTGGCGATGGTGAGCCCCAGGAACATCTTCGAGACGGCGCGCGCGGCCCGGTCCGGGGCGACGAGCCGGGAGGCGACGACGGCTCCCACGCCGAAGAGCGCGCCGTGCGGCAGGCCCGCCAGGAAGCGTGCGGCGAACAGCAGGCCGAAGTCGGGGGCGAGGGCGGAGGCGAGGTTGCCGGCCACGAACAGCCCGGACAACCAGAGCAGGAGCCGCTTGTGGGGGATGCGTGCGCCGATGCCGGTCAGTACGGGGGCACCGACGACGACGCCGAGCGCGTAGGCGGAGACGACGTTGCCGGCCTGGGGCACGGACACGCCGATCCCGTCGGCGATCTGGGGGAGCAGCCCCATGGTGGCGAACTCGGTCGTACCGATGCCGAACGCGACGGCAGCAAGGGACAGCAGAGCCAAGGGCATGGAGCGGGGTACCTTTCGCGGACGATCCTGATGCGGCGGAGCGGACGGGGGTCGTGGTCGTCCCGCTCCTGTGGCCGGTCGCGCCGGCCGCCGTCGCCCGGTGCGCCCCCGGAACGGGGAAGGCCCAAAGGGAGTGCAGCAACGGCGGAGACCCGCGCATTCCAAGATCGCGCCTCGGGTTCCGTGTGCTGCGTCACACCCGGCAGGTCGAGCGAGAACCGGCCGTGGCTCCGGCGCATCCACGGCGGTGTCATGTCTGATGAGTGGCCCATGGGCGTAAATGCCGGGCGGTCACCTGTACGCGCCCTGTGTGTCGTCCCGTTCTGTGAGATCGACGTGTTTTCGCGAGGGGCGGCGGGGCTGGGCATCGTCCGGTACGGCTGCCCCGGGAACGCGTACTCGATCCGGTGAACCACTGGGCTGTGCGGATACCGGGTGATCGTCGGGAACTGTCGACCGGTGGGGGAGTGGGGGGCGAGCTGCCCTCGTGCTGGCGTGATTCCGTTGATGGTTCGGTGAGCACCGAACCGTCGGGCGGCTAGCGTGCCGAGTCCTGCGCGGGAGACGCCCGAGCTGACGAACGCCGGAGGCGACCGATGCCGGAGACAGACCTGAAGCAACAGCTCGCCGAGCGATTCCACGAGGTCGACGGCGTCCATCCGACGACCGACGCCGACGACGCGTACGTGAGCGCGCAGTTCGTCGCCCTGGAGGAACTGTGCGCGGTCCGGGGCCACGACGCCGATGCGGTCCGCCGGCTGATGCTGGGCAGCGTCTGCCGCTCCCGGGATACCTGCGCTCCGACGGTGCCGAGATGGTGCCGGCCGACCTGTTCGCTCTCGCCGACGAGGCCGGCGGCGTGGACCCGCTGGCAGCGTGGTTCACCGCCCACTGGGCCGACCCGGTCACCGGGAAGGCGGAGTGGCGTGCGTACCTCAGCGGACAGTACGTGTGCCTGCGCTCGGTGACCCCGGCCACCATTCAGCGCAAGGAACACCTGACGACCGGGATCGGCGCCGCGGTGAACGAGCCGGATGCCGGTTCAGCACCCTGGTCCGACCGGTTGCACGCCCTGGTCGACGAACTCGACACCCTGCAAACGGCGTTCACTGCCTATGACCGTCTCCGGTTCGGCGGACCCACGTCCCGGGACACCTGCGTCGACGCCGTGCGCGCCCGCTTCCCGCGTCCGTGACCCGCAGCCGTGGGCGGCTTCTGCGGATCGGACGGGTCGTCCGCGCCGCGCGGACCTCGGCAGGGCGTCGAGCACGTCTGCGGTTTTCACGTCTGCGGTTTTTGTGAACCCGGTGCCTTGCGCGGGTACCGGGGAACACCTCGGCCGATGCTCCCGTGCCCCTTCGTGACCGAGCGGCCCGAGCGGCCCGAGTTCCTCCGCGCGGCCAGAACGCTGTGCCGGAGTGCCGGAACGAGTGGCCGGCACAGATGCGCACCCATCCGCAACGGGACACTCACGCTGCCTGGCCGGACTTCCAGGCCGGGTACGCGGCCGATCGCCCGACCGCTTCGCGGGGCAGGACGAGGAACGCGGCGGACACGGGCGAGGCCAGGGGCAGGCCCGGGCGTCGGCCCGACCGGACCGGTCGGCCGGGAGCGCGGGCCCACCGAACTCGCGGCGTTCCTGGACACGGCCGGGACCGACGGAGCCGCCTTCCCGTTCGCCGGTGACCCGGGCGTGGGGAGGACGGCGTTCCCGGACGCGACCGCCGAGCCGGCGGTGGCGAGGAGCACGCGGGTCGTCCGGGGGAGCGGCGTCGAGTACGGGACGGGCAGCAGCTTTACGGGGCTCGATCAGCTCGTCGGCTCGCTGTCGGGCGACCGGGAGGGGGGATCCGCCCCGCGTCCGGTCGCCTGCTGCGGGCTCAGGGACGGTGGAACCGCACCTCCGGGTGGGCCGGGTCCGGGCCGTCGAGGAGTGGCTGGTCCCTGCCCCGCAAGTGCTCGTCGAAGAAGGCGGCGACGTACGCGCGGGTGACGGTCACCGCGCGACCGGCCGGGAGGTCACCGCCGGGGAGGCCCAAGTGGTCGAGGACCACAGGTGCGTCGGAGAAGCCGAGGTGGTCGGCGCCGTCGACGGTCAGCCAGTGCTTCTCGCCGCTCAGGGCCGCCCAGGTGGTGTCCCAGGTGGTGTCCTCGCCGCCCGGCCGGTGGAACTCGTCGGTACCCAGCAGCAGGAACGGGCGTCCGCCGAGCCCGTCGGTGGGCAGCGTGTCCCAGAACGTGCCGTCCATGTTCACTCCGGCGTCGATACGCCGGTCGGCGGCCATGGCGCTGACGGCGCTCGCGCCGCCTATCGAGTGGCCGGCCATGCCGATCCGTGCCCGGTCGATGGACGACGCGTACCGCCAGGCGGGCCGGGGGCCGGTGAGTCGGTCCAGGACGAAGCGGGTGTCGGCGGCGCGGACCCCGGTCACCAGGTGGCCATCGGCCCAGTCGTTCTCCTCCATGAAGGCGCAGGCGACGCAGGTCAGGGTGCGCCCGCCCGGCACCGACGTACCGGACGACTCGTAGGCGTGGTCGAGCGAGGCGACGACGTAGCCGCGGGAGGCGAGGTCCACGGCGAGGCTGGTGAGAGTGAACCGCGGCATGCCGAAGCCGGGCGAGAGCACCACCAGCGGGTGCCGTCCCGGAGCGGGGGGCACGTCCACCGCGCTGTGCGTACGGGCCCGCGCCACCTGCCGCACCGATGCCGGGTCCTCGACCTGCACGCCCTTCAGCAGCAGCCGGACCTCCTCCTGGGTGGCGTACGGGGCGGGGCGGCCCGGCGTGTGCCGGGCGGCCGCGGGGCGGGCCGCGGGGTAGTGCAGGGTGACCATGAGTTCCCGGCCGTCGGCCTCGGGCACCCAGGGGTCGACGCGGGAGCGGTCCACGAGGTGGAGGACGGAACTCCCCACCCCGTACGGCCCGGTGGGGGCCGGCAGCCGCATGCGTTCGGCAGGCCGGTCCGGGGTGGTCGTTGCGGTGCGCGGCAAGGGCGGCGCGGCGGTGGCGGTGGTGGCCGGTAACGCAACCGCGCAGGCGAGAAGGGCGGCGGCGGCCGCCCGGGTCAGCTTGTTCATGCCGGGCACGCTACGGCCCCGGCCCAGGACCCTGCGTCCTTCCACGGTCGCAACCGCCGTCGGAGCCGTACGTCCCGAGGCGGATGCCGGTCTCCACCGGGCGGCCGGATGCGGTGCGTGCACGCACCGGGCGGCCGGTTCAGTACGGCGGCCTCCCGCGCCGGGACAGTGAGCTTCCCGTCCTCGGCGAGCGGCCGGGAGGGGAACCCCGGTGTGCCGCCGGCGGAAACCGCGGGCGGCTCTCGGTGCTCGAGTGAACGGGCCGGGTACGCAGCGCGTACCCGGCCCTTGCGCTGTCCGTACACGCTGACGGCTCCCGTCCTGCGAACAGGAGGGAGCCGTCAGCCTTGTGGGGTGTGTGTCTTCAGCGGGTCACGCGTGACGGTGGGAGTGCCGGTTACCGGTGACGAGACGGTAGAGGGCGAGCAGAAGGGCGGAGCCGATGATCGCGGCGATCCAGGTGGAGAGGTCGAAGAACCCGTCGATGGAGTCGACACCGAAGACCACCTTGCCGAGCCAGCCGCCGAGCAGACCGCCGGCGATGCCGATGAGCATGGTCACGATGATGCCGCCGGGGTCCTTGCCCGGCATCAGAGCCTTGGCGATGGCGCCGGCGAGCAGGCCGATGATGATCCACGCGATGATGCCCATGATGCGTCTCCGCTTCGTCGTATAAAGGTTGTGTTAGCTCATCGTGTGCACCGATCTCGGCCGGACAAACACCTCCTTCGAAATCGCCGTGGATCAGGAGCGGTTCGTTCGGGCGGCCGTCGGCGTGTTCGGGCAGCGCGCAGTCCGCGTGGCGTCGTGCGGACATGGATGTGCGGCGTGGGGGCAGGCGCGATGGCATGCAGGCAGAACAGGCGTATGCCACGACCCGCGGCCGGACCGGACCGGCGGCCGCAGCCCCACGGGGACGTACCGGGGGAAGGCACCGGCGCTCCGAGCGGCAGTGGGGCCGCTGGCGCCGCAGGCTGCTCGCCTACCGCGGCATCGAACTGCTGGCGTCCCCCGCCCCGGAGAGGGCGGATGAAGAGTCCCTGCTCCTGGTGCACATCCGCAAGGTGGTCGGGCGGGTGACCTATCGGGCCTGCGACGAGTGCGCCCAGGGCGTGATCACCCACGTGGTTCTCGACGAACCCTTCCGCGACAGCGGACTGGGCACCAGGGCACTGTCACATCTGAAATCCCAGTACCCGGACATCACCTGGTGCACCACGCTCGACAAGCGTCTCACCCGCGATCTGCTGCGCCGGATGCGCATCCCCGAACAGCTGCCGCGGGCACCTGCCCCCACGTCCGGCCTGCCCTCGTCGCCCGGGCCGGATAGGCGTCCGCGACATCCCTGCCGCACCGCCCGTGCCCCTCACCGCCGACGGGGAGCGACGCTGCCGGGCGGGTTCTGTTTCCTCCGCCGGTTTCCGGCCGTGCCGGTGGCACCTGCACCCCAGGACTCTCGCCCGCCGGTGTGCCCTGTGGTGACGGCGGGCAGGTCTCGCAGGTCGTCGTGGCCGAACCCCACCGGCTCGGTCTCGCCGGGGGAGTCACGCAGTCCGCCGGCCCACAGCCACAGCCACAGTCGAAGCCGTCAGGCGTCGGCCGGCAGCGGCGGCAGCACGCTTTTCCTTCGGTTGCGCCGCCCGGCTTCCTCCCGTGCGGCTGCGAGGCGGCGGGCCGTGCCCTTGACGGCACGGCCCGCCGCCGGCACGGGGCGGAGAAGTCCTCAGGCTGTCAGCGTGCCTTGTTCAGCTTGTCGAGGGCCTTGGCGAGACCGTTGGCCCACAGCTGGTTGACGCGTGCCCGCTCGGTCGCGTTGGGTAGCGGTTGGTGCAGGACGTGCCGGGTCCGCCGCCCGACATCAGCTCGCTGCACGGGCCGCTGTAGTGGTCCGGCAGCCCCAGCACGTGACCGGTCTCGTGCGCGGTGACACGGGTGGAGTCGTACTGCCGGTTCTGGGCGTAGTCGAGGAAGATGTAGCCGCTGCCGTGGCCGTTGGTGGAGGCGTACGAGCCGCGGGAGTCGTTGCCCTCGTAGTACGAGAAGTCGGCGCTCCCGGAGGTGGACTGGAGCTTGACGTTGCTCACGGAGCTGTTCCAGATCGAGGCGGAGCTCGATATCTGGGAGCGGAAGGTCGGTGCCTGGGAGGCGTTGTAGTAGACGGTCACCGACCGCAGGCCGGGATCGGCCGCCTGCTTCTTGGCGACGGAGTCGAGCACGGCCTCGAAGAACGCCCTGTTGTTCGCCGCCTCCTGGGCCGAACCGGTGTAGCCGGCATGGAGAGGGGCGGTGGAGTCGGCGGTCTGGGCGCTCGCGGGGATCGCGCTGCCCAGGGCCGCGAGCGTCACGCCCAGACCGAGTGCCAGCAATCTCCTGGAGGTCTTCGCGGACGTGCGAGACGTACGGGTGGACGTCATGTGGGGGGCTCCTACTCGTTCATGTGGGGTGGTGAACGATCGGTCGACCCGAGTGTGGGGCCGGAGGGTGGCCGAACGGATGATGGCAACTGGCGATAGCTTCCGGCTATCAGGCCGACTCGTGCTGTCACGTTGGCGTTTGAACATCTGGCGCCTCACCGGGCCCAGCCCTTACGCTCCGCGCATGGAGCTCGAGGTGAGGCACTTACGCGTGCTGTGCACCATCGCCGACGCCGGCAGTCTTCACCGGGCGGCTCGTGAACTGGGCATGGCCCAGCCCTCGTTGAGCACCCAGCTGCGCCGCATCGAGCAACTGCTGGGCGGCCGGCTCTTCACCCGCGACTGTACGGGCAGCCACCTGACCCCGCTGGGACACGTCGTGGTGAGCCGCGCACGGCCGCTGGTCGCCGAACTCTCCGCGATCGTGACCGAGACCCGGGCCGCGGCCGCCCGCGCGGCAGGCGGTCCCGGTTGCGCATCGGCGCCACGGCCAGCCGGGCGGTCCCGGGCTGGATCGGCCGGCTGCGCGCCCGCATGCCCGCGGTCGAGCCCACCCTGCGGATGGACGTGTCCGCGAACGCCCTGCTGCGGCAGGTGGCCGAAGGCGGGCTCGACCTGGCATTCGTGCACGAGGTCGAGGGCAGTCCGCTGCGCTTCCCGAACGGGCTGTGTCTGCGGGTCCTGGTGGAGCGCGAACCCCAGTTCGTCACCATGGCCGCCGACCATCCCGCGGCGGCGCGGCGCGAGGTGCGTCTCGCGGACCTCGCGCACGACCGCTGGATGGTGGACGCCACGGTCGACGGTGAGTGGGACGGGGTGTGCCGAGTACTGCGTGCGGAAGGAATCGAGCCCGATCTTCTGCACGGCGACTACCTCACCGCCTACTTCCTGGCAGCCGTCGGTGAGGTCGTCACGGTCAGCCAGCCGACCGCGCTCCCGCCCCGCTCCGACCTGGTCATCCGGCCCCTCCACGGTGACCCGATAGGAGTGCGGCTGCTGCTCGCGGCCCGAACGGCGGACGAACTCGACACGGCGTTCGACGAGTTGGAGAAGGCCTACGAGGAAGTGGCCCGTCAGGCGCCGGCCTACCAGGACTGGCTGACGCGCGGCGCTGCCGGGCGGCCCGCACACACACTCCGTGCGGTGAGCGCCTGAGGAGCGAGGACGTCACCGGTGACGCGGCAAGAAGCCTGACGGAAATTGCTGGTCACGTGACTTTCGGTGGCGATGGTCGTCGGTCCGGTCGGAGGGAAAGCGGCAGCCGAGGCCGTGGATCGTGTCGGACGAACCGTGTTCGCTGATCGAGCCGTTGCTGCCGGAGCCGGAGCCGGAGCCGGAGCCGGAGCCGGAGCGGGGGAGGGGAGAGCCGAGTTCTGGTGCTGGACCGGCAGGCGTTGTGCGGGATCGTGTTCGTGCTGCGCCAAGGCCTCTTGATCCTCGCTGGATTCGAGGACCGCGAGCTGCCAAGAGGTCCTTCCTTCATGCACCCGCACGCTTCGACTCACCCGAACCGGCGTCCCGTTCGACCCCGATCGACTCCACGAGCGGACAGCGGACAACCGGTCAGCGGACAACCGGTCAGGAACGGAGCCCCAGCACCTCCAGGGCGCCGGTCTCGGTGTCGTAGCTGCGCAGGGTGGTGAGGCGGGCCGACAGCGGCGGCACCGGCAGCAGTTCGGGGACCCGCCGGTCGGTGAAGGCACCGGCGCGCCGGGTCCGGCCGAGGGTGATGTGCGGGCTCCAGCGTCCGGGTGCGTGGAAGGGGTTGAGGGTGTCGGGCGGGCTGTCCGAGGCCACCGCCTCCCACACCCGGCGGTGCAGGCCGGTCAGCGCGGAGTCGCAGTCCAGCGCCCAGGCCAGCACCGAGGTGGGCCGCTCGAAGCGGACCACGCCGGTGAAGCGCACCGGCAGCGGCAGGGCGGCGGCCACCTCGGCGAGCTCCCAGCGGATCGGGGCGGTCAGTTCCGGGCAGGCGGCCAGGGTGAGGTGCGGACTGTTGGTCGGTGAGCGATGGCGCGCCTGACTGGGCAACCCCGCGTCCGCCAGCCGCCGCCAGGCCTCCCGGACCGCCAGTTCTGCAGCCTCGTCCAACAGAAGCTCGACCGTGCGCATCGCCGCAGCCTATCGGTGACCGCCCGCGGTCACGCAGCCGGCCGGGCCGCCGGGCCGGGGTTCCGGACCCGCGGTCGGCCCCTCGACGGCGGTTTCACCGGACGGCCACCGGACGGAGGAGACGCTCGGCGACGGCTGCGCACTGAGCGGCTACTTCCCGGCCTGACCGGCGGTGTCCTGACCGGCGTCCCGCGGCTTCGCGAAGGGGGTGAAGCGGGCGGGCGGATGATCGATGGGCAGGTCGGGGCGCCAGGCGGTGAGGATCTGGGCGCTGCACTCGAACAGGTCCGGCGGCAGCGCGTCCAGCGGCCACCATCCCCAGTCGCCGACCCGCTCGCCAGGCTGGTCGGCGGGCTCGCCGCTCCACCGCGTGACGAGCGCGCCGAACATGATGCGGACGACGTCGCCGACCTGGTCCAGGAGCATGCCCAGCAGGCGCACGTCGGTCGGGTCCGCGTGCAGGCCCGTCTCCTCGGCCAGTTCGCGCACGACCGTCTCCTCCAGCGACTCGCCCGCTTCCACCGTGCCGCCGGGCAGTTCGACGGTCCCCCGCCGATGGTGGCCGAGCAGCAGGCCGCGCTCTCCCACCAGCACCGCGCCGACCCCGGCCGCCGCGTGCGCGACGGGCGGCCGGGCGGTACGGGGACGAGAGGTGACCCGGGCCGGCCTGCGGACCTGGAAGAGCCGGTAGGAGGCCCGGTTGCCCTCCTCGGGCGCGTCCAGCACGGTGACCTCCTCGGTGCGCAGCCCGTGCTGCGCGAGCAGGTCCGTCCACAGCGTCGTGGTGAGCACCCACATCTGCCCGCTCAGCTCGCCGCCGCCGGCCAGACGCAGGATCTCCGGGCGGGACGTCACCTGCGAAGAGGGCCCGTCCCCCGACGAGTTGGTGTGCAGCACGGTGAAGTACAGCCGTCCGCCGGGCCTGAGGGCCGCCGCCAGGGCGGGCAGCAGCCGGCGCGGGTCGATGAAGTGGACGGTGGACAGGGAACAGATCACGTCGTACGGCGCCGAAGCGCGCAGATGTCCGACGGCGTCGGCCTGGATCAACCGCAGGCCCGGCAGGTCGCCGTAGCGTGCCCGGGCGCGGTCGATCTGCGTCGGTGAGAGGTCGACGGCGTCCACGACCGCGTGATGGGTACGGGCGAGGTGGGCGGCGTGCCGGCCCGGGCCGCAGCCCAGGTCGAGCACGCGCAGGCCCCGCAGGTCGCCGAGGACAGCGTCCCCCGGCCCTGTTCCCGCCGGGCCCCAGGCGATCTCGTCCACCTCGGGCAGAGGAGTGGCCCGGGCGAGGTGGTGCGCCCCGTAGGCATGCCACATCGCGGCGTTGACCTGCTCGGCATCGGCCGTACCGGGTGCGTCGGGTGCCGTCATCGTGTCCCCTCCTCGGGCCCGTTGCCGGGCCGCCTCGTCACGTCGTCCCGCTCGCCACCGGGCGCCGCCTCGTTCTCCGGCTCGCCGCCGAGCGCCGATCCGGCCCTTCTGCTCCCTACCCTGCCCAAGGACCTGGCGGTCACCGACGAGCCGGGCCGGCTCCCCGACAACCACGCACGCATGGTCGCCGCGCTCTGCGACGGCGATCAGACGGCCGAAGGCGCCGTCCCGGCCGCCTTGACATGACGCCTTCAGCGTCTCCGCCCCCGCCCCGTGGCATGGTTCCTTTATCCAGGGCCCGGTCGATGCTCCGCTCCGTACAGGGAAACGGCCTGCCACCCGAGCACGGGGGTGCTGCGGGTGCGGACGCGGCCACGGTGCAGGTCACCGACCGGTACGGCACCGCCCGAGCGATGGCCCGGGACCGCATCCACCCCCGCCCGACCAACCGCTCCGCGTGATCAACCACACGGACTAACTCCCCCTCATCGAGGGCGCGTTGATCTGCCCTCAGGGCGATCGTCCGCCCGGTGGCCACGACCCGCCGCCGCTCTGGCCGTGGTCGTCGGCCACCAGCCTGAGCGGCGAGGACGTCGACGTGCGCCGGCAGGCGTTCCTGTGGCGCTTCGGGCTGGAACACACCTTCCGCCTGATGAAGCGGACCCTGGGGTGGACCCGGGCGAAGATCCACACCCCCGAGGCCGGAGACCGTTGGACGTGGCTCGTGGCCGCCGCCCACACCCAGCTCCGGCTCACCCGTGAAGCCGCGGCGGATCTCCGCCGTCCCCGGGAGAGGCCGGCCGGGCCCGCACGGCTCACCCCGGTCCGCGTCCGCCGGGGTTTCGGAACGTCAGCCCGCGCCTTGCCTGTCCGGACCGTGCGTCGAAAACCTCAACATCCCTGCCTAGTGCTCTGACCGCGTAGGTTCGCCGGGTTGGTCAGGCCGCGGTGGCGAGGGGGCGTCCGCCCCAGCGGATGCCTTTCTCGCTGCGGACGCGGGCGCGTTCCTTGCGTTCGGCGGCCAGGACATCGCGATGGCGGGCGTTGGCGTTGCGCCAGCGCAGGTAGGCGTGCAGGGCCCGGGTCTGAACCGTGTGGTTGGGGTAGTTCGAGTTGGCGATGGTGAACTGCCGCAGCGGCCCGAAGTGGGCCTCGATGGGGTTCGCCCACGAGGCGTAGGTCGGGGTGAAACACAGCTCGACCTTGTGTTTCTTCGCCCAGCGTCGGATGTCGCTGCCCTTGTGGGCGGACAGGTTGTCCAGGATGACGTAGATCGGGGCGCCGTCGGGTCGGGCGGCGCGGATCGACTTCAGGGCGGCCAGCGTGTTCACGGCTCCCTTTCTGCGGTGGTTGACGCCCCACAGGCGGTCGTCGCCGACCGAGTAGCAGCCGTGGAAGTAGCGCACTCCGTGGGTGCGGTGGTAGGTGGCGGGCAGCCGGTCGGGGCGTTTGCGTGCGGCCCAGCCCGAGCCCGCGGTGGGTCTGATCCCGAGCGGGCCGAATTCGTCGAAGGCGAAGACCCGGTCGGGGAAGCGGTGAAGGACCTCCTCGATCCGGTCCAGCTTTGCCTCACGGTCGGGGTCCGGCGACTCCTTCCACGTCTTGGTGCGCTGGAAGGTGATGCCACGGCGGGCGAGCAGGCCGCGTAACGCCTCGCGGCCGATGAGGATCATCCGGCCGTGGACTTTCCGCAGGTAGGCGACGAGCTTGCGCAACGACCAGCGGGTGAAGGGCTGGCCGAGTTTGGTGGGGCGGGTGGTGGCCGTCTGGACGACGAAGTCTTCCTCGTCAGGGCTGAGCAGGCGGGGACGGCCTCCCGCCCACCGAGGGTCCAGGCAGGCCAGGCCGATCTCGTTGAACCGGTGGATCACATCGCGCACGGTGTCCTCGTCGGCCTGGACCAGCTGCGCGATCACGGGCACCCGGTTCCCGCCGGCCGAGGCCAGCAGCATCATCGCGCGCCGGTAGCGCACCGAGCTGGTGCTGCCCCGGCGCACGATCTGCTGCAGCTTCTGACCTTCCTGGTCGGTCAGTCTGCGCACACGGACAGGCTCGGCCACCACACCTCCAGCGGTTCGGATCGGACGTCACCGCCCATCCAACCGCCACCACCATCGACCCGGCGAACCTATGCGGTCAGAGCACTAGAAGGCCGTTTGGCTCCAAGAATCGCCGCCCCCGCGACCCGCTGTGACGTCGGGAAAGCGACCGGGCGGCCCGAGAGCGTCATCGAGCGCGACAGCCTCGGAGGCCAAGGGACAGGTTTACAGCTGGACGGTGGTGCCGGGCTTGAGCCGGGTGACGGGGATGCCGGTCAGGCCGTTCTCGCCGAGGAGGTTGGCGGTGGACTGCTGGCCGAAATCGCTGAGCATGAGTTCGTGGATCTGGATGATGCGCTTGGGCTTGACGGCCCGCACGTAGTCGGCGGCTTCGCCGAGATTGGTCCACGGGCCGCTGGTCGGGAGCAGCAGGGTGTGCACGGGGACATCGGGGGCGAAGTAGGCGTCGCCGGGGTGGTAGAGGGCTCCGTCGTCGAGGAGGTAGCCGACGTTGTCGGGGCAGGGAACGTCGGCGTGGATCAGCGCGTGGCGCCGGCCGTGGACGGTGACGTCGAGGGAGCCGACAGCGAAGGTGTCGCCCGCGGTGACGGTGTGGACACGGGCGTCCTGGTCGCCCAGGGCGGCGGTGACGGCTGCCGTGCAGTAGACCTGCAGCTCGGGCCGGGCCGCCAGAGCCCCGGCGACCAGGTCCTCGTCGAAGTGGTCGAAGTGCTCGTGAGTGATCAGGACGGCCTGGGCCTGGCTGACGGCTTCCGCCGCGTCCGGGGTGAAGGTGCCGGGGTCGATGACCACGCGTGTGCCGTCCTTCTCGACGGTGACGCAGGCATGGGCGTGCTTGGTGAGCTTCACGGCGGATCCTCCAGATCATCATTTCTCCACCCGCACTGTACACCTTGGTTGTATATTTTCCTGCTCCGCTTCCGGGCGACTCCCTCGGCGTCCCGGGGCTCCTGGGGTTCTCGGCGGGGCAGGAAGGTCGCCGGAGGCCCGGAAGGCGAACGTGCGCCGCGCCGGCAGGAGCGGGCACCCTGCCCGACAGGGCTGCGATGCCCTTCGGGGCGGGCGTGCCGTTGCGGCCCCTGATGCTCGGCAGGAGCGGTCGCGGCCGGCCGTAACCATGCAACCGAGGTGTACAGCTTGGGTGAGGGGTAGGCTTGCTCCATGGACGAGACGCAGCTGGCCGAAGAGCTCCGCGCGACCGTGGGACAGCTCGTCCGAGCCGTGCGCGCCATCGACGAGATGACTCCCGGCGAAGCCGCCGTCCTGGGCTACCTCGATCGCGGCGGCCCGATGACCACGGCGGACGTCGCGCACGAGCGGGGGGTCAGCCATCAGTCGGCTTCCAAGGCGGTGAAGGAACTCCTTCGGCAAGGTCTTGTCCGCGCCGAGGCGCACCCCAGTGACGGACGCAAGAATCTCCTGCACATCACGCCGGCGGGAAGCGACCGCTTGAACGAGGAACGCCGAAGGCGTGCAGCGCTGCTCGGCACGGCCATCGCCGATGTCCTCGGCTCGGAGGAGCGCCAGGTACTGGCAACGGCATTGCCCCTCCTGTCCCGCCTGACTGCGCGCCTGCGGACCCGTTGACGGGCGCACCCCACCGCCGCCCGGCCCGCGACCACGAGACCCTGCCCGCCCGCTCCGAAGCCATGATCCACCTTGCCGTGACCGGCCTCATGGCCCGCCTCACCAGCGAGAACGTCATCTTCCGGCGCGACCCGACACCACAGGCCAAGCAGCGGATTTTGGGATGAGGCGAGCGGGAGAGAACGACTTGCCGGCGGCCGGGGCGTCCGCCCCCACGGCACCGGCAGGACCGTCCGGGGCGGTCTGGACACCGATGCCGTCCGGCGCGCCCCGTTCCGGCGCATCGGAAGCGCGGGAGGCCCGTCCGGCCCAGCCGTGATGGCAGAGCGGTTCGGGTTCGGTGAGGGTGAGATGTGCTCGACATCCTTGTCGGCCTGTCCCGTTCTCCCTCGTGAAGGAGCACCGTCATGTCCGAACGCAATACCGCCATCCGCAGCCTGCACGATCTCGGTCTGGCAGCCTGGTTCGGCGGCTCGCTGATGGGCGCGGTCGGACTCAACGGCGCGGCCAGGGACGAAGGCGGAACGGAGGCGGCCAGGGACCGGATCTCTTCGTCGGGGTGGGCGAAGTGGGTGCCGGTCAACGCCGCCGCGATCGGCGCGCACCTGTTCGGCGGCGGCGGGCTGCTCGCCGTGAACGCCCATCGCGTCGCCACTCAGCAGGGCGTGGCCGCCTCCACCATGGCCAAGACGGTCGTCACCGGCGCGGCCCTGGCCGCCACCGCCTACGCCCGCGTCCTCGGCAAGAAGATCGAACTTGCCTCCTCCTCCGCCCCCGAGGACGCCGAGAAGGCGGAGAAGCACCCCATCGACCTGAACAGGGCACGGCGGCAGCTGGCCGGCGCGCAGTGGGCGGTTCCGGCCCTGACCGGCTGCCTGGTGGTGCTCAACGCCCTGCACGGCGAACAGCAGCGCCCGGCCGAGCAGATCCCCGGCATGTGGGAGCGGGCACGTTCCGCGACCCACCTCATGTCGTAAGGGTTCGCGAAACCCCATCGGTCGGCCCTGTCGGACCTGACGAGCTCGTGCACGGTGGGCAGTGAGGCGTCGAGGACGTCGGGGACGTCGGTGGGGCTCGGCGTTCACGTCTGTCGTGCCGGCGTCAGGCCCGAAGTCTGCCGGGGGACAGCAGGACGGTGATGGCCTGGACGGTGTCGCTCACGTGCTCGCCAGTTCTCCAGGTGGGCGATGCCGTGCTCGCCGCGGACGCGTCGTGACGAGTGGGCTTCGCGCTGCCGCTCGTGCATCTCCTCGTACCGGTCGGGGCGTCGTTCTTGAACGTGCGGTGCGGTGACGTGATCATCCGGCCGCGGTCTGTGCGCCCAGGCGCTGGAGCCGGCATCGGCGGGGATCTCCACTGCGGGACCGTCGGCCAGGAGTCCGACCAGCCCTGACCGACGGGTGTGGGGGAAGGGGAGATGTCCGCGCGGCTGCCGGGCCGGGGCGGCCCGCTCCCACCACCTGCGGGCCCGGGCCTTCCTGGAGGACTGCCCTGCCCCCGGTCCCGGCGGCTGACCGCTGGAAGCGGCTCGCGACCGTCGCCCCGGGCGTGCCCGCCCCCGACTCCGGCAGCTGACCGCCCCAGGTGACTTCAGCCGTCGAGGACCACCACGTCCAGCTCCCGCAGCCGCTCGGGCTCGGCCACCAGGTCGATCGCGGTGATCCGCTCGTCCTCGAGGGTGAAGCGGAACACCACGATCGGCCGCACCTTCGACTGCCACACCGCTCCCACCGACCCGTCGACCAGCGCGATCCGGGCCGCTTCGGCACCGCCGGAGAACACACTCGCCACATCCCGGGCGCCCTGGGTGAGCGGAGCCGCACCGATGCGCACCGCCGTGTCGTCGGCCCGCATGGCGGCATCGGGGGCCAGCAGCGTCAGCAGCCGCTCGAACTCGCCGTTGCGGGCGGCGGTCAGGAACGCGTCCACGATCTTGTGCTGGCGCCGCAGGTCCGGCAGTGGAGAGGCGCCGTGCACCCGCCGCCGCGCCCGGCTGGCCAGCTGACGGGTGGCCGCCGGACTGCGCCCGATGATCGAGGCGATGTCGGTGAACGGCACGGCGAACGTGTCGTGCAGGACGAACGCGAGCCGCTCGTCCGGATCGAGCGTGTCCAGCACCACCATCAGCGCCAGACCGACCGAGTCCGCCAGCATGGCCGCCTGCTCCGGGTCCGCCGCGTCCTGCGAACGCGGCCCGGCCGAGGAGTCGGCGTGCTCCTCGAAGAACTTCTCCCGCCGGCTGCGGGCCCGCAGGATGTCCAGACAGACCCGGCCCACCACCGTGGTGAGCCAGCCGTCGAGGTTCTCCACGGTGTCGGTGTCACTGCGGTGCAGCCGGATCCACGCCTCCTGCACCGCGTCCTCGGCCTCGTCGGTCGAACCGAGCATGCGGTGCGCCACGGCGTGCAGCCGCGGACGCTTCTCCTCGAACGCGCGTGCCAGGCGTTCGTTCTCCTGCATGACCACCGTCGTCCCCTTCGATCTCGGTCGGTGCGTGGCCCGCGCCTGTCACATCTTCGTGCCGCCGGCCGTCATAGCAGTGACGAATGGGAGCATCCGCGTGTGACGGGATGCGGTCGCGCTCGCAGGCCGCGACAGTGCGCCGGGCCCTGCCGTGCGCTCTCCCGGATTCGCTCGGAGCCCCGAGACCAGGCTCCCCGGCCCCTTCACGAGCACCCATGACGACCTTACGGCCGTGGGAAGTCACCCGCAGCGACAACCCGAACGCACAGGCCGGGTTCCTGACCCGCTGCGCGACGCTGGTCAGCGGCCGCCGCTCGAGGTGGGCCGTCCTGCGCCGCCGGCGCGCGCATCCGGCGCCCCGGCCGTCCCGAGGACGAGGCGCCGCCGAGCGAGCGCCCCTCGCAGACCGCTCCTCACAGACCGCCCGCGTCGACGTCGGTGCCTGACCGCCGCGCCGGCGGACAGTACGACGCGCCGGACGGACAGGACGCCGCGCCGGATCCCCCGCGGCGCGGAGCCCCTCCAACCCGTGCCGGCCCGGCCGGCACCCCCGCCGACCAGCCGCTGTCACACTCGCCCGCCCTCGTTCGTCATAGCAGTGACGCCGCCGGCCGGCGGCGTCGGACACCGATCGATGAATCGATGAGAGGAATGACCATGGAAGCGCGCCTGCAGAACCCGGCGATGATCCTTGAGGCCACGCAGCCCATTCAGGAGATGTACAAGGCCATCTATTCCGGCGGCGTCTCCAAGACGACCCTCGACCTGGTCCACCTGCGCGCGAGCCAGATCAACGGCTGCAGCTCCTGCGTGGACTCCGGTGCCCGCGGCGCCCGCAAGGCCGGCGAGAGCGAGGAGCGCCTGTTCGCCGTCGCCGCCTGGCGCGAGACGTCCTACTTCACCGACGCCGAGCGCGCCGCGCTGGAGCTCGCCGAGGCCGCCACCCGGTTGTCGGACCGCAGCGACCCGGTTCCGGACGACGTCTGGGAGCGCGCCGCCGCCCACTACGACGACAAGGGCCTGGCCGCGCTGACCCTGATGGTCGCCCTGACCAACTTCTTCAACCGGCTCAACGTCACCACCAGGCAGATCGCCGGAGCCTGGGGCTGACCGGCCCGCACCCGCCGTCAGGCCCGGCCCACCGCGTGGTGGGCCGGGCCTGACGCGTGGTGGACCCGTGGTGGACCTGCTCACCGCCCACCAGGCCTCCCGCCTCCTGGCCACCGCCACCCACCTGGCCGCCCGGCTCACCGCCGCCGGCACCCCCGCCGAGATCACCGCCTTCGACGCCGGCCGGCACCGGCACACCGGCACACCGGCACCGGCACGGCTACCCGCCCGCCACCCCCCGCTCCTCCAGCGCCTTGCGCAGGGCCCGCACGGCGTAGAAGGCGCGGCTCTTGACGGTGCCGGGCGGGATGCCGAGGTGCCCGGCCGCCTGGGCCACGCTGCACTCCAGGTAGTACATGAGCCGGATGACGGTCCGCTGCTGCTCGTTCAGCTCCCGCAGTGCTTCCAGCACCACATGGGAGGTCAGGGCGGAGTCCGTGCCGTCGCAGGAGGCGTCCAGGTCCTCCACCGGCATCAGCTCCAACGGCCTCGTCCGCCGGGCCCGGTGGTGGTCGACGACCAGGTTCCTGGCCACGGTGAACAACCACGGCCGCAGGTGTTCGCCGCGGGTGCCCAGGAACTCGGCGTGCTTCCAGGCACGGGTGGCCGTCTCCTGGAGGATGTCCTCCGCCTTGTGCCAGTCACCGTCCAGCAGCCGCGCCGCGTACCGGACGAGCAAGGGCCCGTACCGCTCGTAGATGTCCCGGAGGAAGGCGTCGCAGTCGGCGTCCGACGCGACGTGCCGGGCATGCGTCCCGGCTGGAGCGAGGGGGGTGGCCCCCGCCACCAAGGTCCCGTTCATGGGTGGTGCTCAATCCTGTTCAAGTGTTCTGTGGCCTGCCTCCCGCACGGGCGGGGGCGGGCCAACACTCTCCGGATCGCCTTGGCCAAACCTTGTCGTCTTCTTGTCGCGCCGCCAGGACACCTCACACCGGCGTTGCGACCACCACCTCGCCGCCGAAGAGAGCTGCCCGCCGATCGGGGAGGGAGGGGAGGGAGCCAGGGCATCCGGCGGCGCCGACCCGTAAGACGACCGGGGTGCTCCCCCACCACCCCGGAGGCAGGACACGGGCTGCAAACGCGCCGAGAGCCCGCACGGTTCACCGCGGATCACTCCGGAAAACTTCCGCGAGCCGTGAACCGATCGCCGTCCGGCACCGTTCTTCGCGGTGAGTGCTCCGCTTCGTACACGGGGCACGTCGACGCGGCCGGTCCGAACCCCCTGACGACCGGACGCGGAACCCGGGTCGCCGTCCCCTTCGGGCGGCGACCCGGGCCTTTCGGGCGGCGACCACCGCGCCCCGTCGAACCGACCGGACGCGCACGCGTCAGGTCGACGGGGCCGGACGACACCCCTTGTCCCGCCGTCTCCGCGCCTCGGCGCGCGGCGGCCGGCCACAGACCGGGCCGCCCACCCGTTTCACCTCCTGCGTCACCGGCCGCCCCTCTCGCACGCACAGCGAAGGGGGACGGCCGGGCGTCAACGGTGCTGCTCCGCAGTACCGCACCACCACGGAAGGAAAGCTCCACCCATGAAGCGCCCCCTCGCACGCATCGCGCTCGTCCTGGCGGCGGGAGCCACGGCGGCTCTGCTGCCCGCCCTCCCGGCCGCCGCGACCAACCAGACCGGCTGCGGCGACCGGACCGACTTCGTCAAGGTCTGGTACGACGGCGGCCGGCAGACCGCGTGCTACGCCAACGCGGGTGTCATCGCACCCCAGCTCCCGAACGTCTACAGGGTCACGTCCGGCAACAACAACATCGAGATGATCCTGGGCGACCAGGTGATGACCATGCCCAAGTGGTCGAACATCCGCGAGGTCGAGGGCCGGACGCTGTACATCCTGCAGATCCGCTGACCCGCCGCGTCCGCGACGACGCCTTGCACCGGGGCCGCGCAGCCCCGGTGCAAGGGCGGCCCTCCGCACCTTCGACGGCGGCGGACCCCGCCGAGCAGGTTCCACCGGCCCGGCACCCGACCGGCCGCGGACCACGGTCCGGGCAACACGGCTGAACCGGAACCGACTTGCGCACGTCGGGCAGGAACAGGGAGAGGACACCGCCATCCGGCAGCCCGACCACAGCGACCTCCGCCCCCGACACCGGCCGCACCACGCGGCTTGGCCCTCCCGCGAGACGGCACGACGGTCGAGTCCCCCGGACTGTCCGCGACGACAGCACACGCCGCTCTGTCCGGTGACGCCCCGTCCGTTCCGCCGCCCCCGCCCGAACGGCACCACCATCCGAAGGACGTTCATCATGCACTTCACCCGCCTGCCCCGCCCGAGCCGTCGGCTCGCCCTGCTCGGCGCCACCGCGGCCGCGGGCCTGTCCGTCACGGCCGTCACCCTTCCCGGTGCGGCCGGTGCCGCCCCCCGCCACCAGCAGCGGCCGACGATCGTGCTGGAGCACGGCGCGTTCGCCGACTCCTCCAGCTGGGACGGGGTCGTGGAGCGCCTGCAGCGCGCCGGCTACCCGGTGGTGGCCGCGGCCAACCCGCTGCGCGGCCCGGCCACCGATGCCGCCTACCTGCGCAGCGTCGTGGAGAACATCGACGGTCCGGTGGTCCTGGTGGGCCACTCCTACGGCGGCACCGTCATCAGCCAGGCCGCCGTCGGCCTGGAGGACAAGGTCAAGGCGCTGGTCTACGTCGCGGCGTTCCTCCCCGACGCGGGGGAGAGTTCGCTGGGGCTGACGGACAAGTTCCCCGGCAGCACCCTCGGCCAGGCGGTCGAGTCGGTGAACTACACCCTGCCCGACGGCAGTCGGGGCGCCGACGTCCACATCAAGGCGGACGCCTTCCGCCGGCAGTTCGCCGCGGACGTCCCCGCGGACAAGGCGCGGCTGATGGCCGCCGGACAGCGTCCCATCGCCGCCGCCGCGCTGGAGGAGCCCTCCACCCAGGCCGCCTGGAAGACGATCCCCTCCTGGTCGCTGGTCACCACCGAGGACCTCAACATCCCCGTGGCCGCCCAGCGCTTCATGTCACAGCGGGCCCACGCCCGCACCACCACGGTCGACGCCTCCCACGCGGTGTCCGTCTCCCGCCCCGAGGCCGTCACCCGCATCGTCGAGCAGGCGGCCCGCACGGTCCGCTGACCGGCACCACGCCCGATCGCACACACCTCCCGCATCGACTCCCTTCACGAAAGGCAGCAACCACCATGGCGTTCATCACCGTCGGCCAGGAGAACTCCACCCCGATCGAGCTGTACTACGAGGACCACGGCAGCGGGCAGCCGGTCGTGCTCATCCACGGCTACCCGCTGGACGGTCACTCCTGGGAGAAGCAGGCCGCCGCCCTGCTGCGGGCCGGCTACCGCGTCATCACCTACGACCGGCGCGGTTTCGGCCGCTCCGGCCGGCCCACCACCGGCTACGACTACGACACCTTCACCGCCGATCTGCACACCGTCCTGGAGACCCTGGACCTGCGCGACGCGGTCCTGGTCGGGTTCTCCATGGGCACCGGCGAAGTCGGCCGCTACCTGGGCACCCACGGCTCCGCCCGCATCGCCAAGGCCGCCTTCCTCGCCTCCCTGGAACCCTTCCTCCTCAAGACCGACGACAACCCCGACGGCGTCGACGGCGGCGTCTTCGAGGGCATCGAGCAGGCCGTCACCGCCGACCGCTACGCCTACTTCACCGCGTTCTACCAGGACTTCTACAACCTGGACGAGAACCTCGGCACCCGCATCAGCGAGGAGGCCGTCCGCAACAGCTTCAACGTCGCCGCCGGCGCCTCCTGGTACGCCTCCCTGGCCTGCGTGGCGACCTGGACCACCGACTTCCGCGCCGACCTTCCCAAGATCGACGTACCCGCGCTGATCCTGCACGGCACTGCCGACCGCATCCTGCCGATCGAGGCCACCGCTGAGCCGTTCCGCCGGGCACTCCCGCACGCCGAGTACGTCGTGGTCGAGGGCGCCCCGCACGGCCTGCTGTGGACCCACGCCCAGGAGGTCACCGACGCCCTGCTCGCCTTCCTGGCCAAGTGACCGGCGGCGGCCGGCCGCCCGCCGCCGGTGACGGATGCGGCGGGCCCGGCGGTGCACCTCGCCCGGGCCCCTCCGGGAAGGACGCGGCCGGCCGCCGAACGGGCCCGCCGGTGCTGCCCGGCATGTGCGCCGGGGACGGGGAGAAGACGGAGACGGCCGCCGGCGGACACGCCCGGCCGACGACCTGGCGCAGCCCGAGGACGCCCTAACCTCCCATCGAGGGACGGAGCCCGCGAGCGGGATCACCACTCGTCGGAACCGGGACCCGATGGCTGCCGACGGCCCGCTCCGGCACGACGGGCACGGGGTCCGCTTCGGCGTCCAGGGCGGCGAGCCGGTCCCGGACCTGCTGGGCGCTGGGCAACAACGCCCGCTGTTCGGCGTCGGCGAGCGCGCGGACCCAGTGCACGCGGGCGGCCTCCCGGTCGCCCATGGCCAGGAGGGTGTCGCCCAGGCGCATCAGCACGCCGACGGCGTTCCGGTGGTCCCCCAGCTCCCCGAACGCCTCCAGCGCCCGCCGGTAGGTGGCCACCGACTCCTCGTACCGGCCGAGCCGACGGAGGGCGTAGCCCAGGCAGTCCCAACTCTGAGCCCGCTGCCACGGGGCGTCCAGAACCTCGAACATGGCGAGGGCCTCCTCGCTGTACACGAGGCTCTTCTCGAGCTCCCCCAGGTTGGAGTGGAACCAGGCGAGCTCGTTGAGGCATTCGGCCGTCCACAGCTCGTCGCCCGCCACCCGGGACAGCGCGAGCCCTCGCTCGGAGAACGCCACGGCCTCCGGGATCCGGCCGAAAAGGTACAGCGCACACGCCGTGCCGTAGTGGGCGCGGGCCTGTTCGGCGGCCACGTCGAGTTCCTCGAAGATCGCGGTGGCGTCCCGCAGGTGGCGCAGGGCCTGTTCCTGGTGGCCGAGGTAGCCGTGGATGCTGCCGAGGTGGCGCAGGCAGCGGCCTTCCTCGAGGCGGTCGCCCCGGCGCCGGGCCACGTCCAGGGCGGGGGTCAGCGCGGTGACGGCCTCCGGCCAGTATTCCTGGCGGTTCAGGTATTCCTGCAGCGACCAGGCCAGTCCGGTGACGTGACGGTCCAGCCCCTGGTTGACGGCGGTGTGCAGCAGGGCGGCCAGGACCCGGTGTTCGGCGGTGAGCCACCGGTTCGCCTCCTCCACGCCGGTGAGTGTTTCCGGGACGACGCCCGCGCGGGGGAGCCGAGGTCGAGTTCGGGCGACGAGGCCTGCTTGAGCAGCAGGTTGGCCCCGTGGGCCGTGAACATGCAGTGGTCCAGGAGCCGGAGGGTGGCCGCCTGGCGCTCACCGGCGTCGTCGTGGGTGTGGGTGAGTTCGCCGGCGTAGACGCGCAGCAGATCGTGCAGGGCGAACCGGCCGGGCCGGGGCTGTTCGACGAGGCAGGAACGGGTCAGCCGGTCGAGCAGCCGGCGTGTCCGTGGCAGGGGGAGCCCGGCGAGGCCGGCGGCGGCCGCGGCGGTGATGTGGGGTCCGGGGTGGAGGGCGAGGAGGCGGAAGAGGCGGGCGGTGGGCTCGTCCAGAGAACGGTAGGACCAGGAGAACACCGCCCGCACGTCGGTGGCGGTGTCGAAGCCGGTGAACGCGTCCAGGCCGCCGTGGGCCTCGTGCAGGTCGTCGGCGATGGCGTGGAGGGGGAAGGCGGGGTCGAGTTCGGCGCGGGCGGCGACCACGGCGAGTGCCAGGGGCAGCCGCCCGCACAGGCGGACGATGTCCGCCGCGGCGGCGGGTTCGGCGGCCAGGCGCTGCGTTCCCAGTCGTCGCTCCAGTGCCTGGTGGGCCTCGGCAGGGGAGGGCAGGGGGAGGGTGAGGGGCTTGGCCCCGTCGGTCGCGATCAGACCGGCGAGCCGGTTGCGGCTGGTGATCAGGGTGAGGCAGTCGGTTCCCGCCGGCAGCAGGGGGCGCACCTGCTGCTCGTCGCGGGCGTTGTCCAGGACGAGCAGGACGCGTCGGCCGGCCAGGAGACTGCGGAACAGTGTGCCGCGGTCGGCGGTGCCCTCGGGGATGCGCTGGGCGGGGACGCCGAGAGCGGTGAGGAAGCCGTGCAGGGCGTCGCCGGGTTCCACGGCGGGCGCGTGCGGATGGAACCCGCACAGATTCACGAAGAGCTGTCCGTCGGGAAAGGAGGACGCGATCCGGTGGGAGTGGTGGACGGCGAAGGTGGTCTTGCCCACACCGGGGGCGCCGCCGATGACGACGACGGGAGCACCGGCCGGTCCCGGCCGCCCGGGCGCACCGCTCACGGCGGACAGCCACGCGCTCTCGGTCGTCCGCCCGGCGAACACCGGCAGATCACCCGGCAGTTGCCTCGGGCGCGCCACCCGTGGCACCTCGCTTCCGCCGGCGCCCCCGGCCGGGGCACCGCTCGCCCCGGACCCGTCCGCCGAACCGGCGGACGCCCCGGCGCTCGCACCGGACGGCGTCGCGTCGGGCGGCGTCGCGTCGGAGACCGGCGCGCGGGACACGCCACCATGGGCCGTGGCGCCGGGCCGCGCGCCGAGGGCCGCGGTTTCGTCCTGCCCTTCCCGCGCCCCGCATCCTGCCGATCGACTCGGACCACGGCTGTCTGCCGTACCGGTCGCGTCTGCCGTGTCTGCCGCGCCGATCACGGCTGCCGCGCCGGCCGTCGGGCCCGCCGCTCCTGCCGTGCCCGGCGGGGACAGCGGCGGCAGGTCGTGGCGCAGGATGCCGTCGTGCAGGGCGCGCAGCGCCGGGCTGGGATCGAGGCCGAGTTCGTCGGCGAGGTGCCGGCGCAGATCCGCGTAGCGACGCAGTGCCTCGGGGTGCCGGCCGGCCAGGTACAGGGCGCGCAGCAGCAGGGCCCAGCCGGTCTCCCGCAGCGGGTGCCGCACCGTCAGTTCCTGTGCCGCCGCCAGGGCTTGCGGTACCCGTCCGCTCAGGAGCAGGGCGGTGGCACGGATCTCCCGGGTGGTCTGCCGCAGTTCCTCCAGACGTGCGGCCTCGGGAGCGGCGAACAGGTGGTGCGCGGCGTCGGCGAGCGCGGCACCGCGCCACATCTCCAGCGCCCGGCCGGCCTCCCGCACCCCCTCCGCGGGCCGCCCCTGGTCCAGCAGTCGGTGCGTCAGGGCCACGGCCCGCTCGAAGCGCACGGTGTCCCGGCACTCGGACGGGACGCGCAGGGCGTAACCGCCGGGCCTGGTGACCAACACCTCGAACGTCCCCCGCCCGCGCAGGTGCTGGGGCTCCAGGACCGCGCGGACCTTGCTGACGTGGGCGTGCAGGGAGGCCGTCGCCCCGCCCGGTGCTCGCCCCGGCTGCTGCGGCCACAGCTCCTCGCACAGCGTCTCGGCGGCGACCGTACGACCGTCGGCGAGCAGCAGCCGGATCACCAGCAGCCGCTGCCTGCGCCGCCCCGGATCCAGCACCGCGCCCGCCCGCCGCACCACCAGCGGACCCAACAACTCGAAGTCGAACTCGTCTCTCACAACCGTCACCGCTCTTCCCGCATCCCGCACAATTGTCCTGACCACCCGCACCCGCGCGGCCCGCCGGCACGAGCACACCCGGCTCCGGCCGCGGTCCACCGGCCTGCCCGGGCGGGCCGCCCACGGGCGGGGCGACGAACGCCGGGCACCGCACCGCCCGCAGATCCGCGCGCGCCCGGGCCGGCCGGGACGAGCCCGCACGGCCCGGCCCACCCCCGGTCCGCGGCGTGGCCCCGGCCGAGCACCCGCCGGCGAGGCGGTCGCCGCGCCGCACGTCGGCGCCGGGTCAGCGCCCGACGTCGAACGTGGCGGCGCGCGGGAGGAACACCGTGCTTCCGTCCTCGGCCACCGCCGGCACCGCGACGTACCGGGCACCCCGGTCCGGCTCGGCCGCCTCCTGCCGCGTCATCTTCAGCGCGCAGGCGCAGCGCGAGGTGCCGTCCGGGGTGCTGCGGCAGGTGGCGTCGTCCGCGTGCCGCAGCACCGCCCCGGTCGGGGCGAGGTGCGAACGCGCCGGTCGTGCCAGGACCTTCAGGCCCCGTACGCCCGAGTCGTCCCGTACGTCGGCGGTGAAGGCGAGCGAGCCGGCGCTGCCGCCGGACGGCGTGACGCAGCGGGCCGAGGCGTCGGCCGGGGACGGCTCCGTGGCGGTCGAGGCCACGGCGGGACCATCCGCGGCCACCGCGCCGAGGACGGCGACACCGATGAGCGACGGGACGACAACGCGCTTGGACATGGCAGATCCCCCTGGACCGCTGTGGGAGCAGGCGTGGTCGGCCTGCGGGACGGAACGGGAGGCGAAGCACGGAACCGAGCGCCAGAACCGCTGGTGGAGCCGGTGGCCGGCCGCTTTCCCGATGTGGTCGAGACTACGGTCGGGGCACGGCGTGTTCCTCGGGCGGCCGGATGATTGCCGCGTCCAACCACAGGTGGAGAACGCCTGCGGGTGTCCACCGCCCGGGCCCCGCCGCCTGTGCACCCCAGGTAAGAGAACGGAATCCGCCTCCAGCCGGAGCCGGGCCGCTCACCTGCGGCCATAGCCTTGTCCCGGCAGCGAGGAGAACCGGCGGCCGGCCGGTCCCGGTCCCGGTTCCGTTCTGCTGACCTGCGCAAGCACACCACCGTGTGAGGGGGAACGGCAACGGCCCTCTCGCGCACCCGACATGAGGGCCCCGGCCGCCCGAAAGCATCCGGCACCCGCCCTTCCCGCCTCCCCACCACGCCCGCCACGACCACTGCACCCATTACGCCCGCCACGATTACTGCACCCATCAAGCCCGCCACGATTACTGCACCCACTGCACCCACTGCACCCGCCGCGATCCAGGAGACCTCCCCGCCGTGACCGATTCCCGCCGATCCCTGACCCGTCTGCTGCGCCGCACCTTCGGCAACGCCTTCGCCCTGGTCTACCTCGCGCTCTGCGCCGCCCTGTTCGTGTGGGCGGTCCTGGTGAGCGTCACGGACGACTCGGGGAGTCCATGGCGATCATCTTCCCGCTGCTCGCCACCGCTCCGACCAGCTTCGTGCTGTTCCTCCTGCCGGGGGGCCTGGCGACGGTCGTGGCCGTCGTCGTCCTCGGGGCGCTGGTCAACGCCGCGGTCATCGGCTGGTGCGCCCGCGTACTGCGGCGCGGCGTCCCTTCGGACCCGGCGTCCTGAGTCCCGGCGGACCGGCATGAACCAAGGTGCCCCTCACCCCGTTGAGTGATCGAGCGAACGCCGTCCACAGTAGGGAACGTCATGGTCACCGTCGAAGGAACGAGTACGGCCCGGTTCGAACCGGTCCGAGCGGCACTGGAAGCGAACCTCGCGTCCGGTGAGGAACTGGGGGCGTCGATCGCCGTCGACGTCGACGGCGTCATGGAGGTGGACCTCTGGGGCGGGCACGCCGACGAGGCACGCACCGTCGCGTGGCACCGGGACACCGTGGTCGGCCTGTGGTCGACCACCAAGACCCTCAGCAGCCTGGCGGCCCTCGTCCTCGTCGACCGCGGAGCGCTGGACCTCCACCGCCCGGTCGCCCATTACTGGCCCGAGTTCGCCGCCCGGGGCAAGCAGGACATCGAGGTGCGGCACGTCCTGGCCCACACCTCGGGCTCTCCGGCTGGCAGCAGCCCTTCACCATGGACGACCTGTACGACTGGCCGACGGCGAGCGCCCGACTGGCCGACCAGGCGCCCTGGTGGGAGCCGGGGAGCGCCTCGGGCTACCACATGCAGACCCAGGGACAGCTCGTGGGCGAACTCGTCCGGAGGGTCAGCGGCCGCACCCTGACGGCGTTCGTCGACACCGAGATCGCGCGGCCCCTGGACGCCGACGTCCAGATCGGCGCGCGGGAGGCCGACTGGCCGCGCATCGCCCCGCTGGTGTCGCCGTCGCCGCCCTCCGCACCGCCGGCCGGCCTCGATCCCGAGACGGTCTTCACCAGGACGCTGCTCGGCAGTCCCGCCCGCGACGAACACGTCGACACCCCGCGGTGGCGCCGCGCCGAACTCGCGGCCGTCAACGGGCACGGCAACGCACGGGGCATGGCCCGCGCCCTCTCCGTGATCTCCCGACGCGGCGAGGCGAACGGCGTGCGGCTGCTGTCCCCTGACACGGTCGACAAGATCTTCGACGTACAGGCCGACGGGGTCGACCTGTTCCTGGGCGTTCCCGTGCGCTGGGGCATCGGCTACGCGCTCGCCGACCCCAGGACGATGCCCCACATGCCCACCGGAACGATCTGCTTCTGGGTCGGCTGGGGCGGCTCGATCGTCCTGATGGACCTCGACCGGCGCATCACGTTCGCGTACACGATGAACCGCCTCGGCGAGGGGATCCTCGGCTCGCAGCGCACGCACGACTACCTCAGGCACGTCTACGAAGCTCTCGACGCCGCCGCCTGAAACCCGCCTGCCCGCCGCCCCGTTCGTGCCGGGGCGGCGGGCAGGCGGAACCCGTGCGGACGGTGCCGCAGGGGACGGACCGACCCTGTGCGGCGCGCCCGTGCCGGCCGTGCGCCGCACCCGATGTCCGAGCGCGGCGCATGGCAGGTTGCCGGGGCCGGCCGGCAGGCCAGGAGTTGCCGTCAAATGTCACGCCCACATCAGGAGCGAGGCGAGGGCGACGGCTGCTTGGTACGACTCGGCGGTCTTGTCGTCGCGAGGGCCGACTCTGCGGTGGGGAGAACCACGACCTCGCCGTCCAGCCCTGCCGACCCCCGGACGGACGTGCTCAGTTCGCTCGTCGCTACAGTGCGTCTCATGTCGAACACCCAACCCGCGGAGCCCGGCCCGCAGGGCCCGTACTGGCCGCCCCAGCCCCCGGCGCAGCAGGCTCCGAACACCCCTTCCGGCCCCCCACAGCCCCAGGCCGCGTACGGGCCCGGACCTTATGCTCCCCCCGGTCCTCACGGCGCTCCCGGACCGTACGGGCCGGGGACGTGGGGCCAGCACCCCCAACCGTTCACTCCGCCCTTCCCGCTCACCATGCCCGCCTCCGTGCGGAGCGCGCAGGTGGTGAACTTCGCCATCGCGGGGCTCGGAGTGCTGCTCACCGTCGGCGTGGGTGCCATGGCCGGCGCAGAGGCCGCCGGGCGTTCCTTCGCGGGGTATCTGACGGCGCTCGTGCTCTGCGTCCTCGCATTCCGCTACCCGAAGGCGGGCAACGGCGTCCGGGTCGCATCCGTCGTGCTGGCCGTCCTGCAGATCCTCGCCGGCATGGGCGCCGCGGCGAACCACAACCCCGGTGGCATCATTCCGCTCGGCGGTGCCATCACCGTAGTCGTGCTGCTCACTCAGCGCTCGGCGATCCAGTGGTTCGGGCGACCCCGTACGCCCGGCGCACCGCCGCAGCCGCCGTACGCCTGACACCTGCTCACGTCCGTGCGTACGTGCACGAGGGGCCGGTGCCTCCGAGGTCAAGCGGAGTGATGCGGGCACCGTTCGCAGCTGTCCGGGCGGTATGCCGTAGCTGTCGGAGTCGCGCTTCTCGTGGGTCTGGTGGAGGACGGCGGCACGCCCGGGCAGCCCAAGCGTGACAGTTGCCGCAGAAGTGGACCTGCCGTCACCAAGGTCTCTGGTGAATGTCGGCGGTACCTGGAGGGAAACGAACGCAGGCCGCTGACCGCATGGTCGAGCCGGCGGTTCTTCCCCTGAACGCCGGTGAAGTGAACAGAGCCGGCGAATACGTGCCGAGGGAACCGCGGTCGCTGGATCCCACGGTGCGCGCGGACGTCCTGCGCGTGCACCGCGTCTGTCGTGCCGTTCTGGACGTGTGTCCGGATTTCGCCGGCCGGCCATGGTCTCCCGCCGTGCATTCGGGTGGCTTTCCCGGAACAGCGGGTGCGGGGCGAAGCTGCGGGTAGGCGCGTGGCAGTGCCCGGGGAAAGGGCACGGTGGAGGGAGTCGGGACAAGACGGGGGTGTGTTTTCCATGCTCACTGTGCGGACACGGCACCAGGACACGGTGGTCGTCGAGTTGCCGGAGCAGGTCGACCACGACAACGCCTCGCTCATCGGTGCTCAGTGCGAGGGCCTGGTCGGGCGGGGCTGTGTCACTCTGGTGCTGGACGCCTCCCGGGTGGAGTACCTCGACTCCTCGGGCGTCAGCATGATCATCATGCTGTCGCGCGTGGTCGGCGCTCATGCCGGGACCCTGCGCGTCGCCGCTTTCCGTGCCCACTACCGGAAGGTGTGGCGCATTCTCGGTCTCGATTCGCTGTTCCCCGTTTTCCCGACGGTGCACGCCGCTCTCCATGCCCCGGGCCGAGCGGCTGGGGAGGGGCACCCGAGCCGTTCGGCTGTGCCCGAGGCTCCTGTGTGAGCACACCGGTGGTGAGCGGGGCTCCCGGGCCTGTCGCGTTCCGGATGACCGGTCGGGGCCGTGTCGTGGCCCGGTGTCGTCGAAGAGCCGTCCCCGGGTCGGCCGGGTTCGCGGTACCGGCAGGAGCGAGCGCGCCCTCTTGCGTCCGGCGCCGGCAGGGGGGCGACGGCCGCGGTCCGGGACGGCGCCCACCGGCTGATCTCGCCCTGCATCCGCAGCAGCGGAGCGAAGTGCGTCTCGTGGTACAGCCTGCCGCCCACGGTCGGCAGGTCGGTCAGGAAACTCGTGCAGGCGATGGCGCCGACGCCGACGGCGCGGTCCGCGTCGATGCCGGTCCGCGCCGGGCGCCACCACGCCCTGCCGTACTGCGCCAGGCCGCCCGGGCCGCCGCCGGACTCGTCGGCACCGCGTCACCGACGTCGGCGCCGGCCGGCCCGGGATGCCGCGAGGGAGATCGCTGCACGTCTGCGCTGGAACGGGGCGCCGGACCTCAGACGGCGGTCGGCGCCATGGTCAGCAGCCTGCCCATCGCCGCCAGCACCGAGGGCTCCACCCGGTAGTACACCCAGGTGCCGCGCCGCTCGGAGGTGAGCAGCCCGGCCTCCCTGAGCTTCTTCAGGTGGTGGGAGACGGTCGGCTGGGAGACGCCGACGTCGGAGATGTCGCACACGCACGCCTCGCCGCCCTCGTGCGAGGCCACGGCGGAGAACAGGCGCAGCCGCACCGGGTCGCCCAGTGCCTTGAACATCCGCGCGGCCGTCTCGGCCTCCTCCGCGGTGAACGGACGCTCCGCCAGCGGCGGGCAGCACGGCGCCGCCGTCCCGGGCGCTTCGGACTCGGACAGCGGCAGCACCTTCGTATTCGACATACGTCTATGTTGACACACGTCGAACCAAGGTGGGGGAGTCGTCCGCGGCCGACGGCGCCGGCCGGTGCACGGCGGTCGTCGGTGCCGGCACGAAGGCGGTGTGGATCCTGCGCCGCGGCGTCTCCGACGCCACCTTCGGCGGCGGCGAGGCCGGCCGGCTCCCCGCCCGCGGCGCCCGCGGCCTCGCGGCGAAGGCCGCGGTCGAGAAGGGCCACGCCGACGCGGTCACCGGCTTCCGCCCCGAGGTGATCGAGCGGGACGGCGACGGCCGCCTGATCCTCCGCGCCGAGGACGGCCGCCGTCTCGACGCGGTGGACGAGGCGATCGCGCTGACCGGCTTCCGCCCCGACCTGTCGTTCCTGTCCGAGATCCGCCTCGGCCTGGACGAGCGCCTCCAGGCGCCGGTCGCCCTCGCCCCGCTGATCGACTCCAGCCGGCACTCCTGCGGCACCGTCCATCCCCACGGCCACCGTGAACTCGCCCACCCCGAACCGGACATCCACCTCGTCGGCATGAAGTCCTACGGCCGCGCCCCCACCTTCCTCGCCATGACCGGCTACGAACAGGTCCGCTCCGTCGTCGTCGTCGCCGTCGCCGCCATCGCCGGCGACCTGGAGGCCGCCGACAAGGTCGAACTCACCCTCCCCGAGACCGCGGTCTTCAGCGGGGACGGGGAAACCGGCCGGGGCCGGGGCGGACGCCGGCACCGCGCACGTCACACCGACCACCGCGGCAGGACGCCGGACGTCCACGACACCGTCAGAGGTCACCAAGAGCAGGTCTGCGCGCCCGTATCGGGGGCAGGCGGCGATGCATCGGCCCGACACCGCGGGCCGACACGCCGTACCGTGCCTACCCATGGGAGACCTGATGCCGACCGCCGCACCGGAAAGACCGGCCGAACTTCCCGGCGAGAGACCGGGAACCGACCCGGCCGGCCGCTCGTTCACGCTGCCCCGGGGCACCGGCCGGACCGCCGCCCGCATCGCCGCGCTCACGGTCTGCCAGGGCGCGCTCATGGTGGGATTCGGGCTGCTCATCACCGGGCCCGCCCGCGGGCTGTGGCCGATGACGGCCGAGGACGACGTCAACGAGGGCCTGGAACACGCCAGGACCGGCACCCTGACCACCCTGTCCCTCTTCGCGTCGGAGGCCGGCAACACCCTCACGGTGATCGCCGTCACCGTCCTGACGTGCGCGGGACTGCTCCTGATACCCCGTCTGCCGATGTGGCGCCAGGCCTCCTTCCTCGCCGTCGCCGTGTCGCTCCAGTCGCTGGTCTTCCTGGTCATCACCGAGGCGGTGGACCGCCACCGGCCCGAGGTGCACCGCCTCGACGCCTCCCCGCCCACCTCCAGCTACACCTCGGGCCACACCGGGGCGGCCACCGCGCTCTACGGCGGACTCGCGGTCCTCGCGCTGTCCCGGCTCCGCGGGCCGTGGCGGCGGATCGTGGGCGCCGTGCTGCTCGTCGTGCCGGTACTGGTCGCCGTCGCCCGCCTCTACCGGGGCATGCACCACCCCACCGACGTCGTCGGCGGGCTGGCCAACGGCAGCCTGTCCCTGCTGATCGTCGGCCGAGCCCTGCTCACCGACGCCACCGTGACCGCGCCGGCCGCGGCGGGCCCGGAACCGTCCCCGGCGAGCGCGGCAAAGCGCCCGGGCACACCGGAACCGGGCCGCACCGTGGTCGTCTTCAACCCCACGGTGACCACGGAAGCCGACCGCGAAGCGCTGCGGCAGGTCCTGGAGGACCACGCTCACCACGCACCGGTGTTCGTCGAGACCACGGCCGAGGATCCGGGCACCGGCCAGACGGCCGGCGCCCTCGAGGACGGCGCGCAACTGGTGGTGGTCTGCGGCGGTGACGGCACCCTGCGGGCGGCCGCGGACGCCCTGGCCGGCAGCGGCGTACCGCTGGTCGTCGTGCCCTGCGGCACGGGCAACCTGCTGGCCCGCAACCTCGGACTGCCCCTGACCCCCACCGACGCGCTCGACGCCGCGCTGCGCGGCACCCCCCACCGCCTCGACCTCGGCCGCATCGAGGGCGACGACCTCCCCGCCACCCACTTCGCCGCCATGTCCGGCGCCGGCCTCGACGCCGCGATCATGGAGAACACCGACGACCGCACCAAATCCCTCCTGGGCTGGCCCGCCTACGTGCTGGCCGGCATCGGCACCCTGCGCGCCCCGCGGATGCACCTGACCATCCGGCTCGACGACGCACCCGCCGTGCGCCGCACGGCCCGCATGGTCCTCATGGGCAACGTCGGGACCGTACAGGGCGGGACCACGCTCCTGCCCGCCGCCCGCCCCGACGACGCCCGGCTCGATCTGCTGATCCTCGACCCGCGCGGCGTCGCCGGCTGGACGCGCGCGCTGGCGACGCTGGTGCGCGGCGGTGCGAAGCGGCCCCGGCCGTCCGCCGCGGGCACCACCACGGCACGGGACGGCGACCGGAGCGGCGCACCGGTGGAGTTCCTCACGTTCCGGCGGGCCGAACTGGCCTTCGACACCCCGCAGTCCCGGGAACTCGACGGTGACCCGGTGGCACCGGGCCGTCGGCTCACCGCCGAGGTCAGGCCCGGCGCGCTGACCGTGCTGCTGCCCGCCGGAGGCCGGTGACATGGGCACCGCGACCAAGGTCCCCGAGACCCGCGACATGACCGGCGACGAACTGTCCGCCGACGAGGCGCTCGCCTCGCTGCGCCGCTACGGCCGCTGGCCCCTGCTGCGGGACGCCTTCATGCGCTTCCGCTACGCCGACGGCTTCACCCACTCCCGCGCGCTCGCCCTGCAGACCGTCCTGTCGGTGGTCCCGCTGGCCATCGCCTTCGTCGGACTCTCCACCACGCTGCACACCGAGAACATCGGCCGCGTCGTCGAACTGACGATCCACCGGCTCGCCGAGGGCCCCAGCGCCGACGTGGTCGACGACGCGCTGGACCGCAGCCGCCGCACGGCCGGCGACGGCGCGAAGGTCGCGCTCTGGTTCGGCCTGATCTTCTCCCTGGCCAACACCACCACCGCGATGTGCCAGGTGGAGCGCGGCGCCAACCGCATCTACGGCAACGAACGCGACCGCCCCTTCGCGTACAAGTACCTGCGCGGCCTGGTGATGTCCCTCAGCGCCGGACTGCCCCTCGGACTCGGCTTCATCGTCATGGTGGCCGGCGGTGACCTCGCCTCCGCGGTGGTGACCGTCTACCGGCTCGACGAAGACGCCCGGACCGCCTGGGAGATACTGCGCTGGCCCTTCGGGCTGCTCCTCGCACTCATCTCGGCCAGCGTGATCTTCCGCAGGTCACCCCGCCGCAAACAGCCCGGTTACACCTGGCTGGCCTTCGGCGCCGCCGTGTACCTGGTGCTGTGGACGGCACTGACCTGGCTGCTGAGCCTGTACCTGCGGATCAGCGGCTCCTTCGACACGGTCTACGGCCCGCTCAGCGCCTTCATGTCCCTGCTGCTGTGGGCCTACCTGACCTCCATCGCCCTCTTCCTCGGGCTGGCGTTCGCCGCGCAGCTGGAGGCCGCGCGGGCCCTGCGCCCCGACCCGATCGAACCCGACCCTGGAGTCTGAACATGGTGGTGCGAGCCACGGTCCTGCACCTTCGAGACCGTCGCCGTCGGGCGGCCGACCGCAGATTCGGCGCCCGCCTGCTGGGAGCGGCCCTCGTCGCCGCCGTCGCCGCGGTGCCCTTCGCCCTGCTGCTGGTCCTCGTCGAGGGCCACTGGCAGCCGCTGCGCCGCCTGGACGCGGGCGCCGCCCAGCGACTGCACCACACGGCCGTGACACATCCGGCGTGGACCGGCGTCCTGCGCTTCCTGTCCGACTGGGTCTGGGACCCGGCCGTCCTGCGCACGGCCGTCGCGCTGCTGACCATCTGGCTGCTGTACCGCAGGGCCTGGCGGCTGGCCGCCTGGTCCGCCGTGACGGCCGTGGCCGGCGGGCTGATCGGGCTGCTGGTCAAGACGGTCGTCGAGCGGGCCAGGCCCTCCCTGGAGGATCCGGTGGCGCACGCGCCGGGCTTCTCCTTCCCGTCGGGCCACGCGATGACGGCCACCACGTCGTTCGCCGTCCTGCTGCTTGTCCTGCTGCCCCTGGTACCGCGCGCCTGGCGGCCCCTGTGCTGGTGCGTCGCGGTGGTGTCGGTGATCGGGGTCGGCTTCACCCGGGTCGCGCTCGGCGTGCACTGGTTCAGCGACGTGGTGGGCGGCTGGCTGCTCGGCCTGGCCGTCGTCACCCTCACCGCCTGGGCCTTCGAGGCCTGGCGCGCCGAGGCCGGCCGGGCCCGCGCCGAGGTGAGCGACGGACTGGAGCCCGAACTCGTCGACGCCCACCCCGAGCCCTGACCGACGCCGGACAACCCGCCGGTCCCTTCGCCGCACACCCCGCCCTCTCACCCCTGTACGGACCATGACAGAAGAAAGAAGAAAGGGGGGCAGGGGAGGGGCAGAGGGCAGGAGAGGCCACCGGCCCAGACACGGCCCTCAGCCGCCCGACCCCCGGGCCGACCGAACGGTCCGCCCCCCGGAGCCGACCGAACGGCCCGCCCCCGGCCGACCCCCGCCCGGCGAACGGCCCCACCCCGGGCCGACTGGCCCGGCCCTGAAGCGCGACATAGCCTGGGATGACCATCCCAGACCCCGCCCGCAACGGCCTCTTCCCCCGGCCCCCGCCCGGCCCCGCCGGCCCGGGCCGCCTCCTCCTCGACGCCCGGGCATACCCCCTGCGCCGCGGGGTACCCGGCGGCGATCCCCCGTCCTCCCCCGGAAGGACCTCCCATGCTCTCGGACACCGCCCGCCCCGTCGTCACGGCCACACTGCCGGTCGTCGCCGACCACATCGGCGACATCGCACGACGCTTCTACGGGCACATGTTCGCCGCACACCCCGAACTCCTGAACGGCGTCTTCAACCGCGGCAACCAGGCACACGGAGACCAGCAGAAGGCGCTGGCCGGGTCAGTGGCGGCGTTCGCGAGCGGACTGGTGGAGTCACCCGAGCACGTCCCGAGCACCTCCTGTCGCGGATCGCCCACAAGCACGCCTCCCTCGGCATCCGCCCCGACCAGTACCAGATCGTCCACGACAACCTGATGTGGGCGATCGCCGACGTCCTGGGCGACGCGGTCACCTCCGAGGTCGCCGCCGCCTGGGACGAGGTCTACTGGCTGATGGCCAACGCCCTGATCAACCAGGAACGCGGCCTCTACAGCGCGCGCGGAGTCAGGCCGGAGACGGTGTGGCGGCAGTGGAAGGTCGAGAAGAAGATCCGCGAGACCCACGACGTGGTGACCTTCGTGGTCAAGCGGACCGACGACCGCCTGGTGAAGACCTCACTGCCCGGCCAGTACGTGACGGTGCGGATGACGATGCCGGACGGGGTGCTCCAGCCGCGCCAGTACAGCCTGACCCGGGCCGACGACGGCGAACACCGCCAGTTCTCGGTCAAGCGGGTCCACGGCGACGGCGACGACCCCGACGGGGAGATGTCGGCACTCCTGCACGACTCGGTGAGCGTGGGCGACATCCTGACCCTGTCCGTGCCCTACGGTGACGTCGTCCTCGACGACTCGGGACGGCCGGTGGTGTTCGCCACGGCCGGCATCGGGATCGCCCCGGTGGCCGGGATGCTCTCGCACCTCGCCAAGGCGGGGTCCGCACTGGACATCACGGTCCTCCACGCCGATCTCGACGAACCCTCCTTCCCCCTGCGCCGCCAGGTCGTCAGCGACGTCCTGGAACTGCGCCGGGCGGCGGTCTACGCCTGGTACGAAAAGAGCACGCAGAGCATGGAACCGCTCAACGGGGTCTTCCAGGGACTGATGGACCCCACGGCCGTCGACCTGCCCGACAACGCCCTGTACTACCTGTGCGGCCCGCTGCCGTTCATGCAGGCGGTGCGCAGCAAGCTGCTCGAGCGGGACGTCGCACCCAAGGACATCCAGTACGAGGTCTTCGGCCCCGACCTGTGGCAGGCGGACCTGGACTAGGGACCCCAGGCGGTCGCCCCTTCGCCGGCCGGCCCCGGCCGCCCCGCGTGATCGGCTCATGGGCCCCATGCCGTCTTCGCCGGAACAGGCGGGGCGTCACGCCGCTCGCACGGGGCACGACCTCCAGAGGATCGGGTCGAGCAGTTCGTCGGGGGCTCCCACCGGCGCGGTCCGGACCCGAGCCTCACCGGCGAGACCGTCACGTGCAGGGTGTCGAGGGGGCCGGCGTCGAGGAACCGCCGGACGGTGGTGACCCCGCCGCCGGGCCGGACGCCCCTGCCCCGGGCCGCTTCCCGCGCCCGTTCGAGGACCGTGACGGGGCCGCCGCCGACGGAGGGGAACGCGGCGTCGGACAGCGTGGACGACGGGCGCTCGTTTCCAGGGCGCGGTCAGGAAACGGCCCCGTCGGCGGTGCGGCCGTGTCCGCGCCTGCCGGCGTCCCCGGCCGTGAAGGCGCCGTCCAGGTACCCCTGTGTGCAGGGCTGTTGGGCCGTCCGACCGTCGAACTGCCGTACGGGAGCTGGAGTATGATCCGGTCACCGGATCTTCCGCGGTGAGACGGCGCACCAGCCACGTACGGCGAAGCGCGGGCGGCGCGTACCACCGCGAGCCCTCGGTCCACGGTGGGCAAGCGCGCGGCGGTCGTGCGGCCGGGCAGATCGTTCCAGGAGGAATCCCGCGCATGCACCCGCTCACCGACGCCGATCCGGCCCGGATCGGCCGCTACCGTCTCATCGGCCGCCTCGGGGCGGGCGGCATGGGCACCGTCTACCTCGGCAGCACCCCGGCGGCCGCCCTGTCGCGATCAAAGTCATCGGCGGTCAACTCGCCCACGAGGAAAGGGCCCTGGAACGGTTCCGCCGTGAGGTGGACACCCTGCACACCGTGCGAAGCGCCTACACCGCCTCGGTCATCGACTGCGATCTGGACATTCCGCCGTACTGGTTCGCCACCGAGTACGTGCCCGGCCTGACCCTGCACTCCGCGGTGTCCGCGTCGGGCGCTCTGCCCGCGCCGCTCTGCCGGAGCCTGCTCGCGGCGCTGGCCGAAGGGCTGTCGGACATCCACGTCCACGGAGTGCTGCACCGCGACGTCAAACCGCAGAACATCATCCTGTCCCCGGTCGGCCCCCAGCTCATCGACTTCGGGATCGCCCGGGAGAGCGGGCAGGCCGCCCTGACCCAGGCCGGCCTCACCGCGGGCACACCGGGCTTCACCGCTCCCGAGGCCTTCGACGGAGCGGAAGTCGGCTTCGCCGCCGACGTGTTCGCGCTGGGCGCCACACTGGCCTTCGCGGCGACCGGCCGGCCACCGTTCGGCGACGGCGCCTTCTCCGCCGTCGCCTACCGCACCGTCCACGGCGACATCGATGTCGAAGGGGTCGAGCCGGGACTCGCCGCGATCATCACCGCCTGCACCGACCGCGACCCGGGCCGGCGGCCGGCGCCCGGGCGGATCGTGGAGCTGTGCCAGTCGCACACGTCCCTGGCCGGCGACCCCGCCTACCAGCGGATCGCCGCCCCCGCCACGACGCCGGGCACCGCGGCCGGGGCCCCCGCCCTCGTGCCCACGCAACCGGACGCCTCCGGGACGGCTCCGGCCGCCCAGCCCCACGAGGCCCCGACCGTCCTGGCCGTGCCGCCCCCGGCCCCGACCCAGGCATGGCCGACCGAGGTCTCCCCGGCCTCCGGCCCTTCGGGCGGGCACCCCGGTCCGCGGCGGCCGGCCGACGCGGCACCCGGCCTGCCGGCCTCCCCCGGAGCGGACCGGAGCGGCCCTCGGCGCGCAACCGTCCTGACCGTCACGGCGGTCGTGGTCGCGAGCGCCTTGGTCGCCGCCCTGCTGGTGCTTCAGCCCTGGCAGGGCGAGGAGGGACCGGCCGGCGCACGGTCCGGCACCGCGCCGAGCGCCACGGCCACGGGCGAGGCCACGGACAAGGACAGGGCCACCGACAAGGACCAGGCCGCGGACGGCAACGCGGACGCGGAGCCGGACGCGACGGCATCGCCGCAGGAGAGCGCCGATCCCGGCGCGGCGGCGGGCGGCGGCGAGGGCGAGGCGCAGGGCGTCCCCGCGGAGAGGGTGATCAGCGCCCCGATGGCTCTGGGGCCGGGCGAGGAGGTCGCCGCGGCACGGATCCGGCTCGTCCTGCAGCCCGACGGCAACCTCGTCGCCTACGACGAGACCGGCCAGGCGCGTTGGGCGACCCGGACCCTCGGCACCGGCGCGCGCGCAGACTTCCAGACCGACGGCAATCTCGTCGTGTACGACACGCAGAACCAGGCCGTGTGGGCGAGCCGGACGAATGGGCACGAGTCCGCGGTGCTGAAGCTCCAGACCGACGGCAACATCGTCATCCTCGAAGGGGAAACCGTGCTCTGGGCCTCGGGCACGCAGCACTGAGGCCGTTCCCGCCCGTGCTCCCCGGCCCGCCACCGCACAGCGCCGCCGTCACCATCGTCGTCTGCACGGCGCTCACCACCCTGATCGGCCTGATCGCGGGCCTGGGCGAACGCACCGCGACCGAGAGAACCGGCCCCGCCCCCACGAGGGAGCCCCACCCGCAGCACACGACGACCTGAGGCCACGGAGCGAGCCGGCACCGCACCGAAGCGCGAAAGCCCCTCCCCGGCCGGCCGTCCGACCAGACGGACGGAGGGGTGGAGGGGCGGCCGCAGCCGAAACCCCGCCACCCCTCCGTTCTCCGTCTCAGGGGGTGAAGACCTGCTCGAGACGGTCGACGGCTCCGTCCGCGCCGAGCTGGTACCGGAAGACCAGACCGCTGTCGGGGTGCGCTTCCAGCCAGTCCAGGAACTCCTGGACACCGATCCGCTGGTTCTCGGTGCTCGCCACGACGGGGTTGGTGACGGTGACGTACGCGGCCTGGTTCATGGGCAGGTACGTCTCCTTGCCGACCGTCTCGAACGGCGCGCCGTCGGAATCCGGAGTGCCGCAGCCCCAGTTGCCGTACCGGACGATCAGACTCAGGGACCCGCCCTCGGGGGTGTAGCGGTAGACGGCGATCTCGTCCGGTGAGATCGGCATCGTGTGGTCGCAGCCGTCGTCCTCGCCACCGGCTCCCGCGGAAGCCGTCGCGCCGGCGGCCGACGCCGCCGGTGAGCCCGTGGAGGCCGCGGAGGCCGGGGGAGGGGACACCTTGCCGACCGCCGGCGGCGAGGTCTTCCCGGCGGGCACCGCCGCGGGGGACGCGGTCCCCCGGCGCCCTGCCCACCCCCGGTCCGCGAGGGGGTGCCGGCCGGTGCCGCCGCGCCGCCCGCGTCCGGGGAGGCGGGGGAGCAGCCGGTGAGCGCCAGGACACCGGCGACACACGCGCCCAGGGCGAGTGTCCGCAACGCGATCGGTCTGCAGTGGCGTGTGGTCGTCATGAGAAGTCCCCCGTCGTGGCGGCGGCCGCCTGTGCGACCGCGTCAGCCTGAGGGACCACAATCAGCCACACTTCGGTTCCGCCGCTCCCTCTCCGGGCAGTCTGTTGCGAATCGGTGACCGATTCGGTGACCGACCCCGGGGCCCCAAGATTTTTCCCCGCCGGTCCTCCGGCGATGTCGAGAACCCGTGTCCGGCTCCGTCCCCGGGGTGAAGGCGGCCACCATGGGTCGCACGAGTACCGAGGAGAACCACGATGGCCAAGTACCTGTTGCTGAAGCACTACCGCGGCGCCCCGGCGGCGGTCAACGACGTACCGATGGACCGGTGGACGCCGGAGGAGGTCTCCGCGCACATGCAGTACATGAACGACTTCGCGGCCCGGCTGGAGGAGACCGGAGAGTTCGTCGACGGCCAGGCGCTCGCCCCCGAGGGAACCTGGGTCCGCTACGACGGTGAGGGGCGCCCGCCGGTCACCGACGGACCCTTCGCCGAGACCAAGGACCTCATCGCCGGCTGGATGGTCATCGACGTCGACAGCCACGAACGCGCCGTCGAGCTGGCCGGGGAGCTGTCGGCCGCCCCCGGGGCGGGCGGCAGGCCGATCCACGAGTGGCTCGAGGTGCGCCCGTTCCTGACCGCGCCGCCCACCATCACGGAGTGACCCCGTCCATGGACGATGCCCTGCTGCGCAGCCTCACACCGGGCGTGCTCACCGTCCTCGTCCGCCGCGGAGCCGACTTCGCGGCGGCCGAGGACGCCGTGCAGGACGCCCTCGTCGAGGCACTCCGCATCTGGCCGGCCGACCCGCCCCGGGACGCCAAGGGCTGGCTGGTGACCGTGGCCTGGCGCAAATTCCTCGACCAGGCCCGCGCCGACACCGCCCGCCGCCGGCGCGAGGACCGCGTCGAGGAGGAACCGGCACCCGGCCCGGCGCCCGCGGCGGACGACACGCTCCAGCTCTACTTCCTGTGCGCCCACCCCTCGCTGACCCCGGCATCGGCGGTCGCGCTCACACTGCGCGCCGTCGGCGGGCTCACCACCCGCCAGATCGCCCAGGCCTACCTGGTGCCCGAAGCGACCATGGCCCAGCGCATCAGCCGGGCCAAGCGCACCGTGGCCGGCGTGCGCTTCGACCAGCCCGGCGACGTCGCCACCGTCCTGCGCGTCCTCTATCTGGTCTTCAACGAGGGCTACTCCGGCGACGTCGACCTCGCCGCCGAGGCCATCCGCCTCACCCGGCAGCTCGCAACCCGCGTCGACCACCCCGAGGCGGCCGGGCTGCTCGCCCTCATGCTGCTCCACCACGCCCGGCGCGCCGCCCGGACCGCGCCCGACGGCGGCCTGGTGCCGCTCGCCGAGCAGGACCGCGGCCGGTGGGACACCGCGTCGATCGCGGAGGGCGTCGCGATCCTGCAGGCGGCCCTCGCCCGCGACCGGCTCGGCGAGTTCCAGGCCCAGGCCGCCATCGCGGCCCTCCACGCCGACGCGCCCACCGCCGAGGAGACCGACTGGGTGCAGATCGTCGAGTGGTACGACGAACTCACGCGCCTGACCGACAGCCCCGTCGTCCGGCTCAACCGCGCGGTCGCCGTCGGCGAGGCCGACGGGCCACGCGCCGGCCTGGCGGCACTCGTCGAACTGGACGCCTCACTGCCCCGCCACACCGCGGTGGCGGCCTACCTCCACGAGCGCGACGGCGACCTGCCGACGGCGGCACGGCTGTACGCCGAGGCCGCCCACAAGGCACCCCACCTCGCCGAACGCGACCACCTGACACGCCAGGCCGCCCGGCTCAACGCCCGCCGACCCCGCTGACGGCTCACGCCCGGCACCCGCGGCACCGGGGGCGCGATCCTGTCCGACTGCGTCGTCTACGCGGCAGGCGGCGAGAGCCTGCTGGACTTCCTGCCCTACCGGGACGGCAAGCCGCTGCCCGGCGGCTTCAAGCTCGGCATCAACCCGGGCCTGGTCAAACACGAGGGCACCCAGAGCGTCCTGTGGGGCGAGGAGGTCCGCGAGCGGTTCGACGCCCCGGAGCTCAACCTCGCCCGGTACATCAAGGACGGCGCCGTCACCGACGTCGACGACGGAGAGTAGGAGAAGGCGACGATGACCCTGTTCGGGGACGGCCTGGACGCCGCGGTGCACAAGGCGTTCACCCGCCCGGCGCCCAAGAGCGCGGGTGCGCAGATGCGGTACCTGGTCAAGCAGCTCAAGAGCACCAGAGCCGTCGCCCAGATGCTGCGCGTCTCCCAGCGCACCGTCGAGCGGTACGTGAAGGACCAGATCAAGAAGCCCCGCCCCCACCTCGCCGCCCGCCTGGAGCGCGAGGTGAAGGCCCGGTGGCAGCCGCAGATCCGCGCCAGGGTCCGGCAGAAGGCGGCCACCACCGGCGGCATCGTCATCGACACCCGCGCCCGCCTCGGCTACACCGCACCGATCGGGTCGACGGACCAGGACCGCATCCGCCACCTGACCGTCGCCCTCCCGCCCCGCCACGCCGCCCGCCTCTTCGACGCCGAGGAAGCCGGCGCCGACGACCAGGAGCTCCGGCAGATCACCGCCGAAGCGCTCAAGGAGGTCTACTTCCAGGACGGCGGTCGCCGCGCAGGCCGGCTGGAGGAAGTGCGCTTCACCGACATCGAGCACCTGGAGTTCGACCTGTAGAGGCCCTCGCCCGAACAGCCCGCGAGCCCGCACCGTGTCCGCGGCACGCGGGACGCGGGACGCTCATGAACGCGACCACCTGTCCGACGACGGTGAAGCGCGCGCGGGTTCCCCGATCGGCGCGAGCACGGCGGCGCGAGCACGGCGGGCAGGCCCACGCGGTGGCACCCCGCCGGACAGCCGCCCGTGCCCGGAGCCACGGCACTCACCCCGAGGCCGGGAACCCCACGCGTGCACGGCCCACGGCCGGTCCGGCAGTCACCCGCCCGACCTCGGTGAAGACCGAGGCCCGGGGCGACACCGTTCCTGCCCGGCTGCTTCCCCGGCTGGTCCTGCCCGCTGACCGGAAAGCGCGGGTCCACGCGAGGCGCCTCCCTACGATGCCCCGGGTGGTCGTACGTCGACGGACCGTCATACGCCGGCGGTGGGTGGGAGAGCATGTGGACGCTCGGGACACGCGAGCCGGCGCCGCGGCGCCGGGGCAGGAGCACGACGCCGCGACGCATCCGGCGCACCGGCTCAGGGCCACCGCCATCGGCGCCGGGGCCGTGCTGCTGTGGGCGTCGCTGGCCCTGTTCACCACGCTGACCGGGCGGATTCCGCCGTTCCAGCTCACCGCGATGGCGTTCGCGGTGGGCGGGGCCCTCGGACTGCCCCGGGCGCTGCGCGGCGGCGGGACGCTCGTCCGCGCGGTGCCCCGCGGGGCCTGGGCGCTCGGCGTCGGCGGCCTGTTCGGCTACCACTTCTTCTACTTCGTGGCCCTGCGCGACGCCCCCGCGGTCGACGCCGGCCTCATCGCCTACCTGTGGCCGCTGCTGATCGTCGTGTTCTCCGCACTGCTGCCGGGTGAACGGCTGCGCTGGTGGCACGCGGTGGGCGCGGTGCTCGGCCTCGGCGGCACTTTCCTGCTGGTCACGGGCGGGCAGGGGGTCCAGTTCCGCGGGGAGTACCTGCCCGGGTACGCGGCAGCAGCCGTCTGTGCGCTGGTGTGGTCGGCGTACTCGGTGGCCAACCGGCGGTATCCGCAGGTCCCGACGGACACGGTGGCGTTCTTCTGCCTGGGCACCGCGGTGCTCGCGGCCGTCTGCCATCTGCTGTTCGAGGACACGGTCCGGCCCGACGGCGGCCAGTGGCTCGCGGTGTTCGCGCTGGGCCTCGGGCCGGTCGGCGGCGCGTTCTACATCTGGGACCACGCCACCAAGCACGGCGACATCCGCCTCCTGGGCACCCTGTCGTACTTCGCCCCGCTGCTGTCCACCGCCCTGCTGATCGCGACGGGACGGGCCGACGCGAGCTGGCCCGTCGCCGCCGCCTGTGTGCTGATCACCGGTGGCGCCATGCTCGCCTCGGCGGACGCGCTGCGTGCGGCGCGCCGCCGGGGCTGAGCAGGCCGCCACCGCGTCGCCGACCCGTCAGGCGTCCACGGGCCAGGTCCCGCGACGGACCATTTCGGTGACCTTGTCGGCGCCGTTGGCGCGCACCAGCAGCTCCAGCCGCATGCGTTCGATGTCCTGCGCGCTCCACTTCTCCGTCGCCATGGTCGCCTTCTCGTGCGACCAGCCGTTGTCGTAGTGGCGTACGACGTAGTCCTTCTGGAAGTCCCACATCCTGGTGCCCGGCAGCGGGGTGACGATGAAGGGGTTGGCGTACGCCATCCCGTGGCCCATGAGCGTGACCGCGTAGTCGATGGTCTTCTCGATCTGCTCCAGCGACTCGACGTACGGTTCGCCCCCGGGCCGCTCGGGCGGGTTGACGAAGCCGAGCATGAAACCGCCGGTGACCTGGATGCCGTACTCCGTGAACATCTCCACGATCTCGCCGGTGGCCTTCTGGAAGGCGTTGAGACGGGGCTTGCCGGACTGCTCGAGGCTGTCCTCGTTGGCGCTCTCCACGGCGAGGTAGACGCTGTAGCAGCCGCCGTCGGCCATCGCCCTGATCAGGTCGCGGCAGGTCAGTCCGGAACGCATCGCGGACAGGATGTTGCGGAAGTTGGGGTTGCGCCGCTCGGCGTCGTCCATGCCGTTCGCGAACTTCTCGCCCAGGTGCAGCAGGACGAGGTTGAACAGGCTCAGGCCGCCTTCCTCCACCCACGGCAGGTCGTGCTTGCGCAGCAGTTCGAAGACGCGCATCGCGTACAGCGGATCGTGCAGCAGATGGTCGTCCTCGAGGAGCACCTCGGTCACCCCCTGCTTGGTGATCTCGGCGAGGTGCAGGTCGAACCAGTCGAGGCCGAGCGCCCGCCAAGGGCCGTTCACCATCGGGATGTAGCAGAAGTCGCAGCCCACGTTGCAGCCGATGGTCGAGAAGATCTGCGCCCACGAGCCGTGGTCGCGCACCCGCTTCCCCGACGAGTGGTACGCCTGCTCGTACTGGCGCATGTCCAGCATCCCGAAGTCGGGCAGCGGCATCATGCCGAGCCGCTGGTCCAGACCCTGCCGCTTCGGCAGGATGCGCATGTACGGCGACCTGGCGGTGGTGCGCACCACGGCGAGGTCGGCCCGCCGGTAGGCGACGCCGGGCACCGCGTCGATGTCGCCGCCCTCCTCGGTCAGCGCCCGCAGCAGCGCGGTGAAGGTCTGGTCGGCCTCGTTGATGACGACGTGGTCGAAGGGGGAGTCCGGTACGGCGTACCGCCAGTCCCCGCTGGGGTGGGCGCCGCCCGTGACCGTCACGATCGCCGGGTCGATGTCCTTGACCAGGTCGGCCAGGGCGCGCGCGTTGCCCCACTGGACCGTGTAGATGCACTGGACGCCCACGACGTCCGGCTCGAACTCCTCGATGATCGCGCGTAGTCGGGAGTCGTCGAGGCCGTAGCGGACCAGGCTGCTGCCGCCGCCGAGGTCGACGAGCCGGCGTTCCTGCTCCCAGCCGGCGAAGGGCGAGTCGACGATGCGGACGTCGAAGCCGGCGAGGCGGGCGTTGGCCGCGATGCGCAGGAGTCCGATCGGGGTGCCGGCCCGCTTCATGACCTCGAAGGTGTTCAGACCGAGCGCCCGGAAGCTGCTGCGCTCGGGGGAGGGCTCCACCACCCGCGTGTACGAGGGCACGACGAGCAGGACGCGGGGCGCCTCATCGCGGGCGCGCCGCCGGGTGCCGGAGACCGAGGTGCGCAGGGAGGGCCTGCCCAGATGCCGCAGGGGCGGGCGCTGCGGGGCGCTGGAGAACTTGACGACCGGATTCTCCACGACCACGGGTAAGGGGGGTGCGGCGTGCGTCACGAGCGCTCCTTCTGACCGGTTGACCAACTGACCGATACGAACGGGAGTTCGCTCGCCATCGTGGCGCGCCTCACACTGCCGTGAGCGGCGTTCTCTCGGAAATGGCGTGAACCGGGCCCTCGGGCTGAACGGCACCCCGCGGACCGCGGTGGCACCGGGCGGCGGGCACGGACTTCGCCCGCGCCCGCCGCCCGGCAGCGCAGTTCCGCACCCCGGTACAGGCCCGACAGGGCCCACCCGTCTCCCGGCACGCGGTGGACCCGACCCGGTTGCCGGTCGGCGAACTGCTCACCCATGCCCACACGTACGCGCCCGCCCCGGCGTCGACGGACCTGCGTACCGACGGAACTCGGCCATCCATCACACACACAGAAGTCTGTGCACAGAACTCTATGCAAAGAAATGTGTGTCAACTAGCTTGGGGTTCATGGAACATCCCGAGCAGCCCTCTCAGGTCCACCTGAACGCTCGTAACCTGCGGGGCGTCGCACATCCGCTACGCGTGCGGATATTGACGGTCCTGCGCACAGAGGGACCGGCCACGGCCACCACGCTTGCCCGGCGGCTGGACCAGAACACCGGCGCGACCAGCTATCACCTGCGCCAGCTCGCCGAGTACGGCTTCATCGTCGAGGCGCCGTCCCGGGGAGGCCGCCGTGAGCGCTGGTGGCAGGCGGCGCATGTCAACACGGTCGTACCGGACGACTCGGTGCTGGCAGGCGAAGAGGGTCTCGGCGTCGCCTACTTGCAGGCCCTCGGCAGGGTGTGGTCCGACGCGATGACGACCGCCATCGAAGCGACCGCCTCGCTGTCGCCGGAATGGCGCGAAGCCCAGGACTTCGGCGACTACGTGCTCACCCTCACCCCCGCCGAGGCCAAAGAGCTGTCGGCGGACATCCACCGACTGCTCCGCCGACGCAACTCCTCCCCGGAACCGGCGGGTTCGCCGCTCCTCGAGGGCGAGGCGAGGGTCGCCTTCCAGTTCCAGTTGTTCCCCACCGGTGTGGACCGGCACATCTCCCACCCCTCGGACTCGGAGTGAGAAAGATGACTTCTCGGCACACAGCCGCCCAGCAGGCGGCGGACAGCGGTACCCGCACGCCCTCCCCGGACGCTCCGACCGAAGGGCCCCGGGTTCTTCGCGGACTGGTCGGCATGCTGTCGGCCAATGCGGCGGCCCTGTCGGCCAACCGGGTGCTCTCCATCGCCCTGCCCTGGTTCGTTTTAACGACGACCGGCAGCGTCGGCAAGACCGGTCTGGTCGCCTTCTGCCAGATCGTGCCGTACGTGATAGCCCAGGCGCTGGCCGGACCGATCATCGACCGGATCGGCCCCAAACGCATCAGTGTCGCCGGCGACGTGGCCTCCACCGTCGCGACGGCCGCCGCCCCGTTGCTCTACCTCACGGGACACCTGTCCTTCGGCCTGCTGCTGGGGTTGCTGGCCGTGATCGGTGCGGCGGACGGCCCGGCCAACGGGGCCAAGGGGCTCTTCGTGCCGGCGGCGACCCGCGCGGCCCGGGTGCCGCTGGAACGGGGGACCGGCCTGTCAGCGGCGGTCGAGCGGACCGCGACGACCATCGGGCCGGCCATCGCCGGCGTGGTCGTCGCCTCCTTCGGCAGCCTCTACGCCCTGTGGATCACCGCTTGCCTGTTCGGCGTGTCGGCGCTGGTGGTCTCCACCACCCTCAGTGATCCGGCGCCCGAGCCGCACGAGACGCCGGTCGAGGAGGCCGAGGGCTACCTCTCGCGGCTGCGCCAGGGCGCCGTGTTTCTGCGCGATGCCAAACTGCTGCGGTCCATCGTGTGCATGCTCGCCGTCACCAACATGCTCGACCAGGCGTTCATGTCCGTGCTGCTGCCGGTCTGGGCGAAGGAGACGGGCAATGGCGCGGGGGCCGTGGGCCTGGTGGTCAGCGTTTTCGCTGCGACGTCGATCGTCGCCGCGCTCGTGGCCGCGGGAGTGGGCGAGCGGCTGCCACGGCGCACCGTCTACCTGATCGGCTTCACGCTGGGCGGCGTCCCGCGCTTCGTGGCCATGGCCGCGGGCGCGCCACTGTGGCTGGTACTCGCGGTGCTGGCGCTGGGCGGCCTGGGGTCCGGCTTCGTCAATCCGATCGTCGGGGCCGTGACGTACGAGTTGATTCCCACCCCGCTGCTGGGACGGGTCAAGACGCTGGCTCAGGCCGTCACCTGGGCGGGCATCCCGTTCGGTGGGCTACTGGGCGCGGGACTGGTGACGGTGGTGGGCACCTCGGGTGCACTGTGGATCGTGGGCGGGCTCTACCTCGTCGCCATCGGCGTGCCGGCCCTGAACCCGGGGTGGACGGACATGCGCAAGCGGACGGTGTCCGACGCGATCCCTGTCAGCACCGCGCACGAGAAGCGGAGTACGGCTGGTACGGCTTCTGAACCCGGGGCGGAGGCCACCAGAGCAGCCGCCTGAGTCGCCGGACGCGACCGGCGCCGGCCGGGGCGGTCCACCGCCCCGGCCGGCTGCCCGCTTCGCCGAGGCGCGCAGAAATCGGCCCGGCTGATGAACGCCCGAGTGCCCACGGCCGAAGGGCAGAAGTGTCCACGTTCGGCGGGCAGAAGTAACCAGTTATCTCATCAAGATCGCTCTGCGAGCATCGGATCCGGCTGAGTTTCCGAGGGGCTTTCACGAACGGTCGACGACGAGGAACTGGTGAACACATGACGACGAATCCGACGATGGCCGCGGCCCCCGGACAGGTGGCCGAGCAGGGCGTTTTCTCCCCGGCTGAAGCCCGCATCGCCACAGTGTGGAATGCGGTGACCGGGATCGAGGTGACTTCGGCCGAGGACGAATTCTTCCAGCTGGGCGGAACCCGCTCGCAGGTGACGGAAATGGCCCGCCGGATCGCGGAAGAATTCGGTTCGGAATTCGGCGCGGAACCGTTGCCCGAGCCGTTGACGGTGCGAGCGGTGGCGTCCTTCCTCGCGGAGGAAGCCCTGCTGAGGGCCCGCCGGCTGTTCGAGTCGCCCGACTCCGACTCCTATGCCGAGGAGGCGGCGGACGTCATGGGCGCTCTGGTGGCGGCCGGGGCTCCGGACGACGCTCCGGTCATGTCCCGCGCGCCCCGGGACGGGCGCCCGCTGCCGCTGTCGTTCGCGCAGCGCCGGCTGTGGTTCCTGGACCAGCTGGAGCCCGGCCGGGCCGAATACCTGATTCCCATGGGACTGCGCATCCGCGGCCCGCTGGTCGTCCCGGCGCTGCGTGCGTCGCTGTCGGACCTGGTGGCCCGGCACGAGGTGCTGCGCACCCGCTTCGTCAGCGAGACGGACGGCAGCCCCGGCCAGGTCGTCGACCCGCCCCGGCCGCTTCCCCTCGCCGTTCACGACCTGCGATCCGTCGCCGGGGACCGCGCGCGCGAGGAGGCGGCCACCGCGCTCGTGGACACCGAGGGCTTCCGCCCGATGGACCTCGGCACCGGACCGATGGTGCGCGCGCTGCTGATCCGGCTGGCCGATGAGGAGCACCTCCTTTCCCTGACGGTGCATCACATCGCTTTCGACGGCTGGTCGGCGGGGGTGCTGTCGCGGGAGCTGACCGAGCTGTACGGCGCGCGGGTCGCGGGCAGGGTTGCCGACCTGCCCGAACCACCGCTCCAGTACGCCGACTTCGCGGTCTGGCAGCGCCAGTGGTTCACCGGCGACGTGCTGGCGGATCAACTGGACTACTGGCGCGGCCGGCTGGCCGGCGTCGAACCGCTGGAACTGCCCACCGACCGTCGGCGTCCGGCGCGGCACAGCGGCAAGGGCGCCATGCTCACCTTCCGCGTGCCCGCGGAGACGGCCGACGGCGCCCGCAGGCTCTCCAAGGAGACCGGCGCGAGCCTGTTCATGACCCTGCTGGCGGTCTTCCAGGTGGTGCTGTCGCGCTACAGCGGCCAGGAGGACATCGCGGTCGGCACCCCGATCGCGGGCCGCAACCGGGCCGACATCGAGAACATGATCGGCTTCTTCGTCAACACCCTCGTCCTGCGCACCGACCTGTCCGGCGACCCGACGTTCACCGAACTGCTGGCCCGGGTCAAGGACACCGCCCTGGGCGCCTACGACCACCAGGACCTGCCCTTCGAGCGTGTGGTGGAGGAGCTGGCGCCGCAGCGGGACCTGTCCCGCAATCCGCTGTTCCAGACGATGTTCGTCCTTCAGAACACCCCCGACAGCCGGTCGTGGGAACTGCCCGGCCTGACCGTGCGGCAGCTCGACGTCTCCGCCCAGGACTCCAAGTTCGACTTCACCTTCTACGCCACCGAGGCCGCCGACGGCGCTCTGGACGGCACCGTCGTGTACTCCACCGACCTGTTCGACGAAGCCACGATGGTACGGCTCGCCGGGCACTTCGAGACGCTGCTGGCCGCCGCCTGCGCCGCCCCGCAGACCCGGCTGTCCGAGCTGGAGATGCTGACCGCCGCCGAGCGCCGGACGATCCTGGGCGAGTGGAACGGCTCCGACACCGACGCCCCGGACACGCTGACCGTGACCCGGCTGATCGAGGAGCGGGCCGCTCGCCACCCGGACGCGCCGGCCGTGACGTGCGGCACCGAGCGGCTGACCTACCGGCAGCTCGACGAGCGGGCGGAGTGGATCGCCGGCCGGCTGCGCGAGCGCGGTGCGGGGCCGGGCACCCTGGTGGCGGTCTGCCTGGACCGCGGCGTGGACATGGTGTGCGCACTGCTCGGCATCCACAAGTCGGGCGCGGCGTACGTGCCGCTGGATCCCGCGTACCCCACGGACCGGCTCGCCTACATGGTCGAGGACAGCGGCGCCCCGCTGATCGTCACCCGGTCCACGCACACCGGCCGCCTGCCCGCCCCCACGCCGACGCTGCTGCTGGACGGGTCCTGGGCGGAGCGGCCGCACACCGCCTCCGCCGGTCCGGTGGCGCAGACCGGTCCGGACGACGTGGCCTACGTGATCTACACCAGTGGTTCCACCGGTCGTCCCAAGGGCGTGCAGATCACCCACGGCGCGCTGCGGGCACGGATGCGCGAGACGTGCCGCGAGCTGGAGCTCACGCCCGAGGACCGGGTCCTGCAGTTCGCGTCGATCGCGTTCGACTCGTCGGTGGGACAGATCTTCGCCCCGCTCGTCTCCGGAGCCGGTCTGGTGCTGCGCGATGACGCCTGGGACCCGGGCCGACTGGCGGCGGCGCTGCGCGAGTACCGGGTCACGGTGGCGTGGCTCACCCCGTCGGCATTCGGGGCGCTGGCCGCCGACCTGGACGGGCCGGACGCGCTGGGCCCGGCGCTGCGGCTGGTCCGGCTCGGCGGCGAGGCGCTCCAGCGGGAGCAGGTCCGGGAGTGGTTCCGGCACTGCGCGGTGCCTCTGGTCAACGGTTACGGACCCACGGAGGCCGCGCAGGAGGCGACGACCGCCAGGATCACCGGGCCCGTCGACCGGGTGCCGATCGGCCGGCCGGTCGCCAATGTGAAGGTCTTCGTGGTCGACCGCCACGGTCGGCCGGTACCGGTGGGAGTGCCGGGCGAGATGTGGATCAACTGCCCCGGACTGGCCCGCGGCTACCTCGACCGGCCCGATCTGACCGACGAGAAGTTCACCGTCGTGGACGTGGACGGCGCACCGCGACGCGTCTACCGCACCGGGGACCACGCTCGATGGCTGCCGGACGGGCGGCTGGAGTTCGTGGGCCGCGCGGACAACCAGGTCAAACTGCGCGGCTACCGCGTCGAACTGGGTGAGATCGAGACGGCGTTGCTCGCCCACCCCGCGGTCACCGGCGCCACCGTCACGCTGCGCGAGGACGTTCCCGGACTGCAGAGACTGGTGGCGTACGTGGTGTGTGCGGGATCCCTCGACGCGAGCGCGCTGCGCGCCCACCTCCGGCGCGACCTGCCGGACTACATGGTGCCCGCGGCCTTCGTGCCACTGGAGCGCATACCACTCACCCCGAACGGCAAGACGGACCGCCGGGCGCTCCCCGCCCCGCCTCCGACCGGTCCGGACTGGACGCCGTGTACACCGCGCCGCGCACGGACGCCGAACGCACGGTGGTCGAGGTGTGGTCCGAGGTGCTGGGCGTCGACCGGATCGGCGTGCACGACGACTTCTTCGCGCTGGGCGGGCATTCGCTGCTGGCCACCCAGGTCGTGTCGCGGCTGCGCCGGCGGCTCGGTGCCGATGTCCCGGTGCGCACGCTGTTCAGCGCGCCGACCCCGGCGCTGCTGGCCGAGGCCGTGACGGAACTGGACGGCACCGGCGCGGAGCACATCCCGTCGGTGCCGCGCGGCAGCGGTCCGCCGCCGCTCAGCTTCGCGCAGCAACGGCTTTGGTTCCTCGACCAGTTGGATCCGGGCCGGGTCGAGTACCTGCTGCCCTTCGCCTTCCGCGTCCGCGGCCCACTGGACGTGGACGCCATGAACGCCGCGTTCACCGCGGTGGTGGCGCGTCACGAGATCCTGCGCACCCGGTTCGGCACGGACGCGGCGGGCTCGCCGGTGCAGCTGATCGACCGGGCACGGCCGGTGCGGATGCTGGTACGGGACCTGCGCGGGACGGGTGACGCCACCAGCCGCGAGGACACCCTGGCGGAGGTGCTGCGCGAGGACGGACTGCGGCCGATCGACCTCGGCACCGGACCGATGCTGCGCGCGCTGCTGGTGCGGCTGGCCGACGACGAGTGCGTCCTGGCGGTCACCGTGCACCACATCGCCTTCGACGGCTGGTCGGTGGGCGTGCTGGTGCGCGAGCTGTCCGCCCGGTATGCGGAAGCCGCCTCGGACCGGTCCGGCACGTCCGGCACGTCCGGGCCCGGACCGCTGCGGGTGCAGTACGCCGACTACGCAGTGTGGCAGCGCGCCTGGTTGTCCGACGCGACACTGGAGCGCCAACTCACCTACTGGACAGACCGCTTGGACGGACTGGAGCCGCTGGAGCTGCCGACCGACCACGCTCGGCCGGCGGAGCGCGGCGGACGCGGCGAAGCGGTCCGGTTCTCGGTGCCCGCCGAGGTCGCCGCCCGTGCCCGCGCGGTGTCCGCCGAGAGCGGCGCGAGCCTGTTCATGACGCTGCTGGCGGTCTTCCAGCTGCTGCTGGCCCGCTACAGCGGGCAACGGGACATCGCGGTCGGCACTCCGATCGCGGGCCGCAACCGGGCCGAGACCGAGGACCTGATCGGCTTCTTCGTCAACACCCTCGTCCTGCGCACGGACCTGTCCGGCGACCCGGCCTTCACCGAGCTGCTGGCCCGCGTCAAGGACACCGCCCTGGGCGCCTACGACCACCAGGACCTGCCCTTCGAACGCCTCGTGGAAGAACTCGCTCCCGACCGGGACCTGTCCCGCAACCCGCTCTTCCAGACGATGTTCGCGTTGCAGAACGCACCGGGCGCGGACGCCTGGAACCTACCGGGTCTGTCGGCGGAACCCGTCGAGACCCCGGTACGGGACGCCAAGTTCGACCTGTCGATGTACCTCGCGGAGGCGGCGGACGGCACGCTGGACGGCGCCGTCGTCTACGCCGACGACCTGTTCACCGAGGACACCGCGCGCCGCATGGTCGGCCACTTCACCAACCTGCTGGCCGCGGCCACGGCTCGCCCCCACAGCGCGCTGTCCGAGGTGGAGATGCTGGACGCGAGTGAGCGGCACCGCATCCTCACCGAGGGGAACGACACCGCCTCGCCCGTCCCGACGGCCACCCTGCACGGGCTGTTCGAGCAGCGAGTGGCACAGAACCCGGACGCGGTGGCCGTCGTCTGCGGCACCGAATCCCTGACGTACCGCCAGCTCGACGAGCGGGCCAACCGCCTCGCCCACCGGCTGCGCACCGTGCCGGGCATCGGCCCGGACGTACCCGTGGGCGTCTGCCTGGAACGCTCGCCCGCCATGGTGTGGACGCTGCTCGGCATCCTCAAGGCCGGCGCCGCCTACGTGCCGCTCGACCCGGAGCACCCGGCGGAGCGGCTGGCATACCTGGTGGCGGACTCCGGCGCACCGCTGATCATCACCGACACGGCGCACGCCGCCCTGCTGCCCGAGGACTCGGACCTGCTGGCCGTGGACCGGCCCGCCGATCTTCCGGACACCCTCCCCACAAAGGCGCCGGAACCCGTCGCGGAACCCGGCGACCTCTGCTACTTGATCTACACCAGTGGCTCCACAGGCCGCCCCAAGGGCGTCCGCATCGAACACCGCGGAGTGGTCAACTACCTGGCCGGCATGCAGCACGCGTTCCCGCTCGCCGAGGGCGAGGGATTCCTCCAGGCCACGCCGCTGTCCTTCGACGTCTCGGCGTACGAGATCTTCTGGCCCCTGTGGCAGGGCGCCACGGTCGTGCTGGTGCCCGGCTCCGACCGGCTCGACATGGCCGAGGTGTCCCGCCTGATGCGCGCCCACCGTGTGGTCGGCCTCCACTTCGTGCCGAGCCTGCTGGACCTGTTCGTCTCCCAGGTACGGCCCGGGGACTGCACGCACCTGCGGTACGCCTTCGCCAGCGGCGAGCCGCTCCAGCCCACGCTGGTGAGCCGGTTCACCGAACGCTTCCCCGGTGACCTCGTCAACCTGTACGGCGCCACCGAGGTCTCGGTGGACACGACGTACTGGCGGGCTTCGCGCACGGACCCGGCCGGACCGGTCCGCGCGGGCCGGCCCATGGTCAATCAGAGCGTGTACGTCCTGGATCCGGACCGCCGTCCCGTACCCGCGGGTGTGCTGGGCGAGGTGTACCTCGGTGGCGACAGCGTCGGACGCGGTTACCACCGGCGGCCCGAGCTGACGGCCGAGCGTTTCGTCGCCGACCCGTTCCGCGGCGGCCGGATGTACCGCACGGGCGACCTCGGCCGGTTCACCGCGGACGGCGAACTGGACCTGCTGGGACGCATCGACCGGCAGGTGAAGCTGCGCGGTGTCCGGGTCGAGCTCGGCGAGATCGAGGCGACACTGCTCACCCATGACGCGGTCGGTGTCTGCGCGGTGGTGGTCCGGGAGGACATGCCCGGTGACAAGCGGCTGGTCGCCTACTGCGTGCCCGTGCCCGGCGGCACGGTGGACGCCGGCGAGCTGCGTGAGTGGGCCGCCGAACGTCTGCCACGCGCCATGATGCCGTCCGCGTTCGCCGTCCTCCCGCAACTGCCGCTCAACCGGAACGGCAAAGTCGACCACGCGGCCCTGCCGGCCCTCGGCAGCGATGGCGACAGCACGGCCGGATACGTCGCGCCGAGGGACGAGATCGAGGCGGAGATCGCCGCCATCATGGCCGCCGTGCTCGGCGTCGAACGCGTGGGAGTCCACGAGGGGTTCTTCGACGCCGGCGGTCACTCCCTGCTCGCCATCCAGCTCGTCAACCAGGTGGAGTCGGTGACCGGGGTGCGCATCGGCCTGCGACGCCTTTTCCAGTCACCCACCGTCATCGGTATCAAGCAACAGCTCATCGAATTGTTCGACGCGCAGGAACAGGATTCCTGAACCAGCGGCCCCCTGCCCACGCGACAAGACGGAAGAGGACGGAACATCATGGGCGAGAACTCGGTCGAGGCACGGCTGCTGTCCCGCATGCGGCGGCGCGCGGAAGCGACCCGAATCGTACGGGCTGACCGGAAGGCGGGACCACTGCCGCTGTCGTTCGCGCAGCAGCGGCTGTGGTTCCTGGACCGGTTGACACCGGACAGCGCGGACTACCTGGTGCCGACGGTGCTGCGGGTGCGCGGCGCGTTGGACGTCGCCGCCCTGGGCACGGCACTGTCGGGTCTGGTGGCCCGGCACGAGGTGCTGCGGACGGCATTCCCGGCGGACGACGACGGCACACCGCAGCAGGTGATCAGCGCACCTTGGCCGGTGGACGTCACCGTCCACGACCTGCGGACCGAAGCGGACGCGGAGGCCCGCGCGGGCGAGGTGCTGCGCACCGAGGCCACACGGCCGTTCGAGCTGGACGGCGGCCGGCTTCTGCGGGTCGACGTGGTGCGTGTCGCCGACGACGACCAGTACGTGCTGGTGACGTTGCACCACATCGTGTCGGACGGCTGGTCGTCCGGGATCCTGGCGCGCGAGCTGCGCGAGCTGTACGCGGCCGCCGTCGCCGGACGCGAGGCGTTGCTGCCCGAACTGCCTCTTCAGTACGCGGACTTCGCCGTCTGGCAGCGAGAGCAGCTCAGCGGCGAGTTCCTGGAGGATCAGTTGGCGTACTGGCGCGAGCGCCTCGCCGGGGTCACGCCGCTCGAGCTTCCCACCGACCACCAGCGTCCGGCGCTGCCGAGCGGTGGCGGTGACGTGGTCACCTTCTCGGTGCCGTCGGAGGTGGCGGAGGGGCTGCGGACGGCGGCGAGCGGGCAGGGCGCGAGTCTGTTCATGGCGCTGCTGGCGGTGTTCCAGATCGTTCTGGCCCGCTACTGCCGTCAGGACGACATCGCGGTCGGCACTCCGATCGCCGGCCGCAACCGGGCCGAGACCGAGGACCTGATCGGCTTCTTCGTCAACACGCTGGTCATGCGCACCGATCTGTCCGGCGACCCGGCGTTCACCGAGCTGCTGGCCCGCGTCAAGGACACCGCCCTGGGCGCCTACGACCACCAGGACCTGCCCTTCGAACGCCTCGTGGAAGAACTGGCTCCCGACCGGGACCCGTCCCGCAACCCCCTGTTCCAGACGATGCTCGTCCTCCAGGCGCCCGGCAGCGCGGAGGGCCAGACATGGGAGCTGGCGGGCACGCGGACCGAGCCGGTCGAGATCGAGCGGGGCATCGCCAAGTTCGACCTGACGCTCACGGCGGTCGAGGCGCCGGACGGCCTGCGCGCGGTACTGGAGTTCCGGACGGATCTGTTCGAGCGGGCGACGATCGAGCGGTTGGCGGGCCACATCGCGACGCTGGCCGCGTCGGTGGCGGCCGCACCGGGGGCGCGGCTGTCCGAGCTGAACATGCTGACGGTGGGGGAGCGGCGGGAGGTGCTGGTCGAGTGGAACGGTGTCACGGGTCCGTATCCGGACACCGCGACGATCCACCGGCTGATCGAGGAGCGGGTGGCTGCCGACCCGGACGCGGTGGCCGTGGCCTTCGGAGACCGCTGCTGGACCTTCGGGGAGATCAATGCGCGGGCGAATCGGCTGGCGCATCATCTGCGTGACATCGGGGTCCGGCCGGACACGCTGGTCGCGGTGTGTCTGGAGCGGTCGCCGGAGCTGATCGCCACCCTGTTGGGGATTCTGAAGGCGGGTGCCGCGTTCGTTCCCCTCGATCCGGATTATCCCGTCGACCGGATCGCCTACATGGTCGAGGACACCGGTACGCCGTTGATCGTGACCAGTTCCGATCTGGCCGGCCGGCTGCCGGACACGGTCGACCGCCTGCTGGTGGACACGCAGTGGCCGGCCGGTCCGGAGGACAACCCTCAGCCGGTGGCTTCGCCGGATGATCTGGCCTATGTGATCTACACGTCGGGTTCGACGGGCAGGCCGAAGGGGGTGGCGCTGGAGCACCGGGGGGTGGTCAACTACCTGCACTGGTGCGACCGGAACTATCCCGCGCTCATTCCCGGTGGTGTCGGCAGCATCCTGTATTCGTCGGTGACGTTCGATCTGACGATCACGGCGTTGTTCCTGCCGCTGATCCAGGGCCGGCAGCTCGCGATCCCGGTGGCCGGGCCGGATCAGACGGCGTTCGACGCGGCGATCGACCTGATCTGCACGAACACTCCGATCAGTTTCCTGAAGGCGACGCCCTCGCATCTGGAGGTCCTGGCGGCGCATCTGGAGGCCCGCGGCGCGCGTCATCACATCACCACCATCGTGGCCGGGGGGGAGAACCTCACCCCGCAGCTCGTCGCGCGGCTGCTGGACGCGAGCAGTACGCAGACGACGATCAGCAACGAGTACGGGGCGACCGAGGGCTCGGTGGCGAACGTGATGAGCCTGACCACCGCGCCCGACCCGCACGGCGGCACCACCACCCTGGGCCGGGCCGTCACCAACACCACCGCCTACGTGGTCGACCACCACAACCAGCCCGCCCCGTCGGCGTCCCCGGCCACGCCCTGCTGGGCGGTATCTGCCTGGCCCGGCACTACCACCGGCGGCCCGAGCTGACCGCACAGCGCTTCACCCCCAACCCCCTTGCCCCGCCCCGCCCCGACCCCCGCGTCTACCACACCGGCGACCTCGTCAAGTGGCGTGCCGACGGCACGCTGGAGTTCATCGGCCGCATCGACAACCAGGTCAAGCTGCGCGGCTACCGCATCGAACTCGGCGAGATCGAGAACGCCCTGGCCACCCACCCCCACATCCACACCACCGCCGTCACCGTCCGCGAGGACACCCCCGGCAACAAACAGCTCACCGCCTACACCGTCCCCACCCCCGGACACGCACCCACCGCCGGCGAACTCCGCACCCATCTCCAGCAGCAGTTGCCCGACTACATGATCCCCAGCCTCTACATCCCCCTCGACCACCTCCCCCTCACCCCAACGGCAAGGTCGACACCAAAGCCCTGCCCGCCCCCGACCACCACCGACCCGACCTCACCACCACCTACACCCCACCCCGGACGGACATCGAGCGCACCCTTGCCGCGATCTGGTCCGAGATCCTCGGCATCGACACCATCGGCATCCACGACAACTTCTTCGAACTCGGCGGACATTCACTGCTCGCGACGCAGGTGACGTCGCGTCTGCGTCAGCGGCTCGGAGTGGACGTCCCCGTGCGGGCCCTCTTCACGTCGCCCACGGTGGCGACACTGGCCGCGGCCGTGCGCGAGCTGGAGACGGCCGACGAGGCGCCGCTGGTTCCGGCCGACCGCGACAACGGTCCGTTGCCGCTGTCGTTCGCGCAGCAGCGGCTGTGGTTCCTGGATCAGTTGACGCCTGGCAGCGCCGAATACCTCGTGCCGTTCGGGCTGCGCGTGCGGGGCAAGCTTGATGTCAGTGCCCTGGGAGCGGCGTTCACCGGCCTGGTCACCCGGCACGAGGTGCTGCGCACCCGGTTCGTGACGGACGGCTCAGGCCGTCCGGCGCAGGTAGTGGACGCCCCGTGGGTGGTCACTCCGGTGGTGCACGACGTCCGGGCCCTCCCGGCGGCCGACAGGGAGCAGGCGGCGTCGGACATCATGGCGACGGAGGCCCGAAGGCCGTTCGAGCTGGACGGCGGCCGGCTTCTGCGCGTGGACGTGGTGCGTGTCGCTGACGACGACCAGTTCGTACTGCTGGCGTTGCACCACATCGTGTCGGACGGCTGGTCGTCCGGGATTCTGGCGCGCGAGCTGCGCGAGCTGTACGCGGCCGCCGTCGCCGGACGCGAGGCGTTGCTGCCCGAACTGCCTCTTCAGTACGCGGACTTCGCCGTCTGGCAGCGGGAGCAGCTCAGCGGCGAGTTCCTGGAGGATCAGTTGGCGTACTGGCGCGAGCGTCTTGCGGGAGTGGCGACCCTGGAGCTGCCGACCGACCATGGGCGGTCGGCTGAGAGGGAGGGCGCCGAGGGCGACACCGTGTACTTCTCGGTGCCGTCGGAGGTGGCGGAGGGGCTGCGGACGGCGGCGAGCGGGCAGGGCGCGAGCCTGTTCATGGCGCTGCTGGCGGTGTTCCAGATCGTTCTGGCCCGCTACTGCCGTCAGGACGACATCGCGGTCGGCACTCCGATCGCCGGCCGCAACCGGGCCGAGACCGAGGACCTGATCGGCTTCTTCGTCAACACCCTCGTCCTGCGCACGGACCTGTCCGGCGACCCGGCGTTCACCGAGCTGCTGGCCCGCGTCAAGGACACTGCCCTGGGCGCCTACGACCACCAGGACCTGCCCTTCGAACGCCTCGTCGACGAGCTCGCCCCGGGCCGGGACCTGTCCCGCAACCCGCTCTTCCAGACCTTGTTCGTCTTCCAGAACACACCGGACGGCGAGGCGTGGAGCCTGCCCGGTCTGGCGGTCGAGCAGGTCGGTGTGGGTGGCCAGGACGCCAAGTTCGATCTCCAGCTGACCGCGACCGAGGCGGACGGCGAACTGCTGGCGGCCCTGGAGTTCCGGACGGATCTGTTCGAGCGGGCGACGATCGAGCGGTTGGCCGGTCACTTGACGACGCTGGCCGCGTCGGTGGCGGCCACGCCGGGGGCGCGCCTGTCCGAGCTGAACATGCTGACGGTGGGGGAGCGGCGGGAGGTCCTGGTCGACTGGAACGGTGTCACGGGTCCGTATCCGGACACCGCGACCATTCACCGGCTGATCGAGGAGCGTGTCACCGCACGTCCCGATGCGATCGCCGTGACGCAGGGCGACCACCGCTGGACCTACGCGGACATCAACGCGCGGGCGAATCGGCTGGCGCATCATCTGCGTGACATCGGGGTCCGGCCGGACACGCTGGTCGCGGTGTGTCTGGAGCGGTCGCCGGAGCTGATCGCCACCCTGTTGGGGATTCTGAAGGCGGGTGCCGCGTTCGTTCCCCTCGATCCGGATTATCCCGTCGACCGGATCGCCTACATGGTCGAGGACACCGGTACGCCGTTGATCGTGACCAGTTCCGATCTGGCCGGCCGGCTGCCGGACACGGTCGACCGCCTGCTGGTGGACACGCAGTGGCCGGCCGGTCCGGAGGACAACCCTCAGCCGGTGGCTTCGCCGGATGATCTGGCCTATGTGATCTACACGTCGGGTTCGACGGGCAGGCCGAAGGGGGTGGCGCTGGAGCACCGGGGGGTGGTCAACTACCTGCACTGGTGCGACCGGAACTATCCCGCGCTCATTCCCGGTGGTGTCGGCAGCATCCTGTATTCGTCGGTGACGTTCGATCTGACGATCACGGCGTTGTTCCTGCCGCTGATCCAGGGCCGGCAGCTCGCGATCCCGGTGGCCGGGCCGGATCAGACGGCGTTCGACGCGGCGATCGACCTGATCTGCACGAACACTCCGATCAGTTTCCTGAAGGCGACGCCCTCGCATCTGGAGGTCCTGGCGGCGCATCTGGAGGCCCGCGGCGCGCGTCATCACATCACCACCATCGTGGCCGGGGGGGAGAACCTCACCCCGCAGCTCGTCGCGCGGCTGCTGGACGCGAGCAGTACGCAGACGACGATCAGCAACGAGTACGGGGCGACCGAGGGCTCGGTGGCGAACGTGATGAGCCTGACCACCGCGCCCGACCCGCACGGCGGCACCACCACCCTGGGCCGGGCCGTCACCAACACCACCGCCTACGTGGTCGACCACCACAACCAGCCCGCCCCCGTCGGCGTCCCCGGCCACGCCCTGCTGGGCGGTATCTGCCTGGCCCGGCACTACCACCGGCGGCCCGAGCTGACCGCACAGCGCTTCACCCCCAACCCCCTTGCCCCGCCCCGCCCGACCCCCGCGTCTACCACACCGGCGACCTCGTCAAGTGGCGTGCCGACGGCACGCTGGAGTTCATCGGCCGCATCGACAACCAGGTCAAGCTGCGCGGCTACCGCATCGAACTCGGCGAGATCGAGAACGCCCTGGCCACCCACCCCCACATCCACACCACCGCCGTCACCGTCCGCGAGGACACCCCCGGCAACAAACAGCTCACCGCCTACACCGTCCCCACCCCCGGACACGCACCCACCGCCGGCGAACTCCGCACCCATCTCCAGCAGCAGTTGCCCGACTACATGATCCCCAGCCTCTACATCCCCCTCGACCACCTCCCCCTCACCCCCAACGGCAAGGTCGACACCAAAGCCCTGCCCGCCCCGACCACCACCGACCCGACCTCACCACCACCTACACCCCACCCCGGACGGACATCGAGCGCACCCTTGCCGCGATCTGGTCCGAGATCCTCGGCATCGACACCGTCGGCATCCACGACAACTTCTTCGAACTCGGCGGGGATTCGATCATCAGCATCCAGATGATCGCCCGCGCCAAGAAGTTCGGTGTGCACCTCACTCCGCGGCTGATCTTCAAGAACCAGACGATCGCCGAGATCGCGGTCCACGCCGGTACGGCCACGCCGGTCGACGCGGAACAGGGCCGCGTGGTGGGCGAGGTCCCGCTGACGCCGATCCAGCACTGGTTCTTCGAGAAGGACCTGCCGGCGTTCGACCACTTCAACCAGGCCGAACTCCTCGTCACCGACGGACTCGACGCCGACGTGCTGCGGCTCGCGCTGGTCGACCTGATCGAGCACCACGATGCGCTGCGCCTGCGCTGCGCGGACGGGGCCGACGGCTGGCGGCAGTACCTGGACGAGACGGTGGACACCGGCGTCCTCGACGTGCACGACCTGTCCACTGTCGCGGACGAGTCCCTGGCGTCGGTGTCTCTGGACATCGCGGAGGAGACGCAGCAGAGCCTCGACCTGGCCAAGGGGCCGTTGTTGCGGGCCGCCCTGCTGGAGTCGGGGCCCACGCGTGGGCAGCGGCTGCTCATCGTCGTACACCACCTGGCGGTCGACGGCGTGTCCTGGCGGATCCTGCTGGAGGACCTGGGCAGTTGCTACGAGCGCCGGGCTGCCGGGCTCGCGCCCCTGTTGCCGGCGAAGACGACGTCGTTCCGGTCGTGGGCTCAGCGGCTGCACGGTTTCGCCGACTCCGATCAGGCACGGGCGGAGTTCGCCTACTGGGCCGAGCCCAAGCCGGTCGGCCGGGTGCCGCGTGACCGGGACGGCCGCAACGACCTGGGATCCGCCGCCACCGTCGTGGCGATGCTCAGCCCCGAGGAGACCCGTGCTCTGCTGCGGGACGTGCCGAAGGTCTTCAACACCCAGATCAACGACGCGTTGCTCACCGCGCTGGCGCACGCCCTGCGAGACTGGACCGGGGACGACGAGACCCTGGTCGGTCTGGAGGGACACGGCCGTGAGGATCTGTTCCCCGACGTGGACCTGTCACGGACGGTGGGATGGTTCACGTCCGTCTTCCCCGTCGCCCTGCGGCTGGCGCCGGGAGCCACCAGCGCGGTGGCCTCGCTCGACTCCGTCCGCGAGCAGTTGGCGCGGATCCCCAACAAGGGTGTCGGCTACGGCATCCTGCGCCATCTCGGCGCCCCGGACGTGGCGTCCGTACTGCGCCGGCAGCCCACTCCGGAAGTGAACTTCAACTACCTGGGGCAGTTCACCAGGGACCTGCCGGGCATCGGGCGGTACGCCGGTCCCGAAGGACCCAAGGGTCACTCGATCAGCCCGGACGGCATGCGGTGGAACGTGCTGGACGTGACCGCCGCCGTCGAGGGCGACACGTTCGGCCTGTACGTCAACTACTCGACCGCGCTGCACGACCGGCGCACCGTCGAGTACCTGGCCGGCGGCGTCCTCGGCCGCCTGCGCGAGCTGATCGCCGGTAGCGCCGACGGAACCGCCGACGCCCGCCGGGAGTCCCCCGGTGTTCCCCTCACCGATGTCGGTGACGCCGACATGGCCGCGATCCTGAAGAGGTTCTCGATATGAGCGCGCACAACGTGGAAGACGTCTACGGACTCTCGCCCCTGCAGTTCGGCATGCTGTACCACTCACTGGAGGACACCTCCGACACGCGCCCCTACATGGTGCAGATGACGGAGGAAGCCGAAGGGCCCTTCGACGAGACGCTGTTCGGCGCCGCCTGGCAGCAGCTCGTCGACCGGCACTCGATCCTCCGCAGCGCCTTCGTGTGGGAGGGGGTGTCGGAGCCGGTCCAGGTGGTGCAGCGCAAGGCTGTCCTCCCCTTCGAGGTGAGGGATCTGCGCGGCCTGACCGATCAGCAGGAACGGCTCGACGCCTTCCTGGCGGAGGACTGGGACCGAGGGTTCGACCTGTCACAGGCCCCGCTGGTCCGGGTCACCGTGCTGCGTATGTCGGAGGAACGCCGGATCGTCGTCTGGTCGTTCCACCACATCCTCCTCGACGGCTGGAGTGTGCAGATCCTCCAGAAGGAGCTGTTCGCCCTCTACCGGGCGCTGCTCGACGGCACTCCCGCCGGCCTGCCGCCGACCGTCCCGTACCGTCGGTACATCGAGTGGCTCAACTCCCGGCAGGACGACGGCTCCGCGGCGTTCTGGTCCGACTACCTGGCGGGCGTCACCGAGCCCACCGCCCTGCACGTCGACCGGGACACCGGGGACACGGGAGTCGGCGAGTTCGAGGCGTGCGCCTCCGCGGAGCTGTTCGCGCGGGCCCGGGACTACGCCAAGTCCCAGCGCATCACGATGAACACTTTGGTACAGGGCCTGTGGTCGATCCTGCTTTCACGGTACAGCCGCCAGGACGAGGTGCTGTTCGGCTCGACGATCTCGGGCCGCTCGATCGATCTGCCCGGCGTCGAGTCGATGATGGGCCTTTTCATCAACACGCTGCCGGTGCGCGGCCGGCTCACGGGTGACCTGGTCGTCTCCGAGTGGCTGCGGGATCTCCAGGACGAGCAGCTGGACATGCGGCAGTGGGAGTACTGCCACCTGGTCGACGTGCAGAAGCACAGCAGGATCCCGCGCGGCGAGCCGCTGTTCCGGTCCATCCTCGTCTTCGAGAACTACCCGGTGGTGCAAAAGCCGTCGGACTTCCCCGAGGGACTGACCCGGCGCCTGGTGAACTGTGTGGAGCGCACCGGGTACCCGCTGACCCTCGTCGTGTCGGCGGGCCGGGCCCTGGAGTTCCGCTTCGTCTACGACCGGAGCAGGTTCGACGCGGAGACGGTCGAACGTATGACAGGCCACCTCGAGAGCCTGCTGGCCTCCGTGGTGGACTCGCCCGGGGCACGCATCGGCGACCTCAACATGCTGACGGTGGGGGAGCGGCGGGAGGTCCTGGTCGACTGGAACGGTGTCACGGGCCCGTATCCGGACACCGCGACCATTCACCGGCTCATCGAGGAGCGGGTGGCTGCCGACCCGGACGCGGTGGCCGTGGCCTTCGGAGACCGCTGCTGGACCTTCGGGGAGATCAATGCGCGGGCGAATCGGCTGGCGCATCATCTGCGTGACATCGGGGTCCGGCCGGACACGCTGGTCGCGGTGTGTCTGGAGCGGTCGCCGGAGCTCATCGCCACCCTGTTGGGCATTTTGAAGGCGGGTGCCGCGTTCGTTCCCCTCGATCCGGATTATCCCGTCGACCGGATCGCCTACATGGTCGAGGACACCGGTACGCCGTTGATCGTGACCAGTTCCGATCTGGCCGGCCGGCTGCCGGACACGGTCGACCGCCTGCTGGTGGACACGCAGTGGCCGGCCGGTCCGGAGGACAACCCTCAGCCGGTGGCTTCGCCGGATGATCTGGCCTATGTGATCTACACGTCGGGTTCGACGGGCAGGCCGAAGGGGGTGGCGCTGGAGCACCGGGGGGTGGTCAACTACCTGCACTGGTGCGACCGGAACTATCCCGCGCTCATTCCCGGTGGTGTCGGCAGCATCCTGTATTCGTCGGTGACGTTCGATCTGACGATCACGGCGTTGTTCCTGCCGCTGATCCAGGGCCGGCAGCTCGCGATCCCGGTGGCCGGAGCCGATCAGACGGCGTTCGACGCGGCGATCGACCTGATCTGCACGAACACTCCGATCAGTTTCCTGAAGGCGACGCCCTCGCATCTGGAGGTCCTGGCGGCGCATCTGGAGGCCCGCGGCGCGCGTCATCACATCACCACCATCGTGGCCGGGGTGAGAACCTCACCCCGCAGCTCGTCGCGCGGCTGCTGGACGCGAGCAGTACGCAGACGACGATCAGCAACGAGTACGGGGCGACCGAGGGCTCGGTGGCGAACGTGATGAGCCTGACCACCGTGCCCGACCCGCACGGCGGCACCACCACCCTGGGCCGGGCCGTCACCAACACCACCGCCTACGTGGTCGACCACCACAACCAGCCCGCCCCCGTCGGCGTCCCCGGCCACGCCCTGCTGGGCGGTATCTGCCTGGCCCGGCACTACCACCACCGGCCCGAGCTGACCGCACAGCGCTTCACCCCCAACCCCCTTGCCCCGCCCCGCCCCGACCCCCGCGTCTACCACACCGGCGACCTCGTCAAATGGCGTGCCGACGGCACGCTGGAGTTCATCGGCCGCATCGACAACCAGGTCAAGCTGCGCGGCTACCGCATCGAACTCGGCGAGATCGAGAACGCCCTGGCCACCCACCCCCACATCCACACCACCGCCGTCACCGTCCGCGAGGACACCCCGGCAACAAACAGCTCACCGCCTACACCGTCCCCACCCCGGACACGCACCCACCGCCGGCGAACTCCGCACGCATCTCCAGCAGCAGTTGCCCGACTACATGATCCCCAGCCTCTACGTCCCCCTCGACCACCTCCCCCTCACCCCCAACGGCAAGGTCGACACCAAGGCCCTGCCCGCCCCCGACCACCACCGACCCGACCTCACCACCACCTACACCCCACCCCGCAACCCGACCGAGCAGACCATCACCGAAGTGTGGTCCGACGTCCTCGGCATCGACACCATCGGCATCCACGACAACTTCTTCGAACTCGGCGGACAGTCGATCAGCTCGGTGCGGGTGGTCTCGCGACTGCGGGAGGCCGGTCTGGGCGTCGCCCTCCAGCAGATCGTGCGACACCCGACGGTGGCCCAGCTGGCGGCCGCGCTGGACGTCCCGCAACCGGCGTCGTCCGGGCTCGTGGTGCTCCTTTCGTCCGTGGCCGATCCCGAGCTGCCCGTCCTGTTCTGCGTGCACCCGGGAGGCGGCAGCACCCACCCGTACCGGGCGCTCGCACGTTGCCTGGCGGGTACGTTCACCGTGTACGGCATCCAGGCTCCGGGACTGAACGCGGACGAGGCGCCGCTCGTCGGGATCGAGTCGATCGCGGAACGGTACTGGCGGGAGATCCGCGGAGTGCAGCCCACGGGCCCGTGCACCATCCTCGGATGGTCGACGGGCGCCGTCATCGCGCACGCGATGGGCGCGGGGGCCCCGGAGGAGGTGGCCGGCCTGTTTCTGCTGGAGCCGGCGGTGACCGGCCACGACCAGCGGGACCGCTTCCAGCGGCACGCCGAGGTGTACCGCCGGGTGAACGCGTTGTGGCGCCGTGGCCAGAACGAGAACGGGGCCGAACGGAAAGCCACGGAGCGGGAGTTGCGGCGCCTGGCGCCGGAGATGAACCTCGACGAGGATCTGGTCACGCTCGACGAGTGGATGCCCTATGCGGTGCTGGAGGCCGAGGTGCGCTCGCTCGCCGCCTACCGGCCCGGACGCTCGAGGGCCAGGGCGACACTGTTCGTCAGTGACACGGTGCGTGACGGCAGCGGCGACGAGGTGCCGGAAGCCCGGTACATCGCCCACTGGCGCGGGCTGTACCCGGAGGGTCTGGCCCAGCGGGCGATGCCGGGCCGCCACATGGAGATGGTCAGGGGCGACGAACAACTGGAGCTCGTGATCTCCACGCTGCGGGAGGCCGTGCCGACGGCTGCCGCCGACCGGGAACGGGAGATGCTGCCGGCCTGACCGGGAGACTTCGCCGAAGTACCGGAGGCCGAAGTACCGGAGCCGACAGCCGACGAGGGGCCCGCCGCGAAGGCGGTCTCCAGGGATCGTCGCAACACCGAGTCGGTTTGATCAGGCCGCGAACAGTTCATGCAGGCGCTCGGCTGAGGTTTCCCAGCCGAGCGTTCTGCGTGGGCGGCGGTTGAGCCGGCCGGCGACGGCGACCAGGTGCAGGTGCATGACACAGCGGGTGGCGCGTTCGACCAGGGTGCCGATCGCGGGCCTGCTGTCCTTGCCGAGGATCGGATCGCCCTCCCAGGGGGGCCGGGCACGGCCCGGTCTGTGGCTTCGGCAGGACGCTCACCCGGTCTGTGGCTTCGGCAGGACGCTCACCTGGTCTGTGGCTTCGCCAGGACGCTCGCTGGCGGGCCCCTCGTCCTGTTCCCTGGTCCGCCCCGCCCACCCGGCGCCACCGGGGGTCTCGTCCGGACCGGCCAGGACGCGGCGCGCGTCGTGCACCCGGGCCCGGAAGGCCGCCGCGGGGACCCCGTCCGTGCTGTCGGCCGGGGCGGAGGAGTTTCGGAGCCCTGGGGTGTCACCGCCCCGGACCGCCTCAGGCGCACGGCCGGTGACGTCACAGCCCCGCCCCCTCTTTTCACCTCCCGTCACCCGTCCCCTCCGTCCCCTGTTCCCCCGGGTCCGTCCCTCCCTTGCCCCGCGGTGCACACGGCGACGCCCCGGTCTCGTGCTCCCACCTTGTGTTCGGTGGGAGCACGAGACCGGGGCGTCGGGGCAGCGGCCGGCGCCGCCCGGCTCACCAGCGCTTCAAGTCGGGGAAGAAGCCCGGTATCTCGGTGGCCCGGCCGGTGCGCACGGCGGTTCGGTAGATGTGGTAGCCGACGGCCAGGTCGAGGACGCCGAGGCCGAACGGGGAGAACACGGTGGGGCGGTCGTGGCCGAGGGTCACGTCACCGCGCAGCACGTCGGCCAGCGTGCCGTCGATGAAGTCGCGCGTGCCGTACTCCGTCTCCGTGAGATGGGGCGAGGTCCGTGCGGTGAGGCAGTGGTCGATGTCGTCCAGGACGTTGTGACACTTGATCATGACGGTGGGGTGGATGTCGCGCAGGGACAGGTTCAGGATGAGCTGGCCCGGCAGGAGGGTCTGCCCCTCCGTCAGCCAGGGCGCCGGCGCGGTGGTGGCGAGGATGACCAGGTCGGCGGTGGCCAGGGCCTCGTCGATCTGCGACACGGTCCGGGTCTGCCAGCCATGGGCGTCGGCGGCGTAGGCGGCGAAGGTCTCGGCGTACGCGTCGACGTGGTCGTGCACCAGGCACTCGCGGACGTCGGTGCCGCGGGCAGCGAGGAAATCGGAGACGGTCCGGCCGATGACGCCGGCGCCGACGAAGAGGACCGTCTTCGGAGTGTCGCCGTCGGCGAGAGTCTCCACGGCGAGCGCGGCGGACGCCGCGGTGCGGGCCGCGCTGATGCCGGACGCCTCCAGGCAGGCGAAGGGGTAGCCGGTCTCGGCGTCGTTCAGCAGGAGGACGGCGGAGGCGCGCGGCAGGTTCTGGCGCACGTTCTGCGGGTAGCTGGCGATCCACTTGAGGCCGGAGACCGGTGTGTCGCCGCCGAGGTGGGCGGGCAGGGCGATGATCCGGGCGCCGGGATCGTGCGGGAAGCGCAGGAAGTGGCTGTTGGGGTTGACGGTGGCCCCGCGGCTGTGCTGGAGGTAGGTCTCCCGCACGAGGTCCAGGACGTCCGACGGCGCGGAGCCGATGACATCCTGGGCGACGGAGCCGTCGATCACGTGGAAGGTCGACATCGGTGGTTGCCTTTCGAGGGCAGGTGGATCGGGCGGGCCGGTGGATCGGGTGGGATCACGTCAGGACGCCGAAGTTCCGCTCGACCCAGTCGCCGTTGTAGATCGTGCCGAGGTAGCGCTCGCCGAGGTCGGGAGAGATCGCGGCGATGCGGGAGCCGGCCGGGAGGGTGTCGGCCCGGCGGCGGACTGCGGCCAGGACCGAGCCGGTGGAGCCGCCGGTGAGCAGGCCGTGGGTGCGGGCGAGCAGTCGGCACTCGCGCACGGCGTCCTCCTCGGCGACCAGTACGACGTCGTCGGCGAGGCCGGGTTCGAACAGTTCGGGGATGCGGCTGGCGCCCAGTCCGGGGATGCGCCGCGGACCGGGTGCGGCGCCGAGGATGACGGAGCCGAGGGCGTCCACGGCGACGATCCGGGTGTGGGGCGAGAATTCGCGCAGGTACTGTGCGCAGCCGACGAAGGTGCCCGTGGAGCCGACGCCGATGAACAGGTAGTCGAGGTGCTGAACCTCCTTGAGCAGGCTGCGCGCGGTCTGTTCGTAATGGACGCGCGGGTTGGCCGGGTTGGCGTACTGATTGAGCCAGACCACGGTCGGGTCCGCCTCGACGCGGCGCCGGATGTGGGCGATGCGTGACTGGAGGAAACCGCCGTTGGCGTCGACGGTGTCGACGACGACCACCTCGGCGCCCAGGGCTTGCATGTGATCGATGCTTGTGGCGTTGGTGTTCGGGTCGACGACGCAGGTGAAGCGGTACCCCTTGGTGGCGCAGATGGAGCTGAGGGCGATGCCGAGATTGCCGGAGGAGGACTCGATCACACGGGCGCCCGGCGTGAGGACGCCGCGGTGCTCGGCGTCCTGGATGAGGCTCAGCGCGGTCTTCAGTTTGACGGATCCGGCCGGGTTGAGGCCCTCGATCTTCAGGAAGACGTCCGAGCCGGGCACCATCCGGGGCAGCAGGACGAAGACGTCGTCGGTGACCAGTTCATAGGCGTGTTCGTAGATCATGACCGGGGCTCCCACAGGTCTTCGGGGCCGGTCTCCTCCGCCGCGTAGCGGCCCAGCGCGCTGACGGCCATGCGCAGTTCCAGCGCCATGGCGTCCAGCAAGCGCTCGAGTCCGTGCTCGGGGTCCTCGTCGGCGGCGATCAGGGCGGCGCGGCCGAGGCCGACGGCGCGGGCGCCGAGGGCGAGCAGCTTCACGGCGCGGATGCCGTCCCAGACGCGTCCGCTGGCGAGGAGGGTGCGGCCGGCGGGGTCGACTCGGCGCAGGCATTCGGCGAGGGGCAGTCCGACGTGGCCGAGGAAGCCGGTAGGGGCCCAGCCGGTGCCGCCCTCGGCGCCGTCGACGGCGACGGCGTGGGCGCCGGCGTCCCAGGCGATGGTGGCGGCGTGGCCGACGTCGCGGCCGGGGAACAGCTTCACCCAGCAGCGGGCGCGCGGGTAGTTGTTGCGCATGAGCTGGATCTGTCGGCGGAAGATCTCGGCGGTGAAGGTGCCGGGGCTCGCACAGCGCAGGATCGACGAGGCGCCGGGGCCGAGCCGTTGCACGGCGTACTGCCCGGCGAGGTCGGACGCGACCGCTTCGCTGATCATGGTGAGGCCGCCGAGGCCGGGCTTGGCACCCTGGCCGACCTTGAGTTCGAAGCCGAGGCGGCCCGAGGTGAGGAGAGCGGTGACGGCCGGGTCGCTGTAGACGTGGTTCCAGACCTCGGAGTCGGCGTCCTCGGTGCTCTGCTGGACGCAGATGCCGCCGACACCGTCGGGAAGTTCCTCGCAGTACGCCTGGATGCGTTCCAGCAGGCCCTTGCGGTGGTCGTCGCCGCCGGCGCGGAAGCCGTTCATGGGGGCGACGTTCTCGCCGATGACCATGGGGATGCCGAGTCGTCCGGCCTGGCGGCTGAGCGCGAGGCTGGTGCCGGCGACGCGGGTGGAGCCGAGCGCCGACAGGTAGACCGGCAGCGGGGCGGTGAAGCCGCCGAGGTCGGTGTCGAGGCGGACGTCCGAGTGGAGGGGTTCGCGGCCGAGGTCGATGAGTGCGGCGAGGCGGCCCGGCATGAAGACGGGCGGGGCCAGGCGCAGCGCGTCGATCTCGTCGCCGGCGGGTCCGGGGAGGCGCCGAAGACGGCGGTGCCGTACCTGTCGAGGGGCGGGAAGACGGCGGCGGCGCCGTCTCGGGCCCGGGCGCGGACGGTGTCCTCGGGCAGGCCGGGTGCGGTCAGCCGGGTCACGGCGACACCACCCCCGCGATCTTCGGGAAGGCGGTGGTCCGCCATGCGGAGTCCAGGCCGGTGACCCAGCGGGTCAGGCGCTCCAGGCCGATGCCGAAGCCGGCGCTGCTGGGGATGCCGTGACGGGCGACGTCGAGGTACCAGGCGTACTTGGAGGGATTTTCGCCGGTTTCACGCATCCGGGTGACCAGGGTCGCGTAGTCGAACTCACGTTCGCTGCCGCTGCAGAGTTCGCCGCAGCCCTCGGGGGCGATGAGGTCGAAGTTGAGCAGGGTACCGGGCTCGGCGGGGCTCTCCTTGTCGTAGAAGCCGCGGGAGCCCTTGGGGTAGCCGACGATGAAGAACGGGGCGTCGGCCTGGCGGGAGATGCGTTCCTCGGCCTCCCACTCGATCTCGGTGCCGGCGGCCTGCGGGTAGCCGTCGCGGCGCAGGCCGTCGACGACCTCGCCGTGCGGGACGCGGGCGAAGGGCCGGGCCACGTAGCGGCGCAGGGCGTCGGGGTCGCGGCCGAGGACGGCGAGGTCGTCGCCGCACTCCTCGACGGCGGCGGTGACGGCGTGGCGGACCAGCTCCTCGGCGACGTCCATGGCGACGTCACGGGTGGCGCCCGCGTACTCGACGTCGATCTGCCGGAACTCGGTGAGATGGCGATGGGTGCTGCTGGTCTCGACGGGTTCGAGACGGACGTTGGGCGCGACGAGGAAAATACGGTCGAAGGCCAGCAGCGATGCCTGCTTGTAGAGGATGGCGCTGGTCATCAGCTTGTAGCGGTGGCCGTAGTAGTCGACGTCGACCTGCTTGGCGCCGCGCGAGCCCGGGTCGGTGACGGGGCCGATGACCGGGTGGGCCATCTCCACGGCGCCGTCGGAGCGCAGGAAGGCGCGGGCCCCGGCCACGAGTGCCTGCTGGATGCGCAGGGCCGCGCGGGTTCGCGGGTCGCGCAGGTGTTCCAGCGGCGAGGGCAGCCCGGGGGTCTGGGGGGCCGGCGGGAGATCCATCTGGAGTGTCATGCTCGTCGTGTCCTGTCCTGTCGTTACCGGGTAGGGGTCACCGGCCGCCGGCGGCGGAGGAGATCCGGGGCGGCTGGGGTCGGCTCGCCCTGCCGAGGAGGGCGGCGGGGTCGTCGTAGCGGTTCTTGACGTGGTTGAGCGCGTGCAGCAGTCCGGACGAGGTCAGCCGCCGGGACGGCGGCGCCGCGGTGGACCGGCCGAGCGGGAGCGATCCGGTGCGGGACCACTCCAGTCGGCCGCGGTCGGAGATGAAGCTGTGGGTGCGCCCCGCGTTGTCGGGATGCAGGCAGAAGGGGACGTCGAGGTAGCCGTGCGCGAAGGCACGGATCAGGGCCTGGCCGAGGTCGTCGTGCAGGTGCAGGACGGCCTCGACGAGGGAGCGGGCCTCCGCTTCGATGCCGGTGGACGGTGGCGGTGGGCCGGCCGCGCGGTGCGGGCGGCGGCGGCGGCGGTCTCCAGCGCGGTGACGTTCTCCTCGACGGAGGGGATGCGGGCCGACTCCGCCGGTGTCTTGACGATGAGACGGGCGGCCCCGGTGCGTACGGCGAGCCGGGCGGCGTCCGCGACCAGCCGCAGTGCACCCACCCGGGTCTCCGGATAGACGCCCATGTACGCGTAGACGACCACGTGCCAGGAGGTGTCCGGGAGGTGGTCGGCGGCCAGGGCGCGCAGTGCGTGGACGGCCTCCTCGTCCTGTTCGGGGCTGATCTGCTGGGCATAGCTGAGGGAGACGCTGCGCAGGCCGTGCCGGTGGAAGAACTTGGCTTCCAGGACGGAGAGGGCGATGAGCAGGGAGGGCGGGCAGAGCTGGCCCAGCATGCAGCCGCCGAAGGTCTCCAGGTGCGGTTCGGCGCCCGTCCCGCGCAGGGCGGCGAGGCTGCGGCACGCTTCGGCCCAGGCGCGGACCGAGGTGGCCAGCGGGGTGCGGCCGTAGGGCAGGCAGTAGGAGACGGGACCGCCCTCGGTGGCGTCGAGTCCGGCGGCGATGAGGGCTTCGACGATGCGCCCGGGCCGTGCGGAGCCGTGCCGCACCTGTACGGGGAAGCCGGGCCCGTGGACGCCGTCGAGAAGACCGGTGGTGGTCTCGCGGTCCATGCTGACCAGCGGGTAGCCGTTGAGGTGGTGGCCCTGGGCGACGGCGCGGGCGGCGGCGGTGTAGTCGCCGACGCGGGTGAAGCTGTCCAGGGTGAGCGTGCCGACGGTGGTGGCGTCGGCGGCCCGGGTGGCGATCAGGCCGGCACGCATCCGGGCGGGGTCGGCGAAGCCCATGCGGGGCTGCACGACGAGGGTGCTGGTGCGGGCGGCGTCCGCCATGAAGCGGTGGAAGGCGCCGGCGGCCGGGGCGGGCTCACCGGACGGCATCGGCGTGGGACCTTCCGTGCCGGCGCTCGTGCAGGCCGTCCAGGAGGGCGAGCAGTCCGGGGACGGCGTTCGCGCCGGTCAGGACGGCGTCGAAGCCGGCTTCGGTGAGCGCGGCGTGGACGTCCGGGGCGGGACTGCCGGAGGTGTCCAGCTTGCCTCCGACGACGAGCGGCACTTCGGCCAGCGCGGGCACGGCGCGCACCGCCCGGGCCAGACCCGGGGCCTCTTCGGCGCCGTGTCCGTTGACCGTGCTGACGACGATGAGGTCGGGCGTGCGGGCCGTGGTCTCCTCGACCAGGACGCCGACCGGGACGCACGCGCCGAGATTGGTGACCTCCCAGCCCTGCTCCTCGAGCAGCAGTTGCAGGAAGAGCAGGTTCCAGGTGTGTGAGTCCGAGGCGATGGTGGTCAGAACCGCGTGACGCGGGCTGTCCGGGGGCTGGTGATGCGGGTACACGACCGGCTTTTCCTCTCGACACCGTGATGGGGCCGCGACCGCTGCGATCGGGCCGGGTGCCCGTGAAGGCGCCCCCGCTGGGGCGTCCGGGCTGTCCACTAGTGACGCCGTCCATGGTGGTCAGCGGTGATTGCCGGCGGCACTGGGCAGTTGTGACCACCCCACGGGGCGTCATTTGTGCCCACTGGGGGGCCCCGCCCGCGCGCCCTAGCGTGCATGTCGCGGACGTTCTGCCGGGGCCGTGGTCTTGCCGGCGGCGCGGCTCCCGGCCCGTCCGGGGTCCCCCGCCCCACCCCTCACCGCCCGTCGTACGACGTGCCGCCCGTGAATCGCTTGTACCGCTGACGATGTCCTGACGATGGGGAGTGAACGGTGGCTGATCACCAGCTGGGGGAGCGGGGGCACGAGTCGGCAGACCTGGAGCCGCTGGAACTGCCGTCGGACCGACGGCCGTCGGACGACGGCCCGGGCCCCGCGGACCGGGTCCTGTTCGACGTACCCGTCCGGACCGCGGACGCGCTGGCCGCGCTGGGCCGCGACGCCGGCGTGGAGCTCCCCGCGGTCCTGCTGACGGTGTTCCACACGCTGTTGGGGCGGTACGCCGGCCGGGGCGACGTCCCGGTGGCGGTGCCAGCGGACGCCCCGGACACGGCGGTCATGGTGCGGGGCGCGAACGGCGACCCGGCGTTCACCGAGGCCGTGGCGCATGTCGCGCGGGGCATGGCGGACGCCACCGACCGGGGACCGGTGCCGCTCGCGGTGCCGGCGGACGCGGTGGCGTGGTTCGCGTGGCGCACGGCCGTCCGGGAGCCCGCCGTGTTCCCTCCGGACGCACACGTCACCCTGGAGGTCGTCGCGGACGGCGGCGGGCTGAGCGGTGTCCTCGGCTACCGGACCGATCTGTTCGAGCGGGCCACGGCGGAGCGGATGGCGGGGCACCTCGCGACACTTGCGTGCTCCGCCGCCGACACGCCCGGGGAGCCGCTCAGCGCGCTGGAGATGCTGACGGAGCCGGAGCGGCACCGGATCCTGACCGAGTGGAACGGACCGCGGTCCGCGTTCCCGGACACCGCCACCGTGCACCGGCTGGTGGAAGAGCGGGCCGCTCACCAGCCCGATGCGGTGGCCCTGGAGCACGGCGGACGACGGCTGACCTACCGGGAGCTGGACGAGCGGGCCGAAGGGCTGGCGCGGTACCTGGCGGAGCGGGGCGTCGGCCCCGGCGCGCTGGTCGCGGTGTGCCTGGACCACGGCCCGGACCTGGTGTGCGCGCTGCTCGGCGTGCTCAAGACGGGCGCCGCCTACGTGCCGTTGGACCCGGCCTACCCCGCCGAGCGGCTGCGGTACATGGTCGAGGACAGCGCCGCCCCGGTGGTGGTGACGCAGTCCGCGCACGCGGGCCTGTTCGCATCGGGCACCACGCTGCTGCTGGCCGACCGGGAGTGGCCGGCCGGCACCGGCACCGCCCCGGCCGTCGCCGCCGGCCCGGACGACGTGGCGTACGTCATCTACACCTCGGGTTCCACGGGCCGCCCCAAGGGTGTGCGGGTCGGGCACCGGGGCGTCGTCAACTACCTGCACTGGTGCGACCGGAACTATCCGCCGGCGCCCGGCGCGCGGACCGGTTCACTGCTGTGCTCGTCGGCGGCGTTCGACCTGACGGTGACCGCGCTGTTCCTGCCACTGGTGCAGGGGCTGTGCCTGGTGGTGCCGCGGCCGGAGCCGGGCCGCACGGTCTTCGACGCGGCCATGGACATCGTCGCGTCCGGTGTCCCGATCAGCTTCCTGAAGGCGACGCCCTCCCACCTGGAGCTGCTGACCGCCCGCCTGGAGCAGGACGGCGTCCGGCACGCCATCGCCACGGTGGTCGCCGGCGGCGAGGACCTGACACCGGCGCTGGCGCACCGGGTACTGGCCCTGGGCGGCGGGGACACGGCGATCGTCAACGAGTACGGGCCGACCGAGGCGACCGTCGGCAACGTGGTCAGCCGCACGGTGTCGGTGGAGCCGACGGCGGACCACGTGCCGATGGGCCGGGCGATCGACAACACCGAGGTCTACGTGGTCGGGGCGCACGGTGAGGTCCAGCCGGTCGGAGTGCCCGGTGAGCTGCTGATCGGCGGTGTCAACGTGGCCCTCGGCTATCTGGGACGGCCCGAGCTGACGGCGCGGCGGTTCGTGCCGCACCCCTTCTCGGCCGATCCCGAGGCCCGCGTGTACCGCACCGGCGACCTGGTGAAGTGGCTGCCGGACGGGCGCCTGGTCTACCTGGGCCGGATGGACGACCAGGTCAAGCTGCGCGGACACCGGGTGGAACTCGGAGAGATCGAGAACGCCCTGCTGTCCCGGCCGGACGTCGCGGCGGCCACGGTCGTGGTCCGCGAGGACGTCCCCGGTGACAAGCGGCTGGTGGCGTACCTGGTGCCGGCCGTCGGCGTGGCCGTGGCCGTGGCCGGGCTGCGCGCGGCGCTGGCGCGGGAGCTGCCCGCGCACATGGTGCCCGTCCGGTACGTCGTACTGGAGCGGCTGCCGCTCACCTCGAACGGCAAGGTGGACCGGCGGGCCCTGCCCGCGCCCGAGAGCCACCGCCCGGACGTCTCCGCCGCGTTCACCGCGCCGCGTACGCCCACGGAGCGGGCGGTCGCCGGCATCTGGGCCGAGCTGCTGGGCGTCGACGAGATCGGCGCGGACGACGATTTCTTCGAACTGGGCGGGCACTCCCTGCTGGCCGCCCGGGTCGCCTCCCGGCTGCGCCGGGACCTCGGGGTGGACGTGCCGCACCGGACGCTGTTCGACGCGCCGACGCCGGCGCTGCTGGCGGCTGCCGTGGACACGCTGGGGCCGGGCACCTCCGCCGCGATCCCGCGGGCGGACCGCTCGGCGGGATCCCTGCCGCTGTCCTTCGCGCAGCAACGCCTCTGGTTCCTTGACCAGTTGGCGCCGGGCCGGGCCGAGTACACGATCCCGGTGGGGCTGCGGGTCGAGGGGGACTTCGTGCCGGACGCGTTCGGCGCCGCGCTGAAGGCGCTGGCCGCGCGGCACGAGATCCTGCGGACCCGGTTCGCCGCGGACGGCACGGGACGCCCGTTCCAGGTCGTCGACGCCGTGCGGGAGATGCCGGTGGACGTCCATGACGCCCGGCACCTCGGCGTCGGCGCCGCGCGGGAGATTCTGCGCGAGGCGGCAGGAAAGCCGTTCGACCTGGCCGCGGGGCCGCTGCTGCGCGCGGTGGCGGTACGGGTGGCCGACGCGGAGTGGCTGCTGCTGCTCGCCGTGCACCACATCGTCTCCGACGGCTGGTCGGAGGGCATCCTGGCGCGGGAGCTGGGCGAGCTGTACGGGGCGGCGGTGGCCGGCAGGCCGGCCGGCCTGGCCCCCTCGGCCTGCAGTACGCGGACTTCGCGAGCTGGCAGCGCGAGGCGCTGGACGGCCCGGCGCTGGCAGGACAGTCCGCGTACTGGCGGGAGCGGCTCGCCGGAGTGCGGCCGCTGGAACTGCCGGCCGACCACCGGCGGCCGCCCGAGCGGTCGGGCCGGGGCGGCACGGTCTCCTTCTCGGTGCCCGCCGACGTGGCCGGCGCGGCCCGGCGGCTGGCGGCGGGGCAGGGAGCGAGCCTGTTCATGTCCCTGCTGGCGGTGTTCCAGCTGCTGATGGCGAAGTACAGCGGCCAGGACGACATCGCGGTCGGCACTCCGATCGCGGGCCGCAACCGGGCCGAGACCGAGGACCTGATCGGCTTCTTCGTCAACACCCTCGTCCTGCGCACGGACCTGTCCGGCGACCCGGCCTTCACCGAGCTGCTGGCCCGCGTCAAGGACACCGCGCTCGGCGCCTACGACCACCAGGACCTGCCCTTCGAACGCCTCGTGGAAGAACTCGCTCCCGACCGGGACCTGTCCCGCAACCCGCTCTTCCAGACGATGTTCGTGCTCCAGAACACCCCGGACGGCCACGCGTGGCGACTGCCCGGAACGGTGGTGGAGCCGGTCGCGGTCCGTGCGGAGGAGGCCAAGTTCGACCTGACCCTGTTCCTCACCGAGCGGCCCGACGGCTCGCTCGACGGCGATCTGGTCTTCGCCCTCGACCTGTTCGCACCGGACACGGCCGAGCGGCTGGCCGAGCACTTCACCACGTTGCTGCGCGCGGCCGTCGCCGGCCCGGAGCGCCGGCTGTCGGACCTGGAGGTGCTGGCCGGTGCCGAACGGCGCCGGGTGCTGGCCGACTGGAGCGGGGCGGGGCCGCCGCGGACACCGGGGCCGAAGCCGGTGCCGGGCTACGGTGCACCGGCTCGTCGAGGAGTGCGCCGCCCTGCGGCCGGACACCACGGCGGTGCTCTCGGCCGGCGGGGAGCTGACCTACCGGGAGCTGAACGCGAGGGCCAACCGGCTCGCCCGGCACCTGCGTTCCCGCGGAGCCGGTCCCGGGACCGCGGTCGCCGTGTGCCTGGAGCGCGGCCCGAGCAGATCACCGCACTGCTCGCGGTCCTCAAGTCCGGCGCCGCCTACGTGCCGCTGGATCCGGAGCACCCGTCCGACCGGCTCGCCCACATGGTCGCGGACGCGGGGGCCGCGCTCGTCGTCACCGACGCCCTCGGGGCCGCACGGCTGCCCGACGAGCCCGGCCGGTTCCTCACCGACCGGGACTGGCCGTCCCTCGCGGACCTGCCGGCGCACGACCCGGAACCCGCGGCGACCTCCGGCGACCTGGCGTACGTGATCTACACCAGCGGCTCCACCGGCCGGCCCAAGGGCGTCGAGGTCGAGCACCGCAGCCTGGTCGGCCTGGTCCGCTGGACGGCCGACACCTTCGGCGCGGCCCCGGGACGGCATGTCGCTCTGCTGGCGGGGGTCGGGTTCGACGCGGCGGCCTGGGAGCTGTGGCCCGCGCTGGCGACCGGTGCCACCGTGTGCGTACCCGACGACACGGTGCGGCTGACACCGGCGCTGCTCCAGCGCTGGCTGACCGAGCGGCAGGTCACGGGCACCTTCGTCTCGACACCGGTGCTGGAGGCGCTGGCGGCCCTCGACTGGTCGGAGCCGACCTCCCTCGAGTACGTGCTGACCGGTGGCGACGCCCTGCGCCTGCCGGCCGGGCTGCGCCTGCCCTTCCGCGTCGTCAACAACTACGGACCCACCGAGTCGACGGTGGTGACGACCTCGGCCGAGGTCGTCCCCGGCACGGCCGTGCCACCGATCGGCCGGCCGGTGCGCGGCACCTTCGTGTACGTCGTGGACCGGCACGGCCGCCCGGTGCCGACCGGAGTACCGGGCGAACTCCTCGTCGGCGGGACCGGGCTGGCGCGCGGGTACCGGGGGCAGCCCGGACAGACGGCGGAGCGGTTCGTGACCGTCCACGTCGACGGCGCGCCGCGCCGGGTCTACCGCACCGGGGACCGGGTGCGCTGGCTGGCCGACGGGCAACTGGAGTTCCTGGGGCGGCTGGACGAGCAGGTGAAACTGCGCGGGCACCGTATCGAGCCCGGTGAGATCGAGGCGGTGCTGCTGGCCGGCCCCGACGTCGCCGCGGCCACCGTCGTCGTCCGCGAGGACACCCCCGGCGACAGGCGGCTGGTCGCCTACGTCGTCCCGACGGCGGACGGTACGGTGTCGGGCGAGGCCCTGCGCGGGCGGCTGCGCCGAGAACTGCCCGACTTCATGGTGCCGTCCGCGTTCGTGGCGCTGGAGCGGCTGCCGCTCACCCCGAACGGCAAGGTGGACCGGCGGGCGCTGCCCGCGCCACGGCCCCGGGCGTCCGCGGCCGGTGGTCCGGCCCCCCGTACTCCGGTCGAGCGCGCGATCGCGGCGGCCTGGTCCCAGGTGCTGGGCACCGAGGTCACCGGTGTGGACGACAACTTCTTCGAACTCGGCGGCCACTCCCTGCTCGCCACCCAGGTGACGTCACGGCTACGGGACGCGCTCGGGGTGGAGGTGCCGGTGCGGACCCTGTTCGCGGCACCCACCGTCGCCGGGCTGGCCGCGGCCGTGGCGGAGCCGGCGGCGAACGGGACGGCCGGCGCCGAGCCGATCGTGCCGGCCGACCGGACCGGCGGACCGCTGCCGCTGAGCTTCGCCCAGCAGCGGCTGTGGTTCCTGGACCGGCTGGAGCCCGGACGCGCGGAGTACACCGTGCCCTTCGCGCTGCGCGTCAACGGTGCGCTGGACACCGCGGCCCTCGACGCGGCGCTGACCCGCATGCTGGCGCGGCACGAGATCCTGCGGACGCGGTTCGTCGCCGACGAGGACGGGGAGCCGGCGCAGGTCGTCGACCCGCCGGCACCGGTGCGCACGGCCGTCCACGACCTGCGGCACATCGCCGATCCCGAGGAGCGGCTGGAGGCGGCAGGACGCTTCGCCCGAGCGCAGGCCGCCCGCCCGTTCGACCTGGCGGCGGGACCGCTGCTGCGCGCGCACCTGGTGCGGCTGGCCGACGAGGAGGCGCACCTGCTGCTGACGGTGCACCACATCGCCTGCGACGGCTGGTCGGAGTCGCTCATGGCGCGCGAACTGCGGGAGGGCTACCGGGCGGCGACGACCGGCGCCCCACCCGAGGACACGGAACTGCCGGTGCAGTACGCGGACTTCTCCGTGTGGCAGCGGCAGAGGCTCTCCGGTGAGGTGCTGGAGGAGCAGTCGGCGTACTGGCGGGAGCGGCTCGCCGCTGTGGAACCGCTGGAACTGCCGACCGATCACCGCCGTCCGGCGGGAAGGCCCGGCGGCGGCGACACCGTGGCGTTCGAGGTGAGCGCGGCGGTGGCCGCCGGACTGCGGAAGGCTGCCAGAAGCGGCTCCGCGAGCCTGTACATGGTGCTGCTGGCGGCCTTCCAGGTGCTGCTGGCCAAGTACGGCCGCCAGGACGACGTGACCGTCGGCAGCCCGGTCGCCGGCCGCAACCGGGCCGAGACCGAGGACCTGATCGGCTTCTTCGTCAACACCCTGGTCATGCGCACCGACCTGTCCGGCGACCCCGCCTTCACCGAACTCCTCGACCGGGTCAAGGACACCGCGCTCGGCGCCTACGACCACCAGGACCTGCCCTTCGAACGCCTCGTGGAGGAACTCGCCCCCGACCGCGACCCGTCCCGCAACCCCCTGTTCCAGACGATGTTCGTGCTCCAGAACACACCGGACGAGCACGGCTGGAGCCTTCCGGGGCTGGACGTGCAGCCGTTCACGGTCACGCTGCCGGATGCCAAGTTCGACCTCACCCTGATGATGTCCGAGGACGCGGACGGCGGTCTGCGCGGCGTCCTGGAGTACCGGACGGACCTCTTCGAACGGGACACGGTCGCCCGGCTGGCCGGCCACCTGGGCACCGTGCTGGAGACGGTGGCCCACGAGCCCGCGGTACGCCTGTCCGGGCTCTGCCTGCTCACCCCCGAGGAGCGGCGAACGGTGGCCGAGCGGAACGACACCGCCACCGCCTTCCCGGACACCGCCACGCTGCACGGCCTGTTCGAGGAGCGGGCGGCACGACAGCCGGACACGGTGGCCGTCGAAGGGCCGCAGGGCACGCTGACCTACGGCGAGCTGAACGCACGTGCCAACCGGATCGCCCACCACCTGCGCACCCGGTACGGAGTGCGGCCGGACATGCCGGTCGCGGTGTGCCTGGAGCGCGGCCCGGATCTGGTGACGGCCGAGCTCGGCGTCCTGAAAGCGGGGGCGCCGTACGTGCCGCTCGACCCGGACCATCCGGCCGACCGCCTGGCGTACATGGTGCGGGACACCGCGACCCCCGTCGTCCTCACCGCCACCGCGCACAGCGGCCGGCTGCCCTCGGACGTGCCGCTGCTGCTGCTCGACGAGGACACCGCGACGCTGGACGGCGAGCCGGACACCGACCCCCGACCGGTCACCGCACCTCACCACCTGGCCTACCTGATCTACACCAGCGGATCCACCGGCCGCCCCAAGGGCGTGCAGGTCGAACACCGCAGCGTGGTCAATCTGGTGCACTGGACGGCGCGGGAGTACGGGCTGGAGCCCGGACAGCGGATCGCGCTGTTGGCCGGGATCGGCTTCGACGCGGCGGCGTGGGAGCTGTGGCTCGGCCTGACCCGGGGCGCGACCTGCTGCGTCACCACCGAGACGGTCAGGCTCACCCCGCACCTGCTGCGGGACTGGCTGTGCGAGCAGCGCGTCCACGCCACGTTCCTGTCCACGCCCATGCTCGAGGCCCTGATAGCGCTGCCTTGGGCGGAGGAGAGCACCCTCGACTACGTGCTGACCGGCGGTGACCGGCTGCGGATGCCGGCACAGGCCCGGCCGCCGTTCCGCGTGATCAACAATTACGGTCCCACCGAGGCCACGGTCATCGTCACCTCAACGGTGGTCGAACCCGGCGATGCGGTCCCGCCGATCGGCCGGCCCGTCGCCAACGTCCTGGCGTTCGTGGTGGACCAGCACGGCCGGCCGGCGCCGGTCGGGGTGCCCGGCGAACTCCTCGTCGGGGGGGTGCCGGTGGCCCGCGGCTACCGGGGCAGGCCGGAGCTGACCGCGGAGAGGTTCACCGAGTACGAGGCCGAAGGGGTGAGCACCAGGGTCTACCGCACCGGTGACCTGGTGCGGTGGCGGGCGGACGGACAGCTGGAGTTCCTGCGGCGGATCGACAACCAGGTGAAGATCCGCGGCAACCGCATCGAGCTCGGCGAGATCGAGGCCACTTTGCTGACCCACCCCGGCATCGGCGAGGTCAGTGTGGTCGTCCGCGAGGACACGCCCGGCGACAAGCGGCTCGTGGCCTATCCGGTGGCCACCGGCGCGGACGCGCCGAGCACCGCGGAACTCCACGCCCACCTGGGACGGTTCCTGCCCGACTACATGATCCCGGCGGCGTTCGTCCCGCTGGAGCGGCTACCGCTGACCGCCAACGGCAAGGTGGACCGGGCGGCCCTGCCGGTACCGGACCACCAGCGGCCGGACCTGGGGACGGAGTACACGGCACCGCGCAACGCCGTCGAGCGGACCGTCACCGTCGTGTGGCAGGAGCTGCTGGGCATCGAGCGCGTCGGCGTGCACGACAACTTCTTCCAATTGGGAGGGCATTCGCTGCTCGCCACGCAGGTGGCCTCCCGGCTGCGAAAAGCGCTGCGGGTCGACGTGCCGGTGCGGGTCGTGTTCGACTCTCCCACCCCGGCGCGACTCGCCCAGGGCATCGCCGACCTGATGATGGCGGCGATCACGGCGCAGTTCGCGCCGGCGGGGTGACGGCACCCGGTGCCACGCCGTGAAGGGGCCGGACCTCGGTGACGAGGTCCGGCCCCTTCACGGTGCGCCGGTCACGCCGGGTGCGGGACGGTTCAGGCCACGTCCTCGGCGCGGATGCCGCCGCTGGCGAGCGCGAGGACGCCGAGCTGAAACCGGCTCTGGGCACCGAACCGGTCGGTCAGCTTCTCCGAGAGCCGGCGCACCGTGCGCAGCGAGACGTCCATCCGGCGGGCCGCCGCGGCGTCCGTGAGCCCTTGCGCCCACAGGCGGAGCACATGCTGCTCCTGGAGGGAGAGGTTGCCGCGGGTACGAGGGCGCGCCTCCGCGAGGGGCAGGGCTTCCTTCCACAGCCGGGCGAAAAGGGTCGCGAAGGCTTCCGTGACCGACTCGACGCCGCACGCCATCGCGCCGACCACGCTGCGGCCGCCGATGACCGGCACCACGACGTGCTTGCGGTCGGAGAGGAACATCCACACCGGCAGCGACGGCAGGGTGCGGACGGTGCCGCCGCACTCCTCGGTCCGGCGCAGGTGCTCCGTCGCTCCGGGGTCGTTGCGGACGCTCTCCAGCACGATGGCGCGTGCGGGAGTGCCGCGCCGCCGCAGTATCTCGTCCACCGGGCGGCCCGCGTCGAGGACCGCCGCGTCCACCCGCTCGGCCGGTCCGACAGTCAGCCATTCGTTCGCGCACTCCTCGGCGAGAGAGGCGATGTGCCGCCACACGGCGTCCGTGCCGGCCAGCCACTCGACGTCCGGAATGCTCGCCGGGCCGCGCCGACCGCGCTCCGACAGCAGCCGCGTCACCTCCAGTCGGCTGCCCTCCACCTGGAGGCGGTGACGGGCGAGTTCGTCCTGCTGCCGGGCGAGCATCGCTGCCAGCCCGACCTCCGGATCGACCGGGCGCCAGCCGCTCGCGGAGTCCCCCGGAACGACGAGCAGCAGGGCGGACAGCCGCTCCAGCCCGTTCCGGACCGTTTCCTCGGTCTCCTCCAGATGCTCGGCCAGCTCGGACACCTGCGCGCGGGGTCGGTCGACCATCGCGATGTACACACTCCGCGCGACGGAGTCGATATCCAGAGAGGTCCGCATGTCGTCCACTCCTGTATGTCTTGTCGTACGGCACCTGTTCGCTGCGGGACACGGGTTGAGATCGGGCCGACGGCGTTCCCCCCGGGGCATGACCGCGGGCCGCCGGCCGGACACCAGTAGAACGGGAGCCGCCGCGACGACGGATGCGGGCCGATCCCCAAGTTCCTTGCGGACAAGCGCGCCTGGGGCGGGTGAGGGCACCACTGCGGACGGTGCTCGCGTCCGGACGTCAACCCCCGGCGCACACGGCCACTGCACCCGCTGGACGAACCGGACACCACCGCGCACACCGGCTGCTCCGCCGGCCGCCGACGACTGCCGCGTGCGCACGTGCGCGTGCTCGTCGGGTCGCGCACGCCCCCATATACCTGCAGGGCCGACCGCCCGCCCCGTACACCTCGGCCACGCGGCATCCGGCCCTGACGCCGGCCGCGCACACCCCGATGGCCTGCCCTTTCACCTCGTCAGGCGGCACAGCCCGACCTGGCGCCGCGCGCTCCGCGGCCTCCTGCCCCCATCGGCCGGCGGCACCGGGCACGGGCCGCCGGAGAATATGGGGGACAGTTCCCTATGCGGGCCCCCACCACATCTGTGACCTTGTTCTCGTGACCGCATCAGCCGCACCCGCGACTCCCCCCGACGCAGCCTCCCCGGCCCCCGCCCGGCGGGCCGCCACGATCCTTCAGGCCGGCACCGGCCGCGACCCGCTCCGCACCGGCGCCCCTGTCCCGACCACGGCGATCACCGAACTTCGCTGCACCGGCCGGGCCTTCGCACGCTGAGAGTCACCGGGCGGGCCTCCCGACGCCGCTCGCTCACCATCCCGCACCCGCCCTCACAGACACGAGGTTTCCCACCATGGCCGAGCTCCGTCGCGATGACTCCTCCGCTCCCGCCGACCTCCCCGCCCGTCCGGCCGACACGGATGCCGCCGGCGGCATCACCCTGTCGGGCCGCAACCGCGCCTGCGCCCGAGCCCGCGTCCTGGCGGGCATGGTCCTCACCAGCGGTCTCGTCATCACCCTGACCTCGATCGACACCTCGGTCTCCGCCCCGCACTGAACGTGCGCTCCGCGCCGCGGGCCGACGGCAGCCGGCCCTGCCCCACCTCATGCCCGCCGGTACCGGACGGCGCACGGCACCGGACCGGCGGGACCTTCGAAACACCCCCTACGCGTCCCGCAGGGCGGCCGACCGTGCGCACAGCTCCGCGCGGTTCGCCGCCCCCGTCTTCGTGACCAGACTCGCGATGTGCTTCTCCGCCGTGCGCGGTGAGATGAACAGCCGGTCGGCGATGTCCTTGTTGCTCAGGCGCTCCGCCAGTAACCGGAACACCTCGAACTCCCGCACCGTGACGCCTTGGGCGCGCAGCCGGTCGGGGATGCCGCTGGTGCCGGTGCGGTGCTGGTGCACGGAGACGCCGAGCCGGCGCAGCCCGGCCCGGCAGGCACCCGTGACGGCCTGGACGTCCCGCGCGTGGAAGTAGTGCTCCGCCCGCCGCAGCCAGCCCACCGGATCGCCCCAGCCGTCCTGGTGCGCCGCGTCCGCGATGAGCCGCAGCCCGAGATGCCGGGCCAGCGGGTACGGCTCGGCCACCGCCATCGCGGCCTCCACCGTGGCCGCCGCCCGCTCACCCGTGCTCTCGCGACCCAGCAGCACGGCGTCGCTCAGCAGCACGAACTGACGGTTCCAGCGCATGCGGGCGGCGGCGGTGGCGGTGATCTCCTTGTGCCGGGCCCGGTCCGCGTCCCCGGCGAGCACGTCCAGCAGCAGGGCCAGGCCGTGGGTGCCGCCGAGGTGGTAGGTCGAGGGGTTGCCCGCCTCCAGCGCCAGCACCTGCCGCAGCTCCTCCCGGGCGAGGCCGCGGTCTTCCTCCAGCAGAGCGCAGAAGGCCCGCGCCAGACCGTGGCCGAGCGCTTCCTCCTGCGAACCCGCGCCGTCCCACTCGGCGAAAGCCGCCAGCGACTGCTCCATCGCCGCGCGGTCGGCATGGTGGGCGGCCAGGACGGCCTGGGCCGTCAGGACGTACCGCACGACGGGCGCGAGACGTAGCCTTCGTACGACGGCCATGCATTCGGCGGCAACCGACCGGGCGGTGTCGTAGCGGCCGCGCAGCACCGCGTCCAGCACGAGGATGCCGTCCACGGTGTGGACGATGTTCACGGAGCCGAGCCGCAGGGCCTCCTCGCGGACCGACAGCAGGCCCGCGGTGTCGCCGTCGGCCAGCCAGGCGTTGCCGCCGAGCCGGGTGGCCGCGTACATGCGCTGCAGCGGGAGACGGTGGCGCTCGGCCGTGGCCAGTGCCTGCCCGAGTATCGCCGCCGACTCCTCGGGGTCCCGCTCGCGGGCCACGGTCGCGAGCAGTTCCCGGGCCTGGCAGGCGACGACGGGCAGACCGTGCCGTTCGGCGGTGTCGGCGGCGGACCGGGCCAGTTTCTCCGCGTGCTGGGTGCGGTCGGGTCCCGGCGTGTCGAGGGCCAGGTAGGCGGCCGTGACGTCGATGGCCGCGACGGTCGACTCGTCCGGTGCTGCGGCCAGCACCTCACGGGCGCGGGCTATCTGACGGTTGCCGTCGCTCCACCGGCCCGCCGTGTGGGCGACTTTGGCCAGCCGGGTGTGCAGAGTGGCCAGGCGGACGGGGCTCAATCCCGAGCCGTCCAGTGCGTGCAGGTCCTCGGCCAGGTCGAGGGCGCGGGCGAAGTCACCGGCCTCCGCGAGGGCCGGCAGCAGGTTCTCCAGCACCATGGCCCGCGACTGCGGATCGCCTGCGTCGGCCAGCAGGCCCTCGGACCGGCTCAGCAGGGTGACGGCGGAGCCGAGCGCTCCGGCCGCCAGCGCCCGGCCGCCCGCGTCCGCGAACAGCAGGCCGGCTTCGACCTTGTCGCCTGCCGTGCTGCGCAGCCCGGCCGCGAGCGGGCACCAGTCGCCGGCCAGGTCCGGATGCAGTTCCTCGACCGCCTCCGCGCCCCGCCGGGCCAGGTCCGCGCGCAGGCCCGGGGTCATCTGCGTGAACAGGGCTTCCACGGTGAGGGAGTGACGGAAGGAGTACCAGTCCGGCGCGGGTTCGTCGGGGACCACCAGCCGCGCGGCCACCCCGGCGTGCAGATGGCTGAGCAGGGCCCGGTCGTCGACGCCGGTCATGCGCTGCAGAACCGTGAGCGGAAAGCGCCGTCCGAGCACGGCGGCGGCCGACAGCAGGGTCAGGCCCTGCGCGCCGAGTCGGTCGATACGCCGCAGAATGCCACGCGCCAGCGACGAGGAGACGTCGCTGCGGAGGTTGTCGACGGCCCGCCAGCCTTCCGGCCCCCGCACCAGGGTGCCGGCTCCGATCATCGACTGGAGCAGTTCCTCGACCAGGTACGGGCTTCCCGAACCGTCCTCCCACAGCCGCTCCAGGACCGCCGCGGGCACCCGCTCCGGGCTGTCGGCTCCCAGTTGCGCCGCGATCATCTCATGCGTTTGGGGCCGGGTCAGCGTCGGCAGTTCCACCAGGGTGGCGGCGCCGCGCCGGCGGGCGGACTGCGCGAGGTCGAGGGCGTCGCTGAAATCCGTCCGGACCGTGGCGAGCAGCAGGACGGGCGAGTACTCCAGGTTGTCCACCAGGTATTCGAGGACGCCGAGCGTTTCCGGGTCTGCGTCGTGCAGGTCCTCCAGCAGCAGCAACTGGCCCTGCCCGCGTCCGGCGGCGATGAGCAGGCGCAGTACGGCCTCGCCCAGGATCACCATGGAGCTGCTGTCCCGTTCCCCGGTGTCCCAGTCCGGGATCAGCCGCCCGAGAACCGGCCGGTAAGGGCCGAGGGCCAGGTCGTCCATGGGTTCGCCGCTGCGGAAAAGCGACATCAGGGCTTCGGTGAGGGGTCGGAACGGTACGGCCGGTCCCGTGGTGCTGCTGCGGCCCCGCAGCACCCGCATCCCGGCGTCCAGTGCCCCGCCGACCGCCTCCGCGGCGACCCGTGACTTGCCGACACCGGCTTCTCCCACCAGGAACACGACACCGCCGCGACCCTGGCGCGTGTCGGCCAGGGCACGCTCTAACAGGGCCAGTTGGGAGTCCCGCCCGACTAAAGAAGGCGTATGGGAACGCATGAGCGCCGATAGTAATCGGACATCGCGGCTTGCGGCAGGTCGCGCGGCTGCGGACTGGTTCCACCACCGCCGCGGCGCGCCGAGTACCGGCCGTCGCCATCACGTCCACGGGAACCGGCCCGGTGCCACCACGGTGCGAAGGGGAGGTGCCGAGCGTGCTGAAGACGCCGCCGGTGAGCGCCACGGTGCCCACCCACGAGTACGGGCGCGAGCCGGGTTGCGGCGCGCGAGCGTGGTGCGAAGTCGTGGGGAGGCGATCGGTCAGTGACCGGACTCCTCCAGGAGCAGCAGGGACGGCACGGTTTCGGGGTGGGCGAGACGGAGGAGTCCGTAGCCGATGCCGGACAGCCCCGTCAGCAGCCCGGGGGAGGGGACGTGGTCGGGAGTGGCGCAATGGTGGCTTTGCGCTTCGACCAGCGCGAGCACGTGCCCGGAACACCGGGACAGCGCCCCGGCGGCCACCGTGTCGCCCCGCCCGGCGAGCACGGCCAGCGCCTCCAGCGTGCCGAGCGTGCCCTGTTCGAGACTCAGACCGGGGCGCACCTCGGCATGGGCCAGGAAGGGTGTCAGCGCGCCGGCGGCGCTCAGGGGCGCGGCGGCGGCCACGCCGGCGAGCCCGGTGCTCCAGGAGAGGTCCGCGGGCGTGGTCCCCACCGTGCGGACCGCGGCACGCAGCAGCGCGTCGGCGGCGCCCGCGTGCGCGGCGGCGCGCTCCGGGCGACAGCCGGCGTAGCGCCGCAGCGCCCAGCCGATCCCTGCCGCGCCGTCCGCGAACCCGGGCTCGCCGTCGACGACCGCGGCGTCCACGGGCGGGCCCGGCTGGTCCGGTTTGCGCACCGTCGCCAGCAGCAGGTCCGCCACCGCGTCGGCCAGCCGCAGGGCCTCAGCTGCTCCGGTCGCCTCGTGCGCGGTGACGGCGGCGGTCAGCGCCCCGGCCGCACCACCGGCCAGCCTCGGATCGGAGCAGGCGGCGACGGCGTGCCCGAGCGCGGTGAGCGCGTCCGGCAGACAGCCCGTCAGGTCCTCACCGAGCAGCGCCGACAGCCTCACGAGCGCGTGGACGATGCCGGCGAGCCCGGCGTAGGCGCCGGGTCCGGCCGCCGCGCTCAGTTCGGGATCGGCGGCCAGCGCCTTCATCAGGGCGGGCAGCGGCCGGACCGTCTCCTGAGCCAGTGCGGCATATCGACCGGCCCCGGTCAGCGCGTACGCCTGCGCGAGGAACAGTGCCACCCCGCAATATCCCTGACCCAGCCCGGCGCCCATCGGCAGCACGGCCCAGTGCGGCCCCGAAACCCGCTCCAGCCCCAGCCAGTTGGTCCGGCCGCCGCCGCGTACCGCGCGGGCGGCGATCTCGTCGGCGATGCCGCACGCGGCGGCCAGCAGCCGCGAAGCGTCCGGCACGACCGCCGGGAGCGGGGCGAGAGCGAGTTCGGAACGCCGCGCCAGGGATGAACCGGTGCCGCGCGCCGCCAACGTGGCCGAGATGATCCACTCCTGGTCGTGGCAGTCGATCTCGTCCATCCGGGCCAGCTTCGCGCCGACCGCGGCCACGGCGGCCACGGGCAGCACGTCCGGCAACCAGGTGCCATCGGCCGTCCGGACCCCTGTACCGGACGGCCGATGCACGAACAGGGGACGTCGCCGCGCCACAGCTCCGCGGTCTCGTGCTCGATCAGGCGCTGGCGCGCCTCGTCGTGTTCCGACTCGGTCCACAGCACCGCGAACACACCCTCCCGAGCCAGGGCGTCGCCGAGCAGCGAAGGATGGGCGGACTCCTCCAGCAGCGTGGCGTAGAGACGGGTGGAACGCGCGATGAGCCGCGCGGGGCTGTCCGCGTGCTCCGCCAGCGGCCCACCCGGTGCGAGCAGTTCACGACCGTGCGCGGCCAGCGCCGCGTAGCCGGTGCGGAACCCCTCCAGCAGGGCCGCCCGGTGGTCGGCCACTTCCAGGGGCACCCCCGCGGGCAGCGGCTGGTTCTGCGCGGCCGGGCTGAGCACCGCTCCCCGTACCGCCCGCATCGTGTCCTTGCCGCTGTCCTCCCAGTACAGGCCCTCGCTCGGGAAGGTGCCCTCGGTGTTCCGGCCCAGCGCGGAGATGTCGAGCGCGCCGTGCTGGCCGATCAGCAGGTGGGGCAGGAGACAGGTGCGGTGCACGGAGGCCTGCAGGGTGTCCGCGGCCGGATCGGCGCCGGCCGTCATGGCCTGCGGAAGCCCGGTGTGCAGCAGGGTCTCCGCGTCCACCAGGACCGGCTGGTCACCACAGGCGATGACGTTCTCGTAGTGCATGTCGGCGCCGTCCACCGCGTACAGCAGGGCCAGCAGCAGCCCTTGGCGCCGGTAGAAGGAGTCGGTCTCGGTGCCCGACCGGCACCAGCGGTGCTCCACGAACTCCAACCAGCCGTACTCCGGCCGGCGCACACTGCGTGGCGTGCGCAGCGCGAGGCCGGGCACCTTGGCACCGAGCCAGGCCGCCAAGTCGTCCAGCAGAGCGTGCTGCTCGAGCGGCCGGGGCTTGTACACAAGCCGGCCGCCGTCGGCGAAGCGCAGGATCGCGACCGCCCGGTTGCCCTGGTGGGCGTCGCCCAGACCGAGGTCCACCCCGGCCAGCGCACCGGGCGCGTGCCCGTCGAGGAGCCCGGTGACCAGGTCCTCCCGGTCGGCCTGGAACCGCGTCACCAGCTCCGTCACGGCGTCCGCCGCGTCCAGCGCGGTCTGCGCGAGCATCCGGGCCAGCACCGGGTAGGCCGCGAAGAGCGCGGACAGGCCCGGCCGACTGCCGGTGGCGGCGACGAACGAGGCGAACCGCTCACGCGGGCCCGCACCGGCGAGCCGCCGGGCGCCCCGGGCCCGGGACAGCTCGTGGACCAGGGTCCGGGCTGCCTGCCGGGTCAGTTGCTTCGTCAGCCACTGCTCGAACGCATCCCGCCACACGGCCTGTTCGATCGCGGGAGCATCCACCGTGCGGAGGGCAAGCCGGTCTGCGGCCGGGATGACGAGCGGCCGTACGACGGCGGCGAAGACCTCGGGACCCACGCCGTCCGTGGTCGGCTCGTCGAGGCTCTCGGGGGCGGCGGCCAGTGCCGCCTCGGCGTGATCGGCCCAGTCGGGCTTGGCCGCGCGGCCGGCGAGGCGCTCGGCGGTTTCCGCGGCGAGGGCCGCCGCGGTCGCCCCGTCCACCCCGAGGTGAGCCAGCCGCAGGGCGAAGCCCTCGCCGTCCCCGAGGTTCCACGGAGCGCGCCCGGCGGCGGAACCGGCTGGCGCCGCCGGGAGACCGGGTACGGCGAGCCGCTCCGCGAGGGTCAACGCCGGGGCCCACCAGGCGAGCGGCAGACGGGCGCCGAGCGGAGTCGGAAGGCCGGTGGTCCGGGGAGCTGGGAGGTCGGCGGTCTCAGTCACGAGGAAGAAGGTGCCAGACCTGCGCGACCCCCACATGGGGAAGTGACCCCCATATTCCTGCGCACCCCGCGCCGATCGGAAGCACCCACCGTGCGGACGCCCCGTCTCGACGGGAACGGCCGGCCGCGCGCGTTTTCGGGCGGTACCCGGTGTCGCTCAGAACCGAGGCGCGGGCAGCAGCCGCGGTTCGATCCGCTCCTCCACCACCTCGGCGCCCTCGCGACCGACCACGTAGGCCGCCTTGCCCGGCAGTTCCGCCACGGCCTCGACCAGTTCGGTGCCCCGGTAGACCAGACCCACCCCGTCGTCGGTGCAGTGGGCCGTCCGGAAGGCGCCCTCGGCGACCAGCCGGTGGATCAGCGGACGTCGGCCCGCGTCGGAGTCGTAGTGCACGCCGTTGCCGTACGGCAGCAGGCCCAGCCCGTCGGTGACCGGGCGCAGCCCGGGGCCGAAGGAGTCCGTCGCGCCGCCCTCGAACCAGCAGAGGGAACCCGCGCTGATCCCGGCGAGCACCACGCCCGCCCGCCACGCGCGCCGCATGATCACGTCCAGGCCGTGCACCCGCCACACCGCGAGCAGGTTGGCCACCGAACCCCCATCACCCAGACCACGTCGTGCGCGAGGACCGTACCCTCGACGTCCTCGACGTTCGGCATGGGGAACAGTTGCAGGGGAGTGAGGTCGTGGCCCGCCACCCGGGCCGCCTCCGCCACCCGCGCCGTCACGTGCTCGGCGTCACCGGTCGCCGTGCCGACGTACAGGATGCGCGGACGCCTGCCGTGCACGCCGGACAGGTCGACCGCGTGGTGGACCAGGGCGTCGAAGAGCAGCCGGGTGCGCGTACCGGCACGGTGCCCTCCGGACGTGGCGAGGATGGTCGGTTCCGCAGCGGTCACATGCGTGATCGTAGCGCTCCCAACCACCTCTGCGAACGTGTGGCATGTCAAAGCCGTCATGGTCCGCGGGAGCCTGTTCTCGGCCGGCTCGTCCCGACGGACCTCGAAGCCAACCGCTGATGAGCACGGGGCAGACTGACCGGCCGCTCCCGCGCTTCCTGAGCGGCAGCTGCCCGGCGCCGGGCGAGCCGCTGCCGACACCGAGCTGCCCCGGATCCCGTGCCCTACGGGCCGACATCGCGGTCGCCCACCCACCGTCCGCAGCGGATCCCACCGAACCCGGCGGACCCCACCGAACCCGGCGGTGCCGCCCGTACGGCCGGAAGATCCGAACCCGTACCGGGAGTCAGGCCGCGACGAGCTCCTGCTCGCGGTCCGGCGTCTTGACCTTGGGCTTCTTGTTCGGCAGCGAGAGCCGGAAGACCTTGTGCCACGCGGAGAACACCTGCTTGGGCAGCGGCCCGGTGACGTACTCCAGCTCGTACTTCTCGAACAAGGCGCGCACCTTGACCGCGACCTCGGCGTACCGGTTGCTCGGCAGGTCCGGGAACAGGTGGTGCTCGATCTGGTGCGACAGGTTGCCGGTCATGAAGTGCATGGCCTTGCTGCCGCTGATGTTCGCCGAGCCCATCATCTGGCGCAGGTACCACTGGCCGCGCGTCTCGCCCTCGATCGACCGGCGCTCGAAGACCTTCACGCCCTCGGGGAAGTGCCCGCACATGATCACCGAGTGGGACCAGATGTTGCGGACCACGTTCGCGGTGAACGTGGCGGCGAGCGTGCTGAGGAACGACGGGCCCGACAGCACAGGGTGGATCACGTAGTCCTTGAGCACCTGCTTGCGGATCTTGCGGCCCACGGCCCTGGCCCGCGCGCGGAACTCCGGGTTGTTGCGGCGACGCTTGTGCAGGTTCTTGCCGAGCTCCAGGTCGTACGCCGCGATGCCGTACTCGAAGAAGCAGGCGTTGATGAAGTTCCACAGCGGCTGGCCGAGGTGGATCGGGTGCCACTTCTGGTCCTCGTCGACGCGCATGATGCCGTAGCCGAGGTCGTTGTCCTTGCCGATCACGTTGGTGTACGTGTGGTGCAGTTCGTTGTGCGAGTGCTTCCACTGCTCGGCCGGCGAGACGTGATCCCAGTCCCAGGTGGTGGAGTGGATCTTCGGGTCCCGCATCCAGTCCCACTGGCCGTGCAGGACGTTGTGGCCGATCTCCATGTTGTCCATGATCTTCGCCACGGACAGACCGGCGGTGCCGATCAGCCACGCGGGCGGGAAGATCGAGAACAGCAGAACACCCCTGCTGACCAGCTCGAGCTTGCGCTGCGCCGAGATGACCTTGCGGATGTAGGCGGCGTCTTTCTCACCGCGCCTGGCGATCACCTCGTCGCGGATCGCGTCCAGCTCGCGGCCGAGCTCCTCGATCTGCTCCGCAGTCAGGTGGGCGGTGGGGTCGATGGCGGTCAAGGTGCTCCTACCGTTCGATGTCGCAAGGGCCCGCCGCGGCGGACACGCAGGTCTGGATGAGGACGCCCGGCTCGGCCTCGGTGATCTCGCCGGTGCGCAGGTCGCGGACGGCGCCCGCCCTGAGCGGCGTGACGCAGCCGAAGCAGATGCCCATGCGGCACCCGGACGGCATGAGCACGCCGGCCTCCTCGCCGACGTCCAGCAACGGCGTGGCGCCGTCCGCGTCGACGGTCTTGCCGGTGGTGCTGAACGTGACCTCGCCACCGCCGACGTCACCCGCGACGGCGATGCCGGTGCGGAAGCGTTCGGTGTGCAGGCGCTCGGGGACGCCGTGCTCGCTCCAGTGCTTTTCGGCGGCGTCGAGCAGGCCCGCGGGCCCGCAGGCCCAGGTCTCGCGCTCGGCCCAGTCGGGCACGAGTTCGCCGAGACGGGCGATCTCGAGCATGCCGTCGGTGTCGGTGTGCACCTCGGTGAGCCGCAGCTTCCTGTCCGCGACCAGGTCGTGCAGTTCGTCGCGGAAGATCACGTCCTGCGGCCGTGGCGCGCAGTGGACCATGACGACGTCGTCGAACTCGACGTCGCGCAGCATGCCCATCACGGGCGTGATGCCGCTGCCGGCCGTCAGGTAGAGCACCTTGGCGGGCGTGGTCTCCGGCAGCACGAAGTCACCGGTCGCCTGGTCGAGCTGGATCAGCGTGCCCGGTCTCGCCCTGCGGACCAAGTGGTTGCTGACCTTGCCGTCCGGGATCGCCTTCACGGTGATCGTGACGCGGCCGTCCTGGCGGTTCGTCGGCGAGGTGAGGGAGTAGGCACGCCACAGGCGCACCCCGTCGACGTCGACCCCGATCCGCACGTACTGACCGGCCGTGTGGCCGCGCCAGCCCCGTCCCGGCCTGATCACGATGGTCGCGGCGTCATCCGTCTCGGGGTGCACGGCCTCGATGCGCCCACGCAGGTCAGCGCCCGCACGCAGCGGGCTGACCAGGTCGAGGTAGTCCGACGGCAGCAGCGGCGTCGTGACCATCTCCAGCAGTTTCCACGCCCTGCTGCGCAGGGCTGTACTCGTCATGACTCCAGCTTGCTGCGCCTCAAGGCGTAAAGTCCTGACCGCAGGATGTGAATCTGGTCGGCGGAATTGTTCGCAGGGAACAAAACATGAGCCATGTAATCCGGAGGGCCAGCGAACTGGCCCTGGACGAGACGACGGTCACCGCACTTCGGGCCGCGCTGAGGACCACCGCCGACGAGGTCGTCCAGGCGATCATCGACGAGGTCCCTCCCTACGCCAACGCCCTGTCGGGCCACATGGGCGCCACCATCCGGCGAGCCGTCCGCACCGCCCTGGGGCACTACCTGGACCTCGCGAGCGGGAACGCCACGGGCGGCGACGGCGGTGACGCGGCCTACGAGCTGGGCCGCGGCGAGGTGCGCGACGGCCGTTCGATGGACGCCCTGCTCAGCGCCTACCGCGTCGGCGCCCGCGTGGCCTGGCGATGCCTGGCAGCGGGTGCCGTACCCGCAGGTCTGCCCGCCGCTGAGGTCGCCAAGTTCGCCGAGCTGACCTTCGCCTACATCGACGAGCTCTCCGCCGCGAGCGCCGCGGGCCACGCCGACGAACTGGCCGCCCGGGGCAGGGCTCATGAGCGCCACCTGGAACACCTGGCCCGCGACCTCCTCGCCGGTGCGAGCCCGGACGTGCTGCTGGCCTCTGCCCGACGGGCCGGGTGGCAGCCCCCGGTTTCGCTGACCGCGGTCCTGCTGCCCGCCGCCCAGGCCCGGCCTGCCTACCGCACGCTCGACCCGGGCACCCTCGTCCTCGACGATCTGCCGGACGCCTTGGGCGTGCTGCTCGTCCCCGATGCGGACCGATCGCACCTCTTGAGGCGGCTGACCGACCGCACCGCCGTGGTCGGCCCGGCCCGGCCATGGACTCGAGCATCCGCCTCGTACGCACGAGCCGTACGCGCGCGCTCCCTCTCCGCTGACATTCGCGACACCGAGGACCACCTGCCCGAGCTGGTGCTGAGCGCCGACGTGGAGGCGTTCGCGGACCTGCGTGCCCGAGCCCTCGCGCCGTTGCGGACCCTGCCTGTCGCGACCGCACGGCGGCTGGAGGAGACGTTGCGGGCGTGGCTGCTGCACCAGGGCAGGCGGGAGGAGGCGGCGGCGGCGTTGTTCGTCCACCCCCAGACGGTCCGGTACCGGATGTCGCAGCTGCGGGAGCTGTTTCCGGATCTCGCCTCGCCCCACCGGGTCCTTGAACTGACGCTGGCGGTCGGTCTCCGGGCCGGCTGACGACGCGAGGGATGATGGGGAGGGAACGATGGACGTGAGGTCAGGAGCTTGCATGGCGAACCGGGTCCACCGACCCCGTGAGGACGCGGAGTTCGATTTCATCCTCGGGATGAGCGCAGTTCCGGTCCTCGCGTACTTCACCGGGACATGGCCCAAGGCGATCGAGCCCTGCCGGGTGATGGATCTCGTCGTGGGTGGCATCGCCGACGACTGCGCGGGCCGCCTGACGGTCGTCCGCGCCGACATCACGCGTTGTCCGGCCGCGACCGAGCGATACGGGATCACCGGAGCCCCGTCCTGCGTCCTGCTGAAGGAGGGAGAGGCGGTGGCGCACGGCGCGGGGCCCATGACCGTCGCCGAGGTGCGGAAGTTCCTGGACGGCCACCTCTGAGCGGCCACTGCGGCACGTGACCGCGACGCCCGTCACGTCTCGTCCGTGGGAACCGCGCCGCCCGGGACACCTCGGGGCCGGTAAGGGGACGGACGTGCCACGGCTCGGTCCTCTCAGGGGATCGAGCCGCCATCAGACCCGGTGCGCCTCACCGGGCTGCGCAGGCTGAGCACCGCACATGACCACGGGGAGAGGGGGAGTGCGGGACGTGGGAGTCGCATCGATCGCCGTACGGCTGGTCGGCAGGGCGTCCGGGAAGGCGGACGAAGGGTTCGTGTACTCCTGGCTGGTGCCCGACGACGGACGGCACGGTTGGATGCTGTTCGACCCGGCGGAGGGGGTCTTCCGCGAGTGCGGCGAGGCGGGGACCGTTCCGGAGGACGGCATGGAGGTCCGTTTCGGAATGCCCGAGGAGGAGTCGCTGCGCAGGCACGCCCGGTGGGAGGGCGACCGGGAGTGGCGGGTGATGGTGACGGCGGCTTACGGCGTCTGGAAAAAGTTCCAGGAACACGGGGAGCCGCCCCAGCAGGCCCACCGGACCTTTCACTAGGAGGTGTCGTCGAAGCGTCACGCTCACCTCAGGGGCGAGGCGAGGGCGACGGCTGCCTGGTAGGACCCGGCGGTCTTGATGCCCCTGTGGATGCCCGGCCGCCAGGGCTTGTTCTTCGGACAGGGCGGGGCCCGGAGGGTGATCGTGCAGGGCTCTCGGGCGACACGGCGTTCCAGGCAGCGGGTCGCTTCGCGTCGGGTCCTGTCTCCGGCGATGCGCCGCTCGACGGAGCTGCGGCTGCGGGTTTCCCACCGCGGTCCGGCGCTCCGGGAACCACCGGTGGTCGACGTGGTACTCGGCAGGCACAGGTCACGCCGCCCGCGGGGCGGTGTGGGCCGGCTCCGGTGCGCCGTGTGCGGCGTCGGACGCGGCGATCGTCCCCGGGCCGCTGGTCACCCGCCGGCCCGCCCACTTCGTGAAAGCGCGTGACTAGACTGCGGGCCCGAGCAGCCGGTGCACGCACCCTTCGCCGGTTCCGCTGCCCTCACACCCCTCTGGAGGGACGAGCTTGACCGCATCCACCGCCTCCCACCCGCTCCACCGGTACGGCTGGAACGACGCGTGGGCCACCGACTTCGCCCCCACGAGGCCGACGGTCTCCGGCCCGGCCGTGTGGTGCGGGTCGACCGCGGGAGCTGCGAGACCGTCACCGCCGCCGAGGACGGGCGGGTGACGACCGTTCGGGCGGGCACAGGGCCCGCGGCCTCCTCCGATCCCCTGCTCACCCCCTGCACCGGGGACTGGGTGGCGCTCGACCCGGACCAGGGGGTCGTCCGGGTGCTGCTGCCGCGGCGCACGGCGTTCGTCCGTGCCGTCTCCTCGCAGCGCTCCAACGGTCAGGTCCTGGCCGCCAACGTCGACCAGGTGCTCATCGCCGTCTCGCTCGCCGACGAGCTGGATCTCGGGCGCGTCGAGCGTTTCCTCTCCCTGGCGTGGGAGAGCGGCGGGCAGCCGGTGGTGGTCCTCACGAAGGCCGATCTGGTTCCCGACCCGGTGACGCTGTCCCATCTCGTCGAGGACACGGAGAGGGTGGCCCCCGGAGCGCGCGTGCTGTCCGTCAGCGCGGCCACGGGGCAGGGCATGGACGCCCTCGCGGCCCTCGTCGACGGCACCGCGGCTCTCCTCGGCCGGTCCGGTGCCGGCAAGTCCACTCTCGTCAACGCGCTCACGGGAGCGGACGCGCAGCGGGTCGACGCCACGCGTGACAGCGACGGCAAGGGGCGGCACACGACGACGACCCGCGACCTCCTGCCGTTGCCGGGCGGCGGTGTCCTGATCGACACCCCGGGGCTGCGCGGGGTGGGACTGTGGGAGGCCGACGACGGCGTCGCCCAGGCCTTCACCGACGTGGAGTCCCTCGCCCGGGACTGCCGTTTCCCCGACTGCTCGCACCGCACAGAGCCCGGGTGCGCCGTGCTCGCGGCGGTCGAGGAGGGCGAGTTGCCCCTGCGGCGGCTGGAGAACTACCACAAGCTGCTCCGCGAGAACGAGCGGATCGCCGCCCGGAGCGACGCGCGGCTGAACGCGGAGATCCTGCGGAGCTGGAAGCAGAAGAAGGCGCTGGGCCGCCACATGATGGAACGCAAACGCGGCCCGCAGCAGTGAATCCGGCCCGCCCGTCGGCGGACCGGGGCGCCGCCGTCCGCTTCCGGGGCGGTCGCCGGCCGGACGGACCGGCTGTCCTCGTACGGCCCCGTCGAGGTGCCGTTTCCGTCATCCGATCACGTCGAGGTGCCACTGCCCTCGTACGGCCCCGTCGAGGTGCCGCGCGTCGTCGAACCGGAGCAGGCGCCACCGCGAGCCGTCGTGGACGAACTCGTTGATCGATGTCGCGGCGGGTGTCGAGTCCGTGAACAGCACGGGCGGGACGACGTCCAGCAGCGCGGACATCACCGCGACGATGAACCCGGCGTGGCACACCACGAGGACCGTTCCGCCCCGGTGGCGGGAGACCAGGTCGTCGACGACACGGCCGGCCCGGGCCCGGAACCGGTTCCAGGTCTCACCGCCGGGGGCGAACGGGCGGTCGGGACGGGCGGTCATGTCGAACGCCCCGTGCACACGCCGGTACTCGTCGACGGAGAGACCGTCGGCCACCCCGAAGTCGAGTTCCCGCGCCTCCGTCTCGACGACCGGTGCCCCGAACTCCAGCCCGCTCGCCAGGATCTCGGCGGTCTCGCGGGCTCTGGGCACCGGGCTGGTCAGCAGCGCGTGCGGCCGCGGTGGTTCGGCCGCCAGCCGTGCCGAGAGCCGGGCGGCCTGTTCCCGCCCCTGCTCCGTGAGACCGGGACAGGTGCCGGACCCGGCGATCAGCTTCTTCACACTGGCGTGCGACTGGGCGTGCCGCACCAGCAGTACCCGGGTGGTGGAGTCCTGTTCCTGTTCGTGCGCCATTCGCGTCATGGTTCCTTGGCTCGGCCTGCGCGGGCAGGTCAGTGGAGATCCCAGCCGCCGTCGACGGTCAGACTCTGGCCCGTGATGAAACCGGCTCCGGGAGAAGTCAGAAACGTAACAGCCGTGGCCACGTCCTCCGGGTATCCATGCCGTTTGATGCATTGCCGGGCGAATTCCCGTTGCCGCCAGGAAGGGTAATCCGGATGGGATCTCTGCTCGGTACCCAGTTCGATCGGCCCCGGTCTGACGGAATTCACGGTAATGCCGTGCGGGCCGAGTTCGCGGGCCAGGGCGCGAACGAATGCCTCCAGGCCCCCTTTCGCCGCGATGTACGGGGCGAGTTCCACGCGCCCGATCCGCGTGAGCACCGTGGAAACGGCCACGATCCGGCCGGTTCCGCGCGCCACCAAATGGGGCGTGGCGGCACGGACGCAGGCGATGTGCGCCAGGAGATTGACGTCCACGGCCGAGCGCACGTCGTCCCACGTGGTGTCCTGCCAGGGGGTGTACGTGTACGCCCCGGCGTTGCAGACCAGGACGTCCAGTCTCGGCCCGCAGGAGTCCATGGCCTGTCCGAGACGGTCCACGGTCTCCTCGCGCGTGAGGTCCCCGACCACGGTGGCGACGACGTCCGCGCCGGCCGCCGACGCCTGGTCGACGGTGCCGGCGAGCCCGGCGTCCCGGGTCAGATGGGTCAGCACCAGGTCGTGGGTGGCGGCCAGCCGTACGGCGATGGCGGCCCCGAGGCCCGAGCCCGCCCCCGTGACCACGGCGACGCCCCGAGACGACATCACATTCCCCCTCCGCGGCGCGTGCCGATCAGCCCGTCCGATACTGCCATCCAAGACAGGCCGAACACCCCCCGTGATCCGGCCATTCCGGCAACGCCCGCTGTCGGGCCCGAAAACCCTGGGGCATTCTGTGATGCCGGATCAGGCCGACGAAGCTGGAGGATTTCAGTGGGTGCCATGGACGCCGAACGTCGGACGAATGCTGATTGCCTGGAGGACATAAAAGAGGTCATAGCTGGTGGTGTCAGCAGCAGCATGCGTGCGGCGGCCATCCCCGTGCCCCTGGTCGTGCGGCGTGCCGAAGGCTGCCTGATCCGCGATGTCGAGGACGGCGAGATCGTGGACTTCAACATGGGCTACGGTCCGAATCTCTTCGGTTACGCCGACCGCGACGTGGCCGAGGCCGTGGCCGATCAGTTCGCCAAGGGCCACATGACCGGTCTGCCGCACGAATTGGACGCCGAGGCCGGATCCCTGGTGGCCGAACTGGTGCCGGGCGTGGAGCAGGTCAGGTTCGCCAACTCCGGCACGGAGGCGGTCGCCTCGGCGCTGCGGCTGGCGCGCGCCACCACGGGCCGCTCCCTGGTGGTCACCTTCGAAGGCCACTACCACGGCTGGAGCGAGACCGTCCTGCGCGCGGGCAAGACCACGCTCCGGATCCAGGGCACCCGGCCGACGGACGTCGTCGCGGGCGCGCCCGGAATGATCCCCGAGGCCCTCGCCCACACCGCGCAGCTGCCGTGGAACGACGCCGAGGCCGTCGAGGAGCTCTTCGCGCGGGACGGTGACCGGATCGCGGCCGTCATCCTGGAGCCGGTTCTGGTCAACGCCGGGGTGATCGCCCCGGTACCCGGCTTCCTCCAGCTGCTGCGCGACCTGACCGCGCGCAGCGGCGCGATGCTGATCTTCGACGAGGTGATCACCGGTTTCCGGGTCGCCCGAGGCGGGGCGCAGGAGTTGTACGGCGTCGAGCCCGACCTCACGGTCCTGTCCAAGGTCATGGGCGGGGGGTTCCCGGTCGCCGCCTTCGGTGGGCGGAAGGCCGCGATGCGGATGCTCGCCACGAACGAGGCGCACCACGCAGGCGTCTACGCCGGGAACCACGCGGCCCTGCGCGCGGTCGTCACCGTACTGACCAAGATCCGCGCGCTGTCCGGCCTCTACGAGGAGCTCGAGGCCATCGGCGCCGGCGCGGAGGACGCCGTGCGCGAGGTCTTCGCCGCGGAGAAGCGGCCCGTGCACATCAACCGGGTCGGCACCCTGATGTGCGTGGCCCTGCTCAGGAAACCGCTGGAGAAGGCCGACACCCTGCGCGACCTCGCCGAGGCCGTCGACTTCCCCCGGCACCGCCGCTTCCAGACCCTCGCCCAGCAGGAGGGCGTCTACTTCCACCCGAACCCGCTGGAGCCGTGGTTCCTGAGCACCGCGCACACCGGGGACGTCCTCGACAAGGCGGTGGGGTCGCTGCGGCGCGCGCTGACCGGTCTCGGATGACCGCCGCGCGTGCGGAGCTGCTCTCCCTGCTGCGTGCCCGGGGCGCCCGTGCCGGGGACGCGCCGCTGATCAGCGACGGCTCCGGGACCACCAGCGCGGCGCAGTTGGCCGAGCGCGTCGACGCCAGGGCCCGTGCCCTGCGGGAGGCCGGCGTCGGGCCGGGCACCCTGGTGGGAACCGTCGCCTGGCCCGCGGCCGAGTTCGTCGGCGACGTGTTCGCGATCATCTCCACCGGCGCGGTCGCGGTGCCGCTCTCGCGCCGGCTGACGCCGTGGGAGCTCCAGCGGATCCAGGAACGCTGTCCGCTCGACTTCCTCTCGGCCCCGAACTCGTCGCCGGCCTTCCCGGTCACGGCCGCGGACTGGGGGGAAAGGATCCTGAGCGTCGGCCGGGAAGGAGCCCGCCGGCCCGCCTTCGAGGAGGCGGCGACGGCGCAGATCACGTCGGGCACCACCGGGTACCCCCAGGTCGCGCTGCGCTCCGCCGCCGCTCTGCTGGCCGAGGCGGAGCACTACCGTACGGCTCTGGGGCTGGGGCCGAAGAGTCGGTTGCTCTGCCCCGTACCCCTCCAGCACGCGTACGGCTTCGGCCTGTGCGCCGTCGCCGCGACCCTGGCGGGCGCGCCCGTCCGCTGTACGACGCCGGACAAGCCGCGCCTGCTGCTGCGCGAACTCGCCGCCGGGGACGTGACGTTGTTCGTCGGTGTGCCCCCCATGCTGCGGCTGCTCGCCAAGGCCGCCCGCACCCGCCCGCACGACGGCCCCGCGATCGGTTTCCTCTCCGCCGGCATGGCGCTGGACGCGCACACCGCCGAACTGGTCGCGACCCGGCTCGGCGGGCACGTCGGCCAGGTCTACGGCACCACGGAGACCGGGCCGATCTGTGTGAGCCGCCCCGCCCCGTGGCGGCCCGGCGTCTCCGGGCCCGGCGCCCCCCTGCCCGGTGTGCGGGTCGAACTCTCCCCCGTCCCCGGGACCGGGACCGGGACCGGGGACGGGGGCGGGGGCGGTGCCGGCGACGCCGTGACGGGACTGGTGACCGTCAGGTCGCCGTCGATGATGCTCGGGTACGCCGCGGGCGGGGCCGTCGACGCGACCCCGCTGCGGGACGGGTTCACCACCGGCGACCTGGCCCGCTGGGAAGGACGGGACCTCGTCCTCGCCGGGCGCCTGTCCACCAGCATCAACGTCGCGGGCGCCAAGGTCAGCCCCGAGGAGATCGAAGCCGTCCTGCTCGCCTTCCCGGACGTCGCCACCTGTCTGGTGTCCGGTGTGGACGATCCCGTCCTGGGGCAGCGGATCAGCGCGACGGTGACGCCCGACACGGTCGACCTCGACAAGCTGGAGCGCTTCTGCCGGGAGCGGCTGTCGCCCTCCTGGGTCCCCCACGCCTTCGCCTCCAGGGCGGAACTGCCGACCACCGAGACCGGGAAGGTCATCAGGCCCCGGACCGGTCAGTGAGGACATGTGAGAGTGAGAACAGAGAACATCTTCCTGGCAGGGACCGGGGCGTTCATTCCGCCCAGGGTGAGCGTGGAGGAGGCGGTCCGGCGCGGCGCGTACGACCGGGAGCGGATGGAGTCCTGCGGGTGGCGGAACATCGCCGTGGCCGACGGCACCTCCGCGCCGGACATGGCGGTGGCGGCCGTCCGGCAGGCGGTGGACCGCTCGGGCCTCGGCCCTGAGGACATCGACATCCTCGTCCACTCCTGTGCGTACCACCAGGGCCCCGACGGCTGGTCGGCACCGCACTACATCCTGCGCTCCACCCTCGGCTCCCGCGTCCCGGCGCTGACGGTGGAGCAGGGGTGCAACGCGTTCCTCGCCGCCCTGGAGATGGCCACCCAGTACCTGCTGTGCGCGCCGTCCCGCACCGGCGCCGTGGTGAGCAGCGCGGACAACTTCGGCGCCCCCTCGGTCGACCGGTGGTACGCCCACCGCGACGCGGTGCTCGCCGACGCGGCCGCGGCGGTCGTCCTGTCGAAGCGGTCCGGCTGGGCCGCGCTGCGCTCCGTCGAGTCGGTGTCGCTGCCCCAGTTCGAGATCCTCAACCGCGGGCACGAGCCGATCTTCCCTCCGGCGGTCACCACCGGGCGCGCGCTCGACATGAACGAGCACCTGGAGGCGATGGTCGAGGAACTGGGCCCGAAGGCGTCCGAGATAGGCCAGGAGTACGGCTCGAGCGGCGCCAAGCTGGTCGAGCAGGTGACGGGCGAGGCGGGGATCACCGTCGCGGACCTGTCGAAGGTGCTCCATCTCGGGGCGGGCACCACGGACTTCCTGGACAGCCATCTGCGGCCGATGGGCCTGGACGCGTCGCTGGGCGCGGTCGACTTCTTCCGCGACGTCGGCCACGCGGGCGCCGCCGATGTCGGGCTGCACCTCAACCACCTCGTCGAGGACGGGCAGGTGAACGCCGGCGACCACCTCCTGCTGCTGAGCGCCGGCCCCGGACTCATGATCACCGCGGCCGTGGTCACGCTGCTGGAACCTCCCGCCTGGCGCGCCACGGACGCCGAGGGGAGCCCGGTGTGACGAGCCCGGTGGCCCCGCGGGGGCAGGCCGGCGGGCCCGAGGAGCCCATCGCGGTCGTCGGGCTGAGCTGCCGGTTCCCCGGCGACGCCGACTCCCCAGACGCCTTCTGGGACCTCCTCGTCCAGGGCCGGGACGGCATCGGCGACGGAGCGGAGCGCTGGGCTCCGTACGCGGACACCGGGCACGGGCACGCGGCCGTCGTCCGGGAGACCCCGACCCGTGGCGGCTTCCTCGCCGACATCGCCGGTTTCGACGCGGAGTTCTTCGGGATCGCGCCGCGCGAGGCCGAACTGATGGACCCCCAGCAGCGGCTGCTGCTGGAACTGGCGTGGGAGGCGCTGGAACACGCGGGGATCCCGCCCCTCGGTCTGGGCGGCACCGACTGCGGGGTCTTCGTGGGCGTCGGTTCGGACGACTACGGGCGTCGGCTGCTGGAGGACCTCGCCCGCATCGAGCCCTGGACCGGTATCGGCGCGGCCCTGTGCGCCACCGCCAACCGCATCTCCCACAGCCTCGACCTGCGCGGCCCCAGCCTCGCCGTGGACACCGCGTGCTCCGCCTCCCTGGTCGGAGTCCACCTGGCGTGCCGGAGCCTGCTCTCCGGGGAGTCCGACGTGGCGCTGGCCGCGGGCGTGAACCTCATGGTCGCGCCCGGCCTCTCGGTCACCCTGGCCCGTGCGGGCGCCACCTCGCCGGACGGCCACAGCAAACCGTTCGACGCCTCGGCGGACGGCTACGGCCGGGGCGAGGGGGCGGGCGTCCTCGTCCTGAAGCGCCTCTCGGACGCCGAGCGGGCGGGGGACCGGGTCCTGGCGGTGATCCGCGGCAGCGGGGTGAGCCAGGACGGCCGGACCGCCGGCATCATGGCGCCCAACGGCGAGGCGCAGGCGGACCTGCTGCGCAGGACGTACGCGCAGTGCGGCATCGCCCCGGAGACCGTCGACTACGTCGAGGCCCACGGCACCGGAACCGTCGCGGGCGACCCGCTGGAGGCCGGCGCGCTCGCCGCGGTCTTCGGCGCGGGCCGGCCGGCGGACAGCCCGTGCCTCATCGGCTCGGTGAAGGGCAACATCGGGCACCTGGAGGCCGGCTCGGGGATCGCCGGGATGATCAAGACGATCCTCGCGCTCGTCCATGAGGAGATCCCGCCCAGCGTGCACTTTTCCACCCCCAACCCGCGCATTCCCTGGGCGGAGTCCCGGCTGAGGGTGACGCAGGAGCGCACCCCGTGGCGCCGTGGGGAGCGTGCCCGCCGAGCGGGTGTCTCCAGCTTCGGCTACGGCGGCACCATCGCCCACGTCGTCCTGGAGGAGGCACCGGCGGCCTCGCAGGACGTACCGGCGGTTCCGGAGGAGGCACCGGCGGTCCCCGCGGACGCGCGGACGGTCCTGGAGGGCGCACCACCGGCCGCGCAGGAGGTGCCCGCACGGCGCGAGCCTTCCGCCGCGTCCGAGGCCGTCCCGGCGCCGCCCCGCCTGTTCCCGCTCTCCGGCCGGTCCGGGGCGGCCGTCCGGGAGGACGCCGCCCGGCTCGCCGACTGGCTGGACGGGCCGGGCGCGGGCGTTCCGCTCGCCTCCCTCGCGCAGCACCTGGGCACCCGGCGCAGCCACCTGGACCGCCGGGTCGCCGTCGTCGCCGCCGACCGCGCGGAGCTGGAGGGCGGACTGCGCCGCTTCGCCGCCGGTGACCCGGCGCCCGGCCTCGCCGACGGCACGGTGACGGACGAGGGCCTGGACAAGGTGGTGTGGGTCTTCTCCGGGACCGGCGCCCAGTGGCCGGGCATGGGCCGCGAACTGCTGGCCACGGACACCGTCTTCGCCGAGGTGATCGACAGGATCGGGCCGGTCTTCGCCGAGGAGTTCGGCACGACGGCCCGGGATCTGATCGAGGACGGCGACGTCACCCGCGTGGACGTGGCCCAGACGATGATCTACGCGGTGCAGATGGGCCTGGTCGCCGTCTGGCGGTCGCTCGGGGTCCGGCCCGCGGCCGTCATCGGCCACTCCATGGGGGAGATCGCGGCCGCCGCGACGGCGGGGATCCTGTCGCTGGAGGACGGCGCCCGGCTGGTGTGCCGGCGCAGTGTCCTGCTGCGGAGGGTGGCCGGCGCGGGCGGCATGCTGATGATCGGTCTGCCCGCCGACGAGGCCGCGGCACGGCTCGGCGGCACCGACGCCGTGGTGCCGGCGGTCCTCGCCTCGCCCACCACGACCGTCGTGGCCGGCGCGGTCGCGGAGATCGACGCCCTCGCCCGGGAGCTGGCCGCGGACCCGTCCCTGCTGGTGCGCCGCGTCGACAGTGACGTGGCCTTCCACAGCCCGCAGATGGAGCCCCTGATGAAGGAGCTCGCCGAGGCCGCGGCCGACCTCACCGTGCACGCCCCCCGCATCCCCGTCTACAGCACCGCGCTGGACGACCCGCGCGACGCGGCCGTCCGCGACGGCGCCTACTGGGCGACCAATCTGCGCAGCCCGGTACGGCTGTCCGGCGCCGTGGCCGCGGCGGCCGAGGACGGGTTCCGCACGTTCCTGGAGGTGTCGGCCCATCCGGTGGTCCGGCACTCCGTGCAGGAGACGCTGGACACGGTCGGGGCCGACCGGCACTGTCTCGCCGCCTCCCTGCGCCGCGACACGGGGGAGCGGGAACACCTGCTGCTGAACGCGGGGCTGCTGTACTGCCACGGCGTCTCCCTCGACTGGCCTTCCGCCCCGGGCGCGCGGCCCCTGTCGCTGCCGGTCCGCAGCTGGCGGCGCCAGCGCTACTGGCGCGACCTGCCGGTCCACCAGGCCGACCGGGGGCGGCACGACCCGGCGAGCCGCACCCTGCTGGGGCCGCGTACCACGCTGGCCGGGACCACGCCGCTGGACCTCTGGCGCACCCGCGTCGACCTGGAGTCCCGGCCGTATCCGGGCAGCCACACCATCCACGGCGTGGAGATCGTCCCGGCTGCCGTCGTCCTCCAGACCTTCCTGGACGCGGCCGGAGGGAGCCGGGGGACGGGCGGCCTCTCCGACGTGTCGCTCGAGCTGCCGCTGACCCTGTCCACGGCACAGGACGTCGACGTGATCGCGCAGGACGGCGTGATCCGCCTGCTGTCCCGGACCGCCGACCCGAAGGAGCCGGGTCCCGGCGATCCGGGCGCGGACGGGCCGGACGGGGACGAGCGGTCGTCGCCGACCCACGCGGTGGCGTCCGTGTCCGGCGGCGCCTCGCCGCCGCCCTTCCACCGGCCGCGGCCGGACCGGGGACGGCGCTGCCCCTCGACCGGATCGCCACGGACCTCGCATCGGTCGGCGTGCCGAGCATGGCCTTCCCCTGGCGCGTGGACCGTCTGGAGCGGGTCCCGGACGGGCTGCGCGCGGACGTCGTCGCGGCCGACGAGCCGGCGTCCGTCCCGGCGACATGGGCCCCGCTGTTCGACGCCGCGCTGTCCATGGCGGCCGTCGCCTTCCCGGACCCGCCGCGCCACGGGTGGTGGCCGGCGTCGGCCGCGTGTGGACCACGGGCGAGCCCCCGTCCCGCGCCCGCATCGAGGCGTACGTCGACGACAGGGGCTCGGTGGGTGTGCGGATCACGGCGGAGGACGAACGGACCGTGGCCGTGCTGGCCGGAGTCCGGTACGCGGGCGGCGAGGCCGAGGCGCGTTCGGCCCCGCCCGGGGAACTGCTGTTCCGGACGGACTGGAAGCCCCTTCCCCTCGGCGGCTCCGACGCCCCCCGCCCGCACCGGTCCCTGGTGCTGGTCGGCGCGGACGGGGAGCTGACGGCGGCACTGCGGGCCACGGCCGACGAGCGCGGGATCCCGTGCCTGGCGGCGGAGGATCCGGACGGTCTCGACGGCCTGCGCGGGCAGGTCCCCGGTCCCGTGGACGTGCTCCTGCTGCCCCTGACGGACCGCCCGGCCGGGGAGACCGAGGCCGCGGACCGTGCCGTGCGCGAGGCGTGGCAGCTCGCGTCGGCGGCGCGGCGGCTGGGCGCGTGGCCACCCGGTACGGCGCGGCTCTGGTCACTGACCCGCGGTGTCCGCGAGGCGGACCGGCTGGAGGCGGTGGCTCAGGCGGCCCGGTGGGGTCTCGGCCGGGTCGTCGGGGGCGAGCACCCCGGACTGTGGGGCGGCACGGTCGATCTCGGCCCACGGCCCACCGGGGACGACCTGGTCGCCGCGCTGCGCGTGGTCGCCGCGAACCCGGGCGAGGACGTCGTCGCCGTCCGTGAGGGCGGGGCCTGGGCGAACCGGCTGGTCCGCTCCGTGGGCGCGGGTGCGGACCGCGCCCCGCTGCGGTGCCGGCCGGACGGCACGTACCTCGTCACGGGCGGTCTGGGCAGCCTGGGCGGGGAGATCGCCCGGTGGCTGGTGGAGCGGGGCGCACGCCGCCTCGTGCTCGCCGGACGCGGTGCCCTGCCGCCCCGTTCGGAGTGGGACGCAGTCACCGACGAGGTCCAGGCGCGCCGCGTCGCGACCGTCCGCAGGCTCGAGGCCCTCGGGGCGACCGTACGGGTGCTGTCCCTGGACCTGTCCGACGCCGAGGCGGCGGCCGCCGCCCTGACCCCGGACGCGCTGGGCATGCCCCCGGTCCGTGGGGTGGTGCACGCGGCCGGTGTGCTGCAGGACCAGCTGGTCGACCGGCTCGACGCCGACGCCCTGGCGGCGGTGATGCGGCCGAAGGCCGGCGGCGCCCTGACCCTGCACCGGCTGTTCCCGCCGGGGACCCTGGACTTCCTGGTCCACTTCTCGTCGTGCGGACAGTACCTGGGCCTCACCGGCCAGGCCGCCTACGCGTCGGCCAACGCCTTCCTCGACGCCATGGCCGGGTACGACCACACCCTCGGTGCCGTCGGCAGCATGAGCCTGGCGTGGACGTCCTGGCGGGGCATGGGCATGGCGGCCAACGCGGCGGTGGACGCCGAGCTCCAGGCGCACGGCGTCGGCGACATCACGGCACCCGAGGCCTTCGCCGCCTGGGACCTCGCCGGCCGGACCGGCGCCGCGTCCCTCGCGGTGCTGCGCACCGTGCCGCTCCCGGACGGGGTCCGCCGTACGGGTCTGCTGCGCGACCTCGCCGCCGAGGACCCGACGGGGCCGGCGCGGGAGGGGGCGGCGGCCGGGGCCCGGCCGTCCGAGGAGCTGTCGGAGGAGGCGCTGCGGGCTCTGCTGCACGAGCAGACGGTCTCCGTCATCGTCAGCGAGATGAAGCTGGACCCGGCCGAACTCGACCCCGACCGGTCGCTGTTGAAGACAGGCCTGGACTCCGTGATGGCGATCGTCATCCGCCGCCGCCTGGAACGGCTGCTGGAGCGCAAGCTGCCGGCCAACCTGGTCTGGCACCAGCAGACGGTCACGGCCATCGTGGACTACCTCGTGACCAGTTCACGCTCCTGAAGGACGGACCGGTCGGCCGGGCGGACGCCCCGGCCGACCGGCCGAAATCCGCGCACGGCCGGCCGGGCCCCGCTCTTGGCCCCTGTCTGTCACGGCCCCCGGCGGATAGCATCGCGGGGTGCTGCGTGACGTGGATCAGACGCCGGGCCGGGGCGGGACGAGCGAGGCACCGTTGACGCTGAACTGCCGGGTCACCGGTGATCCGGCGGGGAGACCGGCGGTTCTGCTCCACGCGCTGGGGAACACCGGACGGAGCTGGGACCGGCTCGTCTCCGCGCTGCTGCCCCGGGGACGCCGGTTGTTCGTACCGGACCTTCGCGGACACGGGCGCAGCCCCCGGGCGGACGCGTACACCTTCGAGCTGATGTACCGGGACGTGCTGTCCCTGCTGGACCGGCACCGCCTGGACGAGGTGGACCTGGTGGGCCACTCCATGGGGGGGCATGTGGCCTGGCTCATCGCCCAGCGCCATCCCTCACGGGTCCGCAGGCTGGTGATCGAGGACACGCCTCCGCCGCCACGGGACGCGGCGGCGGAGGCGGAGCTGCGGGCGCGGTCCGGGGCGGCCGACGGACAGGCGCACGTCATCTCGCTGTACCAGGAGTTCCGTGAGCTGCGCCGGGCCGGAGAGCTGGACAGCGCCGCGGTACGCCCCGTCATCGACGACCTCCGGAGAGCGGACCCCGTGTGGTGGCGGCGGCTCGCCGACGTCACCGCCGAGACGCTGGTGATCAGCGGCGGACTGTCCAGCCCGGTCCCGCGCTCCCTGCTGGCCGAGGTCGCCGGGACGGTGCCCCGAGGACGGCTGCTGGCCATCGACGCGGGCCACTACGTGCATCGCACCGAACCGGAGTTTTTCTGCGCCGAAGTGGCCCGCTTCCTCCGATGACCGTCCGTCACCTGCCCTGCGGCAGGGGCGCCGTCGCGGTCCTGGCGCGCCGGTAGGCCGACTCCACGACGAGCTGGACCTCCAGGGCGTCCTGGGCGGTCACCTTCGGATGCGGGGCGGGAGCGCCCGTCACCAGGTCGAAGTAGGCGGATATCGCGGTGAGTTCGGGTCTCTGCCCGGCCGATTCGACCGCGCCGTCCGCCCGGCGCAGTTCGTTGCGGCGCAGGTCCAGGACGTGGTCACCGTCCGCGGTGGTGACGGTGACCGAGGTCTCCAGTCTGCGCGCGGCCCGGTCGATGCGCAGCGTCGCCGGCACGCCCTGGAACGACAGGTCCAGCCGGACCCGCTCCTCCACGCCCGGCGCATCCACCTCGCACGCCTCCACGTCCGGCGGTCCGAAGACCGTCATGAGCAGGTCGAGGGCGTGCGGCCCGAGGTCCATGAGCGCGCCGCCGCCGGCCCGTCGTGCGTCGCCGTACCAGGGCGTGCAGGCCCGCCACACCCTGTTGCCGGGGGTGGCGAAGGAGAAGTCGACGCGCTGCGCGCCGGGCCGTGCCGCGTCGGCGAACGCCTCCAGCAGCGGATGGAAACGGAAGGGCATGTTCACCCCCAGCAGCTTCTCGGCCGCCGGATGGGCCGCCATCCGCCGCGCCTCCTCCACCGTGGCGGCGAGGGGCTTCTCGCACAGCACCGCGATGCCGGCGTCCAGCGCCGCCAGCACCGGCTCGGCGTGGGCGTCGTTGGGTGTACAGACACTGATCAGGTCCGGCCGCGTCTCGTGGATGAGGCGGTCGACGGAGGTGCCGGTCCACACCTGCGGGCGGTCCGCCGCCAGCGACCGGGCCCGTTCGACGTCGGCGTCGACCAGACCCACCAGTTCCATGGCGTCCCGTTCGTCGGCGCAGGGCAGGTGGTAGCGCTGGAAGACCCTGCCGCAGCCCACGGCCGCGAACCGGATGCGCTCGCGGGTCATCGCCTCAGCCCCTCACCTGGGCGAGGGCGTGCTCGCCGCACGCCTTCGCCGTCTCGACGACGAAGTCCGGGAAGGCGTGGCCGAGGTGTTCGCGGTCGTACGCGGTGATCATGGCACGCAGTTCGGTCTCCAGCCGGTCGGCGAGTCCGGGTGGGTTCTCGTCCGCGAGCAGCAGCCCCGCGTTGAGGAAGGCGATCAGCAGCCCGGCGAGCCCCTGGTCCCAGCGGCGCAGCCGGCCCAGCAGGGGGCGCAGGGATTCGGCGCCGGTGCCGCGTCGGGCCCGGACGGCGTCCGCGATGCTCTGCGCGAGGAACGGGACCTCGTTCTCCTTGCGGTCGTTGATCTCCGAGGAGACCCGGCTCCAGGCCGTCCACAGGTGTTCCACCCGCTCGTCCTCGACGCGGTAGTCGCGGCGGGCGTGCCGCAGCACCTCCCAGGCGGCGCCCTCCACTCCGGGGATGTCGGGCTCCTCGTACCGCGTGGCCTTGTCGTAGATCTCGGTTCCGCGCAGTGCGATGGCCCGGTTGATCAGGAAGAACGGGTTCTCGCTCTCGTGCACCCGGGCGGCCACGATGAACTTCAGGTTCTCCCAGAGCTCGTCGAGGGTCGTGCCCGGTTCGATCATGATCCAGCCGGGTTCGAGCTCGATGCCCTCCTGCTTGAACAGGCGGGCGGCGTCGAAGTTGTACTCGACGGTGGTCCCCTTGCGGAACCGCTTCATCATGCCGGGCGACCCGCTCTCCATGCCGAGGAGTGCCAGGTCCATGCCGGCCCTGCGCAGGGTGCGCAGGGCCTCCCGGTCGATGAGGCCGGTGTCGACGCGGAACTCGCAGTGGAAGGTGATCTTCAGGTCGCGGCGCAGGATCTCCTCGGCGAAGCCGACGGCGTGGTGGTAGCCGTCCTGGAAGGCGCCGCCGAAGTTGTCGTCGTTGAACCACAGGAACCGGGTGCCGAACTCCCGTTGCAGGTACTCGATCTCGTCGACCGCGTCCTCCACCGGCCGTACCCGCCAGGGCCCGTCCACCACTCCGGGCTGCCGCGGCGCATAGCAGAAGGTGCACTTGGCGTGGCAGCCGCGGCTGGTGTACGTGGACGCGCGCGGTGTGGGGATGCCGTTCTCGCGGTGGTGCACGAGCAGGTCCCGGGCCGGCCAGGGCTCGTGGGCGAGGTCGGGGAGTTTGGGCGGGCCGCTGCTGCGGACCCGGCCCTCCTGCCAGAACCACAGCCCGGGCACACCACGCCAGTCACGGCCCGCCGCCAGGCACTCCATCAGGCCTTCCACCGTCAGCTCGCCCTCGCCGAAGGCCACGCAGTCGGCCTCCGGGATCCGCTCGGCGATGAGCTTGGCGTTGTACGTGCAGAAGGCGCCGCCGATCGCCACGAACACCGACGGGTCGGCCTCACGGACACAGCGCAGCAACCGCACCGCGTCGACGATGTGCAGGTCGTACATGATGCTGATCCCGACGAACTTCGGCCGCTCACGCCGGATCAGGTCGATGATGGCCTCGTCGCTGGGGTTGCGCCCGTGCAGGTTCAGCGCCCGCACCGAGTAGCCGCACGACCTCAGGTGACCGGCGATACAGGCCACCCCCAGGTTCTCCCGGACCCGCTTGTAGAACAGCCGCATCGCAGGGTCCAGGGACAGGTACTCCTCGTCGTTGATCAGGACGTTCTGGTTGTTCAGGCTCGCGGCGCCGGTGGGGATCTCCCGGGGGGTCAGCAGGACCACATCCGCCATGACCGGTCTCCTCTCTCGTCTTCACGTGCGCGTCCCGACACCGGCCGGGTCAGCCGGCCATGGCCTGCTCTCCGCACAACCTCTTGGTCTCTTCGACGAACACCTGGTAGGACTCGCCCAGGACCCTGCGGTCGTAGGCGTCGACCAGCGTTCGCAGCTCGGCCTCGAGCCGCTCGGCGAGCCGCGGCGGGTTCTCGTCCGCGAGGAGCAGCCCGACGTTGAGGAAGGCCACCAGCAGGTCCGGCAGGCCGTCGGCCCACCCGCGCAGCCGGCTCAGCAGCGGGCGCAGCCCCTGCTCCCCCCGGGACCTGCGCGCCCTGGTGGCGTCGACGATGATCTGGGCGACGAAAGGCAGCTCCTCCTTGCGGTCGGCGACCTCCGCGCTCACCTTGCTCCAGGCCGCCCACACGTCCTCGACCCGCGAGTCCGGGATGCGGTACTCCCGGCGGGCCTCCAGCAGGACGTCCCTGGCCGGCCCCTCGACGCCCGGGAGTTCCGGAGGAGTCGGGTCGGCGATCTTGTCGTACATCTCCGTGCCGCGCAGTGCGATGGCGCGGCTGATGAAGGAGAACGGGTTCTCGCTCACGGCGATGTCGGCGGTCACGATGAACTTCAGGTTCTCCCAGAGCTCGTCGAGGGTCGTGCCCGGTTCGACCATGATCCAGCCGGGTTCGAGCTCGATGCCCTCCTTCTTGAACAGGCGGGCGGCGTCGAAGTTGTACTCCACCATGGTTCCCTTGCGGAACCGCTTGGCCATCCCCGGCGCCCCGGTCTCCATGCCGAGCAGCGCGGAGGCCATGCCGGCCCTGCGCAGGGTGTGCAGGGCCTCCCGGTCGACGAGGCCGGTGTCGACGCGGAACTCGCAGTGGAAGGAGATGTCCAGGCCGCGGCGGAGGATCTCCTCGGCGAAGCCGACGGCGTGGTGGTAGCCGTCCTGGAAGGCGCCGCCGAAGTTGTCGTCGTTGAACCACAGGAACCGGGTGCCGAACTCCCGTTGCAGGTACTCGATCTCGTCCACGACGTCGACCGGCGAGCGGACCCGCCAGGCGTTGCCCGTCACGACACCCGGCGCCCGGGGCACGTAGCAGAAGGTGCACTTGGCGTGGCAGCCGCGGCTCGTGTAGGTCGACGCCACCGGTGTGGGGATGCCGTTCTTGCGGTGGTGCACGAGCAGGTCCCGGGCCGGCCAGGGCTCGTGGGCGAGGTCGGGGAGTTTGGGCGGGCCGCTGCTGCGGACCCGGCCCTCCTGCCAGAACCACAGCCCGGGCACACCACGCCAGTCACGGCCCGCCGCCAGACACTCCATCAGGCCTTCCACCGTCAGCTCACCCTCGCCGAAGGCCACACAGTCGGCCTCAGGGATCCGCTCGGCGATGAGCTTGGCGTTGTACGTGCAGAACGCGCCGCCGATCGCCACGAACACCGACGGGTCGGCCTCACGGACACAGCGCAGCAACCGCACCGCGTCGACGATGTGCAGGTCGTACATGATGCTGATCCCGACGAACTTCGGCCGCTCACGCCGGATCAGGTCGGTGATCACCTCGTCGCTGGGGTTGCGCCCGTGCAGGTTCAGCGCCCGCACCGAGTAGCCGCACGACCTCAGGTGACCGGCGATACAGGCCACCCCCAGGTTCTCCCGGACCTTCTCGTAGAAGAGGCGCATCGCAGGGTCCAGGCGGAGGTACTCCTCGTCGTTGATCAGGACGTTCTGGTTGTTGACACTGGAGAACCCGGTGAGGATCTCCCGTGGTGTCATCAGCACCGCGTCAGCCATCCGTACTCCACTCCCTGAGCCCGGCCGCGCCCCCTGTCAGGAGGAACGCGGCGTTGTTGCCGCCGAACCCGAAGTTGTTCACCAGCACGGAACGAATCCCGTCACAGGGCTCCGGATCGCGCAGCACCCGCACATGCCGCGCGTCGAGGGGCTTGCGCAGCCCGGGGGTTCCCGGAAGCACCTGATGACGCAGGGCCCGGACCGCCGCCACGACACCGGGGAACACCGAGGCGTGCAGCAGATGGCCGGCCGCCCCCTTGTACGAACTGACCGGGACGCCCCGCCAGTCGTGCTCGGCGCCGACCTGGTCCAGCGCCAGCAGCTCGGCCTCGTCGCCCTGCCGGGTGCCGGGGGCGTGACCGTGGACGTAGTCGACGCTGGTGAGGCCGGCCATGGCCAGCGCGTCGCGCATGCACGCGGCGCCGATGTGCGCGTTGAGCCGGCTGATGCCCTGCCCCGCCACCCGGCAGGAGATCCCGCTGAGCGTCGCCAGGGGCGTCCGTCCGCGGGCCGCCGCGCGCTCGGCGGTCTCCAGCACGATCACCCCGGCGCCCTCCCCGACGGTCACGCCGGAGCGGTCCTCGTCGAACGGGCGGGCGGCGGTCGTACTCGTCGCGCGCAGCACGTCGAGGCAGGCGTAGTCGTAGGGGTTGAGGGACGACACCCCGGTGACGACAGCCGTGTCCGCCAGGCCGCACAGCAGCCATTCGCGTGCCATGGCCAGCCCGAAGGCGCCCGACGCGCAGGCGTGGGCCATCAGCACCGCGTCCGGCGGGGCGACACCCGATCCGTCTCCGTCCCAGTCGGGCTCCACCGTGATCTCGTCGATCCGGGGGGCGTCGCCGACCTGCGGGAGGTGCGGGACCACGCCGGCCGACACCAGCAGGGTCCGGCCCGGCAGTTCGTCGAGTCCTGCCTCCCGCAGCGCCTCCGAGCGCGCCCGCTCCAGCAGCGCACGGCGTGCCGGGCGCCCGGGCGGCGTCTCCACCCGCGTCTGGCACACCGTCCTGCTGCGGAAGCGGGACGCGTCGAACCGGGTCAGCTCGGACAGTTCCCGCCGGCCGTCCAGCAGGCCCTGCCAGAACGCGGTCCCCCCGTCGCCGAAGGCGGTGACCAGGCCGGTGCCGGAGACGACCACGGACGATCCGCCGGGTCCGCCGGTCCGGGGGGCGCGGGCGCCGTCGGCGGCGGTCACCGGGACGGCCGCGACCCGGTAGCCGTCCTCGTGCGCGGCCCGTACGACCTCGCACACGACCATCGCCTCGTGCAGCCCCGCGGAGACGGCGCCCCACGCCCAGCGCACCGCCTGCAGGGTGGCCGCGCGCGGGCTGATCAGCACATGGCCCGTCCCGTTCCAGCCACTGGCCTCCGCCAGCTCCTGGATCAACTGCGCCGGCTCCGGGGTCATGGCCTCGGACGGCCGCAGCCTGCGGCCCCCCGCCTCCGCCTCCACGCACCGGCCGACGTACTGGGAGGTGGCCGACACGCAGTAGTCCGTGGCCGCCATGACCACGGGCACACCGCCGCGCAGGGCGGCGGGCAGGCGGTCCAGCGCCGCGGACAGCACGTCGACGAAGGCAGCGGACAGGGACTCCCCGGCGGCGAGGACGGACAGGTCCCGCCGGGAGCGGAGACCGTCCAGCGACCGCGGCGCCGTACCGCCCACGATCACCGCGCCTGCCTTCGGGGGCGTCATGACACCGCCGTTCCGGGTGCCAGGGCATGGTCCGCGGGACCGAGCCGCGCGGCCAGTTCGTCGAGGGAGAGCCGGCCGGCGAGGAAGGGACCGACGTCCGCGAGGCGCGGGTCGCCGTGCCGGTCGGCGACCCGCCGCCAGAACCTCGGCAGGAGGTCGCCGGTGTCCCGGCGGGCCGTCGGCAGGTGGTACGCGGTCTCGTCGAGCAGTTCGAAGGTGGCGCCCGCGGCGGCGAGCCGCAGCCCCAGTTCGAGGTCCTCGCCGCCCCACAGCTGGCCGTAGTGCTCGTCGAAGCCACCGACTCCTTCGAACACCGTGCGCCGGACGCTGGTGCTGGTGCCGATGCAGCTCAGCCAGCGCAGCGGGGCGTACTCGGGCGACCGCGTCACCTGCCGGGCGGTCCTCTCGATGAACGAGCGGCGCGGCCCGAGCAGGGCGACGGCGGAGTCGAGGTCGGCGACGGTGGCGGGCTCGATCGTGCGGCCGCGGGCACCGGTCAGGGCCGTCCGCAGGGGCCGGGGTTCGGGCGTCAGCGCGAACGCGGACAGGTCGGTGACGGTGCCGTGCGCCACGGTGGCACCGGCCCCCCGGTGGGCCGCGAGATGCGCCTCCAGGAGCCCCGGTGCGGCCACGGTGTCGTCGTCGAGGAAGAGCAGGAGCTCCCCGCGCGCCAGCCGGGCCCCGGTGTTGCGCGCGCAGGCCACCCCGCGCCCGCCCGTGGTGGCCGGCCGGACCGGCAGGCCGGCGGGAAGGGCGGACAGCACCTGTTCCACCGCACCGCGCTCCGGTGCGTCGTCGACCAGGACGACCTCGAACCGCTCACGGTCCAGGGTCTGGTGTCCCAGGGCCGTCAGGGTGAGCAGGAGTCGGGTGGTCCGGTCACGGGTCGGAACGACCACGCTGACCGCCACCTCCCCGGGCGCTCCACCCGGCCGCGCGGCCGCCGGTGTCATGGCCGTCACGTCAGGGAGCGGCTCTCGCCGGCCCTCTGCTGGAGGATGTAGGTGGCGAGGCCCTCGATGGAGAAGAGCGTCTCCTCCGTCAGGTCCTCGTCCTCGAAGACGACATCGAACTTCTCCTCGAGGATCAGCAGGTACTCCAGGGCGTCGAGGGAGCTGAACCCGTACTGGTCCACGAGGCTGGCGTCGCCCTCCTGGGGTGCCGGCCGGTGCTCGCCCTTGGTCATGCCCGCTGCGATCTCGTGGAGTTCCCGAATCAGCTCGGCGCGGTCCATCGTCTCTTGTCTCCCGTGGTGAAGGATCTCGGTCAAACCTTGGTGAACTGTTCGTCGAGCTGCTGCTCGGTCAGCCCGCGGAAGCGGTCCATGCGGAAGTAGTGCTGGAGGTCACCGCCGAACTCGGTCCGGTAGTAGAAGTCCGCGGTGTGGCGCTCCGGCTCCGTGCTCACCGTCTCCCCGCGCCGCAGCGCGGCGATCAGCCGGGGCACGGGGTGGGTGAATTCCGTGTCGCTGCGCAGATACCAGCTCTCGCCGTACTTGGTGACGACCGGGAGGTCCTCCTCGGGACCCGATCCGTCGGGCAGCGGGCGGACCGGCTGGCACAGCAGGTCGTAGCGGAACACCTCGTCGAGGACCGGCAGCAGGTGCTCGGGCAGCGTGGGACGCATGGCCTCCTCCCACCACTGCCGCAGCAGCCGCTTGGTGAGCAGCCGCCAGACGTTGGGGTCGACGAGTTCACTGGCGGAGCTCGTCGGCCTGGCCACCGCGTGCAGTGCCCTGGCCTCGGGGTCTTCGCTCCCCTCGATCCAGTCGGAGAAGCTGAGGAGCACCTGCGACTGGGGGACGCCGGCGAGCGTGCGCAGGGCGACCCAGATGTTGTGCAGGAACAGACTCCGGGCCAGGACCCGGTTCCAGCAGATGAAGCGGAGCATGCGCTCGTTGTCCGCGAGCGTCATCGTCTTGTGGGCGAGCACGTAGTCGAAGTCGTCCTGCTCGCCGCGCACGGTCACCAGTCCGTGCTGTTCGCGCTTGTCGTGGTATTCGGTGTTCGGCAGCAGCATCAGCGGGTGGACCGCGATGAACGGCGTGTGTTGCGCCGCCCGGTCATAACCGTCCAGGAACGAGGCGATCGTCTCGCCCGGTGCCCCCCAGATCAGCTCCAGATACGGTGTGATGCCGTGGTCGGTCAGCCAGGCGACCAGGCTTTCCCAGTCGTTCAGCTTCATGTTCCGGCGGCGCATGAGATCCAGCACGGAATCATCCATCGTCTGCAGGGCGAGGATGAAAGCGCTGTGCATCCCGGACTGCTTCATCTTCTCCATGATGCGGTAGAAACCGGGAGACTTGTTCTTGGCCCAGGAGGTTTCGAGTCTCTTCGGGAACCCGTATTTGTGGCGCACCCGGAGGAGATCGTCCAGGAATTCCTCGTCCTCGCGCAGGAGTCCGAAATTTGAGTCGGCGAGCATCAGTATTTCCGCGCCGTGCCGTCCCAGCAGTTCGAGTTCCTCACGCAGCCGCTCCCGGGAGAACGCCCGCATCTTCTGCCCGGTGGCGCCTCCCCAATAACAGAAGGCGCACTTGTAGGGGCATCCGCGGTTCGTCTCCATCAACGCGTAGTCGTAGGGGAAACGACCCTTTTCGTCGACCAGCGGTACCGCTCCGGTCAGAATGGGGGACGGCAGGATCTCGAGGTCCTGGATGCGCTCGCGTTCGGCGGTGGTGACCAGGTTCCCGTCGGCCTCGCGGAAGGAGATGCCGCTGATCTCGTGGAGCTCGCCGCGGCGGGCGCCGTCGAGGTAGCCGTTCAGCAGGTCCCGGAAGATCAGCTCCCCCTCGCCGTTCACCACCACGTCGACCTGGGGGAACATGCGGAAGACCCGTTCGGCCTGGTGGGCGACGTGGTTGCCGCCGAAGACGACCCAGCCCTGCGGGTTCATCTGCTTGAACGTCTCCGCGAGGGTGCCGAAGGCGCGGAAGTTCCAGCCGAGGACGGAGAAGCAGAGGATGTCGGGGCAGCCGTCCCGTATCAGGTCCCGGGCCATGGCGTTCAGGCCGGCGTCGCCCGGGTAGTTCCTGATGGAGATGTCCATACGGCGTCGAATGCGGTCGTCCGCCTCGGCGTAGGCCTTGAGGTAGCCGATCGCCAGCGGCATGGAGGCCGCGGAATTTCCCCAGACTCCTTGCTGGACAAGCAGTACGCGAGTCTCCATTCCCTGCCTCGTCCTCTAATCGCCCGACAGGTCAAATCGCACTTTGAGGCTACCGCAGAAGATCCCCGGCGCAATGGCGCCTCCGGGAACGGGTCGTCGGCATGGCCTATTTCCTGCGTTTCGCCTGTGTGCGGCCGTGCCGACGGCCTGATGGCGGCCACCGTCCGGGCCCGGGCCGGCCGCTCGCGGCACCTCCGGAGAGAGGGGAGCTGACATGGTGATTTCGTAGCGCCCGCGCCGGTCGGGCCCCGGCCGCCGCTGCCGTCCGGGGCGGGGTCCCGGAAGTGATCTGCGCAGCGAAACGAATGACCGGAAAGCTATCGTCCCGGTGATTACCGAAGAAGACGGCGATCATCCGGACAAGGTATTTTCGGCCACCCGTCCCCCCATTTTCTGCCTCTTCGGATCGGGCTCTGGGCGCACGCGGAGGCGATCTGTATGCTCCGGCCGTATGGCGTCTGTCATTCGTCACTGCGGGCTCGGAGTTACATGACGGAGATTCCTGACACTTGGTGCCCGACGGCCCTGCCGCACGTGGAAACAGCAGACGGGGAGCTCCGTTTCATGGGGCGTCAGGTCGAGGGGTGCGGCCACCTGTCGGACCGTGACGCCGCCCTGCTGTCCCGCTGCGACGGCAGCCGGCCCCTCGACGGGTTCCCCGCGGCGGACCGCGAGACCATCGGCCGGTGGCGCCGGCACGGGCTGCTGCTCATGGCACCCCCGCTCGCGCCCGGCCCCCGGCCACCGAACCCGCGGTGGTCGTGTCCCCGCATCCGGACGACGCCGCGCTGGCCCTCGGCGGGACGGTGGCCCGGCAGGGCGCCCGGTTCCTCGACGTCTTCAGCGTCGAGACCTGGACCAAGGACCCGTACTACGCCGAACGCCCGGAGCTGACCCGGCGCCTGCTGCTGGACGAGGAGGGCGTCGCCGCCCGTGTGCTGCGCGCCCGGGTGGAGCTGCTGGGATTCGTCGACGCCGCCGACCGCGACCTCAGACGGGACCGGTTCTTCACCGACCCGGCCTGGTCCGACGGGTTCGCGCGGGAGGAACCCCAGCTCTTCGACGCCCTCACCGAACGGCTCGCCCCCCTGCTGGACGGCGCCGGTCTGATCTACGCGCCCCTCGGCGTCGGCGGCCACGTCGACCACGTCGCCTGCCGGGAGGCGGTGCTGGAACTGGCCCGGACCGGCCGGCTCGGCACGGCGCGGGTCGCCTTCTACGAGGACCAGCCCTACTCCTTGTTCTCCTCCGCGGAGGAGACCGCGAAGAACCTCGGCGCACGCCTGGCCGAACGGGGACCCGGCGCCCTGCGCCCGGAGCTGCTGCCCGTGGACGACGAGGCGGCGCTCACCAAGTGCGAGGCGCTCGGCGCCTACCGCATCCAGGTACGCAAGGGCATCATCCGGCGCGTCCACCGGCACGGCGTGCGCCTGGCGGAGGGCTCCGGGTTCCCGGCCGCCGAGCGGATCTGGCTGATGCGCCCCTGACCCCCTCCCCACCCGACAAGCGACCGCGGCCCCGCCGCTCTGTGAAGGGTTTCCCATGTACGCACTGGCTCAGTCCCTGGCACCGGAGGACCTCGAGGTCCTCGCGGAGGCATGCGCCGAGGTGGGTCTCACCCTGCATGTCACGGACCCCGCAACGGGCCACGCCCCACCGCCCGGCGCGCTGCTGGTCTCCTTCCACCGGGTCGCCGCCGCCCGGCCGGACGACCTGTCCGTGGCGGAGCTCAAACGCCGGGGCGGTTACGCCGTCGCCGTGCTGGACGGCGTCTCCGCCACCGAGGTCCTGGCGGCGGTCACCGCCGGCTACAGCTTCACGCTGGCCAGCCCCCTGCAGCGGTCCCGGCTAGTGGAGACCCTCGGCTACCTCAAGACGGTCACGCCGTCCGAGAACACCCAGGTGCTCACTCTCGCGAACGGCTCGCTGAGCTCCGCCGCGAAGTCGTTGCCCGTGACCGACGCCGAGGCGGGGCTGCTGCGCCTGCTGTCCGACCGGCCGGGCCAGATCGTCTCCCGCGAGGAACTCGTCGAGGCCACGGGCGGGGAGGACGTGAACAAGGTGACCTCGGTCCTGAAGCAGAAGTTCCTGGACATCGACTCCGGTGCGAAGCTCCTGAAGATCCCGCACCTGGGCTTCCGCCTGGTCGGCACGGTCCGCGAGGGGGCCAACTGATGCGCGTCGTGGTGATCACCGGTGCCCCGGGCGTGGGCAAGACCCGGCTGGGGCACCAGCTGGTGACGCGGTACGGCGTCCCGGCCGCCGCGATGGACTGCGATCCCATCGTCCATCCGTGGAACGGCGGCGAGGAGGTGTACGACCTGATGGCCTCGACCGTGCGCGCGGCCCTGCCCGTCTACCGGGGATGGGGGGCCCGCGTCGTGATCGTCACCGGGGTGGTCCTCGCGGGCCGTGCCTACGAGCGTTTCCAGAAGGTGTTCGAGGAACTCGGCGCGGAGGCGGTCTACTACGGCCTGCGGGCGGACCCGGAGGCGCTGGCCACCCGGATCGAGAACGACGCGGGCGGCCGGCTGTTCGTGGAGGGCCGGCTGGCGGAGCGTCACCTCGACGCGGAGGTGCCCGACGTGCCCGGCGTCCGGCTGGTCGACACCACGCACCTGACACTGGTGGAGGCGGCCGACGCGATCGCGGCCCTGGAACGCGCCGAGCTCGGGCCGCGGTGGCTCGGGGCGGCCGGTGCTCCGACCGACACCGGATGACCCGGGGGTGGAGCCGTGAGCCGGCTCCACCCCCGGTGCCCGGTCACCGGAAGCGGCCCACCGCCAGGCCCTCGCCGTCGAGTCGCACCGAGAGGACGAATCCGTAGTAGTGGGTGGCACCGATCCCGGTGACGTACTCCCGGACCTCGTCGCCGAGCGGGCCGGTGAGCTGCTGCTCCTCGTCGCGGGGCGCGAAGGCCGGCCAGCGCGGGGGAGTGGAGGGCCGCAGCAGCAGCCGCCCGAAGACCCCCAGGCGCCGCAGTTCGGCCTCCAGCTCCGGGACGAAGAACGGCCCGTGCTCGTCCCCGTAGGCCGCGGCCTGCAGCAGCGCCTCACCTTCCCGGGTGAGCAGCCCGGGGACCTGGCGCAGGAGTTCCCAGAAGAACTCCAGACCGTCCAGCCCCGCCTCGCCGGCCAGCCAGCCGAGCGAGCCACGGCGCAGCGGGAGACAGGGCGGGTTGGAGACGACCAGGTCGAACCGGGAGTCCAGCGACAGGGACATGATGTCCCCCTCGACGGCGGTCAGCCGGTCCGCCAGCCCGTTGATGTGGGCGTTGACCGTCGCGGCCGCCGTGCACTCCGGATTGACGTCGACCGACAGCACCTCGGCGCCGTTGCGGGCCGCCGACAGTCCGAGGATGCCGGTGCCGCATCCCAGGTCCAGGGCCGACCGGGCACCGCGGCGCGCCGCCACCAGCCGGGAGAGCGTCATCGAGTCGGTGCCGACCCAGGGCGCGTACGAGCCCGTGTCCCGTCCCGCCGCCCGCCAGGCGGCCAGCAGCGACATGCCGTCCCCGCGGACCAGGCAGTAGTCGGCCGACACCTTCCCGGACTCCTCGGAGAGGACCCGGGTGCGGAGCAGAAGGTCGAGCAGGGGTCCGGGGACCTCCGAGCGGACGTCGGACTCCGCCACCCGCTCCCCGAAGACGAACAGGGAGGACAGGACGGACTCGGCGGCCAGGGTGGTGGAGATCGCCGCCAGGGTCTCGGGGTTCCGCCACGGCGCCAGCTCACCGAGCCAGTCCCCGGCGAGCGTGAGCAGATCGTGCTGCGGGAGCGTGAGAAGCCTCTGCAGCCCGGCACCCGCGAAATCGTCGCCGGAAATCCCATCCACGGAAATCATTACGTCTCCTCCAGGCCTCGGTATGCTCTGGTCTTCTGGCATTCCGCCGCCCACGGGATCAGCGGGGTGACGGTTCCCCGGCCGGCTGCTCGAAGACCGGCGTGAACGCCGATTTCAACTCTCGTAGCCGTTCCAGAGCGCGGGGTCCGGCGTACGGGGCACAGCGCGCGATTTCCTGCTCGGAGATGCCGCCGAACAGATAGAGGTTGACCACGTCGATCGGTCCGGTGCAGCTCTTGCAATACGGAAAGCGCGGCCGGGGCTGCATGAACATATCGTAGTGCTGGTGTTTCCCGAACTGTTCGTGGATGAGTTCGGGATTCTCCTTTATGTTGCCCATGGGTTTGAGCCAGGCGTACGGGCAGCAGGAGACGTCTCCCTGTCCGAACAGTTGCACCATGGTCGCCGTCGCGTAACACCGCAGGGTACGGACGCCGGTGCGCAGTTGATTCCCGATGTGTTCCACGAAGGCCCGCGGGGGAAGCACCGCGGACAGTTCGTCGTAACGCTCGAGGAGTGGCGCGAAATGGTCGCCGAGGGGTGGTGTGTGGGTGGTCTTGGTCTCGCCGCGCACCGGGAAGAAGTAGAGCATCACGCCGCGTCCGTACCGTTCGAGCAGGAACTCGGCGAAGTCCGCCTGGCCGGTGGCGTTGAGGTCGCTGATCACCGACTGGATCTCGACGGGGATGCCCAGCTCCACCGCGTGGTCCAGGTGCCGCATGATGACGTCGAAGAGCCGGTGCTGCTTCGGCGGCAGCCGGTGGCCGTTCATCTCCAGCGTGTGGCCGTCGAGGGAGAGGCACAGCTGGACGTTGCCCAGCGCGGCGAGCGCCTCCAGCCGGGGCGGCGTCAGGAAGACGCCGTTGGTGATGACCTGCACGACCTCGTACTTCTCACTGCACTCCGCGACGAACTCGGTGGAGCCTTTCAGCCAGAAGAACTCACCGCCGCTCAGGCGCATGATGGGGCTGTCCACCTGACGGTGATAGGCGTCGAGGATCTCGTGCCAGTCCGCTCGCCGGTCGGTGGTCAGGCGCAGTCGGGCGTCCGGGACCTCCATGAGGAGGTTGAAGTCCTCGGTGAGGCAGTAGGAGCACCGCATCTGGCAGAGTTGCTCCTCGATGACCATGTCGTTCATCAGGAGTTTGAGACGGTCCTGCCCATCGCGATGCGCGAACATCGCATCACGATAATGACTTTTCAGGGCCATGCCTTATCACCGCACCCAGGTCGTATTCGCGCATGACTCTTCCGTTGGGCAACGATCCTAAGTTCACCTCGAAGGCAGGGTCAATGAGGGCTGCCGGGGGCGATGCCGTTCGGCCGGAACTCGACTTGATCCGGCCTGAGGATGGCTCATATCCGCCTGCTGACTGACCCGTTGCGACCGGGTAGCGTTACGCCCCACGTACTCGCCAAATCCGCAGACCTGCAACGGGAGTAAGGACGGCAGTATGCTCGCTCTGGGGCTCGGCGGTTCCAACCACGACTTCTCGGCCTGCCTCGTCGAGAACGGTGAGATCGCCGTCGGTATTGAAGAAGAGCGGCTGACCCGCCGCAAATACGCGGTCAATGTGAATTCTCTGGCCAACCAGTGCTGGCGGTACTGCCTGACGACCAAGGGGGTCCGTCTCGCCGAGGTGGACGCGATCGTCGCGGACGACACCCTGCTGCCCAGCTGCTATTTCCCGTTCCGCAGCCGGACGACGCTCATCCACCACCACATGGCGCACGCCGCCAGCGCTTTCCTTCCCTCGCCCTTCCCCGAGGCAGCGGTCCTCGTGGTCGACGGGGCCGGCAGCCTGTTCGAGGGCCAGGGCGTCGAGACCATGACCATGTCGGTCGGCAACGGCACGGAGATCACCGAGATCTCCAAGGTGTACGGGACCAACTGGAGCACCGACGGCCTGCGGGAGACCCGGGTCTACCAGGCCGGTGACAGCGACCACTCGCTGGGCTTCATGTACAAGGCGGTCAGCAGGGCCATCGGCTTCACCCTCTACGAGGAGGGCCCCTGGTACCTGACCGAGGACGGCAAGACCATGGGGCTGGCACCCTACGGGACCGACCGCTACCGGGCGGAGTTCCGGCGCCACCTCGACCTGCTGCCGGAGGGCCGGTTCGAGCTGCACCTGAAGGACGGCGGACTGCTGCACTTCGTCGAGCACGCCCTGGACGGACTCGAGGGGGACGAGCGCTTCGCGCGCGGCGCCGATCTCGCCTGGGCCGCCCAGGACCTGCTGGAGACCGCGGTCCTGCACGCCGCCGACTGGCTGCACCGGGAGACCGGCCTCACCCGCCTGTGCCTGGCCGGCGGTGTCGTCCTCAACTCGGTCGCCAACGGCAAGATCCTGCGGAACACGCCGTTCACCGACGTCTTCGCCCAGCCCGCCGCGGGCGACAACGGCTGCGCGGTCGGCTGCGCCTACTACGGCTACCACGTCCTCGGCGAGCAGCCGCGGCCGCGTGGACCGAAGGCCCCGCGCACGGCCCCCGGCCGCAGCGCCACACCTACCTCGGCCGCCGGTACGGCACCGAGGAGATCCAGCGCGCGCTCGACGCCTCGGGTCTGCCCCACCGGCGTGTGGAGCGGCCGGCCCGGCTGGCCGCCGGCCTGCTGCCGCAGGGCGCGCTCATCGGCTGGTTCACCGGAGGCTCGGAGTTCGGACCGCGCGCCCTCGGCCACCGCAGCATCCTCGCCGACCCCCGCCGCGCGGAGATGAAGGACATCCTCAACAGCAAGGTCAAGCACCGCGAGGCGTTCCGTCCGTTCGCCCCCGCCGTCCTGGCCGACCGGGCCTCCGAGTACTTCGAGCTCGACATCGAGTCGCCGTACATGCTGATCGTCGCGCCGGTGCGGGACGACAAGCGCCAGGAGGTGCCGGCCATCACCCACGTGGACGGAACGGCGCGGGTCCAGACGCTGACGCCGGAGGCGAACGGCACCTTCTACGAACTGGTGGAACGGTTCGGCGAGCTCACCTCCGTGCCCGTGGTGCTCAACACCTCCTTCAACGACCGCGGTGAGCCGATCGTGGAGACCCCCGAGCAGGCGCTGGCCTTCTTCGGGCCGAGCCGGCTCGACTATCTCTTCCTGGAGGACTTCGTGGTGGCGCACAGCGCGACGGACCTCGACACGGTGACGGAGGCGGGCGCGTGACGGGCGACCCGGGGATGCGGTACGAGACCTGGCGGGCCCTCGCGCTGTGGGGTGAGGAAGAGGAGGCTGCCGCCCTGGAGGTGATCCGGTCACGGTCGCTGTTCCGTTACTACGGGCCGGACCTGCGCCACCGGACCGACCTGTTCGAGGCCGCGTTCTCCGAGGCCGCGGGGGTTCCGCACACCGTCGCCGTGTCGTCGGGCACCGCCGCGCTCACCGCCGCGATGATCGGTCTCGGGATCCCGGCCGGGGCCGAGGTGATCGTGCCCGCCGTGACCTTCGTCGGCAGCGTCGGCGCCGTCGTCGCCGCCCGCGGCATCCCCGTCTTCGCCGAGGTCGACGACTCGCTGACCCTGGACCCCGCGCTGCTGGAGGAGCGGATCACCGAGCGGACCTGGGGTGTCATGCCGGTGCACCTCAACAACGTCGCCGCCGACATGGAGCCGATCCTGGAGGTCGCGCGGCGGCACGGACTGCGGGTGATCGAGGACGCGGCCCAGGCCGCCGGCGTCCGTTACGGGGGGCGGCCCGTCGGCAGCCTCGGCGACGCGGGCGCGTTCAGCTTCCAGCTCGACAAGAACATCACCGCCGGCGAGGGCGGCGCGGTCACCACGACCGATGCCGACGTGTACGACCGGGTGGCCCGGTACCAGGACCAGGGCGGCCAGTTCACCACCTCCAAGGGCGCGACGCGCGGAACCGGCGACAGCCCGCCGTTCGTCGGCGTCAACCTGCGCATGACCGAGCTGACCGCGGCCGTCCTGTCCGCGCAGCTCCCCCGGCTGGTCCCCATGTGCCGGCGTCTGCGGGACGTGGCACGCCATGTGCGCGGCGAGATCGCCGACCTGCCGGTCCGCTGGCGGAGGCTGCCGGACGAGGAGGGATCGGGCGGCGATCTCACGCTGTTCCTCGACTCCCGTCTCCAGGCGCGTGCCTTCGTCGCCGACCTGAACGCCGCCGGCGTCCCGGCGCACACCATGTACCAGGGGCAGCCGGTCACGGCCAACCGCGCCGTACGGGAGGGGCGGACCCCCTGGGGCGTGGAGTGGGAGCGCCCCCCGCGCCACCGGATCAGCGAGGGACTCCTCGGCCGCTCCGTCACCATCGGTCTGGGCGCCGCCATGACCGACGAGGACGTCGACGCCGTCGTCACCGCCTTCCGCAAGAGCTACCAGGACGTCACCGGGACCGGCTGAACGATCCCGTCCGACCGAACCGTCCGACCGATGTGACCGACCGATCCGACCGACCGTCACCGACACGAGCGGAGCGACGCGCCGACATGTCCCTGTACGACATACCCGTCCGCACACTCGCCGGGGAGCCCGGTGACCTGAGCCCCTACCGGGGCAAGGTCCTTCTCGTGGTGAACGTGGCCTCGCAGTGCGGGCGCACACCGCAGTACGCGGCGCTCGAGGAACTGCACCGGCGCTACGGACCCCGCGGGTTCGCCGTCCTGGGCTTCCCCTGCAACCAGTTCGGGCAGCAGGAACCGGGCAGCCCCGAGGAGATCCAGGAGTTCTGCTCGACCACGTACGACGTCACCTTCCCCCTCTTCGAGAAGGTGGACGTGAACGGCGCGCGACGGCACCCGGTCTACGAGATCCTCACCGCCGCCCACGACGAACGCGGGGTGGCCGGGGACGTCGAGTGGAACTTCGAGAAGTTCCTCGTCTCGCCCGACGGTGTGGTGGCCCATCGCATCGGGTCACGCGTCAAGCCGGACGCCCCCGACGTCATCGCCCGGATCGAAGCACTGCTGCCGTCCTGATCACCGCCCCGCGCCGGGCCGCGCCACGGAGAGCACACATACGTGCGCACCCCCACGCTCGAGGACCTGCCACTCCCCGGGACGGACCTCGCCGACCATCCCCGTTCCTTCCTCGCCCGTCTGCGCGCCCAGGGACCCGTCCACCGCATCCCGACGCGGCGGACTCCGGGAAGGTCTGGCCGCCCGTCGCCTGCAGACTCGGAGAGACTGACGGCCGATCCGTGCGTTCCTCGCGCAGGGGCGGTCGATCCTCCGCAGCGGCCGCCGCGGTCGTCGCCGTCGTCCTGGCGGCGCTGCTGGTCTGGTCGCTGTGGCCGTCCGGGGCCTCGGTGCCGTCGGACTTCGGTGCCCGGCCGCAGGCCCAGGAACCCACGGCCGGGCACGCGTCCGGGACCCACGACGGCGGACCGGGCGAGGCGGAGGACGCGTCCGGCCCCGCACCCGAGCCGACGGCGCTGCGCGTCCTCCGGGTCTCCCTGGACGCCCGGGTCCTGAGCGTCGGCGTCGCGGACGACGGCACGGTGGAGATCCCCGGCGACGTCGGGCAGGCCGGCTGGTACCGCTACGGCCCCGCGCCGGGCGCGCGGGCCGGATCCGCCGTCCTCGTCGGCCATGTGGACGACCGTACCGGCCGCCTGGGCGCCTTCGCCGAGCCGTACGGGGCTCGCAAGGGCGACGCCGTCACCGTCGCCCGCCGGGACGCGCCCCCGTCCGGTACGAGGTGACGGCGCGCGAGGTGGTCGACAGGGACAGGCTCCCCGAGGAGGTGTTCCGGCGTCACGGACGGCCGGTCCTGACCCTGGTCACCTGCGCACCCCCGTACGACCGCGAGCGCGGGGGCTACCAGCGGAACCTGCTGGTGTACGCCGTTCCCGTCCAGGAACCGGGCCCCCGCCCCGCAGCTCCCTGGCCCCACTCCGCAGGAGAGCGGCGGGAACCCGCAACCTGTCGCAGAAGACGTGCACCCGACCCCCAGACATGCGAATGTGATACACGAAAAAATTTTCGCGTAAATGTTGACGCACTTTACGAGCGGTGGAGACGCTGGAAGTGCCCCTCCTTCCACCCTCCCGGAAAGCGCAACCGCCATGAACACCACCCGCCTGAACTCTTCACCCGCCTCTGACGTCGCTCCCTCGGTCGCCCGTCGGCGGTTCCCGGTGGCCGCGGTGCTGGCCGACCGTCTGGATGACACCGCCGTCGTGGACGTGGCCGTCCGGCTCGCCGCCGCGCGTGGCGCACCGCTGCTGCTGATCGCGGTCCTGCCTCCGCCGCCGCCCAGGGCCAAGAGCGTGTGCCCGGACTCGGTGGTGGCCCGCGCGGTGCTGGGGCGGGCCATGCCGCGTCTGGCCCGCGCGGGGATCGCCCACCAGGCGGCCGTCTGTCACCGCCCTGCTGTTCGCGGAGGCGGGCGGCTGCACGCGGCGAAGGCCCTGCTGGACACGGCGGTCCTGCACGGCTGCTCGCTGCTGGTGGTCTCGCGCAGCGGGCCGACGGGTCTGGACGCCTGCACGGTGATGGAGGCCGCCGCCATCCGCGGCGGCCCGTTCGTCCACGCGGCCTCGCCGGTGCCCTGGGCGCCGCTGGCCGCACCCTGCCCCGGCCGCTGAGGCTCGGGCAAGGGATCGGTCCCGGCCGCCCCACGGGGAGGGGTGGCCGGGACCGGCTGCTGTACACCCTGGCGCCGCCACGCTCGGGCGGGGCCGGTTTACGAGGCGGCGCGTTCGCGGTCGTCGGCGGGGGTGTCCTCGCGGTGCAGGAAGGTGGCCAGGAGGTCGCCGACGGGGTGGTCCGCCTCGCTGGGGTGACGCAGGGCGACGGTGGGATCGATGGTGTAGCGGTTGCGGCGGCCGACGCGCTCGCGGGTGAGGTATCCCGCCGCTTCGAGGTCGGCAACGATCAGCTGGACGGCGCGTTCGGTGATGCCGGTGGCGTCGGCGACGTCGCGCCCGCGCGCTTCAGGGTCGCGGGCGAGGGCGATCAGGACCCGGGCGTGGTTGGTCAGGAAGGTCCACTGATCGCCGCGCGGGCTGGAGGGCTGGCTCATGGTCTTCATCATACGAAGCCGACTTCGCATAACCAACATCATTTCGCGAAAAATAATTGCCGAAAAAATTTTCGCGTAATGCTTGACGTGAATCAGGGGGCCAGGTGACGCTGGACACATCCCCACCGCCCTCTTCGCCCCCGCTGAAAGGGGGTCACGATGTCCTCCCGGACCTCCACCCTGACCCTGACTCGCCAGGCGGAAATCGGATCTCCGGTGCTGCTGCTGTCCCTGCCGCACCCGGTCACCGCGCTGGTGACCAACCGCTCCGACGACTTGGCCGTGGTCGACGCTGCGGTCCGGCTGGCCGCACCGCGCAAGGCGCCGGTGCTGCTGGTCGCTGTCCTGCCCGCCCGGCGGCAGATTCCGGAGCGTGCCCGCGTGGACGCGCAGGCGGCCCGGGTGTTTCTGGCCCGTGTGCTGCCCCGGCTGCGTGCTGCCGGGGTCGGCTACATCCCCGTCGCCCATCGCGTCCCAGCCGATGGCGGCGGACAGATGCGGCTGCGGGCCGCGAGCGGGGTGCTCGCGTTGGCCGCACGTCATCACTCCCCGCTGGTGGTGGCCTCCAGCCGGGGACCGGCCGGCCTGGACGTGCACAGCCTGATCGAAGCCTCCGCCGTACGCGGCGGGCCCTTCGTCTACGCCGTCGCCCGCACCCGCCGGACGGTCCCCGTCGCCGGCGCCGGTCTGGGCCCGGCCGACCTGTCGCCCGCCGGGGTCCGCAACATGTGGGCGCTCGCCCAGCGCCGCCTGTCCGCCACCCGCCCCGTGGAGGCGTGATGAACGGCCTGAACGTGCTCGCGCCGTGGTGGCTGCCGGCGCTGGTGGACCTGGTCGTCGGCAGCCTGTGCGTCGCACTCGCCCTGCGGCCGCGCCGCCGCACCGCCGTTCGGCGGCCCGTCCGAACAGGGAGGTGAGCACCTGTCGCAACCACCAGGTGAACCAGCGCCCGGGCCCGGCAGCCCTCCGTAACCCGCCAGGGCCCGGGACACCCCCACTCTCTTCCCCGTCTTTGTTCTTTCGCCCCCACCCGAGGAAGCCGATCCACCATGAATGAACTGTCGTTCGCCGTCCCGCTGTGGGTGTGGGCCGCGGTCACCGCCGGCATCGGCGTCATGCTCGCCGTCGACCTGATCGCCCACCGCGACAACCATGTGATCGGCTTCCGCGAGGCCGCGCTGTGGAGCGGCCTGTGGATCGCCATCGGCCTCGGCTTCGGCCTCATCCTGTGGGCATGGCAGGGCGGCGACGCGTCCTCCACCTACTACGCCGGCTACCTGATCGAGAAGGCCCTGTCGATCGACAACGTCTTCGTCTTCGCGCTGGTCTTCTCCTTCTTCGCCGTCCCCGACGCCTACCAGCACAAGGTGCTGTTCTGGGGCGTCCTCGGGGCACTGGCGGCCCGGCTGGTGTTCATCTTCATCGGCGCCGAACTGCTGCAGGTGTTCTTCTGGACCGCCTACCTCTTCGGCGCGTTCCTGATCTGGACCGGCTGGAAGATGGCCGTCTCCAAGGACGAAGAGGTCCACCCCGACCGCAACCCCGTCGTCCGCCTGGTCAAGAAACTCATTCCGACCGATCCCCGGTTCCACGGAGACAAATTCTTCATCCACGTCAACGGCAAGCGCATCGCGACGCTGCTGTTCGTGGTCCTCGTCGCCGTCGAGGCCACCGACCTCATCTTCGCCGTCGACTCCGTCGCCGCCGTCCTGGCGATCACCACCAACACCTTCATCGTGTGGACCGCCAACGCTTTCGCCGTGCTCGGCCTGCGCAGCCTGTACTTCTGCCTGGCCGGACTGCTGCGCCGCTTCGTCTACCTGCACTACGGGCTCGCGGTCCTGCTCGCCTTCGCCGGCGTCAAGCTCATCCTGTCCGAAACCCCCGTCGGCAAGCTGCCCATCCCCTCACCCTCGGCGTCATCGTCGTCACCATCACCGTCTCCATCGCCTGGTCGCTGATCGCCACCCGCGGCGAAGGCAGTGACAGCGGCGAGGCGACGCGTGTGACGGACGACGTGACCGGCACCGAGCCGGACACCACAGCCCCCGGCACCAGCCCGCACCATCCGGAAGGACGGCCGTCATGACCACCCTCAGCCCCAGCCGCCGCAACATGCCTACCGCACCCCGCACCAGCTCCGTGCACGCCTACACCCTCACCGGTCGGCCGTCCGCAGGTGGCGTCCTGGCCATCCTCACAAGCGCCCGCGCCGATGCGGACGTGGCCGCCTACGCAGGCCGGCTGGCAGCCAGTACCGGCCGCAAGGTCACCGCCGCAGTCGCCTTCCGCTCCACAGGCTTCAGCGTCAACGCCCTGCTCCACCTTGCCCGCAACCGGCGCCTGACCCACCAGGGGGACGCCGTCCTCGCACCCCACACCGAATCCCTCGCCGCAGCCGGTGACTACCGCAGTGACATCGTCCTGTTGCCCACCCGCACCAACCCCTCTCATCGCCTACCCGCCCGCGCCCTGGCGCGGTTCGCCGCCCGCATCGGTGCCACCACCGTGATCACTCCCGTGCCCCTCCACCCATCCGGCCAGTACGTCACCAGAGTCCACGACGCGTCCGGCGCCACATCCCGTACCCCCGATCCGTCCGGATCCCTCACCCCACGCTGCTGAACACCGCAAACGCGCTGTCCACCCTCGTCCCCCATCGGCTGGGCCAAGGGCACAGCCGGCCCGAGGGAGACCGGTGGGGAAGGGGCCGCGGGCTGTCCCGGAGACGAGCGGGTACGGCGGGTTCCCGGGTGCCACTCGGGCGACTTTCCGGCGGGGCGGTGGCGCGACTGCCGTGATTCCCGGCCGGAGGGGTACCACCATGCTGACGTAACGCGGCGCCGGCCATCGGGGAGGAACTGTGAAGCGAGAGGACGGCACACCGGTGGCCACCGGTGTCACCGCCGAGCGCCTCGCCGGGCTCCGCAGGTGGAACCTGGGGCTCACGCTGCTGCACCTGCTCCAGGCCATGGCGATCGTCCTGCTCGCCGGAAGCTTCTCGATCACCGTCACCTCCTCCGTTCCCGAGGGGCCACCGGGAACGACAGCGCCCGCCCCGGAAGCGGTGTTCGACGTGCCGATCGGCTGGGCCGTCGCCGTCTTCCTCACCCTCGCGGCAGTGGACCACCTGCTGACGGCGACGGTCTGCCGCGATGTCTACGAACGCGACCTCAGACGCGGCATCAACCGTTTCCGGTGGCTGGAGTACGCGCTCAGCGCGACCCTGATGGTGCTCCTCATCGGCTTCTACGCGGGCATCACCAGCCTCAACGCCGTCATCGCCGTCGTCGGTGCCAACATCGGGATGATTCTCTTCGGCTGGCTCGAGGAGGCGATGAACCCGCCGGGGCGGGCGAGGACCACGATGCTGCCGTTCTGGTTCGGGACGCTGGCCGGCGTGACGCCGTGGATCTCGATCGCGTACAACATTGTCGCGGCCGAGACCGTCCCCGCCTTCGTGTACGGAATCGTTCTCGTCCAGGCCTGCCTCTTCTTCAGCTTCGGCCTCAACCAGTGGCTCCAGTACCGCGGAGCCGGCCGGTGGTCCGACTACGCGTACGGTGAAAAGGCCTACCTGGTCCTCAGCCTCGCGGCGAAGTCACTCCTGGCGTGGCAGATCTTCACCGGCTCGCTGGCCGGCTGAACCGCTTTCGACATGCGCTTGGGCGGTGCAGCTGACGCATCGGCAGACTGTGCGCCTGGGAGCCGGGTCGACAAGTCAGGGGTCGGATCACCACCTGACCCGGCGCAATGCCCTCCCTTCCGGCCACGAAGACGCGTCACTCGGGTCCTCGCGTGGACTCATCAACACGCTGAACTTGACAGAGAAGTCCTCCCTCGTACGCCGGGGCCCTTCGTACAGTGTGGCGCCGGGATCATGCGTCCTCCCCTTCACGCCGGGCCTGCGCCGGCAGCGCCGCCACGACGTCGCTCGTTCGGGCACGCCGGCTTCAGCACCTCTTCCAGCTTCGGCCGGGTCTTCGCCCGGGTGTTGATCTTCTCGGAGAAGATCCGCTTGCACTTGGCGCGGGCGAGCGCGTCGAGCCGGCTCCGGAGGTCCTGTTGCGCGGTCGAGCAGCGGGCGTACCTGATCCGGATCGGGTACGCGGCCGGTTCTGCCGGGGCGGCTTTGACGGGGCGGGCCCGGCTTCCACGGTCGCCCGGGCCGGGCTCGCGGTCCCCGGGGACGAGGACCTCCAACTCCTCGCGGGGCGCGGGGACGAGGATGAAGCGCGGGGTGTGGCACTTCGTCGCGGTCTTGCCCCGGCGGGTGCGGCAGGGACTGCCGACCGGGGCTTCACAGTTCGGACAGTCGTTTCGTTCTACCGTGATTGCGGTGTGATGGGGCACCAGATCCACCCCGGTGGTCCGTCAGAACCGTCTCGCACGACGCCGGACTTTTGAGAGGACTTCTGCGAATCGCGACCTGGGACAACGTGATCACCTCCGGGGCTCTCGCGGAACTCTCGCAACTGGTCATTCATGAGAGTCACCCAGCGTCCGGCCATGGCCAGGGCGGCGCCGACGGCTGGTCCGCAGCGATCACCCGGATTGCTGAGCCTGTCCGGTAACGGGTGTGGCCCCTTGGGGCCGCGGGGAGTGGGGACACGCAGATTCTCACCCCAGCATTCGCAACCCATGGGGGAGACGCATAGGGGCAAGCGAAATCCAGGCCGTCGTCGACGGCCCGCGGCACGGAGGCAGTGGCGGTACCGAGTACACGATCGATCTGCAGGAAGGTGAGCGCATCACCGAAGTGATCGGGAGGAGCGCGAGCCTCGTCGACCAGATCGCCTTCGAGACCAACTTCACGCTCCACGGCCCGTTCGAGGGCCAGGGGGAACCCCTTCGAGTTCCGGCTGCCGGTTGACGCGCTGACTGCCGGGTTTCACGGGCGTGCCGCCACGTTCCTCGACCAGGTCGGCATCCTGTGCTGTCAGCCCACGGCGAAGCAGTACGCCACGCCTTCCACCAGAGGGTTGCCGCGTTGGTGGCCCCTCCACCCCCGCGAAGGGGCGGTCACGCTCCTGGGCGAACCCCAGCCGGTCGTCCTGCAGGCGCGCGAGGTGCTCGACGACCACCAGGGGTCCCGTGCCTTCCCGGTGACCCGGTTGCCGAACTCGTCCAGGCCCTCATCGAGCCGCTCGGGAGCGCGGACCAGGTCGGCCCAGTTCTCGTATTGCTACGGCAGACGGACATGCAGCGGAGAGCGACACCTGATCAGGCCCTGCTGAAGTAAATGCGTACACCTCACCTGCGGAAGCGCGGCCGTTGTCCCTGGTGGAGTGGTCCGCCGTCGCAGTGAACAGGCGGTTTACCGCGACGGACTTCCCCGCCGCCGACCAGGCCGGACACCCGCGGACGACACCTGGCCGCAGTTGTACGAGAACCGGGCCGATTCCTCACGCGGAGTACCGGCCCGCCTGACCGCGTACCCATGGCTGTTTCGAACTCGGCGTGATCGCGTAGACGTCCCGACGCCGGAGCCGTCGGCCGGGGGGCCGGGCTCCGGCGTCAGGGTTCGGGCCGGTGGGTCAGTGTTGACGGAGGGCGATGCGGATCGCTCGCTCCACCTGGGCCGCGGTGTTGGCGTGTCCCGCGGCGTTGGGGTGGATCATCGTGGCGTGCTTCTCGATGGGACCGCAGTCCACCGGCGTGCCGGGGAACGTGGTGGGCCAGTAGTCCGCGGCGTCGCCGCAGATCCCTTCCATCCACTTGGTGCCCGCGGGCTGACAGGCGTCGTGGCCCTCGCTGGAGGAGTAGACGTTGACGTAGCGGTCGCCGAAGAACGACGCGGCCCGCTGGATCGTTTTGTTCAGCGGCTTGAGGACGTCGTCACGAAGCCAGTCGATGTCGGCGTGGGTGGTCGTGTCGAATTCGGTGAGGGACCCGCGGGTGCAGTCACTGGCCTCGGCCGGCATGATGGCCGGGTAGCCGACGTTGATCACCTTGGCGTTGGGCGCGGCCTGGTGTACCTCGGCCAGCATCTCGATGTACTCGTTCTGGACCCGGGCGAGCCTCTCCCGGACGCTCTCCACCCCCTCGGGCGGGTCGGTGAAGTACTCGCGGCAGGACTTGCCGATCGCGCCCTGCTCGAGGCACTTGGGGAAGATGTCGCCGAAGGGCAGGCTGTTGCCGCCGATGGCGATGGTGACGATGTCGGTCTCGTCGTCGAGCCCGGCCCGCACGATCTGCGTGTCCACCGCGGGCCAGCCGTCGGCGGGGGTCTCGACCGGGCTGATCGGCGTCTGCTTGACCTTGGCGATGTTCGCGATGACGGCGCTGCTGCAGGCGACGTTGGTCAGACGGACGTACTTGCCCGGCGGGAACTCGGCGAGCTTCCGTTCGACCACGCTGGGGTAGGAGCCGCTGGTCCGGGCGCAGCCGTCCTGCGACGGATCCCCCAGCGGGGGCTGCGGGTCGCCGACGAAGACGCCGGCGGTGAACGAGTCACCGAGCGCGGCCCACTCGTACGGGTCGGCCGCACCGGCGGAGCCGGAGGGTAAGAGCGTGGCCGCGGCGAGCGCGAGCCCGACGGCCAGGGCTCGCGTGCGCGGGCGGGAGACAGGGTGGCGCATGGATCCTCCAGGATCAGCGGAAGACGTCCGGACGGCCGGAACACGACGCCCGGGGCGGAGCACACCTCAGCCAAAATGATCCGCGCCGCCGCCCCGCCCTGTCCGGTGAAACGGTCCGTCATCACCCAATCGGGCTAATTGATCGAATCTTTCGCGTCGGCTCCCGGCACAGCTTGCTATTCTCGCGCGCGCGAGACGGGGCGACCGGGGTCGGTGGACGCGGAATTCGTTGCCCTCGGGGTCCGTCATGACCGTCCAGGAGCCGCCCTGTTCCGTGATTGAAGCTTCCCCTTGATCCAGGACACCTGGAGACTGGGATCTTGAGGTTCCAGAGGAAGTAGCACCAGGTGGGAAGCAAGTGCACGAAACGGTACACCGAGGAGTTCAAGCGGGACGCGATCGCGCTCGTCGACTCCTCTGGCAAGACGGTCACCGCGGTCGCCCGGGAACTCGGCATCAGCTCAAAGTCCTTGCGCGGCTGGTACCGCCGGGCCAAGGCCGACCGGGACGAGGGGCAGCCCGGTGAGCTGACCAGCGCCGAGGGCGAGGAACTGCGCCGGCTGCGCAAGGAGAACCGCGAACAGCAGCAGACGATCGAGATCCTGAAATGCGATCTCTCGGTGTGGTGTCGATGGCCGTGTACGGCGACGCCGCCCGCGCCCTCATCCAGGCCGCGATCGACGAGTCCCCGACCTGGTCGACCCCGGCCGGCGCGGCGATCATGCTGGTGGGCGGCGCTGACCCAGGTCCGGCCGAAGTGACGGGCGGTGTCACGGCCGGCGTCACGGCCGGCCGGGTTCACCAGTCGTCGCCGATGTCGAAGTTGGCGGCGATCGGCATGCCGTCGTGCGCGAACACCACCACGAGGTAGTCGTCCGACGCGGTCAGCCCGGCGTGGATCCGTTCCGCCAGCTCCGAACTCGCGACGTCCTCCGAGCGTGAGATCACGGTGAGCATCGCGGGCACCTGGTCCAGCACTCCGGAGTCCGATTCCGGTGGACCCGAGTAGAGAGAAGCGCTCAGGTCGTCGTTGTCGAACCAGTAGTTGTATCCGTCGTGGTCGTCGGGTGTGATCGTCCCGCCCTCGAAGAGTGTCCCCAGGAGGCGTGAGACGTCCGCCCACAGGCGGTCGCCGAATTCCCTGCTCCGGAAGGCGTCCGGCTGCGCGGGTCCGACATGGAAGTCGAAGTCCTTTTTGTAACCGTCGTACTGCGCGAAATCTGTCATGGGAATCTCTCTACAAGTTGCCATGAAAGGCGGGAGCCGCGGCTCACCGTGGCAGGCGGCGGCTCCCCGTTCCGGAACGGAGGACCGGACTGGAAGTCCTCAGTGACTGCCGGGCCGACATGCGGATGCCGCACATCGGCCCGGCAGCCCGGTTTCCTGTCACCCGATACCATCCCGGCAGATCCGGAACAGAGATCAAGGGTAAAGTGTGAAGATTTTTCGGCTCCTGATACGACTCGGATGCGTCGCCGTGTCGGCGGTCGCACCATTGGCGGTTTTCTACTACATCTTTTTGAGTGTGGTCGAAGGGCAGTCCGGAGGGAGCCAGCAGAGCGGGCGCAGGTGGGCGGATGCACTCCAGTGCGCTATTCCCGCAACGGCCGTCGAGTTGGGGGTCACCATGGTCGTGTTGCTCTGGGCCAGGGCGATGAGCACCGATCCGGCCTCAGGGTCCGCTCGCGCCGTCGCGGTCGCAGTGGCCGCCGTGTGTGCCAGTATCCCCGCCTCGCTCTTTGTGGCCCTGGCGGCGTGGCCCGTGGTCCTGTTGAGCTGCGTTGTGCCTGCCGGTCTGGCCGCTCCCGTCCTCATGCGGCCTGTAGTCGCGACCGCATCGCCCGCCCGGGAGGGCGTTTGAAGTAGGCAAATTGCCCTTGACGTCCTAGTAAATTCCTCGCCAGGTGGGGTGGTCTCCTCCGTTACGCGCCTGACGAGGTCGTCGGCGGGTGGCGGTGCGGCGGTCGGTGTCCGCCGCCCACTCCTTGGGCAGGAACAGCCGCCACTGCAGCGGGCAGGAGGCGGTGTCACTGGCGGCGTGGACGCTGACCGCGACCTGGCAGTTGGCGCGTTTGCCCAGGTCCCCGCAGTACTGCGGGGCCACCCCGGCCGACATCCGGCCGTCCTTGGGCACCGACACGTCGTCGATCACCCAGGCCGTCGGGCTGATCAGCGGCAGCATGCGCTCTGCGATCCGCCGCTGCACCGGCACCGGGTCCCAGGTGGACTGGTTCACGAACTGCTGCAGGTTCTGCTCGTTGCCGTCCGGCAGCCTCGAGGCCATGGCCTGGATCGACTTGCGGCGGCCGTCCAGCATCAAGCCCCGCAGGTGACAGTCGCCCTTGGCCCGCTGGTCCTTGCGCGGCACCGAGGCGAACACGTCCGCCACGTAGAACGCCAACGTCGCCCGGACACGGTTCACTTCATGTGCGTCCATCCATCCAACATGCCCGAGAACAGGCCGAACACGAAGACCTAACGGAGTCCTGCTCCAGGGTGAGAACGGCTTTGGCGATGACGCTCATGCGGTTGGGGCTGATGCGGGATCTGCGGAAGATCTGCCAGGACTTCAGCCGTGCCATGCCGCGCTCGACGGGCGCTCGGGCCTGGGCGAGGGCGCGATTGACGGTGCGCTGGGTGATGGTGAGTTCGCCGCCGGGTGGGCGTTTGAGGCCGGTGGTCAGCCAGGGGCCGGCGCCCTGGTAGGCGCGGTCGGCGAGGATCGGGACGCCCTGGCGTTCGCAGATCCGGATGATGCGGTGGGTGCGGGCCGCGGTCAGGTTGTGGGTGCGGCCCGGCAGTGCGGGCGAGATCCACAGCACCTCGCCGGCGAGGTCGGTGACGACCTGGACGTTCACGCCGTGCCGGCGGTGTTTGGCCGAGTAGTCGGCCCGGCTGTCGCCGACACGGTCGCACTCGGCCAGGGTCCCGTCCAGCAGGACGAACTCCGGATCGTGCTCGCGCAGCGTCTTGAGCAGGCCCGGGGCGCGGTCGGCGAGCAGGCCGGTGACGGCGGTGACGTACGCGTGGGCGGTGCCGACGGATATCCCGAAGCCGGACGCGATCCTGGTGAGGGTGTCGTGGCGGCGCAGGTACACCAGAGCGATGAGCGCCCGCTGGTGCGGCGGGAGTTTGCACCTGCGGTCACCCTCACGGGTGACGATGAGCATCGTGACCCACTCGACCAGGGCATGCGGGAGGTCGAGTGCGGCAGGACAGGGAACCAACAGGGCTCCTGCGCCGATGGGTTGAGACGTCGAACACCTCCACCAACGGCACGGGAACCTTGTGCGTTGCGGCCCTCACCTCGGCCTGACCGGCGTCACCCGATCAGTGGCCACGCTGAAAACGCTCACTGATGTCACTGGACCCGACAGGCAAGGGCCGCAAGCGCTGGACCATGCGCTGGAAGGCCCCGCTGAACGCCTTCCAGATCCACTTCGAAGGCCGGCTCATTCCGGCCACCCACTGACCGACCAACAACCAAGATCAGCCGTTAAGTTGACACTCCCGTACGACAGCGCACTGTCCACGGGCGGTCCCCCTCCATCATGACCACCCGAAGATCATCCCACCCGGTCAGCCAACGTGACAGCACCGCTGTGAGCACCCGTCGGTGCGTCCCGGACCCCCAGAGGGTGGGAGGCGCACCGACGCGAAGGGCTCACCGGATGACTCGTGCACCCGGTCCGTCACCGGGCGGCCCGAGGACGGCCGGCGGGATGTTCAGCGGTCGACCGGCCCGGGGCGGCAGCCGGCCCGCACGCCCGTGAGTTCGACGGTGTGGTCCACCACGTGGAACCCGAGGTCACGCGCGATCCTCGCCACCCAATGTTCGACCTCTTCGAAGTCCATCGCCCGGCTGAACCCGTAGTCCCGGCAGACGAGGTGGTGACGGTGGCCATCGTCCGGCCTGGGCCGGTAGAGACGTTCACCCTCACTGTCGCGTACGACGTCTCGGAACGCCGGGCAGGAGATCCGTGATCTCCGACCTCAGCGGTCCGTTGGGGCCGTCCGCGGCGGAGCCCGTCAGCACGGTCGGCAGATTGTGCAGTCTCGCGGCCTTGGCCAGCGACACCGCGTTGTTGCGCATCTGCACCGGCGGGACGCCCTGTACGCCCAGCGGCATGGTGCCAGTCTGGTGGTCGATCAGGACCATCGCCGCGTTGTCCGCGGTCAGCCGCTCCGTGCAGCGGGTGGTGGTGGGTGTGCTCATCGACGGCTCCTTCAAGGCTGTCTTGCTTCGAATTACGGGGCAGGGGACTCACCCCGTTCATGCGTCCATGCACGCGGGGATCAAGACATGGCCGTTGCGTACGTCCCACTGACAGGGGCGGTTGGTCATGAGTGAGAAGCCGGACGGCTCGGGTCCGTCGACAGGGCGGACGGTCAGGTCCCGTGTACGGCTCGAAAAGGTGTGACGGGCCGTGCCCGGGAAGTGCGGCTGCGGGCGAGGGCAGATGCCGGTCAGGACCGTCGGTGAAGGGCCGTCAGCCCTGACCAGCGTGCTGGGTCGGGGTGCGGGGCGGCCGCATGACGCTGTGGCCCTCAGGACCCTCGCGGTATCGGATCCGCCGCGTCACCAGGGGAGCACACCGGCGCGGTCGGTCACCGTGCCGGTGGGCGTGTCGAGTCCCAGGGTGGCGATGCGCACGGCTGCCTCGGCGCCCTCCTCGACGCTCTGCCCGATGTGACCGGTGAACTCGGTGGCGGTCTGGCCGGGGTCCACCGCGTTGAAGCGGACGTCGGGGATCGTCTTGGCGTACTGCATGGTCAGCATGGTGACCGCGCTCTTCGAGGAGCCGTAGGCGGCGAGCGGATACTGCGATTCGACGCTCTCCGGGTCGTGGATGAGTGTGAACGACCCCAGACCGCTGGTGACGTTGATGACGGACGGGGCGGTCGCTTTCCGCAGCAGGGGCAGGAACGCGTGCGTGACGCGCACCAGTCCGAAGAGGTTGGTTTCGTAGACGTGGCGGATCAGGTCGGCGGTCAGGTCCTCGGGGGCGGTTATTTCACCGAGGATTCCGGCGTTGTTGATGAGGAGGTCCAGGTGGCCGACCCGCGTGCGCAGCGTCTGAGCCGCCGCGTCGACCGACGCGTCGTCGGTCACGTCCAGCTGGACGAACTCGGCGCCGAGCCGGTCGGCGGCTTTGCGGCCGTTCTCGGCGTCCCGGGCTCCTATCCACACCGTCTGGCCCGCCTGGATGAGGCGGCGCGCGATCTCGTAGCCGAGGCCCCGGTTGCCGCCGGTGATCAATGTGGTCGTCATGTCGTGTCTTTCCTGTGCGTGTCGTCGGAGCAGGTGCTCCCGGGAAGCAGTCACCGGGAGCACCTGCGGGGGAGAGGAGGTGGCCCGTCGGCGTCGATACGCCGGCGAGGGCGTCTGCTGCTAGTGGGCGGGGCGGAACGGGCGCAGCAGGCGGATGCCGTCCTCGACGGAGCCTTCGATCAGTTCGAGCATCTGCGGGACGAGTTCCTGCATCCGGGGCGCGGCGAGGTGGGCGTCGAGGTGGGCGCGCGTCTCCCAGCGTTCGTGGATGACGAACTCACCGGGCCGGCCCTCGACCTCGTGGGCCTCGTAGTCGATGTTGCCCGCGTCGTTGCGCGAGGGGGTGACGGCGGCGGTGATGAAAGCCTTGAGGTCGGCCTCCCTGCCCGCCTTCGCCTTCGCGTCCCAGATGACGGTCACGTAGCCGTTGGATGTTGCGGTCATGGTGGTTCCTTTTCTGTTTCGTGCTGACGAGCTGTCTGTCGGTACCGAGCCGGTGTCAGCTCGTGATGAAGTCGAGGAGGTCGGCGTTGACGGTGTCGGCGTTGACGGTGCACATGCCGTGCGAGAGCCCCGGGTAGACCTTCAGCACCGCGTTTCTGACCAGCGCGGCGGCCGGCTCGGCGGAGGTGGCGATCGGGACGATCTGGTCGTCGTCGCCGTGTATGAGGAGCGTGGGCACGTCGAGCGCCCGGAGGTCGTCGGTGAAGTCGGTCTCCGAGAACGCCTTGATCCCCTCGTAGTGCGCCTTCGCACTGCCGGCCATTCCCTGGCGCCACCAGTTCCAGATGACGCCCTGGGACACGTCCGAGCCCGGGCGGTTGAACCCGTAGAACGGCCCGGAAGCGATGTCGAGGTAGAACTGAGAGCGGTCGGTGGCCACGCCCTCGCGGAAGCCGTCGAAGACCTCGAGCGGCAGCCCCCCGGGGTTCGCTTCCGTTTGGACCATGAGAGGCGGGACCGCTCCGATGAGGACGGCCTTCGCGACCCGGCCGGCACCGTGCCTGGCGACGTACCGGGCGACCTCTCCGCCGCCGGCGCAGTGGCCGACGTGGACGACGCCGTGCAGGTCGAGGAGCGCCACCACGGCAGCGGCGTCCGCCGCGTAGTGGCCCATGTCGTGCCCGTGGCCGACCTGGGCGGAGCGCCCGTGCCCGCGGCGGTCGTGGGCGATGACGCGGTAGCCCCGCTGGGCGAGGAACAGCAGCTGGGCGTCCCAGTCGTCCGAGCTCAGCGGCCAGCCGTGGTGGAACATGACCGGCCGGCCCGAGCCCCAGTCCTTGTAGAAGATCTCGACTCCGTCGCCGGTGGTGACGAAGGGCATGGCCTGCTCCTCGTGGTCTCGTCTCGCCCGGGCACCGGGCGGATTCGCTGTCTCCACGAGAATGGCTCAGCCACCGTGCCGGCAGCCTCAGTCAGCTGACTGACATCCCGCCGCCGGGTGGCCTACGTATACGGCGGTAGTACTGAGGCCTGGCTGACCAGGGTTCAGGAGCGGGTGATCGGTGGCTCAGGGGGCAGCGCTTCGAGAGCGTCGCGGAGCTCCGCACGTGAGGCGATCCCCAGCTTCGGGAACACACGGTAGAGATGCGACGACACGGTCCGCGGCGAAAGGAACAGACGCGACGCGATCTGCGGGTTCGACAGCCCCGTTGCCGCCAGCCTGGCGACCTCCAGCTCCTGAGGGGTGAGAGTCTCACCGGCCTTGCCGCGGGCCGTGCGCGTCATGCCGGTGGCTCGGAGCTCCGCCGCGGCCCGGGCCTCCCACGTGCGGGCCCCCAGCTCCTCGAAGCGGCCGCGGGCGGCGGCCAGCTGCACCCGGGCTTCGCGGTTGAGTCCTTGACGGCGCAGCCCTTCGCCGTACGCCAGATGAGCACGGCCGACCTCGAAGGGCCACTGCTCGATGCCCGGCAGCGCGAGCGCCTCCTCGAAGGACTGAGCCATGGTTTCGGGAGCCGACGTCATCGCTGTCACCGTGGCCACACTCAGCGCGTACCGGGTCGACAGGCGGTCGACGCCGGCGTGACGCATCGCGTCCGCGTGCCGCCGTGCTTCCGCTTCCCGCCCGGAGCGCATGGCGGCCTCGACGAGGTCCGGTGCGGACCACAACGCTTCGGGATTGAACGGTGGCAGCACACCGGGGGCGCAGATCGCCGTGGCGTGCCTGAAAGCCGTCTCGAAGTCGGCGTCGCCGAGCGCCGCCCGAGCTGCCGCCTGATGGGCGCAGTACTCCATCCGCCGAAGCCCTCTGGGCCCCGACCAGCCCCAGATCTTCTCGCAGTGGTCACGGCACGCGTCGAGGTCGCCGCGCTGTGCCGCGGCCATCGCGGCGACGTAATGCCCCACCTGGGCGAAAAGGTGGTACCCCATCTCCTGGCACAGCGCGATGAGCTCGGCTGCGGCATCGGCCGACGACTGCCACCGGCCGGCGTACAGGTCGTCCAGAGCGACATAGATCAGACCCGGCATGCTGGCTCCCACCGCGCCGCCGTCGCGTATGACCCGGGAGACGGCCTCTCGACAGCCCGGGAGCCGATCGAGGTACGAGGCAGTCAGGGCGGTGTGGACGACCACGTCGGTGTCGGTCTGCCCCCGCAGCTGTGAGATCTCCTCGTCCAGGCGGCGCAGCAGGCCGTTGGTGACGGAGCCAGGATCGTGGTGGATGCGCGCCAGTGACGCCGCAGCGGCGGGCGGCGCTTCGGGGAGCCGGACGAGCACGTCGACCAGAGGCTGCCAGTGCTCCTGCCGGCCCGAGTACTGGCTGGCGAGGGTGAGGGTGAACAGCGCGGTCTCCCACTCGCCGTCCGGCAGGCCGAACGGAAGCGGGGTGTGCTCGATCGCCTTCATCAAGAGCGCGTGCGCTGTGTCGGCGTCACCTTCCGTGACAAGCACCAGAAAGCCGGCAGCCGCAGCAGCCGAAAGTGACTGGGCCGCCGGATCGCTCTGCACATGGCTCAGGATCTCGTGCGAGACCTCCAGGTGGCCCGTGACCCAGGCAGCGACGTAGGCGGCCTGCGACAAACGTCGCCTGCGGGCCCCGTGATCAGAACTCAGCTCGGCCGCGCGCCGCAATCGCGCGACCGCGCCGTCTGCGTCGCCACGCCGCAGACTGCTCCGGGCCGCCGACTCGATGACAGCGGCGACCGTCTCGTCGGGCACCGTCGTGGCCCTGGCCAGGTGATCACCACGGCGTTCCGGTTGATCGACCAGCGCCTCGGCCAACCGGCGGTGGGCGCTGCGCCGCTGCTCGCCGGTGGAACCGTCCACCACCGCGGACCTGACCAGCGGATGCCTGAAACGCACCACGCGGCCGTTCTCCGCGACCTTGACCAGGTGGTCGCGCTCTGCCGGAGCGAGCCGGTCGAGTCCGCCCGGCCCACCGGCCGCTTCAAGGACACGGATGTCGCCGGAGCCCTCAAGAGCCGCGAGCAGCAGCAGTTCACGCGTGGCCTGTGGTAGCTGTTCGACGCGGGCGCCATACAGAGCACGGACATCCCGCCCCGGCCCGCTCACCCACCCCGCAGATTTGCCGTTGCGGTCACCGGACACACTGGTGGACCCGGCGAACTCCAACAGGGCCAGCGGATTTCCCTGTGCGTCTCGCGCCACGGTCGAAAGGACCCGACGAGGGAGATGCGCGAAACGTCGGGACAGCAGACGCAGTGCGTCCGCGTCACTGAGCGGCGCAACCTCCAACTCTGCCAGTCCGGTGGGCCGAAAGAACCTGCCGGACTCCGCCCGCTGGGCTCCGAGCAGCCCGATGCGGCGACCCCCCAATCTTCTGGCGACGAAACCCACCGCGGACCGGCTCGCTTCATCGACAACATGAAGATCGTCGACCACCAGAAGCAGCGGCTGCTCCTTCGCGGCCTCGCCGAACAGCGACAGTGCCGCGTTCAGGACGGCGATCCGGCTCGGCGCGGGGCCGACGTCGAGACCGAGCGCGACCTCGATGGCCTCTCTCATGGAATGCGGCAGACGACCGAGCCCGTGCGAGAGCGAGCCAACGAGCTGGTGGAGCCCCGCGAAGCTGATGTCCGTCTCGTACTCGTCGCCGCTCCCGCGGACGACCTGGACGCCCTTGGCCACCGCCAGCCCGGCGGCCGCGTCCAGGAGGGCCGTCTTGCCCACCCCCGGATCGCCGACGAGAAGGAGGGCGGCACCGTCCGATGCAACGGTGTCCAGAAACGTCGCGAGCTCGCCGAGCTCACGGTCTCGGCCGACCAGCCCGGTCAGGTCGAAGCCCATGCCTGTCACTGAGTCCGCCCGTCTTGCATCCGCTGTGCCCTCGTCCTGCCGCGCGAGGCGGTCGAACTACCAGCCACGCGTTTGACCAGCCAGTCTCTCACCGACCGGCAATACGTGCGAAAGGCACTGTGACGTTGGCCGCCCGGGTGGGATGATCTTCGGGTTGATCACGGTGGAGGAGATCGTCCGTGGAGAGCACGTCGCCGTCGTATCGGGGGCACCGGTACCCGGTCGAGGTGATCTCCCACTGCGTGTGGCTGTACTTCCGCTTCCCACTGTCGTTCCGTGAGGTCGAGGAGCTGATGCTCGAGCGCGGCGTCGTCTCCTATGAGACGGTCCGCCGCTGCAAGCCGTGCTGCCTACGCGCGGTCGCGCACCCCGGCGACCGGGACCCACTCGCCCCGCGGGCGTGCGGGAGGGCCACACGCCGTCCTCCCGCACGCCCGCGCCCTGCTCCTGACCGCGGCGTTCCCCACCCGGCCGTCCGTGCCCGGCGCCGACGACGTGTCGAGGCCGGACACCAGCCGGCCCTCCCGCCCCGGGGAGACGGCGTCCAAGTGGCGCCGCCTGCGGGCGGCATGTCACCGGCGGGAGCGCGTGCCGAGCACGCGGAGCCCTCGCCCGCGGCCCGCGACGGTCCCGCTGTACGCGCGGGCGCTGCCCGGGAATCCGTGGTGTCCCCCGCGGGCTGCGCGTTCGCGGGGGCACGGGGTGAAGGCCCGGCTGCACCGCCTGGTGGATGCCGAGGGCCGCCCCTGCGGGCGAAGTCCCGGCACACGGTCAGTCGCGTGCGGGCAGACCCAGTTGCTCGGCGCGGGCTGCGAGGAGGGCGTCCAAGCCGGCATGCAGACGCGGCCAGTTGGCGCGCGGTGTCACTGCGCGGCCGGGCAGGATGTAGAAGGCCAGCGCCAGCCGGATCGCGAGGTGGTGCTCGCCCACCGTGGCGAGCCAGCCCGCACACCAGCGGTACGCGTGGGCCGTGCCCGGCTGGTCGAGGTGGCAGGCGACCACAGGAGCACCGACCGGCGCCTCCGCCCCCGGCCTCCCATCGGCCCGCCGCGGCATGTCCATGTCCTGCTCCGAGAACGCGGTGAGGTCGGCGTCCGTGCGCCACGGAGGAAACGGACCTCTCCGGACTGAGGTCCTGGTGTCTGTCGGGCTGCTGGAAAGATCACATTTCATGACTTCCGTCGCCTGGAGCACGCACGCCATCGAGCTCAAGCCCCACAGCGTGATCAAGAGGTTTCGCCGTGGGAGCCGCGAGGAGAGCGAACGGGAGTGGCGGGCGCTGACCCTGCTCTTCGCGTATGCACCGGGCCTGGCTCCTGTGCCCCAGAGCGCAGACCTTGCCGCCGAGGAGCCGGTCGTGGTGATGTCACGACTTCCAGGCGAGCCGCTCCGGGGCCAGTTGCTCAGCGAGCAGCAGCTCACGGCGTTGGCCGCGGCGACAAACGAGATGTATGCGGCGGTACCGTCAGAGGCACTGGCCAAGATCCCGGTCCGGCCCGGCCGGCAGCATGAACTCATCGCCAAGATCCGGGCCTGGGCCCCTCGGGCGCGCCCCCGCGTCAGCGCTGAAGTGGGAGAAGCCATGGATTACGGCCTGGACTGGTTGGCTCGCTCCGGCTTCGACCAAGTCGCCCCGCCGGACGTGCCGCCGGTCTTCGGGCCAGGTGACGGGAACCTCGCCAACTATCTGTGGGACGGCTCCCGTGTCCGGGTCGTCGATTTCGAGGAGTCCGGTCTCAGCGACCGGCCCTTCGAACTGGCAGAGATCACCGAACACGTGGCCAGCTGGGTCGACCGGCCACTGGATGCCGAGATGTTCCCGGGGCAGTTCGATCTGAGCGCCGCAGAACGAGCACGGCTGCTGGAGTGCCGTCGGCTGCTGGCCCTGGTGTGGTTGTTCCTCCTGGCCTTCGACGACCCTCAGCATCCGCGCAACCCGCCGGGAACGGCTGAGCGGCAAGCCGCCCGGCTGTCCAGGCTTCTCGGCCAGGGCCGGCAGGCTGCCCGGGAGGAGAGCTGATCACGGGCGTGTTCTCAACACCCGTGAGCGATGGACGTGCAGATGCTCGACTTCGACCACCCGGCGCGTCCTCCTGCAGTCCGGTCAACGACTCATCAACTCACGAACTACCCTCTCGCTGCATGACGCGCGGCCCGGCGAGGGGGTCGGCCTGGAGTGCGAGGGCCCGGCCCGCGAACTGCCACAAGGGCTACCCGCCCCGCCCCGTGATCCGCTCGCACCTCACCGCTTGGGGGTAACCCGTCTTTCGCGCTCAGCGGGACTGCTCGGCCGGCTTCATGACCGCTGCCCCGGCCCTGTGACGGTGAGCCCCACCTGCTGGGCGAGCCAGTGCGCGTACGGCTCCCGCAGCTGATGGCCGTCGACGCTGATGCTGCGGACGTGGACGAGGACGGTGTGGTCCTCGACAGGCTCGTCGAGTTCGCGAGTGCGGGTGTTGAGCAGGAGCGTCACCTCCGCGTGCTTGGACTCGCCGAAGAAGCCCAGCTCCGGCGCGTCCGGCCAGGACAGACTGTCCCAGTTGATCTCGCCGGTGTTCGGGCCGATCAGCGTGATGAAGACGTCCTCGATGCTGCCGACCGGCAGGTCGTCCAGCTCGCAGTCCACCGGCAGCCGCCCTTCGTACACGGCCGGGTCGGCCGGCAGGGCGGATCCTTGGACACCGAACATCAGCGCTGGCTCCTCGTCCAACGGCGTCGCGTCGAACTCTCCGGGCTTCCCCTGCCCCCGGAACCACGCCTGGGGCAGGGCCTTCGCCACCCGTCGCACCTCGGCGACGGAAGGGAGCTTGGCGTACACGCAGACCTCGGAGAACTCGGTGCGGCCGAACTTCACGAGGCGGCGTGCAGTGCTCAGGGCGAGCAGGGGGTCGGAAGTGCGAAAGACGGGATAGGCGACGTCGTTGGACATGCGAGGACTGTGCCACGGCCCGGCATCGCCTCTCACCGCAGGTGCGGCACGACCGTGGCCGGCGCGGCGGCGCGGGCCACGCACCGCCGACACGCTGCTGGTCAGCGCGTACCGCCCGTCCTGTGGACGCTCCGGGGGCAGCAGGTCTTCCCCGCGGGCGGGGCCGCCGGTCTCCCGGGCGGTGGCCCCGGGGGTCTCAGGTGCGGGCGGTGAGGCGTTCGCCGAGTTCGATCGCGGCCGGGCTGTCGGGGAGGGAAGGCAGGAGGGCGGCGATGTCGGTCAGGCCGTCGTCGATCCGCACCGACTGCACGCCGTCGACGCAGTCGAGGAACTCCTTCCAGGTGGCCAGGGCCGTCTCGGTGTTGCCGCGTTTGAGCTGGACGTGGCCGAGGTCGGCCAGGACGATCGCCCGGGTGCGCCTGCGGTCGAGGGCGAGGCGCAGGTGTTCCTCGGCGGCGCTGAGGTCGCCGAGCTTGGCGTGGATCATTCCCGACTCGTGGGCCCACCGGCCGTGGCTGTAGTGCGAGGCCCAGGACTGTCCCGGCAGGGCGGGGCGTGCTCGATGGCGGCCTGGCCGCGGGCTGACCGCGCAGGGCGAGGCGGGGGTGCGGGCGCTGGACCTTCTGCAGGACACGCGCCGGATCCTGACCGGCGGTCTTCTCCGGCGTTCGGCGGAGGTTGCGCAGTCGTGTCTGCGCGGTGCCGCCGATGCGCTGCCGAGCCTGCCGGGCGCCCCGGAAGCGGTCGGTCTGAAGGACACGGCGGCCGCTCTGCTCGACGCGATCGACGCCCGCCCTGACCCTGGCTCGTCCGGGGTTCAGGCTGCGGTGCTGGACGACGGGCCCGTCGCCGCCCCGGACCGCCCGGTGCCGGCGGGGGAGAGCGGTGTTGCCGGCCGCGCCCCGGCCGCCGGGCCCCCGCAACCCGCTGCCGTACCGAGGCAGTCCGCCGGCCCGCTCGCGGCCACTTCCGCCGGTGGCGGGGGCATGAAGGGCGACGGTGCCGAGGAACAACTCCGGCTGCGCCGGGCGGCCGACGTCCTGCGCAGGCAGCTGAAGCGGCCTGGCGGCTACCACCGGGCCCGAGCCGGGGATTGCCGAGCGGCCTGATGGGCGTCCCACTCGGCGCCGCCCAGGAGGAGGCCCTGGGCGTGTGGGGCGAGGTGTACGGCAAGACGTCGGACATCCTGCACGGTGGAGTTGCCGACCCGGCCCGTGCCGTGGCCCTCCACCAAAAACTCCTGGCCGCCGCTCGGGAGTTGCTGGTGCCGTTGCCCGGCCGGCGCTGCGCGGGTCCTCGAGCCGGCCGCCCTGAAGGAGCCGGGCGAGGCACAGGCGCGGGGAACTGGCCGGCTGGGCGGACCCGCGCGCCACCGCGTTCTTCTTCCGCTCCGGCCCGGCCGCGGCCTGGCCCCGCTCCTTCACGAGCACGTTCCGCACCTGCTCGCGGTCGACGAGACGGCCGACGTCTGGCCGGCCGGCCCGTTCCTCGAGCACCTTGCGCCACCGCATCCCCGAGCGGCAACCATCACAAGCAGCAGAGCTGGATAAACGTCAAACTAAGGCCTTGCCAGGAACGGGTCGATCGCTGCCCAGGTCGCGTCCGGGGCTTCGAGGTGCGGGAGGTGCCCGGCTTCCGGGATCTCGACGAACTGCGCGCCTGGCACCGCGTGTGCGACAGCCCGCCCGTATGCGGGCGTGACGATCCGGTCGCTCTCGCCCCACACCACGAGCGTCGGGACGTGCACCGTGCCGAGCCGGCCGAGCAACGTCGGGTCGCTCATGCTCGTGCCGGCGATGGCGGCCATCGTGTGTCCGTTCGCCTGCTGGATCGCGCGCTGCTCATCGGTGAAGCCGGCCGGGTCGACGTATCCGCGCTCCGGGTCGTGCCAGGCGGCCTCGGCGAGCCCGCGGGCGTCGAGGGCGAAGAAGTCCGCGACAGGCTCGCCCTCCACGACCGCACCGACGCCGTCGATGTCGACCACGGCCCCGATCAGTCCTGCGTACCGCTCGTCATCGGCGGCCTGCACCGCCATCTCGAGTGCGATCCACCCACCGATCGAGGACCCGATCAGTACGACGTCATGCTCTCCGTGCTCGAGCAGGCGCGTGAGGTAGCCGGCCGCGAGCTGGGCGACCGAGGTGATGGAGTCGGGGCGTGTTGTGCCGTCCCAGCCGGGATGCGTCGGCGCGAACGCGTGCATGGTGGCCGCGAGGTGTCCCACGAGGGGTGCGACGGTCCGGGGCCCGCCGCCGCCGTGCAGCACGAGTGCCGTGCGTGACTCGGGGTCGCCTGCCTGAACGACTGGAAGGTCCTTGGGGAGGGAGATACGCATGACGCTCCTCAATGAATCAACATGTTTATATACTGATGTTGATAACGTAGCACCATGACGACCGACCTAGAAGCCCTCGGCCAGGCGATCAAGCGTGCGCAGTACCGGAACCACCGCACGATGGATGCCGCGCTGCGTGAGATCGGGGTCAGCCTCGTCCAGTGGGACGCCCTGCGCGCCATCGAGCGAATGCGGGGGGCCTCCGGGCACGAACTCGCCGTCGCGACGTTCCAGAGCGATCAGGCGTTCGGCACCCTCGCGAGCCGCCTGGTGGACCGCGGGCTCGTCGCCCGGTCCGCAGGCCGCGGGCGACGCCTCGAGCACGTCCTCACCGAGGCGGGGCACACAGCACTCGCGGAGGGCCGACAGTTGTCGATCGGCGTGCTGCAAGACCTCTTCGCACCTCTCGACGAGGCGCAACGCACGGAATTGCTTCGATCACTGCGGAAACTCACCGAGGACACGTGATCAGACATCACGTGGCTCGATCACCCCGGGTCTCTACCTCAGACCGCATTCGAGATCTTCCGTGTCCCGTTGTGAGGCGCTCGTTGAGCTCACAGTGAGTAGTCCTGGGGCGGGTATCCGTCGGACCTGACGGATGAGCAGTGGGCGTTGGTGGAGCCGTTGCTCCCGTCGGCGCGAGTGGGTCCGAAGGGTGGCCGGCGGGAGAAGCATCGCGGCGGCGGATCGTGGATGCGATCTTCTACGTGGTGCGGACCGGGTGTTCCTGGCGGCAACTGCCAAAGGACTTCGCTCCGCGGCCGACGGTGCACTGGTACTTCACGTGGTGGCACGACGACGGCACCGTCGAGCGCATCCATGAGGCCCTGCGTGGCAAGGTCCGTGAAGCCGACGGCCGTGACGGGGAGCCGAGCGCCGGGCTGATCGACTCGCAGTCCGTCCGCACCGCCGATACCGTCCCTGCCGCTACCAGGGGCTTCGACGCGGGCAAGAAGGTGAAGGGCCGCAAGAGGTCCATCGTCACCGACACCCTCGGCCTTCTCCTGGCCGTCCACGTCGTTGCGGCGAGCATCCAGGACCGCGACGGAGCGAAGCGGCCGCTGCTGTGAACCAGGCTTCGCGCTGAGGCCTGCGGACTCAACCGCCGTGTGACCGAAGGCTCTCCGCTCACCTCCTGAACGCGATCACCAGTGGGTCCGATTCCGGCGCGATGTAGTCGCATGCCGGGGAATCGACGTGGTAATGATCGCTTGCATCTGCTTCGGAGGCGAAGTCTTCGATGTCGTCGGCGAGGAGGTCGAGCGCTTTCCGCCCTCCTTGGATCCGCAGGACCTGGTCCTCCGTGACGATCGAAGCGGTGTCGCGCTCCGGATCCTCCCGGAACGCGATCTTGGACAGCGACCTCTCGTAGGGAAAGGGGCGTGGGCTCTCCGAGAGATCACAGCTTCCAGCCTCCCCTCGCAGCAGTTGCCGACGCCCCCTCACCGCGGCCAGCGGGACCGGTATTCCGCCTCGCCGACCACCTCGAACAACACGGCCGCACCACCCGCCGCCCGCTGTGCCCGCCCACCTTCTTCTGGCACGCCGCCGACATCCATCTCACCGACCCCGACGACCTGCATGACCTCGCCCGGGCAGCCGAAGACCGGCACCGCCTGCAATGGGCCCACCACCTCCGCCACCGCGCCGCCGAAAACGACAACACTCGCGTGCCGCTGTTCCTGACTCAGACCGGAAAAAGGCCCGAGGCCCGGGAGGGCGTTGGAAGCCTGGCCTGGGTGCGGGAGGAGGACGGGGACCGGGAGGACGCTGAAGTCCTGGCCCGGCAGGCCGCCGACCACGGCGACCCCCTCGTCCTAACCCACTTGGCCAAGTATCCGGGAGGAGGCCGGGGACCAGGAGGGCGCCGAAACCCTCTATCGGCAGGCCGCCGACCACGGCAGCACTGAAGTCCTGTACCCCCGCAGGATGAAGGACGAGCTCAAGAGGATGTGGCCTTACGGCCTGGACCCGGATGGTATGCCGACGCCACGTTGGCGATGATCCACGCACTACCGGCCTGGTCGGCGCCCGATGGAACCCCGTATGTCTGTTCGACATCAAGCAGGGGGAGAGGTCATCGAACGTGTGAGGGACTCGGGGGGCGGCAGGATGGACGGGCGGATAGGGCGGGCGTTGCCGGCCTGGGGGCTGCTGGCGGCGGTGGCCGTCACCGGGTGTACGGCGCAGTCGTCGGCCGCGCCGGAGCGCACCACGCCGAACCGCCCCGCGGCGGACCCGTCCCCCGCGGCCGGTGGCGGGCCCGACCGCGCGGCCGCCTACCGCAAGTGGGGGATCGAGCCGCTGGCCGCCCCGCCGGGTCCGCCGGCGACCAAGCCGGCACTGCCGGGCACCGGTGCGGGGCAGGTGCCGGTGATCAGTGAGATACCCACCAAGGAGAAGATCGTCTTCCTCACGTTCGACGACGGGGCGGAGAAGGACCCCCGGTTCCTGACGATGATGCGAGAGCTGGGCGTCCCCTTCACCATGTTCCTCACCGACGCCGCCATCCGGTCCGACTACAACTACTTCAAGCCCCTCCAGGCCCTCGCCAACGGCGTTCAGAACCACACCTTGACCCACCCGAACCTGCGCACCCTGGGGCCCGCCGCCCAAACGCGGGAGATATGCGGCCAGCAGAGCCGGCTGAAGGACCACTACGGCACCGCGCCCAGGCTGTTCCGGCCGCCCTACGGCAACTGGAACGAGGCCACCCGCACCGCCGCCGCGTCCTGCGGCATCGAGGCGATCGTGCTGTGGCGCGAGTCCATGCAGATCAAGAACATGCAGTACCAGCTGCCCGGCGAGAAGCTCCGGCCGGGCGACATCATCCTGGCGCACTTCCGCGGCCCGTCCGAGCTCAAGGGCACGGCGATGACGGAGATGACCGCCAACCTCCTGCGGCACATTCAGGAACAGGGGTTCACGGTGGCCCGCCTGGAGGACTACCTCTGACGATCACCGTGCCGCCCCCGGTCCTTCTCCGCGGCCACGGCCGAGGCGGACACGAGCGACGCCGCGCCGAGCCCGCACCACAGCGCGGCCGGCCCGCGCGGTGCAGCGCAGTGACCAGCAATTCGAACAGCTACCGACCGTGGTGCCTCCCGAAGTGGTGAACATCTGCTGTTCGTTCTCGGGCTCTGGCACAACTTCTGTGGATCCGTGGCAGCGGTTGCCGGCGACCAGATAAAGATTCGTCCGCAGAGAACGGTGTCTCTACGCTTGGTCAGAGCGGGAGTGCGCGCATTTCCGCAGGTTGCGGTGCCGTGGCAGAGCGGTCCATTGCGATCGCCGTGGGCGAGGTCCCTCCCACGGCGACTGACGGAGACGGGGCGGACCTGCTCCCATCTGTCTCGCGGGTTCAAATCCCGTCGGCACCGCAGCCGACCAGGACGTAGTACGGCGCACGGACCTGCCGCCTCGCGCCAGGTTCACAGAAGTTGTGCCAGAACCCGTTCTCGTGAACAAAGCCAGAAGGCGGCGTCGACCATCGGCGACTGACCTTCCCCGCGGGCAGGTGACCTGCTTCGCGTCCCAGTCGATGGTGAACGCTTCGCGGTGGAAGACGGTGCCCTTGCGGGACTGGCGGGTGCTCCTGGCCCGGATGGGTCCGACCAGGCCGACGCCGTGCTCGCGGGCGTCCTGCTGTTTGAGTACGGCACGCGCAGAGGGGGCGGTGCGGAGGTTTCCCCGCGCCGCCCCTCCCGCGCGGGGTCACTCAGGGCAACAGGGCCGAGTTCAGAGCCAGTTGCCGCAGCTGCGCCTTCGTCAGCGGGTAGGTCTTCAGCGGCGGCCCCTCCTTCCCGGGGCCATGGATGCCCGTCCAGTTCCTGATGGACAGCACGGTGTTGTCGTCCCGGACCAGCCAGGCCTCCAACCAGCTGTTCGACGCCTTGTTGTCTTCCGCGCCCGATGCCTGCCAGATCGACAGCAGGCCGACGCCGGGCACCTTCTCGCTGGTGCAGTCCTTCTGCCACTTGTGTGCGGGGGGAGGTCGAGGCATGTGGTGAAGCCGCTGGCCTGGGCCTTGTTCTTCACGCGGACCGTGAGGTAGCCGACGCCCCCGTCCCGCGCGACGGCGTAGTCCCCGTCGTACGGTCCGATCCCCTTCTTGGTCGTATCCGAGGTCCGCACGCCGAGCAACTGCGTCATGTCGACCTCGTGCAGCTTGCCCACCCCGTCGGGCAACTGCTTCGCGAAGCCGGCCGCCCCCGCGCTGGCCCCTGTGCGGCCGACCCCTGCGGCGGCCGCGCTGCGACCCCCGGCGTCCGGCAGGACACCCGACCCGAGGACGGTTCCCGCGGCGACCACGGCCGCCACCGCACCCGTGACCGCCGCCCGCCGCCGACGCCGTAGCACCGCGGCGCGCGCGAAGACGCTCTCGTTGCCCCGGCCCGCGGGCGCTTGCACGGTGTCGACCGCGCGCCCCAGCAGCTCCCGCACCGTTTCCAGCTCGTTCATACGAATTCCTCCCGTACCGCGGCCCGCAGGGCCGCGAGTCCCCTCGCCGTATGGCTCTTGACCGTGCTCTCCCGCATCCCCAGCAGCTCGGCGGTCGCGGTTACGCCGAGGTCCTCCCAGTAGCGCAGCACCAGCACCGCCCGCTGCTTCGGCGGCAGCGCGGCGAGCGCGGCCCGGACCATCAGCCCGGTGTCCCGGTCCGCCGGCTGTGCCGCCACGTCGGGCAGCTCGCCGTAGGGCCGTTCGCGCCGCCAGAACCGACGCCGCCCCGCGATGAAGGTGTTGATCAGCGTCTTGCGGGCGTAGGCCTCCAGGTTGTCCAGCCGCCCGTGTCGGCGCGCACCGAGGACGACCCTGACGAGCGTCGTCTGAACGAGGTCGTCGGCCTCGTCGCGGTTGCCGCACAGCAGGTATGCGCTGCGGAACAACGCCATCCGTCTCCCCTCGACGAAGGCGTGCAGAGCCGCTTCCGCGCCCCGCGTCATCCCTCCCCCTATCCCGGTCCGTCCGGTGGCGGACCGTCTCACCCTTCCAGTGCGCCGAGGAGGGCCGTAGGACGCAGCAGACGACCACGACATGTCCGAGTGCCTTCCTCCCGGCACATGCGGCCGCGCCCACTACCCTCACCGAACCCCTGGCCTTCGGCGCCGTCACCAGGTTCCGCTTGAATCCGGCGACGGTATGAGCAGCCGGCTGCGGGGGACCCTTTCGGCATGACCGGCATGCATCACGACGGGCCCGACCGATGCCACCGGCGGCCCGAGGGCGTCAGTGATCAGGGCTGATTCATAGTTGTCGTGGCCACAGGTTGTTGCTGGTCAGGGCAGCCTGAGTAGGTCGAGGGGGCGGGTGTGGGGCGCGTAGGAGATCTCGCGCAGGCCGGCCGCGATGCTGCGGTTCCCGGCCCGAGGGAGGGTGGCGGTGCGCGAGCCGCGCGCGGTCTGCGGTGTCCCGGTGCGACTCGCGTCCGGTCGGCGTGCCTGCGGACCTTCGGGCAAGCCGAGTGCCTGGTACAGGGCCGTGAGGTGGTCGCGGGCGGCGAGGGCGTGCCGGACGGTGCGGGAGAGCTGTCCGCTCCGTTACTCCGACCGCACCGGCCAACGCGCACCCGGCACCTTGACCACCCGGTCGCCGACGGCGAGCGACCGGTACGTCCGGCCGTTCACCTCGATGCTGAGCTCCCGCCCCTCGTCGGTGCGGATGTGCATCATGTAGTGGCCCGTCGGGCCGTAGGTACCGGTCGAACTGCTCACCCCCCGGCCGGTGACCTCCCCGGTGTAGGCGTCCTTGCTCTCGCCCGACCCGTGCGCGGCGATCATCGCCAGGACCATGGCGAGCGGGCCGATGGAGAGGAGCAGGACAATGGTGTTCGACATGTGCGCCCCCCGCATCGACGACGGCACAGGCCGTCCACGGCAGCGTACCGGTCTTGTGGGCACCAGCCCAGAAGGCATACCCGGAGGGGCTGTTCGGCCCCGGTCCGGGGTCAGGGCTGACTCATGGTCCGGGTGGTGGGCGTCGTGCAGGTCACCGGAGGGTGACGGGACTGGCGAGGCCGTCACGAACGCAAGGAGGCTCCGGTTGACGGGGTGACCGACCAAAGTCGCCCTGCATCACCGGAGCCTCGATGTGCCGCCAGTCTGCCACCGTCTGCCTGATCAAGTCGCCCAGCCCCGCCACACGCGAACTGTCCGTGTTGACGCATCGGTTGACGGCTCTGCCCGACCCGCGCGACCGTCGCGGACGACGACACTCGCTGGTCGCGGTTCTCCTCACCGCCGCCTGCGCGGTCCTGGCCGGCGCCCGCTCCTACCTGGCGATCGGGCAATGGGCCCGCCACGCTCCCCGGCACACCCTCGTCCGGCTCGGCATCCGCGCCCACGGACCGCTCGGGGTCCGCACTCCGCCGTCCGCCTCCACCCTTCGCCGCGTCCTGGTCGCGGTCTGCCCCGGCGGCCTGGCCGACCTGCTCGGCACCAACCCTGCCGGGACCGACACGGTAGCCGTGGACGGCAAGACCGCGCGCGGCTCGCGCACCGACACGCAGGCCGCCGCCCACCTCCTCGCAGCAGTCACCGGAACCGGGCACACTGTCACCCAGCTGCGGGTTCCGACCAAGACCAACGAGGTCACCGGCTTCGCCCGCCTGCTCGCGCCCTTCGATCTGACCGGCGTCACCGTCACCGCGGATGACCTGCACACCCGGCGCGACCACGCCCGCCACCTCATCGAGGACAAGAACGCTCACTACCTCCTGCTGGTCAAGGGCAACCAGCCCCGCCTGCACGCCGCCCTTCGGTCCCTGCCCTGGAGCCAGGTGCGGGCCCGGCGCTACGACCGCGAACGCGGGCACGGGCGGCGCGAGACCCGCTCCACCCCCGTGCTCACCGTCACCGACCTCCACCTGGACTTCCCCCACGTGGTCCAGGCCGCGAAGATCCTGCGGCACCGCACGGACGTCCGCACGGGCAAGGTCACCCGCCAGACCGTCTACGTCATCACCGACCTGACGGCCCGGCAGGCATCCCCGCAGAAGGTCGCGCACCTCGCCCGCTCACAGTGGACCATCGAGAACCGGCTCCATTTCGTGCGCGACACCACCTTCGCCGAGGACGCCTCCAAGATCCGAACGGGGCACGGCCCGGAGAACATGGCCACCCTGCGCACCCTCGCCATCGACACCCTCCGTCGGGCCGGGAACCGCAGCATCGCGGCCGGCCTGCGCGAGATCTCCTACGCGCCCCACACCCGCCCCCTCGACCTACTCAGGCTGCCCTGACCAGCAACAACCTGTGGCCACGACAACTATGAATCAGCCCTGACCCCGCGACCGGGACGGCACCTTCGAGCCGAGCTCCTCGAAGAACGCGGCGGCGGCGTCCATGTCCTCGACGACGATGCCGACATTGCCCATCCGCCTGATCGCCACGCTGTGCTCTCCTCGATGCCTGTGGCCGAGCGCCCCACCCGGAACGTATCCCCGGACGGAGCGCTCGGCACAGACGGCGCACCCGGTCGCTAGGCCGTGTTTTAGGTCGGGGTTCTGCTCCACTAGCCCGGGACCATCGTGTCGCTCATGCTCGGCTTCCCCTCACCCGACGCGTTCCAGGCGCAGACCAGGATCACGTAGGGACATGACCCAGATACGCCAGAAACCCGCCACGGGATGATCTTGGTTATGGATCGAGGGTGCTGACGCGGTTCGCGTACTCGCGGCGGGCCTTGCGCTGTGCCGGGACTGCCGTGTTCCCCGGGGTGCCACCGAGAGACTGGCAGAGGCCGAGGAGTCGGCGGTGGATCGCCGGGACGGCGGTGACGCGCAGGGTGTAGCCCTGGCCGCGCCGTACGGGCACGCCCTGGTCGAGCGTGGCGCGCTCGGCGGGTCCCAAGGTCGGCGGTGCGGAGGAAGTCGGCGACCTTGCCGGGCATGTCGAGGGCGACCGGCAGCTCCGGGGCCGGGATGCCCGGGTCGCTGGCCGTGTGCTCGGGCAGGAGGTCGGCGACGGCGGTGCGGATCGCGCCGCGGCTGACGCCGTGGTCGCGGGCGAGGGCGGCGATGGACCGGCCTTCCAGGTACGCGGTGCGTACGGCGTCGGTCTTGTCGGCCGGGACGGCAGGGCGGCGCCTGCCCTTGCTGCCCTTGGCCTCGGCGGCCCGCAGCCCGTCGTAGGTCAGCTCGCGCTGGAGTTCGCCGGCGGCGGCGAGGGTCTGCACCATGAACTTCACGGTGGACAGCAGCTCTCCGGTGCGCGGGTGGCGGGCGGTGAGGTCCATCGCGGAGAACGCGCCGTCGTGGATGCGCAGGGCGAGGCGGTCGCGGTGGAGGACGTCGAGCACGTCGAGGATGTGGCCGGTGCCGCGTACGAGGCGGAACATCTCGGAGATGTGCACGGTGTCGCCGGGCCGCGCGTAGGTGAGCAGTTCGCGGAACTTCGGGCGCTTGAGCGGGTGGAGGCGGCTGGAGGTGCCGGGGTCCTCCTCGAAGACGACCGGGTCCTCGATCCCGGCCTTGTCCAGGACGAGGTTCTGCCGGGCGGTGGACTGCTGGTCGGTCGAGACTCGCTTGTAGACCAGGTTCGCCACCGAGGGGCCCCTTCCGTACGGAGGATCGGACCCTATTGATCAGAAACTCATGGGGTTCTCGTCCAGGGCGTAGCGGACGTGTGGGCCGCCGAAGTAGCCGCGGACGATGTGGGGCTGGCGTTGGCGTCTGCGGAAGAAGCGGCGGGTCTCGGTGGTGAGTTCGTCCTGGTTCCGGGCGCGGTGCTGCTTGGGCAGGCTGTGCTTGAGGTCGGCGTTGACCAGCTCGTCGGGGTTCAGCTCGGGCGAGTACGGCGGGGAGGAAGTGCAGCTCGACGTTGTCGGGGTGGGCGGCGAGCCAGTCGCGGACCTTCCTGGAGCGGTGGGCGGAGTGCCCGTCGACCACGAGATGGACCTTGCGGTCGAAGTGGCCGGCGAGGCGCTCCAGGAAGCGGCACATCACCTCGGCGGTGAAGCTCTCGGTGAAGACCATGAAGTGCATCCGGCCCTTGGTGCTGATCGCCGACATCGCGTTCACCGAGAACCGGTTCCCGCTGCGCCGCACCACAGGAGTCTTCCCCTTCTCGCCCCAGGTACGGCCGGTGACCTGGTCCGAGCGGATACCGACCTGGTCGGCGAAGAGGATCTCGCCGCCGTCCTCCTTCGCCTTCGCACGGATCTTGGGCCAGGTTTCCCGGTGCCGGCGTCGGACAGCTTCGGGGTCCTGCTCGACGGCCCGCTTGTCGGGGCGCTGGAAGGACAGTCCCCACCGCTTCAGGTACTTGCCGACCCCTGGTTCGGTCAGCCGCACCCGGTACAGCTTCGCGATCAGGTCACCGATCAGCCACCGCGTCCACAGCTGACCGCTCAGGCCCACGTCACAGGGCCGGTGATCGAGGACCGCCTGCCGCACCGCTGCCTGCTCGGCCTCCCCGAGCACCTGGTGCACCCCCACCGGCTTGCTGCGGGGCCGCATGACCAGCGCCTCCCGGCCGCCCGCCTGCCACTTCGCCCACCAGCCGTCCACCGCCTTCAGCGACACCCCGAAGACCGCCGCCACATCCTCACGGTCCCGGCCCGCCACCAACGCGGCCACCGCCCGCAGCCGCAGGGCCTCCTGCGCCGACGGCGACAGATGCCGCGCGTCCCCCACCAGATCGCTCACACCCGTCCAACGACCCAGAACCCGAACCGTTTCTGATCAATAGCGCTGGCACTACGACGTTGCCATGGGGATTTCGCCAAGGTCGTCGGCCGACAAGCAGTCCTGGGGTGCTGATGGATCCGCGAAGGCGGGAGCGGGCGGCGTGCTGAACGTGCTGATCAAGAGTTCATGAGCTTTCGGGCCTCACCGCCGTCGGCGAGCATCACCGCCAGGTCGGTGGCGATCCGGTCCGGGTCATGCCCGGTCCCGCGCGGCCGAAGCGGCCTGAACGCGGCGGAATACGCGGCGCTCAGGCCGGTGGCATCAGCGAGATCCGCCAGCAGTCGTGCCCCGGCATGACCGACCACCCCCGAACCATCCGTGCTGACATGGATCTTGGGACGTAACTCGATGCCCTGTACGTAGAAAGTGCCCTCCGCCTGGACCGACAGAACCCCTCAGCAAGGTTCATCGTCCCAGGTCAGGAAGGCACTTTCGCGTTTCCGCCGCAACTGCCTCCGTATCCAAGTGAAACGGCGAGGCTAGTAGGACTCCGTTAAGTTGTTCTGGCGCTTGGGTTCTGGCTGGTGGCGGACGTTCTGGGCAGGGGGCGGTGGCAGGTGGTGCAGGTGCCGGTCCAGCAGTTCAGCAGGTCCTGGATGGTGTCGAGGATCTGGTAGAGGGTGAGTCCGCTGTATCGGCTTTTGGGGCCAGGCGCTGTTCGGTGAGGAATGCGTGGGCGGCGGTGACCAGGGTGACGTGGTGGTGCCAGCCGTTCCAGGAACGTCCTTCGAAGTGGTCCAGGCCGAGGCCGTGCTTGAGTTCGCGGTAGTCGTGCTCGATGCGCCAGCGGATCTTGGCGAGGCGGACCAGTTCGGCCGGCGGGGTGTCGGCGGGAAGGTTGGACAGCCAGTAGTCGGTGGGTGCTTCGGCGCCGGCGGGCCATTCGACCAGCAGTGTCACGTCGGGCAGGACGCCGTCCCAGTGGCCGTGTTCGGCAGTGGCGGCGGCCTGGGCCAGGCGGCGGGAGCGGATGCCGGCCGGCCGCACCCGCAGTGCCAGAAAGCGCGAGCGCATCGGCCCGCGGGAGCCTTCCCGCCAGGTCACCTCGGTGAACGCCTGCCGCCCATGACCGGCCGCCAGCGCGGCCACCGAGGACGGCTTGTGCCGGTAGCGGGGCTGCGGCCTGCGGCCGTTTCCGGACCACGCCGGGGCGGTGGGCCGCACGTCGTGCGGGTGCACGCTCACGTCCGAACGGATGGCCACGACATAGCCGATGCCCCGGCCGTGCAGGCCGTCGCGGAAGTCGGCGTTCTGCCCGTAACCGGCGTCGGCCACCACCACCGGCGGCACCAGCCCCCACCCGGCCAGCTCGTCGAGGATGTCCAGGGCCAGGCGCCACTTCTCCCGGTGCCCCACCTCCTGCGGCATCCCGGTCTTCTGCCGCCGCACGGCATCGTCCACCCACTCCTGCGGCACGAACAACCGCCACTGCAGCGGACACGAGGCGGTGTCGGAGACCGCGTGCACGCTCACCGCGACCTGGCAATTGGCCTGCTTGCCCAGCGCCCCGCAGTACTGGTGCGCGACCGCCACCGACATCTTCCCGTCCTTGGGGAACGACACGTCATCGACCGCCCAGGCATCCGGGCCGATCCGCGGCACCATCCGCTCCGCGATCCGCCGCCGCACCGGCACCGGATCCCAGGTCGACTGGTTCACGAACTGCTGCAGGTTCTGCTCGTTGCCATCGGGCAGCCGTTCCGCCATCGGCTGGATCGACTTCCGCCGTCCGTCCAGCATCAGTCCCCGCAGATAGCAGTCGCCCTTCGCCCGCTGATCCTTGCGCGGCACCGACGAGAACACATCAGCCACGAATAACGCCAACGTCGCCCGAGCACGGTTCACTTCATATGCATCCACACCCCCAACATGCCCCTAAACAGGACTGCGAGACAGACCTAACGGAGTCCTACTAGCGAGGTGCCGCGAGTACGTCCCGGAGTACGTTCGCGAGCGTGACGCGGGCCAGCTCGTGTCTCACGGTCTCCTCGATGCCCTCGTAGATGCTCTGCATTGCCGGCTGGATGCCGTGACCCACCACGCATCCCTGGTCCGGGGTGGTGCGGTGCATTGCGAACAGCGGGCCGGGTTCCACTGCCTCGTACACGTCGAGCAGGGTCATCGACTCCAGCTCGCGTGCCAGCGACCAGCCCGCGCCCACGCCCCGCCGGGACTCCACGAGCCCGGCCCTGCGCAGCTCGCCGAGCAGCCGTCTGATCACCACGGGGTTGGTGTTCGCGCTGGTCGCGATCTGCTCGGAGGTGGCGACCTCATGGCCCTGGCGCTGGTAGAGGCCGATCCAGGCCAGCGCGTGGGCCGCGATGGTCAGCCTGCTGTTGGCGCTCATGGACTCCTCCTCTCGGCCGCAACGCTTCATGTTACGACAGCTCAGTTGTAACAGGGAAGGTTGCAACTGAGCTGTCGTAACAACTAAGGTTGCGACTGCAGGAAGGGTCAATCAACGAGGTGAGAAGAATGAGCAAGCCACTCACGGGCAAGGTCGCCCTGGTCACCGGGGGGTCGCGCGGACTGGGAGCCGCGACCGTACGACTGCTGGCCGAGCAGGGCGCTGACGTCGCCTTCACCTACGTCAGCTCCGAGAAACAGGCGCAGGCCGTCGTCGACGAGGTGCACGGCAAGGGAGCCAAGGCCGTCGCCTTCCAGTCCGACCAGGCGGACACGAGCCGGGCGCCGGCGCTGATCGACGACGTAGTCGCGCACTTCGGCGGCCTGGACATCCTCGTCAACAACGCGGCGATCTCCGTGGCCGGCACGGTGGACGACCCGGACGCCGACACCGCCGCACTGGACCGGATGCACGCCACCAACTACCTCGGCGTGATCTCCGTCATCCGGGCCGCCTCCCGAGTGCTGCGCACGGGCGGCCGCGTCATCACGGTGAGTTCCGGACTGGGCTCCCGGGTCGGCGCCCCCGGCCTTGCCGACTACGCGGCGACCAAGTCCGGGATCGAGAGGTACACCATGGGCGTCGCACGCGACCTCGGGCCCCGGAACATCACGGCCAACGTCGTAGAGGCCGGACTGATGGAGGGCGGCATGCAACCGCCGGACCCCGAGACCCTCAATGCCCTGGTCAGCTCGCTGTCCCTGCAACGCATGGGGCACCCCGACGAAATCGCCGCGGCGATCGCCTTCCTGGCGAGCCCCGCCGCGTCGTACGTCACGGGCGCGGTGCTGGACGCCCACGGCGGCTACAACGCCTGAACCCGAACCCCTGCCGCACGCCCTGAAGGACATCGCGCCTTCGGGGCGCGCACCGCCAACGACCCGCGTGTGTGTGGATACGCCTCAAGAAGCCCGGATCGTGATCGTGTTACGAGCTCTTTGGGCAGCAATCAGTGATCACTGGGGCTCCTCATGTCGACGAGTTTTGACGGCGCTGGAGGGCTGCCCGGCTGCCGATGGTGCCCGGACTGTGCCCGCGAGGTTCAGGCGATGGACGGTCGCCTTGGATCGGTCGGGACGATCGCGTGCTCGTCGAAGAGCTGTTCAAGGGCTTCGTGGCCGTGCTCGCGACGGTATGCCATCTCGGCTGCGGTGACCGGCAGGGCCCAGAGGATGCGGGCATGGCCGTTCGGCAGCGGGCAGTGCTCCAGGTCAGGGCCGTGCAGGTAGGGCAGGCTGATCAGCAGGTGGTCGCAGTGGGACCCGGGCAGCCATGGCTCCCCGATGGGCAGGCTGTGCTCGAGATCGAGGTGGTGATCGGCGTGGTAGTAGGCGGTCATGGCCAGGAGCTCAGCAAAGCGTTCATCGCGGACGGGCGCGGAGAGGACGAACTCGAGGCCGTGACCGTCCGTCTCGACCGTGGACCAGCAGCCGGCGGTGATATAGGACCAGCTGTCGGCGCGAGGTCCCGGGCTGGCGGTGAAGATCCTCAGGCCTGGAACTGCTTCCCTTCGTCCAGGTCCCAGGTCGTAGTCGCTGACCGTGATCGCATGGCCGGCGAAGAAGCCGCGAACGTGGGCCTCGACGCCTGCTATCGCCCGCTGGTTGCGCTCGCTCTCGAACATGACGGAGAGGATTTCACGGCTGGTGTGAGTGGGTGCGCTGGTGGCAGTGGTTGTGCGTCAGCCTCGTTCGCTTGTTGATTGCCTGGTCATGTGCTGTGGATGCGAGTTGGTCTGTTGTCATGAGGTGACCAAATGGCTGCCGCTCTCTGGCCGGCATGCGGTTGACTGGCTGCCGTGGGAGTGGCTGCTCACAGAATGGGCCGACGCCTGCGAACAGAGCTCCCCAGACAAGTAGTCGGCGCCCGCGCGGCCTCGTGTGGTGCCCCTTGTCCCCCCAGGTCAGAGCCTGTTTCGCCGGTCGGCTCGCAGAGCACGCCGATGCGACCCAGGGCGCGACGTAGGGCGCGATCCAGGATGCGACTCAGGGCGCGACCTAGGGTGCGACCCAGGACGCGGACCTGAACGGCAGGCCTTCGCCAGCCGCCACCGCGCTGCTCAGGACGCCCAGCTCCGTGTCCGGGCGGCAGTGCGGGCAGGCCTCCACGCCCTCCACCAAAGCCCGCACCGCCACATCCCGCGGCACGCCCTTCGCACGCTTGCCCGCCATGTGGCAGCCACCCGCGTGCACATACACCGCCGACGCCCGCCCAGGCCCCCGTTCCACCGTCCACTCCGGCGCCGCCGGCCGCGCCGCCGCGCTCCGCTCCCGCTCCGCCACCCGCCGCTCCTCCGCTGCCTTCCACCGGCGCATCTGGGCAAGGTGCTGCTCGGCGACGCGTTCGGCGAAGGCCAGCAGCTCAAGACGGGACGGCGGACAGGAATCGGTCATATATTCGATTTTAGGAGGGGGTGCCCCGCCCCGGACTGTGACGTTCAGCGATAGTTGGCCCCCGTGCCCGTGCGGGGCACGGGGGCGAGTCCTGCTCGGGGCTCGGATAGCCGTTTATCCTTCGGCTGCTTCTGGCAACGTAGCTGTATCGCCTGTCCGGCCAGGGTGGTCTGACGTGACAGTGAGCGGCAGTTCGCGCACCTTGCCTGCGGGGCTCAACGCCAGGACCGGGCAGGAGGCGGCCAGCGGTACCGTTATTACCCACATTGTGGGACGAATACCAATGGCCGAGCCTGGAAGGCCGCCCAGTGCAGACTGCCGGCCCGCGATGAGTAGGCTGATCGTTTGTTATCGGACCGGGAGGTCGGCGTGGACTATGGCGACAAGCTCTTCTGGCTCTCGGTGGTGATTCAGCGCAAGTACGCGCAGATCTGCGCCGGGTTCGACCTGACCCCCTCGCAGGCCACGCTGCTCTGCGCAGTCAGGAACGAGCCGCGGCAGATGGCTGATCTCGCCGCGTCGTTGGGTATGACCAAGAACGCATTGAGCCAGCTGGTCGATCGCACCGCGCGGCGCGAGTTGGTCGGCCGGGCAAGCTCGGCGCAGGACCGACGGGTCGTCATGCTCAGTGCGACGCCCACGGGGAAGGTGCTCGGCGAGGCCGTTTACGCCGAGGTCGCCAAGCGCCTGCCCGAGATCGCGAGGAACCTCGACGCCGACGACCAGCGCGACTTCGAGCGCGTGGCTACCGCCATCGTGGACACCTCGGACCTCTCTTCGCCCACCTCGAACCAGCCCATCACACCGTGAGGTCCCGCTACACCCGCACCTTGACGACGTTCATGCCGTGAACTAATTTTGTTCATGTCGTGAACTAGTGAAGGGTGGCAGCGATGAGCACACAGACAACCGGCACGATCGCAGTCTTCGGCGCGACGGGGCAACAGGGCGGGGCGGTGGTCGACGCGCTGCTGGACCACAAGGCGCGGGTGCGGGCTTTGGTCCGCAACCCGCGGTCCGACCGGGCTCAGGCGCTGGCCGCCCGCGGCGCCGAGCTGGCGGCCATCCGGGCCGACGACCCGGCGTCGCTGGCCGCCGCGCTGGCGACGGTCGAGGGGTTCTACTTCATGACCCCGGAGGCGAACAGCCTCGAAGAGGTCGAGGCGGAGATCCGCATCGGTACCGCGCTCGTCGACGCGGCGGTCGAGGCGGGCGTCCCGCACGTCGTGTTCAACTCGGTCTTCGGAGCGGACCGGGAGTCGGGTGTGCCGCACCACGACTCGAAGCACTCGATCGAGAAGCATATGAGGAAGTCCGGCCTCAGGGCCGCGATGGTTCGCGCGACCGCCTTCATGGAGAACTTCGCGAGCGTGATGGCACCGAGCCTGGAGCATGGGGAGATCGTGCTGAGGCTGCCGCTGCCGGAGGACGTCGCCCTGAAGATGATCTCGGTCAGGGACATCGGCCGGGTCGCCGCCGCGCTCCTGCTCGACACCGCGGAGGCGCCCGGCGGAGCCGTCGACCTCGTCGGCGACGAACTGACGGGCCCCCAGATCGCCGCGGCGTTCGGCGCGCGCGCCGGGCTCCCGGCACGGTACGAGGCCCTTCCGTTGAGCGTGCTTCCCAACGACCTCGACAAGGCGATGTTCCGAGAGTTCGCGAAGGCGGCGGAATACCCTTCGGACCTCGCGGTGGTGCGCTCGATCGAGCCGGCCACCCTGGACCTGGCCGAGTGGATCCGAGCTACCGGCTGGACCGCGCCCACAAACGTGGCTGGTTCCTGAGCCTCCGGCCGCGATGAACGCCCCGCGATCGTGCCCACGGTCTCGGCGCTCTGGGCACGGCAACGCATCCGCCAACGGTTGAAGTAGTCACGAAGCTCCCGGGGCGTGCCCGAGGCCGACACCGGCACACTGGTTGTCGGGAGGCCGCCGGTCGACGACGAGGTAAAGATCCACGTCCAGGAGGCCCCGGGCCGTCCTGCCGTGGACGCCCCGGCCCCCTCCACCGGGTACCCCATGGCAGGTCAGCGGGCCCGTCCTGTGCGCAGAAGGCAGGAGAAAACAGCGCGGCTCCTGCGCCCCGTGCGGGGCGTAAAGGCCCCTGCCGGGGCGAATTCCAGGGGTCGTAGCAACACCGCGGTGAGTTGATCAGGCCGCGAGCAGTTTAAAGGCTGTCCCGTAACCGCTGATTGCGGCAGGCGCCGGGTTGTTTGCCTGTGTTGGGTGCCATTGAGCAGGCGCGGGCGTTGTCAGTGGGCGAGGGCACACTGACGGCATGAGCGCCTTTTCCTCCACCGCAGTCGACGCGTCCCACACCCCTCTTGTCTGGGTGGAGTCGATGGGCGGACCTTTGATCGTCATCCCTGTCTCCGCTCTGGCGGCATGGCGCGGATGCACGGAGACGGGGGTCATGGCGGGAGACGCCACCGCTGCAGACGACTACGACCGGGCCTGTGCGGTGGAGGATCTGGCTGGTGTGATCACTATCGGGGAGACCGGTGCGCAGGCGCTGGTTTTGGCGGACGAGCCGGCTACCAGCTGCTATCTGCCTGAGCGCCGAGCGTTCCTGCGGTGGCTTGCCGCCGACTCCGAGGCCGGGCTGGAGGCCGCAGCAGAGGGTGTCCTTGCAGACCCGGCCACCGACTGGGAGGAGTGCGGCACATGGGTGTCGGATGGTCCGGCCGTGCTCATGGACTCCGCCGAGGCAGGCTCCGAACTGGGCATCGAGTATCCCGGCGGCGGGACGCCCAACCAGGCACCGGTCCTGCTGCCCGCCGGCCGCTGGAGGGTTCGAGCCAGCCACACCAAGGCGGACGAGGAGAACTGGGTCGGCCTGGTCCAGCTCCTGTCCACCGAATCGTGACCGAGCAGTTGTTTCGGTGAGTGCGGTCACGCGCGGCGCGCAAGGTTGTGCAGATGGGCAATGCCGAGCATCGCATAGTGGACGCCCTCGACAAGTTCCTCGCCTGGAGCACGCCGGTGCGGGATGAGCAGCCCGGTGCCGCGGTAGCCGCCATCAGTAATGGTGGTAACCCGGCCGACCATGGCCTTTGCGCCTGATTCTTCCCATGCCTTGCAGTCGTTGCGGTTGCCGGGCACTGGTCGGCCGACGGCGACGACCAAGCTGCTGTCCGCGTCGAGCACGATCTGGTGATTGGTGGAGTAGCGGTAGTTCTTGGACTGCTGGGCAATGGCGCGGTCGCGGGCGGGCACCAAGGTGCCGTCCACGATGAGAACGGCGCCCCTGCGGAAGCGCTGGCGCTGCTTGAGCGCGAGCAGCGGGCCAGTGCAGCGGACGATCCGCGCGGCCGCAGACTTCGACACTCCGAACAGCGGGGCCAACTGCCGCAGCGTCAGGTTGGTGCGCCAGTACGCCACCACGAGCAGCACCCGGTCCTCCAGCGGCAACGGCCAGGGCCGCCCCGGGCGGGAGACACCCGCTTCCTCTCGGCGCAGCGCCCTGACCAACGCACCGAAGGACCGAGGGGACAGTCCCGTAAACGGAGCTATCCAAGGAGGCAACGCACCAGACCCGTACGCCGTCTGGTCAACCGAGATGGCGCTGAGGCGGTGCCCATCAGGAGCGGAGCGAATTGTGTTGACCGGCTTGCTGACCGCCGTTGCGGCATCCGTTTGTTACGGCACAGGCTCAGTCCTGCAGGCCGTGGGATCCCGCAGGTCCGCGCAGAACCACGCGGCCGCTACTGCCCGCACCCAATACGGCGGGCCCAGCCTCTCCTCGACGGCGAAGGCCGCGATGACCTGGGAATTCGTGGTCGGTACCGTCCTTGACTTCGTGGGCTTCGCGATGGGTGCACTGGCTGCTCGGCTACTGCCCCTGTTCCTCTCGCAAACCGTGATCAGCGCCAACCTGATCATCACTGCCGTGTTGAGTGTCAGGCTCCTCGGTATCTGGTTGACTCGCGCCGAGTGGATGTCCATCGGCGTGGTCTGCGTGGCACTCGTTCTCCTCGCAACGGCGGCGGGCGAAGAGGGCAGTGCGCACGGCATCCCGATCTCCACGCACTGGTGGCTCCTGGCGATCTCGCTCGCTCTCATGGCAGGCGGCACGCTCGCGGTACGCCTCCTCGGTCCCCGCGCCGCAATCCTTGCCGGCCTGCTGTCCGGACTCGGTTTCGGCGCGCTCGGCGTGGGCGTACGTCTTCTGAACGGCCTCGCCCCCTTCGATCCGGCCGCCATGTTTACAGATCCTGCCCTGTACGCGATCGTGACGGCCGGCGCAGGTGGGATGTACCTGCACACCGTCGCCTTGCAGATCGGTTCGGTCAACGGAGCCACGGCCGCCCTGGTCGTTGGTGAGACCGTGCTGCCCGGCGCAATCGGCGTGCTTTGGCTCGGCGACGCCTCACGGGCTGGTCTCACCTGGATGGCTGTGCTCGGCTTCGTCCTGGCGGTGTCAGGCGCGGTCGCGGTGGCATGGTTTGGAGGGCGTGAGGCGTATCTGGAGGAGGAACAGCCGCAGGAGGCAGCAGCACTGGCTCCTGCGCGCTGAACACCAAAATCCTCGTCAACAGCGCATGACACTGAACGCCTCTGCTCGCGTCAGGTGAGTAACTCCATGGCGCGGTTTTCCGGCACCGTCCAGCCAGGGTGGTTATGCCCGCGCGGTGTACGAGCAGCAGTGCCGACATGCACGACAGCCCCGGCCTGCGCCGCTCGTCCGTGGCATTCCGCCGATACGCTCACGCCGCGGGCCACGACGCCGACGCCCGGACAAGCTCCCCGCAGACAAGAGCTACGAGCACGACCACCTGTGGCGCTGGCTCCGCCAGCGAGGGATCCGACACCGCGTCGCCCGCCAGGGCATCGAGTCCTCGCAGCGGCTCGGCCGCCACCGCTGGGGCGTCGAGCGAACCGTGTGCGCCACGAGGCGCTCTGTTTGGAGGCTCATCGCAGAAAAGGTGTAGCCGGGGTCTGTTGGTTTTCGAGGTCGCCAGCGCTAATTTTCACGCTTGGCTGTACTCCTGTCCGGGTGCGACGATACGTGCGCCGGGAACGAGCTGTGCACCGTCGTTGCCATCGCGCAGGACAATGGTGAAGTTTCCCCGTGGTCTCGGATACGTGATTGTTATGCCGCGAGGGTGTGCTGGTGCCGCTGCCTGGTCTCGACCGGGGTGGGGTAGCCGAAGGTCTTGTGCTTGCGTGGGCGGCGTCGGTTGTAGAAGGTCTCGATGAAGTTGAAGACCTCCGCGCGGGTGGTGGCCCGGTCGGGCCAGGTGCGGGTGCCGATCTCTTCCTTGAGCAGGGCCCAGAAGCTCTCCGCGGTGGCGTTGTCGAAGCATGATCCGGTGCGTCCGCAGCTCTGCCGAAGCCTCAACTCTCGTATTCGGCCCGTGAATCGTGTCGAGGTATATTCGCTACCGCGATCGCTGTGGATCACGCAGCCGGGCTCCAGTCCGCTGCGGCCGTGGGCCATGTCGAGAGCGTCGACGGCGAGGTCGGCGCGGTGGTGGTCGGCCATGGCGTAGCCGACGACCTCGCGAGTGGCCAGGTCCGGCCAGCAGGCGAGGTAGAGCCAGCCCTCGGCGGTGGGCAGGCAGGTGATGTCGCCGACCAGTTTGGTGCCGGGGCGCTCGGCGTGGAAGTCGCGGCCGATGAGGTCCGGGGCCGGCTTCGCCTTCTTGTCCGGCCGGGTCAGCGAGCGGTGCTTGCGGCGGGTGGCGCCGCGGATGTCGCGTTCGCGCATGATGCGGGCGATGCGCTTGCGGTTCACCCGCTGCCCCAGACGCCGCAGTTCGGCGTGGATGCGCGGGACGCCATAGGTGTGCCGGGGGCGATGTGCAGCACGGTGATCTCATGGGCGAGTGCGTCGTCGGCGGCCTGCCGAGCACGCCGGGCGGCCTCGCCCTCGCGCCAGGCGTAGTAGGAGGAGCGGGCGAGCTTCAGCACCCGGCACAGCAGAACGATCGGGTAAGTCGCCTTCTCCGCATGGATCAACCGGTACAGCTCGCTCACCGGTCGTTCTCCTTCACGAAGAAGGCAGTCGTTTTTTTCAGGATCTCGATCGTCTGCTGCTGTTCGCGGACCTCCTTGCGCAGCCGCTTGAGTTCCTCGCGCTCGGCGCTGGTCGGCTCACCGGACTCGCCCTCGCCGCGGTCCGCCTTGGCCCGGCGGTACCAGCCGCGCAAGGACTCCGAGCTGATACCGAGCTCCCGGGCAACCGCGGTGACCGTCTTGCCCGAGGAATCCACGAGCGCGATCGCGTCCCGCTTGAACTCCTCGGTGTACCGCTTCGTGTACTTGCTTCCCACCTGGTGCTACTTCCTCTGGAACCACTCAGGTCCCAGTCTCCAGGTGTCCACGATCAAGGGGAAGCTTCAGGCCCAGCCGCCCCCTCCGAGTGTCAGGGGGCACCCCTTCCGGTCGTCTCACGTGATCTCCTCCTGCCGTGCCGACAGGACCATCGACAGCAGATCGGCCACTCCCTCCTCCTCGTTGCTGGGGAGGATCAGGTCGGCACACCGGCGTACGGACGGGTGGGCGTTGGCGACCGCAGCGGCGAGGCCAGCCGCGCGCAGCATCGGCAGGTCGTTGGGCATGTCGCCGACTGCGGCGACAGCGGCGGCCCGTATCGCGTGGTAGTCGGCCAGCCAGTGCAGGGCCGCCCCTTGTCCACGCCGGTCGGCGCAACCTCCAGGAAGTATGGCGTGGAGCAGGTCGCGAGGACGCCGTCGCCGGGGTGGATCAGCGCACGCGCGAGCGACGGTCCCGGCAGGTCGGGGTGCACGGCCAGAATTTTGAGCACGCCGTCGCCCGGGATCGGCACCTCGGCGGCGTCCGGAACGCACGCGTGCTGCCAGCAGTCCGGTACCAGGGTTTCGAATCCCCGTTCCAGGAACAGTCCGCGCAAGGTGTCTACGCCGAGCACCACCCCGGGCAGCCGGGCGCGCAATCGGGCGAGGACCGTGCGGGCCCGGCGGCGGGAGAAGCCCTGGCACCGCAGCGGCTTCCCGGTCGCGACCTCCGCCACGACTGCTCCGTTGCTGCACACCACCAGGCCGTCCGTGCTGATGTCGCGGCAGACGGACAGCGCGTCGCGCAGGGGACGGCCGGTCACGCACACCACTGGGACGCCGCCGCGCGCCGCTTCGGTGAGCGCGCCGTGGGTCAGCGGTCCGATGGCGCCGCGCTCGTTGAGCAGTGTGCCGTCGAGATCGGTGCAGACCAGACGGATGCGGTCCGGCGCGCTCATGGTGTGGACCGCCTGGCCGATAGGGGAATTCCGCCGACCGGCGCCCGCACCTTGAGACGCACCGGTCGGTCCTGGTACAGCCACACTTTGACCCGGCCCTCGCGGACAAGGCGCTGCCGCGCGGGCGCCGCGATCAGCTCGAACCAGACCCAGTTGCTGTCGGTGTCGAGGAGCCAGGGGATCGTGCCCGGCGGTGCGGCGGGCGCGCCTTCCTCGCCGCGCCGGGCCGGCGGGACCATGCCCACCAGGATCGGGGGGACGTCGAAGACGTCCAGGGCCACCGGGCGTCCGCTGATGTCCAGGGAGATCCACAGCCGGGAGGCGAAGCCGATCTGCACTTCGTCGCCCGCCGAGAACGGCGCGTCGGACATGTTGCCAACGGCGGAGATCAGGCCTACTCCTAGGTCCCAACTCATGTCAACGGTGCGCGCTGCAGTGACCGCGTCCAACTGTTTCTTCTGCTCGGTCATGCCTCTCCTTCGCCACATCGGTGTGCGGACGTCCCAAGGCGGACGGACGACAAGGCCGTGCGTTTGTACGCGTTGCGATGCGGTGCGGTTGCGTAAGGTGCCGTGCCGTGCCGTGCGGTGCCGTGCGGTGCGCTGTCAGACGGCCTGAAGCCGGTCCAGCCCCGACACCGCCGGGTGGGCGGGGAGGCGGGCGGGCCGGAGTTCGAGCTCGCCGACGACAGTGTCGTCCGGCGCCTCCAGCGCCCAGCGCACGGCCTGTGCTACTGACGAGGTGGCCATCTTCGTCGGTGAGTCGTCACCAGGCAGATTGGCGATAGCCCCGGGACTGAGCAGGGTGGTGCAGACGCCGTGCACCCGTTCCTCCAGCAGCAGCACCTCGGCGAGTGCCTTCAGCGATGCCTTCGTCATGCAGTAGGCGGCCCCGCCTTCGAAGAAGCGGCTGCCCGCGTGGCTGCCCATCAGGACGATTCGGCCCCCGCCGCGGCGCAGGTGTGGCAAAGCCGACTGCACCAGTGCCAGCACCGACGTGAGATTGACGTCGACCGCCTCCCGCCAGTCGTCGAGGGCGAGCGAGGCGACGTCGCCGAGGGCGCGTACGACTCCGCCAGTCACCACCGCGTCCAGGCCGCCGGCGGCCGTGGCGACCCGGTCGACGGCGAGGCCGACCTGCTCGGGATGTCGCAGGTCGCAGGCGACCTCGTGCAGCCAGGGCAGTCGTGCTGGTGTCCGGGAGAGGGCGTGAACCCGCCACCCGCAGGCGTGCAACTCCTCGGCCACCGCCCGGCCGGTGCCGCGGTTGGCCCCGGTCAGCAGCACGACGGGATCATCCGTGTGGGGCGCGCGGGCATCCTTCCTCGTCGCGCCGATGTCGTCTGCGGCCGCGCTCATCCCCGTATCCTGCGCACCAGATCCGTCCAGGCCCGCACCACTGTGGTCTCGTCGGCGCCCTGCCGGAACAGGTCCTTGTCCAGCGGATTGCCGGCCTCGTCACGCAACCGCATGCAGTCCGGCGACACTTCGGAATTGACGACGGGCTCACCGTCCGTGCCGACACCCACCACCAGGCAAAAGTCCCACAGGTCCAGCGGCGCCAGCCAGGACCGCAGCGCGTCGTTGCACTGGAGCGCGCAATCGCGGAAGGACGTGACGTCCACGCCCGCCGCGCGGAGGTAGTCCTCGCCGATCGGCTGGTCCTCAGGATCGATCCGGTAGTCGAACTTCACCACCGGGGGCTGGAACCGGTGACCCTCAGGGAAGAGCCCCGGGTACTTGTGCACGGTGGACCCGGTGGCGACGTTCTTCACGATGACCTCGAACGGTGGCGCTGGCACGTAGTCCGCCCGGTAGGAGATGGAGTCGAGCCGTTTCCTGAAGACTGTGTTTACGCCCTTGCCGGCGAGACGTTCGGCCGCTGCCTCGTAGAAGTCGAGGCGGAGCGCCGCGGTCTGTGGCATCAGGGCGTCCCGGTCGTACGTGAAGCTGCGCAGGCTCGGTATCAACTCGACATCGCAGGTGCCGTCGCCGTTCATCCAGAGCTTCTTACTCCTGCCCTCGACATCGGGGCGACGTGTGCGCTTCGTCATCTCCGCACCTCCTTTTTCTGGGTCTGTCGATTGGTCGGTCGAATTTACCTCATCGGACAGGCCGATTCCCATGGTGTCCGCGTAAATGTACACAGCCTGTACGGGGTTTATACGTGGGTGAGGCAACATGTCGGAGGCACATCGCGGAACGTTGTCTTCCCTTAGGAGGGAACGCCGGAATGGCGCAGGGTCAGAGTGCGCAGCACAGCAACACCGAAATACCTGACGAGCTACGAGGAAAGACCCCCGGCCGGCATTACGGGACGGCCGGGACGAAGCTTTTGTTCGAGGATGAGAGTACTCGGGTGTGGCTGCTGGAGCTGCAGCCGGGCGACGCCAGCGAATGGCACGAGCATCCCTGGGACTACGTATTCGTTGTCGACCATCCCGGTCAGGTGCGGCTGGAGTACGAGGACGGCGAAATAGAGGACCAGGATGACTTCATCGGCGAGGTGGTGCACCGTCGGCGTGGAAAGCCGCACCGGCTGGTGAACCGAGGTGACCGTTTCTACCGGAACGTGGTCATCGAATTTCTCGGGCAGGCTCCGCCGGAGAAGTGGCCGCCCGCCGACACGAAGTGAGCGCACCGTCGGCTGACGCGTGTCCCCACGGACCGCCGAACCGGCCGGAGAAGAAGAGAGCCAAGTCGATCCCCCCAGCAGGAGGCCCAGCATGACCAGCATCGCCCAGTGGCTCGAAGAGAACGTGACGACCGACAAACGAGCCCTGGACTGGTACCAGGAGGAGGAGTGCGAGCCGCGCATCGTCCGCGCCTACCGCGAGCTGCTCAGCGGTTACGACATCGACACGTCGAAGATCCTCAAGACGACCGTTGAGATTGACGGTGAGCATGCCGGCGTGGTCCGGGTGCACGACATCAACTACTTCTCCATCTGCGCTCACCACTTCCTGCCGTTCTTCGGAAAAGTCGCCATCTCCTACGTTCCCGGCGACCGCATTCTCGGCCTCGGCAAGTTCCCAAGGCTGGTGCAGGCGTACAGCAGGCGGTTCCAGATCCAGGAGCACCTGGTGAAGGAGATCGCCGAGGAGATCATGAGCTCCGGGGGCGCTCGCGCCGCGAGGGTCGTCTCCAACGGACGGCACATGTGCATGTGCAGCCGCGGCCCGTCCGACCAGACCGTGATCACCGACACCTCCTACGTCACCGGTGACAAGGATCTGTTCACCCGCTACGGCTTGGACGTCTGACGACCCCGTCCCCGCCACGGGCACCGCGCGGCAGACATGCCATGGGGCTGTCTGCCGCGCGGCCGATTGCGGCGTCCGTCCCGGCGGCTGCGTGAGGAGAAGTGATGCGGCTCGACTTCCTGCCCCTGCGGGCACTGACCGACGGGGCCGTGCACCAGTACTGTCTCCGATGCCACGAGGACGCGGTGGAGTGGCGCACCACGGACGGTCAGCGGCGCTGTGTGTGCCGTGCCTGCGGAGCGGTGCGGGACCGAGCGCTGGTGCTCGACCCGGCGGTCACCTGGTGGACGGATGAGGACGGCGAGTACTGGCACGCGACGGCGGGCGTCTTCGTGCGGGACATGCGCGGACGCTTCCTCTTCTTCGACCGGACGGCGTTTCCTTTCGGTCTGACAATCCCGGCCGGACACGTGGAACGGGACGAGGCGCCGCACCTGGCTGCGGCGCGTGAGCTGGAAGAGGAGACCGGACTAGCCGCGCGCGAACTAAGGTTCGTCGGCCGGACACCCATCTTGGGCGATGGGTGCCGCCGGGGTGCCGACGCTCATGTGTGGCAGGTCTACCACTGCGAGGCGGGCGACGGCGGCGAGGCCGCGGTGCGCCTCGGCCCGGAGGGCGTCACCGCCGTCTGGCTCGCCCCGGCAGAAGCGCTGAAGCGCCCCCTCACCCTCGCTGTGCGTACGGTTCTTGGTGCGTACATGCATAAACTCGCCACTTTCTGACAGAGGCCGACGAGCGTCGGTTCTGCGACCTGCGATTTCGCGGCCGGACGGGTGGCGTCCGATGACCGGTCTCTTACGGTTCCACTCCGCCGACGGGCCAACGCACCTACGATTGCCCGGAGTTCGATCATGCCTGCGGCGTCCTGAGCCGTCTGGGTGAGTGGGGAAAGGGCTCTTCGGTGACTATCGACGAACCAACGCGAGCGGGCCGGCGGGAGTGGACGGGGCTTGCCGTCCTCGCGCTGCCGACCATCCTGATCGGTCTCGACATGTCCGTGCTGCACTTGGCCGCCCCCAAGCTCAGCGAGAGTCTGAGGCCGAGCAGCGCGCAGTTGCTCTGGATCGTCGACATCTACGGGTTTCTGGTCGCGTCGTTCCTCGCCACCATGGGGACCCTCGGGGACCGGATCGGCCGGCGGAAACTACTGCTCATCGGCGCCGCCGCGTTCGCCGTTGCGTCGCTGCTCGCCGCCTATGCGACCGGAGCGGCGATGCTGATCGCGGCGCGCGCCCTCCTGGGTGTCGCCGGCGCGACCCTCATGCCGTCCACCTTGTCGCTGATCAGCAATATATTCCGCGACCCGAACCAGCGACGGTTCGCCATCGCGGTGTGGATGACCAACTTCAGCGTGGGCGGGATGATCGGCCCGCTGGTCGGCGGCGTGCTTCTGGAGCACTTCTGGTGGGGGTCGGTGTTCCTGGTCGGCGTGCCGGTGGGAGTCATCCTGCTGATCGTCGGCCCGGTACTGCTGCCCGAGTACCGCGACCCTCAGCCGGGTCGGCTGGACCCGCTCAGCGTCGTCCTGTCCATCGTGACGGTGCTGCCGGTGGTCTACGGCTTCAAGCAGGTGGCGCAGGACGGTGTCCGCGCGACGTCGCTGCTGGCCGTCGCCCTCGGACTGGGTTTCGCCGGCGTCTTCGTGCACCGCCAGTTGCGGATCACCAACCCCATGCTCGACCTGCGGCTCTTCAGCCGGCCCGGATTCTCGGTGGCGCTGGGAGGCCAGATGATGGGCCTCTTCGTCGTGACCGGGACGCAGTTCCTGGTCCTCCAGTACTTCCAGCTCGTCCTGGGGCTCTCCCCGCTCACTGCCGGTCTGTGGGCGCTGCCGGCGATGGTGGCGGGGGTTGTGGGCACCCTCCTCGCACCGGCCGCCGCCGCCAAACTGCATCCCGGCCGGGTCATGGCGGGCGGCTTCGCGCTCGCCGTGCCCGGGCTCTTACTTATCAGCCTGGCGGGCCCCGTCTCCGGATTCGTGCTCACCGTCACCGGCTTTGCCGTCCTTTCCCTCGGGGTCCAGGCGGCGCTCGCCCTCACCAACGACGTGATCATCAGCAGCGCGCCTCCGGAGCGCGCGGGCAACGCCTCGGGCATTGGAGAGACGGGCGCCGAACTCGGCAACGCACTGGGCGTGGCAGCGTTCGGCTCGGTGGCCACCGCGTTCTACGGGGCACGGATGGTCGGCGACGCCCTGCCTGAGGGCATCCGGCCAGAGCTGGCCGATCTCGCCCGGTCCACACTGGCGGGCGCCACCGCGTCCGCCAGCCGCCTGCCGGACGCGGTCGGCGACGAGCTGCTCACGACCGCCCGGGCCGCCTTCACCAGCGGCATGCACGCATCGGCACTGTGCGGCGTCGGCATCCTGGTGCTGCTGACGCTGGCCAGCCTGAACCTGGCGCGCCGGTCCACCGACGGCGCTCCGGGAACGGAGAAGGACCTCACGGTGACGGAGCCGGACAGGACGGCGAAGCAGGACGAGGTGAAGGGGGACCCGACGGTGGACGCAGGGAGCGGCAGACGGGCTCCGTCCGGCCGCCGTCCCCCCGACTGACCGTCGGACAGGGGAAGAACTGCAGCCGTCCCAACCGCCCGGCCACGCCGCTGCCGAATTGCACACTGCGAAATCCGGCCGATCGCGGGCCCGGTGCACATTTGCACACGGATTACGCACTGCCGCAATACGACGCGATGGAACCGGGCCGGCTTCGGAGGGTACTCTTCGGTATGCCTGTCAGCGACCGAAAGGAAGTAGGTAGTTTTGCGTCTACGATCTTTCGGCATGAGATCGTAATTGTTTAAGTCGGGAGGGTACGGAGATGTATTCTCGGGTGTCGCTGTAAAGCGGGACACCCCGTGCAAGAAGAGTAAGGGAGGCTGCGATGAGGTTCGGTGTCCTCGGCCCGCTGGAAGTGTCTTCGGACGACGGAATTCCTCTGAGACTCGGTGGTCCACGACAGCGAGTCGTACTGGCCGCGCTTCTGATCAACGCGAATCGCTTGGTGGCGGTGCCCCATTTACTGGAAGCCGTGTGGTGCGAGGAGCCTCCGCCCTCGGCGGCCGTCAACGTCCGAGGATATATCAGCGCGTTACGCCGATTACTCCGGGACGGCGGGAACGACGAAGGCCATGTACAGCCGCGAATTACCACGCTTACGGGCGGATACCTGCTACGCGCGGGCACGTCCGAGCTGGATTTCTCCTTGTTCATCAACCGATCACGACAGGGCGAGCGGGAGCTTGCAACGGGACAGATCGAACAGGCTGCTCAGAGCCTCCAGTCCGCCCTGGACCTGTGGCGCGGGAGCCCGCTCGACGGGCTCCCTGTGCCGCTGACCGTCCATGCCGAGCTGGAACGCATGAGGGAACTTCGGCTGCTCACCGTGGAACGCGCCGCTCAGGCGCGGCTCGATCTGGGACAGGCGGACGCTCTCGTGCCGGAGCTGTCCACTCTCACCAGACAGCACCCGTTCCGAGAACGGCTGTGGGAGCTGCTGATCGTCGCCTTGCACCGTACAGGACGCCAGGCGGACGCCCTCGCCGCGTACGCACGAGTGAGGCGAATGCTCGTCGAGGAGCTGGGGATCGACCCGAGCGACCGGCTGAAACGGCTGGAGCAGCAGATACTGTGCGGCAACCCCAGTCTGGACGCCCTCGCGACGGCGGCCGACCCACCAGTCGTATCCGGACCGCCCCAGTGCCACGCCTCCCACCGCATGGTCCGCCGTGTCAAGGTGGCGTCCGGGCCCTCCGGCTGCCCGGAATGGGCGTGCGGCAGGGAGGTACTGGAGCGCGGCGGGCCCTGAGCCTCGTCGCGGAGCCAGGGAGTCACGCCGCTGAAGCCGGTTCTGCAGCTGCTCGAAGGCGAGCCGGCCCGCGGCGTCCCGTACGACCAGCTCGCCGTTTATGCGGGCTGCCACACCTGTCTCATCCACAGCCCTCTCCGAGGCGGCGTGCAAGGTGCCAGGCGCAGCACCCGTCCGTCGAATCCTGGGAGGGGGACATGGAGCGGCTGGGTCCAGCGGGCGGGGATTGCAGCCATCCCGTAGTACGCCCCCGCGAGGCCTCCGGTCACCGCGGCGACGGTGTCCGTGTCACCGCCGAGGTCGATCGCCGCGCGCATGGCGTCTTCGAAGCTGGTGGTGGTGCGCAGGGCCCAGACGGCGGAGCCCAGGCAGGGCCAGACGGACCCGTTGAACTCGGTCGCCTGATCGGGGTGCCAATCGGGTGCGAGGACGGTGGCGTAGCGGCCTCGGTGGTCGGGGTGGACAAGAGTCAGGATGTCCGGGAGCGCGGTGAGGGGGTCGGTGTCCTCGAACGTGACGCGGATGAGTTCGTGGAAGATCGCGGTGCCTTCCCAAGCCGCGCGGTCACCGTGGGTCAGGGCAGCGATCCGGCGGGCCGCGTCCATGGTGGCTTCTTGGCCGGCGGCCGCGAAGTGGACCGCGGAGGCCGATGCCCGCATCAAGGAGCCGTTTCCGGCTGCTCGTTGGTTGACCTGGAAATGGATCGCGGCGGCGAGGTCCCAGGGCATGCCGTTGGTCAGGACGTCTTCGGTCTGCACGCCGATGTCCTTGGGGTCTGATGCTGCCCACCGCTGGAAGCGGAAGACGTCCGGCAGATCCAGTCCGCCCCGCTCCAGTAGCGACTCCGCGACCAGGATGGCCATCTGCGTGTCGTCGGTCGCCTCGCCGGGGTCCCAGCCACCGCCTCCGCACATCTCGTCACCGGCACCAGGCGCGGGAAACCGTGCGGAGAACGCTCCCTGGGGACCGAACTCGAAGGGGCCGCCCAGGGCGTCACCCACCGCTGAGCCGACGATCACGCCGGCGGCCCGCTGAATCCGCTTCACTCGCGCAGGTTATCCGTGCCGCGCCGACGTCCGCGCGGCCCTGTTTCCTTCTTCAGCTCCCCGAATCATCGGCGGCGAGCGCGGCTGGTCTACGGAGGTGCGCCGCCTGAGCTTGACTCTGTCGGGGATCTTGGGCCGGTCGGGGTCAACTGCCAAGGGTTCGCCAGGACTTCAGGCGAGGGATCTCGCGCTGGTCGAGGTAGTTCTGGAAGGCAGTCGGCTGGCGGGGTATGGGGGCTTCCTCAGCGGGTGACAGTCCGCCGAGGCGCTCGATGTTGACGGCGATGGCCGTCAGGACGTGCTGGATGTGGGCCTTTCCCTGTCCTCGGTAGCGGCAGCGCCGCATGCCGTGTCCGTGGGCGAACTCGTTGACCGTGCTCTCCACTCCGGAGCGGACCGCGTATCGGGTCTTCCACTCGGGCGTCTGCTGTTCGGCGCGGACGCGGAGTTGCAGGTCACGGAGCTCGCGCGGGGGAAATCCCACGGTGCGGGCGCTGTCGGCGGTGCTGGTGCACTGCGTGCGTGCCGGGCAGGGGCGGCACTGGTTCTTGGTGAACCTGGCCACGATCAGCGGGGCGGCGGTAGGCGAGGAGGTCGGGTAGGGGCCGTGCCAGCCCGCGCTGACCTGTCCCTGGGGGCAGGTGACCTGCTGCTTGTCGTAGTCGATGTGGAAGTCGTCCCGGGCGAAGCCCTCGTCGCGGCGGTGCTGGCGGGTGGGGTTGCTCTTCAGCGGCCCGGAGACGGTGACCTGGTGTTCACGGGCAGCTTGTGCCAGGTGGGGCAGGGAGGTGTAGCCGGCGTCGACCAGGTGCTTGGCGGGCAGCAGGCCGCGACGAGCCAGGCGGGTGTGGATGCCGGGCAGGACCTGGCTGTCGTGGGTGGTGGCCGCGGTGGTGGCGACATCCGTGATCACGTTGGGGCCGTCGGGGGCACAGGTCTCGGTCAGATGAGCGGCGAACCCCTTCCAGCTGATGATGTGTCCGTGCCTCGCGTAGCGAGCCGAGGTGTCGTAGGGCGAGACGATCGCCCGCGACGACGGCGGCAGACCCGCCCCGCCTTCCTTCTCGGCGGTGCGCCAGCGCAGGTGTCCCGCGGCATCACGGTGATAGTTCTGCACCATGATCTGCCGCAATGCCTGGATGCGAGGACCGGACATGCGGTCCGCTCCGTGCCGGTAGAGGTGTTCCAGAAGCCGGACGGCGTCGTTTCCGGTGGCAAGAATCCTGGTCATGGGCTTGGTGGGGTTCTTCCCCAGGCGGACCGGCCGGCCGTAGCGCAGCCCCCAGCCCTCGTCGACCAGCTCGTCCAGCAGATGAGGAGAGATGCCTGCGACCTCTTCGAGTGCGGCGCGAACCGACTCGGTGACCAGCTCCAAGCGGGTCAGGTCACGCACCGCGGCCAAGACGTGCGTGGAGTCGGTGCGCTGCGTGGTGCGCTCGCGCACCAGGCCGGCCTCCTTCAGGCGGGTCAGTGCGAGGTCGAGGAGGCGGTCGGCACGGCCATCCTCGGCGAGACGATCGCGGAAGTCGCCCAGCACACTGTGGTGGAAGCCGGGATTGTCCAGCTCCATGGCCATCGCGTACTTGAAGTCGATGCGGCAGCGGACCGCCTCGGCGGCCTGCCTGTCCGACAGGCCGAGCAGGAACTGCAGCACACAGACGGTGGCCAGCTGAGCGGGCGAGAGACCCGGCCGCCCGTCCCTGGGGTACCAGTCCGCGAAGTCCTCGTCGCACCACAGCCCATCCAGCCGGTCCCGCACCCATATCGCCGTCGTGCCACCCGGGTTGCTCGCCCGCGCGACCCGCGCGGTCAGAGGCGGAACGTGCTCACCGGAACGGGGGCGCAGGGACAACGGGCACCTCGACAGCTGCAACGGTCGGCGGAACTCCCCCGATCATCCCCGTCGACCATGCTGCCGCACCGGGAAATTCCATGATCCCCGACAGAGTCAAGCTGAGTCCTTCTGGAGCCGGTGCAGCGGCGCGCCGGTGTTCTTGAGCCCTCAGTGCCCGGAGAGATTTCGCTGCGCCCAGTCGATCATGTCGGCGGATGACCCGTAGTCGGCGCGGGAGACGGACAGGGTGGGGGTGGTCCAGGGCACGACACAGCCGGAGGTGCTGGCGATGGAGAGCTTGTCGTCGCAGCGTACTTCGGAGTCCCAGCTGATCGGCGGTGTGAGCTGATCGGCGTTGGGGGCGTCGATGTCGAGCTCGTAGGTCACGTCGAGGTAGTCGTACGTCGTCGTGGGTGTGTCAGAGATCGTGTATGTCTTCTCCAGCCACTGTCCCACGCTGATCGGCTGCTTGGTCCACAACGTAGTGCTGCCGGGACTGCAGGTGGGTGAGCACTTGGTGGTCCAGGTGATGGCCAGCGGCGGAAGGTCACCCGTCGACTTCAGCATCACGAGCTGGTCGGTCTCGCTCCACTGCAGGCTCTTGACGGACAGATCCATCTGCTGGGCGGTGGCGAACAGCGCGGTACCGGCGATCTTGCCATCGCTGTCGAAGTAGGTGTACTTCACGTTGGGATCGATCTGGCACTGCATGGTCCGGGTGGCGTACCAGAATCCGTCCTCGTCACCGGTGCACTCGTTCGCGGGTAACGGGACATCGGCAACCTGCGCACGCATGCTTTCCGCAGCCTTCTCGCCCTGGGGCGGTGACATCAGGGTGATGCAGCCGTAGGAGCCCTTCCCGCCTTCGGCTTCGCTTCTGTCTCTGGCTTCCTCACAGTTGTCTTTGTCTGTCATCGTCCGGGCGTTGGCGGGTATCTGCTCCTTCTGTTCGGCGGACGCCGCGGTGGGGGAAGCAGCAGGTGAGGTCGGGGAAGCCGGTGAGGCCAGGGGCGCGCCGAGAGCAAGAACGCTCAGAGTGACGGAGCAGCCTCGCGAGCGTGGGAGAACGGGTGCTGTCCTCGGGATGAAAACTTTCGCGTACACAGCCACCGGCCGGCCCCAGTTTGCTCTGCGCCGATGAGGAGGATCCCGGTCCTCCAGGAACCGGTTGCCCGGCCGGAGGTTCACAGGCACGACTGCAACCACTACCAAAGCAGCTCGGCCGTTCCGATGCCCAGGTCGTAGGCCAGGCCGCACAGCAGGGCAAAGGCCACGGCGTTGCGCAGGCAGAGGAGCCGGCTCTGATCGGTCGTACGAAGACTGCCAGGTTGCGTGCCCGCGCAGTCGCGACCCGCAACTGCCGTGATGAGCTATCTGTTCCCTTCGCCCCGATTGGCAGAAGGGCCTATGGCTGTCCTGTCCTGCCCTGTTTGACGCCACCTCAGTCACGCACTAGATTACATGCCCAATCAGATATCAAAGCTCGCTTGTAAGGTAGGTGGCATGCTGCTGACCACCGGTCAGGCCGCGGACGAGCTTGGATGCGCGATCACCACCTTCCGTCGACTCGTCCAAGCCGAACTCCTGCCGGGTCTGTCCCGACGCGGCGTGCGGGTCATGATCCCGCTTCCCGTCGTGCAGTCGCTCAGCACACGTAAGCACGCAGCCCTGGACCGGCTGAGCGTCAACGAGATCGCCGTCCTGAGAGTCGACACTGCGCAACCGGCCGACGAGCCCGACCGAAACTGGCTCGGCTTCTCCGCCTCCCTCACTCCCGAGGACATCCTGAAGGCGCTACGTGGCTGGTGGCGTTGCGACCCAGCCAGCATCGCGGCCGGGGAGTGCTCCCCGTGACCCTGTCCGGCTACGTGGTGGCCGTTCTGACCGGTCTGGAGCGCTGGGAGAGAAACGGCGAAGGCCGTCACGCCTTCCCCGACGCGCGCCTGGCCGGTTACGTCACCGACCTGGCCACCCCGACGACCACCATCACCTCCCGTGTGGACGACGACCAAAGACTCGCCGAACTGCTCCTCGGTACCCGGCTCGCCTCGCATTCTGGCGGCGCGATCGCCTACGTCCCCACCCGCTCCGCCAGCTGAATGCCAGGCCCGGACAAGGAATCCCTCATGGACGCACAGAGCTACAACACCGCGCTCGCAGACCTGCGCACCGTGCGGGACCAGATCAAAAAGGCCCGGGCGGCGCTGACGAAGCTGGAAGCCGACCGGGACAAGCGGATCGCCCAACTGGCCTCCTACGAAAAAGCGAAGGCGGAGCGGATCGCCCCGGCAGCCGGGCTGAGCGTGGCCGACGTCGTCGCTCTCGCTCCGTCCCTGGCCCCCGACAGCCTCACCGAAGAAAACACCGAGGCCCTGGCGCAGGCATCGGCTCCCGCCACACACGCGCCTCCCAAGGACGCCGAACCGGAACCGACCGCGCAGCCCGCAGCAGTGGCGCCTGGCATGCGCACCGCGCAGCCGCAGGCTGTCCCAGCCGATACCCCGGTCGTGACGGCCGCGCCGGATGCGCCGCGGACCCTGCCTTCCGTCCCCGATGGAGAGGCGGGTGATGCCTGGTTCGCCCACACGCCCGGCCTGGCGTCCACCCGGCCCAACTTCACCCAGCAGGCCCGCTCCACCGTCTTCCTCGACACCGACACCGGCGTCCTGGTCCACCGCAACCAGACCCACCGCCTCGACCTCGGCGCCGCCACCGCAGCCGACATCCTCACCGCCGTCTTCCACGCCGTCCCCGAAGGCGTGGAACGGATCTACATCACCGCCGGCGACCCCTGGCACCGCGACACCGACCGCTACCCCTACCTCCGCGACGCCGTCGCCGCCTGGCTGAACGCCCCCGTCCCGGGCTGGCGCACCGACACCGGCCGCGGCCGCGACCGGATGGCCGGCCACTTCGTCCACGCCCGCAACCCCGTCGGCCGCTACCAACGCCAAAACGCAGACCAGCACGTGGAGATCCGCTCGGTAGGGGAGTGGTTCGACCTCGACGGCGACGACCCCCACACCGTCCGCGACGCCTTCGTACTGCTGTGGCAGACCCTGCGCCGCCACTGGAACGACGCCGTCCTCATGGGCTCCCCCTCCCAGACCGGCCGCGACCTGTGGACCCGCACCATCCCCACCCGCGGCCAGCACGCCGACGGCTACCCCGTCCTGTCCGAGGAACTGCGCGGCCTGCTCCACGCCACCGCCGGCCAAGGCCGCAACGAACTCATCACCCCACCCCGCATCCCCGACCAGCTGCCCCAACTCGTCGAATACGACCGCACCTTCGCCTATGCCAAACACACCTGGAAATCCCCGGTCGGCACCCCCCGCCGCATCACCGCCGCGACCTTCGCCGCCTGGAGCGAAAAGGAACAGATGCGCGCCCTGTACGGATGCGGGCACTGGCACGTCCGCGTGACCGTCCCACAGGGCTGGGGCCACGTCGGGCTGCTCCCTGCCCCCGCCCCCGGCGACCGCACCTGGCACTACCCCGCCCAGCCCGGTGCCATCTTCACCACCTGGGCCGGCGGCCCCGAACTCCACACCGCCCTGACCAACCCCCTGCAGCCGTGGAAGATCGAAATCCTCGACGGCATCCTGTGGGAGGACGGCAAACCCCTCGACGACTGGGCCAAGAAACTCAAAGAGACCTGGACCAACCTCTCCGCCCAGGCCCATTTCCACGGCGACGCCCAACAGGCAAGGGCCGCCCACCTCGCCTCCCGCGCCGTGCGCTCCATCCTCCTGTACGGCATCGGCTCCTTCGCCCAGCGCCCCCGCATGGTCACCGGCACCACCCCCCGCACCATGGAACGCGACGTGCCCCCCGACGCCGAAATCATCGCCTTCGACGAAGAGCTGATCACCTGGCAGAAGCCCACCGGCTTCACCCGCGACCCCAACGCCCACCCCGAATGGGCCGCCGCGATCTGGTCCGGCGCCCGCGCCGCCCTCCTCAGCCAGCGCCACCGTGACGACGACACCTACGCCGGCGCCCTGCACACCCCGCCCGGCAGCGTCGTCGCCTTCCGCACCGACGCCCTCTACCTCACCCAGCCCCAGACCTGGCCCTACCACAGCCAGCCCGGCGACTACCTCCTGCGCGGCCACCTCCCCGGCCCCTTCACCGCTCCGACCAACGAGGAGGAACTCCTCACCCTGCGCGACACCGGACGCGCCCACCTCACCACCCACGGGGAAAACTGATGCCGCCCACACGACGCCACAACCCCACACCGCAACCCGGTCAGTTGAACGAGGCCGCACACCTGGCCGACCGGCTGCAACAAGCCGGCTACACCAAACGCGACATCGCCCGCATCATCAACCGCGACCCCTCCCTCGTCTCGCAGTTCTACACAAAGAACAAGGGCGCAGCCTTCACCACCGCCCTGCGCCAGGTCCTCACCGCCGTCGAGACCGGCGGCATCACCGACCTGCCCGAACTCGCAGCCATCGCCGCCCGCCACACCACCCGCCGCACCACCGCCTCCGGCACCCGCGCCCGCGTCCGCACCAAAGCCGTCCTCATCACCCCCACCGGCTCCGGCACCGGCCGCGTCGGCGCCCAGGCCATCGCCTCCGGCTCCGCCCGCCTGCGCCCCCTCATCGCCGAGGCCGCCCGCCGCAGCCTGCGCCTCGCCTTCACCGTCCGCCTGGCGAAAACCGCCTACCTCCACCCCTCCGGCAGCCGCACCGACTCACCCGGTATCCGCCGCGACGTCATCCAGCGCGCCGACCACACCGAAGAACGCTCCTACGGCTCCGCCCAGACCGGCGGTTTGGACGCCGCCGACTTCGCCCGCCGCGTCAACGCCGCCGGCGGCGACGTCACCGCAGCCGTGCACCAATGGCTGGTGGAGACCGGACGCATCCACCCCGGCGCCCACATCCTCCACCTCGAAATCCGCACCTGGCGCCCGCGCTGACCAGCTCGGCCCAGCCCACCCAGGCTCGCCCGAGCCCGCCCGCGTGCAGACGTACCGGCGAGGGACATAGCTCCGTTCCTGTCCGGCCGAGCCACTCACCGGGGCGGCGGCGCAGCGGCGTCTCAGGCGACGGGCGCGGGCTGCTGTTCCTCCGTCTGTGACGGCTCGGCCGCCTGCGCCACGTCGGCCACGTCGGTGGCGGTGTAGAAGACGGACGGGCCCTGCTTGGTGCGCTGCGCCTGGTTCTTGGCGACCAGACCTTCAAGCGCGCTGCGCACCACGGTCGTCTTGAAGGTACGACCCGCATGGGCCTGGCCGAGAGCTTCGGCGATCTCAGCCGCCGAGCGCGGTTCGCTCTGTCCGGCGAGATGACCGCGGACCAGGTCGACCACGCTGGGCTGGGCCGGCTTCGACGGTCCGGCCTTGTCCGCGCTGGCAGGAGCCGCCTTCTGCGCCGCGGCAGAGGCCTTGGACGCCGGCTTCTTCGCCCGTGTCCGCTTGCCGGCCCCGGACTTGGCCGCGGCTTTCTTGCGGGGAGCCGGCACCGCCGGGCTGTCGGACGGCTGCGCCGCCTCAGAGGGCGCCGGTGTCACGGCGCCGATGGCCTGCTGGATGCTGACCAGCACCGCATGGTCACGCTGGAGGGCGGCCAACTGCTCGTTCAGCGCGGCGATTTCCCCGCCGACACGGTCCTGCTCCTTGGTGTTGCGTTCGAGATCGGCGGTGACTTGAGCGGTGTACTGAGAGGTCAGTTCGGTGGCGGAAGCATTCTCAGGCATGAGGTGCACGACCTTTCCCTGCTCGAAGCTGGAGGCGAAGGGCATCTCACGTATGCGTGCCCTCCCGGCGGGGCAGGGCGACAGTGGTGCGCACCGCGTACAGCCCTGCCGTAGAGATAGTACGGACAGCCGGAATGGAATGTTCCCGAAGAACTGCAGGCCGGCCTCACCCGGCTGGGGGCCGGTATCGGGTTCCGTGACCAGGGGAACGAGAGTGCGTGCGCCGAACAGGCAGACACCAGGACACCTCGTCGGTCTCCCGGTTGTGACTCCACGCGGCCAGCGTGCGGACGGCCACCAGCCGGTCCATCAGATCGACCATCTGGTGCGGTGAGTGCCCGCACAGGCGGACAAGGACGTCCATGTCGGTGCCGTGCCCGGCAGATCCGCAGGAGTGCGCCGCCAGCACGAGCGCGGCCAGCCGCAGTGCCGGCGGAGCTGCGGCGGGCGGCACAAGCGGTGTGCCGTGAAGCGCCCAGTGAGCGGCGCGACGGCGCGCGCCGCGGCCGGGTGCCTGCCCCAGTACCCCATCGTCGAGCAGCACCACCGTCACCGGCGCCGATCGCAGCACCGGCATCTCCAGCCACCGGTCCTGCACCAGTTCCTGCCACAACTCCCGGCTCCTGAGCAGGCGCATGCTGCGCAGCAGCCCTGCCGGAAGCCGGACGAGGCCGCGGGAATCGCTGCGCAGCGCGCACTGCAAGGCCAGGAGCCGGGCGGCGGGAGAGGTGAACCGGGGAGTGCTGAGGCCAGGTAGGTGAGCATGTGCCGCACACGGACCTGCTCGTCCGGTTCAGCGGCCGCCTCGTTGCCTTGGGGAGCCGGTGGCGTAGCCGTCAGACCACGCCTGCGCGGGCGGAGCCAGGTGGCCGGCACGATGGCGGTGTGGCTGGTGGCGGCGGCGCAGGCGGCACACGTGTCGGCCAGGCGCCAGGCCCGGCCCCTGCCGTCACGGGTGAGAGCGAGCAGGACCGGCCCGCCGCAGCCGCGGTGCCGCGGATGCCAGCTGCAGCCCCGCTCCCGGCACTGGCATGTCCGCAGATGCTCGGGCAGCACGTCGGTGCGTGCGTGACAGGCCAAATGCTCCAGAACAGCGGACCGGGCGGACGCAGCTTCGAGCGGAGCCGTGCTCGCCGTGCAGTGGGTGCAGACCAGACGCGGCCCGCCCGCCAGCGGATGCAGTTCCACAGTCCACATACGCCGCATCGCGCTCTGTACGCCGGCCAGCCTCATCGGCCTGGTGTCCTCCCATCGAACGTACCGCCATGGCGGATGCCCCGGCGGCAGGTGCCAGGACGCCTGCACCGTAGTGCAGACCCGTGCACCGCGAACGTCACTCTCCCCGCCGCAAATAGTGCAGAAGTCTGCACTGACAGGGCAGGCTCCTGCACCGTCGGATGGTGGAGTGACGATCTTGCCGCCCGACCCCGACCTCACCGCGCTGCATGTCGAACTCGCGCGCCTGCGGGGCGAACGCGGCTGGACCTTTGACGAACTCGCCGAACGCAGCGGCCTGGCCCGCCGCACCCTCATTGACCTGGAACACGGCCGCACCACCGGCAGCCTCACCACCTGGCACGCCCTCGCCCACACCTTCGACGTGCCCATCGAGCAACTCCTCGGCACGCTCTGCGACAACCACACCCCACCTGGCCCGAACGCTTCCTGACCCCCGCTCGCAGCCCACGGTCCGACCCTTAGCGAATCACCCGAACCGACGAGCAGGCATCGAACCCTCGCGCGCCCACTCGGGCATGAGTTTGCCGCCGTTGGGCCATCCGCGGGACATGCCGGGCGCCGCCTCCGCCACCGCGGCGTGTCGCCTGGCACGGTCCCCGCATGTGCCCCGACCCCGCCCACCACAAAGACAGCAACTCCCGCACCGCCCGCCCCCGCCGGCCGCTGCGCGTAGCAGCCACCAGCCCCAGCCGTCTGCTGCGCGCAGGCCAGAGCGGCTACTGCCGCCGGTGCGGCAACCGCATCGACATCTACCAGCGCCCCGACCAGCAGCCCATCGCTCTGCACCCGGCCGAACTGGCCGCCCGCCACATCCCTGCCCCCTGCCGCTGGCACCTGAGCGGAGGAACCGCGCACCCCCACGGTGACGGCAGCGCCTGGTGCCGTATCCCCCACCAGGCCATCTGCCCCCACCCCGCCTCACCCCCACAGGCCGGGCCGTACCTGGAAGACCTGCGCCGCCAACTCGCCCTGCGTACCCGCCGCCTCATCGACACCGGCGCATTCACACCGGCACCACCCACCCCATCCCGGCCTGGGGCACCCACCTCTCACCACATCCGTCCGGCCGTGCAACTCCTGCTCAACCGCTACCTCGCCGAGAGCCCCCTCCAGGACATCCGATGCGTGGCCCAGACCCGCCAACGCCACCGCTGCCCCCACACCGTCCTCGACTCCCGCTTCCCCGCCGGCCGGTGGACACTGCTGCCCACCGGCCCCCAACGCGGCCAGCTCACCCTGCCCGCACAGCTCATGGCCGTCTACGACCTCGGCCACCTCCCCTACGCCGAACAGCTGCGCTGGCGCACCCAGCGCTGCCCAGCCCACACCGCCACCCCGGGTGCCGCCGACCTCGCCCTGACCGGATGGCAGGTCTTCGACCCCCTCCTGCACGCAGCACACATCCACACCCGCCTCCCACACCCCCCGACCCGCCGCCACGAAAAGGCGTGAGAATGCCGCACCACGCCCTCGAGATCCTCCTGACACGCCCCCTCACCCAGGCCGAACTCCACCACGCCGCCCACACCGTGCCCCTGGCCGCCAACCACGACGCCACCCGCCTCATGGCCCTCTGGCCCGCCAAGACCCCCACCGCGCCGCACACCGACTGCGCCGACGCCTGAACGGACGCCTGCCCATCGACGTGATCACCACTCACTACGCGGCCCCGGACGGAAACATCCTCATCAACATCGCCTTCCCATCCGCCACTCACACCCTCATCCAGCAGGCCGCACAGCACGCCGGACGCTCTCCCGAACGCTTTCTGACCCAGGCGGTCCACCACGCCCTGGCCCTGCACGCCACCGACGAGAGCGCCCGCCTCAACCGAGCCGTACAGGAACTGCTCACCAGCACCACCCCCGCACACCTCCTGGCTGCCGTCGGGCACGCCCTCACCCGCGACACCGGAGCAGCACCATGCTGAACCCCACCGACGAACAGACCGCCGCCGCCGACGCCTTCCACACAGGCGACCACCTGGCCCTGCAAGCCGGCGCCGGCACCGGCAAAACCACCACCCTCACCCTCCTCGCCCGCACCACCACCCGCCGCGGCCGCTACCTCGCCTACAACCGCGCCATCGCCCAGGACGCAACCACCCGCTTCCCCAAAAACGTGCTGTGCAAGACCGCCCACGCCCTCGCCTACGCCGCCGTCGGACACCGCTACACCCGCCGCCTGAACGCACCCCGCCGCCCGGCCTGGCAGACCGGACAAACCCTCGGCATCACCCAAGCCATCCGCATCGCAGACCGCGAAGTCACACAAAGAGCCCTCTCCAACGCCACCCTGCGCACCGTCACCCGCTTCTGCCACACCGCCGACGAAGCCATCACCTCCCACCACGTACCTCACCTGCGCGGCCTGGAAGACACCGACCTCCATGCCGAACTCACCGCCCACATCGTCCCGTTCGCCCGCAAAGCCTGGGCCGACCTGCAACACCCCGACGACGGCACGGTCCGCTTCGACCACGACCACTACCTGAAGATCTGGGCCCTCACCCGGCCCAAAATCCACGCCGACTTCCTGCTCCTGGACGAAGCCCAGGACACCAACCCCGTCGTCGAACAGATCTTCCTCGCCCAGCGCGACCACGCCCAGCTCGTCATGGTCGGCGACTCCGCCCAGGCCATCTACCACTGGCGCGGAGCCAAAGACATCATGACCGCCTTCGACGGCACCCAGCTCGCCCTGTCACAGTCCTTCCGCTTCGGCCCCCGCCTCGCCGCCGAGGCCAACCGCTGGCTCGCCCTCGCCGAAGCCCCGATCCGCCTCACCGGCACCCCCGCCGTGCCCACCGAAATCGGCCCCGTCACCCGGCCGGACGCGGTCCTGTGCCGAACCAACGTCGGCGCCATGGCCCAGGTCATGACCCTCATGGCAGCCGGACTCCGCGTCGCCCTGGCCGGCGGAGGAGGCAGCCTGCACAGCCTTGCCCTCGCCGCCCGCGACCTCAAAGAAGGCCGCCGCACCCACCACCCAGAACTGACCCTCTTCCCCCACTGGGGCGCCCTGCAGGACTACGCCTCCCACGACCCCGCCGGACGCGATCTGCAGCCCCTGGTCAACCTCGTCGACACCCACGGCACCCAAGCCATCCTCACCGCAGTCACCCGACTCACCCCCGAACCGCACGCCCAGGTGACCGTCTCCACCGCCCACAAAGCCAAAGGCCGCGAATGGCCCCGCGTACTCATCGCAGACGACTTCGCCCACCCGAAGGACCACAACACCGGCTGCCAGATGACAGCCACCTCACCGCCCGACCTCGTCGACGACGCCGAAGCCCGCTTGGCTTATGTAGCCGTCACCCGCACCCGCCAGCGTCTCGACCTAGGAGGCCTTTCCTGGATCCACGACCACCCCGACGGCACCCCGCTCTGACGGAAAACAAGCACACCTGAGCGGTCAGTACGCACGCAACGCAGCACCGGCGAGCCTTCCGACCCCGGTCTCCGCAGGCACACGGCGCGCAGCATGCGAGTTCGCGGATTCTTAGACCGTGTCCTATGTGGTGAGGCGGACGAGTCGTTTGTAGCAGCAGAGGGCGGCGGCGAGGCCGAGAAAGGCCAGGTAGTTGCGGGGATCGCGTTCGTAGCGAGGGCTGAGTCTGCGGTAGCCGGACAGCCACGACATGGTGCGTTCGATGACCCATCGGCGTCGCCCTAATTGTTCGCTGGACTCGATGCCCTTGCGGGCGATGCGGACTCCGATGCGCCTGCCGAGAAGCCATCTGCGCAGGTCAGCCCGGTCGTAAGCTTTGTCCGCGTGCAGGCGCTGGGGCTTGAAGTACCGGCCGCGGTGGGGGTCGTGTCTCGTTTGGTGACCCTCCACCATGGGCTTCGGCCCTTCGCTGTCGTGGGTGTTTCCGGCCGAGACGCCGACGAGGAGGGGCAGTCCGTTCGCGTCCGACAGGACGTGCATCTTGGAACCCGGCTTGCCCCGGTCCACGGGGCTCGGACCTGTGTGTTCGCCCCCTTTTTAGCCCTCACATGGGCGGTGTCCAGGACGACGCGAGAGACATCGATGAGGCCGACGTCGTCGAGCCGGTGCAGCACCGCCTCGTGCAACCGCCCCCAGAAGCCGGCTCTCGACCAGATCAGGAACCGGCGGTGGGCGGTCGACTTCGATATGCCGAAGCAGGGCGGCAGTTGGCGCCAGGCGCAGCCGCTGACCAGCACGTAGATGATGGCCGCGAACAGCGTCTCATCAGGCGTGTCCTGCATTCCACCACCCTGCGGCCGCACCTTCGACGGCGGGATCAGCGGCTCCGCGATCTCCCACAGCCCGTCCGGAACAATCCAACTCCACGTACCTCGCCCCATGAACGGACCAACGACCGCCTCACCACATAGGACACGATCTAAAAGGGAGGATCGTCGATAGGTCCTCTATTCAAGTTCCAAGAATATTCCAATGAATCATCTCTCGAATCTTTTAGTGATTCAATGTTTTCACCCCAGGCTTCTAGGGTTGAAGTCGCTGCAATCCGGTGACTTTGCAGAGAGCTTGTGGCCAATATGCTCCGCACCTTGGGCCCGATAACTTCTCGGTAGGATGTAAGTTTCGGATCGTCGAGGAGATGGATAGCGGCAAGAAGTGCGGCTTCTGTTACGTTCCGATCTGAATCGGAGATGCTGGGTTCCACTCCCCGGAAAATAATCGGACGAATCGCCCGCGCTTCACTGAAAATTGGATTTTGATCCATCACTCCAGGGCCGAACCATTCTTCAAGCTGCCGCTCTTTTGAGATGCTTACAGCATAAGCAAACTCTGCTAGCCATTCCAGCAATTTACTTCGCTGGGGGGCGGTTATGTATTCTTGCGTTTGGGGTTCGCTGAGAATTGAGGAAACATATAGAGCGGCTGTAGGTGTTGCGGAATATAGAGATCCCTGATGGAGGAGATCGTTCCAAAGGTGGTTCATGGCAGTGGTCACTGCACGGATGTCTCCGGATGCAAGACCGGCCAGCTTGGTCGGCGTTTCAGGGGCCGCTGGCCCGCCGCCGTGGTCTAGGCGGGACCAATCGGTCTCGTTGAGAAGTGTATAAGGATCGGAAAATTCACCAGCCATCTGCAGATTATGTCACAGTTGGCGAGATGGGCAAGGCGTCAGGGTCTCCTGAAGGTAACCTGTACGGAGAGTAATTGACTGCAAAAGACCCTATGCCTGCATAGATAGAACGCTACTAGGCCGTTTCTTTCAGATCATCGGATTGTTGGTCTGGGTGTGTCGTTGACTGACGCCCAGTGGGCCCGCATCGAGCCATTGCTGCCGGACCGGACCCCTCGGCGGGGTGGGCGGTGGCGGGATCACCGGCAGGTGATCGACGCGATCGCGTTCAAGTACCGCACCGGCGCGCCATGGACGGCCCTGCCCGAACACTTCGGCTCGTGGAAGGGCGCCCACAACTGGCTGCGGAAGTGGGCCGCCGACGGCACGTGGGAGAAGGTCTTCACCGCCCTGCTCGCCCAGGCCGACGCCGAAGGCGACCTGGACTGGGTCGTCGCGGTCGACCCCACGATCGTGCGTGCGCACCAGCACGCCGCCGGGGCTCGTCAAAAGGGGCCCCGCCCGGCGAGCCGGACGACCATGCCCTCGGACGCTCCCGCGGTGGCCTGACCACGAAGATCCACCTCGTCGCGGACGGCCGTTGCCGACCGCTGGCGTTCGTCATCACGCCGGGCTAGGCCGGTGACGCACCCGCATTCGAGGAGGTCATGGCCCGGTTACGGGTGCCCAGGCGGATCGGCCGCCCCAGGATCGCACCGGACGTGGTCCTGGCCGACAAGGCGTACTTGTCCCGGGCGATCCGCCTCCATCTGAGGCAGCGCAAGATCCGGGCGGTGATCCCACAGCCGGCGGACCAGGCCGCGAACCGCAAGCGGCGCGGCCGGTGGGCGGCCGCCCACCGGCCTTCGACCGCGACGCCTACAAGCAGCGGAACACTGTCGAGCGGTGCATCAACAAGCTCAAGCAGTGGCGCGGCCTGGCCACTCGCTACGACAAGACCGCCACCCTCTACCTGGCCGGACTCCACCTCGCCGCCATCTTCATCTGGTCAGCGAGGTGATCCGAAGGAAGCGGCCTAGGTCGGTCTCGACCTATTAATCCCCGACGAAAGTTCCGGAATTATAGAACTGTCTGCCGTGCTGAAATCTTACGGTCAGCGATGCATTCTTGGGGAGCATTGCGCGAAGGGTGCCAGCGCACATCCAGCAAACCCCACTAGGGTGACTAATCATTAGTCGGGCTTCGTTGGCCTTGAAGCGCGACATCAATGCAGCTGCCTGGGCCTCCACGTGGGTTGCGTAATTAGGGTTAGCTCCGGGCGGTGGACGGTACCCGGAATAGGGCTTGCTTGACACAAGATCGAAAACTCCGTGCCCCTTAATCCATAGGAATCCTCCCGTGGCTCCATCTGTGCCTGTGGACCCCCTGGATTTGAGGAGCGCGCTGCATTCTCTGAAGCTCTAGCGTGTGCCGCCTCGTCTGCGGCAGTGGGGCAAGCGTTGTGGACCAGGACCGGCGCAGTTCCTGCGAGTACATAGTAAGTGTGGAGCTGCTCGACGGTTAGGTTGTACATGTCCGCCGCGCCGGGTGCAGCGCGAACCAAGACCAAATTAACGTGATCGTTGGTAACGGTATTGAGCGTATGGTGCGGCGTCAGCTTAGCTGCCGGTATCCACTTATGTGTGGTGTCATCCCAGAAGGGGTGCCGGGATGTAGTGTGCAGGACAGAAATGCGTCCCTTGCCATCTTGGACTGTTAGATCAATGAGGTCTTCGTCGTGGTGGACGAACTGGGCGCTGACTGTGCGGTGACCTTGGTGCTTTCCTGTATCGGGGTCAGCGGCTTCGACCTCGTCGCCAGGCCTGATCTCGCTGATGGCCTTGGAAGTTCCGTTAGCTAGTAGGACGGGTGTAGAGGCTGCGAAACTGCACTTAGTGGCTCTTACCACCGCGCCTGCTTCTCCGGCCTCCGCCGCTGTTCCGCGTCCGCTGGTGAGGATTTCCACCAATGCGAAGGCGCCGATGCGGCCGGTGGCGTGGGCGCCGTCGCCTTGCTTGTACTCGGTGTAGATGCTGACGCCGGTGTCCCACATGCCTTGGATGGCGGGGATGCCTTGTGTGGCGATGGCGCCCGGTACAGTCAGGTTGGCGCAGTTCCGCCAGCCTTCTCCGCGGAGGCAGTCCCCGACTGTGCCGAGGTTGCTGAGAGTTTGGTTGACGAGCCCCGCGCCCATTTCAGTGAATTGGTCGCTGAGTCCGGAGAAGATGCCGCCGAGTCCGCTTTCGTGGTGGTTGGTGCTGCTCCAGTGAGGGTGGCTTCCGCTTCCGCTTCCGCTTCCGCTGTTCGCGGTTCCGCTTTTGGTGGCAACGGTGTTGGTGGGGGTGCTGCCTGAGCCGGCGTGGTCGCGCATTGCTGCGTCGACGCTGGCCTTGTTGCCCGGTGTGGAGTTGATGCAGGAGGGGCAGTTGCGGGTGGGGCAGTCGGGGCCTGCGCACAGGCCGCTGGGGTCGCTGTGGGTGATGGGGTTGCCGGCGGCGTAGGTGTAGCCGGCGAGTTGTTGGTCGTCGGTGGCTTCGAAGAGGGGGTCGAGGCTGACGAAGCGGCCGAGGGTGGGGTCGTATTGGCGGGCGCCGAGTTGGGTGAGGCCGGTGTTGGCGTTGTCGGGGCGTTGAGGAAGCCGCGGTTGTCGATCCAGCTGGCTGTGGCGCCGCGGGGGCCGCCGTAGGGGGTGAACTGGCGCCAGGTGGGGGTCTGGGCGGTGGAGTCGAGGTAGAGGCTGCTGGTGCCGTGGGGGTCGCTGATGGTGAATTTGTAGTTGGTGCCGGTGCCGGTGCGTACCGCGGTGCCGCCGCCAGGCAGGGGCAGGTAGCGGACGCCGGTGGTGGTGGTGCCGGTGAGGGTGAGCTGCTCGCCGGGCAGGTAGAGGGTGGTGCTGGTGGGGTCGGTCTGGAGCAGGACGTTGCCGTCGGCGTCGTAGATGTAGCTGGTGGTGCCGCTCTTACCGCCGCTGACCTGGGTGAGCTGTCCGGCGTTGTTCCAGTTCAGAGTCTGGTTGCCGGAGGCGAGGGTGGTGCGGCCGGTGGTGTTGCCGGTCTTGTCGTAGGTGTAGCTGGTGGCTGCGGTGCTTGCGCCACTGGCCTGGGTGGAGGCCAGGGCGTGGGGCTGGACGGTGTCGTTGCCGTTGTAGTCGTAGGCGTAGCTGGTAGTGGTGTCGCTGCCGCCGATGGTGGAGTGCTCGACCTGCTGCTGGCGCTGCCCGAGAGCGTCGAAGTCCCAACTGGTCCAGTAAGCGGTGCCGCCGGCGAGCAGGTCGCCGACCTGCGCGTGGGAGCTTGCGGTGGGGGCGGCGCTGCAGTCGTCGGTGGCGGTCCACGCCTGGGTGAGCCGGACGAGCTCGTCGTACTGGTAGCACTGGGTCTCGGAGGCGGCTGTGGCGCCCAGACGGGTGGTGACCTGCTTGGTGGTGTTGCCTGCGAGGTCGCGGGTGTAGTTCTGCTCGTCGACCTTTACCGGTGCGGTGGCGCGGGTCACCAGTTGGTCGGTGAGTGCTCCTGTGTGCGGATCGTAGGTGTTGGTCAGGTAGGCCAGGTTCGCGCCCATGCCAGGGTTTCCTGCAGCACCTGGCCGTAGGCGCTGTAGGTGGTGCCCTGTTCGTAGCCGTAGGAGGGGGTGCCCAGACCGCTGGGCAGGTCCAGGGCGGTGGCGTAGCCGTGGCTGACGATCTCGTTGGGCAGGCCCCCGCCGAGGGGGTAGTTGTCCGTGTAGAGCAGGCCGGTGTCGGGGCTGTAGGTGTGGCGGAAGGTGTAGGTCTTGCCGCCGAGCGCACCGTGCACGGCCGGGATGGTGACGGACTGGCCGAGTGATTTACCGAAGGCGTTGAAGGCCAGTTGCTGGGTGGTGTAGGCGCTGCCGGCGTTGTAGGAGGTGGTGGTGGTGGTCTGGCCGATCGGGTTGGTGACGCCGGAGACGGCGTTGTCGTTGTCGTAGGTCCAGGCGGCCATCTGGTTGCCGCTCGCGCCTGGAGCCTGAGCGGCGACTGTGGAGGCGTACTTGCCGGTCTGCCGGTTCAGAACGTCGTACGTGTAGGAGACGCTCTTGCCGCGGGCGTCGGTGGTCTGCGTGAGGTTTCCGGCCGTGTCGTAGACCATGCTGGTGGTGCCGGCGTCCGGGTCAGTCTTGGACGTTGCACGGCCGAGCAGGTCGTAGACGGTGGTCCAGGTGCTGCCCTTGGTGGTGACGGTGTTCTGCTTGCCGTGCCCGTCGTAGCCGTAGGTGATCGGGTTGAAGGTGCCGCCGCTGACGGAGAACAGGCCGGTGAAGGTGTTGAGAGGGATGGTCAGCGTCGGCCGGACACTGTAGGAGTCGACCTCGCTGGTGCGGCCCAAGGCGTCGGTGCGGGTGGTCTGGACCGTGCCGCCGGTCGGCGGGATGACGGTGGTGGCATCTCCGCTGTAGACGGTGGTGGTCTTCTGCTTGAGCACCGAGTACTGCTGGGAGTCGGCGACGACTGTGCGGCCCAGACCGTCCAGGGTGTAGCGGTCCTGGCTGGGGATCTGGGAGTCCTGCACCGAGGCCGGCGTCAGGGCAGGGAGGGTGTTGGCGTCCCAGTAGGCGTTGTTCTTCTTCCACACCCAGCCGTGTGAGTCGTAGAACGACTCGGTGATCAGACGTCCGCCCTGTGGGGTCGGTGCCTGGCTCTGCCGTGACCGGCCGAGCGAGTCGACGAGGGTGTAGGAGGTGACGTAGCCCAGGGAGTCGTTCAGGTTCTGGGTGGTGATGCCGGACTGGCCGGTCTGGGAAAGCGTGTAGGTGTACTTGATGTCGGCGGGGGCGGTGGTGGGCCGGCTGTGCTGCCACACATCCGTGGTACGCCCGAGCGCGTCATAGTGGACGGTGGCGGTTATCCCGTTGGCGTCGGTGGAAGCCAGGGTGAGACCGCGGGTGGGGTCCGTAGTGGTGCTGGTGGTCTGGTTCTTGGCATTGGTGACCGTCGTGCCGGTGGTCAGGCCGACACTGTCCACGGTGTAACCGGTCGTGGTCTTGTTGCCGCCTGCGTCGTACCCGTCCTTGGGACGGCCGTAGGAGTCGTAGGTGGCGCGGGTCTGGGTCTGCCAGGTGAACGCACCGCCGCTGTAGCCCGAGGCGTGCCGGGTCATGGTGATCTCGCCCTTGGTGGGCGCGGCCGTCTGCGGGAAGGCGGTGGCGAAGCTGGTGTCGTCGTAGTACGTCCTCGTCGCGGAGATCACCTGGTCCGGGCGGGAGACGCTGGTGGGCGCGGTGAGGGTGTTGAAGGCCTTCGGAACCGTGGCCGGGGTGTTCTGGCTGAAGCCGGCGCAGGCGACCGAGTCGGTCTCCTTGGAAGCCGCAAGCCCGACCAGGTTGGTGGCGCTGTTGGCCTTGGCGTAGGTGATCGCGGTGCACTGGTCGTACGCGGCGTTGGCGGGCACCGTGTGGGTGTAGGTGTAGGTCAGCAGCCCGAAGTTGTCGTTCGTGGGGAGGCGTCGTAGGTGTTGTCGGTCTGCGTGACGCGCCAGCTCGTGGTGCTGCCGCTGGTGACGGCCTGGCGGTTCCAGGTTTCGGCGACGTTGGTGGCATGAGCGGTCAGGGCCGGCAGGCCCGGGCGGGCACGGCTGGCCGTGGCGGCGGAGATCCAGTACGAGGTGACGGTGGAGTGGTCCACGCTGCCGCCGACACCGGTGTAGCTGGTGGTCTCCAGTGCGTTGCCTGCCAGCTGGTCGCTGTCGGGGTGCACCCCGCCCTGGGAGTCGGTCACGTTCACCGAGCGGCGGTTGGAGGAGGACAGCCAGTCGTCGTCCATGCCGCGGTAGTAGGAGGTGACCGTCTTGGTCTGGGGGTCGTTGGCACCGTCACCGGTGCGGGTCTCCACGCTGGCGTAGCCACGGAACTGGCCCCAGGAGCGGTATTTGGCCTTGACGAGCTCGTTGTCGTCGTGATGCCAGGCGGCGCCACCGTTGTAGGTGTAGTTCGTCTGCTTGGCCACCGCGCCGCCGGTGCTGTCGGTCTCCAGGACCTGGGTGACCGCGTACTTCTCGAACCAGTCGGTGATCGGGTTGAGGTAGTCCTTGGGCGTCCAGGACACCGGGTAGCAGGACTTCGTATTCGTTTTGGGATCCGCCGACGCCACATAGGTGGCGGTGCAGGCATCCGGCAGGTCGTAGCTGATGGAGGTCAGTCCGCCCATCTCGCTGGTGATGCCGGAGATGCGGTAGCGGTACAGACCGGGGAAATTGGCGGTGTCGACCCGGTTCTTCAGACCCACGCCAGCGAACTTGACGTCCGGCAGCGCGATCGGGGAAGTGGAGCCGCCGGCCGTGGTGACATCACCCTCATGGGTGATCGAGGCCAGCCACAGAGTGGGGGAGGTGCCGTCCCCGGTGGCCGGTTCGCTCTGGTGCAGGGTGTAGGTGTCGATCGCCTGGTACTTGGCGGCCGTCACGCTGTACTGCTGCACCTTGATCGAGGCCAGACGGACGCTGGAGAAGAACGACGGCGAATGGGCGGCGCAGGTCGCCCCCGATGCGCACACCAGGTCGTAGGGCACATCCGGGTACTGGCTGGCGGCGTTGCTCGCCGACAGCGGGTCGCACGAGGCAAGGGTGCAGCGAGGAGCGGTGGTGAAGACGACCTGGTCGGGCACGATGCCGTAGGCGCCGCCGTCGCGGAAGCCGTAGTCGATGCGGGCCAGGTAGGAATCACGGACGTAGGAGACGTTGCGGGCGCCGTTTTCCTCGCCGTAGTAGTTGGTGTTCTGGGCGTAGTAGTACGCCATGGCGTCGGCGTGCGCATCCACGACGTAGTCCAGGTGCCACTTGTACGCCATGGTGCACACCGAGGCGCTGAACCCGGAGGAGTCGTAGCAGGGGTCGCCGGAATGCGCGGAGTACACCGGGACGCTGTCCACCGACTTGGTGGTCGCCTTGCCGGAAGCCCAGCCGGGCAGCTGGTTGCGGCCGAAGTAGTACTGGGTGCCGTCTCGTTCGGTGACAAGCCAGTAGTCGGTGTTGTAGGTGCCTGAGCCGTTGTTCGAGTTGGTGATGTGCTTGACGGTCGCACCGTTATCGGCAGCCAGCTTCCACGTCCCGTTGGTGTCGTCCTTCACCAAAGAGGTGGACGAGCCGTTCAGGGACATGGTCAGGATGGGTCCGTCATAACAGCGGTCCCCACTGGACACCGGCGAGGCGCTGCCTCCCGGATTCTCCGAGCAGGAGGTGAAGTTCTGCTCGATGTAGGAATCCGGCGTAGCCCAGCCGTCACCCACCCAGGAGGCCTGGGCCTGGGTGGAGGAAGTCTGTCCGTCCACCGAGCCCGAATCGTAGGCCAAGCCCACCGACGGCTTGAGCGAACCCGACGACGGGGCAGGGGCGATGGGGTAGCTGTAAGTGAACGCCCCCGACGAGCTGCCGCCCGTCCACGAGCCGGACGGCGCCAGCGCGGTCGCGTCGTAGCTGCCGGCCGCACCTGTTGCTGTCGAGGTGGCGGCGGTAGCCGCCAGCACCATCGTCTCGGCACTGCCGGCTGCATCGGCCGCGGCCGGGCTGGCGGCCGATGCCGGTGTGACCTTGGCCTGGCCGGATGCTGAGGTCCGGGACGGGGAGGCCTGCGGCAGGGAACCCTTGAGGGCCAGGGTGGTCGCCAGTTCCTCGGTTGCAGGGTCCTGGTCGGTGGCGAGGGAGTCTGGGTGCGGCAGGCGGCCTTTTGCGGAGTGGTCAATGCGCAGGCCGGGAGCTTGACCAGGTGCAGGCGGTCGGCATAGTTGCCGCCGTACGCCTGGGCGAAGGCACCGTAATCCAGGCCCAGTTCGACCTTCCCCGAGCCGCCGACCGCGGGCTGGACCGTAAGAACGACACCGGCCACACCGAGTTCACGGGCGTCTTGTTGCGGCAGCACGCTCACCGAGACGCTGCTCGGCCCCTGGTAAGAACCCTTGGCAGGATCCAGCGCCCGGGCCCACACGGGGGTACCGGCGGCGGAGGCCTTGGCACCCTGCTTCGCACCAGCCTGAGGCACCGCCAGCTTGGCGGTACCGGACGCCGCGGCGGGCCAGTGAGCCTCGGCTGGGCGGAAGGCCCGCTTCGTCTGGTCCTTGACCGTCAGCTTGCGCGGGGCGAGGGTCTTGACCCCTTCACGGACGGGGTCTGCTGCACCGCCGGCGGCCCGGCAAGATCCTGGGACTGCGCGGCAGCGGGCACGGCAGTGGGCACGGCCAGGGCCAGAGCCACCACGACGCCGACGGTCCTTTGCCGAGCGCCGATCCGGCGCATGTTCTGGCTCAGCCACCCGGTCCTGGACATGATCGATTCCCCCAACTTGCCCTGTATGCAGGCATGACGGTGCCTGCGGCTTGATCAAGTCGCAGCTGCGCGGGCGACTATCGCAGAACATGCGAGCTGCGGGACAGTGATCAATTCCGACAACTCTCCACAACTAGAAGCCAAAACTTCACAAAGTTTCACTCTCGACTCGGACATGTTCGGTCATCCGCGCATCAATCAGGTCTGCCACAGAACGCGAAAAACCTGTCCACTGGACCGCCGATCCACATGATCGGTTCTTGTCAGACCAGACCTGGGGGTACCCGACGGTGAGACCGACCCTGCGCAGCAGGATGCTGAGCACAGCGCTGGCTGCCGCGCTCAGTGCGCTGTCCCTCTCCGGAGCGGTGACGGCCGCCCACGCAGATCCCCTCCCCGACACTTCATCACCGCAACTGCCGCTGGACGAAGCCCGGGCCTCCTCCCAGGCACAAGCCACCGGCAAGACAGTGCCTGTAGATGCGGCGACGACACCGACAGTGTCGGAAGTGGCCCATCCGGACGGCACGTTCACCCTGACCCAGGCGGTCGCACCGGTACGCAAGTACGCATCCGGCTCCTGGAAGGAGCTGGACGCCACACTCATCCGACGCTCCGACGGCACCGTCGCCCCGACCCTTACCACCGCCGGCCTGACCCTTTCCGGAGGCGGGGACGGTCCGCTGGCAGTGATGAAGGACCGGGGCCGGTCCCTGTCCTTGGCAGTGCCAGCCTCGATCGGCACACTGCCCAGCCCGACCCTGGACGGATCCAGCGCCACCTACCCCGGCGTCCTCAATGGGGTGGACCTGAAGGTCACCGCCGACAGCCAAGGTGGCTTCTCCGAGGTCCTCGTCGTCAAGAACGCCGACGCAGCCGCCAACCCGGCCCTGGACACACTGGCCTTCCCCACCGAGACGAAAAACGTCGCGCTGGCCACCGACACAGCGGGCAACATCACCGCCAAGGACACCGCAGACCACACCGTCTTCTCCGCCCCGGCCCCACTGATGTGGGACTCCGCCACCACAGAAACAGCCGCCCCGAGTGCACTGTCCGCGGGTAAAACTTCAGTCGCCGACACCACCGAAACAGCCGCTGACACCAGCGAGGAAGCGACCTCGGACACCGACGAGCCAGGCGCAGGCGCCCACATCGCACCGGTCGCCGCCACCTACGTTTCGGGCGACATCCGCCTGACCCCGGACGCCGACCTGCTGTCCGCACCCTCCACCGTGTACCCGGTGTACATCGACCCGACGTACAGCGCCGCCGGCGGCACCCTGACCAGCTGGACCTGGGTGAACTCCGCCTACCCCAGCACCAGCTACTGGAAGGACAGCAGCGCCACCGGCCTGCACGTCGGCTACCAGGGCTGGGAAACCCCGTACCACCGGTCGCGCACATACACGAAACTCGCGGTGGACAGCCGGATCTTCGGCGCCACCATCATCGACTCGCACTACTACGCCACCGAGACCTACGCCCCCTCGTGCACCGCGACGGCGGTGGAGCTGTGGCAGACCGACTCCATCGACTCCGCAACCACCTGGAGCAACCAGCCTAGTTGGAAATCGCAGTGGGGTACCAAGACCGTCGCCTACGGCTATTCCCCTCCTGCCCTGCCAAGTCGCTCGGCTTCGACGTCACCTCACACATGCAGACCATCGCCAACGACGGGAACTTGAGCAACATCACGCTGGGCCTGCAGGCCGGCGACGAGTACGACAAGTACGGGTGGAAGAAGTTCGACCACGCCACCATCTCCATGTCCACCACGTACGACCACCGGCCCAACAAGCCCTCGACCTTGGTCACTTCACCCGCCACCACCTGCACCACCACCATCAAGACCACCGGTGACGGTGACGTCACGTTCTATGCGAAGGTCTCCGACCCCGACGGCGGCACCCTGTCCAACACCTTCAACATCACCAAGACGTCCGGCGGCGCACAGATCGCCAAGGCCGCCGTCTCCGCCGCATCCGGCAAGAACGCCGCCTACACGGTGAAGAAATCGGTGCTGGAAGCCGCAGCCGGCGGCTCCGCCCTCGGCGTGTCATGGAACGTGACCTCCTCCGACGGCACCTACTCCTCGGCTGCCTCGGCCACCTGCAAGTTCCTGTTCGATCCCAGCCGGCCCGGCGCCCCGGGCATCACCGACACCTCAGGAGCCGACTGCGGCGACGACGCCAGCCCAGTCACCTACCAGGTCGGCACCTCAGCCGGCTTCACCCTCGCCCCGAATGCCTCCAGCGGAAGCACCGCCAGCTACCTCTACCAGCTCAACGGCGCCACCCCATCTCCCTGACCAGCACCGGATCCGGCACAACCATCAGCGTCACCCCCACCCGCGGCACGAACGTGCTGACCGTCACCGCCGTCTCGGCCGGCGGAAACATCGGCGACACCGCGAACTGCATCCTCACCGCCGCCCCCGCGGCCACCGCCGACGACGGCGACCTGACCGGCGACGACATTCCCGACCTGACCGCCGTGGGCGCCCAAGCGGGGCTGTCCGCAGGGCTCTGGCTGGCCCACGGCACCGCCGACGGACAGCTCACCACCAGCGCCACCGATCTGGGCGCACAGGGCACCGGAGTCAACTCGGCCGGCTCCCCAGCAGACTGGACGGGCACCCAGGCCATCACAGGGCATTTCCAGTCCGGCGCGGGATTCAACGACATCCTGGACTACAACCCCAGCACCGGCCGCGGCACCGTGCTCTACGGCAGTGGCGACGGCTCGACCCTCCTGCCCAATAGCGGCGACCAGGTCAACGTCAACTCCACCGCCTTCACCAACGGCACCGGCAGCAAAGCCACCAGCATCGCCAGCGGCGGCAACCTCTACCACACCCTCAACGGCGAGCCCGCCACCGGCTACCCCGACCTCCTCATGATCGTGGGCGGCCAGCTGTGGGACGAGCCCGGCGTCAGCTTCCCCGGCGCCTTCGTCGGCGTCGACAACGCGGTATGGCTGACCGGCACCAACCCCACCGGCACCGGCGACTGGACCGGCTGGACCCTCACCTCCAGCCTCACCGACGGACTGCCCGCCCTGTTCGCCCGCAACACCAGCACCGGCGCGCTGTACTACTACACCCCCAACAGCTCCAGGACCTCGCCTACGGCACCACCGTCACCCCGCTCCAGGTCGCCAGCAGCGGCTACAGCTCCGCAACGCTGCCGATCCTGCAGGCCGCCGACCTCAACGCCGACGGCACCCCGGACATACGCACCGTATCCACCAGCGGCGCCAGCACCGCGCGGATCCTCAACCCGGCCACGGGGACCCTGACCACGCAGACGGCACAGACCCTGATCGCCCCCGGCCACGCCTGGCCCCTCAACGACGGCACCGAGGGCAACGCGGCCAGCGCCACCGACACCTCCGCCGGGCTGACCCTCACCGGCAGCGGCACCGGCGCCACCTGGGACACCGACGACAACGTCTCCTTCTCCTCCAACCTCGCCCTGGACGGCACCACCACCAGCACCATGACCTCGAGCGCGGCACTCTCGACGTCCAGCGCATTCACCCTGTCGGTCTGGGCCAAGCCCGCCGCCGTCGGCGGCGTCATCGCCTCCCAGGACGGCGTGCACAACTCCGGCTTCCTGCTCTACCCCCAGTCCAACCGGGAATGGTCCTTCTGCCTGGCCACCTCGGACACCACCCGCGGCTACGACTGCATCGCAGGCGGCAGCGCCATCATCGGCCAGTGGACCACCTCACCATCACCTACGACCCGACCAGCAAAGCCATGACCCTGTATGCGGACGACCGGCCCGTCGCCCGCGGCTCCCACACCGCCGTCTCCGGCTTCACCGGAAAATTCACCCTCGGCAACGACCTGATCAACGACGTACGCAGCGCCTACTTCCGCGGCAACCTCGCCGACGTACAGATCTGGAACGGAGCCGCACTCACCGCCGTCCAGGTCGGCACCATGGCCAACATCACCCTCCCCAAAGCCCCGTACAGCTTCGCCGACGTCACCGACGCCACCGGCGACGGCAACGTCGACCTAGTCGCCGCAGACGCCACCGGCAGCCTGTGGCTCTACCCCGGCAACGGCAACGGCGGCTGGTCCAGCGCCGCCCTGTACATCGGCTCCGGCCTGTCCACCCACACCTTCGCCGGCATCGGCGACTTCAACCGCGACGGCTACGCCGACACCGTCGCTATGGCCCCGGCGGCACCCTTCGCCTGTTCCCCGGCGACATCGGACACGACCTGCTCACCCCGGTCGCCAACTTCCCCAGCGGCTGGAACGGCTACGCCTTCGCCGGAGTCGCCGACTTCAACCGCGATGGTAAAGCCGACCTGATCGGCCGCCACCCCGACGGCACCCTCAACCTGTTCCCCGGCACCGGCACCGGTGCCAGCTTCGGAACCTCAGTACAGATCGGAACCGGCTGGAACCCGTACACCTTTGCCGGCATCGGCGACCTTAACAGCGACGGCAACCCCGACGTCATCGTCCGCGACGACGCCACCGGCATCCTGTGGCTCTACCCCGGCAACGGCAGTAACGGCTTCGGCGCCCGCAGCCAGATCGGAACCGGCTGGAACCCGTACACCTTTGCCGGCATCGGCGACCTCAACAGCGACGGCAACCCCGACGTCATCGTCCGCGACGACGCCACCCGCATCCTGTGGCTCTATCCCCGTAGTGCCACCGCCTTCAGCACCCGCCAGCAGATCGGCGCCGGCTGGTAAATAAGCTCAGCAGCCTCTCGGGGCCGTCGAGACCCTGCACGACAGGGCCTCGACGGCACGGGTCTTCCCCTGCTGCGGCTCCGCACAGCTCCACGAGAACGCCCACCAGAGCCCTCAGCTCCCTGCGTCCCTCTCGGGTGCGTACGTGACGGTGGTGTCGCCACAGCCGTCGGCGAGGTCGGTGAGCCGGTCGCGTTCTACCTGGTCGGCGGTGAGGTTCCAGCGCAGTTTCGTCGCGGTCCATTCGGCCACGTACCGGCACACCGCCCCCGGGGCCGGGGGCAGCCACCCGGCGGGGTCCTGGTCGCTTTTGCTGCGGTTGGAGCGGGCGGTGACGGCGACGAGGCTGCTCTGCTGGCCGAGGTCGTTGGCGTAGGCCTCGCGCCGGGCGGTGCTCCAGGCGGAGGCGCCGGAGTCCCAGGCTTCGGCGAGGGGCACCATGTGGTCGATGTCGAGACCGGAGGCGTCGGTGACGGTGACCTCGTCGTAGTACGAGAACCAGATGCCGCCACTCAAGGCGCAGCGGGCGCCGACGGTGGGGGCGGTGACGGCTTCGGCCAGGAGGACCTCGCCGCGGGTGGTACAACCGTCGGTCGGATCGGCGCCGGAGTTCCAGTGGCGGAAGGCGTCGCGGGTGTAGCCGTCGCGGGACTCGCCGGCAAGAGGGAGGGCGGCGACGGCGTCGGTGAGCGGCAGCACGACGGGCTCCGCAGCCACCGCGTGCACGGGACCGGTGGTGAGCGGCGCGAGGACGAGGACGGAGGCGGCGAGAACGCGCGCGAGGGTCTTGGTCACAGAACGTGGATAGTGGGTGGCATAGGAGGCGTTGGGCGGGTTCGGCCCGCGGATCACCCGCGAGGGTGACCGCGTTCACCCGGGCACCACTTCGTCTCCCGGAGTGCCCTTCCTCCCGCTGATGCAGCCACGGCCGCTCCACTTCGGCCGGGGATCGGCCCCTGGCCGCAGCCGCTACTGGTGGCGGCTCAGATCTCAGATCGTGTGGCGCAGCCACCAGAAGAGGGGCCGACGGCGCAAGCGCCCGAGCTGTAGGCGGTGCCGCGCAAGGCGCTGGAGATGAGGCGGTTACGGCGGCGGATCCAGGCATGTGCCCGGCCGAAGCGGCCGGGATCCTGCGCGGCGGGACGGCGGGGTGAGTCTCGTTCTGGGTGGCGCTCTTTGAGTCCAGTGGGATGGACAGGTGTAGACGTGCCCTGGGCCGGGACATGCGTCGGTTGGTGCTCCTGGTGCTCCTGGTGCTCCTGGTGCTCCTGGTGCCGGTCGCCGGCCGAAAGCCTGTGACCGGTACGTTCGGGCGGGGTGCGGTGGATCTGAGGGCTCACCGACGAGAGGGCGCTGGCCCGGTTCGCCCTGTGGTACGGGCCCTGGAGCGGCTTGTGTGGAATACGTAATGCTGCTGGGTGCCTGCCTCGTTGATGAGATCGTGTTTCCCGACGACCAGTGGGACCAGGCGCTGGACGACACCTTCGGCCCGTCGCCGGAGGAACGCGCCCGGCAGGAACAGCAGCAGGGCGAGTCCGGGGGAACTGACCGTGGGTATCGGTGACTTCATCAGTGACATCACGCCCGACTCGGTCGAGGACGTGGTCGAGGACGGCGTCGAGTGGGTGGGCAACCGGGTCGAGGACGCGGGCAGCTGGACCGCCGACCGGCTGGACGACGTCGGCTGGGAGTCCGGCGCGGACTGGGTGCGCGAGCAGTCCCGTTCGGTGGCCAACCGGCTGGGCGCCGAGGTCGACGAGATGGACCTCGGCCAGACCGAGGACAAGACCAAACTGGTCTACGGCAGCCCCGACACGTTGCGCTCCACCGCCGAGAAGCTGTACGCCTTCCAGAAGGCCTTCGACGACGTCGGCGAGGGTTTGAGAGGCCTGGATTCCTCCCGGCTCAAGGGTGAGACGGCCGAGGCGCTGCGGACCGCGGTGAGCACCCAGCCTCCCAAGTGGTTCACCAGCGCCGACGCGGTCGAGAAGGCGGCCGCCGCGCTGGAGGCGTTCGCCAACACCGTGGTGTGGGCTCAGAATCAGGCGCAGACGGCGATCGACATGTGGAAGGAGGGCGTCAAGGCCTCCGAGGACGCCGCCGACGCCCACCGCAAGAAGATCGACGACTACAACAGCGCCGTCGACCGCTACAACGCCCAGCCGGCGGACAAGCGCGACCCGTCCTCGCTGCCGCCCAAGCCCGCCTCGACGTTCGACGACCCGGGCAAGAAGCTGATGAAGGAGGCCCAGGACATCCTCGCCGAGGCCCGCACGCAGCGGAACTCGGCGGCGGAGACCGCCCGTGCGGCGGTACGCGCCGCCCGCGACATGGCCCCGAAGAAGCCGTCGTACACGGAGCAGTTGGGCGACGGGCTGCAGGAACTGCAGATCATGGGCGACCACGTCGGCGGCGGCATCATCAAGGGCACGGCCGGACTGCTCAACTTCGTCCGCAGCGTCAACCCGATGGACCCGTACAACATCACGCACCCGGCCGAGTACGCCACGTCGCTGAACAGTCTGGCCGCGGGTCTGGTGGTGGCCGTCAACGACCCCGTCGGCACCGGCAAGCAGATGATCGGCGACTTCATGAAGGACCCGGCCGAGGGCTTCGGCCGGCTCATCCCGGACCTGGCGCTGACCGCGGCCACCGGTGGCGGCGGCGCCGCGGTGAAGGGCATCCGCATCGCCGAGGACGCCGCCGACGCGGCCCGGCTGCGCAGGCTGGTCGACGACGCCCCTAACGGCACCCACAACCGCCCCGACGCAACTCGTACCACCGACGGCACCGACCCCGTCGACCTCGCCTCGGGCCGGATGTTCCTGCCCCAGGCCGACCTGGAGATCCCCGGCGTCCTGCCGCTGGTGTTCACCCGCCGCACCGAGTCCGGCTGCACGGCCGGCCGCTTCCTGGGACCCGCCTGGACCTCCACCGTCGACGAGCGCCTGCAGATCGACGCCATCGGCGTCCTGCACGTCACCGCCGACGGACTCTTGATCACCTACCCCCATCCGGCGCCCGGCGCGCCCACCTCGCCGGAATCGGGCACCTTCCGTACCCTGCTGGCCCGCGACGCGGACGGCGACTACACGCTCACCGACCCCGATAGCGGCCTGGTCCGCCGCTTCACCGCCCCGCCCGGCATCGAACCAGGCGACGACGGCACCGCCTGGCTGGAGCGGACCGAGGATCTTCACGGCAACTGGTGGGCCATCGAACGGGGCGAGGACGGCCTGCCGTCGGCCCTGGTCCACTCGGCGGGCCACCGGGTGAAGCTGACCACCGCCGACGGCCTGGTCACCGCCCTGTCCCTGGCCGGTGCGGGCGAGGACGGCACGGACCTGCCCCTGATGGGCTACGGCTACCAGGACGGCGACCTCACCACCGTCACCAAGCCGTCGGGCGCGGCGACCACCTTCCTGTACGACGACCGCCACCGCGTCATCGCCTGGATCGACTCCAACGGCAGCCGCTACGACTACCTCTACGACGACCACGACCGCGTCGTCGCCGAAGGCGGCGAGGCCGGCCACGTCCAGATCACCCTCACCTACACCGAACCCGACCCCGCCACGGGCCACCGCACCACCACCCTCACCACGGCCGACGGCCACGCGACCCGCCACCTCGTCGACCGGCACTCCCGGGTGATCGCCACCACGGACCCGCTCGGCCACACGACCCGGTTCCGCCACGACGCCCGCGGCAACCTGCTGACCCGCACGGACCCGCTCGGGCGGACCATCGCGTACTCGTACGACGAGGAGGGCCGGCTCGTCACGCTCACCCGGCCCGACGGCAGCGAACTGCGTGCCGTGCGGGGCTTGCTCGGACTGCCCACACAGTTCCGCGGGCCGGACGGCACTCGCTGGCTCCAAGAGTTCGACGAACGCGGCAACCGCACTGCCGTCACCGATCCGGCAGGCTCCACCACCCGCTACGCCTATGACGACCGGGGCAGGCTCACCACTGTCACCGACGCCCTCGGCGCCACCACCACCGTGCGCTGTGACGCCGCCGGCCTGCCGGTGGAAGTGACCGACCCGGCCGGCGCCACCACCCGGCTGGAACGCGACGCTCTGGGCCGCACGGTCCGCCTCACCGACCCGGTAGGCGGCATCACCTGCCACCAATGGGACGCGGACGGCAATCTCGTCCGCCGGACCGCCCCGGACGGCGCGACCGAGTCGTGGACCTACGACGGCGAGGGCAACTGCCTCACCCACACCGACCCGGCCGGCGGCGTCTCCCACTTCGAGTACACCCACTTCGACTTGCCGGCCGCCCGCACCCGGCCCGACGGCACCGGCTACACGTTCGAGCACGACACCCACCTACGGCTCACCCAGGTCACCAACCCGCAGGGGCTTACCTGGTCATACGAGTACGACCAGGCCGGCCGGCTCATCTCCGAGACCGACTTCGACGGCCGCACCCTCACCTACCGCTACGACGCCGCCGGACAGCTCATCGCCCGGACCGACGCACTCGGCCATGTCACCTCCTACGCCTACAACCAGCTCGGCCAGGCAGTGCGCAAGGACGTCGCGGGCAAGGTCACCACCTATACCTACGACCGGGCCGGACGCCTGCTGCAGGCAGTGGGGTCGGACAGCGAGGTCGCCTACGTCTACGACCGGCGGGGCAGGATCAAAACCGAACTCGTCGACGGCCGCGCCATGAACTACGCCTACGACGTCCTGGGCCGTCGAGTCCGCCGCACCACCCCCACCGGTGCGGTCACCGAATACGGCTACGACACCGCCGGCCGCCCCACTCGGATGAGCGTCGACGGCCGCGAGGTCGCCTTCACCCATGACGCGGCCGGCCGCGAACTCGAGCGCGTCTTCGGTGGCGCGCTCACCCTGGCCTCCGCCTGGGACGAGGCCGGACGGCTCTCCGCCCAGCACCTGACGGTCAACGACCGCTCCCTCAACCACCGCCGCTACTCCTACCGCACCGACGGCCACCTCGCCTCCCTGTCCGACGACCTGTCAGGCTCGCGCACTTTCGACCTCGACACGGCCGGCCGCGTCACCGCCGTCCACGCCCAGGACTGGACCGAGCACTACGCCTACGACACCGCCGGCAACCAGACCGAGGCGTTTTGGCCCGCCTCCCACCCCGGCCACGAGGCCACCGGAGCGCGCACCTACACCGGCACCGCCCTCACCCGCGCCGGCGCCGTCCGCTTCCAGCACGACGCCCTCGGCCGGGTCGTCCTGCGCCAGAAAACCCGCCTCTCCCGCAAACCCGACACCTGGCACTACGCATGGGATGCCGAAAACCGCCTCACCTGCGTCACCACCCCCGACGGCACCCGCTGGCGCTACCGCTACGACCCCCTGGGCCGCCGCACCGCCAAACAGCGCCTCGCCGACGACGGCGAGACCGTTGCCGAGGAGATCCGTTTCACCTGGGACGGCACCACCTTGTGCGAACAGACGGTCCACACGCCGGACCTGCCGCACGTGGTCGCCTTCACCTGGGACCACCGCGGCCTGGCTCCGCTGTCCCAGACAGAACGCCTCCTCACCCCGGACGACCGCCAGGAAGAGATCGACCGGCGATTCTTCGCCATCGCCACCGACCTCATCGGCACGCCCACCGAACTCATCGACGAATCAGGTCACATCGCCTGGCGCGCCAGAAGCACCCTGTGGGGGACCACCGCCTGGACCCGCTCCAGCACCGCCTACACCCCCCTGCGCTTCCCCGGCCAGTACTACGACCCCGAAACCGGCCTCCACTACAACCTCTTCCGCCACTACGACCCCGAGACCGGCCGCTACACCTCCCCAGACCCCTCGGTCTGGGACCCGCACCGAACCCGGTCACCTACGTACACAACCCGTTCACCCTCTGCGATCCGCTCGGCCTGTCGCCCTACTCGCGGTTCAAAGGACTGGGCTGGCTGACCGAGAAGCAACTCCAACGCCCGTCGTTCCGATACCAGCAACTCGTCACCGACCAGAGCTACGAGCAACAGTGGATCCTGCCGGACGGCCGGGAAGTCCACATCGACGGCGGCCCACGAGACGGCTGGGTCACCGAAGCCAAGTGGACCGGCGGCGACAAATACGGCGAATGGGAAAAATCACCGTACAATCCCGATTCTGACTTCTATGACGAGAACCGGCTCACCACCCAGACCGAGAAGCTGCTCGCCCTCAACGAGGACCTCAAGGGCAAGGGAGTCCGCTATATGGTGTCCAACGAATGGGGCGCCGCGCACGTGAACGAGGTGCTGTCCAAGGCCTTCCCGAGGCCTACGCCAGCGGACAGCTCAAGGCCTATCACGTGCCCGGCAACGGCATGAGTGGAATGAGTTCATGGCTGCAGTGACCGCAATGCTTCAAGAACTCCGCGACCTGGTCCCGCTGACCATCGAGGGCGCGGCGGAAAAGTTCGCAGCCCAGGGATGGACGCCCGGCGGCAAGCCCCGCGACGGCGTGGAGACGTCCTGGCGCAAAGACGGCATCCGGGGATGGACCCAAAAGTTCCGCAGCGGAGCCGTCCGCGCCTCATTCGCCGTCTGGATCCGCGACGTCGACGAGTCCGGCTACTTCGACGACCTGGACGCCGTCTACGAACAAGGCGAGCAGGAACTGGCCGCCTTCCTCCCCGAGATCGAAAACTCCCTGCTCGCCGGCCACCTCGCCCCGACCGACCTGACGGATGAGGACAAGGACGAGTTCATCGCGGCCCGCAAGTGGATCCTTGACGGACGGACCCTGACCGCCGGTGTCGTACAGCAGGACACCGACCTCCCCGTGATGGTCGTGGCCGTCCTGGAAGAACCCGCGCCCGCCTCAGCGTGATCCTGCTTCCCCAACAGCCCGAGGTGCCGGTACGGCTCGTCCGGCACCGGGCCTTGACCCCGAGCCGCCTCCACCCCGGATGAGGACACCGGCCCAGGGCGTCTGTACCGCAGACCAGATCATCGCCTGTCGCAAAGACGGCTACCGTGCTGCGGACGGCGCCAAAGCCGGGCTGCGGCCCGGTATATCCGGAAGGAGAGGCGAGCATGCTGGCTGTGGCGGAGCGCGTACGTTTCCGTGCCCTGGGCGAGGGCGAGATCGTGTGGCATGTGCCGGTGGATCCCGCCTCGTGCGACGGCGACTGCGACCTGCACGAGATCGCGTGCGGGGAGCCCGGCATCAGCGCGCCCGGAGGGAACCGCGAAGTGCCCGCCGACCTCGCCGAGAGCGGCCAGCGGTGGTGCACCGCCTGCCGTGACGCCGTGCGGCAGACGGCGTGAACGCGCACCCCGCCGGCCCAGCCCCGAGCATGCCCACTGCAACCACGGCTGCCGCCTGCGCGCACGGCGCGCCCGCCGCCAGTCCCGGCAGCAGGGGCGCCAGTGGTCGGCCGTGGGTGCGCTCGCCCCGCCCGGCGGACCGGGATGTGATCGCCGAGCTGGCCTCGATGGCGCTGGCCGCCGGGGGAGGGGAGTACGACGTCTCGCAGTTCGCGGCCGCTGCCTGCACCGGCAGTGGCCGCATCCGCGTGCCCCACGGCACCGGTCGGGTGCTGGTGGGCGGGCTGTCCGGCAGCGTGGAGCCGGCCGGTCTGCTCTACCTGCTGCCGCCCGTCCGCCTCGTCACCGCCCACCACGACCACGGACCGGCCGCGCAGGCCCGGCTGGCCGCCGACCTGCGCGAGATCGAACTCGTGGCCGTCGCCGCCCACGCCCGGCGCGCGGGCGTGGGCAGCGCCCTGCTGGATGCCGCGTACGCGCTGGCTGCCGACGACCACGCCCGCATCCTGCTCGCCAAGATCGCCGCCCACGACTTCCCGGTGCTGCGCTGGTGACGCCACCGCGGCTACACCCTCGCCCGGCCCGGCCAGGACGTCCGCCTCCACCTGCAGCACCCCATCACCTGCCACGACGGCAACGACGGCTACCGCCTGGCCGTGCGCCCCCTGACCGGCACCGTCAGCGAGGAGCGACTGCTCCACGTCCGCCCCGGGAGGTAGGCATGACGTCCGCAAGGGGAGTGGTACAGCACCAACATCAACACCTACGTCCCCCTACCGACCGGCCTGAACATCGACCACCGGTCCCGCTCGCCGGGGCCTGGAACTCCAGAGCCTCTACCTGGACGGCGAAGGAGCGCGAGGCCTTCACCAACGACCTGGGTGACGACCGCTCGCTGCCCTCGCCCACGCCAGCCGTGACGTTCATCAGCGCCAGCCTCTCCCGCCGTGGACCAGCTGCGGTCGAAGTGCGGCATCCTTCTCCGCAGCAGTCAGCGAAGGGCCTTGACTTTGGCTGGCAGGGCTCGCGCATCGTGCGCCGTGCTCCTGGCAGGCTCCAGGTATGTCAGAGATCAGTCATGCCGGGGACGTCAGCGTGACATACAGTCACTTTCCCATCGGTGAGGTATGGGAGCCGGGATTCGAGCGCGAGGAGAGCAAACCAGATTTCCAGACCGACAAGTCGGTCATCGTCCTTCCCGGCCAGATCATCGTCAGAACGCGCGTGCAAGAGCACACTGCTCCCGTCGTCCTGGCCCTGAGCCACCGGCAGGACGACACACCGGGAGAGAACTGGGCGCTGCTCGCTTCAGAGCACTACCGACCGGTCTACACGGGCCGCATGGCCGCGTTCGACACGACGAACGGTCCGGCCCAACCGGCCAGTGCACCGATCGAAGTCTTCGACCAGCTTTCTGAACCCGGTGAAGCCTCCCTCGCCCTCGACCCCTCCCACACCTACGAGGTACAGGTGTGGGCCCAGGGCCGGGCCGATTCCCGCGAACGGTTCGAAGCCGCGTCAAAGCGTGACGAGAACGGTCTCCATGGCTCCTACGAGGCGTACACGATCGTCTTCACTCCATCCGGAAGACAGACGCCGCCGGCTCCCGCACGGCAGGCCAGCCGACGAGAGCAGCTCACCGCCCGGCACGGCAAGCCGCCGCTCGGCATGCGCTGACCGGCCCGACACGGGCGCGGGAGGGACAGTCCGCCAGGACTGTCCCTCCCGCACCCGAAGATGCCAGTCAGTTCACGTAGATGCCGTACTCGTTGTTGTGCAGGACTCGGTCGCTGCCGTACCAGCTGCCCAGTTCACGCCCTGCTTGTTCGTTCTCCGCGCCCGGCACGTAGCGGACAGAGAAGTTTTTGTCCCCGACGCCGGCGCCTTCCTTGGTGGAGGCGAAGGGAAACTCGTCGCACTGGTAGGTGTCGTTGGGACGGCTCAGGCCCCGGCAGGCGGCATCCTTGGCGTTGCGGTTCTTCCGGGCCACCTCGGCCGCAGCAGCGTCGTAGTTGGGCCAGTTGCGGTGCAGAGCCGGCTTGCCGCTCCAGATGTCGCCGGGGATCACCTTGCCGGTCTTGGACGGGTAAGTCGTCTGCGGCCTGTACAGGGCGTCGTAGACGTGTTTGGCGACGCCTGCGGTGTCCGCCTGAGCGCGGTCGTAGGAGAACGTCGGCACGACCCGGTCGAAGACCACGCCCTGGTCGTAGAAGTTGCTGCCCAAGGACTTCGAGGAGTCGAAGCGCAGGCCGCTTTGGGGACCGCTGCTCCACGGGGTCGTGGCGCCGCCACCGGTGACCTTCCAGTTGTGCTGGTAGACGCAGGTCGCGATGTCGTCCGGGCCTGTTCCTGCGCCCCTGGCCGACACCAGTCCGTATGCGATGTACTCGTCGCGCCAATCGCCCACGGTCGTGGTGAAGGGGTTGGAGGAGATGTCGGTCACCTGACAGGAACCGGCGGAGGGCCAGCCCGCCTGGGAGACTTCGAAGCTCATGATTGCGGAGTCGTTGAACTTGCCGGATGCGACGACCTGGTCGGTATGGACCTCGATCGTCGCGTCCCGCATGTTGCCGGAACCGGTCCCGATCTCGGTCTCCCGGAACCGCACGCTGCCTTCGACAGCGCCCTGCCCGCTGAGTTTGACGGCAGTGTTGTAACCCCAGCGACAGAAGCTGAAGTGATCGATGACCTTGCCTTCCGCGCTGTGCGCATCCGACCTGGCCCGGCACTGCTCCTTGGTGAGGGCTTGAGCAGCCTGCATCCGCTTGCTCGCGGCCGTGCCGCCAGATTCGGCCACATACGTCGCCCCGCTCTCGCGGGCGATCTTCTGTTCGTTGCTCTCGCTCGACGGTTCCGGCACCGCGGGTATCTCGCTGGTCTGCAACCGCTCCACAGCAACTGCAGAACGCTGTGACGCCAGAGTGGCCCGGTAGTCGGAGCCCAACGGGATGTCGATAGGCGCGCTGGAGCGGAGCCAGACGATCTGCCCTTGATCACTGTGTACAGAATCTGCAGCCTGGGCGCCAGTTCCGCTGAGCAGCGCGCTGAGACTGACGAAGCCAAGAGCCAAAGCCGATAAGCGTCTGGAAGTGCGCAATGTACTTCTCCTCCCACCTTGCGAACGGGAAGATCACCCCATCAAACCCGACAACTACGAACTATGAGCGGTGTCACGGTTTACACAGGAACCCCACAGCTTAGGTCAACTCTCACGTGACAAAAACTAGTTGGTCGCTCCCGACACCGAGACGGCTGCCGCAGACATGGCGAGTGAGTCATGCACGGCGCACCCCGCTCACATCGCTAGCGCCCATGACGACGCCAGACGGCAGCCGTCGGGAATGTGTCAGTCCGGTGTCACCCGGGGACCGAAATCGGGACTGTAAAACGATCGGTGTAACTCCTGATCAAGGAAGATGCATCGATGACCAGCGACAACGTGACCGAGGCCGAGTCCGTCAAGGCCGCTGAGCCGCAGCCGGCGAAGAAGGTGGACGACCAGCTCATCGACGAGTTGGTCGGCCGCGCTCAGGCCGAGGGCCTGCAGCTGACCGGCGAGGGTGGGCTGCTCCAGCAGCTGACCAAGCGGCTCCTGGAGTCCGCCCTGGAAGGCGAGATCACCGACCACCTCGGCTATGACAAGCACGACCCCGCCGGGAAGAACGGAGGCAACAGCCGCAACGGGACCCGGGCCAAGACCGTGCTGACGGACGTCGGCCCGGTCGAGATAGCTGTGCCCCGCGACCGCGAGGGCAGCTTTGAGCCGAAGATCGTCAAGAAGCGGCAGAAGCGCCTGACCGGTGTGGACGAGATGGTGATCTCGCTGTCCGCGAAGGGCCTGACCACCGGCGAGGTCCAGGCCCATCTGGCCGAGGTCTATGGCGCCGAGGTCTCCCGTCAGACCATCTCCACGATCACCGACAAGGTCATGGACGGCATGGCCGAGTGGCAGAACCGGCCCCTCGACCCGGTCTATCCGGTGATCTTCATCGACGCGATCCACGTGAAGATCCGCGACGGTGCCGTCGCGAATCGGCCGATCTACGTTGCCCTGGCCGTCACCGTCGAGGGCCGACGGGACATTCTGGGGCTGTGGGCCGGCGACGGCGGCGAGGGTGCCAAGCACTGGATGCATATCCTGACCGAGATCAAGAACCGCGGCGTGAACGACGTCCTCATGCTGGTCTGCGACGGGCTGAAGGGGCTTCCCGACGCGGTGGAGACCGTCTGGCCCCGCACCACCGTCCAGACCTGCGTGGTCCACCTGCTGCGGAATTCCTTCCGCTATGCCGCCCGCCAGGACTGGGACAAGATCGCCAAGCTCCTCAAGCCCGTCTACACCGCGGCGACCGAAGACGCCGCACTCGAGCGGTTCGCCGAGTTCGCCGACGCGTGGGGCAAGAAGTATCCGGCGATCGTCCGGCTCTGGGAGAACGCCTGGGAGGAGTTCACTCCGTTCCTCCGGTTCGACACCGAGATCCGCCGCATCGTCTGCACGACCAACGCGATCGAGTCGGTGAACGCCAGGATCCGGCGGGCGGTCAAGGCCCGCGGCCACTTCCCGAACGAGCAGGCCGCGTTGAAGTGCGTCTACATGGCGATCATGTCGCTCGACCCCACGGGCAAGGGACAGGCCCGCTGGACCCTGCGCTGGAAGACCGCGCTGAACGCCTTCGACATCACCTTCGACGGCCGGCTCTCCGCAGCCCGTCAGTAACCTCAACCACCCTCGTTACACCGTTCGATTGACAGACCCCCGAAATCAGGCAGGAAGAGTGGGGTGCCTATCTGCAGATAGGCGCGAACTTGCTGCACCGGGGCGAGCGGCTGACCCTGTTTTTGCTCCGCACTGCCCTGGCCCGAGAACCTGCCCATGCCGGAAGCGCGGTGGCAGTCGAGACCGGATTGCTGCCGACGTCGACGGTCGTGCGCAACGACAACCCGGCTCATCATCGAGGTCGGCGGCCCTCTCGGCGCGGGCACGCAGATCGTCGGACAGGAGGCGCCGGGCTTGGTTGCCTCCGACCTGGCCCGGCATATCGTTCTGCGGATGACGTGCCGGGACGCGTACGCCCTCCTCCCGGCGGTCCCGGGGGAGGGCGCGGTGCTGTTGGGCGGATGGTCAGCCGTGGTAGTTGATGTAGCCGTTGCCGTCCGCGTCGTTGGCGCGCTTGGTGTAGGAGTGGACGTCGGCGCGCGCCCCGGTGGGCTTGATCAGGTAGATGGTGTCCTTGTCGTTGTTCCAGATGAAGTTGCAGTTCTGGCGGTAGACGACATTGGAGGCGTCGGAGTCAGTGCCGCGCCCGCCGCGAAGCTTGACGTAGTCGCCGGGCTCGAGGGTGTGGTTGGCGGGGAAGGTGAACTTGTTGCCGACGGCGTCCTTGACGACGTAGCCCCGGAGGTTGACCTTCGCGGTCCTCGAGTAGTTCTTGATCGTCAGGTATTCGTCCTTGGTGTTGCCACCCGAGCAGCGATTCGAGTCAGAGCCGGGGGCGTCGTACTGGACGCCCTTGACCTTGAGCGCGGACGAGTACTCGGTGGCCTGGGCCGGTCCGGCGGTGACGGCGGCGACCGAGACGGCCGCGGCGACGGCGGCCAGCGCGTGGCTGATGCGCATGAGGATCCCCCCTCAGTGGTGCGAATGGAGCGCTCGGAGCATACCGAATGCGATCACCACGTGTATGTGGTGTGCATGAAGCGTGAAGACGTGCGATTCGAGAAAGTCCCTCTCCTCGTCAGGGCTGGAGGCGTGCGGCCGCGCGTGACCGGCGTACGGCCGGCGGCGTTGGCTCGGCATGGACGACTACGCACACCTCGACCTGGACGAGATCGACTTCGCCCCCGTGGACCACGCCGCCGAGCGGCTGCCGCTCCTCACTCTGGCCGAGGCCCACGATCTGCTCGCGCTGCTGCTGACCATTGCCCAGGCTGACGGGCCGCTCTCGCCGCGGGCGGAGCGGTTCGCGCGGGAGATCGCCGCCCGCATCCCCTCGAAGAACTGACCTCGTTGGCGCCAGTGGCGGCGGCAAAGCCTCGTGACGGCGGTGCGAGGTGTCCGGGTGGGTCGATCCGGCGCGGCTGTTACTCGCTTTCGGGTGATGGTCCGGAGCCAGGTGGGGTGGCGGGCTGTGGCGATCCGGCGGCGCGATCCCGCTCCCGCAACGGCGGACCGTTCGCCGGGGCGTCAACTTAGCGCATTCGGAACTTAAATGAACGTTGCAGTCGACAGTCACGGAAATATGGGCAAGAGGTAACGCAGTTCGCGTTTCCCTCTCAACTCCCGCACGCGGTGGACAGAGTGTGGTCAGCGGCCGAACCGGCCGCCTCGCACACCGCACCGTGTCCCGGAGCGGCGGCCAGGAAGCCCGCCGTCACCGGAAGGGTGCCCGCACCATGCAGGGGGATCCCATGTCCGCCACCTCTTCCCTCACCTCTCGCCGCATGCTCGCGACCGTGCTCGCGGCCGGCGCCGTGATCGGGGCGGCCGCGTTGCCGGCCTCGGCCGCCGGCCACGACCGCAACGCCCGTCCGAAGGTGGAGATCTCCGCCGTCCAGTACGACTCCCCGGGACGCGACGACCGCTCCAACCGATCGCTGAACAAGGAGTGGGTGGAGCTGACCAACACCACCCGCCACAGCGTCAATCTCGACGGCTGGACCCTCGAGGACGAGTCCGGCCGCACCTACACCTTCGACCACTACCGCCTGGCCGGCCGCGCCACCGTCCGCATCCACACCGGCCTCGGCCACGACACCCGCACCGACCTCTACCAGGACCGCCGCAACTACGTGTGGAACAACGACCACGACACCGCCACCCTGCGCAACGACCGCGACCGCCTCATCGACCGCGAGTCCTGGGGTTACCACCGCGGCGGCCGCCACTGACCACCCCCACCCACCACGTGCCGGTGACGGCTGACCGCCCCACCCGCGCGCACGCATGAAACACCGGCGCGCCCGGCCATCTCCACGGCCGGGCGCGCCGATCGGCATGATCCCGTTTGTTGCGCCGCCCGCCACGCCAAGACCGCCGAAGCGGTCGGGAGCGCTGCCGCCTCACCGCCCGCACCGCCGCCCCCTGTACGGACGTGCCCAGTTCGCTCGTCGCCACAGTGCATCCCGCGTCGAACGCCCACCCGCGGAACCCGGCCCGCAGGGCCCGTACGTGCCGCCTCAGCCCCCGGTGTAGCAGGTTCCGAACACCCCCGCCGGCCTCCCGCAGCCCCAGGCCGCGTACGGCCCCGGACCCTATGGTCCCCCCGGTCCGTACGGTGCTCCGGGACCGTACGGGCCGGGGACGTGGGGCCAGCAGTCCCAACCGTCCACTTCGCCCGTCCCGCTCGCCATGCGGAGCGCACAGGTGGTGAACTTCGCCGTCGCGGGACTCGGAGTGCTCCTCATGCAGGAGTCGGTCGCCACTTTCGGAAACTCCACTTCTGGTCTACTTAGTGCTCCTTGAGTTGATTCACAGACCTCTCCTTTACTCTCCAATTTCGGCAATGATGAAGATCCAGTAGAACGTTAGATGTGATTGCGGTGAAGGATGAGGCGAACAGTAGCTTCGAACTCGCGCACTGCCAAGCCGTGTTCATCGCGAGCTGCATCCCAGGCCGAATCTTTCCCGTACGAATCCCGAAGTCGGTAGTATGAATCCATCAGGCGGGAAGCCTGAGGGCGGAGCTGCTCACTACCAGGAGTCATGAAGAATCGGGTCGTTATTTCGTATCGGAGAGGATCTGCGACGGCCAGATCTGACACCGCTGCACCAGCTGTGGAAGCGTCAAGGATTTCCCCGCACATGCGGTTGTACATGGAGGAGAGCTCCGCACTTACTTCCACGAGTCGATTCACTTCCTCTCTACGTCTTTCGACTCTGCGTCGAATGAAATCACCTAAGAGGACTAGAGTTCCACCGAGAATTGCTCCAAGTAGTGTCAGTGAACTTTGCACTTCATCACTCCGTAGCGTATGGTCTCCCGAATTTCCGCAAATTCTACATGCCGAATCAATCTGATTGTGTCGCCGCATTATTTCTGTGGGAGTCGTGCTGCGGTACTGCAGACTGAATGGAGCTGTCTCCAATTGGGGCAAATTGCACTTTGTGTGGACAGGGGATCCTTTCCAGGCTGGAGCCGCAGAGGACCACATCGACGCTGTCGTGCCACCTGGCTTTTAGGTCGCAGCGGGCGCCGTCGTCAGGAAGCATCCTGGACAGCATGGCCGCAGCACGATCCGCCGCATCCTCACGGGGCTGCCAGTACGGATCGGTCGGAATCACCGTTAGGCAGTTGTCGCTCATCGCCCGACTCCCCGCGCCCGCCGCGGTCCGCTCCTTGTCCACCGACCCGGCGAACCTATCCAGACACGGCACTGGACGATCAATTCCAAGGGATGTCTGCGGAGGGTGCGGGGTGGGCGGCGGCCGAAGCCACCGCGAGACGGTCAGGCTGCTGGCCCTGGTTGTCGAGGTGGCAGCGGGCGGTCAGGCATCAGGATCGACTTCGGGGTGTGTGAACCGCACGGGCTTGCCCAGCGACCGGGCGTAGGCGATTTCGGCTCGGGTGCTGTCCCCGATGTAGTCGCCGACTACGAGCACCTCATCAGCGAGGCGGATCTTCGCCCGGTGCAGATCGTCGAGCCGAACCTTCAGCGCCCCGGCCTCGGCTTCGGCAGGACCGGACCAAAGTTCGTGCGGCGACTTCGTGTCACAGGCCGGTTTGACGACGATCTTTCCGGCTTGGGTCTCCCGCAGATCGGCCTCGTTCACGGAGAGCGAAGGCCCATCCAACCGGACACTATGCGCTTGTGCGTCGGCGGTAGGGCGTCAGCGGCAGAGCGTCCTCGGGCCGCACGAAGACGACCATGTGGCGCGCGCGGGTGATCGCGACCCGGAGCAGGCGACGATTCGCCTGCACACGTTCGGCGTCCCATTCCGCATCCAACAGGCGGCTGTTGTAGGCGCCCTCGACGATGACTACGCCGTCGAACTCCTTGCCCTTCGAGCGGTGCATGCTCATCAGACTGACCGTGGCGGTGTTCTGTTCGGGCACGGCCATCTGGTCGTTGGCTAGAGCGCGGCGTATAGCGGCGGCCGCATCTGTATAGGCGGCTGCCCCGTCCCAGGCTTGGGTCAGAGCCAGTGCGAGTGCGTCGGTCGCGTTCAGCAGCCGCAGCATCCGCACCTGCTTGAACATTTCATCGAGTTCGGCGGCGCCCTGCATCCGCGCACGAGCTTCCTGCCAGTCGGCGACGGGCTGGCCGGCAAGGACCAGGCCGCTGTCGTAGGCGGCCAGGAGGACCCGGGCCGCCTTGGAACGCACCGGTTTGCCGTCTGTCAGAGCCGTGATGGCCCGCTCGATGGTATGGATCTTGTCGCGGGCGCCGGTGGTTCCGCGTGTGAACTTGGTGCGATAGAAGTCGGCCACGGCGCGCAAGGTCTTGGTGCCTGCCTCAAGACGGGATAGGGCGGGCCACTCCAGCATGGAGGCTACGACGAATCCGGCCGCGGCGGCCAACTCGGGATCCCAGTGCAGGTTGTGATCGACCGCCGATAGCACGCCTCGGGCCGTCACGTTGTCGACGCTGATGGTCTCGGAGACGCGGGCGATGAGGCTGTTCGTCGTGGCCAAGACAGCGAGGGTGGGATCGCGGCGAAGTTCGGCGCGCAAATGGCTGCGCAAGGCGATCACCGCCTGGTGGGTGCGGATCTCGACCGTCGGCGCGCCATAACGGGCGTAAGTCAGGGTTTTGACGCCGCCCGGGAGGGGGGAGGGGGTGTTACGCAGCACGGCGTTGGCGTATCTCAGTAACCCTCCTGCGGGGCTGCGGTAGTTGTCCTTCGATAGGTCGAAGCAGGCCGGTTGAAGATGGGCGATGGCGTGCGCGATGCGTTCCTCGTCCACGCCCGGCAGATGCCCGAAGATCCGCTGGTCGGGGTCCGCCAGGCAGATCACGGTGGAAGTCTGACTCAGTGCCCGGACGGCCCGCCATTGGTCGATGTTGGTGTCCTGGAACTCGTCCACGATGACCAGAGGGTAGATGCTGCTGTACAAGGCGCGCACCGCCGTACTGCCCTCCAACAGGGTCGCGGCGGTGTCGGCCAACAGGTCGAACACGAACCTGCCCTCTTCGCTGGCCATCCGCCGGCATTCAGTCAGCCAGGCGTCTTTGTCGCCCCCGAAGTCGGCGCGCAGCTCCCGTTCTCGGTCGGGGGTGATGAATGACGCGGGCCGCCCAGTCAGCAGCCGCCCGTGGCTGCGGACGAGTTCGAGGAAGAAGGCGTGGAACGTACGGATCTCCAGCCGAGTACGCGCGGACCGGTTGAACAACCCACTCATCCGGTCATTGATCTGCCGCACGGCCGCGCGGGAGAAGCTCAGGAACACCACTCGCTGCTCGTCCTGCAGATCACTCAGGGCCGCGAGGGCCTTCAGCAAGGCGATGGTGGTCTTGCCGCAGCCGGGCCCGCCCTCGATCAGCACATGCCCGGTGCTGGCCAGAATTGCCCGGCGGGCGTCGTCAAGCTTCATCGATCACATCGTTATCGGCGCCGGGCACGTGCGGTGCGGTGCCAGTCTGCGCCGTCGGCCGCAGGTCGCGGTCGATCTGCAGCAGGAAGCTGGCGATCGAGGCTGGTAGGTCAGCCAGGCCACTGCACTCGGCGATGAGAGCGGCGCCGTATCCATCCCCCTTCCGGGCCTTGAGTACTTGCCCCATCAGCGCCCGCACCGCGGAGTCGTCCATATCCTCGAGCAGAGACCCGCACTTGACCGGGTAATCCGGCCGGTGCGCGGCTGCAGCGAGGAAGCGCCGCTGGACCGCGGCGGGATCTCCGCAGTGAGGAGGTCCTCGACTCCGGCGTGAGGGATAACGGTGTAGCGGGTGAAGTTGGCCGCCTTCGCACTGACTTCGGGGGTAAACGGCCGCACAGGAGTGTCGTGGATGCCGTACACCGGCTTGCCCAGGCTCTTGAAGACTGGAGCAAACAGAGGCACCGAACTATCGCCCTGCGCGTCGAAGACCGTGACCCCGGCGAGGTCCGGGTGCAGGTAGTCCACCGCAGGATCCTGCTCCAGGACATCGGCGACCGCCGGAACCAGATCGGCCTCGGTCGTTCCCTCCACCACCAGCACCGCACGGGCCAGCACCGCTTCGGCGAACTGGCGACGGTTGTCCCGGTACCGCTTGGCCTTGAAGTCCGCCGGCAGCGCGACCGGCGAACTGCTCAGCTCACCACTTTCGTTGCGGCCCAACACCACGATGTTGCCGGGGTCGAACTTCTCGATGACATACGGCGAGTGCGAGGTGACAATCGCCTGCCCCATGCGCTGGGTGACGAAGTCGACCAGGCGGCGCTGTGCATGTGGCGGCAGCGCAATCTCCGGCTCCTCCATGGCGAAGATCACCGAATGATCGCCCTTGAGCTCGGCGATGTAGGTCAGCAAGGCGAACACGAGCAGGTTCAAGGTGCCGGTGCTCAGCCGGTTGAAGGGCACGCCGTGCGTGCCGGGCTGGGTTGCAATGAACAGCCGCAACACCTCCCGCAGGTGCTCACGCGTACGCTCGGAGACGTGCAGATCCACCGGGTCGGGTTGCAGAGACAGGCTCACGAAGCGGTCCACCCGCTCCGTCACCTCGCTGCGGATCTTGGCGAAGCCCGAATCGTCACCCGCGAGCACGACCGCGGAAAGATCGGTAAGGGCCTTCTCCCACAGCGGTCCGGCCCGCTCGGCCTCCAGCCGCACAATGGTGTCCAGCAACGACCCGCGCTGGAAGGTCAGCGCCCTGCTCCCTGTCCGATTGGGTCGTAGATACAAAAACCCGCAGTGACGCTTGTCCTCACGGGTGAAAGGCCTCAGACCCGCGCCGAGCTCGGCGCTCTCCTCAGTGAGGTCATCCGGCACGCTTTCAGGGTGGGCGAAGTAGGTGCCGCCGAAGAAGTCATCCTCCTGCGGGTCGAACCGGCCCAGGAAAACCACCGGCAAGCACCACTCGCCGGCATCCGCCTCTTCAATCGCGCCCGGCTCCAGATCGGCGAAGTCATCCCGTCTGGCTGACCACCGTCGCAGATGAGGTCCGAAGCGACGCTCGGCCTCCAGCGACAGGTCGGTCAGCACAGCCTCCAGCCGGATCTCCGGCAGTTCACCATCCACCGGCTGGTAGCGGGCACCGTAGAAGTCGTACTCGTCGACGACCGGCCGACGGAACATCCGCTCCGGTCCCAGGATGAGCTCCAGCGCTTCACAGATGGTGGACTTGCCGATGCTATTGGAGCCCACCAGCAGCGAGTGGCCGTTCAGCACCACAGTGCCGTGGCTGATGCCGCGAAAATGCTGCAGGGTCAGCCGTCGTACCTTCACTCTTGCCGCCCTCTCAGTCACCCCGCCCCTCAGCCGCGGCCGCCGCAGGAATGCTCCGCTGCACGGGTGGGAGGAGTAACTGCCCAGCCGGGGAGAGGACCTGCGAGCCAGACTGAGGCCACCGATGCGATTGTAGCTTTTCTAGTGGTCTTGCTGTTTCGGGGGAAAGGTGGGGCTGTGTCCGCGAGGCCTGGGCCCGGTGGACGGGTAGTTTCGACCAAGCACCTCGCCCAGGAACCGGGTCCTAGAAGCGAGACAGGCACTGGCTGGCGCGAGTGCCCTGCCGACCGAGCACACTTCCCCCCCGCCGGCCTGCTCGGTTGTGGCCCCCGTTCTCCCCATTGACCGCAGGCGGCCCATTCCAGCAGTCCGCCAGGTCAAGGATGTCCCCTGAACAGGTTCTATGGCAGATCAGAGTTCCTCGTTCGCTGCCCGGGGCTCGGCTCTCTCGGGCCGCTGCGGGGCGTAACTGGCAGCCCGGAGCCTATGGGCGGCCGTTGTCAGTGACGGCTGTCAGGATCTGCAGCCATGGGTAAAAGGCGAAGTGCTACCGAAGTGGCTGCAGTTCGGGCTCGACTGAAGGCCGAGTTCGTGTCCAACCTGTCCAGCCCCGGTATGGCTCTGGAAGACATGCCGCTGTCTTCCACGGACCGGTGCCAGTGGCGCTGCTTGGCGGAAGGTTGTGGTCACCAGTGGCCCGCCCGGTTGCAGTTTCGGATCCGTAAGATCAAGCCCTCGGGGTGCCCTGAGTGCTGGAAGCGCCGCAACCGGGCTCCCGGCCCGGGAGAATCCCTAGCCGAGCTGAATCCGGCGCTGGCACGGCAGTTCCGCAGCAACCTCAGCCGCCCCGGCCGTGGGCCGGACACTCTGCGCCCGCAGTCCCATGACCTGTGCGAGTGGGAGTGTGCTCAAGGGCATTTCTGGTTGGCGACGCTCGCCAACCGCACCAATGGACGTGGATGCCCGGACTGCACTGGCCACGGCCGTTCCCCGTTCGAATGCAACGTCGCCATGCTCGTCGAGGCCGCCTCTGGGCTCACCGTGGAACTGGATTACCGCCTCCGCCTGCCAGGGCGGAGAGAGGACCGCTTCGACCTGTACCTGCCCCAGCCGGCCCCGGGCCTGCTCATCGACCTGGATCCAGAATGGACCCACGGCAGGCCAGGAAGTTTGGAGCGTGACACCGCGAAGACGAAGGCAGCGCTCGCCGCCGGACTCGACATGGAACGCATCCGAAGCCGCGGCCTGCCGCCTGTGCCGGTGCATGGCCTCGCCCACCATGAGGCCGGGCCGGGGGTGGACCCCGAGGACTGGGCGGAGGCGGTGGGTGTCGTACTGCGAGGCCGCGGCCTTTCCTGGCGACAGCTCACATCAGCCGAAACAACAGCGGCGTTCACCAAGGGCGCGCATCTATGGCAGAGGGCCGTGGCCGGGCCCGAGGTGTCAGCGGTGGACGTGGCACCGCACCTTGAGGAGGAGTTCGTCGCGAACCTCACCAACCCGGGCAAGAGTCCTGATCGGATGCCGCCCGGCTGCAACGACGTGTGTCTGTGGCGGTGCCGGAAGCCGGACTGCGGCTACGAATGGAAGGCGATACTGAACAGCCGGGCACTTGCCGGCCGCGGTTGCCGCCAGTGCGGTCACGCACGGGTGGGCGCGGCAAACAGCAGGCCGGGCCCCAGTGAATCACTCGCTGAGGTCAATCCGACGATGGCCGCAGAACTCATCGAGGTCGTCGGCCACCCGGGCTGGACCGCGTTCGACCTCCTTCCCACGTCGAACAAGACATGCCGGTGGAGGTGCCCAGAACCGCACTGCCGCTTCGAGTACCCAGCCCCTCCACAACGCCGCACGGGCCAGTCGAGCGGCTGCCCCCGATGCGCTCGCCGACGCACCGTTGCCGCCAGGGTGCGCCCCAAGCCTGGCAAATCCCTGCAGGACGTGCACCCGGCCATCGCCTGCGAGCTTCTCGAAGTGATCGACGAACCGCACCTGACCGCGAAGGAGCTGAGGCCGAGCTCCGTCAAAGTGTGCCGGTGGGCATGTTCGAAGCCTGGCTGTCCGGGACGGTGGGAAGCTACGCCCGATCAGCGGTCCCGCCGTGGCGGGACCGGCAAGCGCTGCCCGGTGTGCCACCCACCACGCAAAAGCCGCACCCAGCCGTGATTCCGGCCCATGTCCCACGCCTTCTCACCGTGGTGCCGGTCATGCCTCGTCACCGTGTCACGTCGCCGCCTGCCTCCGCCGGCCTCGGCACGGACGGGCGGCGTGCGCGCCTCCACCAGCGCCTTCTGTGCTGGTCTCGCCAGATGCGCAGCCGGTTGTCCACCGAGATCGTGTACGGATGGCCGGGGCCGAGCGTCGCCCGGTAGCCGGCGAGAGAACGCTCCAGCACACCGATGGCAGCCGCCCTGTCGCCTTCAGACCAGTGCAGGAGAGCGAGGTTGGTCTGGCCCGTGAGGGTCGCCGGGTGGGCCCAGCCCAACAGCCGTTGACGAACGATGACGGTGTCCTTCAGCAACGCAACAGCGCTGACGGCCTTCCGCCCAGCCGCGGCGGATATTGGCCTTTCAGGAACCAGTCGGTTGTCCTGGTAGGGGAAGTCCTCCTGCAGCACGACGAAAGCCTCCTTGTCTCGCTGGTCGAGGAAGCAGACCCAAGCGAGATCACGCCGTGCAACGAGCGTCAGGGCATGAGCCCGGCCTAATTGCCGTTCGCTGGTGTCGACCAGCCGCTGCCAGTAGGGGACTGCCGTGTCCAGGGCCATACTGCGCCCGGCCCAGTGCAGGACGTAGTGGCCGCCGACCTGCCACAGTAGATCCCCTGCACATCCGTCGAGGCTGTCGATGTTGGTGAGCAGCGCGGTCGTCGTCTCGTGGTCGTGCCTGGAAACCGTGTCGCACAGCTCCGTCAACGCGCCAGCAGCGGTCTTCACCACCTCCGGCACCGCCGCATCAGGGGTGCACTCGCGCACGGCGCGTGCGGTCAGGGCGTGCATCCGCACTGCCCGGGAGCCGGCCTGTGCGTGATCGGTGAGCAGTCCGTAGCGGTGGAGGAGCCGCAGTGCTGCCTGGGCCTGGGTGGGGTCGGCCGTGCTGGGAGCGCCGCCCAGCAGCGTGGTGCGCTGGGTGCTGAGGTAGCGGATGGCAGCGTCGCTGGACCAGAGGGAGCGGGGGTGCCCGGCCGGGTCCAGGACGGCTGCCAGACGCATGACCGGAACGGCCAAGCCGACGGGTTCGCTTGCCTGCGCGACATCCAATGAGAGCAGGAGAGCCGCGGCCACCTGACGCCCGTACCCCTCGGTGTCCGCGTCGCGCGGCAACAGATCGTCCAGGCGCGCGGCACTGTCGTTGAAGCGGCGCAGATACTCCTCACATGGAACGTCCTCGTTGACCATGTAGGCGGCGGCGTGCGACAGCGCCAGCGGCAGGAAGCCCAGGGTCCTGGCTAGCACGGCGGCCTGTGCGTCCAGGAGGTGATCCGCATGCGCCGAGCTGAGCCGCTCTTGCAGATAGGCCTCGGCTTCCTCGGCACTGTAGGTGTCGATGTCCACCACGGCCCGGCCGCCACCGGACAGCACCGCGTCGTGACGGCGGGTCGTTGCCACGACGCGTCCGCATCCGAAAGCGGAGGACGGCGGCCACCAGGCCTGCATCGCCTCCGGCTCGGTGAGGTCGTCGAGAACGATCAGCCATGAGCGCCGGGTGGTCGCCAGCCACTGAAGGAACAGCCCTGCGTCGGACTCGGCACTCTTGCCGAGAAGACGATCTGTAGCCGCCTCCACGGCGTGCGCGGCGTGGGCATAGCGCGCGATGACCTGCTCGATGTCACTGGCGTCGACCCACACCACCAGGTCGATGCCGTCCACCAACGCCTGATGAGCGTAGGCGGCGGCGAGCTGGGTCTTGCCCACGCCCCCACCGCCGGACAGCACCTGGGCCAGCACCACCGTGGCATGTCCGTCCCTGGCACGATCGATCCGGTCCCGCACCGCAGACCGGGCCTGGAACGCGGACGCCAGCACCGGCACCGAACCCAACCGGATGGGCCAGTCCAGCAGTCTGCTCGGCGGCGGAGCAGAGAGCAGCACCTGGCTGACATGGCCGCTGATGGCCACCGCATGAGCGCCCGTGGCGACTGCGTCACCTGACCGTTCCACTCGTACGATCCCGCCATCCGTCGAGGCCTGACGTCCCGAGCCCTGGTAACCGCTCAGCGCATCGTCACCGCCCACGGCAGTGGCATCACCGCTCTCATTGACGCTGACGGACGGCACCGCTTCGCCCGTGCCCTTCCGGACACCCGGCGAATGCCCCATCCGAAACCGTCTCATCGGCCCTCCTGCCGTCCACCCGCAGCCACGGCAGCCCTAGCCGGTGTAATCGATGCCGGTGCCGGCACTGCTTCCCCGTCCGCGGGCGACCGCATCCCCGCTCTGCTGAACACGAGCTGCTGCGCTGCCGCCAGCACCACGACGGCGAATGCCGGTATGGGCCCTTCCACCGCCGTTCGCCTCAGCCCGCCCCGTCCGCACGGCGCTGTCCCGCGCCTCGGCGGCCGGCTGGAGCCAGACCCACACCAAAGCGCCCACACCCGTGGCGGCCTGCACTGTGGCCCCCACCATCTGCCCGGTATCCGGCCCGTCGAACAGCCAGAAAACCGGAGTCGAAACGATCACCGACACGGCAGCAACCGTCACCGCGGCTCTCCGCCCACCCGACATGCTCTGCCTCTCCTTCTCATGGCACTGCTGCCGTCCAGCACCAGCCAACCGGCCCGCACGAAGGAAGGACGGCTCATGCGATCACGGCAGTTCCCGTGTTTTCCGACCAACAGGATGCCCCTCCAAGCACAACGGCGGTTCTGGACCCGGCACCAGCCAAGGGCGCGCCTCGTACCGGAACGGTCAGCGCATGGTGACGTCCTGTCACTCGGGATCCCCGGCCCACGGCACGCCGTACGGAGGGGTGCCGATAAGAACGCTGTCACCGATGCTGATGGCCAAGTCCCGACACGAGAAGCCGGAGAACGTCCGCCGCGACTTCAAGCCGCCCCCAAGGGGATCTCTGAGCTGACCAGCCTGCCCGCCCGGTGACGCGCGCCGCTGACCTTGCTGTGCATGAAGTCGACTCGCGGCTGTACTCCTACTTACGTCGGAGCAATCCTTGGATGGCGTCCTTGGATTTGCATCTTGGCTTTGATCCAAGGGTTGCTACCTTGGGTTCATACCAAGCAATGAGAAGCCTCGCCTTATCCCGACCGGCAAGTGCTGGTGCGGCTGCGGGAAGGACGTCGGCCTGGGCAAGTTCTTCGCCGCCGGCCACGACAAGATCGCCGAAGCAGCGCTCATGGCACTCAAGTACGACGGGTCCGTCGCCCAACTGCTCCACGCCCACGGCTTCGGCTCGCACCATTCCGTCCGCCACGCCGCCGTTACCGATCCAAACTGCTCGTGGGAGAAGTGCGCCGACTGCAACTACAGCGGCGCCCCTGCCAGCATCGCCAACCACCGCAAGAAGGATCATCCTGACCGGAATGTCCTCGCCCAGGTGATTCGCGCCCTCGGCGGCACCTGGGATCCTCAGCGTGCCATCAAGGCTTTGGGCGACCACGGTCACACGTGGGAAGACCAACGGGCAGCGGAGAAACGGGTCCGGCAGATCCTGCGAGACCTGTGCGCGGACGGGCTCATCGTCAAAACCGACCCTCAACGGGCTGTCTACGAACTCGTTCAGAAGTAGAGCCGGGGACACTACGGAAGGGGTGGAACGAGGTTCGGCTATACATGGCCCGCTTGATCGACTTGCTGCGGTTGACGCGGCCCTCGACGGTTCCGGAGCTCCATGGCTGAGACAGGCCGGCAGTGACTGTCTGCAGATTCCGTGCTCGGCATGATCCACGTGGTGATCTTGCGAGGGATGGAGATAGCACTACGAGCTCCGGATGGACGCTGAATCTCTCGAGAGTGGGCACTGTCTCACGTGCTGGTAACTCTGCCCTGCCCGTCTTGGTGTGCTGGGCTGTGTCTGTTGCAGTCCCGAATGCGGCCAGCGCTGCGGGTGAGGGAGAGTCCTGTGCGGAGTGGCAAGCTGGCAGCCTCTCCGGCCGTTTCGTTCCGCAAGGCCGGAGAGGGAGCCTTCATCCTGTGATGCGCTTTACGAGTGGCTCATCAGCGGCAAGCGTCTCGAGGAGTGCTGCACGCGTTGCAGGATCTACTGGCTGTCGCGCGCGACGTTCCAGTGGGTTGGTCACCTCGTCTGAAGCACACAGAAGATTGCTTGGCTCCAGCCGCAGCCCTGCGCGCAACCGAAGGATGACATTGCTGTTCGGCAGCAGCTCGCGGCAGAAGACGGCTGGATCGCCTATCGATAGACCAGCAGCACGGACCATGTCCCAGGGAAGGTCATAGTGCGAGGAGCCTTCACCAGTGACAAAGCGCACCCACTTGCCGACTTGTGCGGCCAGGACCCCGGGAACTACGTCCTCGTCAGGAACCGGGGGCAAGTCAGCGCGTGCATCGGTGACCGCGTCACTGAACGTATGCAGAACATGCCACGCCGCGCGGCTTCGCGGCTCGGATGGACGTGCAAGTTCCGCCGGTCGCACGCGGTGCTCTGCGAGGAGCTTTCTCAAGTGCCCCTCGAGAGCCGTGGACGCACTTCGGTAGAGGTCAGCCGATGTGCTGTCTCCCCGCCGTGAGAGCACTGCAGCGTCGATGTTCAGTTCGCAGAACAGGGACACTTTGCCGCCGAGTCGGCCGCCCGCTTCATGGACGGCTTCCTGGACCCCTTCAGAGACGACGTGATTGCGGCGCAACGTTCGCAGCCGGGCTTCTGTCGGTTCCCCGACAGGGCTGTATGCGTTCAGTACGCCTATCCAGCTTGCTACAGGCCAGGGACGGACCGGGGCTGCTTCGGTCATGTCGGCAAGGACTTGCACAGCCGCTCCCCTCTGATGGAAAGGCGCCTTCTCAGGGGTGAGGAGTGCCGGAACGTGCGCGGTGCGGTCCGGAGGGATCTCTCCGAGAGTGCTTGCGCGGCCAAGAACGGCATCAAACAGGCGACGAGTAGCGTCACACAGCCGACCGTCGCGAAGAGCACGCTCGTATGTGGTTGCATGGACGCCACCCCGATCCGTCGAAAAAACGCTTCGGTGTCACAGTAAGTGTATTCCGGGCGTTTGGTCAACCGCACCTGTGGCCTGTCAGTTGACTCTCTCTGTAGCGTGCACCAGTGATGACCTGCACTTTTGTCATGTGGACTGGAGTATCAGACAAAGAGAGGGGGTATGCCCTCTGAGGGCGCCCCGAGCGCACATTGGGCAGGTCGAGAGCGATGGGTGGCGAACCCAGGGGAGCGCTGCGCATTCAGGAGCTGCATGGCTCAGCGGGCAGAGTCGCTGCTGCCCCTGCGCACTGTTCTGCCGGCCTGTGGGGTAGGGGCTGTGCAGGGTGAGCATCGTCCACGTCTGCGGTAAGTGGCTGGCATGGGTGGTTGAGGGGTGGCTGTCCATCGGATTGCGGCGCCACCGGAACTTTCCTCCGCTGCACGCCCGAAGCGGATCCAACGTGTGAAGTGCAGGTCGTCCTCAATGATGGGGCCGACTGTCTATGAAGCCGCCCATCGGCGGAGGCGGGCCTTAGACCGTGTCCTATGTGGTGAGGCGGACGAGTCTTTTGTAGCAGCAGAGGGCGGCGGCCAGGCCGAGAAAGGCCAGGTAGTTGCGGGGGTTACGTTCGTAGCGTGGGCTGAGGCGGCGGTAGCCGGTCAGCCAGGACATGGTGCGTTCGATGACCCAGCGGCGGCGGCCCAGTCGTTCGCTGGATTCGATGCCTTTGCGGGCGATGCGCACTCCGATGCGCTTGCCGCGCAGCCATTTCCGCAGGTGGGGGATGTCGTACGCCTTGTCCGCATGAAGGCGCTGGGGCTTGAAGTGGCGGCCGCGGTGGGGGTCGTGTCTCGTTTGGTGACCGGCCACCATGGCCTTTAGGCCCTCGCTGTCGTGGACGTTCGCGGCGGAGAGGCCGACGACCAGGGGCAGTCCGTTCGCGTCCGACAGGATGTGCATCCTGGAACCCGGTTTGCTCCGGTCCACGGGGCTCGGACCTGTGAGTTCGCCCCCTTTTTAGCCCTGACGTGGGCGGTGTCCAGGACGACGCGAGAGACGTCGATGAGGCCGGCGTCGTCGAGCCGGTGCAGCACCGCCTCATGCAGGCGGCCCCAGACGCCGGCTCTGGACCAGATCAGGAACCGGCGGTGAGCCGTCGACTTCGATACACCGAAGCAAGGAGGCAGTTGGCGCCAGGCACAGCCGGACACCAGCACGTAGATGATGGCCGCGAACAGCGTCTCATCAGGGGTGTCCTGCGTTCCGCCGCCCTGCGGCCGCACCCGCGACGGCGGGATCAGCGGCTTCGCGATCTCCCACAGCCCATCCGGAACAATCCAACTCCATGTACCCCGCCCCATACCGAGGTCAATGACGCCTCACCACATAGGACACGGTCTTAGACACCATCTCATTTGGCGAGTCTGCGGTAGCAGATCAGGGTGCAGGCGATGCTGGTGAAGGCCAGGAAGTGCTCGGCTTTGCGCTCGTAGCGTCGGTGCAGCCTGCGGCATCCGGCGAGCCAGGACATCGTGCGTTCTATGGTCCAGCGGTGGCTGCCCAGGCGGGTCGAGGACTCGATGCCCTTGCGGGCGATGCGGTGTCGGATGCCGCGTCCGCGTAACCATCGCCGCAGGTGGTCGTAGTCGTATCCCTTGTCGGCGTGGAGCTTTCCCGGTCTGGGCCGACGGCGTCCGCGCCGAGAGCGGATTGGTGGTATCCCTTTCACCAGTGGGATCAGCGCCTGGCTGTCGTGCAGGTTCGCCCCGGAGATCCCGGCGGACAGGGGCAGACCGGTCCGCTCGGTGATCAAGTGGATCTTCGAGCCGTACTTGCCCCGGTCGACAGGATTTGGACCTGTCAGGTCCCCCTTTTCAGGGCCCGCATGTTCACCGAGTCGATCGCACAGCGCGACCAGTCCAGCTCGCCGCGGGCGCCGAGCTCGGCGAGGACCAGGCGGTGGAGCTTGGCCCACACGCGGGCCTTCGACCACTCGGCAAAACGCCGGTGAGCCGTCGCTCCCGACGGCCCGAACGACGCGGAAGGCAGCTGCTGCCACGTACAGCCCGACGTGGCCACGAACACGATGGCGGCCAGCACCTCGCGGTCACCGTGCCGGCGCCTGCCGCCGCCCTGGGGCCGCGACGGAGCCTCCGGCACCACCCGCTGGAACAGCTCCCACAGCTCATCCGGCACCAGCCGCTCAACGATCGAAACCACGACCGACAGGCTACCGATCCAAATGAGATGGCGTCTAAGTGGCGAGAGCCGAAAGTTGCAATACGAAATGCAATAGCAAATATTGGTGTCGCTGTCGTGGCTCCCGTTCGTTGCTCGTGATATAGGTGTGCCCGTTCGGCAGGGCTGGCCGTGGCCGGGCGCGGACGGCAAACGACATGGATGTAGGTCGCCGGATGGGTGGCGGACGGCACGGCGATCGCCTCGCCGGTGCGGGTGGGCCCGGCGCAGTGCTCCAGGCGGCTGGTGAAGTCGTCGTCGCCTCCGAGGGCATGGGCGACGCGCACGGCCACATGGCGGACGAGCGGGTCGGCTGCGAACACGGCATCGGCCTGCCGCTTGCCCGCGCCGTTATGCGCGTCGAGGAACTCCGGGGCGTCCCAGGGGGGTGGCTGCCGTGCGGATCCGTGGGGCACTCGGCCGCTGGGGCCCTCGTGCTCGTGCACCTCGACGGTGGACGTCTTCACGTACCGGTAGGTGCGCCCGCGCGGTCTCCGCCTGCCGCGGTGTGTAGCCGGCCGACTCCGTCCAGGCAGTCATGCGGTGCCTCGACGAACTTCGGTTCGCAGGACATCGGATGGAGGTGCGGCAGGCCACGTGTCCGCGTCTGCCCGGACCGTCGCACTCTCCGGGATCTGTCCCCCAGAACTGTCGGGAGAGGCGGGCAGCGATCACCTTGGCGTTTTGAAGGCGGGTCCGGCCGTGTTGAGCGGCAGGGTGATGCGTCGTTGAGGGCAGGGCCCGCCGCCCAGCCGACTGAACCGTTCTGGCGTGGGCGTGGCTGCCTGAGAAGGGTCGGCTGAAGCCGGTCAGCAGATGCGGGCGGAGTAGGGCATGTAGTCGCCGTTGGTGCCGAGGTGCCGGAGGCCGTGGCGGCTGAGAACGGTGCGGGAGGCCTCGTTGGCCGGGTGGACCGAGGCGTGGAGGAAGACGACCTGTCCCTCCCCGTGGCGCGAGGCGATGTCCATGAAGACGGCGTCCAGAACTGCCGCGGACGCGCGGCGGCCGTCGGACAGCGACTTCCCCTGATAGTCGACACCTACCGCATAAGCGACGAGCGCCCGCTCGCGAACGCCGGCCGGATCGTCGGCCTTGGTCAGTGCGTGCACGGCCGCCCCGACAAGGTCCGTTCCGTCCAGGACGAGGAGCAGGCGCTGGTCGTAGACGGCGTTGTGCTCGTTACACGACGTGATCGCATCGCAGCGAAAGTAGGTCTGCACCTCATGGGCCCAGGGCTGATCGCACGCGCGACGCTGGGGATGATCCGCGGGGCAACAGGCGAAGGACTCAAGAAGCTGGCGATCGCGCTTGTCTCCGCGCCGCCAAGAGACATCGTTCATCCTTGAGACCGCTTCACTTGCGGCATCGGCACCGCGGGCAACCCCTTGAAGGGTGCGCGAGCCGGCGGCCGTGTGTGTGCCAGCGGCAGACGGATCGCGTCGGTGGCACCTGCGCGCATGGAGGCCTGCACCATCGCTCCGATCCGTCGAAAGAACGCTTCGGTGTCAGGTTAAGCATGTTGTGATGCTGGGTCAAACGAGCATTAGGGATAATGAGTCCTGATCTCAGGCGACTTGAGCTGACCTGTGGATTCCGCCCCTGAGCCATGGCCGGCGGCGGCGGACCGATGTGACGCGCCAGCCGGGTCCCGGTGTGCGTCAGGTGTTTCCGGGCGTAGCGACGCCCGCGGCGGATCCCCGCGTGCTGAGAGTGCTGGGCGCGGCCGGGGCCTGCCCGCCCCGCGCTGTCGCCGACGTCGACTGCAGGGTGAACACCCTCTCAGGATGTTCCGCGGACTCCCGTTCACGAGGAGGGCGACTGGCGGAGGGGCCCGCGCGGCGCTCCCGGTCCGGATCCCCGGCAGGCCAGAGTCGACGACGAGCGGAGGGGGCAACGCCCGAGACGCCATGTCGAATCCGCGGTGACCACTCGCGCCGCAAGGGTCGACCCATCGTCGATCCGCCGACAGGATCCGGATTCTCGTTTGGTGGCCGGCGGTAGAGGTCGACCTGAAGGGGCTGGACTCTTGTATAAATGTTCGCTTAAGTAAATATGGGAGCAGTGTCCACTAGGTGCCCCGCCTGTTCCGGCCGTGTCGCTGCCCAGGCGATCGCCTCCGGCTCCGCCCGTCTGCGTCCCTGATCGCCGCGGCCTGCGTCTGGCCTTCACCGTCCGCCTAACCAAGATCGCTTACCTGCACACCCCTCCGGCCGCCGCACCGACTCACCCGGCATCCGCCGCGACACCATCAGCGCGCCGACTATACCGAGGAGCACTCCTACGGCTCGGCCCAGATCGGCGACTTCGACGCCGCTGGCGGCGATGTCGCGGCGGCCTCCATTGATGGCCCGTGGAGAGCGGCCGCATCCGCGCGGACGCCCCAGACATCCACCCCGAAGTGCGCACCCGGCGTCCGCGTTGACGTGCCACAGCCCTGCAGCGCCTCTAGGGCGTGTTGCGAAAGTGCTGGTCACAGCCACTCGTTGATGGCTGCGACCAGCACGGTCGCCTCGTAACGGACGGCGAGTTTCTCGTATCGGGTCGCCACGGCCCGGTGGCGCTTGAGCCGGTTGATCCCGCACTCCACCGCGTGGCGTTCCTTGTAATCGATCTTGTCGAACTTCGGCGCCCGGCCACCGCGGGAGCCGAGCTTCTTGCGGTTGCGGACCTGGTCGGCCTTCTCCGGGATGGTGCAGCTGATGCCGCGTCTGCGCAGGTAGGCGCGGTTCGCGCGGGAGCCGTACGCCTTGTCGGCGCGGACCTTGTCCGGCCGGGTCCGCGGCCGGCCTCGACCGATGCGGGGCACCCGGATGCCCTCCAAGACCGTCTGGAACTGCGGGCTGTCGTGCCGCTGACCAGCGGTGACGAGCAGCGACAGCGGCTTTTGCCCCTGCTCGACCGCCAAGTGCAGCTTGGTGGTCAGCCCGCCGCGCGAGCGTCCGAGGCCGTGATCGTCGGGCTCGGTGTCGACGCCGCCGGGAGGCTCCTTCTGCAGTGCCCCTTTTTACGCGCCCCGGCAGCATGCTGGTGGGCCCGGGCGATCGTGGAATCCACGCTGACGTCCCATGTGATCAGGCCCTTCGCGTCGGCCTCGGCCTGCAGCTGCTCGAAGACCCGCTTCCAGGTGCCGTCGCGCTGCCAGCGCCGGAACAGGTCGTAAGCCCGGTCCCACGGTCCGTACCGTTCCGGCACGTCGCGCCACGGCGCACCGGTCCTGGTCCGCCACCGTATGCCGTCTATCAACTGCCGCCGGGTCCACACCGGTGGACGGCCCGGCTTCTTGCCCAGTGGCAGCAACGGCTCAAGCCGGGCCCACTGGTCGTTCGTCAGATCACCACGCCCCACGACAGATGATCATTCACGACCAAGATCGACTTTCGCAACACGCCCTAGTACGGCGTATTCCTCGTCACTGACCGGGACGTCGTTGGTCCAGAGGCGGGAGTAGTTGCTGTCCGGATCGAGGGGGCCCTGGAGGCGGCCGTGGTGGTCACCGGTCACGGTCATCGTGGCGCCGGTGGGCAGATGGCGCAGGCGCCAACCGTCGCCGTAGGAGCTCTCCACTCGCAGGCCGGGCAGCCCGATCTGCGGCAGCTTGTCGCGGCCGACCAGCCAGCAGGCCACGTTGTAGGGGGCACGAGCGGTGATCACCAGATCGTCGTGGCGCGGTGAGACGACAAGGGTATAGCGGGTGACATCCGCCAGGCTGACCTGGCGCGGCCACAGGCCGGTCGGGCCGTGGTTGAACATGCCGAGAGCCAGCAGCGCACGCAGTCGCCGCTGCGCCGCTGTGCAGACGTCGAGGCCCAGACCGCTGCAGAGCGCAGGACTGTTCCTGCCACGACGGGCGATACCGGAGGCGGCGAGCGAGACGGTCTCCCGGGTGTAGGAGGCGCGGAGATGGGCAGCCTGGCGTCGAGGTGAGGCGGGCACGGTGAATCCTTCGTCGTCGCCCGGCCGACTGGATCACCACGCGATGCGTGTCAGGGATAAGCATCCAAGCGCGAAGTGGGTGCCCCACACCCTCTGTTGGTGACATAGAGCGTCCGGGACAGCTCTGCCACTCGGTCCAGTCCTTCGCAGACCGGTACTCGGACCGTACCACTGGGCGGCGCCGGTGGCTGTGAGCGACACACAGCCACGAGGCAGAGCACAGTCGACAAGAAGCCCAGGCGTCGCGCACTGGTGCAACCAAGGTTTCGCCATCTGACCACTCATCCGGCCGGTTGAACAGTCGGATGAGCTTCCCTTCTGGATTACCGACCGGTCGGTCCTTCTCCTGCTCCAGGGCATGGGTGAACTGCCAACGCGCCGTGGTGCTTTGCGGCACCGGGTGCGCTGGAGCATGCAGGGGGATCGCTGCTCTACTCGGACCGCCTGGGTTTCTGCGCCCTGTGGGACGGCCGTAACGGGTTCATGGAGTTGTGGTACTTGGCTCATTCCCTCGCCGTAGATCGGACAGGTTTACCCGCTTCAGAACCGGCCGAAGCACTGCACGCTCCTTATGGCGCTCCTGCCATCGTCTCTCGAGGTCCTTATCCTCCAGCTCTATGTAGCTGACTCCGGCACCGGAGTCAGGCAGTATCCGGAAGGCGTCTACACCACCGTTGTCGGCGATGAAGTCCTCCGCCAGTTCGAGGAATGTCGGGGCCGCGTGGTCGATGTGCAGCTCGGCCGCGGACGGAATCGGCGTTCCTGTGACGGAGCAGAGCAGTGGCTGTCCGGAGCCGAGTGCCGCGTTCCGTGAGATTGCCACTTGATCGGCAACCGCGTGCCGCAGGGCGGCAAGCACCTGGGTGCGCTGGCTGAACGGCGTCAGGCAGGCGTTCCACGAGAAGTCAGCCACTTCGCCGTCGAGCCGCACGAGGCCGATCCCGACGCTTCTGCGGCCGTGGTCGGTGTGGGCGATGACGCGGAAGTGGGCTATGCCGACCCCGCGCTTGAGGTCGTATTCGGGGTGACGTTCGAGGAGGTCGCGGCAGAAGGCATCGTCGTCGGGGTCGGTGACGTCACCACCTATGCCGTACCGCTGGACGATGCCGCGGCAGATGTTCCGGACGGCTTCCTTGGTGGGGTAGCGGGTCGCACCGATGGTGATTCCACGGGGCACGGGTATCTCCGTTCGACGCAGGTAACCGGGCATGCGTATGGCAAGGCCGTAGACACCGTACTTTCCGGTCACCTCTTCGGAACCCCAAACCTCTGTTCCCAGAGCTTTGGCAAGGTGTCAGTGCGTCCTGCCATGCTGCTCACCAGCCCAAAGCCAGTCCGGCCGAGGCCGCCTGGCAGACAGAGTGAACCGCAGGCTTACCGAGAGGGACGACGGGGTGGCAGTGAAGGCGACCGAGGAACAGGCGGCAGCACGAGACAGCTTTGCTGCTGGTCATGATCTTGCCTTGGTGGCAGGCGCCGGTACGGGAAAGACATCGACGCTGGTGATGATGGGTGCTGCAACCCCCCGCCGCGGCATGTACATCGCCTTCAACAGGCCCATCGCGCAGGAGGCCAAGGCCCGCTTTGGCGGCAACGTGCACTGCAGCACCTCCCACGGGCTGGCCTACCGCGCGCTCGGGAGCCGCTTCAAAGCCCGTTTGGACGCCTCACAGCACATGCCCCTGTGGCGCACCGCGCAGCTCCTCGGCATCGATCGTGACCTCGCCATCGGCGGTCGCCGGCTCAAGGCGACGACGCTGGCTCACCAGGTGATGGAGATGGTCAAGCACTTCTGCTACTCCACCGACGAACAGGTCGCAGCGCGTCATCTGGGCACCGTCAACGGCCTCGACGACCACGGCCAGCAGTACCTTGCACGAGTCCTGTTGCCCAAGGCCCGGTGGGCATGGGACAACATCTGCTCACAGAACGGCACACTCCCTTTCAAGCACGACCACTACCTCAAGATGTGGGCGCTCACCCGGCCCCGGCTGCGCGCTGACTACATCCTGCTGGACGAGGCACAGGACACGAACCCGGTCCTCGAGGAGATCTTCCTTGCACAGGACGTCCAGCGTGTCTGCGTCGGCGACCCCTCCCAGCAGATCTACGAATGGCGTCACGCCAAGGACATCATGAGCGGGTTTCCTGGCATGCAGATGGAACTCACCCAGTCCTTCCGGTTCGGGCCGGCCATCGCGGAGGTGGCCAACCACTGGCTCCGCGCGGCCACCTCGACGATGCAGCTCACCGGCCACGCCGCCGAACCGTCCGAACTGACCGAGGTGGAGGTCCCCGACGCGGTGTTGTGCCGAGGCAACGCCGACGCCCTCGCTGAGGTCCTGCGCTTCCTGGACCAGGGCGTGCCCGTCGCCCTGGTCGGCGGAGGGAAACCCCTGCTGAACATCGCGAAGGCAGCGATCGACCTGCAGGCCGGCCGCCGCACTTCACACCACGACCTCGCGCTCTTCTCCTCCTGGGGCGAAGTGCAGGAGTACGCCGAACAGGACTCCGCCGCCGCCGACCTCAAAGCCATCGTGGAACTTGTGGACACCTACGGCCCCCAGCAGATCATCCGCACAGTCCAACGCATGAGCCACGAAACACAGGCACGCGTCGTCGTGTCCACGGTGCACAAGGCCAAGGGCCGGGAGTGGAACCGCGTACGGATCGGAGCAGGCTTCACTCCGCCCGAGGACGACTCCCCTCGCAACGTGCACCCAGCCGCCGCCCGACTCATCTACGTAGCCGTCACCCGGGCCCGCACCCAACTCGACATCACCGGCATCAAACGGCTCCAGACCTACGCCACCGCCGCGACAGCAGACGCCACCCCGAAGGCATCGCACTGGCCCGGCTTCCGCTTACCGGACAGCTGAAGTACCTACGCTCCCCGATGTCCACGTTCCTGGCCCGCCACCTTCCCCACCCCGAACGCATCATCGCCTCCTACCTCCAGCACATCCGCGGTCTACCGCACCCCGTCCAGCCGCTGAACGAACGCCGCCCCGACTACGCCGCTCTCGGCCACACCATCGACTACCGGCTGCGCCTGAGTCTCGGCTCCGACCCGGGGCCCGCCGCGATCGCCGGCGTCGAACTGATCGGCAGCGACCTTCCCATCGACGGAGCACCTGCCCGCGCAGTGCGCGCCAATCTCCACATGATCGGAACCAGCGTTCTGGGCCGCCTCCATGCGCACCTGACAGATCCTTCCCGACAACTCGACGACCACGAATTGACCAGGCTGTGCTTCGTCACAGGCTTCTTCGAAGCCGTCTACCGAAACGGCTCCTTCTCCCGCAAGCGCAACCTCCTCGCCCAGGTAGACGAGCACACCACCGTCACAGGCGTGACCAGTGCCGTGCCGAGCTACGTCCTCGACGACATCGACGAGCAGATGAAGCTCGCAGAAGAGCCCTTCGCCCCCCTGCGTAGCCTGCCGGCCCAGCAGCGCGTATGCGGGCCGATCTTCTCCGGAAGCGCTGACGTGAAGGCCGACGCAGATTTCATCACCAATGGGTACCTCATCGACTGCAAAGCCCTCACCCGCCCCCACCGCGTAGGACGAGAAGAGGTACAGCAGCTCGCTGGGTACCTCCTCCTCGACTACGACGACCGCTACGACATCCGCGAAGTCGGCTTCTACCTCGCCCGCCAAGGCGCCCTGATCCGCTGGACGGTCCCGGACTTCCTCACGAAGCTTGGCGCCCGGATCCCGCTTCCGCAGTTGCGTACGGCACTACGCGCACACCTGCGGGGCAGCCACCCCGCGCAGCAGGCCAAGTCCTAAGACCGTGTCCTACATGGTCAGTTTGAGGAGGCGTTTGTAGCAGCAGAGAGCGGCTGCCAGTCCGAGAAAGGCCAGGTAGTTGCCGGGTTTTCGCTCGTAGCGGTGGTTGATTCGGCGGTAGCCGGTCAGCCAGGACATGGTGCGTTCGATGACCCACCTGCGTCGGCCGAGCCGTTCGCTGGAGTCGATGCCCTTGCGGGCGATGCGGACCCTGATGCGCTTGCCCCATAACCATCGCCGCAGGTGAGGCACGTCGTACGCCTTGTCGGCATGAAGGCGCTGGGGCTTGGAATCGGCTGCATGGGATTCGTGTCCCATGTGGAAATGGGACAGCATCGGCTTCAGGGACTGGCTGTCGTGAGTGTTGGCCGCGGAGACTCCGACGCGTAGGGGCAGTCCGTTCGCGTCGGACAGGACGTGCATCTTGGAACCGGGCTTACCCCGATCCACGGGGCTCGGACCTGTGTGTTCGCCCCCTTTTTAGCGCGCACGTGCGCGGAGTCGAGGACCGCACGGGACAAGCCGACCAAGTTCCGCTCGTCCAAGAGCTGCAGGACCTTTTGATGCAGTCGTCCCCAGACTCCCGCACGCGACCAGATGGCGAAGCGGCGGTGCACGGTCGACTTCGACGCTCCGAAGCACGGCGGCACCGCCCGCCAGGCGCAGCCACTGACCAGCACGTAGATGATCGCGGCGAAGACCGCCTCATCATCGATGTTCGCGACCCCGCCACCTTGCGGCCTTACCCGTGCCGGCGGGATCAACGGCCTCGCGATCTCCCACAGGCCGTCCGGAACGATCCATCCCCACCGTCCACTCCCCATAACCAGAACAACTGCCAACTGGCCATGTAGGACACGGTCTAAGCCGGGCGCTGGCGCCGCCGGGGCGGACTGCGCGGCGGTGGGGCCTGCCGGACGCGTTACGGCAGGCCGGTGTTCGTAGTTCGCGGCCCGCGGCCGGTGAGGTGCAGGCGGTGGAGGTCTTCGTGGAGCCAGACGTAGGCGTAGTCGATGGCGGGCGAGAGCCACGCCCGATCAGCGCTCCCGCCGCGGTGGGACCGGCAAACGCTGCCCGGTGTGCCACCCTCCGCGCAAGAGCCCCACCCGGCCGTGACCCCAACCCGCTCCTCGCGCCTTTCTCACCACGATGCCGGTCGTGCCGTGTTACCGCGGGACGATATGGCGAGCTCGGAGCCACCGCCGCAGGTGGTCGTAGTCGTAGCCCTTGTCCGCATGGAGCTTGGCAGGCCTACGCCGCCGGGGACCGCGGCGGGATCGGATCGGCGGAATCCCGCACAAGAAACCTGGACATCCGCGCCTTCGTGCTCGACTGCACCATCCGTAACCCAGCACAGCGGAACACCTAACCAGCGGATCCTTCATCACCTGGCGCACGCGGGCACGGCAGGCGTCGTCGCCCGAGCCAGTCTGGCGCGGCGCCGGGGACGACAGTGGGGAAGAAGCTGGGGAACACGCGCCGGGCCCCTGCCCGAGAGGTGCTAGGTTACGCCGACAGGGGAGCGGGGGTCTGGTTCGTGCTGATTTGCTGACACCCGTGTGCACCGTATCTCGTGTGGCCCTCCTAGCCGGCGAGTCGGCTGCTGTTGGTACAGGTCCGACCACAAGTGGGGAACGTGGCGCAAGCAGGGTCGCATTCGGCGGCAGGCCAGATGACCGGATACCTCTACCAGTGCGAACTGGCCCTATTGGAACTCGCCGAGCGCAGCTGGGACGACATCACGGTCGAAGTCCGCATGGAAGTCCTCGACGACATCGAGTTCCTGTACCAGGACAGCCGCGACCCGTTCGTGTTGCTGCAGTCCAAACACCGTGAGCGCGCTGGACGGTTGAGCGAGACGGGCAAGGACTTCTGGCGCTCGGTCGCCTCATGGATCGACGCCCTGACTGTGCTGGGCCGGCTGTCCGACGGGACCATGCCGCTACTGCGGCTGGCCACCACCCAGGTCGCGGCCGAAGGCACCTTCCTCCACCAGCTCCGCCCCGGCCCCGGGCGGTCCGTAGACGATGCCCTGGCTGGCATGGAGGAGGTCGCGCAGGCAGCGGAACCCGGCAACACGGCGGCCGACCGTAAAAAGTTTACCGACCTCACCCCCGCGCAGCGCTACCGGCTCGTCGCCGCCATAGAGATCAACGACGCGTCGCCCCTGATGTCAGACCTCGACTCTAAGCTGGCCCGCGCACTGGGGATCAGGCCTGGCCAGCACGCCCGCGCCATCCTCGACGACATCAAGGGGTGGTGGTACGGCATGGCCGTGGAGTTGTTGGACCGAACCCGCAGCCGGGCCTCGGTGACCGCCCAGGAACTGCAGTGCCGACTGGAAGAGACTCTCGACCGGTTCACGGGGAAGAACCTTCCCATCACCGAGACGCTGCGCCGCCTCACCCAGGCCGAGATCGCCGCCTACAAGAACCACCTGGTCGTTGCCCAGATGCAGTGGATCGGCCTGAAGGACCGCACCATCGCCAGCCACCTGCGCGACTACCACTACGCCCGAGCCCAGCGCTCCGTATGGCTGCGCGACTTCACGATCACAGAACAAGCCCTCGGCGACTACGAGCGGCTCCTGTGGGACGAGTGGGACCACGTCTTCACCCGCCGCACCGACGAAGTCGAGGACGACACCCCGCCGCCGAACGCAAGGCCGTCGGCAAACGCGTCCTGGACGACTCCATGGACAAGGCTGCCGGCATCCCCGCCCGCCCCGGCAGCACCACCGAAAGCTGGATCGGACGCGGCACTCTCCACAGCCTCGCCGGCCGAGCCCACGCCGAGGACGACGAGTCGGTCGGCTGGCACCCCGACTATCCCGACCTGTGCCAGAACCACAACGAGCAGCCAGGCCAGTGACCATGACCAACCACCGCGTTCCCGAAGCCCGGGCCCTGCTCAACACCGCCTTCGGCGCCTACCTCCTGGCGACCAGCGTCCACGCCGCGACCAAGAAAGCCGGCCGCCCCCTGCCCTGGCCCAGCGCCTTCCTGGTACTGCCCCTCGTGCTGCCCACCGACACCCGCAAGGACCTGCCCACCCAGGCCGTCCACTCGATGTCGGCCTGGCTCACCGAACACCCCCAGCACCAGGCCGCATTCGCCCCGAGAGCCGCCGCCCTGACCGACTACACCCGCGCCAGCCTGCGTACCGCCGTACGCCACCACGCCATCGAGATCACCGCAGCCGGACTGAGCTGCCCCCGCACACCAAAGGCCGCCTCGCAGGCCCCGAGCGAGGAAGTCGCGGACTGCGCCCGCCGTGCCGGCCTCGTCGGCCGCTGGCTCGCCGTCGTCGAGCCCGCCCTCGCCTTCAACCTCCTCGGCGTCCGCCCCTGACCACCTCTGCCCAAGGAGCCTAGGAACCACCATGCAACTACTCGCCCTGGCCCTCTATCACCGAGACGGCCGGCCCACTCCCAGGGTCGTGCGGTTTCGTCCCGGGGCGCTCAACATCCTCACCGGCGAGTCCGAGACCGGGAAGTCAGAGATCCTCGACATCGTCGACTACTGCCTGGGCCGCAGCACCCCCAACCTGCCGGACGAACCCATCGACCGGACCGTCGGCTGGTACGCCCTCCTGGTCGCCTTCCGCGACAGCCGCATGCTCCTGGCCCGGCCCCGCCCCGCAGGTGCCTCGACCACCCAGGCCATGATCCGCACCGGCGGCGACACCCTCAACCTGCCCCGAGCCGACGAACTGACCCCGAACTCGAACGTCGCCGCACTGCGCAGCCAGCTCAGCGCCCGCCTGGGCATCGAGGACTTCCGCTTCCAGCCACCCACCGGCGCCGCCCGCCAGGCCTTTGACGTCTCCATCGCCCAGGCGGCCCTGCTGTGCTTCCAGAACCAGAACGAGATCGCCGACAAAAAGGCCCTCTTCCACCGCCAGACTGAGAACGGCATCGCCCAGACCCTCAAGGACACCCTGCCCTACTTCCTCGGAGCCGCCGGCCCTGAACAGGCCCTGCGCCGCCACCACCTCAACGAGGCCCAGCGTGCCCAGCGCGCTGCCCAGCGCAAGCTCGACGACGCCCAGCGCCACCGCGACGCCGTGGACGCCAGTGGTGTCGCCCTGCTCCGTCTCGCACAGAGCGAAGGACTCCTGGAGGAAGTCCCCCCGGCCCCCGGCCCCGAGGAGATTCGCACTCTCCTGGAGCATGCGCTCACCGTCACGGTCTCCACCGTGGGCCCGGTGGATCTCACAGACCGACGTCAGGGCCTGACCGACGAGCGACGGCAACTGCGCGAGCAACTGCAGCAGCTCGACGAGGCACTCGCCCTCGTGGACCGCTGGCAAAAGCAGGGAGAGGCCTTCACCGGCGAACTCCACCTGCAGCTCGGCCGCCTGCAGACCATCAACCTCCTGGGACCCGAACGCGACTACGACACTGCGCTCTGCCCGATGTGCACCCGCCCGCTGGAGGAGCCGGACGCCTCTGCCGCCGAGATCACCACACTCACCGCGCAGCTTGCGGAAGAACTCGACCAGGCCCAAGGCATCCAGCCGATCCGCGACGAGCACCGCAGATCCCTCCAAGCCGAACGGGCAGCCGTCGTCGAACGCCTCAAGGTCAACGGGGCACAACTGCGGGAACTGACAGCCAGCGACGAACGTATGCGTAACCTCCAGGACCAGCATGTGCGCATCGCCCGCATCCAAGGCCGTATCGACCAAGCTCTTACCGCCGGAACGGGATCACCCGCCGGCAACATCGGCGAACTGCGCAACAACCTGATTCTGGCCCAGGAGAACGTCGCCACCCTTCAAGCCCTGATCGACGAGGACGACGTTGCAGCCGAGACGGAACGACGGCTCGCCGGCATCGCCGTCAACATGACCGACTGGGCCCGGCGCCTGAACCTGGGCCAGGCCGCCTCCGCGGACGAAGTCGCCATCAGCCTCAGCCAGCTCAACGTCGTCGTACGGCGCCCCCAAGGACGCCTCCCGCTCAACCGCATCGGCAGCGCCAAGAACTGGATCGGCTACCACATGGTCGCCCATCTCGCCCTGCACACCTACTTCCGGTTCCATCGCCGGCCCGTCCCCGGCTTCCTCATGCTTGACCAGCCGACCCAGGCCTTCTTCCCCGCCAAGATCAAAGACGCCACCACCGTCCAGGACGCCGACTGGAACACCGTCACCGCCTACTTCGAACTCCTCAAAGACGTAGCCGACCTCAATGAAGGCACTCTGCAGATCATCGTGTGCGACCACGCCAACCTCACCGAAGAGCCCTGGTTCCAGGAAGCCATTGTCGAGAACTGGCGGCCGACCGAGGGCCAGCGCAACGCTCTGATCCCGAACGACTGGCTTGACTGATACCCGCTCACAAGGGGGCCCTGCTCTGCGAGCACGAGCAGGGCCCTCTAAGAGGTCCTAACAAAGCCGTTGGACGTGGCGGTGGGTGATGAGGCAGGTAGTGAGGCCGAGGAAGGCTTCGTGGATGTCGTCGCGTCGTTCCCAGCGGGTGCGCAGACGGCGGAAGCCGTGCAGCCAGGAGATGGTGCGCTCCACCACCCAGCGGAAGATGCCCAGGCCGGAGCCGTGTGGCTGTCCTCGTTCGGCGATCGCGGGCCGGATGCCTCGCTGCCAGAGCAGCCGCCGGTACTTGTCGTGGTCGTAGCCGCGGTCCGCGAAGAGCATGTCCGGCCGTCGCCACGGCCGGCCGACGACGCCGGCGATCGGTGGGACCTTGTCGAGCAGGGGCAGGAGCTGGGTGACGTCGTTGCGGTTGCAGCCGGTCAGCGACACCGCGAGCGGGATGCCCTGGCTGTCGACCAGGACGTGGTGCTTGCTGCCCGGCCGTGCGCGGTCGACCGGGCTGGGACCGCTTTTGGGCCCCGACGGGCCGCCCGCACGTGGGAGGAGTCGATCACCGCCCGCGACCAGTCCAGCTGCTTTGCCGACCGCAGCTTCTTCAGCAGCACCAGGTGCAGCTTCTCCCACACACCGGCCTCGTTCCAGGCGGCCAGGCGCCGCCGGCAGGTCATCCCCGAGCCGAAGCCCATCTCCTGGGGCAGGTACTCCCACTGGATCCCGGTATGCAGCACGAACAAGCTCCCGCACAACGCCTGGCGGTCCGGCACCCGCGGCCGGCCCGCCACCAGCTTCGGCCCCGGCTCGGGCAGCAACGGCTCGATGAGCGACCACAGTTCGTCCGACACGATCCACAGCCGCGACTGACGCTTTCCCACGGCTTGACCAACGAGCGGACAAGCCGACGGTCACGTGATCAACAACTTCTGTTAGGACCTCTTATAGGAGACTGTTTATCGGGAAAACCGTCCGTAACCGCTCTCTCTGTGGTTACTGTCTGCGCTCATGCGGTTTCTGCACACTTCGGACTGGCACCTGGGCCGCCGGTTCCACACAGAAGACCTGATCCCCGCCCAGGGTGCCTTCCTCGATCACCTGGTCGACACCGCGCAGGCGGAGGACGTCGACGCGATCCTCGTGGCAGGCGACATCTACGACAGGGCCATCCCCAGCCTGGACGCCGTGCGCTTGTTCAACCGCGCCCTGCACCAGCTCGCCGACCTCGATGTGCCGATCATCATGATCAGCGGAAACCACGACTCCGCGCACCGCCTCGGCGTCGGATCCGGCCTCCTTGCCCGTGCCGGGATTCACTTGCGGACCGACCCCGGCACCTGCGACGTCCCTGTCCTCCTCGAAGACGCCGACGGCCCCGTCGCCGTGTACGGCATCCCCTACCTCGAACCGTCGATGGTCCGCGACTGCCTGGAAGCCGAAGCCGTCTCCCACCGCGCAGTACTGACAGCAGCCCTGGACCGCATCCACGCCGACCTCACCAACAACCAGCCGGCTGGCACCCGCTCCGTGGTCCTCGCACACGCCTTCGTCACCTCCGGCACCGGGCAGCCCGAGGAACGTGATGAACGGGAGGAGGCCGACAGCGAACGCGAAATCGCCGTGGGTGGTGTCGCCCACGTCGGCGCCGACGTCTTTTACGGGATCGACTACGTGGCCCTGGGCCACCTCCACGGCCCCCAGCGCGTCACCGACCGCATTCATTACAGCGGCTCCCCGCTGGCCTACTCCTTCTCCGAAGCCCGCCACACCAAGTCGATCACTCTGGTCGACCTCACCCCCAATGTCGTTCCCACACTCACCTACCGGCCCTGCCCCGTGCCGCTGCGCCTGGAACGCGTGACCGGCTTCATGGAAGACCTCCTGACCAACCCCGACCACGAGCCGCTGAAGGATGCCTGGCTCGAGGTCACCCTCACTGACACGGCCCTGCCCTTCGAGGCCATGGCCCGCCTGCGCCGCCGCTTCCCCCACACCGCCAGCCTCAAGCACAAGCCCGCCTTCATCCCCTCCCAGGCCACGAACACTCCCACCTACAGCGAACGCATTCGCGGCCGCGGCGACCTCGACATCACCAGCGATTTCATCAGCAACATGCGCGGAACCGACCCCACACCGGACGAACATGCCCTGCTCCAGCAGGCCGTCGAAGCCTCCCGCCTGAACGAGCAGCAGAAGGAAACCGTCTGACATGCGCCTGCACACCCTGCGCCTGCAGGCCTTCGGACCCTTCGCCGGCACCCACACCATCGACTTCGACGCTCTGTCCGCCGACGGCCTGTTCCTCCTGCACGGCGACACCGGAGCAGGCAAGAGCACCATCTTCGCGGCCATCTGTTTCGCCCTCTACGGCAAACCACCGGGCGACCGCGACCTGCTGCTGCGCAGCCACCACGCTCCCGCCAGCCTCCTGACCGAGGTCACCCTCGAGGTCACTCTTGCAGGGCGCCGCCTGCGCATCGACCGGATCCCCGCCCAGATGCGCCCCAAGCGATCCGGTGCAGGCGAGACCTCCCAGAAGGCAGAAACCCGGCTCAGTGAATGGGCCGTCGACGCCGACGGCCAAGGTCGCTGGGAACCTTCTAGCAAGTCCCACCAAGAGGCTGCCGTTGAGGTGACTGACCTGCTGGGCATGAGCCGGGATCAGTTCTGCCAGGTAGTCCTGCTGCCGCAGAACGAATTCACCAAGTTCCTCCACGCCGACGCCCACGGCCGACGAGAACTCCTCGGTAAGCTCTTCCGCACCGGTCGCTTCTCCTTCATCGAGCGCTGGCTGAACGACCACAGCCGCACCACCGAGAAGAACCGCGACGCCGCCCGCGCCGACGTACTGCGCCTGGTCGAACGCATCCACCAAGCCGCCGGACCCGACCTGGAAACCGAGTACACGGCGCCTACCTCCGACGACCCGCACACGCTCACCGAGCCCGCTCGCGCCTGGGCCCAGGACTTGCTCCGCGCCAGCCACACCAACCACACAACAGCACTCCAAGCAGCCACAACAGCCAAAGAAAACCTGGTCAGACAGCAGACCTTCGAAGCCGCGGCCCGCGAACTCCACCAGCAACAAACCACCTACACCAGCGCCCGGCAGCAATTCGACCTGCTCCAGGAACAGGCACCGCACCAGCACGCACTGGTCCAGCGTCGCGACCAGGCCCGCCGTGCCCAACAGGCAGCACCGCTGCTGCACGCTGCGGACACCGCCGCAGACGAGCACACCCGTGCCCAGCATGCCGAACGCACTGCCCGCGAACACCTGTTGCCCGAACACAAGGACCTGGACGCCGGCCAGCTGGAAATCGCCGAGCAGCGTCTTCGTGCCGAAGCCGCCCTCTTGACCGCCCTCATCCCCGAAGAAGACACGGTCCACCGGCTGACCATTGAGCTGAAGCGCACCGACGCCGAACGGCAGGATTTCGCCACCCAGCAACGCACAGCCCAGGACTGGCTCGAAGCCGAGCCCGCCCGGCGCGGCACCCTCGAAGCCCGGCGAGAAGCCGCCCGCCAGGCCGAAGAAGAAAGCCGCCGCCACCAGACCGCCCTGGACGCCCTCAAAACCCGCCTCGAAGCCGCCAGGCGCCGCGACACCCATCTCGCCAAGGTCACCAAGGCCGAACAGCAGCTGGCCGATGCAGAAGCAGTCACCCACCAGACCGGCCAGGACTACCTGACCATCCGCCGCCGCCGCACCGAAGGCATGGCCGCCGAACTCGCCACCACCCTCACCGACGGTACCCCCTGCCCGGTCTGTGGATCCTGTACCCACCCGGCGCCCGCCGCTCCCCAGGACGGGCAGCCCACACGCCAGGACGAGCAGGACGCGGAAGCCCTCCACGAGCAGGCCAAGGCCACCCAGAAAGCCGCCGCGGCCGTGCTGCACGGGCTCCGCGAACAGGCTGCCACCGCTACCGGTGAAGCCGGCGACACCCCCCTGACCGACCTCCAGACCCAGCACACCACGCTCACCACGGAGTTGACCGACGCACTGGACCGTGCTGCAGACCAGGGCACCGTCCAAGAAGAACTCCTCACACTCGACAGCGAGCACACGGCCCAGACCCAGCACCACAGCACCGCCACGGCCGGTCTGTCCGCCCGCAACGCCCACTACGACACCCTCACCCAGCAGCTCACCGAGCTGACCGCCAAGCTCACCGCAGCCCGCGGCACCCATCCCACCGTCGCCGCCCACGCCGACGACCTCACCCGCACCGCCGGCCGCCTCAAAGAGACCGCCGAGGCCTCCCGCAACCTCGCCGCCGTCGTCCAGACCCTCACGCACCGCACCGACCAGGCCACCCTCGCCGCCAAAGACCAGGGCTTCGACACCCTGGCACTCGCCCAGCAGGCCCTGCTCAGCGACGAAGACCTGCGCGCCATCGAAGAAGAGATCACTCAGTGGCGCGAGACCTGCGCCGCCCACACCGCAGTTCTGGACAACCCGGCACTGCAGCAGGCCGCCGCGCAACCTTCCGCCGACCTCGGCGCCGCCACGGCTGCAAGGGCCGCCGCGGATGACCAGCACGCCGAGGCGGCCGCTGCCGCGAGTGCCGCCCACACCCGCAGCCAGGCCCTCACCGCCCTCGCCGCCGACCTCGACGCCGCCGTCCAACACCTGCACCCGCTTGAGCAGGCTCACCTCACCGCCCGCCACCTGGCCGAACTCATCACCGGCAACTCACCCAGCGCCCGGGTGCGCATGCAGCTGGAGGCCTACGTCCTGGCTGCCCGCCTCGAAGAAGTCGTCACCGCCGCCAACACCCGCCTGCACATCATGTCCGAAGGCCGCTACACCCTCTCCCACTCCGACCACCAAGCCGCCCGCGGCGCCCGCTCCGGCCTCGGCCTGCAGATCACGGACTCCTGGACCGGACGCCCCCGCAAAACCGACACCCTCTCCGGCGGCGAATCCTTCTTCGCCTCCCTCTCCCTCGCCCTCGGCCTGGCCGACGTCGTCACCCACGAAGCCGGCGGCAACCCCCTGGACACCCTCTTCATCGATGAAGGCTTCGGCACCCTCGACGAAGACACCCTCCACAAGGTCCTCGACGTCCTGGACTCCCTGCGTGCCCACGACCGCACCGTCGGCGTCATCAGCCACGTCCCCGAACTGCGCCGCCGCATCACTCACCGCCTGCACGTCCGTAAAAGCCCCGCCGGATCCACCCTCGCCCACCTGACCGAAGCAGCCGAATAGCCTGCACCCTGACAGGGCGGGGCGCCTTGCCCCGCCCCCTGTCCAGCCGACCTCCACGGAGCAGCACACCTTCATGGCTTCCGAAATCGAGCTGCGGCCCCACCAGAAGGAAGCCGTCGCCGCCGCGACCGCCACGCTCCGCGATCACACCCGCGCCAGCGTGATCGCGGCCTGCGGCACCGGCAAGACCCTCATTGCCGCCCGTACCACCGCCCGCATTGCCCCCGCGGACGTGTGCTGGTGCTGCTGCCGACACTGGACCTGCTGTCGCAGACGATCCGTTCCTGGCGTCTGGCCGGCCGCAAGGGCACCACCGTGGCGGTGTGCTCGGCCCGCCAGGCCCTCGACCACGAACCGGTCGGCACCGACATCCCGCTCACCACCGACCCCGCCGAACTGACCGCCCTCATCACCACACCTCGCCCCGGGCCGGCCACCGTCTACGCCACCTACGCCTCGCTGCCTGCCGTAGTCGCCGCCCACCGTGACCACCACCTGACTTCCTGGGATCTGGTGGTCGTCGACGAGGCCCACAGAACCGCCGGCCGCCTCGGCAAGGCCTGGGCATCTGTCCACCACGACGACCAGGTCCCCGCCGTCCGACGCCTCTACCTGACCGCTACCCCCCGCATCTGGGACCCCGACGACGCCCCGGACGACGACGGAGCAGAGACGGTGGCCTCCATGAACGACGAAGCCCTCTTCGGCCCTGTCGCTTACCGACTGTCCCTCTCCGACGCCATCGACCTCGGCCTGCTCGCCGACTATCAGATCCTCGTCCCTGTCGTCACCGACGAAAACCTGCGTGACTGGCTCGCCACCGGCCCCGGCGCCGGCGTCGACGGACTGCGCCTGGCCGGCCGCCAAGTCGCCGCCCTACGCGCCATCCACGACCACCGGCTGCGCCGCATCCTGACCTTCCACCACCGTGTCGCCGACGCCCGCGCCTTCGCCACCACCCTGACGGAGACAGCCGCCGCCCTTCCCGAACACCAGCGCCCCCAGGGACTGTGGGCAGACTGGGTCAGCGGCAGCCACACCCCGCAAATCCGCCGCCGCCTCCTGCTTGAATTCACCTCACACACCAGCCCCGATACACCGGCCGTCCTGTCCAACGCCCGCGTGCTGGGCGAGGGCATCGACGTACCCGACATCGATGCAGTGGTCTTCGTCGACCCCAAGAACAGCCCCGTCGACACCGTCCAGGCCGTCGGCCGCGCCCTGCGCCAGCACCCCGGCGCCGGCAAGAAGGCCACCCTCGTCGTCCCCGTCTACCTCACCCCCGACGAAGACCCCGACGACCTCCTCGGCGCCGACGCCTACACCCCGCTGTGGCGCACCATCCAGGCCCTGCGCTCCCACGACGACCGCCTCGACGCCCGCCTGTCCGACCCGCGCACCCACCGCCCCACCACGCCCCCGAGGACCCCGAAGCCTGGCTGCATTTCGACCGCCCCACCCAGGCAGACGAGATCGCCCTCGCCCTGTCCCTGCGCGTCCTGGCCCCCAAGAGCGCCGAATGGCGCCGCGGCCTCGCCTCGGCCCGCCGCTTCCGCCACACCCACCACCACCTCGACGTCCCCCAGAACTACGAGGACCCCACCGGCTACCCCCTGGGACGCTGGCTGACCTGGCAACGCCACCTGCACACCAAGAACACGCTCGACGCCGTACGCGTGCAGGCCCTCGAACGCCTCGGCATCATCTGGGACCCCCGCCAGCAGGCCTTCGACCGCGCACTGGCCCACGCCGCCGCGTACGCCGCCCGCCACGGCCACCTCGCCGCACCCGTCGACGAGATCCACGACGGCTTCCCCCTCGGCCGCTGGCTGGCCACCCAGCGCAAGCGCGCCGAGACCCTCACCGAGCAGCGCGCTACCGCCCTCACCGCCCTGGACCGGTGGTGGAACCCGCCCTGGCCGATCACCTGGCAACGGGCCTACCACGCCGCCCGTCAGAGCCGGACCGCCAACAAGACTGCCGCCGAGGCAGAGCGATGGCTTGAGTCACAGTGTGCCCGCTCCGATCGTCTGCGCCCTGAGCAGAGGTCGCTGCTCGCGGAGTTGGGGCTGGTCGAACTGCCCGACACATCCGCCTCCCCGGTGGCGGAGAGCCGCCTGCCGGCGCGCGAGCGTGCCTTCCAGCGCGGGCTGGCCGCCGCACGCGCCTTCCGCGCGCGCGAAGGCCATCTCGACGTCCCCCAGCGGCATATCGAGAAGATCGAAGGCGACCCCGTGCGCCTAGGCCAGTGGCTGAGCAACCTGCGCCGCCGCCGCTCCGGCCTCAGTCCGCAGAGGCAAGCAGCCCTGGCCGAACTCGGCCTGTAAACAGGCGACCGCACCTCCCGAGGAGAACAGCCAGACGCCAGCCGACAGAAGGGCGGGAGGTTCAAGCCAATGGCCTGACTACGCCCTGGCGGGGCCGCTCGGCATGACCACACTGCACAGCAGGGAGGAATCCATCCCAGCCGGTGCAAGAGGGGGCGGAAATGGCGGCCAAACGCAAGCGCAAGGCAATGCGCAGACGACGCACCACCACCCGGAACAAAGCAGCAGCAGGAGTGCTTGCCGCACTGGTCCTGCTCGGCCTGCTGCAGCCGACGCTGCTGCCATACCTCGGCGCCCTGCTTGCCGCCACGGGAATCGGCTGGATGGTGTGGCGGCTCTGGCGCACCGACCGGCTGCTGCGAAGCAAGGACGACGCTTGGAGACGACAGGAGGAGATCGCAGCCGGACAGCGGACGCTGGCTGCCATCGATGCGATGACCGGCACCGAGTTCGAAGAAGTGGTTGCCGAGTTATGCCGCCGTGACGGCTGCACGCAGGTGCGCCGAGTAGGAGGGACCGGGGACAACGGAGCCGACGTGCTCGGCCGGCTGCCCGACGGCCGGACCATGGTGATCCAATGCAAGCGGTACGCACCCCACCGGACGATCGCCAGTCGCGAAGTGCGCGATCTGCTGGGAGCCAAGGTGCATTTTGCCGCGGATGTTGCCATCTTCGTCGCCACCACACGCTTCAGCCCCCAAGCCGAGGCATTCGCGGTCAAGCACCACATCCTCACCCTGCACCGTGACTTCTTCGGTCTGTGGAACAACGGGACACCGCTGCTGTCCCTGGCCGAAGTCAACGGACGCGGACAGGGAGAAGCCCACCACCGAGCACGCTGGAAACAGACGTATTCCAAGTAACCAGCCGCATCCTCCAGTTGGACGGCCTTTTCGGCTTGCGACAGGTCAGGGGCGGCACAGTGCACCCGGCCCCGCCTCGCCCTGAACCCATGCGGGGCACGGCAACAGCCAACAGCCATCGGCTGCGCCGGCACCGCTCCTGGAAGCCGCCGTGCCCGCCGTCACCGCACCTACTCGCTCAGTCCTTCCTGGTCGACGAAGCCCGGGTGCTTTTCATCAGCGCTCTTCGCCAGATGCAGCGGCGCGGGCAGATTGGTGCGCCCATCCCACATGGCGGCCTGCTCCGAGATCCTCGCGGCAAGGCCTGCCAGCTGCTCCTCGCGCCAGCTGCCAGGGTGAGCGATGACGTATTCGGTGCGGGTCATGGCGTGGAAGGGGGCACTCATCTGGGCCAGTTGTCCGCCGGGCAGGGTACGGCGCGTGTACTGGGTGCCGGTGCGCTGGCCGCCTGCATGCTGGCGGGACTGCCCGGAAAACAGCCACGACACCACACCGCCGTGATCGTGACGGTAGAGGATCTTCTCCGGCATGACCGGCTGCAGCGGGTTGGCCGGCAGCTTGCTCCCGCCCCCGGTGCGCCGTGACGGCTGGGGGGTGCCCTGCCCGTTGCCGACCCGGACGACCGCCACATCCCGCCCCTGCGCCATCAGACTCTGTCCAGGGACACCGCCGTCCCCGAGCCGGTCGTTGCACAGCCCTGGCCAGATCCGCTCACGCTCCTCGGCGAAGACGATGATCGGATACCGGTCACCGAGCGCAGCCAACGCCCGCTCCACATAGGTGCGGACATTGTCCGGCCCTCCATGGTCTTCCCGCAGGTGATGCCCCTTCTTCCCGATGGGACCCGCATGGTGCAGGACCCGTGCCTGGGCCAGGGGGAGCCAGCCCTGATCGCTGTACATGAGCGTGGGCCAGTAGGCGTCCTCGCCGAGCGGGATCCGCATGGCGACCAGCGTGATGGCCAGCACGGCCGGTTTGCGGGGACGGCCGGGACGCTCGTCGAAGCGGTGGTAGCGGGTCCACAGCCCCACCGCTACAGCCTCCCGGTCCAAGGCGGTGTCCTTGGCGTTGCGGTGGAAGGCGGTGGCGGCCAGGCGGTTGTCGATGAGGCCGGAGTCGGAGTGCAGGCTGCCGAGCGCGATCTGCACCGCATGGTCGTCCTTGTAGGCGACATCCGGCTCCGGCAGACCTGCTTTGAGGGCCCTGGCCCGCGCGACCTTCTCGGGCGTGTTCAGCCGGTAGGGGTCGCCGGGATCGGAGTCCATGGTGATGAACTGCGAGGGGATGCCGCGCTCGGCGAAGAGCCCTTTCAACGCGTGCTTGGCATCCGTCACTCCTGCTTCCTTCTCCTGCTCGCTGAGGTAGCGCGTCTCGCACAGGGCTGCAATCAGGGACCGCTCGGCACCGGGCTTGAACCAGGGAAGGGTGTTCAGGATCAGGCTGCGGTCGTGGCTGCCGTGGCGGACCAGTTCGGGCAGCCGCACCGCCACCAGCTCATACCCGGGCGCCAGGACCACCGGCTGCTCATCGGGCAGCACGGCCAGTTCGGGCCGTGCGTAGTCGCGGGCCAGCTGCCCCATCACCCGCGTGTGCCAGTCCGTCGACTCGTACAGCACGACGATGCGCACCGTATCGAGGCGGGCACTGGCCATGGCGTCGGCCATCTTGTGGGCCGGCACGTAGGGAGGCAGGCTCCCGCCCGGCTTGCTGATCTTGACGGAGGTCCCGGAGTAGACGAGCGGCTCCTTGCCCAGGACCTGCCCTGCGTGTTCCTCGAGCCGGGCGTGGAACATGGCGCCGGCGCCCTTGTCGATCGGGTGCTTGCCCGTGCGGTGCACCCCGCGCACCTCTGCCAGCTCGTCCAGCCCCGTCAGGGGCGGCTGGGGCAGGCGGCCGACACCGCAGGCCTCGACGATCTGTGCCGTCGCCCCGCGGTAGAGGACGGCCGAGGGCCGCATGAATCCGTCCGGGCCCTTTTCCCACCGGGTGGTGATGGGGGCCTTGAGGATGATGTCCGGGTTGACGGGATGGCGCAGCAAGACGTTGCGGATGCCCTTGTAATGGGTGGCGACGCGCGAGATACGCGCCGACAGATGCGCGATGAGCGTCTTCCCACCGGGGGCAGGCTCGACCTCGATGTGGATGCGCTCCATGGCGTAGCCGGCGATACGCCGGCGTTTGCCGCTCTCCTCGTCGATCCACGTCCGCTCGTGGACCAGTGGGGCCTGCCACGCCAGCAGGTCGCCCTCGCTGTCGAGGTGGAACCGCAGCGCAGGCAGCGACGCGTCGAGCGGCAGCGGCTGGGCGGCCAGCATGCCCGCCAGCCGCCACCCGGCCACCCGAAACGCCCAGCGGGGCCCGGTGATCCGCCCCATGGCGTCGCGGTGCAGCAGCGAACTGAGCGGCTGGGGCCCGTCGTCGGACAGCTGCAGCAGGGCGGCGAGGGTGTCACGGCCCTCATGCCCCTCCAGCCGAGTCTCCCACTCCCGCATCAACGTGCGCACCACAGCCCCGTCCAGCGCCCCGGGAGTGACGATCACACTCCGCCCGGCCCACCGCCCCGTCCTGGCAGGCCGGTCAGGGTTGGTGAACACCAGCCGCTCCCCGGTCACGGCGCGCGCTGCCGTCTGCAGGGACGCGATCGGCTGAACGGCGTCCTTGCCCCGCGGCTTCGGCAGCCGCCGCCAGGCCGGCGCGAACGCCTCATCTTGCGGATAGACGTGCACGCCGCCCAGCAGCCGGTCGTCCAGCTCGAAGGACAGGGTGAACAGGCGGCCGCGGTCGTCACTCACCATTCGCCCATCTCCTCTTCCTCATATCCGGTGGGGAGGGCTCTGTGAGCCCCAGCAGGGCCTCGGTCATGGTGGTGCGGTAGACGGCGTCGATCAGCGGCATGTGGTCCTCGGCCTGCCATTTCCCGCGCAACTGCTCAAGAAGGGCGGGCAGCGTGGAGTCGGCGGCGGTCTGGGTGAAGGCGGCATCCAGCAGCCGCAGCCGCCCCGGGTCCCCGCCGCGCCGGGTCCGCCCGCCCAGCTGGATCAGCCGGGTCAAGATCTCCGCGACCACGGCGAGCTTGACGTCCTCGCCCAGCGACTTGAAGTAGCCCTGCCCACTGCGGATGTCATCGAAGATCTGCCCCGCCACGATCCGCAGCCGCTCCAGCTCCGCCGCGGGCTCCGGACCGGGCCGCCGCCGTCGATAGGCCAGCGAGTTGACCAGGGACAGCAGCACCGGAGGGTCTTCCATCACCGGAATGGGACGGTTGACCAGACACGCCACATGCAGCAGAGAACGCCCGTCACGGTCGACGATGTTCAGACCACGCTCGACCCGCGCCATGGGAGCGATCAGGTACCGGCACCGGCCGTGACCCACAGCGTGGGGAAACTGCTCGAGCCGGTTGCTCAGGATCGGAACCCAGCCGGGAGGCATCCGCTCCAGCGACGCCATCTTCTGCGGCTGCACCGCCACACAGATCTCCGATGCCGCGACCCCCGCCTCGATCATGCCGCGGGCGAGCGCAGGACCGGCATCGTAGGCAGTCGGCGCAAGCAACGCATACGCACGGTGCGCGGTAGCAGGGTCAGCGGCCACCGCGTCGAGCTGCGCGGGATAGTCCTTGCCGACGCTGCGCCCCATGGCCGTATAAGCGCGCTCCCGGTTCACTCCGTCGGTGCCGGACACCACGATGCCCGCCCGTTGTCCTGGCCGGCCTGCAGCTCCACGGTGAGGCCTCCATTGACGTCGTCCGGCACGTACCAGGCCGGCTCCGCCAGGAGGTGATGACGCGGCGCGTACGGCATGAACGCCGTGGCAGACATCCCGATCACCGCCCGCCGGGTGCCGGTATGGGCGAGCGCGGTCACCTCGCCCAGATAAGCCAGATGAGCGTGCGGATCCCCGACATAAGACTTCAGCCGCAGCGCCGTCTCATGCCGGTCACCAGGATCGAACGTCTCGGAGAACGCGAACAGCGCACGCCCCAAAGGACCGTAGGGGGCAGCCCGCCACGGCACGTGCGAGGCCAGCGCATCCACCAGGTCGTTGCCGGCGGAGATCCCCGCCCCCTGCAACGGCGCCGCGACACCGACGATGCGGTGCAAGATGCTGCGCATCTCCTCCAGATACGCCCGCCGGGCCGCCAGCAACGCCAGCGAGGACAGCCGCTTCTCGTCCTCCTCACCGGTGATCGCCGAGAACGCTTCCCCAATCCGCTTCAAGGTGACGTGCGTGAGCCGGTCCGACCCGCCGACCAGATCCGTGACCGAGGACAAAAGCTCCCTCAGCTCGGCCAGCCCCTCGACCTCATCGGCGAACTCCAGCGGCCCCTCCCGCTTGTAGAGCTGGTTGACCGCCTGCATCTGCCGCTCCGTGGGCCGCTCCCCATCCTCCAGCCCAAAGATCCGGGAGGCGAACATCCGTCCCAGCGGCGCGGCACCACCATGCTGCGCCGCTCCCGGTCGGGATGGATGACCCCGCCGACGAGGTGGGACACGTAGGACTCGGCCAGCCACACCAGGTGGTTGATCAGCGGCCGCAGGTACTGCTCAAGGCTCATCGGCAGCCGGTGGCAGTGCCGCCGGAACTGGCTGTCGAGCTCGCGCACCGGCGTGCGCTCCGCACCATCCTGGGCCAGCAGCACCTGACGGGCCGCCCGGTCGAAGGCCTGCGCCTGCAGCGCATCGGCCTCGTCGATGATGACCAGATGACTGCGGTGCAGCAGCAGCTGCTCGGTGGTCATCCGCCGTCCCGGAGCAGGCCGCCCGCCACCGGCGCGTGGATGTGCCCGGTGAGGAAGTTCGCATGGTTGGTGACGAGGATGTCCGCCGACGCCGCGGCCCGGTGGTGGCGGAACTTCCCGCAGCCGCCGCGCCACGGGCAGGCCAGGGCCTTGTCCGCTTTCGGCCCGTTGGGCTTGAGCTGGTCGCACGGCTCCTGACCCGGCGTCCACGCGTCCACCGCCTCGGAGGAGATGGTGGCATGCCCCGTCAGGGGGCAGCTGTAAGACATCTCCCGGTACACCCAGGTCCGAAAGTCCGCGTCGTCCTGCGGGTTGCCGGCCGTCTGCACGGCCAGATCCATCATGGAGGCGGGGGAGACGACCGGAGTGACCCGCGCGGATACCTTCAGGTCGGCCAGATCCTGCGCAGCCGGTACACCGTGGCCAGGACCTGAGCACTCTGCGGAACAACCAGCGAGATCACCCGCTCCCGCTGGGCGCACCACACCGCGACGAGTTCACTCAGGACGTTCTTACCCATCCCGGTGGGAGCGTGGAAGACCCGCAGCGGCCCGGCCTTCACGCGCAGGATCTCACCCACGCCCATGCCGTCGCGGCCCCGGACGTGCCGCCTGATATCCGCGACCGCCTTGCGCCGGTAGTCCTGCCCGCGCAGCTCATCGAGCCGGCCCGCGATCTCCTCCAGGTCGGCGAAAGGGATCACCACCTCGTCCGCGACTGGGGCGTTACCCAGCTCCTGCACCACGCTGGGAGCAGGAGGCCCTTGGTAGTCGAGGTCGTAGAAGACGTCTACCACCCGGCCCGACGGGCTGAGCGGATCCCTGATCCGCAGGTCGCTGACGTAGGAGCCCGGCGGCGCAGGCTTGGGCAGCACCTGCCCCTTGGCCGCGTTGTCCTCAAGCTCGTCCAGCAAGACATCGATAAGGGCTTCCTCGTCGCCCACAGGCAGGATCAGCACCTGCTCCTCCCATCGGCCGGGGCGAACTCGACCGTCTCCCCGCTGTCCAGGACCGCTGCCGTCTCCGTGACAAACACCGAACGGGAGGCAAGGACCGCTGGCCGCTGCCGCAGCATCCGCGTGATCCGCACCTGATCGGACAGAGCCAGCGAAGACCAGCCGTCCCACAGATGCATCTGCCCCGTGGCCAGGAAATGTGCATCAGCAAGATCCACCACACGCCGCCACGCCGCCTGCTCCTCCGCCGCCCGGTTGGGGAACACCCGCGCGGCCAGCAGGATCGCCGCCCGCAGCGTCAGCGGCACACCGACGGAGTACTTCGCATTCTTCGGCGACGTCATGCACCCATCCCCTTCAACCGCCGGTCACAGCCGCCCTGAAACGGCTGACTGTGAACACGCTGTAGCGCTGCCGTCAGCAGTCCGCAGCCCATCGAGCCCGGACTGCAGCTGCCTGACCTGGCTATGCCGGTAGTTGGGCACGACCACCGTCTCCCGACAGGCGGCCGGTCGATGATCGTCTGCGCGTCCTGGTGATCCTTGACGTCCACCCGCCACCGATGCCCGTCCGCCAGGTAAACGCCGACATCCCACTCGTCCAGGTTCTCCCAGCGCTCGACCCGCACCCCTCCTGCTTCTCCAACCACTGCATCAGGCCCACCTCACTCAGCCCGGGACAGGTGATGTACCGCCACACCCCCAGTCCAGGCACAACACGCCCTCCGCCGGCTCCGCAGCCGTCGCCAACCGGCCCCGCCCACCGGTCAGTACAGGCGGGCCACCCCGTTTGCCACCGCCAGGAAGCAGGCCGAACCGGCTCTGATGCGGC